>NZ_LFIO01000203.1 GCF_001187535.1 Rhizobium ecuadorense
TTTTCCAAGTCAACACACCAAACCAAAGTTTTTTGACATTTTTGTAACAGGTTGATTCGGCAAGCATTTTTCCGCAGACCCTTATCCACAGCCGGCGTTTTCGGAGCAAATTTTCAAAAATTCCTTTACCGCCCGGTCAAAAAATCATCGGAAACCCGCTCTCAACCGGCAAAAGATGATAGGAAAACAGCCGCTTGAGCGAATTTATGGTTAACGACGGATGAACGTGCTTCTGGCCGCAGGCTTTAAATTTCCGTCACAAATCAATGGCGGACATTTCGGAACCTATCGCCGTCTGGAGTGTTGTCTTTCCCATTGAAGGAAGGAGACCGATATGGCTGCCAACACCGATGATATCAGAGCATCTGTCAGCAAGGACATCGCCGCACTCCAACAGGAAGTCTCGCGCCTGCAGAAGATGATTTCCGCTCAAGGCGCCGAAGCCTATTACGAAGTGCGCGGCCGCGCCGGCAAGGCTTATGATGAGGCCTTGCCCCGCGCCAAGAATGCCGTCGCCCAGATCAAGGCCGAAGGGGCCGCTGCTGCCGGCGCTGCCCGCGAGCATCCGACCGCAGCGACAACTGCGCTGGTGCTTGCAGGCGCCATTGGCTTCCTCGCCGGCTATCTGCTTTCCGCCAGCTCACAGCCGCAGCCACGCCATTGGTGGCGCTAGGGCCTGCCGGATCCGTTGAAAAATCATATTTTTACGCACCCGCCGATCCGTTTTTCGGCAGGTGCGTAAATGCTTATGTCTTAGAAAAACCAATTTTTAATGCAAGCAAGGGACCATAAAAAACGAAAGGGAGGACAGCATGGAAAACAAGAGGGCCAATTGCATCATTGAAGTCAGCGTCGATGGCGTCAACGGCCGTTACGCGGTCGGCATCATGAATATGCGTCAGGCACTCGACCTGCCCGAAATGCCAAGTCTGTCGTACACGCATCCGGACCCGGTCAAGGCCGCCGCCGGTATCGTTGTCAGCCGCAAGGAACTTGCCGGCTTCATGGCCTGCCGCTGAGCCAGCGCAACCCCACCATGCCAGAACGGCGCTTTTCACCAAAGCGCTGACGTTCTTTTACAGCATCTCTTCCCCTCGGTTTTTCTTTGCCTTGCTGGCATCCTTGCGTCGTTCATGCCAAGTAGAGGGCATGAAGGCAGCATAAGGACCGCAAATGAGGGAACGGCGCCCATCGTATAAAACGCGCGATCGGACAAAGCCCGCCGACGGTGCCGCGGCCAAGCGGGTCACCCTCCCCCGTGCTCTTTCCAAGCTTGGTTATTGCTCCCGAACCCAGGCCGAGCGGCTGATCGGCGAAAGTCGCGTTGCCGTCGACGGCCGCACCATCAACGATACCTCCGCCTGGGTCGACCTTGCTACGGCCAAGATCAGCGTCGACGGTCTCGTCATTGCCGCCGAAGCGAAAATCTATCTGATGCTCAACAAGCCGCGCGGGCTCGTCACCACCCGCGACGATCCCGAAGGCAGGCCGACGGTCTATGATTGTCTCAGGAATTTCGACATCCCGCATCTCTCCCCGGTCGGCCGGCTCGACAAGGCGAGCGAAGGCCTGCTGCTTTTCACCAACGACACGGAATTCGCCCAGATCCTGCTCGATCCGATCACGCATGTGACGAAGACCTATCATGTCCAGATCGACGGCATCATGGGCGACGAGGGCATCGCCGCCATGACATCGGGCATCCGTCACGACGGTGAATTGCTGACGGCGACCGCCGCGCGGCGCTTGCGCCAGGGCGACCGCAATTCATGGATCGAGGTCGAACTCGTCGAGGGCCGCAACCGTCAGATCCGCCGCATGCTGGAGGCGCTCGGAACCGAGTGCCTGCGCCTCGTGCGCGTCGCAATCGGCGGGCTCGAACTCGGCGAACTGCCGAAAGGCGCCGTGCGTGCGCTGACCGAGGCGGAGTTACAAGCGTTGCGCCGGAAAACCGGGGTTGAGAGGACAAGACGCAATTGACGGATGGGGCTGGCATGGCGCCGCATGATTTCTGGCAGGAGTTTCATCCGCCCGGCACCTTTGCCGCCGCCGGCGAGTTCACCTCCTTCTATGTCGCTGTGTTGGAAGACGGACGCCAGCTTCGCCTGCCGATCCGCGTGTTGGCGGATGGTGAACATGCCCTCGCCTCGCTGATCGTCAACCAGGCGAGCTTCGCCGTGCTCGATACCTTGGCCGAAAGCCTCGCCGAAAAGATCAGGCCGATGTGCATCGATGTCGTCGCCGGCCTGCCGACACTCGGCCTGACGCTTGCCGCCGCGGTGGCGCAGAAGCTCGGCCACCACCGTTATGTTCCGCTCGGCACCTCGCGCAAATTCTGGTACCGCGACGAGCTTTCCGTCGCCCTGTCCTCGATCACCACGCCGACACAGCAGAAGCGCCTCTATATCGATCCGCGCATGCTGCCGCTGCTGATCGGACGGCGCGTCGCGCTGATCGATGACGTCATATCCAGCGGCGCCTCGATCACGGCCGGCCTTCACCTGCTGATGGGCTGCGGCATCGAACCGGCCGCCATCGGTGCGGCGATGCTGCAATCGGATCGCTGGCGCGAAAGCCTGGCGGCCACCGGACCGCAATGGATCGCGCGCACCGTCGGCGTTTTCGCAACTCCTATTCTGGAGCGGAACGCAACCGGTCGGTGGACCCCATCGGCTTGACGAGAGACTTGAGAATTGTTCAATCTTTGCCTGAAGGAACCTCTGTACAGCGCATGAGGAACGATTACAGTTCGCCTCGTCGATGAAACACCGGGCCCACGCATGACGTTCGAGCAAGCATCCCTGCTGATCCTTCTGCTGGCGATGCTCGTTCTTTTCTCACTCGATCGCTTCCGCATCGAGGTGATTTCGATCGCCGGTCTGCTCGCCGGCTATGCGCTCGGGCTTTATCCAGCCGACCAGATCTTCACCGGCTTTGCCAGTCCCGTCGTGGTCACGGTCGTCGAGATCCTGCTGATCGTCCAGGTGCTGGCGCGCGCCAGGCTCTTCGACAATCTCGCGGCCCGTTTCGCGGCCGCAGGCCCGTCGGGCTTCCAGGTCATAGCAGGCACCTCTTCGCTTGCCGGTTTCATCTCCATCTTCATGAACAATATCGGCGCCTTTGCGATCACCCTGCCGGTGGCGCTGCGGCTCGGCACGGCGCTGACGATTCCCCGCCGCCAGCTCGTCATGCCGGTCGCGTTTGCAGCCCTGCTCGGCGGCCTCGTCTCGCTGATCGGCACCCCGGCCAACCTGCTCGTCAGCGACGCGCTCGCCAAGGCGACCGGAGCCGGCTTTCGCTTCTTCGATTTCGCCTATGTCGGCCTGCCGGTCGCAATCGCCGGCATTCTGCTCATCGCCTTTCGTGTGCAGCGGCTGTTTCCAGAGCCCGACGAGGCGCCGGCGGCGATCTCACCGGCCAAGCGCCGCATCGTCGTGGAGCGTCGCGTCCCTGACGGGTCGCCGCTGATCGGCGTCCGGCTTTCCGATTGTCCCTCGCATTTCGGCATCAAGCCGCATGCGCTGATCCGCGGCGAGAATTTCGTCTTCGGTCCGCTCGATCAGTCGGTGATCGAAGCCGGCGACATGCTGCTCGCCGAAGGCGACGATACCGTCTTTGCCGGCCTTGCCGCCGCGCAGGCGCTGATCGCCGATATCAATCCGCATGGCCTGCAGCCGGATTTTTGCCGCGTCGAAGCCGTCGTCATGCCGGAAAGCACGCTGGTCGGTTCGCGCATCCGCTCGCTCGAAATCTTTCACAGCCGCGGCGTCGCGGTCATCGCTCTTTCCATGCGCGCGCCACGCATCGAGGGCCGTTTCCTCGACCTGCAGCTGTCGATCGGCGATATATTGACGCTCGAAGGGCCGCGCATGGCGATCGCCGAAGCGCTTGAAGAAAGCGAGTGCCTGCCGCTCGCTTCGGCTGCTTCGAGCGACCCGGCCTCGCTCTCCTGGCGGCCCTTCTCGCTCTTTGCCTGCGGCATCGCCGCATCTGCCGCCGGCCTGCGTCCCGACGTCGCCTTTGCCGGCGTCGTGCTCGTGCTCGCTTTGCTCAATCATCTGAATATCCGCCAGGCGATGGCCGATCTCAACTGGCCGATCATTATCATGCTGGCGGCGATGATTCCGATCGGTCAGGCAGTGGCAACCACCGGGGCAGCCGAAACCACTGCCGGTTGGCTAAGCCTCGTCGTGCCGATCACCCGCCCGCTCTTCGGCATCGCTCTCATCCTCTTCCTCGCCATGGCGCTGACGCCCTTCGTCAACAATGCGACGGTCGCAATCATCCTGGCCCCGATCGCACTGGAATTCGCGAAAGCCGGCAGCCACGCCCCGGACGCCTATCTGATCGCCGTCGCCGCCGGCGCCTCGCTGGATTTCCTGACGCCCTTTGGCCATCACAACAACACGCTGGCAATGGGCATCGGCGGCTACCGCTTCGGTGACTTCCTGCGCGTCGGCTGGCCGCTTGCCGTCACAAGTTATGGCCTCGCTCTGTTTCTCCTGGCTCTGTTCTGGCTGTGATACGATAGTTGGGGCCACCTTGACTTCCCGGCGATGACTACAGCGCCGCGCGTCTTTCAGACGCGCAAAGGACGCTGTAGCACTTTGAGTGCTGCATAATTCCTTAAATCGATTCCGATTTAAGGAATTATGCAGTAGAGCAGGAAGCCTTTACCCAATCACAAGGACAGTCTAGCGCCGTGCGAATCCTATCCGAAGCCCATTTCCCGGAACTGCCGAACTATTATCGCGGCAAGGTGCGCGAGAACTACGATCTTCCGGACGGACGCCGCATCATCATCAGCACCGACCGGCTGAGCGCTTTCGACCGCATCCTCACCTGCATTCCTTATAAGGGCCAGGTGCTGACGCAGACGGCGCGCTACTGGTTCGAGGCGACGAAGGACATCTGCCCGAACCATGTTCTCGACTATCCCGATGCCAATGTCGTCATCGGCAAGCGGCTCGACATTCTGCCGGTCGAAATCGTTGTGCGCGGTTATCTCGCCGGTACCACCGGCACCTCGATCCTGACGCTCTATAAGAAGGGTGAGCGCGAGATGTACGGCATGCACCTGCCCGACGGCATGCGCGACAACCAGATCCTGCCCGAACCCGTCATCACCCCGACCAGCAAGGAATTCGACGGCGGCCATGACGAGCCGCTGACGCCTGCCGAAATCGTCTCGCGCGGCCTGCTGACCAGGCAGCAGTGGGAAACCCTTTCGCGATACGCGCTCGCACTCTTTGCCCGCGGCCAGGAAATGGCGGCCAAACGCGGCCTGATTCTCGTCGACACCAAATATGAATTCGGCACCGACGCCGACGGCAACATCATCCTCGCCGATGAGATCCACACGCCCGACAGCAGCCGCTATTGGCTTGCCGAAAGCTATCCGGCAAGTTTTGCCGCCGGGAAACGCCCGGAAAGTTTCGACAAGGATTTCGTCCGCGCCTGGGTGGCGGAACGCTGCGACCCGTATAAGGACGAGATCCCCGAGATCCCCACCGAACTGATCGAACAAACCTCGGCCGTCTACATCAGGGCCTATGAGGCGATCACCGGCGAGCGCTTTGTTCCCGACGACAGCGGCGAGACGCCGCTTGCCCGCATCCGGCAGAACCTCGCCCCGCACTTCCCCTGAGATGGCGGCGCGCGAAAGCCGCCGGCCAATCATCGGCTTGCGGCATTTCGTGCAATCGCGCTAACATCAGCCAAAAGGATCGGGCCCGGCCCGGCGGGGGACGGATGGCAAGAAGGCCGAGACGCAAGGCCGAGGAAACGCGGGAGGATATCCTCTCCATGGCGGAGACGTTGTTTCGCCAGCGCGGCTATGTGGCAGTGTCGATCGCCGACATCGCCGGGGCGCTTCACATGTCCCCGGCCAATGTCTTCAAGCATTTCCGTTCCAAGGTCGCGCTGATCGATGCGATCGCCGGACGCCATCTCGACAACGCCACCGAGCGTTTCGCAGCCTTCGACCAGGACCTGCCGCCGAAAGAGCAATTGCTCCGCTTCGTTCTGCGCCTGCTGGAAGGCCATCTGCAGGACATCCAGAAAAACCCCTACATCTTCGAAATGGTGCTTTCGACGGTCGAAGCCAAACTCGAGGCCGGCAACCGCTATCGCGCCCGTATCGAAGAGAAGCTCGGCGGGATCATCCTCGAGGGCATGGCGGAGGAACGCTACCATTGCCGCGATCCGAAAAGCGCGGCACACACCGTCGCAGACGTGTTGACCTGTGTGCTGCACCCCATCCTGATCGTCCGCGACGACAAGGAAACGCTGGTGCGCCGCGCCGAGGACATCGTGGATTTCGTCGATGCCGCACTGCAAAATAACGCTTGCTAAGTGACGATTGCTGACTTACGTCACTTCGTAAAGCTTTTGTTAAATTCGGATGATGGCATTTGAAGCCGAACCAATCCTAACGCTTATATAAGCCTGCGCTCGGCGGAGCCGAGCCCGTGGATCGAACGGCCATTGCCCCGTACAGGGAATTCAGAATGATACGGCGTGTCCTCCTCATCTCCTCGGTGCTGGCGTTCGGCGCGTTGCTCGCAGCCTGCAGCGACAACGCCGGCAAGCCCGCCGGCAATGCGGGCGCTGGCGCGACCCAGCAGGCCTCGCCGGTCGGCGTAATCACGCTGAGAAAGGGCAGTTTCCCAGTCACCACCATCCTTCCCGGCCGCGCCGAGACCTTCCAGACGGCCGATATCCGCCCACAGGTGAGCGGCCTCATCCGCGAGATCGCCTTTAAGGAAGGCGGCGAGATCAAGAAGGGCGACCTTCTCTACCAGATCGAGGATGCCCCCTATATCGCCGCCGTCGAGCAGGCCAAGGCGGCAATCTCCAAAGCCGAGGCGAGTGTGCCGAGCGCGGAAAGCAATCTCGATCGCTACCAGCGCCTGGTCGGCAGCGGCGCCACCCAGATCGAATTCGAAACCGCCAAGACGACGCTGCTCCAGGCCAAGGCCGAAGTCGAATCGGCGAAAGCAGCACTGTCCGCCGCGCAGATCGACCTCGACCACACTAGGATCATCGCGCCCTTCGACGGCATCAGCGACCAGACGGCCTATAATGTCGGCAACGTCGTCTCGGCCAACCAGACGACGGCGCTGACGACGATCCGCCAGCTCGATCCGATCTATATCTCGTTGACCGAGTCGAGCACCAACCTCTTGAAGCTGCGCGATGCGATGGCCGCCGGCGACATCAAGGGGGCAGCCAATGTCGTCTTCCACCTCATCCTCGAAGACGGCAAGGAATACAATCAGCAGGGCAAGCTCGACATGTCCAAGCAGGTGGTCAGCGAGACCACAGGCACCTTCATCATCCGCGTGCTCTTTCCCAATCCCGACCGTATCGTACTGCCCGGCATGTATGTCCGGGCAACCGTCGAGCTCGGTTCAGAAGAGGGTTATGCGCTGCCGCAGCTGGCGACGAGCCGTGACGCCAACGGCCGGCTGACGGCACAGTTCGTTTCCGCCGACGGCAAGGTCGAAACCCGCGCTTTCGAAAACAGCTCGCCCTCCAATAATTCCTGGCTCGTCACCGAAGGCATCAAGGACGGCGATCAGCTGATCGTCAGCGGCCTGCAATCGATCACGTCAGGCATGCCGGTGAAACCGGTTCCGATGAAGATCACCGACAATGGCGTGGTCGTGGCTGCCGAGCAGCCCGCGGCCGGTGACGCAGAGAAGCCCGCAGCGAAATAGCTTCGAGCCCGCATCGTCACCGTCTCAGCCGCACAGGAACAACCGATGGCCAAGTTTTTCATCCGACGTCCGATTTTCGCCTGGGTCATTGCGATCACCATCATGCTCGCCGGCCTGCTGGCGATCTTCACCCTGTCGATCTCGCAATATCCCGACATCGCCCCGACAACGGTCCGCATCAACGCCACCTATCGGGGCGCGAGTGCAGAGACCGTCGAGAAATCGGTGACGACGATCATCGAGGACGGCATGACGGGCCTCGACGATCTAACTTACATGACCTCGACCTCGTCGACGGGTTCGGCCAGCATCCAGCTGACCTTCGGAACGAGCGCCGACCCTGATATCGCTCAGGTGCAGGTGCAGAACAAGTTGCAGCTGGTTCAGTCGCAGCTTCCTGGTGATGTCATCGATGCCGGCATCAGCGTCACCCGCTCGACGTCGAGCATCCTTCTCGTCGGCTCGCTTGTTTCCACCGACGGCAAGCGCAACTCGGTCGACCTCGGCAATATCCTGTCGACCTCGATCGAGGATCAGATCCAACGCCTGGAAGGTGTCGGCAGCATCAACGTCTTCGGTTCGGGATACGCCATGCGCGTCTGGCTCGATCCCTTTAAGCTCTTGAAATATCAGTTGACGCCGAGCGACGTCACCGCCGCCATCCAGGCGCAGAACACCCAGGTCTCGGTCGGTTCGCTCGGCGCCCAGCCGGCGGTCCCCGGCCAGCAGATCAACGTCACCATCACCGCGCAAAGCCAGCTGACCACCGTCGCCGATTTCGAGCACATCATTCTGAAGGTCGAAAAGGATGGCGCGACGGTGCGTTTGAGCGACGTCTCGCGCATCGAGATCGGCCAGGAAAGCTATGGCGGCAATTCGCGCTACAACGGCCAGCCCTCGACCGGTTTTGCCGTCAACCTGGCGATCGGCGCCAACGCCATCGATACCGCCGCCCGCGTGCGCTCGGCGCTCGATGTCATCGGCCGCGGCCTGCCCGCAGGTGTCGAAATCACCTATCCCTACGACACGACACCCTTCGTCGAGCTGTCGATCGAGAAGGTCGTGCACACGCTGATCGAGGCGATCGTGCTCGTTTTCGTCGTCCTCCTCATTTTCCTGCAGAACCTGCGGGCGACGCTGATCCCGACGATTGCCGTTCCGGTGGTGCTGCTCGGCACCTTCGGCGTGCTGGCGGTCACCGGCTACTCGATCAATACCTTGACGATGTTCGCCATGGTGCTGGCGATCGGCCTTCTCGTCGACGACGCCATCGTCGTCGTCGAAAACGTCGAACGCATCATGTCCGAAGAAAAGCTTTCGCCGCTCGAGGCGACGGAAAAATCGATGGGCGAGATCACCGGCGCCATCGTCGGCATCGCGCTCGTGCTGACCGCCGTCTTCATTCCCATGGCCTTCTTCGGCGGCTCCACCGGGATCATCTATCGCCAGTTTTCGATCACGATTGTCTCGGCCATGCTGCTGTCGGCGCTCGTCGCCCTCGTGCTGACGCCAGCCCTTTGCGCCACGATGCTAAAGCCGGTCGGCGAACACAGGAAGCACCGCGTCGGCGACTGGTTCAACCGCAATTTCACGCGCTCGACCAACAGCTATGTCGGCACCATCGGCTATCTGTTGAAACGGCCGATCCGGGTCATGCTGGTCTTCCTGCTCGTCGGCGCCGGCTGCGCCTATCTCTTCACCCGCCTGCCGAGTTCCTTCCTGCCGCAGGAAGACCAGGGCGTGCTGCTGACCATCGTCACCACGCCGCCGGGCTCGACCACCCAGCAGACCCAGGCGGTCGTCGAGAAGGTCGAGAAATATTATCGTGAAAACGAAAAGGATGCGGTGGAATCCGTGTTCGGCGCCCTCGGCTTCGGCTTCAACGGCTCCGGCCAGAACAGCGCCATCGTCTTCACCAAGCTCAAGGATTTTGCAAAGCGCACCGATCCCAAGCTCAGCGCCCAGTCGGTCGTCAACCGTGCGCTCGGCAATTTCTTTGCGATCCGCGAGGCGCAGGTCTTTGCACTTCTGCCGCCTGCGATCCAGGGTCTCGGCGTATCGAGCGGCTTCTCCATGTACCTCGTCGATACCGGCGGCCATGGCAACGACGCCCTGACGGCCGCCTCCAAGCGGCTGATCCAGATGGGCAATACTTCGGGCAAGATCGTGGCGCTGCGCAGCAGCAACAAGGAAGTCGAGCCACAGATGCGAATCGTGCTCGATCAGGAGAAGATCGGCGCCATGGGCGTCGACATCGCCTCGGTCAATTCGATGCTGTCGATCATCTTCACCGGCCGCGACGTCAACGACTTCACCCTGAACGGCGAGATCAAACCGGTCTACGTCGAGGGCGATGCTCCCTTCCGCATGCAGCCTGACGATCTCAACCACTGGTACGCCCGCAACAATGACGGCGAGATGGTGCCCTTCTCCGCCTTTACCAAGACGGAATGGGTGAAGGGTGCGCCCTCGCTTGCCCGCTTCAACGCCGTCAGCGCCATTCCGCTCGACGGAGCTTCCGCGCCTGGGGTTTCCTCCGGCGATGCGATGAACGAAATGGAAGCGCTGACCGAACAGCTCGGCGGCGGCTATACGGTCGCCTGGCAGGGCATCTCCTATCAGGAGCGCCTTTCCGGTTCGCAGGCGCCGATGCTCTATGCGATCTCCGTTCTCGTCGTCTTCCTCTGCCTGGCAGCGCTTTATGAAAGCTGGTCGATCCCCTTCTCGGTGATCATGGCGGTGCCTGTCGGCATTCTCGGGGCGCTGACGGCAGCGACCTTGTTCGGTCAGGCAAACGACGTCTATTTCAAGGTCGGCCTGCTCACGACCATCGGGCTGGCGGCGAAGAACGCGATCCTCATCGTCGAATTTGCCAAGGACCGCATGGAAAGCGGCATGGGCCTCTACGAAGCGACCCTTGAGGCAGCGAGATTGCGCCTGCGGCCGATCATCATGACCTCGCTGGCTTTCATTCTCGGTGTCGTGCCGCTGGCAATTGCGACAGGCGCGGGTTCGGCGGCACAGAACGCCATCGGTATCGGCGTTCTCGGCGGCATGCTGGCGGCAACGATGCTCGGAATTTTCTTCGTACCGTCTTTCTTCGTCGTCATTCGACGCATCTTTGCCACACGCGGCAAAAATGCGGCGGGAGTGTGATATAAATGCACTGTGATAATGCTGTTCCGATTGCTACATTGCGCCCGACTGCTTCGGAATGGTGTTTTTGGTAAACGAGGCGCGGCGGCCGATAGTGAAGCATGAAGCTTCGGACAAGAATTGACTTGCTCGAGTACAGGATGAAATGAATGGTATCTCTTCGTTTTGCCGCCACACCGGCATTGCTGTTATTATTGTCGGGTTGCGTTGTTGGCCCGGATCATGCTCCTCCTGAGATGCCGCTGCCCGCCAAATTCGGAGAGGGCGGAACAAAGAGTGTAGGCGATGTTGCTACCGCAGCCTGGTGGACCGCCTTCAACGACCCCAAACTGAATGGCTATGTCCAGGCCGGCCTCGACCAGAACCTGAGCGTCCAGCAGGCGATCGAACGCATCAATGCGGCCTCCGCCAACGTCACCACCGCCGGCGCCGGCGGCCTGCCGAACCTGACGGTCGGCGGCTCGCATACGGTCAGCGGCCAGAGGGGCGAACTGCGCACGCAGTTCGACACACGCAACACCAGTGCCGGCGACGTCCAGCTGAGCTGGCTGCTCGATCTCTTCGGCCTCTACAAGCGCAGCACCGAGAGCGCGCTCGCTTCGCTCGATTCCGCCTATGCATCCGCCGATGTCGCCAAGCTGACCCTGGTGCAGGATCTCGTCTCGAGCTATATCGACGTTCGCTACTATCAGCAGCGCCTGGCGCTTTCGAGGGCCAACCTGAAGTCTCGCCAGGAAACCTACGAGCTGACCAAGTTCCAGCTTGAAGCCGGCGCCGCCTCGCGTCTTGACGTCGTCCAGGCCGAAGGCTTGGTACAATCGACGCTCGCCGAAATTCCAGGCCTCGAAACCAACATCCGCATATCGGCCCATCACATTGCCACGTTGCTCGGCCTGCCGGCCTCGGCCCTCGTCGACGAATTGCTGAAGGGCCACGGACAGCCGGTGTTCCGGGGCGGCATCAATTCCGGCATCCCGGCCGACCTGATCCGCAACCGTCCCGACGTTCGCGTAGCGGAGCGCGATCTCGCCGCGGCAACGGCCAATATCGGTGTTGCCCAGGCGCAGCTTTATCCGAGCATCTCGCTCAGCGGTTCGATCTCGCCGTCCTACATCAACCAGCGCGGCATCCATGGCGGCCTGACGCCGTGGTCATTCGGTCCAACCCTCAACCTGCCGATCTTCGATGGCGGCCGCCTGCGCGCCAACGTCAAGTCTGCACAGTCCGACGCCGCGACCGCCTACCTCAACTGGAAATCGACGGTGCTGACCTCCGTCGAGCAGGTTGAGAACGCGCTCGCCGCTGTCCGGCGTGACGCCCGCACGGTTTCTGCACTCCAGGCCCAGGTGAAGACCACGCAGGAAACCCTGGAACTGTCGACTGCATCTTACAAGGACGGCGCCTCTTCGTTGCTCGACGTTCTCGACGCGCAACGCCAGGTTTCGCTCGCCCAGGCAAGCCTTGCCCAGGCAGTTCAGCAGATGGCTAAGGACTATGTCTCCCTCAACATCGCGGTCGGCGGCGGCTACGCCCCCGGCGGCAAGGCCACCGTGGCCAACACCACTGTCGTGGTGAAGCCGGCCAAGACCTGATCGGCCGCCTTGCGTCGTATGGACATACACAGCCCCGCGATCGTCTCGCGGGGCTTTTTCATGTCGGCCGAATTTGTATCGCGGATAAAGCGCGATAAGATGAATTGGGATTCGACAAGCGAAAAGAGCTGAGGTAAAGCTCTGATTAAACGATTAATCAGGCGTCGTCGATCATGGCTTCATCGCGTTCGGGACCGAACCTCAGCAGGATAGCGACGTCGCTCGGCGTCTCGGTCGCCACGGTCTCCAATGCGCTATCAGGCAAGGGCCGCGTCTCCGGCCAACTGGTCGAAAGGATTCGCGAGCATGCGGCCGAGCTCGGTTACGTCCCGAGCCAGGCCGGGCGGGCGCTGCGGACCGGCCGCAGCGGCGTTCTCGGACTGGTGCTGCCCGACATCGCCAATCCGCTCTTTCCCAAGATCGCCCAGGCGATCGAATTCGCCGCTTCTGCCGCCGGTTACGGTGTGCTGATCGCCGATTCCCGCGGCGATGTCGCCGCCCAGACCGAGGCCATTAATCGGCTCGTCGAACGTGGCGTCGATGGCATGGTCATCATTCCCCGCCGCGCCACCCGCATTTCCTCCGCCGCCTGTCCAATCGCCGTCATTGATACCCCTTCGACGCCGGGCAACACCGTTTCCGCCGACCATTGGCAAGGCGGCCGTGAAATCGCCGGCCATCTTGCCGGCCTCGGCCATCGCCGCATCCTCATCATCGGCAACAATCAGGAATCCAGCGTCCAGAACGACCGCGTCGGTGGCATCCGCTCCGGTCTGCACTCCGGCATGCATGCTGAAACCCTGTGGATCGACAAGCTGGAGCGGGATGGGGGCAGCGGCTGTCCGCTTGGACTCGCCGAAAGAGTGAGGCAGGGGTTCTCCGCTTTCGCGGCCCTCTCCGATCTGCAGGCGCTGCGTGCGCTGACGGAGCTACAGCAGGCCGGCGTCAACATTCCAGCCGATGTCAGCGTCACCGGCTTCGACGACCTCATCTGGTCGCCCGTCGTCACGCCGTCGCTTACGACGGTTCGCATGGACATGGACACTATTGCCGGGATTGCCGTGTCGGCGCTGGCGGATGCCATAAGAGCAAACAGCATCCGGCAGGGCGTGCTCGTTACCGCTGAGATCGAGCGCGTCGCCATGCAGCTGATCGTCCGCCAATCATCCGGGCCCGCGAACCCGGCATCAAAAACCTCAGAGATGGAGAACATGTAAGATGAAAAAAGCTCTCATTGCCTCGGCAGCACTCGCCGCACTGTCTCCGCTCGGAGCAGCCGCAGCGGACCGGACGCTGACCATTTCCGTCTATGCCTTTGCGCAGGACGATTTCAAGACGCTGGTCTACGATCCGTTCGAAGCCAAATGCGGCTGCAAGCTCGTGGTCGAGACGGGCAACAGCGTCGAACGCCTGGCCAAGATGGAGGCCAACAAGGCCAATCCTGTCGTCGATCTCGCCGCCGTTTCCATGGCCGATGCACTGGCCGCATCGCGCGCCGGCCTGGTCGACAAGATCGACACCGCTAAGCTCGCTAATTTCGCCAGGCTTTACGACGTCGCCAAGGATCCGAACCGCGACGGCATGAGCGTCGGTTATACCTTTTACGCCACCTCCATCGCCTACCGCTCCGACAAGATGAAGATCGACTCTTGGGCCGATCTCCTGAAGCCGGAATATGTCGGCCATGTCGCCTTTCCGAACGTGACCACCAATCAGGGGCCACCGGCGCTCTATATGCTCGGCCAGGCGCTCGGCAAGGACACGCCGGATCTGAAGGGACCGATCGAAGCACTGGGCGAGAAGAAGGACGACATCGTCACCTTCTACGAAAAATCCTCGCAGCTCGTACAGCTGATGCAGCAGGAAGAGATCTGGGCAGCGCCGATCGGTCGCTTCTCCTGGGCAGGCTTCACCAAGCTCGACGTCCCGGTCGCCTGGGCGACGCCGAAAGAGGGGCAGACCGGCGGCATGAACGTGCTGGTGCTGACCAAGGGGTCGAAGAACCAGGATCTCGCCTTGCAGTTCATGGATTTCTGGCTTTCGACCGAGATCCAGACCAAGCTCGCCGAAAAGCTGGTCGACAGCCCCGCCAACAGCGAGGTCAAGCTGTCCGAAGCCGCCGCCAATAATCTGACCTATGGCGATGAAACCGCCAAGAGCCTCAAGCTGATCCCTTCGGCCGTCGCCCTCGACAATCGCGCCGGCTGGCTGAAAACCTGGAACGAAAAGGTCGGCCAGTAAGGCCTGAATGAGAACCGGTCGCGGCAGCTCTGCCGGGACCATCCTCTGTCCGCTCGAAAGGCGCCTCATGTTCCAGAACCGCGCAGAAGCCCTGGCGCTGGCCTTGCCGGCAGCGGTCTTTGCGACCGTGGTCTTCCTGCTACCCGTCGCGATCCTGCTGTCGGAGGGCTTCCGGGCCGGCGGCGGCTGGACACTGTCGGCCTATGCCGGTTTCTTTTCCGAGACGCTGAACCGCACCGTTTTCCTGCGCAGCTTCCGGCTCGGCCTCGAAGTCACCGCCGTCTCGGCGGTTATCGGTTATGCCGCGGCCTTCGCCATCGTCAACCTGCCGGCGAAGGGCAAGGGGCGCATGATCGGCCTCGTCACCCTGCCGCTGATGATCTCGCCGGTGGCGCGCACCTATGCCTGGATCGTCATTCTCGGCCGCACCGGCATCGTCAACCAGGCGATAACGGGCCTCGGCCTCAGCGCCGAGCCGCTGCGGCTGCTGTTCACCGAAACCGCCGTCTTCATCGGTCTCCTGCAGCTCTTTCTGCCGCTAATGATCCTTTCCTTGATCAGTGCGCTCGAAAACATGCCGAAGGATGCGATTCCCGCGGCCCGCGTGCTTGGCGCCAACTGGTTCCAGGTCTTCTGGAAGGTCATCCTGCCGCTGACCAGGGAAGGCCTCGTCGTCGGCGGCACGCTTGTCTTCACCGGATCGCTGACCGCCTATATCACCCCTGCCGTGCTTGGCGGCTCGAAGGTGCTGATGCTGGAAACGCTGCTGTATCAGCAGGTCTCCGTCGCCAATGATTTCGTCTCGGCAAGCGTCATCGCCTTCATTCTGATCATCATGAGCTTTGCCGCCAATATCCTGTTGAAACGGCTTGCGACGGCGAGGAGCCGCCGATGACCCTGCGCCTGTTTTCGCCCATCGTGCTTTTCCTGCTGCTGGTCTTTCTGATCGGTCCCTTCCTGATCATTATCGCCGCTTCGCTGTCGGCAGGCGATACGCTGGCCTTCCCGCCGCAGGGACTGTCGCTGCGCTGGGTGATGAAGGTGTTTACCGTCGAGAGTTTCCGCGACAGTTTCGCCATGTCGATGTTCCTTGCGGTCTTTGGAACGCTCGCAGCCCTCGTCCTCGGTATCCCGGCCGCCTATGCCCTGTCGCGCTACCGGTTGCCCGCGGCAGAAACCGTCCGCACCATCGTCTCGCTGCCGATCATCGTGCCCGGCATCATCGTCGGCCTGGCGCTCTTGCGTTATCTCGTCGTGCCCTTCCGCTTCAACATCTCGCTCGCGCTCTTCTTTGCCCACACCGCCCTCGTGCTGCCCTATGCCGTGCGCGTCGTCTCGGCGAGCCTCGACAATCTGCGCTCGGATATCGAGGAGGCCGCCGTCCTGCTCGGCTCCTCCAGGCTCGGCGCCTTCTTCCGTGTAGTGATGCCGAATATCCGCGGCGGCATTCTCGCCGCCTTCATCCTCGGCTTCGTCACCAGCTTCAACCAAGTGCCCGTCTCCCTCTTCCTCTCCGGCCCCGGTGTGCGGACGCTACCGATCGACATGCTGGGCTACATGGAAACCACCTACGACCCCTCCATTGCGGCGCTCTCCGCCCTTCTCGCCTTTCTCTCGATCGGCATCGTCTTCCTCGCCGAACGTTTCCTGGGATTCTCGCGTTATGTCTGATGCCTATCTTCAACTCGACAAGCTGACGCTTGCCTATGGCGATACAGTCGCGGTGAGGGAGCTCGACCTTACGATCGGCAAAGGTGAACTCGTCGCCCTTCTCGGCCCTTCCGGCTGCGGCAAGACGACGACGATGCGCGCCATCGCCGGCCTGCTGACGCCCGCCTCCGGCCGCATCAGCCTCGACGGCGCCGATATCACCCGCGTCTCCGCCAACAAGCGCGCCGTCGGCCTCGTCTTCCAGTCCTACGCCCTCTTCCCGCATCTGACGGTCTATGAGAACGTCGCCTTCGGTCTGCGCCTCAGGCGCATCTCGGGCGCCGATCTCGACGCCCGCGTCGGCGCCGGCCTCAAATCGGTCGGCCTCTCGGCCTTCGCCGGTCGCAAGCCCGCCGAACTCTCCGGCGGCCAGCAGCAGCGCGTGGCCCTCGCCCGCTCGATGGTGATGGAGCCGAAGGTGCTGCTGCTCGACGAGCCGCTCTCCAATCTCGACGCTCGGCTTCGCCTGGAAATGCGCGCCGAATTGCAGCGCGTGCAGAAGGAGACCGGTGTCACCATGATCTTCGTGACCCATGATCAGGTGGAGGCTTTGGCGCTCGCCGATCGCATCGTCGTCATGCTGAACGGCGGCATCGAACAGATCGGCACGCCTGAGGAGATCTACAACAAGCCCGCCTCCGCCTTCGTCGCCGATTTCGTCGGCTTCGAGAATGTCTTTGCGCTGAAAGACGATAAGCTTGCAACGCCGAACGGCCCGGTCGCGCTTTCCGCTCCGGTCCCGGACGCTGCGGCGGGCCTTGCCTGGCGTCCGCGCATGGTGCACCTTGGCTCTGGCCCGTTCCAGGGCACTGTGCGCGGCACCTCCTTTGCCGGCAACACTCGCGAATATCTCCTCGATACGCCGCTCGGGCCGATCAAGGCCGAGATCGACGCAAGCCTGCCGCCGCACGAGATCGGCAGCGCGCTGGCCTTCGATCTGCCGGTTGCCGGCGCGGCCAACCTCAAACGCTTCGGGTGACATCATGGGCGTCTGGATCGACACCGATATGGGCTTCGACGACATTGCCGCCATTCTGGTGGTGGCACAGTCGGAATTCGACATCGACGGCGTATCGCTGGTCTTCGGCAATGCGCCGCTATCGCAGGTGAGAAAAAATGCCGCCGGCGCCGCCAGCGCCTTCGGCTGGAAGTTCCCCATCCACACCGGCCGCGCCATGCCGGTTCTCGGCAAGCTCGAAACCGCCCAGGCGATCCTCGGCGCAACCGGCATTCCGACCATCGACAGGAGCCTGCCGGAGGCCTCAGCCCTTGCCGTAAGCGATGCCTTCGCAGCACTTTGCCGCTGGCTGGAAGGCGAGGGCCAGCACCGCATCCTGGCGCTCGGGCCGCTTACCAATATCGCCGCCGTGGCGCTCGCCCGCCCCGATCTAACCGCCCGCATCGGCGACCTCGTCTGGATGGGCGGCGGTGTCACATCGGGCAACCATACGGCGTCCGCCGAGTTCAACGCGCTCGCCGATCCTGAAGCTCTGTCGATCGTCATCGCCCATGGCCTGCCGCTGCGCATGGTCGATCTCGATCTCTGCCGCAAGGTGCTGGCACGGCCGGAGGATGCCGAGCCGGTGCGCGAGGCCGGCGGCGCCAATGCCGAGCTGATCGCCGATATGTTCTCGGGTTATGTAAGTATCGGCACCAGCCGCGGCCGCCCCGGCATGGCGATCTACGACCCCTGTGCCGCCGTCGCCTTCATCGCTCCTGACATCGTCAGCTTCCGCCCCGCGCGCATCGACGTCGAGCTGCAGGGAACCTTGACCCGTGGCCGCACCGTCGTCGAGACCCGCGCTACGCATGCGACCTTCAACGCAGAATTCGCCGCCGACATCGATGCCGATAGCGCGCGTGCGATCATCCTCGCCGCCCTGGTCAACGAGGCCCGCAAATGAACACCACCCCTCGCCAGGAACCCGCCGATCTCAACGATCCCGCCCTGCGTGCGCGAGCCGTCGCTGCCGCGCGCGGCGATGCCCCCTTCGACATGCTGATTACCGGCGGCCGGCTGCTCGATGCGGTGACGGGCCTGATCCGGGAGGTCGATATCGGCCTCGTCGGCGCGCTGATCGCAAGCGTCCATGCCCCGGCAAGCCGGAACGATGCGGCCGAGATCATCGATGCGGCGGGCAGCATCGCAACACCCGGCCTGATCGACACGCACATGCATGTCGAAAGTTCGATGGTGACACCAGCGGAATATGCGCGTGCCGTGCTGCCGCGCGGCGTCACCACCATCGTCTGGGATCCGCATGAATTCGGCAATGTGCATGGCCTCGACGGCGTGCGCTGGGCTGTAGAGGCGGCACGCTCACCGCCGCTGCGCATGATCCTGCTCGCCCCCTCCTGCGTGCCGTCGGCGCCGGAGCTGGAATTTGCCGGCGCCGATTTCGATGCCGCCGTCATTGCCGAAATGCTGCGTTCCTCCGCCGTCGGCGGCGTCGCCGAAGTCATGAACATGCGCGGCGTCATCGACGGCGATCCGCGCATGAGCGCTATCGTCAATGCCGGCCTTGCCTCCGGTAAGCTCGTCTGCGGTCATGCCCGCGGCCTTGAAGGCGCCGATCTCAACGCCTTCATGGCGGCGGGCGTCACCTCCGACCACGAACTCACCTCCGGCACCGACCTCGCCGCCAAGCTTGCCGCCGGCCTGACGATCGAGCTGCGCGGCTCGCACGACCATTTGCTGCAGGAATTCGTTGAGGTGCTGAACGGTCTCGGCCACCTGCCTCCAACCGTGACGCTCTGCACCGACGACGTCTTTCCCGATGAACTCTATCAAACCGGCGGCCTCGACGATGTCATCCGCCGCTTGGTGCGCTACGGCATGAAGCCGGAATGGGCGCTCCGGGCCGCGACCTTCAACGCCGCTGCGCGGCTGAAGCGCTCCGATCTCGGTCTTATCGCCGCTGGCCGCCGCGCCGACATCGTGCTCTTCGAGGACCTCGAGCAATTCCGGGCGCGGCTGGTCATATCGGGCGGACGCATCGCCGCCCGCAACGGCGGCATGCAGGGTGACATTAAGCAGCTCGATACTGCACCGCTTGAAAATTCGGTGAAGCTCCCGCAATTCGCCGAGGATGATTTCCGCATCCCGTCGAGAGGCGAGCGCGTTCGCGTCGCCACCATCGACCGCCCGCGCTTCACGCAATGGGGCGAGGCGGAGACGGAGGTTAGGGACGGCTTCGTCGTGCCGCCGGCCGGCAGCGCCATGATCGCCGTCGCCCATCGCCACGGCAAGGCCGACGGGACCCCGCGCATCGGCTTCCTCACCGGCTGGAGTGAATGGCGCGGCGCCTTCTGCACCACCGTCTCGCATGACAGCCACAACCTCACCGTCTTCGGCGGCAATGCGCGTGACATGGCGCTCGCCGCCAACGCCGTCATATCAGCCGGCGGCGGCATGGCGGTCGCCAAGGACGGAAAGATCGAGGCGATCTTGCCGCTGCCGCTCTCCGGCCTGGTGACCGGCGCATCGCTGAAGGAAACCGCTTCGGCTTTCGCCGGCATCCGCAAAGCCATGGAAAAAATCGTCGACTGGAAACCGCCTTATCGCGTCTTCAAGGCCTGCTTCGGCGCAACGCTTGCCTGCAATGCCGGCCCGCACCAGACGGACCGGGGGATTGCCGATGTAGTGACGGGAAAGGTGCTGGAAAGCCCGGTGCTGGAGGTTTTGTAAGTTTGGACGCACAGACCGTACTTGCCGTGCAGCCCCCTCATCCGCCCTACGGGCCAAAGGCTCTAGCTGTGAGCTTCCAATAGGTTGTCCATTCGATCCGTACCGGGAAAGCTGAGG
>NZ_LFIO01000602.1 GCF_001187535.1 Rhizobium ecuadorense
GGATATGGGTATTAGCGTCGATTATCGCGCTCCGGAAACTTTCGACATGGTGTCTATGGGGCAGCTCATCGATGCTGCCGTCAATCAGAAGCCCGACGGACTCATCGTCTCCATTCCAGACGCCTCAGCACTAGGTCCATCCATCAAGAAGGCCGTCGCCGCCGGTATCCCGGTTATTTCCATCAATTCCGGTTCCGACGTTTCAAAGGAGTTGGGAGCGCTGCTGCATGTCGGCCAGGACGAATATACCGCCGGCAAAGCCGCCGGTGGGAAACTGCATGAGCTGGGCGGCAAGG
>NZ_LFIO01001191.1 GCF_001187535.1 Rhizobium ecuadorense
CGTTGTAGGTTTTGACTGATTTCGCTAACTTATCGTGTGTTCGCGGTAGGTATGCGCCTAAGTGTTCGCGATAGCTGTGAGCCTAGCAGCGCGGAAGCAAAAAAAAGCCCGCGCAAGCGGGCTTCGAGCGATGACGGTAGGGCGGATACTGCTAGCTGCGAGGTCTGAAGACTTCGATCGGAGCATCTATGATTTCGGATTTCCGATAGAAGCGGGTTCCTTTCGTGCCATCATAGATCGGCATGATCTCAACATCGGCAAGCTTATCGGCGACGGTTGGCGGGCTCGTTTCAAAG
>NZ_LFIO01000887.1 GCF_001187535.1 Rhizobium ecuadorense
GCGCTTTCATCAAGGCCAATCCCTTCGCTTTATTGCAGTGCAAGACGCCAAGCACACTGAATGGATCAACTAGTGGATTTCCAGGCGCGGACGCGCAAGTGTTAATTCTGGCACTAGCGGTAGTAAGTCGTCGAAACAGAATGCTCTAATGCAATCATTGCGTTAGCTGGCGGCGGTTCTCGTGTTGAAATGGAGCGGAGGGATGGGGACGGCTCGTGCATGATTTCCGGATCGCAGCCCGCGACGGTGGCAATTGCCGGCAAATCGATCTGCCTGCGTAGGACGCCTTTGTGCG
>NZ_LFIO01001557.1 GCF_001187535.1 Rhizobium ecuadorense
GGTGACGACCACGCCTTGCCGACGGAGCTCTTCATGCAGGGCTTCTCCAAACGCCAGTACATAAGACTTCGTCGCAGCGTAAGCAGCAAAGCTGGGAACCGGCTGAAGCGCAAGGAGACTTGCGACGAGAAGGATCTGGCCCGATCCCCGGGCGGCCATGTCACGTCCGAAAGCATAGCTCAGCTCGGTGAGCGCCGTGATGTTGAGCTGGATCATATCGGTGGTGCGCTCGATCGGTGTTTCGAGAAAATCGCCGTGCAACCCGTATCCGGCATTGTTGACGAGCACGTCGATC
>NZ_LFIO01001551.1 GCF_001187535.1 Rhizobium ecuadorense
CACGCCGTATTTCTCGAGCGTCTTCAGGCCGGTCTTGTACGAGCCGAAATCGACCACGTCGTCCATGTCCAGCATGATGTCGAACGTATCCTCAAGGGAGGCGATAAGCGCCATGTGACCAACCGAGTCCCAAGCGCGGATGCTCTGATACTGGAGGCCGTCGCTCAAATCCTCGGCGCCTATGCCGAAAGTTTCGATGAAAGCGGCATCGTATTTTTCTTTGTTGCTCATGTCTTGCTCCTACTTGAACACTTTTTTGTCTTCGTTCCTGCGAACGACGCGCGCGGGATTACCC
>NZ_LFIO01000012.1 GCF_001187535.1 Rhizobium ecuadorense
TCCGTGAGGAAGGTGCCCTCGCCGGCATGACCGAGGATGACGAGGCTTTTGACGCCTTCCATCGAGACCAGCCATTTGGCGAGTTTGGCGTTGGCTTTGTGATCAACTTCACCGTCGCGGGTGAAAGCGGTAACGGGGGCCGGGCTCAGCCCGCGCATATCCATCGGTTGCATGTTGGTCTCCTCCTTCGTGCGATCGCAGTTCGCTCGCGATCGATATAGGATCGTTTACGGGAACGTTCCCAATATCGTTCTCGAAATCTCTGGAGTCAATATCTTTTTTGGTGCATGCTGAG
>NZ_LFIO01001335.1 GCF_001187535.1 Rhizobium ecuadorense
CTCTTCGCTTCATGGGCGTCGGTTCGAACGATAGTGCAGACGGAGATCGCCCCAAGTGTGATCAGGGATACTGTTGATGTGGCGAGCGTCATTGCATACCTCCTTAGAGGCAGCCCCTCGAAAAACGCCGGGAGGTTGCGCACTGGCTACCAAAACGCGCGATCATTTTCGATAGCTCGATGAGTTGTTTTTGTTACCAGCCTGCATCTGAAGGCCATCGCCGTGGTGCATGGAGGCACACGAGGAGGCGGGTCGAACATCGTCGCTATCACGGTACTCCTCGGCTGCGTGGAAG
>NZ_LFIO01000987.1 GCF_001187535.1 Rhizobium ecuadorense
TGTCAATACCGGCGGCGGGCTTCCGCACGCCGGTCCTTTGGCGAGGGAGGCAAGGGCGGAAGCAGATATCTCCGATGCGGCCCACAACGAATTGACGCATTGCACAACACTTATAACTTTACAAATCTAAATTAATCTGTGAAGTAAAGTGCATAGCGACTGAAGTGAGCCAAAGCCGTGACCCAATTGAAATTCGCCACCCGCCTTAATTCTTTTGCCTCGAAGCCAACCGCCGAATGGCCGGAGCTTTCCGGCAAGCCGACCGTCCTGCAAATGGCGACGCGCGCTGCCAAGG
>NZ_LFIO01001427.1 GCF_001187535.1 Rhizobium ecuadorense
GATCAATCTCGGCGGCGCTCATTCGGAAGGCGGATATATCGCGGAGGCGCTCGGCCGGCCGGAGGAAGGACACCAGATGCTGGTTAGAGCGCTGGAACTGATCAAGGCCCTGCGGCGCGTCTTCGACCAACCGGTCAGCGAGCCGCTCGGCGACGTCAGTCGTGAAAAAACCGGTGTGCGCATAGGCCATAGTGTCAAGCTGTTCGTGCAATGCGGCAAGGACTGCGGGATGCGCATGGCCGAGGCACGAGACGGCCGCTCCTCCCGACGCATCGATATAACCCGATGGAAAAGG
>NZ_LFIO01001837.1 GCF_001187535.1 Rhizobium ecuadorense
CAAGGCACTCGTGTGAGGCTTGCGTAACTGCAACCATATCTTGTAGAGATGTAGGCGCACCATGGCCATAGACAAGGGGACGAGCTGGCTGCACTCGATACGTTCGGTAAAAAGTCGCAATAAGGCTAACCTGGGATTAGCTATGTACTGCAGCGGAGGCTCGTTTTGTATGAGGATGGACCGCGCCGGCGCCCTGAGGAGGCGTTAACCTCGCCCCGTTACCAAACGCAAAAAGCCCGCACGAGGCGGGCTTTTGAATATTGTCTTATATATATTGCGGGGGCAGGATTTGAAC
>NZ_LFIO01001743.1 GCF_001187535.1 Rhizobium ecuadorense
GGAGGTGCGATCAGCGGAACGCCCATTGCGAGGATTGTCTGCCCACTCTCCCGGAAGAGATGACGATGACACCTGGGAGAGCGCGGACGTCGTGGCGATCGAGGAGACGGACGATACCGTCACCGTACTTCTCTGGCATCTGAAATACTCGCAGGCAGTAATGGGGCGCCGGGCGGACGATCTTTACCTCGTTTGCGGTCAAGCACAGAAGGGGGTGAAGGGGACATGGAGCTTGAAGAACCTCATCAACCACCTGACCGTGAGAGAAACATCACATCTTAAGGGCCGGGCCCGTTTCATTCGAGGCAGCCTGAATGACTTGGCCACGCTTCGAAAGGCTGCCCGACGCAAGTTCATCGAGTACCGGATCGGGATTGTACAGCCGGGTCTTAACGGTGAAAACATACCCGCAGAACATCTTGCGCTTCTGGGAGCGACTGCCACTTCATACTGTCTGTCACCGGGTGTCCCCTAATGACTGTCGCGAACCGCACCGATCCAGCTTAGCTGCCGGCCACCGTCTCCAGCGGCGCTACTTTCCATGACGGCAGGGCCGCCGCGAACTGTCACGGCCTTCTTGGGGCTTTCGATATCGAAATTGACGTTGTAGCGGTTCCACTCTGTAACAGCGGCAGAGCCGCCGACAAAATCAGGGGTAGGAATGCTCGATGTCCTGCCGATTGTTGCGGCGGGTGCATAGCTGCAGTGCAACATAGACGCTGGCTTCATGGCGCTGGCCCGAGTATTGCTATTTTCATCGAAGCGATGCTTCCTCCCGCAACGCTTCGAAGTTTAGACGGCCCACTCCTCCTCCCAAAGGGACGTCTGTGGGAACAGCGGCACTCCTCCTCCCAGGTCGCCGTTCGGTTCTTTTAGGAAAGCCTGCCGCACCTCCTCCCGCGGCAGGCTTTTCTATTTCGGGGCGATGGGCCGTCAGAGCCCGAGATCAAGTTGGGACTGGGGTCGTGCATTGCCGATCGGAGGTCGTCAGCGTTGAAAGCGTGACGCCGAGCAGCCGCACTGGCCGCTTGAATGGATAGACAGTCGCCAATCGACGGGGCATCGTTCGATGGTGTGCTCGAAGATCTTGGCTGGTTCGGCAAACGGTTCACGCCGGACATGCGCGCCGATGTGCTGCTGTTTCGAGCGGGAGACCGGCGGCTGGTTGCCGTGGATCCCAAATGGATCCCGCTTCGGCTAACGTTGCGTTTTTATAAGATCGACAGGACGCGTGTGGCAAGCAACCAAGTTTTCCTATCTCCAGCGCCGGCTGCGGGCGAGGGCCCGGTCGCGTCTTTGAAGGCCATGATGTTCGGCTGCGTCAAGAGCGCGGCCATGGTCTATGACGATCAACCCATCGTCGACCATTTCCGGCGGATCGACGCCGAGAGGATCATGGGCGCGAAATTTCGCTCTGCGCAAGTAAGGCACGAACCGTCGAGACGGCAGTTCCTAATGAGCTCATCGAAAGGTCATATCATGCTGAAATACAAGCTCTACGTACTCGTGGTAAAAGCCGACGGGAATCTCGCGATCCTCGCCGCGCTTGCCATGGTTCTTACCGCGATATGGCGCGGCGTTTTACCCATAGGAAGTTTCTACTGAAAGACTGGAGGTGCAGGATCATTCCTGCACCCTCCTCACATATCACCACGTTCGCAGTACGCGTGTCACCTATCTCTCACGCGCAACAGCGGAAACGACAAGGTCTGTCATTTGAGAGTTACCCGGAGCGCCCCACCAGTCGCAGAGGGACAGGTAGGAGAAGTCGCTCACACTGTCACCGTAGCCGATCACTGGGCGACCTGGATGCTCCGTCCGAAGCTTTTTGAGCAGAAATTGTGAGGCCACCCGTTTTGAGATCGCAGGCGGAACTAGCGCAAGGTTATTGCCGTTGTGGTGTCGAACCCAACCCCGTTTTTCTCGAATGATCGGCACAATCTCTTCAAGGCGTGAGCCGTCTCCGTCAATCTCTTTGAAGACAACATATGTCGCGAGATCAGCTTCCATCACCGACCAGCACCGGATGAGTTGCTAACGGAACCGAGGCAACGGCAACTCGCTTATGCAGCCGCTTGCTATATCCCGGGCTCCAGGGCGGAGATGTCATCGAGTACTGTTGCCATGCTACAGCGCTTCGCGGACGTGCTTGGCCAGCCATCGATCGTCGATGTGATTGAGGATCCGCTGGCAGTGACATAGTTTGTTCGTAGAGTAGCGTCTCGATCTCACCGAATCACATAATTATTGGTTTTCGCTCGTTGGTCACGGAGGCGCTTGAAACAATTCCATCGCAAATCCAGCCAGGACCGCAGATCGGAAAATTGCCATTGGACATCCGTCCTTTACAACGCAACGATGCCGTAATCCGGTTCAGTGATCGGGCCGGCAGAGGGCGGATTGAAACTGTGGAGGAAGGCTCTACGTCATAGGGCTGGCGCTCGCTGCAAATCATCGTGATCGAACGCACTGGCCATACGGTTGATCTCGGCTGACCGCGCACCGACCGCCTTGGCGGTCTCGCGCCACCTTGCGGTGTCGCGACTTCCTTAATGATCGCGCGAGCCTCGGCGAGCGTTAGGGCGTAGAGCCCTGCAGGTTCTTCCAGCAGGTCAAGGGAGCAGGTGCCTTCATCAAGATCAATGTTTGTCGTCAGCGCGCGCGCCTTGACATCCGTAGGCACTGGATTGAGGTCATAGGCAGGGGACAACGACCAGCTGGCTTTATTGAGCCACAGAAAGCCGTGATTTTTCTCCCCAGCTCAGAGCTAGAGCGGGCTGCAGCGAGAAGCGGCCCGGGTCCTCGAGCCAGGCACGATCATACTCAAACACGATTGTTTCGGCACCACGGGCGCGATTGCTCCGGGCCAGATGGGACGTGTGCGGCCGTGAAGGTCGAGATGAACTTCGAAATCAGCCATCGCGTGACGATCCCGGTGATCGCCTTGGGTGAGCGTGCTTGGGCAACTCTGCATTGGCCAGAGACTGGCCGACGCTGTCGTCACCGATGTCGGCGACTTGGCTCAGCCCATCTAGCAGGCCGAGTGCCTGGAGGACGCCTGCATAGATGCCGATGCTGACATTGGTGTCGCCGGCCTCGATCTTTTGAAGCGTTGAGCGTGAGGTGAAGGCACGTTCGGCTACTACCGCCATAGGCAGGCGGCGACGTCGACGTGGATGTCTGCGCCCAGTTTGCGCAGCGCGCGCCGCACCCGGAGGGTTGTGAGGTGTCGGAATTTGTCACCTTCGCACTACAGATTGCACTAGATATGTAGCACGAAGGTTACAATTTTTCAAGAGAGATGGTCAGAGAGAAAAGTGGTTAGAATGGGAATTGCGGATAGCGCAAGTACGAGCCAGGCTGGCAGGCGAAGAAAGATGGCGGATCTTGAGGCGCTCAAGATCGATGCCGCCTCCGGACCGGAGGCGCGATCGGAACCACTATCGTCTGCTGATGCGGCTTTTGCCGATTGCCAAGCTGCACCCGGCCGTTAGTCGAATGGGTGCTCCTGGAAGATGCGGTGGTGTCGGTGACCGTGGACACCTCGTCGATCAGGGTCGCAACGTGGCTGGTTTTGAGAAATCGGCGGGCGGACATTGTCGGCCATCAGGACACCAATTGAACTAGGCCATTTGGACTAGAATTTCCACTTATGGCGCGCCAACCGATCGGTTCCTCATGGATCGGGAAGCCGACCTCTACACAGCGGGCTCAATCCTCGAGAATAGTTGCTAATGACCGCTCATCAGACAATCTGATTGAAAGTTCCCCGCGAAGCAGCCATATATTTAGCTCAAATTCATTAGTGCTACGTAGGACATTGATCATGGTAGATGTGGAGCTGCAGGTCGCTCGGCAAAATGCCTCTCTTCGAGTGCAAGTCGAAGAAAGGCTCAGACAGGCTATTGCGACGGGCAAGTTCAAGCCGGGGCAAAGGCTCGTCGAGCGCGAGCTTTGCGAAATGATCGGCGTGGGTCGCACGTCCGTCCGTGAAGCGCTTCGGCAGCTTGAGGCAGAGGGATTGATCACAAGCTTCCCCCACAAGGGTCCAGTTGTCAGTATCATAACCTATGAGGAGGCCGCTCAGCTCTACACCGTCCGCGCGCTGCTCGAGGGGTTTGCTGGTCAGCAGTTCGCCGAAAATGGAACGGCGGAAGATATTGCCACTTTGCAAGATGCCGTTAGAGAATTCGAAGCGTCGGCGGAAAGCGGCGTGGGACACAGGCTCATCGCTGCCAAAAACGCCTTCTATGACTGCTTGATGGATGGCAGCAAAAACGTCTTCGTCAGGCAAATGCTAACATCGCTGCACAACCGGATCAATCTTCTGCGCATGACTTCGATGACACAACCGGGGCGCCTCAAACATAGCATTGCAGAAATCAAAGAGATTGCCGAAGCGATCCAAAATCGCAACGGACCCAGGGCTGCGGCCGCTTGTAAGCACCACATTGATATGGCTGCGAAAGTCGCACTCGAGTACCTGCGCAACAACACCTCAGGCTGATGCCATAAGATTTTCCGAAAATTGACAGATTGTCTGATGCTGGAGGTGGCCGGGTGTAATTAAATCCTTCAGGCACGGTGCTTTTGACAACGCAACAACCTCTCTGGTGTCCATCGGACGATAAGATGGGTGCTGCTTGCACGTCATTTTAAGTGAGGTGATTGAAGAAGCGACGGCAAAATTGGCGTCGTAGCGAGGGCGCGCCGGCCCAAGCATGAATTTTCCGATTGACAGATTGTCTGATAGGTCGTTAACTACTCCTCACTAACGGAGGTAGCTGATTGTGCTTGCCTCACATTCGGGAGCGGGACGTTGTCACCACGAAAAAATCTGCGCGTCGCCTTTATTGGTCTCGGCGCAATGGGCGGGCCGATGGCACAACATCTGTTGTCGGCTCAATTCGAAGTCACTGGCTTTGATCTATCGGCCGAGGCTAGGGAAAGGTTCGCGGCCGTCGGCGGCGTTCCGGCAGAGACGGTAGCGGAAGCATTCAATGGGGCCGATGTTGCGGTTACCATGCTTCCCAACGGCAAGGTTGTTCAAGACGCGCTCTTCAAGGATGGGGCCTGGCAATCCCTGAGTGCTGACGCGCTTGTCATCGACATGAGCTCATCGGCGCCCAATGATACTCGTGAGCTCGCAGAGCGCTTGCATCAGAAGGGCTTGCGGCTGGTCGATGCTCCCGTGTCAGGCGGAGTGAAGCGAGCCGTCGAAGGCTCTCTTACTATCATGGCAGGCGGTGCTTCTGACGATATCGATCAAGCTGATCCCATCCTGTGCGCCATGGGCGGCCAGATTTTTAGGACAGGCCCGATCGGCTCAGGGCACGCCATGAAAGCCATCAACAATTTCGTATCGGGAGCCGGGGTTCTGGCAGCTATCGAAGGCGTTCTTCTTGGCCGAACGTTTGGTCTCGATCCTAGAACGATCGTCGATATTCTCAACTCGTCGTCTGGCAAGAACAACGCAACAGAAGTGAAGATGAAGCAGTTCATCCTCTCGGAGACTTTTGGCTCTGGTTTTGCTTTGGGGCTTATGGCGAAAGACATTAGGATTGCAGCGGACTTGTCGAAGGCGCTCAATCTCCAGCTGCCGACATTGGCCGGTACCGCTGATGCCTGGGATGCTGCTCGGCATGCTTTAGGCCCCGATGTCGACCATACGAAAATTGCGCAGTTCGTGAAAGATCAGGCCTGACCGCGAAAAACTACGCCAAACTGACAGTTGAAAATTGTCTGATAATCTGTCAAATATGATGAAGGGAGCGAAACCCAATGGCCACTTTGGACAGGAAAGATAAGGGGTCTAAGGCCGGCGAGCGAACAGCTCCATCGGAGCAGTTCAAGCGCGGACTTGCTACTCGTCGGCAGGTGATGGGGGACGCTTACGTTGATGCGGCCCTCGGAAAGGCGACCGACTTCACCTGGCCGATGCAGGAACTCGTCACCGAGTATTGTTGGGACAATATCTGGAACCGACCTGGCCTCGACCGTCGCGCTCGATCGATCCTCAACCTTGGAATGATAGCGGTTTTAAACCGACCGCACGAGCTCAGAGGCCACATCCGCGGCGCCATCAACAACGGTGTTACGAAACAGGAGATCCAGGAGATCTTCCTTCAGGTGGCTATCTACGTTGGTGTGCCAGCAGGCATCGACAGTTTCAGGCATGCCCAGGAAGTATTCACCGAAATGGGCATTTGAGAATGTGCTGTCCCGTGAGGGGGCATGTACAACATGCGCGGAGTTCTCAGCGCTTATCAACAAGGGAGGAGCCTAAAATGGCGATAGATCTCAAGAAATTCATAGAATTCGTGCGGGAGGATTTCGAGTTCAAGCGCGAAACTCGTTATCTTAACGGTATATTAAAATGCGATTTCCCTACCCGCAGTGTAGCGCTTCATTTCGAGGACGGTACGTTGCTAAAGGTGGAAGAGGCCGAATACGACGACGACAAGTGCACTATCGTCATACGCGGGACCGGTTCACAGTGGGAGGCGCTGCTTCAGCACAAACCCTTGCCGTTTTATCAGTGCTTGCAGTCATCAAACATCAAGCATGGCCTCTACCTTAGCAGTAACAACGAAACCTTCGCGTATCTGCCTGCTCTCAACCGCATGACCACCCTGATGCGCAATGCCCGTTCTGAAGGAGCAGCAGCATGACCAAGTTTGACCCCATTATCGGCCGTTATCTCTATCTCACCGTAGAAGGTATCGAGTACCGCGTCTATTACGAAGAAGCGGGCCAGGGGATTCCGCTTCTCGTCGGTCATACGGCAGGGTCCGACGGTCGCCAATACCGTCATATGCTTTGCGATTCCGACGTGACGAAAAATTTTCGCGTCATCGCGTTCGATCTGCCGTATCACGGCAAGTCCCTTCCCCCCTACGGCGTTCGCTGGTGGGAGAAGGAATACAACATGACCAAGAAGTTCATGATGGACTTCCAGCTCGAACTCTCAAAAGCGCTCGACCTAGACCGCCCCGTTTATTTGGGCAGCTCCATGGGCGGCCATCTCGCGATCGACCTGGCATCGAACTATCCGGACAACTTCCGCGCCACGATCTCGGTCGAAGGTGCGTTGCGCTCGGCGGCGGAGTACGTCGACGTCGGTATGGCTGGCATCCGCAGGGAGTTCGACAATCCAAACGTCAATCGCACCTCCATCGGTGCGGCGATGATGCTGAATATCTCACCGTACTCGCCAGAAGCGAATGTCCGTGAAATCCAGTGGGAATACAGCTGCGGTGGACCGGGAATCTTCGCGGGTGATCTTTATTACTACTACTACGACCACGATGTGTCGCCAGAAGAAGCCAGCAAAATCGATACGTCGAAATGTATGCTATACTTCCTCACGGGCGAATACGATCCAAACACGTCCCCGGCCGATACCAAGATTGCTGCAGACCTGGTCAAAGGCTCCAAGTTTTGGACAATGGAAAAGCTCGGACATTTTCCCGTTACTGAGGACTATAGCGAGTTCCGGAAGTATCTGTTGCCGATTCTTGAGGAGATCCAACAGTCATCAGCAGCCCGGTCTAAGGTTGCCTGATCCTTTTCTCGGGAGGAGAACTTCAATGAGGTGCATTCTGAATGTCACACTTGGGGCGCTGATCTCGGTTAGCGCCCTGGCGACAACCGCTTACGCGGATGGTGTCGATCAGCTACCGGCTACAGAAAAGAAGATCTATGAAACTGTAGATCCGCAGATTCCATTGGGGGCGAGCGCCTACAAAGACTTCAAGCCCAAAAAGGGTCCTCCGTGGAAGATCGGCTATGCAAGCAGCTACGCTGGCAACACCTGGCGAGCCGCAGCTCTCGATGCGGTCATGAGCGATCTTTTACCGCGATCAAAGGCTGCGGGCCTGGTGTCTGATGTCGTGGTCACCCAGTCGGATCTTAAAGACGCCGTTCAGATCCAGCAGATGCGTCAAATGGTGGACGAAGGCGTCGATGCAATCATCATCTGCTGCTCGAACGTCACGGCTCTTAATCAGACGATCGAATATGCCTACAAAGCCGGTGTGCCGGTGTTCTCATTTTCGGGCTACGTGACGTCGCCATACGCCATCAATGGCGCGGCCAATCACGCGCAGGGCGGTGCCGAGATGGCGACGTGGCTGGCGGAAAAAATAGGAAAGAAGGGCAATATCCTTCTCGTTTCTGGTATTCCCGGTTTCGCTTCTTCGGACAGCTTTGACAAAGCGGCTAAGGAAGCACTTGCTAAGTACCCCGACATAAAGATCGTCGGTGAAGTTGCAGGGAAGTGGACCGACCAGGTGGCCCAGGTCGAAGTTCAGAAGTTTCTTGCGACGAACCCGACGAAGATTGATGGGATCCTCACGCAGGGGGCCCAAGAGAACGGCGTTCTCAACGCAATGCTGCAGTCAGGTCGAGACATGATCCCGATTACTCTCGGGGGGGAAGCTTCCGCCGCGTGCTACTGGCGCAAGAACCCCGAGTTTGTGGACAGGAGTTTCCATATTTGGCCGCCGCGTCGCGAGATGCAACAGATGTGGGAGATCATGCTCCGCACATTGGAGGGACAAGGCCCTAAGGTTCAGTCCTTCCTTCGACCCGTCTTGCCTTACACCATCGATGAAGTCCGCGCGGCAATACCAGAAGATTGCGACTTGAACTCGACAGACTTCGTGGAGCCCAAGGCGGACGGGTGGTTTCCTGCTGCGATTGCTGCAGACTACTTCGAACGCCCGGCTGATCCCTGGAAGCCTGTGTCGAAGTGAAACTGTTCTGCCCGGTGGGTCTTGCCACCGGACAGAAGTTTCTCTTGTGGGAGGACCGCCTCGCGCGGCCGTTGGGATTAGAGGATCTCCGATGCAAAACCAAACTACGATCAAGTTGATCAATGTTGCCAAGTCTTTCGGCGAGACTAAGGCCTTAAAGAAGTGTGATTTTGAAGCCCGGGCCGGAGAAGTGCACGCCATCGTCGGAGAGAATGGAAGTGGCAAAAGCACGATGGCGAAGATCATGTCTGGAGTGTTGCACCCAGATTCCGGGAGCGTTTCGGTCCTTGGAGAAGAGATTTCGACTCCGACTGACGCCAAGCGCATCGGGCTGACAACGATCTTCCAGGAAGTGCTGGTGGCCGACGAGGCCAGTGTATTGGAAAACCTGTATGTCGGGCGCGACGGCATCTTCCGCTCGCAGGGCGGCAGTGGTCGGCGTACCGAGGCTGAGGAGATCCTGAAACGCCTCGTCGGCAAGCCCGTGGATCTCGATCAGAACGTTGGGGCATTGCCTCTGAGCGTCAAGCAATGGATAGTTATTGCGCGAGCGGTCTTGCGCAGGCCGAAGGTCCTCATCCTCGATGAATCGTCTGCGGCATTAGACCTCGATTCCACGATCCGCCTCCACGAGGAAATTGATCGTCTCCGTAGGGAAGGTGCGACCGTGCTGATCGTAACGCATCGGATCGCTGAACTTGTCCGCATCGCCGATCGAGCCACGATCCTTCGCGACGGCGTCACCATTGGTACGCTCGAGAAGCATGAAATAACTGAAGAGAACCTGCTTTCAATGATGACGCCCGCGGACCGAAACGCAAGCGACGCGAAGGCGTACGAATCAAAGCAAGTAGGCGCCGCCGCGCCGGCCGTGGTAGCGGTAAGAGACCTCGTTACTCACAGCGCGGCAGCGCCCTTCGATTTCGATCTACCGAAAGGAGCGATCATCGGTGTTGCAGGACTCGACGGGCAGGGGCAGGACGCTTTCGTACGCGCCGTTGCGGGTATCATCCAGCCTTTTGGTGGTAATGTCCAAGTCTGGTCATCCAGCACCGAGAGAATGAAAAAGGTCGCATCGCTCGAAGACGCTACCAAAGCAGGAATCTCGTATATTTCCGGCGACCGCAAGCGTGAAGGTATCTTCCCTCAGCAGAGCATCTTCGAAAATCTTGCCATCGGCGTCTATCGCAAGAACCTCGGTCCTCTTGGTATAATCAATAAGGCCGGCCTCAAACCCATGTTCAAACGCGAGGTGGATCGGCTCCGGATTAAGATTGGAAGTCCGGCGAACAAGATCACCTCACTGTCGGGCGGAAATCAGCAAAAAGTTTTGATCGGCCGTGCCTTTGCAAACGAACCGTCCGTCATCGTCCTTAACGATCCCGCTCGCGGTGTCGACCTCGGAACGAAGCGCGATCTCTACCGCGAACTGCGCCTGTTCACGGAGAAGGGTGGCAGCGTGATTTATCTATCAAGCGAAATCGAAGAGTTCATCGGCTTTGCGGACCGCGTCGACGTCTTCTTTGCTGGAAGGCTTTTCCGGTCGCTAGCAGGCGAGGACATAGCGGAAGAGCCAATCTTGGCCGCAATGTTTGGAAAATCGCCAAACGCCTCCATCGAGTTCGATCTGGAAAGGACTGCATGATGTCTGGAATCGCATTCCGTCAAATCACCCAGGACCGTTCCCTCTTCGTGCCGGCCGGCCTATTCATTGTCCTTTTGGTCGCCGTTGCCCTACGCGGACACGGGCTATTCACGAACAACGGCCTCGCAGGTGCAATCCTTGTCGCCACGCCCTTGATTCTAACGGCGCTTGCCCTCACCCCCATTGTCATGGCGGGTCGTGGAGCAGTGGACCTTTCAGTTGGCCCCTTGATGGGGTTCATCAACGTTACCCTTATTACCTGGCTTGTGGGTAACGGAATTACCAACCCTATCGCAGTGATAGTATGGGCAGTCGGCCTGGGAGCGGCATTCCAGCTACTCCAGGCGCTGGTTATCATTTATGTGCGTGTCGCTCCGATAATCGTTACGCTGTCGGGTTTTCTTGTCCTCTCCGGGTTGAACCTGATGGTGATGTCCCGACCGGGTGGAGTCGCGCCCGACTGGATGCTTAGCTGGGGGGCGGGGACCGACATCATGTCACCTGTTTTGCTGTTGCTGGTTGCAGCGTATGCATTATGGCTCCTTCTCAGGGGGACTATGTTTTACCGCAACCTTCGCATGACGGGTGCGGATGAGCGCATGGCGTATACGAGCGGCGTTCGAGTGGACGCAGTCCGCATCATCGCCCACGTTGTTGGTGGAGCATTCGCTGGACTTGCCGCCCTCAGCTACACGGCGCTGATCTCCTCTGGTGATCCGACGCAGGGCAGCACCTACACCCTTCAGGCTGTTACGGCCCTGGTTCTCGGAGGTGCGAGCCTCTCCGGTGGTCGTGGTGGAGCACTTGGATCTACGCTTGGCGCGATCAACATGTTCCTCATCTCCTATCTCCTCTCCACCTTCAACTTCGGCACGGTTTCGGGGTTCGTTACCCAGATGGCATTCGGCTTAATCCTCGTCGGATCACTTCTCGTGAACGTCTTTGTCATCAGTCGCCGCGCGGTTGTGTAAGGAGCAAGATAATGGTCGCGACAGTTATGAATTCCGAAATCAAATCGGCTCAGAAGTCTAACCCGCTCAAGGCTCATCGGAGCATCGTCATTGGCTTTGTTCTTCTGGCCTCTCTCTTAGCACTCGGTGCATTGCTGGTCCCCGGCTTCGTATCATCCCAAAACGCGCGTTCAATCCTTCTTCTCGCAGCGTTTCTGGGGCTTGCCTCCATTGGCCAGACCCTGTGCGCTCTGGTCGGTGCGCTCGATCTTTCGATACCATATATTATTGGAGGCGCGAACATCCTCCTTCCCAGCCTTATGGTCGCAGGTATTCCCGCTCCCCTCGCGATGCTGGTTGTCATGCTCCTCGGTGCGCTTGTCGGGGCCGCCAATGGCGCCCTGAGCTTCCGTCTCCAAGGGCAAGCGCTGATCATGTCGCTCGGAGTTGGCTTCGCGGCCGTCGGTGCGGTCCAGATCTACACCTCACTCGGCTCGGCGTTTGGTGGTACAGTGTTTGCTCCGGTACCCGAATGGCTGAGGAACATTTCGGCGTTCAACGGAAAGTTTTTCGGCCTGTCGCTGCCTCCGGTCATCGTGATCTGGGCTATCGTCGCCATCGCGCTTGGATGGTTCATGTACAACACCTGGTTTGGCCGCAGCATTTACGCCGTCGGCGGAAGCCGGACGGCGGCCGCCCGCCTCGGAATCTCCGAATTCAAGGTCTGGACCGTCATCCATAGCGTCAGCGGTGCCATGTCTGCAATCACGGGCATGCTGCTACTAGGGTTTTCCGGTGGTGGCTTCGTCGGCGTGGGCGACCCTTATCTTTTCACCACCGTAGCAGCGGTGGTGATTGGAGGGACGTCGCTTCTTGGTGGGGCGGGCGGCTATGGCGCGACAGTGCTCGGTGTTCTTGTCCTGACTGTACTGACCTCGCTTCTAGTTGGCCTCGGACTGAACTTTCCGGCGCAGCAGGCTGTCGTCGGTCTGCTCATCGTTCCGATGGTCGCGATATACGCACGGTCACCACACATTCGAAATCAGATATGATCAATGCATAGAAAGGAAGATCCATGGCAATCTCCAGCACCCTGCTAGGCCGTTTAAAGGACCAGACTCTCGTTCGCGAGCAGATGCTGGTTGGAGGAAAGTGGTCGAGCGAAGGGGTAAACGGCACACGCATCAACGTGCTAAACCCCTCCACGATGGACGTCCTTGCCTCTTTGCCTAGCGCTGGTCTTGCTGAAGTGCGAGCCTCTATCGATGCTGCAAAGGCTGCACAGAAGAAGTGGGCTAAGGTTTCGGCGAAGGAACGCTCGCTGATCATGCGGAAGTTCTACGAAGAGGTGGTAGCTAACGCTGAAGACCTGGCCGTAATTCTGACATCGGAAATGGGCAAGCCACTGGCGGAAGCGCGTGGCGAGATTGCTTACGGCGCTTCCTACATCGAATGGTTCGGTGAGGAAGCCAAGCGTGTCTATGGTGACACCATTCCAGGTCACCAGGCCGACAAGCGACTGCTTGTCATCAAGCAGCCGGTTGGCGTTGTGGCCGCCATCGCTCCTTGGAACTTTCCGTCGGCGATGGTGTGCCGCAAGATCGCGCCGGCGCTCGCGTCCGGCTGCGCGATCGTATTCAAGCCTGCTGCCGAGACTCCGTTATCGGCGCTTGCATTGGCGATCCTCGCGGAGCGTGCCGGAATACCCGATGGCTTGTTCAGCGTCCTCCCGACGGATAATGCAAGAATGTTTGGCGAGGAGGTCTGCTCCAACCCGGTCGTCAAGAAACTGACCTTCACCGGTTCGACCGAAGTTGGCCGTATCTTGATGGCGCAAGGCGCCCAGAAGATCATGAAGCTGAGCCTGGAACTCGGCGGCAATGCGCCGTTTATCGTTTTCGACGATGCAGATCTCGACCAGGCGGTCGAGGGGGCTATGCTTTCTAAGTTTCGTAACGCGGGTCAAACCTGCGTGTGCGCGAACCGTATTTACGTACAGAGCGGGATCCATGACAGGTTCGTCGAGAAGCTGGCAATGCGCGTGAGTGCCTTGCAGGTTCTTGACGGGTTTGAGAGCGGGGCGACGATCGGCCCGTTGATCAACGATGAAGCGGTAGCAAAGCTCTATGGTCATATCGATGACGCTGTGACCAAGGGTGCGACTGTCGTGGTTGGTGGTGACCGCGATGCTCGCGGAGGCACGTTCGTCCAACCAACGCTTCTCTCGGGTGCCACAAAGGATATGAAGGTTGCGCGTGAGGAAACCTTCGCGCCTCTGGCTCCGGTGTTCAAGTTCGATACTGTCGAGGAAGTCATCGAACTCGCGAACGATACGGAATTCGGCTTGGCAGCCTACTTTTTCGCCAACGACCTCAGGAACGTTTGGAAGGTCACAGAGGCGCTGGAATACGGCATGGTTGGCGTGAACACGGGTCTGATTTCCACCGAATTAGCGCCATTCGGCGGCGTCAAGCAATCCGGCTTCGGCCGAGAGGGCTCAAAGTACGGAATGGATGACTTCTTATCCATGAAATACGTCTGCATGGGCGGGATCGGCGCATAGCGATCGCCCAAGGGTCGCTCGCCGACTGAACTTAAAGGGGGAGAGGTCTGTTGAATAGAGGCAGGACAGCAACATCCTCTCCGCCGGTTGCGAGGTCTCAAAAGGCTGGACTTTTCTAGAGGTTTCGCGGGAGCTGTCCTGCGGATCTTCCCTTCCGACCCCTTCTGGGGCCGGCCTTGCAGACGAGATTTCTGCCTGTCTTTTCGATTGTCGATCCTTCCGCCAATGCCCTACAAGGTAAGTCTTTCCCAGATAGCTTGTAGCCTTCGAAGAGGTAACACGACATGAACGAGCTGTTGCACCGTGGCGTTGTCGTTTCAACGTATCGGAGTCCTGAGCAGGAGCATGATCACCACCCGATCGATGCACGCGTTCGTCCTGAAATCGATCAGGCCGACGATGCTGCACGTGCCAGCGTGGAGGGTCAAGCGAAAGCCATTCGCGTCAACCAGCGACGCGTCAAGGTGTAGTTGTCGGCGGCCGCACCCTCAGTGTCGGTTTGACGTAGCCGCCGATCTTCGCCGGCGCCAGGCCTTTATGGTAGATCCGGATGCGTCCGGGTCATCCAGACGTCAAACGCGTAATGCAGGAAGAGATTCGATAGGATCGGGCTGACCACGCCCCCTTGCGGGGTACCACGCATCCGCTCAATGACTTCTCCGTTCTTTTCCATAGGCGCGGTCAACCATCTTTCGATGTAGAGCAGAGCCCAGTTGCATTTAACGTCTTTTCTGACCGTCTTCAGCAAGAGATCATGCGGAAGATTGTCGAACAGCTTTGATGTCGGATTCCGGATCAATCATCTGCTTGACCACCATCTGCGCGATCCGATCACTGACCGCCGGTTCCAGATCTTGTAGAGATTTCTCGCAAGGTCTTTGTCAAACATCTCCAGGGTCTCACCGTCCACCCGGCTGCACCACGGTTGGCTTTGACCGCTTTGTAAGCTTCGTACACTTGCCGCTTCTCAATCCGAAACGGCTTGTCTGTCGTACCTATCGAAGTCATCCTGTTTCCAGTTGTTCCAAACAATACGACCACCTGATCCGATCCCTTTGCTCCGGCCCCATTACAGGGCCCTCAACGCTCATACGGATCGGTCCGCCCCAGTCTCCTGCATCGGTACTCTCGCCTTACGGTTTCTCCGCTTGGGCTTCTCCCTTGGCATCAGGAGCCTGGTTCCTGCAGTTCCGGGTGAAAGCCTGTGTCCAACTCACGCCCCCTCTACGCCGGTCGCCGCCCGCCCAATCATCAGGCACCCGGCGGACTTGTCCCAGGATGACGAAACAGTCCTGGTTTCGACGACGCTTATATTCATAACGGCGCGTCTTCGGAGGGTTCACTTTCGTTCGTCTTCGGACACGCACCTGCTCGGATCTCGTCCGAACTTTTCATCCGGCGCTCACCACCACGGCTCTTTACCGCAGCAGCTCGGACTGGTTTGAGACCCGCTCCTGAAAGCCGATCCCGGAGGGCCATCCTCCATCATTCACGCAGCTTCACGTTACGGGGTTAGCTCACACTGAACTCCTTCCGTGCCTCTGCAGCACACTTTCGTCGATGAAGATCAGTTTCTCCGGATCGAGGTCCAATTGACCATCGAACCAGGCGCGCCGGCGCTTCAGGACGTCCGGTCGGTCCTGCTCCAGTGCGTGTGCGGTCTTTTTTTAAAGGTCCACCCACGGCCTCGAAGCCAGGCGCCAAGTGCGCTGCGGCTGATCTTCACCTGCCGCTCGACGGACAAGCGCTCAACCATCTCATCGAGCGTCACATCCCTACGCTCGTTGATCAACGCGACAACGAATTCCTCGTGTGCATCCACTGCCGAAGGTCGTCTCCAGCTCTGTGGCAGAGCAGTTAACTCACCCTCTTTCGCTCTTCAATCCAGCGGATCGCCGTCGAAATCCCAACTCCGAAACGAGCCGCAGCCTGTCGAGCCGACATGCCCGCCGCAGACGCTTTCAAAACCCGTATTAGGAGATCATCGCTCAGGGCCTGTCCCATCATCCACCTCTCCGCTGTGGATGTTGAATCAGCTTCGGTCGCTCTCGTCACCTCACAATCGATTCATCAATCGCAGGACATGTCTAGGTCGACCGCGCGCCAGCGCGACCGCGACCATCAGCAGGACAAAGAGCTTTGAAAACAGGAGACAATCGCACATCCCTGTAGCCAAGAGAGAAATGGCGTATCGCACGGGAGACGCTGCGAGCGCCCAGGTGATAGAGCTTCGCCTTGTGGCTGAACAAGCCAACTTCGATCGCGCAGGCCCGCCGCGCCCGACAGCTGGCCAAAAACAGCGCCAGGAGCTACGACTGGGGCCACGCACGTGAGTATGTCGAGGGCATGTCGCGCATGCTGCAGCAGGACAAACCGGATGGCCACGTCTTGGCGACCGGCGAGACGACGAGTGTCGGCCAATTTCTCGAGCGGGCTTTTGCCGACGTGAACATTACTTTGGAATGGAAGGCGTCCGGCGTCGACTGGCTACGACTCCGCGTCCGGTGCCTGCCTTGTTGAAGTCGATCCTCGATACCTCCGCCCGACGGAAGTTGATCTTCTGCCGGTGATCCGACCAAGGCCCGCCAGAAGCTGGGCTGGCAACACAAGGCCCCGGTTCAGGAGCTCGTCGCCGAGATGGTGCGCGAGGATGTCAAGCACTGGAAGGCCCTGAACAGCCGGGAAGAGCTCTGAGTGTACGACTTGTCCAACAAGAAGATCTGGGTTGTCGGCCATCGCAGTATGGTCGGCAGTGCGCTTGTGCGCAGGCTCCGATGCCGTGCTCTGCGGCAGTGGCGTCAGTTAGCGGGTCGAACGAGGAGCGCGGATCGTGAACCCGCGAGCGCGCAAAAATACGGCATTAGCCGATGATGTTCATACTTCCACCAGGTGCCCGGATTGCGGTACCGAGGCTTCGGGGCATATGTTCCTGATGGTCCTGCTTGTCTCGAATATCTCACGCTTGACGTCTAAGCGTTCGCAGATCGAAAGGTGCGGGATGTGTCATCGTGTGGGTCGGTCCGTCATCGAGGGTTAAATAGACGCACCGATCACTGGGCCGCCACCGTCTCTTCGGATAACTTCAGCTATGGGACCATGCTCTTTCATAGCTCAGGGCCATTCCGCTCGATCAAGGTCCCCGATGGCCAATCACTCATTGAGCATCCTATTGGGAATACTACCAAAATTACGTTTTCACAGCGCGTCGGCGGGAGGTTGAGATAAACATCGGCAAGGGTGGATCGCACGCGTACCCCTTCCAAAACCGTCGCAAGACCATTTCGGCAGAGCCTGAGAACAAGGTTGCGCAACGCCTGCCGAACACCGCCGAACGCAAACCGAACGCCAAGTTGCTGCAGCACTGGGTAAACAATGCGCATCGAATTAATGCCGTACCCCTCAAGATCTGGACGCACGCCCCACAATCCAAGCTCGCATACGAGTAGATCGACCTCGCCAACCCGAACGAAACGACGCAACAACCCCATGTGAGCGGCCACACCGTGCGCATCATAGCCTATTACGCGAAGCTCGGGCCTAGCTCCTGACCAACTACGAGCACCTTCGAATGGAAGGGCGTTGTAAGCTCCAGTTGGCCCATAGGTCTTCCGAAAGAAATCTGCGAGCTCCGTGTGGTCAGAGAGCTCCAACTCGTTTTCCCAGCACACTTTCCACCGCACCTGAGGGCTCATACCTAAACCTCCACTTAATACTCTGTCCAGGCGTCGACAGAGCAACTACTTGATACGCACTCGTTGGGGCGCTTCTAATGGCACTGGTATAAGCTGGTGAAATCATTTGTTTGGATGGAACTCATCCGTCCAATGGATGCGTTCCAATCAATCGGCCTGCCATCGGCTGCCGACGCCAGATGAAGCGGCTGCTCCAACTTCTTCGTGAACATGCCGCCTTGTCCATCATGCTGGATCATCTTGATCAGGCATCCAGGACATTGAACTGAAAAGTTGACCATGACTGAGAGGCTCGCTACTCAGGCAGAAGCAAGCCAAAGACGTTTTCGGCGATAATCAGGCAAATTGTCGAGATCACATTAGAACCCTCGGCGGAACCGGGCTGGTCTATCCCGGCGTCGAAAGTCGTCGAACGACCCGACCTGGCGGAGGGGTTTTTTCGGAATGTTCGGTTTGCGACAGTCTGATTCCACACAAAATGGGACGCGGCGATAGGCAGCAGCATTCTCCTGTTGAATCTGAAAGGGGTTCCCCTCGCAAAACGCCCTGGTTCGCTTTGGCTATCGCAGCCCATGGACCGGCACGCTGGGTATCGGCGAAGATTGCCAGAGGACATACTTGCCTGGCGATCCCGACCTCGGGAGAAGATGATGGGTACAGGAATGGATTCCTAGATCAGTGCGTTTCCGGTGCAAGTTTTAGGACCCCGGACACAGCAAACGCCTCCCAGGACTGGCGAGGCGGCCGCGAGATCGCAATTTTCTCCTAGATAACGGTATGAGGTGATCGTCATACCCTGGTCACCGGATGCCGATCGTCACGCACATGGTCTGGTACAGAGCCGGCGGCGCCGATGAGCCCCCGAGGAAATACTTAGTGACTGGCACGGTTGTTGCGTCGTCTCACGAAAGACAGCCGTTAACGAGAGGTCACGATGATGGATGTATGCTCGATGGGGATGGTGTTGTGCGGTGGGTACCTTCTTGCTGCATCCGCAGGCAGACTCGGCGGCGCTGAGAATGTCTTATCTGACTCGCCTTTGTCCGCGGCTGATGTATCGAGTTTCGAGACTTTCATAGTTCGCAGCCCACCGACATCACTCAATCTGGATCCATTTTATGCCAAATATGCTGACGCAGCGGGCATACCTATTATTTCGTCAAACAAGGTTCCAGACACGGCACTATTGATCTCACGTGACATTGTCCTCTACATGTTGTCAGAACGCCGTGATGTCCGCGATGCTTTAATCCAGGCTGGAGCGCGGGTGGGCGTCATGGCAATTGACGAGACGACGACTGATATTCCCGAGCAGCGGGATTGGAAGAAGCCTCTTCCCGATGATCCACGTCTCACCCCTGACGAGCGGCGGGATTACGCCAACACGATCGGCAAGATGACTGCCCGAGACTACTGGGCACAAAGGGCGCGCGGCATGGGCGGGCTCTACACGACGGGAGCTGTGGAGAATTTGATGGGCGTGCCGGGCACGCGGTATTACGGCGGGAACATTCTTGTTCACGAATTCTCACATAATATTTTCAACGCGCTGCGCACGGTAGATCCTGATCTCGTTGCACGAGTTGAACGTGCCTATTCGCACGCCTACGAGAAAGGCCTCTGGGCGTGTTCCTATATGGAGAACAACGTCGATGAGTATTGGGCCGAGGGCACGCGATTTTGGTTCAATACGAACTTGGCTTACAGCCGAGGCAATCTCACCATTGCCACATCAGAAGATTTCGAGGCTCACGATCCAAGCCTCTATAATATCATGGCCGAAGTCTACCGCCATGACCACCACATTCTGGCGGATGTCTATTACCGGCATTCGGCGAAGTCGCAGTAATGTCCTTTGGTATTGACTGCCGGCCTCATGCTGCAATCCCGCTGGAGACCCGAACTATCGCTGATCGTCCGTAATTTGTCAGAGCCAGCCATAAATTTGAGTTTCCGTTCAATTGAAGCGCCCATGTTGTTCCCACGGGTGCATACCAAGTACTTCGTGGCCGCTGGAATTGGCTCCTTGTGCAACATCGAGACCAAATGACCTGCCACTGAATTTTCATCCGGCGGCGATTAGAGCCTCGGCGGTCTTTGAAACGCTCCCAAACGTTGGACCACCGGATGCTAGAGTTTTCCGGCTTCATTCAGGGAGGCGGGCTGGTTGCGCCTCCCGAATTCACCAACGAGATCG
>NZ_LFIO01000350.1 GCF_001187535.1 Rhizobium ecuadorense
TTCTCACTCCAGTTCATTCTTCGGTATTCGCGTCGATCCTGCTGGGCTTGAACCGGAACGATACCGGCAGCAGTCAATGCGACAATCCCAATGATCATGGCCATTTTCATCGTTCTAACTCCCAAGAACAATATGATCGTCAGTCGCAAGATATCTTATGCCCAAGAGCCTCGCATTGAGTGTGATCAATAGTGTTCGAACAAACACCCTGAATAGTTACGTGATTACGGACACCTTCCTCTTACAATGAGGCAAGGTGGCCGACTGACAATCCAGTTTCAGCGAGGAATATAAG
>NZ_LFIO01000500.1 GCF_001187535.1 Rhizobium ecuadorense
GCGCCGCGCCACCAGCCGGCAAGGGTCTGGTGGTCGTGCGTCGAAATGCAGGCCAAAGCCAGGACTGGATAGACGTCCGCCGGCTTGAAGCCCTTCTCATCCTGTTCATAGGAAAGGATGCGGTAGGAGAGAATGTGGGCCGCGGCCAGGTCGTCCTGCAATCCCTTGGGGATCAGTCCCAGGTCTTCTCCGATGACGAGGCACCGATGCTCGGCGGATACGTCGGCGAGGATCTGCAGCAGCCGATCCTGTGGATAGCGGACATAGGCGCCGCCGTCCGGCCTGCTGCCCAAT
>NZ_LFIO01000533.1 GCF_001187535.1 Rhizobium ecuadorense
CCACCATGGCTCATTATAAATACCACTGCCCGATTCCTTAGGGAGATTCACGCTGGCTTGTTGGCCTCGATGAAACGGCTGAGCGAGGTGGCGGCGTTGAGCATATGGGCGCGCATGCGCCGTGACGCCATCTCGCCGTCGCCTTCGGCGATCGCCTGCATGATGGCCTCGTGTTCGTCGCGGGAGCGGCTCAGCCTTTCGCCCTGGCGCAGTTGCGTGCGTCGGAAGGCGTTCAGGCGGTTGCGGATGGCGATCGCCTGTTCGGCGAGGAAGCCGTTATGGGTGGCGCAGTAG
>NZ_LFIO01000129.1 GCF_001187535.1 Rhizobium ecuadorense
GTTCTAAGTCACTCACAATGCTTGGCCCCGGAATAACGAGTTCCTTGCCCCAACCCGTAAAAGCTCCGTCGGCGATTAGTTCGGCTAAGAGGTCCCCCGAACTTAATGATAAATTTCCCCAATTGAATTTAGGCTTAACTGCGTACGGGACGAGATGAAGGCGGATTGCGTTCCGGCCTTTGTCGTCCTTGTCGGGCAGCGGAAGGAGCATGGTATCGAGTTCAGCAAATGCTGTCGTTCCTGCCCACCAAGACGTCTTTTTATCGGCTTGATAATGAGCGGAAAGCGATAATT
>NZ_LFIO01001681.1 GCF_001187535.1 Rhizobium ecuadorense
AGACAATTCCTACGTCGAACGCGCCAAGGACTGATCCTGGTTTCAGCCTATTCAAAAGGCCGGCTCAGGCCGGCCTCTCACTGAGATGTGGAATTCAGGCAGGTGTCGATGCCGAGTCCACTCGCAGCACGAGATCGTTTCGGACGGCTCATTCTGCAGGAAATATCTTCGTTCAGCTGAAGCTGCATCCAATCCCCAGATCCGAATTCAGATTACCTTCCGGACCTCGCTCTCAAAGCTCATGACATGAGCCATCGCGATCTTTTCGGCCTCATCTGCGTCACCTCTGCACAC
>NZ_LFIO01001689.1 GCF_001187535.1 Rhizobium ecuadorense
GGGTTTTCCGGTCAATTTGCCTTTGCCGTGGCAGGTGCGATCAGTGTGCTTGTCGTCATCTTCGCCAGCTCCCGGCGATCGGCGTTCGCTCCGGAGCGAGTCCTGCTTGCGGGCATTGCCCTAAGCGCGATGGTCGATGCCGTCGTCGGCGTGTTGAGCTCGACGGGAGATCCGAGAGCAGTTCTGCTGATGCGGTGGACGAGCGGGTCCACCTATCTACCCATACGAAGGGGAGGCCATGAGACAGACACCAGCAGGACCGCGACGCAATCGTTCCGCTTCTCCATGGATAAC
>NZ_LFIO01000970.1 GCF_001187535.1 Rhizobium ecuadorense
GTTCAAGGCGCCGCGCGTGTTTCCGGCCCGCGCCAAGGCATTCAAGAAAGCGCTTTCCGATGCCAATGTCGGCATTGCCTCGATCCTGCCGATGTACCGGTGGGCCTCGAACGAGGAAAATGAGCGGCATGCTGCCGTCAAGCACTGGAAGCGCGCCATTGAGATCAGTGTCGAACTCGGCGTCGACACGATGAACTCGGAATTCGGCCGCGGCCCCCACCCGGACAAGGGTTCGTGCTACTGCTGCCATACCGGTTCCATGATCGAGGCCTGCGAAGACGCCTGGTGGCGCT
>NZ_LFIO01001343.1 GCF_001187535.1 Rhizobium ecuadorense
TCTTGATTCTATGGTTAAAAGTCCAGATTTGGGACATACAAAGATTTGCCGTCTCTGCTTTGGATCGAAGCGTAGCGCCTGCTCTTTCCAAGAAATTCGACAATATAACTTAATAACTTACGCCACCCCTCCCCTTACGTGAGGTGACGCCGCCGCAATCTATTTGACCCTGTCGGCGGCAGGCATTTTTTATAGTCTTCATTTCATTTTGAGCTACGGCCTGACGCTCTCAAGACTATCGCGCGGCACCACATCCGCGGCAACGCGGCGAGTCCATTTTTGGGCTATTGAGC
>NZ_LFIO01000093.1 GCF_001187535.1 Rhizobium ecuadorense
CGATATGCGCTCGCGCGCTTACGATTATTGGGCGCTGGGTCATGTCCATGAATTTGAGATAGTTGCTTCCGATCCTATGGCTGTCTTCCCGGGTAATCTCCAAGGTCGAAGCATCCGGGAGCAAGGCGCAAAGGGTGCAGTGCTTGTCACTGTTGATGATGGCATTGCGACCGTTGATCGCCTTATCGTGGACAGTGCCCGATTCATCTCAATCGGCATCGAAGTCAGCGAGGGAGACCTCGATGTAGATGTATTGAAGCGGATCGAGGAAGAAGCGACCCGGATGTTAGCGG
>NZ_LFIO01000856.1 GCF_001187535.1 Rhizobium ecuadorense
GACGATCACCTCGGCAAATCCGGGCGCGCTCGGGCTCGGCGAAATTCCGGCGACGCTTTCGAACAGCCACTGGCAGACAGCGCCATAGGCATAGTGGTTGTAGCTGTTCATATCAGGTTCGTAGATGGTGCCGTCAGGCGCCATGGAATCCCAGCGCTCCCAGATCGTCGTCGCTCCCTTCGAGACCTGGTAGAGCCAGCCCGGTACATCCTCCTGCAGGAAGACCTTTTCGGCCAGATCGTCCATGCCGAGCTTCGTCAGCGCCGGCAGCAGGGCGGGCGTGCCGATGAAAC
>NZ_LFIO01000701.1 GCF_001187535.1 Rhizobium ecuadorense
CCGGGTCGTTGCCCTCGTCAGCTCGATTGTCGATGAAGAGATGGAAGAACAGAAGTAAGCATCCGAGAGGGCCACTCAGGCGGCTTGATCTGTCGGTGGCGTAAGAGGTATTTGTGGAACTTCAGTGGCTCAGCCGTGGCTGGGTAGGTTCGATTGGCAGCAGTCCGTCTGTGGATACAACCGGCACGATATCTGTATAGTCATTTATTGATGGGTTGTTATGACGATAGGGCTGGTTCGACTCTTGCTATGGGTGAACGTTCTAGGCTGTGTGATGCAGACAATTGGACTTAGGTTGTCGGCGTGAGAAACGATTGAGCGTAAAGTCTACAAGGCACCTCTGAGGCTAATAGCCTCGACGACTGTGCGTTCTGTTCGATGGCCGTAAACTCCGATCAACATCAGCGATGTGACAATCGTCGTGGTTATCGTCGATGTGATGAGGCTCCGCGCCGGGACCGTCATCGGCTCCCTCAGCCGTCTCATCGATGATCCGCGCGCCGCGTTGCCGCGTGAGGTACCGCCCTACCCACTGGATGGCGACAAGAAGGCGCTTCTCGAAGTTGATCAGGAGGTAGACATGGACAAGCGCCCAAAGCAGCCAGGCCGCCCTGCCTTTCAACGTCCATTTTCCAAAGTCGAAGACGGCGGCATTCCGACCGATCACCGCCGTATTACCGCGATTCTTGAATTTGAAACCTGAAACGGCTTTGCCCATTCGCAGGCTTTTTCCGAGATATGTGCCTTGCTGCTTGGCGACCTGCGCTAGACCTGGCAGGAGCTTCCCGTCCGCCCCGGTGAGCGCAGATGTGTCTCCAATGGCGTAGATGTCGTCGAACCCCAGGACACGAAGATGATCATCGACAGGGATCCGGCCACCCGCCAGTCCGGGTATCCCGAGCCATGAATGGGCGGGGGACGCCTTGACGCCCGCGCCCCATATGATCGATCCGGCGGGGACGAACTCACCTTCGATCTCGGCCCCATCCTCGCGAATATCCATCACCCGCCTGCCCGTGCGGACCTCGACGCCGATATTCTCGAGATAGGACTTGGCGTATGCAGAAAGATGTTCGGGAAAGGCGGCGAGTATCCGTGGTCCCGCCTCCACGAGTATCACTTTCAGATTGTAGGGCTGGAGGTTCCGAAAGTCGCGGCTGATCATGAAGCGACCGAGTTCGGAGATGGCGCCGGCCATTTCGACGCCCGTTGGTCCACCGCCGATGACAATGCTGGTGAGCAATGCCTGTTTCTCTGGCTCGCTCTTCGCTCGCTCTGCTTTTTCGAAGGCCAGAAGCAGCCGATGACGGATATGCCGCGCCTCATGAATGCTTTTTAGCCCGGGCGCGAACTGCCGCCATTCATCATGGCCGAAATAGTTGTAATCGGAGCCGGTGGCGATGACGAGCTTGGCGTAGGAAAGCGGGTCGCCATCAGAAAGTGACACCTTGTGCAACCGCGGGTCAATTCCGACGACCTCTGCCATGATCATGTTGATGTTCTTGAACCTGGCAAGCGTTTTGCGAATCGGTTCGGCAATGTCCGCCGGCGACAGGGCGGCGGTCGCCACCTGATACAGCAGCGGCTGGAAGAGGTTGTGATTGCGGCGGTCAACGACCGTGACATCATTATCTGGGGCGTTGCCCAGTTCCATGGCACAGGCCAGGCCGCCGAAACCGCCGCCGACGATGACGATGACGACATGGCGGGAGGCACGGTGTACGGCATCAAGGCCATTTCGGTCAGGATACGCAGTCATGGATGAGCTCCGTAGATCGCTAGGGATAGGTCGCGCGCTCGACCGGCGCCTCATGTCGGCAGGCCAAAGCACCGCAATGAGAGTAGGTGCTCAAGCGTGAGGTTTGGGCCGAAGAGAAGAAACGACCACACCGGTCGGGTCGCGAAGACAAGACCAAGACCGAACGCGGCCCAGATTATTGCCGTGCGGAGTTCACGAAGCACCTCAGACATGTCGTCGCCTCATGATCATTACGCCGATGGCGACCATCGCCCCACCCCAGGCAAGGAAGCCGATGTCCCAGAAGAGCAACTCTCCGCGAGGAGCGGTTTCGTTGACGTGGTGGAGGCCGAGAACCTGATGATCGACAATGCCTTCGATCAGGTTGAATGCTCCGAAGCCGATGAGCATTGTCGCGACGAGGTCGGCCGTCGACCAGCGGAAATGGCCGAGGCGACCGGACCGCCAAAGGATGAAGAGACCGGCGAGCACGAAGACGTAGGTACCAGAATGGAAGACGCCGTCCCAGAAGGTGTTCAGTTCAAGGTTCTCGATCGATGTGATCGGGTACCAGGAACTGAGCATATGATGCCACTGCAAAAGCTGGTGAAGAACAATGCCGTCGAAGAAGCCTCCGAGTCCGAGGCCCAAGAGCAGGCCGGCGGACAGTGGTAAGCTTCGTGCGGGCCGCCGCTCCAATCCTATCATCCCAGCACCCTAGCCGAGACTGCCGCTTCCACGAAAGCCTCGCGGGCAAGCTCCGGGCTGCCGCGCTTCGCGATCGCGTCGACGCAGCGGCGCTTGGCGACGGCGTATCCCGCTTGACTGGTCGAGGGCCAGCGATGGAGAAGCGCCGCCAATGCCGCGTCCGGCCCGTCAATACGTTCCCGCATGCCGTCGCCGATCCGGACGAAGACGGGCGATTGCCAGGTGACGTGGAAATCGACGTCGATGACCTTGTCCATTAAGGACCTCCATTCGTTTCGTCCCGACAAACCAGCGCAGGGGACGCGAGTTCCCTGGCCTCCGATTTGAGTGCGCAACCGAACGCGCCGCACAATTGCGCGACGCCACCTCCTTGCCTAAGAAGCTTATTGGTTGGGAGGCTAGACCGCAGTGCTCTACGTTGTAGGTCCGAAGCACCTTGCTCCGGAATTTAATGGACGCGACGATGGCAGATCTATCGCAGCGGTGAGCTCTCACGCCTGGACGGGAGTCTAATCGACGGCTCAGCAGTTCCAAGACGGCCGCCTTGAACGGATTCGGACCGCCGACCCTGTCGTTCCAGCAGCATTTATTTGTGCTAATTTTTATAAGCGGGACAATAACTCGCGTTTCAGGATTGCCGATCGAGAGCCAAGCACGGACTGATTGGTTTGCTTGTTCAAGACTGATTAATCGCCACGGTTGGCAGGCCTATTAGAATGGCTACTTCTGGCCTAACTGAGCATCTGAATGGTGAGAAAATTCGAGAAAATGGCGGCGGTCATCTACCCCGCGGCTGGCATTGGTGGCAACTACGCTAGTGAGTCATATTGCATTTTCCGCAATAAGGGCGGATTTCCGAGAATGATTCAGTTGCGGCATCATATTGAGTTTTCCGCGCTAAAAGCGGATAATGAGATATGATACAAATCGAACGACCCACACTGTCTTCCTACGCTTCTGGGCTACTTGCTGCGGGCCGGGGAGTTTTTTCTGCGGATGAAGCCCAGCAGGAGATCGGCATCAGCCGGGGCGCATTCCTTGACGCCGCCGAGCGTTTGCAGCGGCGCGGCCAGCTTATCCGACCCCGGCGCGGCTTTTATGTGGTTGTGCCGCCTCAGCACGCAGTCATGGGAGCGCCGCCGCCGGAGTGGTATATCGACGCCCTGATGCGCCACGAAAAACGGCCCTACTATGTGGGGTTGCTGACGGCCGCGGCCGCCTATGGCGCCTCCCACCAGGCCTCCATGGAATTTCAGGTCGTCACGAACAAACTCCTGCCCGATATTGAGGCTGGGCGAACGCGGATCGTGTTTTCATACCGCAAGGATATGGGAGCGGTATCGGCAGGAATCGAAGACCGCAAGACGCCTTCGGGATATATGAAGTTATCCTCGCCGGAACTGACGGCGTTCGACCTGGTACGCTATCCGCATTCCGGGGCTGGTCTGGACAATATTGCTACGGTGCTTTCCGAACTTGCCGGACAGTTGCAACCCAAAAAGCTTGCCTCCCTGTCGCGTGCTCTCGAGAAAGCGGTCGCACAACGCCTCGGGCATCTACTTGGGAGGCTGGGGCACTCGCAGATAGCGGAAGCGATGTTTGCAGCGCTATCTCCGCGTGGGCCGTTGCCATGGGTCGAACTCGACCCCAAGCAGGCCGGAGATCCAGATCTGTCGCCGCCGCCATCCGAACGCGATGAGCACTGGCGTGTGATCGTTCGCCGACCGCCGGAGATCGACGAATGATACCGCAGGACTACATCACCGCCTGGAATGGTGTGGTGCCGTGGGCAAGTCAACGGCAAGTCGAGCAGGATCTCATAATCAGCCGCGCGATTGTCGCCATCTTCTCCGATCCGTTCCTGCGTGACGAACTGCGCTTCCGCGGCGGCACTGCGCTCAACAAGCTGCACTTCCCCAAGCCGCTGCGCTATTCGGAAGACATCGACCTTGTGAGGACGACTGCCGGCCCTATCCGACCGTTACTGGAGCATCTGCAGGACGTTCTCGATTCGTGGCTAGGCAAGCCGCGTTTCGATCAAAGCCCGGTTGCGCCCAAACTTAAATACGCTGTCGAAGCAGAAGACAAGGCTTCTCCCGGTCCGATAAAACTCAAGATCGAAATCAACACACGCGAGCGTGAAGCTTACGATCCACCCATCGAGATTCCGTTTGGCGTCAAAAATCCGTGGTTCACCGGAACGGCTGCAATCCCGACCTTCTCTCGGGAAGAAATGCTGGCGACCAAGCTGCGTGCCTTGCTTCAACGCAACAAGGGCCGCGATCTGTTCGACCTTGACTACGCGCTCAGAGTGTTCGAGGGGCTGAACTCGGCCAGGATCGTCGAGTGTTTTCTGCTCTACCTTGAGAAAGGAGAGGTAGCGATTTCCAGAGCCGAGGCGCAGCAGCGCATGTTCCAGAAACTCGTCAATCCGGGCTTCTTCACTGACATGGGCCCGCTGCTTCCGACAGATCTCGCCAAGGTTCTGACCGAAGAAACGCTTAAGGCCGCGTTTTCTAGGGTAATGAAGGAACTGATCGACCGGATGCCCGGCGACGAGTGGGCGAAGGCGGGGGAAATGCGAAAACGGTTCGGGCTGTAAACCAGCTTAAAGCGTCGGGATTGTGTGACGCGCTCGCTGGAACAGCGCCACTATGTGAGCTTCGTTTTACAGCAAAGCGGCATCGCGCACCAGCTCTTCTCGGTGTACACTTTTCGCGGGTAAATCAATTGCTGGACTGAGTCGGCGGAACAGGACTTCTCGTGCGCGTAGCAAGGATCGTTATTAAGAATTTTCGGACGTTTCAACGCCTTGACGTCAATGTCGAAAACGATCTCTGCTGTATCATAGGTGAGAACAATACCGGAAAAACCGCAATTCTGCGGGCCATTCAGATCTGCCTTGATATTTCGCTTCCGTCGACTTTGCGCTCGCTTCTCCGAGAAGACATCAACGCCAATGTGGATATCTCGATACCCACACAGGTCCTAATTGGGGTCGAATTGACAGGTTTCGAGGGAATTGTGAATGAAGAGGCTCTAGTCAGCACGTGGAAGACGGGCACCGACCGCGCGAGGATCTTTTACCGATTCCGACCCAAGCCTGGGGTTCGCGAGCAACTCGCGAGCGGTGCTATCCAATCCGGTAGCTTGACGCTGGACGATTACGCCTGGGAGATCCGCGGAGGAGGAAACCCGGCGATCGATCTCCTCGACCTCGAGTGGAACGAAGATGGCGTTGGGGAAGCAGTGCGATTTGCCGATCTTCAGTCGTTCCTTGTTATCCATCTGCCGGCCCTTCGAGACGTCGAGGGCGATTTGCGCAATCCACGTCAATCGCCATTGATCAAGCTGATCGAGTCCTTCGAGATTCCAAAGGAAGAGCAGGAGGAGCTGATCCAGATCCTGGATGAAGCAAACAATCTGATCGCGAAATCGAAAACCATTTCCGATGTAGCTCAGGCGATCGATTCGCGCTTCAAAGACGTCTCGGGTCCAGCTTTCGAGATGGGTGCAAAGCTAGGGCTCTCGGCGGCCACGTTTCGGGCCATCCTGCGCAATCTCAAACTTATCCTGTCGGATACGTCTCTCCAGGAGTTCGAACCAGGCCGTAACGGCTTGGGGATGAACAACATCCTTTATATCTCGATCCTCATCGAATATCTCAAACGGCGCATTGCCGGCGGAAACTCTTCAGGACAGCTCATCCTTATCGAGGAACCCGAGGCTCACCTGCATCCCCAGCTTCAATATTCTCTCATCTCTGCACTAAACTCGATCGGCGTTCAGACGGTTCTCACGAGCCACAGCACCCATGTGACGTCGCAGGTTCCCCTCAAGACAATCGTATCGCTCACAAAACGAGGCGATGCCAGCATCGCGGCTGGCAATCTCGCCTTGAATGCGAAATTGACGTCCGGCGAAATTTCCGACCTAGAGCGCTATCTAGACTCGACGAAAAGCAGCCTTCTCTACGCGAGGAAGGTCATGCTGGTCGAAGGGGCCGCCGAGCTATTCTTGATACCCGCTCTCATCGAAAGTGTGCACAAGGTAAAGCTGGAGCGTGTCGGCATTTCATTGACTCCGATCCACGGTGTTCACTTCGACGTCTATGCCAAACTTTTCGCGCACGGCTCCTTGGAAAAGAAATGCGCGATCGTGGCGGACGCAGATCTCATTCCATCAGATGCTACCGCGCTTGATTTCAACCCGGACGACTCTGCCCCCGACCTGATGGCGCTCGAGAACGATTTTGTTCAAGTCTTTCTTGGAGCAACGACCTTCGAACGCGAGCTTACAACCAAGGGCCTTTTGCCAATGCACATCGCGGCCGCAGAGGCATTGGGTGCACCGAAAATTCATGAGGCCTTGTCCTCCGGCTATGCCAAACTATGTTCGGGATCTCTGCAGCTCGATGATGAAGTCAAGCTCCGGGTGGAACTCGGGGGAGCCGTGCTGAACACCGCCAAGAGATTTGGCAAGGCGCGCTACGCTCAGGTCGCCGCACGTTTTGCCGATCATGCGAACGAGCTCCCTGAATACATCCAACAAGCGTTTGAATGGCTCTCAGAATGATCTCGCTGACCGAGGAGCAGCAGTCGGCCGTCGAGGTGGAAAAACACCTGCTGCTTGCCGCCTGCCCCGGCAGCGGCAAGACCCGCGTGATCCTCGCAAAGCTTCTTGGGCTTGCCGATACCGTCGAGAAATCCCCCCGATTTATCGGTTGCATAACCTACACAAATGCGGCCGTGGATGAGATTGAATCGCGCCTGCGGGTCTACGGAACGAACACGAGCACTGAAAAGTGCGATGTTTCAACGATCCACTCGTTCTGCCTTCAACACATTCTGAGGCCTTACAGCTGGCTCGTTGCTGAGTTGCCGCCAACTTTCAAGGTTTTGACACGGGAAATCGCGGATTTCGAGCAAATCGTAGAGGCGGTAGAGGACCACTTCGGTCGCGCCACCATGGCAAGAACCTTCGACGATTACGAATCTCTGCGAGTCGACGTCCATGGCGAGCCGGCAGGTGACGGTTTTGAGCATGGTATCGTGACGCGCGATTCCGCCATTTTGTACTGGGAATTCGTCCGCGCGCGCGGCTTTCTTGATTTCGCGATGATCCTTTTTTACTCGCTCCGTATTCTGCGCGAACATCCATTTGTTGCCAGAGGAATCGCGGCACGCTTTGAATGGCTCTTGGTCGACGAGTTTCAAGACACTACCGACGTTCAGCTGGCGATTTTTCGCGAGCTGCACCGCCACCTGACCACGAAATTCTTTATGGTCGGCGACCACAACCAGTCAATCATGAGCTTTGCCGGTGCCCGCCCCGATTTGGCGCAAGAATTTGCGACCGAGATTGGCGCCGAGCTAGACTATTCGCTGACTGCAAATTTTCGGTCCGCGCCCGGCGTCGTCAATACAGCGCACACCTTGATCGCGACCAATCCTCGCATGCATTCGGAAGGAAAAGCGAAGGATTTTGATGCCAAGGTTACCTACGTTCATGTCTCCCAACCCCTCAACGCAATCACCGAGCATTTTCTGCCTATGCTGCAGGACGAAGGTATCGAGCTCGGAAACGCGGCCGTTCTCGCGCCGTGGTGGACGCACCTCATACCCGTAGCGCGTGCGTTAAGGGAGTTTGATATCCCTGTTTTCGGGCCGGGTGCGAGGCCATATAGACGACGACGCCTGCTCGCCGGCTTGGCCGAACAACTTGGGGCCTGTGCCGAGTCGGAGCATTTTCTCGGCCTTCCAGGCGTTGAGAAAGCGCTCTTCAGGCTTATAGGCGACATCACGGGCGCGACGCGGTTTGACGTCTTCAGCTATGCGGGACGTCGGACCGCACTGGCATTGATCTATCGCGCACGAGCTTGCGCGACGGCTCATCCTGGTGGAAAGGCTTGGCTTTATCAAATCGCGGCTGAAATCGCGGAGCAGCTGTATACTGACGGCTGGGTCCCGGCCCCGCCGACAGCGCTCCTTGAAGCGTCAGCGGATGAGATGGTTCGGGACATGCGGGCAAATCGCGTGGACCTTGAAAACCTCGCTATTTCTGACATGGGGCTGTTTGCCAACCCGGAAAAAGCTCTCAAGTTGATTACGATGCACAACTCTAAGGGTCGCGAATTCGATGCGGTCGCATTGATCAGCATGAACTACGGCCACCTTCCTCATTTTTCGAGCACCACCCAAGAGCAGTACGATGAAGCGCGGCGACTGTTCTATGTGGGCATCACTCGTGCAAAAAAAGTTTTGCTTGTCGCATCCGATTTCTCCGACAGGCGTAATCGGCCCTGCCCGTTCATCACCGAAGCAGGGCTGATGTTGGGGGGCTCGGAAGATTGGTAACCTTAGCCAACTTCTACGGCCGAAGTCGAAGGATGCGCGGTTTACGCTATTCAGGAGATTAGTTGCACGCAACATCAGCGGATAAACCGTTTCATCGTCAAATGAAGGTCTTGAAGGGATACGAACTGCCGACCCGTGATTATCGCCCCACCACGCCCCCGTTCGACCTTTGGGATGAATTTGGCTGTTGAAGTTTGTGCTTGCATAATCAGCAAGCGTCTCTATATTTGCTAGCATGAACAGCAAGCAGAGAAAGACTCTCGCGGCGGTCTTCAAGGACCCGGTCTCGGGAACCATTGAATGGGCCGCTATAGAGAATCTGCTTGTGGCTGCCGGAGCCGACCTCATTGAGGGGAATGGTTCCCGCGTTAAGTTTGAAAAAGACGGGATCATTGCGAGCTTCCATAGACCACATCCGGCCAAGGAAGCAAAGCGTTATCAGGTGCGCGATGCTCGCGAGTTCCTGATGCAGATTGGAGTAACGCCATGAACATCATGACCTACAATGGATATCACGCTCGCATCGAATTCGACGCTGAGGACGATGTGTTTTTCGGCAGGATTGCAGGTATCTCCGATGTAATCGGCTTTCACGGTGACAGTGTCGCTGAACTTAAGAGAGCCTTCCATGAGGCAGTCGATGACTACCTGGAGACCTGCAGGAAAATCGGCAAAGAGCCTCAGCGACCCTATTCTGGTAAGATGATGTTTCGTGTCGCTCCCGAAGTCCATCGCCGAGCAGCTCTTGCTGCTGAGCTTTCGGGAAAGAGTCTGAACCAGTGGGCAGAAGAGGTGCTGGAAGAGGCCGCCGACCATTATGCCGAGGCGCGCTTGCCGGCGTAGTTCCCTTCACAGTACCGCCCATCGGCGTGTCCAATGAGCCTATCCAGCAATCATGAGCCAAAATCTTGTACCAAATCGCTTGAGATATCACTCTAACCGTCTGAAAAATTGATGCATTTTGTTTGGCTCAATCAGCCTCTCGAACCAAGAATTGAGCCAAACGCGGCAAGGCGGCAGGCTCCCGCCGACCCGCGTTCCTACATGGAAAGTTGCAAAAGCTGGTGAAGTGACGACGCTGGGGCACTTTGAAGACACGGTTTTCCGTGTTCCGGTCGATCCATTATGCGATCTTTTTAGCCCAGAACGTGAACACCGTGGCAACCAGCCTGGCACTGAATCTAAAGCTTGTGCCAGCGATGAAGGAATCCTGGCTGAAGCGGATGTCGACTAGTCGCTAGAAACAAAATCGATCCCTCGCGAACAGGAAATTGACCGTCGGGTAGACGTCTGCGATGTGGAGACTTCATTCTTTTGGATAACTTTCCGCGCGCCGGAAAAGCGTCATACTATCTTGGCGGGAAATCCGGAGAGGGGCATGCAATATCGCCAAAGGTCGGTGCTGTTCGCAGCACCTTGGCTGATCATCGGAGCTGCCGCAGTCGGCGCTTCAGGCGGCATAACCATTGCAGGCTTTGAAAAGCCCGAACTCCTGATCGCCGCGCTCTTCGTGGGCATTATCATCGGCATGGCCGTTGAGCACTCCTTAACCGCGACGAGCAGACAGGCGTGGAGAGAGAGAAACAGGTCGCGATCGAAGGAAAGGCGCTGGAACGATCGTGTCATACATGGCTCCTGGCTTCAGACCCCAGCTGCTCAGCCATCGCGGCCAATCGATGCCACGGATCAACTGCGTATCGTGATGGGCTCGAAGTTCACCATCCAGCCATTGCTGAACAAGAGTGAAGCCCGAGTGTTTCGATAACTCGACAGTGTCATGATCGGCTGCAATCCGTCATAAAGGATCAGGCGCTGGGGCGCTCCCGAGGTGGACTGACCACCAAGATCCATATGCTGACCGATGCGCTGGGCCGACCGTTACGGTTCATTGTGACTGCCGGTCAGGTCGGCGACATCACGCAAGCGCCGGCTCTTCCCAAGGACCAGAGCGGCGATGCCATTTTGGCTGACAAGGCCTATGCCAGCAATGCCTTGCGGGAAACGATTCCGACATGGGAGCCGAGGCGGTCATCCCCTCCAATCGCTCGCGCGAGATCATCATCGCACACGATGAAGTCGTCTACATCAATCGCAACCGCATCGAGCGCTGCTTCAATCGAATGAAGCACTTCCGCCGCTTCGCCACGCGATACGACCGCAGAACCGTCCACTTCCAAGGCTTCGTCTATCTCGTCGCCACAATGATATGGCTTCGATGAATGTCGATTCGTCCTAGCGAGACAACGTTTAGAGGATTGTCCGATCGCTCGGCGATTTTGCCAGTGCGTCGGCCGACTATTATCCAGTTCTAAGCTAGATCTTGTCGGGCGCTGAATGGCAGTTCTTCAGCCATCCGTTCTCCCGCTGTCTCGAACTGATTTATAGCTCACAGCAGTATTCTCAAGCCCGCTCCCAGTTTCATTGTTTAGTAACCGGATAGTGTCAATATATGTTTTAGCCATTGCGACCTTAGCGAGCAGCAGTTGTGTTGGCGAGGTCCGGCGTCCCGATCGAAACGGGGCGCCGGACCGATGTACGACCGTCAGATTGCGGGCACCTTCCGGGACCGTTAAAAGATGATCTGGCGCCAGTGCAATATGGCACTCCTTGCAGTGTTGCCTCAGCACTGGCAACGGCGCCGGACCGATTTCACCTTTGGAAAGATGCTTGCAGGCATAAAACCAGTGTGTCCCTAGCCGTGGAAATGACGGATCGCCTCGTCGATGTCCAACGTGAGGAACCCCTGGTCACGGAGCCGGTCAGGTTATGCATGGCGATCATCGTGCCGGGGATCCAAAGCGGCGACACAATGTCGAACATAGAATCGCGTTCGTGCTCGCCGATTTCAAACCGTCCCCTGGCATCGAGCGACGTGGCGTTATCCCCAAAGCAGTTCGGCAGCTCAATCGAACATCCGGCGGCGATAAGTGACGCGTTGCAAAAGGCACGAAACCGTCATTGCAATTGGGGATTGTAGCGGCAACTTGACGATTTGGCCCCACGCGCCAATTTTCTGGCGTGGCCTGCGCCTAAAGCGAGCCTCAAGGCTTCAAAAAGAGACATTTTGCTCAAATTTTAGTGGTTTCTCGCACGAAATATCCAGAGAGCACATGCATGGTGGGCCCATCAAAGAGGACGGGCAATGGCCAAGTTTAGAAGGATATCAATTGGAACGAAGGCAACAATCGGAGCGGCCGCAGCGATTGTTGCCGCAACGAGCCCTCTCAATGCAACGGGGTTAAGCGCTCTGACGCGGACTAGCGGAAACAACTTAGTACGAGTCGGAGAAGGACCAAAGACGCTTGCTCCCTTTGCAAGCGTTGTTTTCTGCATGCAGCACAAGGATCAATGTGTCAGCACGGGCGGTCCGTCGATTATGGAGCTCGACAAAAACCGCAAGTCGCAGCTCATCTCAATAAACAATTCCGTAAATCACACTGTACGTCCGGTCAATGACAAGCCCGGAGCGGACGTCTGGAGCATGGACGTTACCGCAGGCGATTGCGAGGACTTCGCGCTAACAAAACGCCAAAAACTCATGCAATTGGGTTGGTCCTCAGGATCTTTGAGAATTGCTGTTGCTATAACCAACAACGGCGAGGGACACGCTGTGTTGATCGCTAGAACCTCTGAAGGCGATCTAGTTCTGGATAACCGCTTCGACAGCATCAAGGACTGGCGTAAGACGGACTTACGCTGGGTCATGGCACAGACAGGAGACAATCCTAAGTACTGGGCCAAAGTGAAGGCCGATGTGGAAGAGCCACAACTTGTTTCAGCCAGAGTAGCCGTGTCGGAGACAGCTGAAATCAATCGTAGCAATGCCCATGGCGAACACCGGTCGAACATCGCTATGACTTTCGCCTATTTTCAATAGATCCTCTAGTCGGCGAGCCGCGACGACCGGCAAGGGGTGCGCCTCTTCAAATCATCGGAGTGTCCGCCACGGCGGAATCAGCAGCCCCTTCCCTGCCCGCGAACCAGATTGCCAGGCGTCGGGAACGGTCAGCCTCAGTCGCGCTCTTTCACCACGGGCTCTATCCGAGTTCCCCCACGATCCTACGCCGTAGAGTTCGCGGTTAACCAGTCGATCTCAAAATTCAGCCTGGCGATCAGTGTTAAGACTCTTTGGTTGATCGGATTTTCGATTTTTGACGCCCATTTCTGCACTCCTCCGGCAAATAAATACCAGTCGAGATTTTATCCTGAGCTTGGGCGTATTGAGGTTAAATCGCCGCACAAAAATAAGCCCAAAAAAAGCGCCTCAGTTATTAACCAATGATTAACTTTAAAGGTGACCTGGGCTGAGAATGCAAGTAAAGGAGGCACGAATCGGATTGGTATAAGAGCGAATATGTCGACGATAACAACGAGAGATAGTGATAATAATATTTTTTCAAAGTTTACCAATGAAGAAAATATCCCATCGGATAGCGTTGATGTTCTGGATTTTGGACAAGCGGCAGCTCGCCCTGCTTGTTGGGATTTCTTCCTCAAGAGGCTCTTCGATATTTATGCATCTTTCACGGCATTGCTAATACTGGCGCCGGTTCTAATCGTCATCGCGGTGCTTATTAGGCTTGAGACGCAGGGCTCCCCGCTGTTTTCGCAAACAAGATGGGGTAAAGACGGTAAGAAGATCACCGTGTACAAATTTCGGTCGATGCGGTCAGAAGCATGTGATCCGAGCGGCGTTATTCAAACGGTCGAGAACGATCCGCGCATAACGTTTCTAGGCAGGATTTTGCGCAAAACAAATTTGGACGAACTACCACAACTTTTCAATGTGCTTCGTGGGGATATGTCGCTCGTAGGCCCAAGATGCCACGCAATCGGCATGCTCGCTGGCGGGATGCTCTATGAAGAGCTCGTCCCAGCCTACCATCGGCGCCATTTAATGCGCCCCGGCCTCACCGGGCTCGCTCAGATGCGTGGCCTTCGAGGACCGACCGATCGGCCCGCCAAAGCCCGCGCCAGAATAAATGCGGACCTTCACTACATTGAAAATTTCGATTTTTGGCTCGACATGAAGATCATCGTTGGAACGATCGTCAGTGAACTGCGGGGCGGAAACGGCTTCTAATTCCGTTAGACCGCCGAGACCGGCGACGTAGTGGCTCGCAGACAAGTACGGCAACGCTGCATCACCTAAGTTGCGATGCGTTTGACCGCTCCAGCTTTCCCGCATCAGCCCAGATTTTGGATCAACAGAAGGACTATCAATGCGTATTGTAATGATTGGTTCGGGTTACGTCGGCCTTGTGTCCGGCGCCTGCCTTGCGGATTTCGGTCACCACATCACCTGCGTGGACAAGTCCGAAGCCAAGATCGACGCCCTCGAGCGTGGCGAAGTGCCGATCTTCGAGCCGGGTCTCGATGCGATCATCGAACATAACAGGGCGGCCGGCCGCCTCCACTTCTCTAAGGATCTGGCGGCCCCCATCGCCGCCGCCGACGCAGTGTTCATCGCCGTCGGCACGCCGTCGCGCCGCGGCGACGGTCACGCCGACCTGAGCTACGTATATGCCGCCGCCCGCGAGATCGCAGCTGCAGTTACCGGCTTCACGGTCATCGTCACTAAGTCCACCGTTCCGGTCGGCACCGGCGACGAAATCGAGCGCATCTTCCGCGAAGAATTTCCGGGCAAGGACATCGCCGTCGTCTCGAACCCCGAGTTCCTGCGCGAAGGCGCTGCGATCACCGATTTCAAGCGCCCCGACCGCATCGTCATCGGCTCAGAGGACGCACGCGCCACCGAGGTCATGCGCGAAGTCTACCGTCCGCTCTATCTCAACGAGGCGCCACTATATTTCTGCGAGCGCCGCACCTCCGAGTTGATTAAGTATGCCGCCAACGCCTTCCTGGCGATGAAGATCACCTTCATCAACGAAATCGCCGACCTCTGCGAGCAGATCGGCGCCGACGTGCAGAAGGTCGCCAAGGGCATTGGCATGGACAAGCGCATTGGCGACAAGTTCCTGCATGCCGGTCCAGGCTATGGCGGTTCCTGCTTCCCGAAGGATACGCTCGCCCTCGTCAAGACGGCGCAGGATTATGACAGCCCGATGCGCCTGATCGAGACGACGGTTGCGATCAACGATAACCGCAAGCGCGCCATGGGCCGCAAGGTTATCGCCGCTTGCGGCGGCAGCGTTCGCGCCAAAAAGATCGCCGTTCTCGGCCTGACCTTCAAGCCGAATACCGACGACATGCGCGACGCCCCCTCGATCACCATTATCCAGGCGCTTCTCGATGGTGGTGCAACCGTGCACGCCTATGACCCCGAAGGCATGGAAGCCTCCAAGGGCATGCTTGGACCGGTAGTCTACGGCAAAGACCCTTATGAAACCGCGGAGGATGCCGATGCGATCGTCATCGTCACCGAATGGGACGAGTTCCGGGCCCTCGACTTCAAGCGCCTGAAGACCACAGTCAAAGCGCCCACCATCGTCGATCTGCGCAACATCTACCCTGCCGCCGAAGTCAACCGTCACGGCTTCAGCTATTTCGCCGTTGGCAAGAAAAGCAGCGCAAACAAAGCTAGCTGAGGAACTCGCGGGGGCCGAATTACATTTGGGCCTCGCACCCTCGATAAGGCGCACCGCCCATCTTGAGATGGGCATTGCACAATGAAACAGCGATCGAATATCGCCCGTCTGGCGCTTTTGCAAAAGGGGTCTCGGGCAGAACGAACGCCCGCGCTCCCGAAGACCGTTCCAAAGTTTGTACGCTTTCTGGGGGACTGTCCACGATAGCACCCCCGCCCGATCGAACCTCATTTACAATTCTGGCGTCAACTTCATTCCGCTGAGCCGGGCGTGAGCCAGCGTACTGGAGAACCGACCCGGTGATTTCTACGTCATTTCCTCGCTCCATTGTCAGCGTATCGAAACCGGTTTTGCAGTCAGAACCCGGATAAATCGAGTCGCGGGACGCATCATCAACAAATTCGTACTGGGAAAGCTTCCTGTAGGTGCTTGGTCCAGGCATGAGAACGTTATCTCGGAGACGAACCGGATATTTCCCGGCTGTGCAATCTAAAAATACTTCAGTACTCCTTTTGCCCGGATCGTAGACGACGGAGTTTGACAGCGAAACAACCGTCCTGGGACTAATTCTCGGGTTTCGGTCGTTGTTATGTGCGAACAATACCCCGGAAATATCAATATCGAACACGTCCGATCCAATCAGCAGACCCATCGAATGATTTCCCTTGGGATGACCCGCCGCTCGCAAAGCTTCAGATATAATTGAGTTTCTGATCTGAACATTGTTGGTGCCAGCATGCCAGACGCTGAGGTTCTCATCGATCGCCCAACTCACGCTGACATTTTCCACAACCACGTTTTGAATCGCACCACCGTATTTCGCGGGGTTTCCGCCAATCGCGATACCATCTCTGACGCCTGAAACCTCAGGATCGCTTGACGGGCCCGGTCGTACCGAGACGTGGCGAATACAGACGTCATGGCTATGTACGCGAAGCGTCCCACCAACAAGCGTTACTCCCGGCTCAGGCGCCGTCTCGCCGGCCAAGGTTACGAACGGGGTCCGCAAGTCGATATCAGACTCAAGCCTGATTGTGCCGCCGACATCGAAGATAATTATCTTGGCTCCAGACTTTCTCACTGCATCATCAAGGCTCCCGCTCCCTTTAGGAGCGAGCGTTGTTACACGGACGATTTTGGCTCCCGGTTGAAGACCGCATTGAGAATTCGGTGCAAACTCCTCTGCTCGGAGGGGCGAAAAGGCGACTACCGTGGCGATCAAAATAGCCGAAAATGCCGAAAATGCTTTCATATAAATTATCTTTCGCAAACGTTGTGTAGAAGCATCCTTGGGGAGTGTTTTATTCACTTGTTTATATTAGAGCACGTCTATTGTCCCAATTGAATTTGTCGCACCCAAACCTTACCGAGGATGCTGGTCCCTACATGCCGACTTTGACTTTTTTTCTTTCGCTGTCTGGATCGTTAACCGCTTGGAAAAAGGCTGGCATTCTCGATCGAGAAATTCTCCATCTCAGCGAATATATAAGGGCTGGCGTGTTCGATAAAGTTAATATCTTCAGCTACTCGCGCTCCGACCTTACGCTTTTAAGTGATTTGCGGGCCGCGGACTCGGTTTACGAAAAGTTTGATGTTCTCGTGCCTTCACGCAAGGCGACCAAACCGGTAGTTCTTTTGCATTCAATCTTCGGACCATTGCATCACTACCGTCGGATTGCGGCGTCTGCCGCGCTCAAAACCAATCAGATAAGTGGCAGTTGGGCAGCGCTAATTGCGAGAGTGTGTACGCGACGGCCCCTCCTGCTTAGATTTGGGTACATCCTTTCCCGGCGGTTTCGCCTGAATGGCCAGCGTTCGGCGGCGTTCCTCGCACGCCTGGTCGAGCGGATCGGACTTCGGCTCGCTGACGCCGTAGTAGTAACTTCAGAACAGGCCGCGGCGGAAATTCGCGGACGCACGGATTCCTCATCGAAAGTTCACCTTGTGCCGACCTATGTCGATACTGAGCTTTTTGCGCCGGGAAATGCGGTCGAACAAAATGGGCGATTTATCTACGTTGGCCGGCTGACTCCGCAAAAGAACCTCGCGAATCTGATACGCGCCGCCCAACGCGGCGGGTTTGAGATCGATATGTTCGGCGAAGGTCCGCTTAAGGGGGATCTCGCGGCACTCGCTGAAGCGCTCGGCGCTAAAGTGAGACTCTTGGGCAGTATACCGAACACAGAGCTCGCTGGCACGATGAAGAATTATCGCTATTTTGTATTGCCAAGCTTGCACGAGGGCTTGCCCAAGGTTTTGCTGGAAGCAATGTCAACCGGCTTGATTTGTGTGGGGACAAACATTCCCGGCACGAGCGATCTCATAAAAGACGGCGTGACCGGCTATCTTTCGGACGGAACGACCGATCTCGAACTCGCTGATGCCCTCCAAAGAGCTTCCGAAGGGAAAAACACCGGCTCGGCTGCGCGTGCTTTAATTGAAGAACGCTACGGCATACGCCGTTACATCGAGCAGGAAGCCGCAATATTCGAAAGTGTTTTCAACTGACATGTCGATAAAGGCAAAATCCCTATCAGGTATTGGCTGGTTATCATTTGCCAATTCGGCTAACCAATTAACGACACTTGTCGTTTTCGTCATACTCGCCCGTCACTTAACGCTGGAGCAGTTCGGCTTGGTGATGCTCGCAGTCCTGATCAACAACGTCTTCACAATCGTATTCAAGGAGGGAATTGTCGACTTCATCATCCGAAGTGACGATGATCCTGGTGGCGACACCACGGCCACCGCTTTCTGGCTTCTTTTGATGTTGGCTGCCCTATGCGTGGCAATTCAAAGCGGTGTGATAGCACCGTTTGTCGACCATTTCTTCAGCGCAGACACGTCGGTGTACTTGGCCGCCATGTCACCAATTATCGTTCTGAACGCAATGAGTGTCGTTAACCTCGCCAATGCCCGAAAGAAATTCAACTTCAAGATCTCGGCTCTTCGGAACTTCATCAACGGGCTGTTGACCGGCATTGTGGCAATCGTCATGGCCTTGCTAGGATATGGCGCATGGTCGCTCATTATTTCCAGGGTCGCCGGCGCCCTCGGATCAGCTGTGATCCTTTGGCATGAGGAACCGTATCGGCCCCAATTGATATTCAATGTCAAGCACGCAAAACGCATTGTATCCTATTCGGCACCAATTCTTCAATTCCGGCTTTTAAGTTATCTGTCGGGCCGCATGCCTGAGTTTCTTCTTGCTGCCTTCGCTGGTCCAGCCGCGTTGGCAATCTACCGGGTCGGTGGACGATTGATCGAGGCGGTCAATTCGCTCTTGCTGGATTCAATCGCAAACGTCCTCGTCACAACTTTTGCCAAGCTCCGCGAACGGGACACCATTGAGCCCTATATACGCGTGACATCAGCGCTTCTCGCGATCCTTGCTCCGATTTATGTCGGATGCGGTGCTATCGCTCCTGAGTTGACACATGTTCTGTATGGCGAGAAATGGGCGGAGAGCAGCATCGTTTTAACATTTCTGTCCCTTCAGATCGTACCGGCCGTTCTAAAGATGGTCGCGATAACGCTGTTCAAAACTCGTGACCGCACTTCAAAATTGAGGACACTCGGCATTCTGGATATCGTTTCTTCCGCTCTGTTCGCATTGACAGCGACGACCGGCAGTCCTTCAACAGTGGCAGCCGCGGTTGTCATAAGCGCTTTCCTGACTTGTGTGTTCTATCTGGCGGCCAGCCAGAAGGCATTTGGGATCTCGGGGGCATCCGTCGTCAAAGGAGGCTCGCCGTATTGTATCGCAAGCTTGGCGATGTTTGCCGTTGTCTACCCCCTGGCAGGGTTGCTATTGTCGCACATGCCGCCGCTTGCTGCGGCAATGGTCGCAGCCCTAATAGGCGCCCTGATTTATGCTGCGATCATCCTTGTTTTTTTCAGAAAACAGTCGCTGAGCCTGCTAGCCGAATTATTGTTTTTGCTGCCCACTCGTCTCAAAAAGCTTTTCGTAAAACGCGAGATTATGCCGGCGGAAGAAGGCAAAAAAGTAAGCGGCGTCCCCACCCCACCTTCCAGATCATCTAGTGATTGACGATGTTGAG
>NZ_LFIO01001372.1 GCF_001187535.1 Rhizobium ecuadorense
CGTGATTGAAGAATTGGCGCGCGCCGCCCAGAAGGCTGCCGCCGACGGCTCCAGGCAACAGGCAGGTTCCGCCGAGGCCGCCGACGAGATGGTGGATCGCATTTTCGGCGCCCAAGCCCGCGCGGCGGCCGGCGGCCAAGCGCAGGGTCGCACCCAGCAGACGCAATACCAGCAGGCCCAAAATCAACAGACACAAAACGCCCAGGGCGACGCCGGCAAGCGCATGGATGGCGATGCCGCCGAGGCCGACAGCAAGGGCGACGAGGAAGCCGGCGAAGCTGCGGCAAATGCCG
>NZ_LFIO01000776.1 GCF_001187535.1 Rhizobium ecuadorense
AATGCGCTCCAGCGCCGAAGTCGCGCGTCTCAGAAACGCGGTCCTGATGGAATTCGGCTCTTCCTGTGCTGTGACGGGAGTGGATGCGTTGTGGGCCATGGAGCGGCTCCTTGGTTGACAAGGTATTTATACGGCTCATGCCGATATGAAGTCAACCACATGTAGAGACCACGCGCATTACTAAGCTTCCAGAAAGCCCCGATCGCCCGAGAGAGAGCATACGCGTTCTCGTGAGCGAAGCCTTCGACATTGTTCAGGTCATCTTTCCTACAAGCTTGGCATAGTCCGAAAAA
>NZ_LFIO01001570.1 GCF_001187535.1 Rhizobium ecuadorense
GCTACATCGCGCTTCTGCCTGTCGTCAGCGCGCTGAGCATCGCCATCTTCGTGCTGATGACCCGCGCCCTCTCGCGCAGGGAAGACCCCTGGTCGATGCAGTTCCAGATGAGCATCTGGGGCCTGCTCTTCTGTGTCCTCCTGCTTTTCCTCGGTCAGGGAACCGGCTCCGACCTCTTCGATCCGGTCATGCCGGAAGGCCGCGCCTGGTTCTATGTCGCCGGCGTCGGCGCCATGGCCGCAATCACCGGCATCCTCGGCGTCTACGCCTATCGCGCAGCACCGGCCTCGACG
>NZ_LFIO01001601.1 GCF_001187535.1 Rhizobium ecuadorense
TCGATGAATCGGCGGGCGGCGTGATGCCACGTTCACCGCCCGCGGGCATCATTGCAAACTGAAGGTATTGTAACCACCTTAAAGCTGACGGCAGCCATGTCACGGGCGCTGCTGTTTGAGGGCAATTACCCTAGCCCAAGCAAGGAGGACGTCGTGTCTTCCACTCATTTGTCAGAAATTGATGATCCAACCGGCATCGGCCTTATCAGGACAGTCCTTCGAAGTGCCGGCTTTCGGGGCAGCCACGCTGTTGCAGAGCTCTTGCACAAGCTCGTCGCCCATGTCATCCGCT
>NZ_LFIO01001644.1 GCF_001187535.1 Rhizobium ecuadorense
ACTTGGTGTCTCCAGGGCTGCTCCAGACGAACGTTGGAACATACCCCCCTTTCGGAATGTCCATTCGAACAGGATCATCCTGTCCGGCTACAAGATAGTAGCGCTCCAAGCTTTGCCGCAGCCGTCCCGCCCCGATCCGCACGACCGGGTCGTCCTGCGAGAAGCCTTGGGAGCGCTTGAACACCTCCACCGCAACGGAATAGCCCTTGATGCGCTTGGCGTTGCCTGCCAGCGTCTCCTCTGTGATGTACCGCAGGAAATCGGCGCTACGGCCAGTGTGGGGAAACTCCGGA
>NZ_LFIO01001505.1 GCF_001187535.1 Rhizobium ecuadorense
ATGACGGTTCGTCGGCGCCTCAGGCGCCGACAGCCTTTCCGCGCTCGACCTGATCTGCGCCCGCTGTGTAGCGGCTTTCACGGAAGGGCAGACCGAGATGGTCGCGCAGCGTCTCGCCCTTAAGGACGGGATCGAAATAGCCGCGCTCCGTGAGGATCGGCAGAACATATCTCGAGAAATCGTCGAAGCCCTCGGCGATGACAGGGAAACCGAGGATGAAGCCATCGGCAGCGCCATGGTCCACCCAGCGGATGATTTCGTCGGCAATATGATCGGCCGTGCCGATGAAAGT
>NZ_LFIO01001295.1 GCF_001187535.1 Rhizobium ecuadorense
TGATGATCCGTTGCGCGCCGGACAGGATCTTCACGCCATAATCGACATAACGAGCCGCGACATCCTCACGATGCTGGGCGATCATCGCTGTGCGGCTAAAGCCATGCCGCAACGCCGACTTGACGACGCTCGACTTGCGCATGCGCGACAGACTGGTCGGACCATTCATCCAATTGGTAAGAGGTCCGTCTACGATCGCTCGCGCTTTCGCTATATCGACCTCGCCCTCTCCAAGAGGCTGCATGACATATAATACCCGGAGAGGATCGGCTTCGAACGGTTTCAGCGCTTC
>NZ_LFIO01001679.1 GCF_001187535.1 Rhizobium ecuadorense
GGTGCGCCGACGATGACGTGGTTATCAGCGGACACACCTTTGCGACCGGCAAGCCGGTCTCGGGTGTCGCGGATACCCTTGGAGGGAGAATTGCCGTCCCTTGAGACGGCGACCGGGCTACCATCCGGTCAGCACTCTTTCGACAGGTCGTTCGTAGCAGAATGCCGATCGAACCGCAATCGATCACCATGTTCCGGTGCGCCGAGTTAGGCCCCCTACTGATGTGAGCGAGGACGGATGTCCGTTTAAGCCACCCTTCCAGCCGAGTGGTATAAGAGCAAAAGGCTTGCTT
>NZ_LFIO01000878.1 GCF_001187535.1 Rhizobium ecuadorense
GCCTCGGCCTCCGGCGTGTCATCATCCCAGTGGCGGATCTTGACAATATTGTCATCGATTTTGGCCAGCCGTTTGCCGCCAAGCCGCAGGTATTCGTCCGCCAGTTCTTTCGATCGGGTCGTTTGCATGTCGTGCTCCTCCATAGGCGAACCGAAAGGCCGATCGTCATTACCGGGTTGGCCGGCAATCGGCATCCCCGTTATCGGCGCTTCCGCGCCTTCCTGTTAAACAGTACGGCGGGATCATGGTTCCAAATCATCGGCCGAGACCGGTCTACGCGGCCGGCTGAAGG
>NZ_LFIO01000485.1 GCF_001187535.1 Rhizobium ecuadorense
ATATCGCGGTATCCATTATGCGCGTGGGGCGCCGGCCAGCCGATCTTTGACCAGATTTGCGTCGCTTCTGGGTTCGCATCTGTCCAGAAAGCCTGGTAACCATAGCCAAGCAACCAACGATCGGATATTTCGCGATCAACCAGCTCCCATAATGGCACCCGACCCGTCAAAGTCGCGTCCTTGCCGAGCGCTTCGAGGGCCGGAACCAGGAATTCGTGAAGCGAAATCAGAATGCCGATAGACAGCTGAACGAATAACAGGACAATGACGACGCGGCCAACGCTGCTGCTTC
>NZ_LFIO01001525.1 GCF_001187535.1 Rhizobium ecuadorense
TTGCAAGAAGCTCGCGGAGCGCGGCCGCATCCAGCATCTGTTCGGCCAGCAGCTTTTTCAGCCTGGCGTTCTCGTCCTCAAGCGCCTTCAGCCGCTTGGCCTCGGACACTTCCATACCACCGTATTTGGCTTTCCAGTTGTAAAACGTCGCTTCCGAAATCCCGTGCTTACGGCAGAGGTCGGCCGCCTTCGCGCCTGCCTCCTGCTCCTTCAGTACCGCAATTATCTGCTCTTCGGTAAACCTCTGCTTCTTCATTCGTCCGTCCTTTGATGGGCCGGACTCTAATCAATTCTGGAGGAAATTCGCAGTGGCAGGTCACCTTCACCACCTAAGGGGTCACGTGGCTCCGCTTTTCCAAAGCATTTTAGAATATCGATTTTGCATGATGGCGACCAGTCCGGTTGCACTAGCATATGCGTAATCTGCAATTGGAGACCAACAACGGTGAAAACAGAACAGGCCCGCGGGGCGGTAAATTTTCCGAGACGCCTCTAACATTCAAGCTAATCTTAGCCCTGCCGCGGCGCAGACACCTCCGACGGACTGTCAGCCGATTCGACGATGGTCTGGCGAAGGGAGCCACGCTTTCGCGGATCCTCGAGGCTTGGGCTGAGGTAAAGGGATCAGGAGCGGCGCATGCAACGCGCACCGCCCGCTTCATCGAGTCTAGCAGTCACGTATCCGCTTTATAGGCCGGACATGTGAGCGCACCGTTCCCATGTGAAGCGACTGAAAAGAATGCGCTTCATCACACCTTTCACTCTCAGGAGAGACCGCCATGGATAACTCAGAACGATCGCTGCGCTACAACATTTCCGAGGAAGATGATCGCACCCGGGCCATGGCGGGGTGGATCGAGAATATGACCGGGGCACAAACGCTTACGGGCATGCCGTCCCGATCAACGCCAGATCCCCATGCTCTTTCGCCTTCGTCGCCAACGCGACCATACTCGCTCTCTTCCGAACCTCCAATTAAGGTGCTCGACAGATCGACATTTGCCAGAAAAGTAAGGGAATTTTACGGTGATGAAATCAAGCACATTTCCGTCAATCCACAAGAGTACTCGCCCTTCGTGTCCTCTAAAGCCCTGCGTACGGCTACCATCGCTCGACTCTACGGCGGCACCGACAATGATACGCCCAGCGCGCGATATTTCAGCTATGATCTGGGAGAACGAAGCGTTGGGCTTTTAAGAACAGAGGATGGATTTAGCATCGAAAACGAGCCGTGGCGGGAACTATTTCCCGGTCGAAGAAGAATCACGTCGATTGTAGACCTTCGCGTTACTCATCCGCTTGTCGAGAACGCAGGCGATATTCTGCTCGAACATCAACTTCAACTCGACGGCGAACAGCCGTTGATCATGTCACGTCCCGCTACGCCGGAGATGGGAACCCGTCTAGAGCAGATGGGTTTCGTTAATGTGGGTGAAAATCGCTGGGTGCTCGACCCTACGCAACATCCCGACAAGTGGACAAAGAATAGCAAGGGTGGATGGCAGCGCGCCGACAAACCTTGGAGTTATCTCTCTAAAACCGTGGAGTATCTTAGCGACGATGAAGCAGGTGTCGAGGAGCATTCGAGTGACGCCAGTGTCGAGACAGATTCATCCGATGATGACCCGTCTTGGTACTTCGAACACCTCAATTTGAACCGCGGCTAAAAGCTTGCCTCATCGTGAGGACTTTTTGCGCCGCCGGCTGAGTTGATACGCCCTTGTATTACGGGAGGACGCAGGCGAAGATTAGAGACTGCAATAATTGCTGCGACTCTCTGCGACGGCCCGCCTCATGCTGCACTCCGATCCTGCCGCGATGCAGATTGGCGGGGCTGGCTTCTGGGTGGTCCGCAACGATATCGCCGTTGGGGGTATCTTCTGATAATGGCCGTCGGGTTCGAAAACCTTCTGGTTGAGCCCCTAAAAGATCACCCAGGTACTCCCCAGGCGCCTCATGAATAACGACACCGAAGCGCTTGAACTCGAATCGCTCGTATCCGGACCCGTCGCCAAGCCCAAGGCGACCGTCCGACACGATGTCGATGAATGATCGACGTGCGAGCTGACCGGAAACCGCAAGGTCCGGTCGACATCATCGGGACGCGCCCATGGGCCCCATCGGCACGCGTCGGCGAATAGCGGCGAGATCCGTCTCGTCGGCGCGTTCCAGTTCTCGACCATCGGCGTGCGCACATAGCCGAGCTCTTATGGCCGTCAGGCCCACTCGACGCGACGCCAACTCGCATGCCAAACTTTTCGTGATCAAGATCAGGCCCCTTCCAGGCAGCGTAGCCGTTGCGTCTGGGGCGCCCAGCAACCCGCCCAGCGAGGCCACATTGAAGATCGCAGGGCCGCGCGGCAACGCCGCACCGCACCGTTCCGCTTCCAGGAAGATCCACGGCAACGACAATGTCGCCGTTTGTCGCAAAGGCATCGACCAGAGCGCGGCCAATCCCGCCTGCAGCGCGTGTAATGACGGCGGGTGTCTGCTTGCTTCATGGATTAGCTTCTCCTGCTCCGGCGTATGCGATCTAACGCTAAAGGAGCCAGATGACAGCAAGTTAGCACCACGTCCCGGAAAAGAAGAGTTCGGCACCAGCTGAACGCGCCGCTATTCCGCCTCGGCTTTTCATGCTCTTTGCCGCTTCCGAGCGTATAGACCGGGTCGTTAGAATGCGATGTTCCGATCGGCTGCCTGAAACCGAACCGCTCAAACTCTGGCGACGCCGCCTGCTGTGTCTGCTCCTCGAGCCAATCATAGACCACTGTGCGGTCGGCAATTCTCCACTCCCCTTCCCTTTTCAGAAAATGGTCGCAATATCGACCACATAGGAGAAACCTGGCAACGTTTGATCCGGCCGCAGTCCGGCCCTCGTTGGAGCGCAGTGAAGTAGCTCTCGACAGGTGCTTCAGCCGGGCTGATAAACTCAATCAGAACGTTGGTGATCTGGTGGATGTTGCGCGGTTCGGTCTTGAAGACACCAAGCGTGAACTCAATGAATCCCTCGGCGGAGCCCGTGTACGCTCCGTGAACGTCCTGCGCATCAGGCCAGAAGGAGCTGCGCAGCCCCGCCTCGTCCGCCCGTCTATCCCGCGGCAATACCGATAGGACAGTCGCGGATCGTTTCGCGATCATGCAATTCGACCCATTTTCGTGGTCCATGGCCCGTCGCAAGTCTGGTCTTGAGTTGAAAATGGCGTTCTATGCATCTGCGAACGGACATTCGCGCCGTCGGCGCTTGACTTGGCCTCGCAATGCCACTTCCCAGGGAACGTCTGTGAACTCAAACAGCGTGCGTAGGACAGCAACTCCCGCGCAATCAAGGACCATTGGTGCGTTGGATTTTGTCTGCAAGAACAGCCAGGGCCTCTCTGCGCTTGTGTGGAAGGTAGCTAACGGTCCATTCGGCGACAATGCGATCGACGAGTTCGCCAGAAAGAGCCCAATGTCGACTGGATCCCCGTTTGCGGCCGCCGGGGCTGCCGGTGCCTGTCTCGGCGAAGTCTCCTCCAAAGCCTGTATCCGAACGATCCTGCCTGGCTCCCAATCGGGCTCGTCTGACCGAGCGGGAGCGGCTGATCGACGCGAGGGAGAAATCTGGGGCCAGGCGGCTCGCCTCTCGGCGTCACCCCACGTTAGGCTGGTTATGCCATCCGCGGGCATCAAATCGGGGTGAAAGAAAGTTCTAAGCCTGGTGTGGTCGAGCGGCCCGACCTGCCCTCCTCAACTCAAGCACTCGAGGCGAGCCGCCATTTTACCGGTGTAGGTCTATTGTCGAATGCCTGACAACCCTATGTCGGGTCGCAAATGGAGGGAACCGGACAAAAAACTCTAACCAATTGAAAACTAACGCAATTTTCATTGGCATGGCCCTTGCTTCTTGAACCGCGACGTTAAGCAGCAACGGAGCCTTTAATGCCCCCACCAATGATTTCGCTCAAGAACCTGACCAGCACGACAACTATGAACCAACTGCTGGCCACAGCGAAGTCCACTGCTTGCGCCGCGTCATTGTGCGGTTCGTCCGCAAAGCCGCACCACGTCGAGCCGGCTGTCTGGGAGAAAATCACGGACCTTTCCTGCTATTTAGAAAAAGCGCACTACTATTTCGCGCGCATGCACGTCGTAGCCGCACCAGCTTGCAATATCCAGTGCAACTACTGCAATAGTAAATACTGCGCCAACGAAAGCCGGCCTACGCCTGACCAGGCGCTGCGAAAGGTCGTTGCGGTCGCCAATGAAGTCCCTCAGCTTTCCGTGCTCTTTATCGCCGGACCAAGCGATGCCTGTTATGACCGGAAGAAGACAAAGGCGACATTTGCACGCGGAGCCACAGAGGTCCCCGATATCAAGCTGTGTCTTTCAACCAACGGTCCGGCAGTGCCAGACCGTGTCGGCGAGCCTGCTGACATAAATGTTGATCACTTGACGATCACCATCAAAATGGTCGATCCGAGAGCCGGCGCGAAGATATCCGCGCCACTGCAGGGCCGAGCCGCAGCTCAGCAGAAGCCCGGATACAAGCAGACCCCGCGAGCACATAGGCATCCAAGTCTCGATATTCGTCCAACATGCCTGGCACTCTCGGGCGCAGCAGCGCTGAGCTCTTGGTCATCTCCCCGCGCAAAATCCCCGTTTGCTCTCTTTGATGCTTCGGGAGCATCCCGATCACCGCTTCTGTGTCAGTCTGCTCCCGTCTCCAACGCTGCGGCGACCTCCTTGCGCAGCCATTTATGCTGCGGGTCGTGATGGCACCGCTCGTGCCAGATGAGCATGACCTTGTACGGTGCCGGCTCGAGGGGTGGATCAACAACCCTAAGCGGCAGCATCGCGGAAACTTGGGTCGCAACGCGGCGCGGGACGAGCAATACCAAATCCGTCCCCGAAGCCACCACCGCTGCCGTGAGAACGCTGGAAAAAAGTATGGGACTACGATCCTCTCGCAGGTTGGGCAAGTGGTCGTAGATCGGGCCGAAATGGTCGGGGGAGTCCGTACTGATGGCAGCGTGACGCAAGGTCGCGAAGTTGTCGATCGTCCATTCCTGCGCCAGCGCGGGATGGTCGTGGCGCAACAAACACGCGAAGCGGTCTGTATAGAGACTGCGCCGAAAATAGCCAGGCAGTTGCACGTCAATATGCCCAACGGCCAAATCAATATCACCTTGCTCAAGCCCCCGCACGGCACGATCAAACGGCAAACAGGCGAGTGTGTCGAGATGAGGGGCACGCTCGCGTAACCACGGCAGGAGGCGCGGTAGTACAGCCAAAGCTTGATGATCGGGGATCGCCAGCGTTGCCCCCCTCCCCCATTCTTTTGAGATTACGCTGCGGCTTGTCACCATCTCTCGGATCGTACGCAGTGCCGACGGCAGCCTTTGAGCCAAGTGTTCGCCTTGCGGCGTTGGGATCAAACCCGTTGAAGACCGCACCAGCAGGTCATCATTGAACATGCCGCGCAGCCTTCCCAGTGCCCGGCTCATCGCCGGTTGACTCCGCCCGATGTGCTGGCCCGCGTGCGTCACGTTCCGGTATTCGAGCAGAGCCTCGAGCGCGACCAGGAGGTTGAGGTCTATTGATGCCAAGTTTATCTGGTGTCCAGTGAGGCGCTCTCCTCTCCAATCTTGCAACATCTTTCGCCTATAAGCGAGTTGATCCGTCACCTCTTTTTCTACATAGCGTTTCATGACGTTCATTCCTCAACAATCAATTCCGGGTCCAACGTTTTCGAGTTCATCTCGGCGGTGGAGCGCGGGTGACAACCTCATGGCATTGTGCCATCACGCGTCCAAGGGGCGGCCAGATCTGTGTGACGATGGCGATCACATGGAACATCGGGGTGTCCCACAGGAATATAGCGCCCGTGTCGACTTCCCCGAGCCCGTTGCAACAGTCTCGGATCCGATGCTGGGGTGCTTGGGTGAAAGAGGCGCACGCGCTCGAGCACAGCGTTGCAATAGGCCTCGGTCGCATAATACGCGATGCGGTCGATGTCGCTCAGGTGAACACCTGCAGATGCGAGGCAATATTGAATCGAACGCATTGGTAACTTGTTGGAGTGCTTGATCCGGTTAAGGCGCTCCTCCTCGACCGCCGCTATCACTCGCCCGTCGCGAACGGGAACCGCAGCCCCATCGTGCATAAAGGTGCTCGGTAGATCGGACGAATTTTCGTAATCTTTGCTTAGACCGCCACTGAGCCCTAGACACAGCATGTTGCTCTCCAGTTCGTTTCGGAAGGTAGGTCGCTCTGGCCTGGCCACCGGCCTTCGTAGTTTCATAGGGTGGCGCTTGACAGTGCAGCTAGAGCTCACGGGGTCGAAGCCGATACCATTAGTGACCGGCGCGGCGACATTGCCGACAACCGATCCTGCGCAACCTTCTTGATCATTGTTGCGACGCCGCACAGAAACCCGGGCCGAAGCGCTTGCAGCAGAACTGCCTAACCTATCCACATCACTCAATCCTTCATATTTCGGCCCGACAGCCGCAAGAAAACATCACGAGGTTTGGTGGCCCTGCAAAAGGCGCAGACCAAGTCCTCGCGGCTGCGAGCGCGCCTGCTCTGGCTTCTAGTGATTGTGGGAGATGCACTCACAGGTTAGTCGACCAGGGAACAGTGCTTCTTGTGAGAGCCCTATCAGCACTGAAACGGGAGAAGCAACGGTGAAGATTCTGCCCGATCACGACCAGCGTAAGATAACAATCGAGGCCAGGCAACTGACAGAGGGCTCCAGGTCGAATTTCCAGCATCGTCTCCGCACCTGAGGACCCATTTTTTTAGAACTCCACATAATCTACACAGCGCTCTTCAGCGTTTTCTAAGGGCAATCGTTTTGAGCAGTAAAATCGTTTTTGTGGATGGAATGCGTGCAAAAAGGAATGGGTGGATTCATAGCAAGGCGAGCGGCACTTTCAAACAGCGGCCGTGATGATCAACGTTTACGGCAAATCCGCCTCCGACGTCGGTGCCGACGACCGATCTCCGAAATCCTCGTGTATCGTCGTACCCGCAACACTCCTTCTCTACTCTGGTTTTCAGCCGATAAACCTAGCCGCAGCTTCGCCAGTCGGCACGTCGATAAGCGTGATCGGGCTTGCTGCAAGGAAACGGCGTTGGTTGTTGGTCGGCGCTGCCGCATCCAGCACCGCAAAACGTGGTGCGTTGGATCGCGTCATGATCCGTCGGGCGTAGGTGCGCAGCATCTGGTCGTTGAAGCGGCAGCCGATGAAGAAGAGCCTCTGTTGGTGCGCCGCTCCTTCACCGCTTCGCTGACCCACCTGAGCGGCGGAACTCCTTCCGTCGCTGATGAGGCCGTTGATGGCCTGCTCGCCCGGCCTTCCGGTGGGTCGGCCGGCATCGAGACAGGCGATTATTACGCGGCGGGCGCGGCGCGCGAGGTTTCGATGCGCTTCAGTCCATCGGTGATGGCCGCGAGCCCTTCCCGCAGCGTCTGCCCTATAGTGCCCGGACCGATGTCGATTGGAGGATTGTCAAGCATGGCTACAATGTCGCTGCCGTTGAGATAATCGAGCTTCTTCTGGACTGTGGTTCGGACACGCTCGGTCGCGCTCGACAGTGCCTCACCGTTGCGTTCGGTGATGGCGGAGAGCTGATCTGAAAGCTCTCCTCCGAACTGCAGGAAGATGTCGTCGACATACCTCCACGTTCCGCCGCGGGCTTCCACATCGACCATCTGGTTGATCTTGCTCTTTACCTCATCCCGCAGCGTCAAGGCAGTGTCGAGATGAGCCTGCCATATAGCTATGATACTTTCGACCGAGTTCTCGATGGATTTGGTCCTTTCGGGCTGGTCTGCGATGCCAAGAAGGACCAGAAGTTGATCATCGTTACCGAGCCGCGGGACCACCGCTGCGATCAGACGCTCCACAACCGCGCGCCTACGGGCTGCATCGCCTAGTTCCTTCGGCCATTGCGACGACACTATCTTCGCAATCCTCTCAGAATTCGCGTTCTCTAGCGGATAAGAAAGCTGTCGCTCCTGAGCCTTTGCCTTGATCAGACGGAACAAGGACTCTACTACCTCGTCTTGATCGAGAGCGCCCGTTGGAACTCTGTTCAGATCGATCCCATTCACCACGACCTCTTCGCGGCGGTCGCCGTTTGTCTCGCCCTGCCCCGCCCCATCGGGCATGTCATCCACATATTGAAGATTTCGCAGATTCTCAGGATAGGCCAGCATCAACAGAAGTCGGCCGGCGAAGTTGTGCAGCGTTGCCTCCTGCTCTTCCGGAGGCGTCGCAGCCAGCACACGTTGCAGCCAATCCGCGATCTTCGTGGTCAGATGGGACAACTCTGCGGTCTGTCCCGCGCCAATTTGCGCGCTGAGACTTACTGCGTGATTGGAAATGGTCGCGGCCGCGGCGGCAATGCCCTCCTTCACTTCCGGGAGAAGCTGCTCCAGGAGCTCAGCCCCGCCTTCACGCTTGCTTCTCTCTTCAGTTTCTTCAACACTCCCTGCAGAGTTCCCTTCCGCGCTATCGAGCGCCGTCATCGGCCGATTGAATTCTTCAGAGTCGTCGGGTGGAAGAAATTGGGAGTTCTCCTCGGCGTTCATCTCAAACTGCTGAATGTCTTCTTCAGTTAAGATTCCTGCTTCCTGCATGTCAGGCAACCTCATGCGGAAGTTCACGAAATACTTCTTCATCACCTTTTGGACCTGCGGGAACCCGGCCTTTCCACCATCAGCCAACTTGACGAGGATAACGCCGTTTTCGTTCATCCTGCCCGTGCCTCTCCGCAGAAGCGAAAAGTTCTCCTTACTACTATCCTCATCATCTTCAAAAGGCATGTTTTTCAAAGTTTGTGCCAATCCATTGAGCTTTTTCTTACTCACCAGGACAGCAGGCTTCCGCAGATCGCCAACCGTGCCGACCGCAAAGCAGAACTCCAAATCCGCTCTGTTCTTCGTCTGGTCGATCAACTGCAGAAATTTCTTCGCTCTTGTCCTATTGTGCTTCATTCCGGCCATTATATCTCTCCAGTTTCCTGTTCTAGATCAGTGTACGTCGGTTGATAGGGTGGGACAGGATCTGATCACCCAACTTCCCGAAGATCTGCCTGATGGAGGTGACCGCGCTCTCCAGCGGTCTAGTCGAGCGGGAAAGCGGCGCGCCGAGATCAAGCGACGATCGCCGCCAGTCGCAGCCGTGACCGCCTCCGATCCGGCCGGCAACCGACATGCCGACCTCTCCCGCCGCAGACCTGCGTGGGCGTCTCGTGACCCCATAGGGCTTTCCCAGCGCCAGTCGGATGCTATCCCGGCGTTCATAAGAAATCTGGACATCGGAATTCTGACAGCAGATTGCGGGACAACGGGCTCATCACGCTGTCAGGCTGGAGGTTAAAAACCGCCCAATGGCGACCGGACACCAGTCGTACCTGAATAAGGTCCCCTCCTCCCAATGGCTGCTTATCCGCCTCATTTAAGAGGCGAAACAGCGCCCAATGGCCGCTCTTGGAGAGGGTGGCGCCTTGAAAACCGATGAAAGCGACGGAAGCGCCGCCGACGCCGCCGGCCGTAGGCCAATGGAAATGCATGGCCGCGGCGGCCGTTCCTCGTCGATGTTCGAGGCGCTGGCCGTCGATGTCTACCACCACCTGGTCTGTCAACGGATCGGTCTCGGCGACGGTGAGCAGGAATCCAACTGACACCTGGCCGGCATCATCGAACATGGTGTCGCGGATCGTGGCTGCCCGTTGGAACTGGGCCAAGGTATTGCGGCCGATAGGGAAATCGACACCGCTCGTTGGCCGAAACTGCCACGAACCTTTGGATTTGTCGACGAATGGGGAAAGGTTCTCGGCGAAGAAAGTGTCGATCTCCGCCTTGCGGCCGAACAGCCGGGCGAAATCGCTCAAAGGGATATCCCGGCGGGATCCGCTCGCGAAGGGATACCGTCCTTCGGTAGCCCGTCGGCACAAATCGCCGGGGCCGCCCGCCCAACCGCTCGCCAACCCGCGCCTCATGCCGCTGACGGTTAGGTCCGAGCTGTGGCGGCTGAGGCCGAGGATCCATTGCCGGATGGGTTCGGGCAGATCGGCCGCCCCCGCCTCGATCTGTTGGATGGCGACGCCCGCCTGCCCGTTGTGTTCCAAGATGTTCGAACCCGCCAGCCCCTGCGCCTGGCTGAGGGAGCGATACAGTTCGCCGAGATCCCGGAGAGCACTGTCGATCGGCGCCTGCGCGCCCGCTTGGCTGTTCGACGGCACTTCGACCAGCTGGTGCAGCCACCGGAAATGATCGCCCATATAGAGCTGGACGTGAGCTTCAGGCGTGTCCGCGGCCGGTTGAGACCGGAACAGTGCCTCGAGCTCGCTTGGCAACACCTCGCCCTGGGGGACACTGTCACCTTTCGTCAAGCCGTCCTCGGGAGCCGGTGGTTGCTTGAGCTTTAGCTCCTGCGCCGCCGCGAAAAGGAACAGGCGCATTGGTGACGTCGGCGCGGACAGCGTGTTCAAGGTGCGCAGCGCGTCATCGATACCCCCAGACGGGCGGATGGACATATCGCCAATGAGCTGGTCCCAGCGCAACGCGAACTCCTGAGCGTAGAGATCCGCCGCCGAACGCCGCAGCTTCTGGCTCACATCACCGGCTGCAATCGGCGCGACTACCTGTGAGTCGAGAACCCAGCCTTCTGCAGCGACAGCGTCAGCCACTTGCGGCAGCAATCGCAGGAAGGTTCCGTAAAACCCCGCCCTCGTGTAGATGCCAGGAACCCCCTCGCTGAGCGGCTGTCCCGATTTGCGAGCCAGGACGCCCTGCGCCAGCGGCCCGGCATGGTCGGCCAGACGCCAGGTTGGCGCCCGCGAGGCTTCGGGACTGGTCGCGATGATGTCGAGGACGCGGCGCGCCATCGAGACGGTCTGGAGCTTCGCGCGGCTCCTCTCGATCAGTTCGCCATTAAGCTCACTATGGGGCAGCGGCCCTTCCATGAGTGCATCCAGGTGATCAGCGAGCGCGCTGCGCAGGCCGGCATCGGCTTCGGCCGGAAACATCACTCGCCAGTCGGCAGCCATCCAGTTTTTGACGACCGCGCGCTGGAGCGGACCCTGCTGACCCAGCATCAGGTAAACCTTTAACGCCTGGTAGACGAACTGATCATCGTCGTGCCGCTCGACCAATAAGGTTTCCAACCGGAACATCAGCCGCGGCAGCAGGATGGTGTTCACGGCGCGGCGGTACGCCGCGAGCGTCTGAACCTTGATTTTCTTACTTTGGTCGAGACCCGAACTTGATAGGCGGCCGCCCGCGCTGTCGCCGTTGGCATCACGCAGCCGCTGAAGCAGTGGCAGGATGGGTCGAAGATCGCCACTCTCAACCCGGTCGAGCTTCAGCTTTTCAGCCCCTCTGGCATAGCTGCCAGCCATTAGGCGAACGCTCTCGATCAGCTGAACATTCCGAATATAGCTGAACGTCCATAAGACGCTGGCGGTAACAATGACCGCCGCTATCATCGTGTAGGCGCCATACCGGATCCGCCGCTGGCGCCGATCGAAGCGGTGATTGGCATCGACGAGCCCAGCTTCGGCGAAAACGACTTCGCGCAGCAGCCGGCTGATGAAATAATTACGGCCCGGGCCACGAAGCGCTGTACAGGGCGGCTGAGCGATCTCGAAGGTCTGAGATCTGGCGTTCGCAACTCGATCGAAGGGCATGCCAATTTGCGTGCCGCTTAAGAAGTAGACGCCGCGGAGCATAAGCGGTTCCTGGAACGAATTCCCGCCAAAGGCTTCCTTCAAGAACTGTTGCGTCAGGTGCTTGAGGCTAGCGACCTGCTGTGGGAAGCCGAACATGAGCGCACGACGCTGGAGGTTGCTTTCGTGCTGCATTCGTTCAAGCAGCCTTTCGTTTAGGCGGCCAACAAGCGCATCGTATGCTGCGGCAAACGCCATCGGATCGCCTTCGTCCTCCGACGCCTCTTGCGCAAAGGTGAACCCCCACACCGCCTCCCGCCCCTCGCGACCCAGATCGTCGAAGAATTCAACAAATCCCGCCAGCAGATCGCTCTTAGTGAAAAGCACATAAATCGGCAGTTGCAGGCGAAGCTCCCTGTACACTTCGAGGAGCCGCTCACGGATACAGCGCGCGCGATCGGCGAGCACTTCCTCGGATGTAGAATTCAGCTCGCTGATTGCGATCGTGACTAAGACACCGTTCAGCGGCTGCCGTGGCCGGGAGCGTCTGAGCATACGAAGCAAGCCACGCCAAACCGCTTTGTCCCGGTCTGCATCACCCTCCTGTACCGTGTAGCGCCCAGCAGTGTCGACGAACACCGCGTCATCGGTGATCCACCAGTCGCAGTTTTCCGTACCCGCTAACCCACCGGCGGCTCTCAGACCGGACCTCGCCGCCATCGGAAAGCTGAGCCCGGAATTGACTATTGCTGTGGTCTTCCCCGAGTTGGGCGGACCGATCATCACATACCAGGGCCGCTGATAGAGCCACCGCCTGCTGATACCTCCTGCGTAGCGGCGCCCCTTGAGTGTGGTAAGGGTCTCGCGGAAACGATGACGAATCGCCTCCAGCTCTCTTTCAGCAAGCGTGCTGGCTTGCCCCACACTTCGGTCGGAAGGCCTTGGGTCTCCCTTCTTCTGCTCGGCCCCACCCGCGTCCAGCGCTCCCGACACTCGTGATTGGACGAGGTCTTCAAAATAGGCCTGAACCTTGTAAAGCTGGGACTGGATCAAGTAGATCACGGTGTATCCGACCGGAATCAGCATCGATGCCGCGATCTGGCTGCGAAGGCTGTCAAGCGGCGCAAATCCTCCGACCGAGATATGCGGTCCGAGCGTGAAGATTAAGGCACATACGATCGCCGCCCCGCCGACACGGAGCCATTGCCACCTAAGCGCTTTCTTGATTGACTGCATGGCTTGTCTTCATTGTGTCTTTGTGATGATGATTTGAATCCGACGGTTCCGCGCGCGGCCCTCGGGCGTGTGGTTCGAAGCGACCGGTTCTCCGCTCCCTCTGCCCTCTTCTCGCACGCGGCCTGGGTCATCCATCATGGATTTGATAATCTCGGCAGCTGCGCTCGCACGCGCGAGCGAAAGGGAATCGTTTGAAGGGAAGGCGAGTGATTGCACCGGAATGGCGTCGGTGTGCCCGGTCAGGAGGACCGATCCCGACTCACCGTTCAGAGAACGACCAATTCGTAAAAGAAGCGGCAGGAACATTTTCTTCACTTCCGGACTAGCAGAATCGAACATCCCGGAGGCGCGAATGATAACGACGATCTGCTGTGGGTCCTCGGACACAGTGACAAGCCCTTCGCGGATTTCGGGCTCGAGGAAGTTACGCAGTCGGTCGCTGCTCATAACAACCTTTGGTGGCAATGCGATTCTCGCCGATCTGACAACGCCGTTCGGCGGCAATGTCGCGATATCGTTGAAGACAGCGTCGGCGCGGGCATTTAATGCATGCAGGAGTCCGGTATAGATCGAGAGGAGTAATCCTGCCCCAAACGCTACGACGGCCCAGATTGGAACGATTGTGCGGCGTGGCTTCGGATTATTTGAGTTCCTCCGCCAGTGCGGGGATAGTTCGCGCTCGAAGTCACCACGGGCTGCTCGGATCAGGCGGTAGACGTCTTCGCACAGCACACTGAGCTCTGCGGCTCCTCCCGCAGTGACGCGGTAGCGGCCTTCGAAGCCCAACCTCATGCAGTAGTAGAGCAGCTCCAGCAGTTCTATATTGATGGCCGGTTCATTTTTCAATTGCGTCAGCAGATCGAAGAAGCGCTCGCCGCCCCAGGTATCGCTGAACAGCGATCCCACCAAGCTGCGCGTCGTCCAGACGCTGTTGCTGCCCCAGGCTGTGTTCAGAACGATGTCATCGATGGTCGCGCAGAGGGCGTATTTGCAGACCTTGATCGCTCGCGAGGGCAATCCGAGCGGCGTGATCCGACGCTCAAAAGCATCGATCTCCCGCAGCACCCTAAGGCGCAGTGCTTCAACGTCGATATGGCTAGCACTGCTCTTGAGCTGAGCGCTGAGACCCAGCAGCGCCGCCGCGGCCGCGACCAGTGGATTAAGTCGGTCGAGCGCAAGCATCTCCCAGGTAAGTTCGTCCGCCACTGGCGATGACGGCGAAGGGACAGCCAACTGCTCCTCGGCGTGAAGGAGGACGAGTGGCTGGGATTTTGGCATCGTTTCCTCAATCACCATCATCAACCCGCCCACTTCCCTTCGGAGCGGACGCTCTCATCGTGGGATCGGCGGGCGGGTCGACTACGCTCTCGCACTGGGCGCGCGAAGTCGGCGCCGAAGCTCCGGAGCAAATCGGTTTCGATGCTCGATACGACGTCATTGAAGACGCGCACGTACGCACTCCGGTTTCGCGCCTTATGGTTGCGGTGCAAAAGGGAACGGGGCCGCCCCATCGCCTTCTCGATCCCTGCTAGGGACAAGCGTGCACGGACGCTGGACAGAGCCTTCTGCACAGCCGCGAATGACACGTCATGCGTCCCACGGTCGGTGAAGGCTTGCTCAACGGCCGGGTCTCCGCGGAGGGACCCGCTGGAGTCATTGCACAGAACTGCGCGCAACGCCTCACCGACATCGGGAACGAGACTCAGGGTTTTTTCGTCGGAACTCTTATTTCTGAATAATTGTTCGCCAGCTCTCGCTCGGAGAGTATGCTGTGCAGCGCGGCGGAATACAGAAGCATTTTCCCTGCACGATCCAGCACGCTTACGATGCCGGCATTCCGGACATCTGCCAATGATAAGCCGCAGGCGGCAAGGAAAGCCGTGACCGCCGCTCGATGATTCTTGGCGAGATGATTGCTCCACCTTGGGTTGCGTCAAGATGGGGGCCCGATCTGGCACACTGTCTGCGTAGATATCCCACGGACTTCTCATCATGCCCGCCAGCGCGTCTAAACGAGTGCCTAAGAACGGCAATGGTAGGAACTCGCCGTCCCTCAGGTCCAGCAGCGCTTCTTCACCCCGGGTGCAATTGCCCGCCAGGAGCGACGAGGCCGTTTCGAGGGGGCCAAGAAGACTCAACTCCTCACTTGTCGCTGCAAGTTGTCCCTCCGGTTCGGCGGCACTCTCCGCAATGGATATCGAAGGCGACACCGCGACGACATCGGTCATATAGGCGCCGATCTGAATAACATCGCTGGTTTTCCGGGCGACCGGCGCCTCTGACGGAAGCGGCATCGCCTCGTCATTTTGACATGTGTCGTCGCGGCCTCGGTCGATCAGTACGTATCGCCGTGCCATGCACTCGATTGAGCAGTGGGATTTCGAGACCATCTGCTGATCATCCGGCAGAACCAGGCTGTTGCCTGCTCGGCTGGTAGTCAGTCCACCAGCCGCGTCGCCCGGCACGAGATATTCCGGAAAACTACATCTATTGCTGTGTACACGTAGCGTGAGGGGCATTGGTGGGCTAACTCAAATGTGGGTTCTGTCCGGCTCGGATGGCCCAGAGAGCCATTTCGAGATTTGGGAAGTCGCCAGCAACGTGCAGCGCCAAGCCGGCGGATTGGGGCATATCCTTCCAGAAGCGGCTATTTTGATCGATCTCGAAATAGCTGAATCCAACATGGAACGGGATCTGACGCGGCGCGACCGGTAGGGGATTGATGATAATGCCGGGCAGTGCGACATTGACGAGTTCCGTGATTTTCTCCGCCGGGCCGATCTTAATCTGAGACGGGAACTCGCGCCGGAGGCGCTCGACCTCAATATCAGCCCGAGCAGCCAGCACGAAGCTCGAGGTCGTAAAGAGAGAGCGGTCGGCCACCTCGGCCACATGGACACCGTATTTTTGCCGCTGCAGCGGTACGGGGACCGCAGTCTGCTCAATCACTGCACCCAGCGAAGCCCGGATCGACTGCATCACTGGCAAAAACGCCTCCGCGAGAGAGTCGTGCTTGTAAACACCAAGGGTCGGGGCACGTTTATCGACGCGGGCGAACGTGGCTAGTTCACCCGCCAACTGGAGCATGAGAACATACAGCGATTCCGGATTTACAACGGCGGCCTTGGATAGGTGGCAGAAGTACGGCTCGTACCGATTGATCGCCTGCAGCAGAAGGAAGTCCGCGAGCTCTGCAACCCGGTTCGTTCCCGACTGGGAGACCCGAGTGGCCAGAGCTTCACCACGATGGTGAAGCAGGCCGGTGATCTCAGTGATGTAGTTCGAGAGGACCCGGGAGCTGGCGCAGTCGGGGGTTGGCGGCACGTGCGTTTCGTCCAGAATGATCTGTCGGTCGGCCCGGACCTCTATGATACGGGCGATTGGGATGCAAGTGTAGCCAGACCGGTCTGCCGCGTCCGGCAGCAGTCGAAAATCCAGCCTCGCTACGTCGATGGAGGCGCTGCCTCGCTCGCCAGCGTTGGTGTCGACAACATCCTCAGTGGAGACTGCGAAGCGGATAGGTACGTCAATTCCCGCTTGCGCGTCGGTTTCAAGAGCGCCGGGTTGATAAAACGGTACCGCCAAGTGAATAAGCGAATCTCGAAAATCCGGCGGAACGTCGTAGGGAGTTGGCTGGTTGGCTTCGTCAGGAATACTGAAGGGCATCCCGTCCTCCAAGACGCCGCGAGCCGCTTCGATGGCGATCTTACCGAGACCAAGCAGCTCTCGATTGAGCCGCAGCTCGCTGATACCCCACCCGTACCCATGCAAAACCGCCGTCCTGCTGCGCACCAGCTGTTCGACGTGACGATCGGCCTGCTGAAAATGCTGCGGGCGGAGGAACAAGCCCTCCGACCAGACGACCCTATTATTCCACGACATTCAAGACTCGCCTCGCGTCCACCTGACAGAACGGCTTTCTCCGTAAAAGTAGCAGAGCTTCACTGCCCCCTTGCATGCACATCTGATATCCAACAATGCGCTGGTAGAAGGGCATCGCGTGTCGGGACAGCTCAGATATGCAAGCGCCGAAGCTCATCAGGATTGGTCATGAGCCCCCTTGCAGCGCGACAAGCAAGGGGTCTCATCTAGACTGTCGCTCAGTAGCCCGTTGCCCTCAGAGCCTTATTGGTCGTTCATGTTCACACTGACCTACAACGCGCCAATTCGCCTGTCCTGTCACTCGTACGGGATGAATCTCGCAAATGACCGCCCGGAAGCCTTGAGACCCGGCGCCGCAAGTACGGGGCCAAAAGAGCAGCGCAACAGGCAAGGTGACACGTGATGCGCATTGCCTCGTCGAAAATGTTCCTGAATACGCTGAGGCAGTGCCGCCGCCAACATCGTCTTCACGCGCCGCCGCCCCTAAAGCACCTTGACGACCAGTTTAGCGATTAGACAACCACCTCCTGGACACGATCCACGAACCGGTTGCAGTCCCGGTTCGCGCCAGGTGCGGGATAGCAGCCCTGGCGGCATGGATCATTCATGCGGCGAAGATAGGCATTTCCACATTTGGTGATGCCCAATAGCTAGCGAATGGGATATGCGCTGCGCCTCATGTTGGCGCGCGAGCACATGCAAGATGGCACGGTGGAGATCGACCGTTTTCATCTCGGTGAGCGACCGAGAATGGATCCGGACGGTCTACCGCCTGGACGGGGCCGAAAAGGCCTTTCGATACATGCAGGGCGCGCGACGGCGAAAGGGATCGAACCGCAACCTGCCTGATGGGCGGTGAGGCGTTCATGGCGATTGGCAAGAGCTTTGCTACGCATGAGAACGTAAAGCATTCGAGCCGCGAATTCGTCCAAGTCGCCGTCCACTCGGTGGGAGGTTTCAAGTCCCGGGTCCGCCGCACCATTGCCGGCGTCTTTCATCATATCAGCCCGCAGCATGCCTTGTCTTTCCACGAGATCGGCTTCCGCTGGTCACAGCGCATTGTTACGGGCCAGGCAGTGCGGATACTAGTCACGGGTGCCGCCGGCGCTGCGATTGCTGCAAGTCTTTCGCGCTATTACCGGCCGGCAATGCGCAGAAGTCCGGATGCCGGGATCATCGTTAAATCTCCCAGCCTTTTGTGATAAGGCCGCGTTGTTTAGCGGAAGCCAGCAAGGAGTTCGAAGACGAAGGCCGACCTCACTGGCGCCGCAATTGGCGACAGTTGCCACTACCCTGGTATCGTTGGGCCAATCCCACCATAGAAGAGATCATGTCGATGTTTCGTCGTAACCGGCTTGCGCGGCACCGGCGGCCGTCAGCGTTGATAGCAATCCGTGCCGATCGCCACATCAAGCACGGACCTCCGGTCTGGAGAACGGGTCGTCGCTGCATCTCTCGAAGGATCGCCGCTGTCGTTATGGGTTCACGCAGGAGCTGCGCCATAGCCGCTCACTAACCGGATGCGAGCATATCACCTGTGCATGCAATCCAATACCGGGACTGCGCTAGTTTGAATCGCGGGCTCTTCTCCGTGGTTTTTGAGGTTCTGCTGCAATGATGCGTTTACGCTACCAGTTATCAACGGCCTGGCCATGTCTTCGGGATCTGCCGGCCTCCCGTCACCTGAGCTCGATTCCGCAGAGCCGCCCCATGCCACAACAGCAAAAAACGGGACCCACGGTGATTGAGCGGCGTCCGAACGAGGCTCGGCAAGCTGGAGCGGTCGATGGTCGCAGTCGCGCCCCTTGCACTCTGGTTAAGTCGCTTGAGCCCCTGATAAATTCTGACCTTCCGTCAGCAGTCGGTGCCCGACAGCTGACCCCTTGTTTCCTGAAGGCCATATCCCAGGGGGGTGAGCATGGTTGACAGGGACCCTCGGACTAAGGGGCAGGGCTCTTCGCGGCCGGATGAGGGCCGGCACCCAGCGGATCAAAGAGCGCAGTCTTCAGTGGCGCGTGTCGATCAAGTGGCCGACAACTTCAATTCGGACGACATCTGGCAAGAGAATTCGGTATTGCGTTACGTGGAAAGGCTAAGCGTCGACCAGCCAAGCCCGCCGACCGAGCTTCAAAGCCCTGAAGAACAAACCCCGCAAATGATGGCTGACATGACGGAACTGACGAGAGTTCCGGTCGTCCCGGCAGAGACCGCGTTCAACCTCACGAGGACAACAGATGAATACAATAATGCCGATCGCACTATTCACCTCGTCGAGGGCCAGCCGCTGGAGACTGGCCCTCAGCGCGGGGGGCTGCATGGCCTTGGGAATTTAGAAGCCTCAGCGGTTGCCGGGCCCACCGAGGTGCCGGGTGGAAGAGAGGAGCATTCGGCCATGTCCGAGGTGCCCGCGGAGCCCAGCGATCCGACCGGTGGCGGGCGCAAGAGGCGGACTACTGAGAAGGACGCAGATCCCAGGCCCAGCCGCAGGCAGACGTTATATGCTCAAAGGCCGCTGGCGTTGGCGCCTGATCTCAGCGCCGCGAATGCCGGCATAATCGTGGGGGCCTCAACGGGCGATCTCGTCAATCGAGCGGCGTTCCGGACGGTGTCGGCCCAGGACCAGGCGAGGCT
>NZ_LFIO01000409.1 GCF_001187535.1 Rhizobium ecuadorense
GGCGCTGATTGCGACGACGTTCCGGGTGCGCAGGATACCGGTTCTCAGCCAACTGGCCGACCTCTACGTGTCCTATGCCCGGAGCGTCCCCGTCGTGCTGCAACTGTTCGTCGCCTTCTACGGACTGCCGCTGGTCGTCGCCTTGTTCGAGGTCGAGGACTTCGTGTCCCCAAATGTCGCGGCGATCGTCGGCCTCAGCCTCTACCATGGCGGATATCTTTCCGAGGTTCTGCGGCCAGCCTACCTCGCCGTAGAACGCGGTCAGCATGACGCCGCCGACAGTCTCGGATAC
>NZ_LFIO01000131.1 GCF_001187535.1 Rhizobium ecuadorense
ACCCTGCACGGAATGCCAACAATCGCCCGGTGACCTTAGACCTTAGTGCACTCCCCATGCCCGAAACCTCCCCCTCCCGGTCATCTCCCTGAGGCCAAGCTCCAAAACAATCCGCCGCGCCGCCTGCGGTGTGACGTCGAGCGTCTTCGCAACCATCCCGGCAGAGACCAGCGGTTTTGCCATGACCAGCTCGACCAGTTCTGGCAATTTTGAAGAGGTTCGGCGTCCCTCCAGCTTTCGCTCCATCATTTTTCGCGCCAGCGTCAACCGGTCATGTTCTTTCATGCCAATC
>NZ_LFIO01001435.1 GCF_001187535.1 Rhizobium ecuadorense
AAATAAGCAATAAGCTACCATTAGCGTCAGATAACTTCGATACTTATCAAGCCGAAAATCAGATTTTTCGTCTAATTGGCCTGTTTTAAGCAATAACATCCCAAATAAAGCAATAAAATGCCATGACCTAACCTCCAAGGTAGTTCATATGTATTGCCAACAGACGACATCAGCGCAGGAGATGTAACCGTGAATATTGGAAACGTTATTCTTGTGCACGGATATTTCCTCGACGGTAATGCTTGGAATAAAGTTATACCGTTACTGTCCGGGCGAAGCATTGATGCAATCG
>NZ_LFIO01000520.1 GCF_001187535.1 Rhizobium ecuadorense
GAACCCTTCTCGGTCGTCAGTGAGACCCTGCTGGCAATGCTTGCCCAGGAGGTGGAACACGACACCTGGCTTGCCGACGAAGACCCTTCCCCCGAGACCCTCGACTGGTGCTCCGCTCACGGGGTCTTCGTCTCGACCCGCAAGGGGCGATCCGATTACCATCGGACGTCGTGGCCCCGACGCACGCGGTGCAAGGAAGGCAACCTCGCCTTCTTTTACGACCACTACGGCTACAGCCGCTACGATTTCGTGGCGCAACTCGATGCGGATCATGTTCCCGCGCCCGACTATC
>NZ_LFIO01001386.1 GCF_001187535.1 Rhizobium ecuadorense
TCCGCGCCCACAAGGGCAAAGCCGCCGCCCGGCTGACAGTCAGGGGCCGGTCCGGCCATTCCTCGCGCCCGGACCAGGGACTGAACGCAATCCATGCCATCACCGATGTTCTGGCCTGCGCTCGCGCCGAAGCCGAACAGCTCGCCTCCGGCCCGTTCGAGCATGTCTTCGAACCGCCCTACTCCTCCCTTCAGGTCGGCACGCTGAAGGGCGGCCAGGCAGTCAACATCATTCCCGACAGTTGCGAGGCCGAGTTCGAAGCTGTCGCTTGTACACATCTGACGCTGCCGAC
>NZ_LFIO01000843.1 GCF_001187535.1 Rhizobium ecuadorense
GGTACGCACCTTGCAGATCACGGTGATCTGGTTCGCCGTATTCACCTTCCTCAGCGGCTTTGCCCAAAATTTCGAACAGCTTCTCGTATGCCGTGCGCTGATGGGGCTTGGTTTTGGTGGCGAATGGTCGGCCGGCGCGGTACTGATGGCCGAGGTGATCGCAGCCAAGCACCGTGGGAAAGCGGTCGGCATGGTGCAGAGTGCCTGGTCTGTCGGCTGGGGTGCGGCCGTTTTGCTGTCCACCGTCCTGTTCAGCCTGATGCCGCAGGAAGAGGCCTGGCGCGGGCTCTT
>NZ_LFIO01001360.1 GCF_001187535.1 Rhizobium ecuadorense
ATACGAACCGCTCCAGGTCAAACGCGAAGTCTTGACGGCCGACCCTTGCCCTGAAAGTTCCTAGGTCAGTCTCCTGCGTATAGCCGATGAACGCGAGCCGAAGGTCAAATCGGTTTGCGTCGTTAGGGCTGACCATCGTCTTGTCGAACGCACGCACATCCTCGAATTGTGTAAACAGTTGCCAGTTTTCGTTCAGGTGAACGTCGATCTGGAACTGCGCACGCTGTAACCAATAAGAATCTGTGGGATTCGCTGGCACGGTTCCGAAAGCCGGCGCATCACTGACTTCGA
>NZ_LFIO01000722.1 GCF_001187535.1 Rhizobium ecuadorense
CGGTCTATTTGCTGGACGCAGCGTCTTCGATGACCTTCGCCACTTTATCGGGATGAGAGACCATCACGACGTGCGACGCGCCTTTAACCACAACCGTTTCCTTCGAGCCCGCCCGCTCCGCCATCCATGCGAGCGCTGCCGGCGGTATGTTCTTATCCGCGTCACCATAGACGAACCAAGACGGGATCTTCCTCCAGCTCGCCGCAGTCGAGGCCTCGCCAAGAGCCTTATCAGTGATGGGACGCTGTGTTGCGGCCATCAGCTTGCCCTCCGCCTTGGATACATCTGCAG
>NZ_LFIO01000629.1 GCF_001187535.1 Rhizobium ecuadorense
GGCTGACCGTCGTCAGGCCTGCACGGTCGCGAAGGTCGGCGGCGAGTGCGGTGAGCCCCTGGTCCTGGATATCCCAGGGGTAAGTCCACATGGAAAGATGCATCGCGTGCTCCCGTGAGATCTGTCCATTGTATAGAACATGCGTCCATAATAGTGTCCAGACTGATCTTTGAGCGAAGGCGCCCGCCGTGTAGCGGGAGCACCAGGCTGAGAGCCAAATTCCTGTCCTTCAATCAAACGCGCGTTGATTGGCGGCATTCTCGTTGTAACGCGTGCGGGCCTGCTCAAGCC
>NZ_LFIO01001237.1 GCF_001187535.1 Rhizobium ecuadorense
GCTGCAATGGGCGGTGCCGCCGTCGACGCGCTCGTCAAGGCCTCGGCCGGCGAAGCCGTCACCAAGACGATCTCGGTGCCGATCACCATCGTCACCAAGGAGAATGTCGAGCCGTACCGGGCCGTCTTCAAATGATCGAAAGCGGACAGCGTGACATCGCTGCCGCCGGTTCCGGAGGGGTCGCACCCTCCGGAACCGGAACATCCGGCGGCACCCGATCCGACCCGCGCATCTCGCTGCGCGGTATCCGCAAGTCGTTCGGCTCGCACCAGGCCCTGCGCGGCGTCGATC
>NZ_LFIO01000036.1 GCF_001187535.1 Rhizobium ecuadorense
GAAGGCCCTTTCCGAATGCGACGTCAAATCGAACATCAAGTCCATTCCGGGCGTGGCATGTGCCCAATAGGACCACGCTTTCGAAGGAAAAAAACGTGTCAAATATTGTATGTGAACGTGACACGGACTGCAGGCGAAAGTCTTTGCGCGCACCGTCGTCGATTTTCGTTCCGAACACAAATAGCGGGGCGCAGTTGCCTTGGTATACTATCTACCCAACAATACAGGAGTTTTCTCCAGAAATCGGCGCCCACACTTATGAGCAATGGCTGAGAAGCCAGGGAACTGATGACGCTGTCTCGCTCTATCTCCACATTCCATTCTGCCGCTCGATGTGCTGGTATTGTGGTTTTCCGACTAGCATCACTCGTCGGGACACTTTGATAACCGATTATCTAGCAATGCTGCGCGAGGAAATCCGCCTGGTCGCCGAGCAAGTGCCGCAGGCACTCTCCGTGGGTGACGTGCACTTTGGCGGCGGATCCCCGACCATTATGCCATCGGCAGACTTCCTGTCGCTAATGGAACTCCTGCGCGGCCGTTTTGCGCTTGAGCGAGGTGCAACCATTGCCGTTGAGGTCGACCCGCGCACGTTCACCACCGATATGGCCGAAGCCCTAGAAAGAACCGGTGTGAATCGCGCAAGCGTCGGTGTGCAGAGCTTCGATCCCGTCGTACAAAAAGCGATCAACCGGATTCAGAGCGAGGCGCAAGTGATGACCGCCGTCGAAAACCTCCGCCTGCATGGGGTCAGGCGTATCAATTTCGACTTGATGTTCGGTTTGCCGAACCAAACCGTCCAGTCCTGTCTCGAGAGCGCTATGTTAGCTATTGCGATGCGTCCCGACCGCCTCGCGGTTTTCGGTTATTCCCACGTTCCATCTTTTCGAAAAAATCAGCGCTTGATTGACACAGCAGCACTGCCCGATATAGCCGCGCGAGCTGAGCAGGCCTCAGCCATGGCCGATACGTTAGTTGCAGCAGGCTATCTGCAAATTGGTCTCGACCATTTTGCTTTGCCGGATGACGAGCTTGCAATAGCACAGAGAGCTGGTCGTCTGCGCCGAAATTCGCTTGGTTACTCTGCCGAAACCTGCTCAACTGTCATCGGTTTGGGCGCGTCCGCCATTGGTCGTTGCGGCGACGGTTACGTTCAAAACGATCTCACGCAAAGCTGTTATAACCGGCACATAGCATCCGGCCGCTTGGCGATCTCAAGGGGCTACCGTTTAGCTACCGAGGATCGCGTAAGAGCTGCAATCATCGAACAGCTCATGTGCTACTTGGAGGCGGACATATCAGCAATCTGTACGGCTCAGGGATTTGATCAGACCCATCTAGTGAGTTCAGCTAAGCAGCTAGAGATTCTGGCTGAGGATGGGATCGTTGAGTTTGACAACGGTTTAGTCCGTGTGCGGCACGAACGTCGCTCTGCCCTTCGCCATGTCGCTGCCGCGTTCGATGCTTATCTTGGCCGCCAGCCGATCTAGACTGGCAAACGGAGGACCTTGGAGTGATCACTTAATCGAGCTCGAGTTCGTCGAGATGTTAGGCAGGAGGCAAGCCCCCAATTGCTCGATTTTAAATCGATCGCTGAATTCGCAGTCCATGGCATGTGTCGGTCTCGATCGCGTCACAGTTCAGCTCTCGCCACTGGCAAAGAAATCCGCCGTCAAATATCGTGAAAGGTCTGGCGCAGCACGGCTTCACCGGCTCGGTTGCGCGCGCCAACTTGAAGCAGGCGACACCTTCGTTCAAAACGGACCAGACGCCCGGACAGTTCAGCTTGACGCCACCAATGCGGCTTCGATTGCGCAGGCGGCGGAGACGCGCATCCAGGAAACCTGCGGCAGGCTCGATGTTCACGGTGGCGATCGAGCGCGGTTAAATGCCTAGAACATGGCCTAAACACTCTTGTCGTTGATCTCGACGAAATGGGACCGTGTTCGGACCCCAATTATTTGTCCTTGCCGTACACAGGTGATGCTGCCGCTGGCTCCACTACATGCCCAGGGCGACAGGTTGTTGCACTGCGACAGGTCACCGTTCAAACCGCTCCAGCATTGTTCTCAACTGCGCGTTTTGCAGCCTTAGCTTTCTGGCTAGCTGCCTCCTGAGCACCCTGATGTCTTCGTCGAGGCTCATCTGGTCCGCAGTGTGAACTGCCGGGGCAGCGTTTGCAATCGCGGCTGATGCCTTCTTACGCGGGGCGACCTCGAGAGTTCGCTCGAGCCTCGTAGCATCGTGCCCAGCGGCGATGTCGGTACTAAGCCCGCCGAATGGAGGTGGATCGGCCGCCTCAACGTTTTTGGCATCTTGGCCTTCGACCTGATCGTGGCCACCGATTCCGACTTCCTTAGAAACAACAAACTCGGTGGAAATTGCAGGAGAATGGCCGTGACGGGGAGGCCCCTCGCTTGCCGGTCGAACGGCGCTTATCAGGCTCTTCTCGGCAGGCGTTTCGGTCGGACCGGCAATGGCCAATGTGTCCGGCGTAACCTTCTGGTCCGAGCCGTTTTCTCGCTTTTGTTCGCGACCCGGTGAGATCAGTCGGGCAAGAAGTTTCCAGGGAGACGCCATCTATCCGACCTCGCGTTTTATCCCGCAAGCAGGCAGTGAGTTTGGGGTCCGGCAACAGCATTACCGTTGCCGAATTGTTTGTCTCGATAAGAATGTAGATCCGGTCGCTTATTGACCGGCTGCTTATATCAATCGAGCTTGAGCCGTTTGCGCAGATCTTCATTTTCAGCGCGAAGTTTTCCAGCAAGAAGCTTGCGCAGCCGCTGATTTTCCTCTTCCAACTGCAAAAGGTCTGCCATTTCATCGCTCGCCGTCATCGGGGCAGCCGGCGCTGCCTGCACAGCCTTTGGAGCACGGCGCACAGGTGCGCGTTTGGCGCTCGCCGTGGCTTCGATAGCCTTTGTCTTGCGCCCTCTCCTCTTCACACCACCGTCCCCGGCCAGCGCAGCTGCCGGCTCTGCCGTAGCGTCAGCTAACGCGGTCTCGAGTGCCGCGACTTTTTTGGCGCGCGGTTTGCGCTGTTTCTTCGGCGCATTAGGCGTTTCGACAACGGTCTGTCCATCGACCTTGGTTGTCGTATTAGTCTCGTCGGCCATGCTCATCTCCTGTGTATCTGATGCAGTTGTCGACGGCCCGAGAGGCGCTGTCAACAACTGCTCGGCCTGATCTTGTTCCGGCAAAGACATTTCGCTGTCGGGTTTGCCACTCTGAGAGCTACCTGACAGAAAAGGCAATGCCTCTTCCTCTAGATCGCGCGCGACTGACTTTAGATCCACATTGCCCCAGATCGAGTTCGATCTGGCATCAAGTTTTCGCCTGCCGTTCTTGTACTCGACGGCAAAACTGCGTTGCACTTTTTTCAATATAAGAGGCCTTGGAGAATCCACGGGGTGGCTGATGTTATGCTGGAACAGCACGAATAGCGCCTACCGGACTACCAGTCTATACCCACGGTCTAGCCTGAGGCCAATTTTTTAGCGCCGCATTATTTTTTGGAGTTACCGCGGCCTCTGCCGATTTATCGTCCCGGTCCCTAAAGTGGTGAAGGAGCCGCGCACCAACCCAGGCTTCTCCTTCGTCGGCTGGCGCTTCAAAGACCAGATGCTGCGCACTTACGCCGGGGAAAATGTTGAAGCGCTTGGCCCACGTTTCGCGGCACTCGCAGCGGCGGTGCTGACCAAGACCGAACGCAGTTTCCTTGCAGCTAGCGCCGCCATTAGGCTCATTGATGTGCCGAGACGAACATGCGGCTTGGCTTTGTCGGCTGAAACAAGAGTAGCGAAGGAGTGTTGCTTTTATGACAAGACACGAGGAGTTTGTCGGTCGAATGTCACAGGCGGATCTGCCTTGCACACGGCCGCCATAGAGAGAAGGATGGGGTCGCCGCTCGCTTCACTGCTGAGTCACGCCATCGTTTTCGTGAATGCATTCCATCCAAACAATCGATTTTACTGATCGAAACGGTTGCCATTAGAAGACGCTGAAGAAGCGTTTTGTAAAAGCCGTAATTCGGAGTTCTTAAAATGGGTCCTCGGGTGCCGTGGAGACTGTGCTGGGAAAACGAGATGAGGCAGTCGGTCTGCTGCCTGGTCTCGATCGTTATCTTGCGCTCGACGTGATCGGGTAGAATCTTGGTCGTTGCTTCTCGACGTTTCAGTGGGCTCTCACGGGACGCACTTTTGCCCCGGTCGATGCCGCCTCCTATTCGTCTTCACCGCGCGCTGGTCATCTTTCTACTGCTTCCCCTTCTAGCGTTTGTTGCAGATCGGTTCTCACGCCGTGGGCGCCGTTCGACGTGATTATCAATGGCGGCCCCACCGCGTGGGAGCTGAGTTCGGTGCTGGCGCATATGCGAATGACGGAGGCCGGCGGCGGAATTCTGTGTGCTATGCCTCGGAGCCAACGCAGGCGCACTCGCCGCTGCAAGGATACGGTCTGCGACCTTTGCAGCGACCACCAAACGTCGTTGTGGCTGTCGGGCGGAAAGATGAAGGACTGGGTAATGTGGATACGTTACGCGGCGTTACTGCCGCAAATGCTTCGGTCTGGGGCTCTGTTAGCGCCGATTGTCGGCAATCTCACCGATCCGGTCACGATCTGATTTCGGCTTCGACCCGTGAGCTCTAGCTGCACTGTCAAGCGCCACCCTATGAAACTGCGAAAGCCGGTGGCCAGACCAGAGCGACCTACCTTTCGAAACGAACTGGAGAGCAACATGCTGTGTCTAGGGCTCAGTGGCGGTCTAAGCAAAGATTACGAAAATTCGTCCGATCTACCGAGCACCTTTATGCACGATGGGGCTGCGGTTCTCGTTCGCGACGGGCGAGTGATAGCGGCGGTCGAGGAGGAGCGCCTTAACCGGATCAAGCACTCCAACAAGTTACCAACGCGTTCGATTCAATATTGCCTCGCATCTGCAGGTGTTCACCTGAGCGACATCGACCGCATCGCGTATTATGCGACCGAGGCCTATTGCAACGCTGTGCTCGAGCGCGTGCGCCTCTCTCACCCAAGTACCCCAATACCGGACGCGAGACTGTTGTTGTGCGGATTACTCGGGCAAGAATTTGGTGCCGAAATTGATCCCTCACGTGTGTCGTTCGTGAGCCACCATATGTCGCACGCGGTGAGCTCGTTTTTCATGTCGGGCTTCGAGCGAAGTTTGGTCCTCTCAATTGACGGCGGTGGAGACTTTCTTTCGAGGCTTTTGGCGATTGGTTCCAGCACGGAGATTGAGCCACTCGTGACATTTCCGGAGAATGATTCTCTAGGGCTGCTATACTTGGAAACGATCCGCTACCTAGGTTATGGCGCGTTCGATGAATATAAGATCATGGGTCTGGCACCTTACGGCAATCCCGCTTCGTACCGCGAGATCTTCGAACAATTTTACGAACTCCTAGACGACGGTGGTTATCGGGTCCATCTCGACCGAGTTGGTCCTACGTTGCTCAGTAACATTCAAATACGCCAGAAAGGCATGCCGTTCACGCAGCAGCATAAAGATGTGAGTGCTTCACTGCAGGAAGCACTGGAACGGATCGTGTTCCACGTCCTACGGCATTACACCAAGGTTACGGGCATCGAACGACTGTGTTTGGCCGGAGGAGTGGCTCACAACTGCACTTTGAATGGCAAGCTGCTGTACTCGGGGATGTTTGACGACATCTTCGTGCAACCGGCTGCCCATGACGCTGGCTGCGCACTAGGCGCCGCATTGATGGCGTCTCATGATCTGGGGCATCCGGCACCTCGTGAGCGTTTGCAAAACGTCTATTGGGGACCCGACCTGGAGAGCGAAGGAAGCGTGGAGGAGGAACTTTTTGCTTGGGGCCAGCATCTCGAAATTGAACGGAGTGATGACGTGACAGGCAAAGCAGCCGATTGGATTGCGGATGGCGCCGTGATCGCCTGGGTGCAGGGGCGTTCGGAGTTCGGTCCACGGGCGCTAGGCAACCGGAGTATTCTTGCTGATCCGAGGCCGGCGTCAAACAAGGATCGAATTAATATGATGGTCAAGAAGCGGGAAGGCTACCGCCCATTTGCTCCCTCGGTATTGGAGGAGGACGCCGTGGAATTTTTTGATCTGCCAGGTACCTTGCGCAAATTTCCTTTTATGAATTTCGTAGTGTCTGTGCGCGAACCCAAGCGTAGTTCGCTAGGCGCCATCACGCACGTAGATGGTACGGCTCGTTTGCAGACAGTGTCACGCGAGACAAATCCCGCATATTGGGAGCTAATCAATGCTTTCGGGAAGCGAACCGGCGTTCCGATCTTGCTCAACACGTCGTTTAACAACAACGCCGAGCCGGTAGTGGATTCGGTTAGGGATGCCGTAACGACTTTTTTGACGACCGACCTGGATGCACTTGTCATCGGTCCATTTCTCGTCAAGAAGCGAATCTCAACGATGGAGGAGTGGAATAAACTAGCAGTTTCCTTGCCACCTTACGCAAGTCTCCATCAGGCGCGTGCATATTCCACCCTGGATCGGCAAGAGACTGTATGTGAGATCCGCACAGGCGCCTCCAGCCTGCAGGCCGTGCGTATTTCACCGGGGTTGTTTGAACAGCTAATTAGGATTGAGGGAGAAGCCCTGGTTGGCGACATTTTGGATGGAATCGCGCCTGTTTCAGGTAGTCGTGAGACTTTCCTAAATGAACTTCGGCAGATTTGGGAGCAGCGTTGCATATGCTTAAGCCCGGTACGTGGCCGCAAATCACAGGTATCCGTCCCCGCTGAGGCCTCGGTGACTAGTGGGCTTTCAGCATAGCTTGGGGTCGCTTCGTTACGCCAAACAAACTCGCGAATAACAAAGCCCGCGACCGACAATGCGCCGTGCCCACCTAATCGCACGGCGACGCGTCAACAACCATGTCGAAAGAAGGGCCAAATGGCTCGGTATTTCAGTGATATCCTGCCCGAGCTCGTTCAGCAGGGGCACTTCGAAAAGTTAAGGAGACTGTGATGGATCCGGTGTGTGAGTTAAACGTACATCGACAGATCGTTTCGCTTCTCGATAAGCCTAACCCTGTAATCTTTGACATTGGGTGCAATGACGGAAGCGATGCTCAACGCTTTCTGCGCCTTCTTCCGAGCGCCCAGCTCTATTGCTTTGAGCCAGACCCCAGAGCCGCTGCACGCTTCAAGGAGAAAATGGGTTCTGATCGGGATCGGATGAGGCTATCCGAGGTTGCGATCAGCGACCGAAACGGGATGATCGAGTTTCATCCCAGCAATGGCAATGACAGCGCTAAGGAATGGGATCTCTCGGGCTCGATACGCCGTCCCAAGAACCGTCTTTCTGAGTACGAGTGGGTTCGGTTTGACCCTCCGATTTCGGTTGAGACTAGGAGGCTGGATGACTGGTGCAGCGAAGCTGGCCTAGAGAATATAGATCTCATCTGGATGGATGTGCAGGGAGCCGAGGCCGACGTTATTGCCGGTGGCAATCAGATCCTGATGAGAACGCGTTACATATATACTGAGGATAGTGATCATGAGCTTTATGAAGGCCAGCTTCCCCTGCGCGCCATTCTTGAGCTCTTACCTTCCTTCCAGATGGTAGTTGAGTATCCCCGAGGAGTGGAGGGTGACGTTTTGCTTAAAAACACAAGCCTATAGCCGGTTCCCTTTTTGGGATTCAAGAACCGCGCCGAGTTTGCCGGAGGCTTCAACTCATGAGAGATTGGAGCCGATATGAGCAAGACAACGAACAAATTCTCGCCTGAAGTCCGTGAGCGTGCCATCCGCATGGTGCTGGATCACGAAGCCGAGCACCCCGCGCGGTGGGCTGCCGCTTCATCTATCGCGGCCCAGATCGGCTGCTCGCCGGCCACGCACGCTGTAAGCATCCGGTGAAGGCCGCAGGTTAGGCTGCTTGAGCGTTCAGTCCGTGTGGCTGCCAATTCCACGGAAGCAATTGCTCCAGCTTACTGATTGGCGTGTCGGCGATGCGGGCCAAGACGTCAGCAAGCCAAGTCTGCGGATCGATGTCATTGAGCTTGGCACTCACGATCAGTGTCGCCATGAAGGCAGCACGATCAGCGCCGCGATCCGATCCGGCGAAGAGCCATGACTTCCTCCCGAGAGCAAAGCCTCTCAGGGCTCGTTCGGCCGCGTTGTTCGTGAGACAAATCCGGCCGTCGTCGAGGAAAGACGCGAAGCCGTTCCAGCGCTTCAGCATGTAGTCGATCGGCTCGGCGACCGGAGAACTGCGGGACAGTTTTGCCCGCTCGATTTGAAGCCAGCGGTGCAGTTCGCCGACAAGCGGCAGGCTGTGCTTGCGACGGCGCTCCAGGCGTTCCGCTGCGGCAAGCCCGTTGATCTCACGCTCGATGTCGAACAGCGCATCGATCCGTTTGACGGCTTCCAGCGCCATAGGCGAGATCGGCGCGGCGCGGCTGCCGCGTTTGGCATTCGTGGCGATGTCGGCCAGCACGAAGAACTTGCGCCTCGCGTGCGACCAGCAGAGCGCCTGCGTCAGCGGCCCGGTATCGCGCTCTACCTTGAACAGCGGATTGTAGCCGCCATAGGCATCAGACTGAAGAATGCCGGTGAAGGTCTTCAGGTGGCGCTCGGGATGCTCTTGCCGTCGATCTCGCGAAGCATAGTAGAGAGCCGCCGGCGGCGATTGCCCGCCGAATGGCCGGTCATCCCGGACATAGGTCCAGATGCGACCCGTGTCGGTCTTTCCCTTCGCTAGGATTGGCACTGTGGTGTCGTCACCATGCAGCCGCTCGGCAGCCAGGACATGTGCTTCGATCAACGAATGGATAGGCTTCAGCGCCGCGGTGCAAGCGCCGACCTGATCTGCCAGCGTCGACAGGCTGAGGTCGATACCTTCTCGGGCATAGCGCTCGCTCTGGCGGTTCAGCGGTTGATGCTGCGCGAATTTCTCAAACAGGATCATCGCCAGAAGGCTAGGCCCGGCAAAGCCCCGCGGCGTCACATGGAAAGGAGCTGGTGGCTGGGTGATCTTCTCGCATTCGCGGCAGGTGAACTTCTCCCGCACCGTTTGGATCACCTTCCACTGACGCGGGATGACCTCCAGGGTCTCGGTGATGTCTTCGCCCAGCTTCGACAGCTTGCCCGAACCGCAACAAGGGCAGCTCGCCGGGGCGGCTATAACGACACGCTCGCGCGGCAGATGTTCAGGGAATGGTTTCCGTGATGGACGCTTGCGCTCGAAAGCCCTGACCGTCGAGGCTTCGGCCGCAACCTCTGCCGCCAGTTCGTCTTCGCCAGCGTCAGCCTCCAGCTCCTCGAGCTGCAATTCCATTTGTTCGAGGAGCCGCGCCTTGCGTTCTGACCGGCTGCCGTAAAGCTCGCGGCGAACCTTCTCGATCTCCAGCTTCAACCGCGCGATCAGCGCTTCGGAATGCGACACGAGCGCCTTTGCGCTGGCGGCTTGCGCCTTGGCGGCCAGTGCTTCTGCCTCGGCAGCGATACGCCGGGCACGCTCCTCGTCCAGCAGTGCAAGCGCACTGGCAAGGTCGTCCGGAAGCTCATCAGTCGCGTCGCTCATGGCAGGATGGAATCATATTCGAGTCCGCCATTCCAGTGCTTTTGCTCATCCTGCCGATGTTGGCCGCCAGGTCTTTTGCGGCATCCGCCAGTCTATACCTTCCAGCAGATAACCGAGCTGCGCCGGTGTGATCACCACCGTGCCGTCAGCGGCTGACGGCCAGATGAAGCGGCCGCGCTCCAGCTTCTTCGTGAACAGACAGGCTCCTTGTCCGTCATGGGATACCGGCCGCACGGGCAATCTCGGAAAGCACCGCACCTGGCTCGAGACAGGCTGTAACGAGCCGCTCTTTATCTTGCTGAGACCAGCGCCGTCGGCGCTCGACAGACGTGATCACTTCAATCTGATGCTTCGTCATAGGACTACTCCTAGTATTTGCACTAGGACTTCCGATGTTCGCCGCAACCTCGCAAGACGGCCCTCACCGGGCGCTTACCGCACGCTACACGAATGGGTGAAGAAGACCGAGGTCGATAGCGGTAAGCGAGCAGGCCGGCCGAACGATGTCGCCGAGATTATGAAGGCTCTTGAGCGGGAGAGCCGCGAGCTTCGTCAGGCCAACGAGATTCTGCGCAAAGCGTCGGCGTATTTTGCCCAGGCGAAACCTGCCACCGGAAAAGACGCTCGACAGCTTTGATTTTGATGCAGTCCCTATGGTCTCCAAGGCCCAGGTCATGGCCATTGCCGCTGGCGACAGCTGGGTCGCGAAAGGTGCCAATATCCTCATGTTCGGTCCGCCGGGCGGCGGAAAGAGCCATCTCGCCGCGGCCCTCGACCTCGCGCTGATCGAGAACGGTTGCGGGTGCTGTTCACTCGCACGACCAACCTCGTCCAGAAACTGCAGGTCGTACCGCGTGAACTCCAGATCGAATCCGCCGTCGCAAAGCTCGACAAGTTCGATCTGCTTATCCTCGACGACCTGGCCTACGTCACTAGGACCAGGCCGAAACCCGCGTGCTCTTCGAACTCATCTCCCAAGATATGAGCGGCGCTCCATCATCATCACCGCCAATCAGCCCTTTGGAGAATGGAACCGAGTCTTTCCGGACCCGGCCATGACGCTTGCCGCGGTGGACCGACTTGTTCATCACGCTACGATCATTCGAAATGAACGTCGAAAGCTAATGGCGACGTTCCGCGATGGAAGCCAAACGTGGTCGACCCAGCTGGCTTGCGGCCATTACCTCTATCTCATTGCAAAACGATGACACTGAAACGTCAGGAATCCGGTCTTCTCCATACAAGGCAGCCGATCGAACAAAATGTCGTAGCCTGACGGGAGACGCAGGGGTGTCCCTCCCGCACGCGGCGCCCTTTGCTATCCCGGATGAAGGGGATGGCGGCAACGACATGCGCAAGCCCACTGAGGATAGAAGGACTGGGTGAAAAGGCGCCCCTGAAAACAGTGGGTTTGGCGACACTTGTTGGTTCGGGCAGGCAAGACGTCGTCTACATGCATCAAATGGATGACTCGCATTTAAACAATAGATTTCACCAATTTTCGCGGATGCTCCATAGACGGCCGTCTCCACTCCACCGGGTATGATCCGTTGAAAGGCTCTCAACCAATCCAACAACGCCTGTAGCCCCGAAGCACTGGCGGCGGGAATGGCATCAATCCTACCTGGTATCGCCTGGCCTTAGCCGAAGAAAGGAAACGTCTCATGAAGGTTATTGGTTACTACGTCATCGTTGCAGCGTTGCTCGCATTGACATTGCGGGCCGGGCCGTCACTTGCAGCAGATGATCGTAACCAAGATTGTGGCCCGGCGGCAAGTGACCCCCGCGCAAACCTGAATGGTGCTGACAAAGCCCATTCAGCGGAGCACACTCAAGACTTCAATTGCCAAGATACTCCTGCCGAAGAAGGTGAGTGCTACGAGTGCGTCTTACCCCCCGAAGTACATATTGAAGGCGCCGAAGTGATCGACGTCGCAGACCGAAACTTTTATCCTCGGAAAACACTGCTACTCGCCAGAATGATCAGGCACCACTGAATCGTGTCGGTTGAAGGTAGCAGTAAGACCATCAAAGCCACGGCGGCTGGAACATCGATACTTTCTCAATTTTAGGCGACCCTTTGCTTGCTGATCTCTCGTGGCGCCGCACTGCGAGACCAAGCCTTTTCACCTTTTATCTCGCCACCTCGCTATGGATGAAGACATGCGGTTCAAGGGCCTTGATCTGAATCTCCTCGTCGCACTCGACGCCTTGATGACCGAGCGTAACCTCACGGCGGCAGCGCGCAGCATCAACTTGAGCCAACCGGCCATGAGCGCGGCCGTCGGCAGGTTACGCACCTATTTCAATGACGACCTTTTTACCATGGTCGGTCGCGAACTCGTTCCAACCCCGCGTGCGGAGCGGCTCGCGCCTTCGGTCCGCGAGGCTCTGCTTCACATCCAGGTTTCGATCATATCCTGGGATCCGTTTTGCCCTGCTCAATCGGATCGCTGCTTCAGAGTCATTCTTTCCGATTACGCCGCACTCGTTTTTTTTGAAAAGGTCGTGACGCGTGTCGCCCGAGAAGCGCCCGCCGTCAGCTTCGAGTTGCTGCCGATCGCCGATAACTACGATGATTACTTGCGGCGCGGTGACGCCGATTTTCTCATCTTTCCGGAATTGCTCATGTCGCGCGCACATCCTAAGGTGGCGTTATTCGAGGAGACCCTCGTGTGCGTGGGCTGCCGCTCGAACAAGCTACTCTCGGAGCAACTTACACTCGAGAGGTATATGTCGATGGGACACGTTGTGGTGAAGTTTGGGAACGCTGCTTCCATCGAGGAATGGTGTTTGCTTGGGCACGGGCTTAAGAGACATGTCGAAGTAGTCGTGCAGGGCTTCAGCATGGTTCCGTTCATGCTTTCAGGGACCGAGCGCATAGCGACAATGCCCTTACGCCTGGTCAAGCAGCTCGAAAAGACAATACCCCTGCGGATCGCCGACCTTCCGCTACCTTTGCCCGCGTTCACACAGGCCCTCCAATGGCCCGCGCTTCACAATAGTGATCAGGCAAGCCTCTGGATGCGGGACGTGCTATGCCAGGAAGCATCCCGCATGCCTTCGCCCCATGAGGTAATGAGACGTCTCAGGATTTCCTAGCAACCTTTCGTGGTTTTGTCGTTCGGCGTGATTCATGGCGTCGGAATGAGGAGCCTCTTTGAAACGCCGCCGCTACAGTCTCACGGATGATTGATGATCCTGTCGCCGCTGGCCCAACAGCCGCGCTGACTGACGACCAAGTATGGAGGAACTGGACAGATGCTCTCCTACGCCCGCCGTTCAACCGACCAATGAAACAACCTCCTCGACAGTTTGTCGACGACTCAAGTCGAAGGTTCACGCAGCTCCAATCGACATTAGCAAGGAGCGGCAAACCAACCCCTAATATGGGACGGGTTCACCACATCCGAGCCGTGGCGCCAGATTGCCCTCCGGTAATACCTCAACGTCTTTATTTTTGCGGCAGAACATTCTCACTGCCCTTTTCCACCTGATCGATCACGAGCAGCTTTACCGGCTCGGTGCCGTTGTTCGCCCCTTTATGCCATATGCCCCAGGACTCGACGATAAAATCTCCTGCCGTGAAAATGCTTTCTTTCCCAGATTCTGTATTGGTGACCGTGATCTCCCCCGAAAGCACATAGCCATAGCGCTGATAGCGATGCTGATGAATTGGCAACGTCGCACCGGGCGCAATCTCATAAATCGAAGCGATGACCTCGACATTCTTCCGTGGAACGATGATGGGCTGACCAGCAATCGTACGATCGGTCCTTAAGATAAGCGTAGCCGCGACCGCTTTGTTTTCGAACGCGTTCGCGGGACACGCCAGAGCAAAGAGCGCCGTAGCGATTGAGATGACCTTCATTTGCTTTTCTCCTGATACAAGCCGGATTTTCCTGAAGAGTGTTTGCTTCCGAGTTCGGCCAGTTGCAGAGCGACAAACCTGCATCGTCTCACCGGCGCCGACACGGGTTCATTTGTTCCCGGACTATGATGATTATCTTCAGAGCTCTGCGGGTCTTTTCAAGATACTGCATCGCAATACCCCTCATGGCGTGGTGGCGAGTAGCGTCAAGACATCAGGCGCCGACGCAACAGCGCTGCCGACAGGAAGAACGGCAAAATCGCGTAGATGCAAAGCGCGCCTATATGCAGGCCCATGCTACCCGCGGGGCGCCCAAGCATTGCCGGGCGTATGAGGTCGATCGCATGCGCTAGAGGCAAGAACTGCGCTACCTGCTGAAAGGCCTGGGGCAGTTGCGCGATTGGAAACACCGCGCCGCACAAGAACAGCATTGGTGTCAGGACGAGCGTCTGGTAAAAAATGAAATACTCGTAACTGGGCGCAAGGGCCGTGACTACCATCGCAAGGCTCGCGAATGCAAATCCAGTGAGCATGATAACTGGCAGCACATAGACGACTGATGGCCACGTCGCATAGCCTAGCACGGTGGCGACGATTATGATTCCCGTACCGGCAAGAAATGCCTTGCTCGCTGCCCATGCCAACTCACCCAGGATGATGTCCCCAAGTGTCATTTGTGTGTAGAGCATGGCTTCCCAGGTGCGTTGGGCGTGCATTCGCGTAAAGGCCGCGTAAATCGTCTCGAACGTCGCTGAGGTCATCGCGCTTGTCGCCACCATGCCGCCCGCCAAGAACGCAACGTAGGTTGTGCCGTCAACGCGACCCACAATAATTCCGAGGCCAAGGCCGAGGCCAAAAAGGTAGATCATAGGATCGGCCAGACTTCCAACAATTGACGCAAGTGCTACTTTCTTCCATGCCAGATAGTTGCGTCGCCATATCGCAATCCAGTTAAAAGCGTTGGCGGGCAGAGCCGCGGCACAACCTTCACCCATCGTTCACTTCTCCATCTCGCGCCCGGTCAACCGCAAAAACACATCCTCAAGATTCGGCGGACGCTGGAGAATGCGCAAGCCCGCGCGCTCCCGCAACCGCACACGCACCTGCTCCGGGTCAGACACATAGCAAAAAAGGGTCTCGCCGCTAATTTCGACGCGATCGGCATATGGCCCGACCAGCGATTCCAATTCATGCGGATCGCCGCCGTAGATTTCAATGACTTCGCACCCGATCAGTTCATCGATCAGGTCATGCGGCCGCCCTTCGGCAATGCTGCGACCTCTTTCGAGTACGCAGAGTCGATCGCATAGCCGTTCGGCCTCTTCCATGAAATGGGTGGTCAAGATGATCGTTTTGCCGCGCGTAAGCAGGGAACGCAGGCGCTCCCAGATCAGGTGGCGCGCGTGCGGGTCGAGACCGGTGGTCGGCTCGTCCATGACAAGTAGCTGGGGGTCATTGATCAACGCACGCGCTAGCGTCAGGCGCCGCTTCATGCCGCCTGAAAGTTCAGACACACGCGCATTCACCTTGCTCTCTAGGCGTGCAAACTCAAGGAGCGACGGCATGACCGCCTCGACTTTGCGTGTATTCATGCCGAAGTAGCGGCCGTAGACCAGCAGATTCTCGCGCACAGTGAATTCAGGCTCAAGGTTGTCGAATTGCGGCACCACGCCGATACCCTTTCGCGCCAAGCGAGCCTGGGCAGGCACCGGCACGCCGAGCACAGTAATCTTCCCCGCATCAGGGGCTGTCATGCCAAGGATCATGCGTGCGATCGTGCTCTTGCCCGCGCCGTTCGGTCCAAGCAGCCCGAAGCATTGCCCCGGGGAAACGCGGAACGATAGCGCGTTGACCACGGCCTTGTCGCCATATGTCTTGCTTACGTCGAAAAAATCTATTGCGGACATGAACATGCGCTCATCTGACCGTCGGGCGCCGTTGACTGGCATTTCTTCGGTTGGTTGTGTTCTTCCTGGTCCATCGCACCGTATGTGTTCATTGCGTCTCCATTAAAGGGCTGGCAGCAGCATCCGGGAAAACGCCTCGTCCGTGGTAATTGGCACTCGTGTTGCAGAGCAGCCGAATGTCCCGAGCTTGTTACATTCGAAGAGTAGCTCGGCGACTTCACGGAGAGAGTGCCTGGGATGGTCTGCAATTGTGCAGATTCATCGAGATGGACAACAGCCGGAATTCTGTCCTGGCATCTCATCCGCGTCTTTTTATACCACAGACGCGCATAGTGTCTCCATGTCTGAACGTCGAGGGTTGGGGCCGTTAGGAGGCAGAAATCGGATTCCGGAAACAGGCGAGTAAGCAATCTTCGTTGACCGAGCCACCCCGACACTCAAGCCGCTCTAGCTCGAGCAAAGTTTCGTTCAGCATGTCGAGGACCGTCTCAGCACCAGCAACGTGGCCCCAGCGACGACAATTGGCGTCGCGCGCCGATCCGAAAACCAGATATCCATCTGGCGCAAGCATCCGCACTAAATTCCGAACAGCCCCTCTCATCTCGGCTATTCCTCCAATATAGTAGAGCACTTCCGCCACAACGATCAAATCAAACCTCTCGTCAGGTGAAAACTGTTGAACATCAGAGACTATCCAGCTGATGTGCGGAGAATCCCTCATGCGTCGACGCGATCTTTCTATAGCGTGAGGCACAACATCGATCACGGTGAGCCGTTTGCAGTGGGGGGCTAGCTGCACCGTAAATGCGCCGGCAGCGCATCCCACTTCGAGCGCATTTGAGATGGATCCCTGGGCAAGCGCCAAGCGGAGCATTTGCGTGTGACGCTCACGCTCGAATGGATTGGCGTCGAGTCCCCATGGATCGGGTGCAGCCAGTTCCCGATTCAGCAATTGATAATTGTCGCTCTGTGTCAACTCGTTCACCTCGGTAAATAGATCTTACTCGTCGCTGCACATGCAGTCAGACGTCGTTCGCCTGGCAGAATCGCGGGCGGGGTTGAGCCTTCGAGGCGCTGTCGCATGTCCAGAACATTCTGTAGTGCGCGCATCAGTCGCCGGATGTTGATTCGAGTTGCCAGCAGAGCTGCGCGACAGCCAGTCGCTATTGCTCAGCGTGCACAGCGCGTAGGCTTTCAAGGGCAGTAGCAGAAAAATATTGATGAATGCATGCAGAGAGAACCCGAGGAACCGTCGTTGGCGGGCCCGGAGCGCGACAACGCTGCAGTGGATCATCGTCATGGCCACGATCATCAGGGATGCCAACCAAGGCACGGTGCCCGTCAATGCAAGCTGTGCGAGCCCCGTCAGCACTGATAGTGCCAGAAGCAGCGGTCCGAGGTTCTGTCCGACAACGTCGAGCGTAAGGAAGCGATGGAGGTTGGGCAGCAGGCGCAGCCCAAGCAACGTGTCCCGGTACGTGCTCCGCGCCCAGCGTAGTTGTTGGCGCAGATACGGTCCTAGCTTGTTCGGAACGACTGTCGCTGCGATGGCGCTCGGCACGTACTCCGTTCGAAAGCCTGCCTTCAGCATAAGAATGGTGAGATGCCGATCCTCACCGAAATCGCTTGGCTTTCCCCGAAAATACTGTGATTCGTACTGGTCAAGCAGCGAAGCGAGCGCAGAGCGACGGTAGATAGCACATGGACCGCAGCAGCACATAACGGCTCCGAAGCGAGCTTGTGCCGCACGCTCCTCGTTGCAAGCCAGCCAGTACTCCATATCGATCAAACGGGTCAGCCAACTATCGTTTCGGTTGCGGGCCGTCAACTGTCCCATGGCCGCGCCGACAGCCGGATCTTGCATTTTAGGCACGAGCTTCCTGATGACGTCAGATGCGAGGATCGTGTCGGAGTCGACGTTTAACACCATATCTCCAGCAGAGCGGCGTATCGCGGCGATCTGTGCCTTCCGTTTACCAACATTCTGGGGAAGCAGGAGAATATTGAATCTGGGGTCTCGTGCGAAGGCCTCGTGCACAGGTCGCAAAGCCTCGCGATTTTCGGAACCGTCATCAACTAGGTAAACCTGCAGCCTTCCCCCGTATTCCTGACCCGCAATAGAAGCCAGGCACTCCGAAAGCGTGCGGGGATCCTCGTTGAAGCTTGGCACGATGACATCTACGCTGGGCAGCTCCTCAAAGCCGGCCAAGCTCTGGGACGCCAATGAAACATCGGTCGGCAGAGAATAAACGGCCTGCACGCTTTTATAAGCAGTCGAGAGAAGTGCATAAAGCGAGACGGCGACAGTGCTGGTTGTGTCAAGCATATCCATCAGAACTCCCGAGGAAGCGAGCGGAATACAAAGCCGCGATCATGCAAAGCTGGAATTATGCTAGATAACGCCATGATAGTCTGGTGGCGCAGACTGCGGTCAGTTCCTTGTTGCATTTCACTGGAGGGACAACCGTCGTGCAAGAGCACGATTGACCCCGGCCGGACAGACTGCAGCACATCATTGACAATGCCGTCGGCCCCGGGAAGAGACCAGTCTCGCGGATCTACCGACCAGTGCACGGCAGTGAGTTCCGCATTCGCCGAAACCTTGAGCACTTCTTCGGTCCAGATGCCGTAAGGAGCCCGGATGTGCCGCACCACCGCCTGAGGCGACGCCATTTTTATGGCTCTGTTTGTCTCGAGTATCTGACGTTGCACCTCGTCGGGTTCGCAGTCAGACAGGTCTGGATGCGTCATTGTGTGGTTGGCGACTTCATGTCCCTCTGCAATCATTCGCTGGATCAATTTAGATTGATCGGCCAGGAACTCGCCGATGACGAAGAATGTTGCCGGCACCCGGTGTTCAGCCAGAATATCGAGAATCTCCGGTGTACAAAATGGATGCGGACCGTCGTCGAACGTCAAATAAACGCTGTGACTACCAGTGCCGTCATCGCGCTCACCGTGCACTTCGCACGAGCAATCGAGGTGCGTCATTGCTCTCGTCCTTTCCGGTAAATTATCCTGGTGGCATTCGGAGACCGGCCACCAAAGGGTAGGATGATGACGCCGCGCGTGGACGCAGGTCGAAACGCGCGCGTGGCAGCGTGTAGCGTACGCCGTTTCCCCAAAATAGCGGTCACCAGGCCGCCTCGTCTGAATCTGTCAATACCGCGGCTCGTTGCGGACTGTACCGAGTGCGATTGGTGGTGAACCCCCGAGCTGTCGACGATTGCAAGGTGATGCAATGGGCTGATCGACCGCTTATGCAAGCATTACATTCCAAAGCCACACATTTGACCCCTCTACACCACTGGGCGCGCCATCGACGACTTGATTTCCGTCAAGATGCTCGTCTAATGGATCACGCCATTCAATTCGTAAAATCGATTGTTTGGATGATACCCATTCACAGCATAGATAAAATTCGAGCTCCACGGTTCCTGCTAACGGACCGAGCCTGTTGTCGTGACTGGCGGGGGACTTGCGTCGTCGTTCCCTGGAAGAACTTATGAGCCGATTCAAGATATTGCTGGCGTACGGGTTATTTGCGATGACCAGATCACCAGTTCTCATTTCCGGGACCGTTCTTCCCATCATGGTGGAACAAGCCCTCAATCGAGAGTGTTTACCGCCCCGATGAACAAATTTTCCGGGAACGTGAACCGAGCTTCTTTAAGCCCAGGACGATACTGATGCTAACACGGTAGTTTGTGATGCCTGTTAATGTGGCGGTGCGACCAAGCTGCCGAACGCCAGATATTTCAGATGACCTGCCACTGAATTTTCATCCGGCGGCGATTAGAGCCTCGGCGGTCTTTGAAACGCTCCCAAACGTTGGACCACCGGATGCTAGAGTTTTCCGGCTTCATTCAGGGAGGCGGGCTGGTTGCGCCTCCCGAATTCACCAACGAGATCA
>NZ_LFIO01000113.1 GCF_001187535.1 Rhizobium ecuadorense
CATGCAGCTCTACGCGACGGGCGGGCTTCGCTACCAGCACAACAAGGTGGAACTCGGGCTCGATCCCGTTTTCTTCCCGGCGATCGACCGCAGCGGTTCGCAAAGCTGGGCCGATCCGATCGTCGGGCTTACCATGCATTATGACGTCAACAGCAAATGGTTCGTGGACGTCATGGCCGACGTCGGCGGCTTCGGCGTCGCTTCCGACATCACGCTGCAGGGCGCTGCGACGGTCGGCTATAACTGGACGGACACTCTCGCTTCGTCTCTCGGCTACAAGGCCCTCTACAC
>NZ_LFIO01000303.1 GCF_001187535.1 Rhizobium ecuadorense
GCATATTCGTCGATGCCTGATAGCACAGCGTCCGCGGTTCGGGTCAGCCTATAAGTTGTTGTCACGCAGCTTGGCCTTCGTTTCCGGCAGGATGTCGGGAATGCGTCGATCGCTCGGGCCACTTTCCTCAGCCTGCCTCAGGATGTTGCGCAGTTCTTCGTCGTCAAGCTTGTGATGGAGCTGATCCTTCAGAATGAGCTCCGCCAGGAATGCGCCGGCACTGCTGTATCTGCCGCTTGCGACACGATTTTCGACGTATTCCGCCAGATTATCCGGAAGGGAGATCGTCAT
>NZ_LFIO01000058.1 GCF_001187535.1 Rhizobium ecuadorense
AGGCGGAACTGGTCGCCATCATAGGCAAAGGCGGACGCCACATCCGCAAGGAACATGCCTTGCAGCACGTCCTCGGCTACACATGTGGCAATGATATCAGTGACCGCATTATACAGCGGCAGGAAAGCAAGTTCGGTTGCCTGCTGGCAGGTAAGGGCTATGATACTTTTGCGCCGATGGGTCTGGCTATTACAACAGATCTCGATCCGACGAACCTTGACGTCATCCTTCGTCAGAACGGCACCGTCAAACAGGCGGGGAATACGCGAGACCTCGTCTACTCAGTTGCTG
>NZ_LFIO01000298.1 GCF_001187535.1 Rhizobium ecuadorense
GCCGAAGGCCGTGCCGCGAAACTCGCCGCCAAGGGAAAGCCTTTCGATATGGACGACCTCCTGCGGATGGAGCCTGACCGCGGCGTGACGAATGTCCGGAAGCTCAATCTCAGGCATTGGAGGCAATGGTTTGGCGTCGAGCATAGATGCATCGTTCCGGTGACAACTTTCGCTGAGCCCGATCCCGACAGTCAGGAGCCGGGAGGGAAAGTCCCGAATGCCTGGTTCGGGCGAGACGAAAGCAAAGAACTTATGTTCTTCGCAGGGATCCACGTGCCGCAGTGGACAAG
>NZ_LFIO01000689.1 GCF_001187535.1 Rhizobium ecuadorense
GTCTACTGGACTGCCGTTCGTGGGCGACGCAACGAGCCTGTGATCAACTTCCCGAAGCCCTTGACGCTGATCGCCATGCGGATCAAGGCGACTGGACAGCTGAATGGCACGGTCAACACCTTCAACTGCCTCGCCACCCCTAAAATCCCGATCTGGGACGGCGAGGCCTGGTTGCACGCGCAGGATACCAGGAACCCTGCAGACCATTTCATGCAAGTCCTCAGAGGCAACGGCAATGCGCGGCCGGTGCCGGACGCACAAATTGATTTCGACAGCATCCATTCGTGGCG
>NZ_LFIO01001197.1 GCF_001187535.1 Rhizobium ecuadorense
ATTCTGCGCCTTCACCTTTGACCCTGAGGCTGCGAAAGACATCGCCGAGGTGAACTGGCCGGGCGTAACGCTGCTCAAGGCGCAGATGAACACCGACCTTTTGACCGAAGACTTGAAGAAGGGCCGCAGTTCCAACCAGTCCTTCTGGCTGATGGGCCAGCCCGATGTGGACCTGCGCAAGCGCAAGGACGGGCTGTGGGAGGTTCAGGTCAACGGTTTCGACTATTTCGATCCGCGCAAGGGCGATCTGGTCTCGGGCGGCACCAAGCAGATCGCCATGTGGTCGCTTG
>NZ_LFIO01001637.1 GCF_001187535.1 Rhizobium ecuadorense
CTTGAAACATTGGGGGAAACGGTCGACGCGAGGGAGTTCGGAGACCCGATCATCCGAAGAGGCACCGAAGCGGAGCGAATGGCGGAGGCTGCAAGCCCTGTAACCGCAAGCGAAGCGCTATAACTCCCTTCTGGCAAGCTCGTCCGCCAGAATCCAAGCCTCGTCAAGGAGGGCACGAAGTTCATCGTTCTCCTGCAGAAGCGGGCTACCGTCGCGTTGAAGAACGAGGTCATTCAGAGAACCCGTGCCGCCAAACATCTCCTTGAAACGGCGCAATCCCCAGGTGTCAG
>NZ_LFIO01000813.1 GCF_001187535.1 Rhizobium ecuadorense
ATTCTCGATGACGATGCCGCCCCCAGCGCCCTCGGCCATGATGGCGAGCGGTGATTGAATCCAGAGACGACCCTTCATCGGTGGTTCTCCCATGCGCACTGCATTGACGGAAAAAATCAGACGATCAGCCGGCCACCACGGGCGATGATGGCGCCCCCGCGGAAGACGGTACGATCGAGAGGACGGGCAGCGACGGCCTCTGCCAGCGACGCGGCAGGCAAGATGTTAAAATCGGCGGGCGAGCCGGCCTGGAGTGAGCCGACGGGGCGGCCGAGGATCTCGGCCGGCGC
>NZ_LFIO01001507.1 GCF_001187535.1 Rhizobium ecuadorense
AACGACGGCCTGGCCGCCGAGCCTGCCGTCGGTGCCGACTTCGCGTGCAACGCGCGTCACTTCGCCGGCAAAGGAGCGAAGCTGATCGACCATGGTATTCAAGGTATCCTTGAGCAGCAGGATTTCTCCGCGCACGTCGACGGTGATCTTGCGCGACAGGTCGCCATTGGCGATCGCGGTCGCCACCTCGGCGATATTGCGCACCTGCGCCGTCAGGTTACCGGCCATCGAGTTGACGCTGTCGGTCAGGTCCTTCCAGGTGCCGGCGACACCGGAGACCTGTGCCTGGC
>NZ_LFIO01001423.1 GCF_001187535.1 Rhizobium ecuadorense
GGTGATGAGGATATCGGGACTCGTCGCGCGGATGACGTCGGTGACCGGCGGATAGAGCACGGTGTCGCCAGCCCAGTAGATCGAAGGTTCGCCCGCTGCTTCGAGGCTGAAACCCATGACCGAGCCCATCTCTTCGAGAACGGGACCAAGCCCATGGCTGCCTTCGCGGCGCGTGAGCGTCAGACCTTCCCAAGTCGCCATATCGGTCAATGGCGAGACCTCGGTGAATCCTGCTCCGCGAATTTCCGCTTCGTCGCCAGGTTGGCAGATAATCGGCATGTGCTTCGGC
>NZ_LFIO01000754.1 GCF_001187535.1 Rhizobium ecuadorense
CATCACAATCGATTCATCGATCGCAGGACTTGCTCTAGGTCGCTCGTGGCGGGGCGAAACTCGGTTGCTGAAAACGATGATGCTCTTCGAACGGCGCCAAATAAAATTTTGCCGGCTGCATCCTCCTTGTAAGCGCGGACGATCCATTGGACGCCTGACTATCCTTAAAACGTCGTCTTTTTGCATTCGAGACGGGCAGGAAAGGCTTCATTAACCAACGCAACCAATAGGTATTCTCAGCTATGTCACAGACCCACAAGATTGATCTGCCGTTCGAATGAATGAAACGGCAATTGGAAGATTTGAGTAGACAAGTCGATCGTCCACCTCACCTAAAAGGTTTGCCTTTATGCCCAAGTCCATTAGACTCGCTTTATCTTTGATATTTGTTCTGCTCTCTCTTCTCGCGGCGGGCCAGGGCATCGTGAGTATCGTCAAGCTGCTGTCCATTAGGAGCAATATATCCGAAGTTGCCAGCAACTGGCTGCCATCGATCGATGTGATAAATCGGATCAATACGATCACCGGGGACTACCGCATCCTGCAGTTCAGGCTGGTGACAAACTCATCAGATTCGACGAGCCTTGCGCATAATATCACCACCTTCCGCCAGAAGATGGAGGATCTCGCGAATGCCCGTGGTGAATATGAGCCGATGGTGACATCCGGCGAGGAGCGTCAGGCCTATGACGCGTTCTCCGCTTTGTGGACGCAATATCAGGAGGATGGCGAGCGGATTGTTAAACTAATGCAGGCAGGCAAGAAGGATGAAGCATTTGCTCTTCTAACGAGTGACGCCACGACGAAACTGTATAATGATAGCGGAGCGCTCCTTGACCAGGATGTCGCAGTTAACAAGCGTGGTGGAGTCGCGGCCGTCGGAAACACGATGGGCGCCGTTTCATCGACGGTTTTGGTCACCATTCTTGCCATGGCGCTGGCAACTACGACGGGCATTATAGCCCTGCTTTACTGCATCCGGAAGATTACCGATCCGATCTCGCGGTTGACTACCACGATGGGCGTACTGGCAGATGGTAATCTCGACACTGAGGTTCCTTTCGCAATGCGCGCCGACGAAATCGGCAAGATGTCGAGAGCCGTTGAGGTATTCAAGCAAAACAGCATCAAGGCCCGCGATCTGAACGCGCAGGAGGCCGCGTTGCAGGCCAAGAGCGCCGACTTGCAGTCGAGCATTGCCGAGGTGGTGTCAGCCGCCGTAGCCGGTGACTTCACCCATCGCATCACCAAGAAATACGGCGATGCGGCTCTCGACCGTTTTGCAGGAAGCGTCAACGAGCTGGTCACCTCTGTTGACCGGGGCATCGCCGAAACTCGCCGAGTTATCTCAGCGCTTGCCGATGGGGATCTGACGGAAAACATGTGCGGCGAGTTTCAGGGAGCCTTTGGTGAACTGAAGAGTAATGTCAACGCCACCATGGCAGCCCTTCGATCCGTATTAGGCGAGGTTCGCTCCGCCGTCGACACGATCAACGGCGGAGCCGGCGAGATGCGCATCGCCTCAGGCGACCTTTCAAAGCGCACGGAACAGCAAGCCGCGGCCCTGGAGGAGACCTCTTCGGCGCTTGAGGAAATCACGGTGGCGGTAAAAAGCTCGACAGAAAGAGCCACGGAAGCCAGCCATATGGTCGATGAGGCACGCAGAAGCACCGAGCAGTCGAGCGCGGTTGTCAAAGACGCGGTCGCCGCCATGGGCCGCATCGAGCAGGCCTCGGATGAAATCGGCCAGATCATTAACGTCATTGACGAGATCGCCTTCCAGACCAATCTTTTGGCCCTTAACGCCGGCGTCGAGGCGGCGCGTGCGGGTGACGCTGGAAAGGGTTTCGCCGTTGTGGCTCAGGAGGTGCGTGAACTGGCACAGCGCTCCGCCACTGCCGCCAAGGATATCAAGGCGCTGATCAACCGGTCCGGCGACGAGGTCAAAACTGGGGTCAGGCTGGTAACGGCCACAGGCGATGCCCTTGGTCTAATCCGAGGCCACGTGATCAAGGTGAACGAGCACGTTCATACGATCTCGACGGCGGCACGAGAGCAATCGACCGGGCTGGCGGAAGTCAGCACTGCGGTCAACCAGATGGATCAGACGACCCAGCAGAATGCGGCGATGGTGGAAGAATCGACGGCGGCCACCAACCGGTTGGCGGATGAGGCTTCCAATCTGGCGCGGCTTATTGCGCGCTTCAGGCTCGACGGTTCGACTGTTGTACGGCGTGTTGCCCACCAGAACGGTAAGCCGGCCGCCTCGCCAGCGCGTGCCCTCTCCCAGAAGCTTGCCGGCGCCTTCGGCGGACGTACTACAGCCGCTGTCGCGACTAAGGAATGGGAAGAGTTTTAATGAATCATGTCATAATTCACCGCAGGATATTATCGGTTTCCATCTGGCAGCCAGCAGTTCTGCATGAAGACGACGTTGATCCCGGAAATCCGGGGGTTAGCAGAGGCGACGCCGCTGCCCCTAACGCATGTTCTCGGTTCAGGGATCTGCCGGTTCTGTCATTCCGGTGATAGAGCTTGCTGCCGAGATAACCAATCCCATCGGTCTAGCCACAGCGCCATTGTCGTCGTTGAGGTAGCAGATGGTATCATCGGCCCGGTCGTCGATCAGGTCTCTGGCATTCTATCGATCAACGGCGATCGGATCCAACCGGTTCGGACTTAGGCGCGACTTCGACCCAACCTTCAGCTACGGAATCACTCCGCTTGAACAAGGGATGGAATGCTTCCTTAGTTTTGAGCAAAGGTTTGGCACCAATCAGGACGCATCGCAGCTGCCTAGCAGACTTTTGCTTTTTCACCTTCCGCGACTGTCTTCCTTCAAGACGCGGAGTATTAACGAAATTCAACGAGAGTTCGAAGATGTCCAAAGTTATCGCAATCAATTTCGGGCAACAGGCTAAGACAGATACCCACTTAGAAAGCCACGAAGATGCACAGTCGCAGCGCCTGGAGCAAGAGCGGCTGCAAATGATCCAAATCACCAATCACCTTGAAGCACTGTACGCTCGGCTGCTGACCGTCTGTGGCGACAGACCGAAAAATTAAGGGCGCAGCGATGGTATAGCCCGGTGGAGCGCTGCGAACCACAGCGCCATCGCGAAGGGCTATTTCCGGGTCAGCTTTCGGGCGGAGAGGCCTGCGAAGCACACATAGATCGCCTATGCGGCAGAACATCGCTCATATGCACTGTTTTAGATGGCAGTTCGCCGTAACGTCTCTTGTACTCTGCAGCAAAACGGCCGAGGTGTGTGAAGCCCCACTTAAGCGCTATTTCCGAAACGCTGATTTTAGCGCCGTTTTGCAGCAGTTCCTGTCGAGCTGCGCACATACGCAAGTCTCGGAGGTGCATTGTGGGGCTGGTATTACGAAATTGTCGGAAGCCGTGCTGCAAAGTCCGCACGCTGACCTTGGCCGCAGCGGCGATATCGTTAAGGGAAATGGGTTGAGCCATATGCTCTTCCATAAACTCCATTGCCCGTTTCACGTGGCGAGGCGTGGGAGACGGAGACGGACGACGAAGTTCATCGGTATAGCGATGCATACAGCTTTCGATCAAAAGGTACTCTATCGCGTCGAGGAGCGAGCTATAGGCCGACGGGCATTGTCGCAGAGCCCCCCCGGCACTGAGGCCGCGATGGGCAGACAGGGCTAGTTCTCGCATGAGCGTTCCCGCGCTCGATGCAAGATCAAGGGTCGGCTGAATTTGCAGATTTCCGCTGATCGTCCGATCGAGCATGCGAGAAAGCTTGTCACGCAAGGATTGCGTATCGATCGTCAATGACAGTTGAGATCTTATGCCATCTTGTCGGGCATTCAGCGGAGCATTTGCAACATGCGGCGACTCTACCTGTTGCCCAGACCAATGAAAGACTGCATTCCCGGACGCCGGCAGGAAGACCGTTACGACGTCAACTGGGGAATCTATCATGACCGAGAACGCCCCTTCATGATGGGCATCCGCAACGCCAAAACCATCAAGGGAAATTCGACTGCAGCGAGAGTTAAGCGATCTACTGTCGTGTTGAGCAAGGTCAGAGGACGCCAGGGGCGATGATATCAAAGGCAAAAGACGTTCGGGATCGGAGCCCTCGATAAAGTTGTCTTTCACTAAGGTCCCTTCATCGGGCTTGCTGAACAAACTTTCGGTCATCCAATATAAACCTATCTATGAACACCAACTCGCACATGCCGGGACTAGTTTTCCAAACCTTCAAAGCTCGAGACCGGATGGCGTGCGAGCGATTTTGATCGCGTACATGACCGATTCGGACCTTTGTGGAGGCCGGTTGAATCTCTCATTCCCTAGGCTTTCGTCATGGCGGATCATCACCAGCACCGACATCCACGTTCTCCCGCTCGAGATGGCCTCCTAGTTTTTCAGCGCTGCAGTTGGGAAGCCTCTAATGATGCGATGACTGGCTTCCACAAGCCTCGAACAGATTGACAGATTGTCTGATATACGTTAATGCTATTCCTGATCAAAGGCAAGGCAGCATCAGGGAAATCTGCCACGGTTCTAGTGGAGTTCCCGCACGGCAAATCAATCTAAAGATGCCTCCCAAGGCGAGGGGTGACGGGCTGCTTTCGATCGCAGCCCGTCACGGGAAGGGTGGGAGTGCTATGAGTGGGAGAGAACCTACGCCAACCGACCTTGGAGGCCGTTGAGTCGACACGGAGAAAAATGATTGTGCTGTAGGATGGCCCCACGATTTCGCCACACGCTGGTCCTCTTAACCTGCGCATCAGCATACTTCGGTTATGACGTATAAGAGAGGCACGCTCCAGGCTCAACACTCGGAGACGCAAAGACGTCGACGAGTTCTTTTGGCCTACTAAGCGAGGCGGTCGCGGCAAATATCAATGCGTAAGCCGCGCCTCGTCGCATTGAGTTGACTTTGCGCTCTTCTTAGCGGGTACGGACTCCGGGCGTCTGATTGGGCAAAAGAAGAGCTTAAGGACGAAACCTGATGATGGTCAAACAGCTTGTGCTGCCATAGGCGTGCTGTTGTCTGTGCCGCGCGAACGCGAAAAGCGCGATCAAATCGGAACGTGGCGGCGAGAGAAGACTAACAGGAAAGACCACATCAAACTCAACCGGGTGTCGGAATACCGATGCTTACGGCATTGCGTGCATGAGGCCTCAAAATGACGCCGGTCTCGACATGTGTCCGCCGAAAATCGCAAAAAAGGAATTGACAGATTGTCGGACAAAAATTTTACTATATCGCCCGCGCATTGCTTGTTCGCGGGAGACGCAGCGACGGACCGGGAGTTATAAGTGCTAAACTTGGCCAAAAATGCACAAATTGTCGACCTTCTTAATCTGCCGGAAGCGGCGACCGGCGCGTGATACAAGCGTCTCTGACTCACAAGGCGTGTCATACTCCATCGACCGAGGTACTGGTTGAACGTGACAGTGACGCCAACATTTCTCCTGGGGAAAAAGTCTGTGTCTTGATAGGCGCGTCAAATCCTGTTGGTCTTTGTTTGGCGCGCTCATTTATAGAAAAAGGCTATCGGGTCGCCGTAGGCGACGCCAATCCCGCCGACTTCGCCTCCCTGGCTGAAGGCCAGGGAAACAATTTTTTACCGGTCAAAGTCAACCCGAACAGAGACGTTTACGTCAACTCAATGGCTGACCAGGTGTATTTGCGCTGGAGACGGGTCGACGTTCTGGTGAACATAGTTTTCCGCAGAAATGAAACAACCCAAACTGTAACGGGATCGCTATCCAGCGCGAATCTGGGGCTTGATGCCGTATCCAATCTAATCAGAGTTACAGGTGCCTTTAGCTCTCGACTTCAGGGCGCGGAGCTTGCCGTAGTGGACGTCGCATGGTTCGAAGAGACGACCTCGCTGGAAGCAGAAGCCGTCCTTCAAGCGGCGTTGCGCACTACTACCTCCGCAATTGCTAGGCAATATTTCGGTTCCGGGCTGAGGATAAATGCTGTACACGCCAGCGATGTGAACTCTACGTCTTCAAGCGAAAATGACGTGCTTCGAACAGTGATCCACGCCGTGCAATTCCTGGCGAATTCGGAACTGTCCGGAAAGCTGACAGGGAACGTGCTGGAGATCGATCCTCGGTGCAGATAGATCCACTCCCACGTTCTGATCCGGCAAATCTGCAGGTATTAACCTTCCGTTAAGTTTCTCGAAAGACGCAATGGGTAAGAGGTCAAATCCTAACAACACGTAAAAAAGTTTCGATTGTTTTAGTGAAACTCTTATCCATGTTCGTTCAGGCTCAAACATTACTATTCCAAAAGCGAGGCCCCAGCACCGTTTGAGCCCTTTGGAGGTAAGTATGTTCGTCGATCGCCTGTTATCCACCTTTACCATAAGAGCAAAGGTGTTATTGGTACTTGTACCCTTGATCCTGATATTGGCGGCAGTTGGTGGGGTCGGCTTAAAAGCAACTGGCTTGCTTCAGTCTCGTCTTCGGCTTTCAAATGAGGTTCTTCAGACCTTGAGCGGGTTTCGAAGTGTCGCGGAAAGCATGAACCGCTTTTTGGCGCAAAGCTCAACGGAGTACCGAGATGAGGCGCTGACAAGTTTAAACGGGCAGAGCGCAACCATGCAGTCGCTCCAGGAAGCGGCGGCAGGTAGCGGGAGCGAAACTGGTGCGCTCGAAAACAGTGTATCGGCAATGTCCGTTATCTCGGGCAGCATCGGCCGCATGTGGTCTTTGCATAATGACGAGGAATCCGTTCGCAGCGACATTGTTTCCAACTTGTCGAAGATCAAGGAGGTCGGAGGCGCCCTTAAATTGGCTGCGGTTGATGTGCGCTCACAAGTACGCAATCAGGAGAACTCCGGGAAAACCATGCTCCGGGAGGCTACCCGCTCACTCGATACGGCATCAGTTATGCAACACATGGCGGAAGACTTGGTGAGCTTGCCGGACGGAGCGAAGCAGCCTCCGACTGTCGCCCAGCAAGGGCTTGTGATCAAAAAGTCGCTAAAAACAGTTAAGCGGGTAGTCTCGACTGCTGACGAGCAGGCCGTTACTAAAATTGAGAGGACTATCGCCAAGCTAATCGCCAACCCCGAATTTGTCGACCCTTCCACACGGCTTGCCGGCTCTGACCTACAGAGCTTTGCGACGAACCTGCGAGTGGATGCGATCCAGCACATGATTGAAGGAACAAATGCGATCCGGGCGTTGGATAAAGCGTTGACGGATTCCGAAATGCTTGTTGCGACGGCGACAACGATCGGCCAGGACGCCGATTCGATCGAAATCGAAATCAATAACCTGTTCCGTACAGCCAACGCAGAGAATCAGCAGCGCCTCGTTGAGCAACTTACAAAATTGGCGCGTGACACCGTGGCAGTTGGAGGCGTTGCCAGCTCGATATCTGGCTTCGATAAAATGCAGGAAGATCTATTCGCCCAGGTGGATTCTATCCAAGAGAACACAGAGAAGCTGGTCAAGATAGCGGAAGCCCGCCAAGCGCAATATTCTGAGGCGGACAAAACCGGTCAGGAGATCTGGAAAAACCTCGTAACTTTTGCAGCAACTCAGGAAAACGATGCTCGCAATGAAAGCAATCTTGCCCGCTTGCTGTCAACTATCGCCACAGTGTCCGGCGTCTTGGTAGCCTTGGCGGCTGGCGCCGGCCTGATGGCGACACTTCGCGCCCCGATCGAACGGATCGCGAAGCGCATGCAAGAGCTGGCAAAGGGCGATCTTCGATCGCAGATTGTCGGACGTGACCGGAGAGACGAAATAGGTGAAATGGCTCGCGCACTCGAGGTTTTCCGTGAAAATGCTGTCTCGAAGATGGACATCGAGACACGAACGGAAGCCGATAGGAAAACCGTTGAACAGGAGCGGATGGATCGTGAACGCGAACGCGCTCAGATGGAGGAGGAGGTCGCAACTGCCGTCACCATTCTAGGAGAGGCGTTATCTCGATTGGCGCGTGGCGACATCTCTCAAGAAATTGACCGCCAATTCCATCCCAATCTTGAGCCGCTGAGGCGCGATTTCAATCACTCGCTTTCGATCCTGAGAGAGACAGTGTCTCATATCGACGAGAATACCAATCAAATTCAATGGGGAACCAGCGAGCTTTTCAAAGCCTCAGATGATCTGTCGCGGCGAACTGAATTGCAAGCCGCCTCACTGGAGGAGGCTGCGGCCGCCGTCGAACAGGTGACGGTCACGGTCAGAAAATCATCCGAGAATGCCTATGAAACCCAGGCTTTCGTGTCCGTTGTTAAAGAACACGCCGAGGGTGCGGCAACCATTGTGACCGATGCGATCAACGCAATGGGCAGAATAGAAGACGCGTCCCACAAGATCGGCCAAATCATTGGTTTGATCGATACGATTGCGTTCCAGACAAATCTTTTGGCACTAAATGCTGGTGTCGAGGCGGCTCGTGCTGGAGATGCCGGAAAGGGTTTTGCAGTCGTAGCCCAGGAAGTGCGCGAACTTGCCCAGAAATCATCAGCTGCAGCCCGCGAGATTCGCCACCTGATTTCGGAATCCTCTTCGGAGGTGGCGATCGGCTCAGATTACGTGGGGAAAGCAGGTGAGGCGTTACACAACATAACGGCGTCGATCTTGAAGATTTCCGATCGGATTGATCAAATCGTCAATTCGAGCCGCGAGCAAGCGGCGTCCCTCGCCGAGATCAACAATAACGTCAATGTACTTGACCAGGGAACACAACAAAACGCTGCCATGGCCGAGCAGACAAATGCCGCGGCAAAGACTCTCTCGGATCAGACTAACGAACTCAGCGAGCGGCTCGCTTCATTCAAATTGACCGAAGATAAGTCGACGCGTCGGGTTAGGTTAGTGGCGTAAGCTACGCATCGAACGGGACTGCCACGCGTCGGATGGCCACTGTGATAGCGGCGTTCTACTGAAGGGAAATCCGCTTACGGAAGCGAAATCCGGCCATAGGCTCTTGGTCTCCCTTTCGCCGCCCGTCTGACTGTAAAAAACCCACCTAGAGCCGATCAACCTTCAAGAGATCAACTGCTTTGCAATGCTCAGAGACACGAGAGGTATCAAATCCGTGCGCATACGTGAAATTACAAGAGCCATTATTCTAATCACCGGCTTGGTGATCCCTTCTGTAGCGGCCGCCGGTGGCCTTACGGAATTGCCGCGGGAGGAACGAAAAACCTACGAGTTGCTCGATCCAAAGTTGCCTACAGGTGAATCTGTCTTCCGCACGTTTAAGGCACAGCGAGCACCGCCGTGGAAAATTGGGTACGCATCGACATATGCTGACAATTCTTGGCGTGCGAGTATTCTTGATGAGTTCACAAACAAGATTGTTCCAGCTTTCAAGAAAGCGGGGCTGGTCTCCGAGTTCATCGTCACCCAGTCAAATCTTGAAGACGCTGTCCAGATCAGGCAGATGCGGCAGATGGTAGACGACGGCGTTGATGCAATTATTATCTGCTGTTCGAACCTCACGGCGCTTAATCCTACGATAGAGTATGCGTATTCAAAAGGAGTGCCTGTGTTCTCGTACTCTGGTTACGTAACATCGCCGTTCGCCGTCAACGCAACTGAGAACAACATGCAAGGCGGGTTTGAGGCGGCGAAGTGGCTCGCTGAAGAAATCGAAGGAAGTGGCAATGTGCTTCTCGTTTCGGGGATCTCCGGCTTTGCCTCCTCGGACAGCTTTGACGTCGGCGCAAAGAAGGCTCTGGAGTATTATCCCGAGATAAAGATCGTAGGTCATGTCGACGGGAAGTGGACAGACAAGGTCGCGCAGGCCGAGGTGCAAAAATTCCTTGCAGCGAATCCCGGTCGAATTGATGGTATTATCGTTCAGTCGGGAGCTGAGAATGGTGTTATCAACGCGGTGCGCCAGTCCGGGCGCGACATGATCCCAATCGTTCTAGGGGGCGAAGCTTCGGCAGCCTGTTACTGGCGACGGAACCCCGACTTCGTAAGCAAGAGTTTTCATTTCTGGCCGCCGCGCTCTGAGGCGGGTTTCGTATGGGACGTAATGATGCGAACTCTTGAGGGACAGGGCCCCAAAATTCAGACAATCCTGCGGCCAGCAATTCCCAGTACCATAGAGGATGTAATGGCGGATTTGCCAGCTGATTGCGATCCTAACTCTGAGGATTGGATCGAGCCGAAGAATACAGCTTGGTGGTCTGCCAGCGCTGCTGCTAAATATTTCGATAACCCAGCGGATCCGCTCTCCTGGAAGCCGGCCGATTGAAGATCGCATGCGGGGTCTGTGTGGAATGCGGTGCCTTCATGATCGGCTCTCGTGCAAGGTAGGCTGCGCTAAGGAATGACAGTTCAAATTGGGAAATGCCCGGGTCGCCTCAGGAGACATGAGACAAGCGATCCGGTTCCAACGAACATATTTGCTCCGCGGTAGCATTCTTCCTCCGGCCCTCCTCTCGCCAAACGGGACAACATACTCATTGCGCCTTTCAATCTACGTGCTGCCGCGAAGGTTGTTGCTTCGAATGTGAAAGCAAAGTTCATTTCCGACCGCACTATCCGGCTCAGGCCGACGCGCGGTTCGACGCCTTACTGACATATCTGCATCAATTTGTTGCTCGAATGATTTGGGTGGCGTTCCCGGAATTCCTGATCGGATGGATGATGCATCTGTCTTGGCCCTCGGTAAGGAGCTTCACGATGAATTCGACTTTACAACCGCTTTGGCAACGCTCCTTTTTTCAGAAAAGGCGCAATCGCCGGAGAGACGAAGCGCTGCATCATGATACCTCAGCCGACCGAGGAGCGCTGCTTGAAGCATTGATCGGCGTGTTGCCCCTCCCAATTTTCTTCAAAGATCTGCACGGTCGCTATGTCGGTTGCAACAAGGTTTTCGAAGATCTCCTCGGTCGCTCGCGCGACGAGATCATCGGGAATACAGATTTTGATCTCAGTTCAACGCAACTGGCGGAAATTTATTCTATTGAAGAGAAAGGCCTTCTTGAAAGGGGTGGAGCCCAAGTCTCCGAGCGTAAGATCGCTCTCGCAAACGGCGCCATCCTGGATGTTGTCTGCAACAAGGCAGTTTTCAGAGGTCACGACGACGAGCCCGCGGGTCTGATTGGCGTTATCATCGACATAACCGAACACAAGTTGGCGGAGCAGGAACTCAAAAACGCTCTCGAACTAGCCCAAGGGATCGTCACCGCTATTCCAGACGTTCTGTTTGAGGTCGACGAGGATGGGCGATATCTTCAGGTCTGGACCAGAAATCCCGAACTACTAGCCCAGCAGCGGGAAATGCTACTGGGTAGGACGGTCGACCAAGTTCTTGCGCCTGATCAAGCGGCTATTGCAATGGAGGCGCTTCGAACTGCAAGCAGTGAAGGAGTTGCCTACGGTCGATGCATTAGCGTATCCTTGCCAAACGGCGAGACCCGATGGTTCGAGTTGTCGGTGGCTAGACGACCAAGCGCCGATCCTGACGCCGCCACCACGCTCCTGGCATTTTCGCGTGATGTCACGGAACGAAGGCAGGCGGAAGACGCCATCAACTCCGTGCGGACGCAATTGCTAAGTGTGCTGCAAACCATTCCTGACATGGTTTGGGTAAAGAATGTCGATGGCGTACACCTGTTGTGCAATCATGCATTTGAGCGGCTGACCGGGAAATCGGAGGCGGAGGTCGTTGGAAAAACGGACCTTGAATTGTTCGGGGCTGAGAGAGCTCACATTTCCGGAAAATCTGATGAGGCCACGATCGAAGCCGGTGGCATACTTATCGACGAGAATTGGGTGGTTTCCCCGGAGAACGGTCAGTCCATTCTTCTCGAAACACGTAAACTTGCGGTCCTCGGCGCCGGGGGAGAGGTTACAGGAGTCCTCGGGGTCTCTCGCGATGTCACGGAACTGAACGCCTCGCGGGAAAAAATCAGGCAAATGGCCTTTTACGATCCGGTGACTTCTTTGCCGAACCGCTTGCTGTTTAACGAGCGATTGCAAAAGGTCGTCAGTGACGCGTCGTCTCAACGTCGGCGGACAGGGGTAATGCTGATTGACATCGACCATTTCAAAGTCGTGAACGATACGATGGGTCACCCTGTGGGTGATCAACTACTCTGCCAGGTCGCTACCCGGCTTAAGAAATCTGTCCGCGATCTCGACACGGTTGCGCGTCTCGGCGGCGACGAGTTCGCGATTCTGTTGCCGGAAATCCAGACAACCGACGATCTCGATTGGGTTGCGTGCTCGATCCTCGAGAGATTCAAGGAATCTTTCCTATTGGATGGCAAGGAAGTCTACGTGTCATGCAGTGTAGGCATCGCGATCTCGCCCGACGACAGCACAGATGTCAACGATCTGGTGAAATACGCCGACTCTGCGATGTATCTTGCCAAACGCTCGGGGAGAAACAGTTTTCGCTTTTATTCGAAGGATTTGACTGTGGGCGTGGAGGAGCGCATGCAGTTGGAATCTGAATTGCGCCGCGCTATCGAGCGCGAAGAATTGGAGCTGCACTACCAGCCCAAGGTGCTTCTGGACAGCGGCGTAATGATAGGATCGGAAGCGTTGTTGAGATGGCCTCATCCCGAGATGGGCATGATTCCGCCGGTTCGATTCATTCCGGTCGCTGAGGATACCGGGCTGATCGTTGAACTCGGGCGATGGGTGCTGCGTGAAGCGTGCAAGACGGCGAAGGAGCTGAACGCCGATTGCCACCACCTGCACAAGATTGCAGTCAACCTTTCGGGTAAGCAATTCCAATGCTCACGGTTGGTAAACGAGATCGCTGCAATCCTCGGTGAAACCGGTTGCCGCGCGGAATGGATCGAAATCGAAATCACGGAGAGTCTGCTTCTCGATCGGAAGGGCGAGACCCTGCAGACGCTTCTTAAGCTGCGTCAAATGGGATTTTCGATTGCTATCGATGATTTTGGCACCGGTTACTCGGCGCTCAACTATCTAGCCCGCTTCCCGATCGACACGCTGAAGATCGATCGGTCATTCATAAATAGCTCGGACAAAAGGAACGAAGAATTGGTCAAAGCGATTCTGTCCATTGCACAATGTCTTGGGCAGGACGTGGTGGCGGAAGGTGTTGAGACCGCCGAGCAGGCAGCATTTCTCGCAGCGAACGGATGCGGTTCGGCGCAAGGCTTCTTTTACAGCAAGGCCCTGCCGAAGATGGAATTGATCGCTCTTTGGGTGCGCGCGTCCGCCACCGGCTTCGTTTCAGATCGTTACGCCGCTTCGCGATGATGAGCGCGAATAAGGGAAAATGTCACCTGTCTGATGGACGGTGATGCGGTGCGCGCTGTGAGACAACTCAACTTGAGCCTCGTCAATCTCTGAATGTCTGCGGTTTTTCGCGGAACAGGGGGCAACGCTGGGTCAACGACCATGCGTTGTGCGGCCCCGCGAGCGGCATTCTCGAATGCTCTGCTCCTACTGCGCGGCATTCGGTAGGCCGGGGAAAACGCGGTACACCGGCTCCTAAAGCAAGGCAGTCGCTCTCGATATGGCTTTCTTCAAAAATATTTGACAGATTATCATACAATCTGCCAAAAATGTCGCCAAGCACCTGATGGGAGGAAAATCAGTGTCTCTTAGTATGCATCACCTGGCCAAGCTTCCGTATTTTTATCCGTTCGAATTTGGCGATGGAAAAATCACGGTACTGTCCGACGGGCCGTTAGAGCTAGGAGATCCTCGCCTGAACTTCTTGGGGGTAGAGCCACGCACGGTCAGCCTGATGCTAGAGGACAATTTCCTGCCAACGAACAAAGTTGTACTCGAGCAAAACGTGCCGCTTGTTGAGATAAATGGAAGAACAATTCTATTTGATACCGGGATGGGGTCTTCCAAAGCTTTCGGGCCCACCACAGGTCGACTCCTAGCCAGCCTGAGAGAGGCAGGTCGAGATCCGACGGAGATCGATGCGGTGGTTCTGTCGCACGCCCATATCGATCATATCGGCGGTCTGTGCGATGCCAATGGAAGGTTAAATTTCCCGAACGCCGACATCTTCATCAGTGAGCGAGACTTCACGGACTGGACGGACGGGTCGTCGATCGATTCTTCATTTCAATTTCAAATCGATAACGCTCGGCGAAACCTGCTTCCCCACAAGGATCGGACCTTCTTTTTCAAAGACGGCGAGGAGTTCTTGCCGGGCGTTCACGCGATTTCGGCCCCCGGCCACACGCTCGGTCATCATTGTTTTATGCTGCAGTCGGGAAACGATCGCCTCTGTTTTCTCGGCGACCTTACGCACCATCATATCCTGTTGATGGAGAGGCCGATGATGGAATTCCGATACGACACGGACCCGAAGCTGTCAGCTAGATCCCGCACGCGCGTGCTTGATATGCTGGCGACAGATCGCATTGCGGTAATGTCCTATCACTTCGCATGGCCAGGTGCCGGGCATGTGGTGCGAAACGGAGACGGATTCCGCTATATCCCCTCTCCAATGCAGTTGCTTGCACATCGATAAGGAATTTCAAAGATGCAGATGCGTTCGGTAATCCTCAGGGAGTCGGGTCTGCCGAAGCCCTATTCAAATTCGAAACCTCTTAAGATTGAGCTTGTGGAACTGACGCCGCCTGGCCCCATGGAGGTGTTGGTCAAGATCAAGGCTGCCGGTGTCTGCCACTCTGACCTGTCCGCAATCAATGGGGACAGACCGCGTCCGCTTCCAGTCGCTCTAGGCCATGAGGCATCTGGCGTCGTCGCAGCAATCGGACCGAGTGTCGAGAAGGTTGAGGTTGGTGACCATGTAGTCATGTCATTTCTGCCGGTTTGTGGCCATTGCTCATATTGCGCTGAAGGCCGCGCCAGCCTCTGCGAACCGGGCTACCAGGCCAATGCTGCAGGAACGCTTCTATCCGGCGGCAAGCACATCCGTTTGAGAGGATACGAAATTAACCACCATAGCGGCGTTTCTGCGTTTTCCGAATATGCTGTCGTGTCGGCGAGCTCGGTAGTCAAAGTGACCAAAGATATCGATTTGGCGACAGCTGCTCTCTTCGGCTGTGCCGTTATGACCGGCGTTGGAGCTGTGATGAACACGTGTGGGGTCCGCCCAGGCCGTAGTGTGGCGGTAATCGGGCTCGGCGGCGTAGGCCTTTCGGCGATACTTGGCGCTGTTGCGAGCGGTGCAAGCGATATCGTGGCGATCGACCTAATCCAAGCGAAGCTGGATCTTGCCAAGGAGCTGGGAGCGACGAAGACTTTTTTGGCCACCTCGCCGAATATTGTTGCCCAAGTAAAAGGCGCGACAAGCGGCGGGGTAGACTACGCGATAGAGATGGCTGGATCCAAAAAGGCATTCGAGCTTGCATATGAGATTACCCGGCGCGGAGGGATGACCGCTACGGCCGGACTGGCCAGCGCAAATTCCCGTTTCGAGGTTTCGCCCTTGCCGTTGGTCGGAGAGGAGAGAACGATCAAGGGCAGCTATATGGGTTCCTGCGTGCCATCGCGCGACATACCCCGCTATATCGACCTTTACCTCAAAGGTAAGCTGCCAGTGGACAAATTGCTGTCGAGCACTGGCCCCCTTGATGAGATCAATGAGGTTTTCGACCGTCTTGACAGGGCCGAGATCAATCGACACCTAGTCTTGATGGACTGATGGCGGGGAGAATTCTCTTGAACGAGTGGACAGTGCTCGCCATCCATTACGGCACCGCGCAAAGACCAGTAAGTGACCTGATACTAGAGACGAATGACATTCATGATCGTCCATCACAAATCGACTACTTCGTGTGGCTGATCCGTCTCGAGGACCGATTAATTCTTGTTGACACTGGTTTCGAAGCCGGAGAGGGCGCGGCCAGAGGGCGGACCCTCTTGATCCATCCGGTGGCAGCACTGAGCAGCCTTGGCATCAAATCCAGCGAAATTACTGATGTCGTTGTGACACACCTGCACTACGATCACGCCGGAAACCTCCCGGCCTTTCCTAACGCCACTTTTCACATTCAGGATCGGGAGATGGCGTATGGAACGGGGCGGTGTATGTGCCATGAGCGAATGCGTCGGCCTTTTGCTACAGAAGGTGTCGTCGACGCGGTCCGGCTCGTTTTTCAGTCACGGGTACGGTTCCATGATGGGGATGGGGAAATTGTTCCTGGATGCAGGGTGCATCTGGTTGGCGGTCACTCGAAAGGTTTGCAAGTTGTTACGGTGGCAACAGGCGGCGCTTTGCTGGTTATCGCTTCCGACGCGCTTCATTTCCAGCACTATCTTGAAAATGACGGCGCGTTTCCCCTGTTTGCAGATTACCTAGAGGTCATCGAGGGTTACAACAAGCTCCGCGTCCTTGCCGGAGCAAACGGACTCATCATTCCGGGTCATGACCCTGAGGTGCTACAGAAATTTTCTCCCCTTGCGCCAGACCTCCAGTTCGCTAGAGTTCTCCTGTGACCCACAATAAACCGATTGAAATTTTTTGCTGTTTGCAGACAATCGGGTTGTCCTACGAAACGCTCCGGCAGTATATTGATTCTGTGCGTCACTAGAAATTTCATCGAAGGTTTGTTGTGAATGGGAACGATCGACCTCCAGATTAGACGTCAAAACGCCTCTCTTCGAATCCTTGTTGAGGATAAGCTCCGGCAGGCTATTTCAAGTGGCCGTTTCAAGCCCGGGCAGCGGCTGGTGGAGCGCGAGTTGTGCGAACTTATCGGGGTTGGCCGAACTTCAGTTCGCGAGGCGCTACGCCAGTTAGAAGCTGAAGGGCTTATTACTAGCTATCCGCATCGGGGGCCGGTTGTCAGCACTATCAGCTACGAGGAGGCTAGGCAGCTTTATAGTGTACGCGCGCTGCTTGAAAGCTTTGCCGGCCAGGAGTTCGCCGAGAACGGTTCGAATGAAGAGATCGTTGCTCTCCTCGAGACCGTGGAAGCGTTCGAAGCCGCAGCCAAGAGCGGTTCCGGAACGCGGATCATCGAAGCCAAGACCGCTTTTTACGATTGTTTGATGACCGGCAGCAAGAACGTGTTTGTGAAGCAAATGCTCACGTCGTTGCACAACCGGGTCACATTGTTGCGGATGACATCGATGACCCAGCCAGGGCGGCTGCAGAACAGCGTTTTCGAAATAAGAGAGATTGCGGCCGCTATTGCGTTGCGTGATGGCGACAGGGCAGCCGCGCTTTGCAAGCGCCATATCGAAATCGCGGCTAAGGTGGCGTTGGACTACTTGAGCAAGAACCCCGTCGAAACCTCCGAGTAGTTCCACAAAACGAAGTTCAGGCGACGGCTAAGGTTGACAGATTGTCTGAAAATCTGCTTACCTCTCTTATGGGAGGTGAGACACAGGAAGTGCGGCTTCCCAACAACATCATTTTGTTAGGGAGGACGTATGGGCGCCCATGCCGAGCTGATTAAACGCGTAACCCTGGCGATCGAAGATCCGGAGCTACCGCGACTGACCCCAGGTCTTACAACACGGATCTCGTTGCAAGTTGGACCAGAAAAGTCATCACTTGCTGTGGGAGGCGGGATAGTCGCACTGGACGGCGCGGACGAAAATGCTGACGTCATACTGAGTGCCCCAGAAGGAGCTTGGGAAAAGGTTATGCAGGTGCCGCCGCCGGCAACCTACCATTCGTTCACCGCCTTTCAACTCGCTAACCCTGAGTTCACGTTATCTGGTTCGCCCGTAGCAATCGCTCAAGCGCGTCCCGCTCTGGAGCGACTGTTCGAAATCGTCGTAGCGTCTCCGCCCCTAGTTGCGCCGAAGGTCGATCGAAATATTGAACAGGTCACCGGACGCTATAAGCGGGTAGAGGTCGGCGGCGTAGAACACGATATCTTTTACGAGGAAGCCGGTGCAGGAACTCCTATCCTTTTCCTCCATACGGCTGGCGCAGACGGCCGTCAGTTTCTACCGCAACTCTCCGACACTGGGTTTGCGCGTACGAACCGATTGATCTCAGTTGATCTGCCGTTTCACGGACGTTCGATGCCTCCTTTAACTTGGGACGGCTCGCCCTATCAACTCACAACGGATCTCTACCTGACCTGGTGCACGGCGATACTCGACCAGCTCGTCGGAGACAGAGCTATCGTCGTTGGAGGATCTATGGGCGCGGCGATGTGCATGGTGCTGGCGGCGGAGCGACCGGAACGTCTAATGGGTGTAATTGCGGTCGAGCCGCCGTTGAAGTCAAAGGGCCGTCGCAACCCCTTTCAACACAACGTCAACGTTCATGGGTCGCTTCATAACTCAGCCTATGTCCGCGGAATCATGAGCCCGCTCAGCCCGCAAGAAGAGCGACGCCGCGCCAGTTGGATCTACTCGCAGGGTGCTCCTGGAGTTTATCCCGGCGATCTTTCGTTCTACAGCGACGAGTTCGACGGTGCCGTCGTCGGTCCGAAGATTGATGCCAAGCGAACACCGACCGTTCTTCTCTCCGGGACCTATGACTACTCTGCGACGCCTGCAGACGGAGCAGCGCTAGCGGCCCTCATTCCTGGCAGCCGTCATGTCGTTATGGAGGGGCTTGGGCACTTTCCGATGTGCGAAAATCCTGACTATTTCCGGAGCTTCTTGCAAGACGCTATTCGGTTCGTCGAAGATAACGGCTGATCACAAAGCAACCGCGTTGGCCATTTACCGATCGTGTCCCAGTACGTGGCGTAGGTGACGGTAGGGAGTAAAGCCGAGCGCCTG
>NZ_LFIO01000423.1 GCF_001187535.1 Rhizobium ecuadorense
TGGCGCTGACGCTCGTCTTCAGCGCGCTTGGCAGCGAAGTCGTTCGTGGCGCCTATCAGGCGGTCGGCAAGGCACAGGCAGAGGCGGCGGCATCGCTGGGCCTGCACCGGAGACAAGCCTTCTTCCTGGTCGTCCTCCCGCAGATGTGGCGGCATTGCATTCCCGCTTTCGGCAATCTGTGGCTGATCCTTCTGAAGGATACGTCGCTGGTTTCAATCATAGCGGTCAATGACCTCGTTCGTTACACTAATATGGCGATCTCGACGACCAAGAAGCCATTCTTCTTCTA
>NZ_LFIO01000588.1 GCF_001187535.1 Rhizobium ecuadorense
GGGCTAGGCTGATCGCAGGCCGGCAATTGCGCGAAGCCGTGCAGATCGCGGTACGTGGCATCGGCAATCCGGGTCTTAGTGCCGACCTGGGACTTGAACGGCATTTCAGGGATATCCAATCCGTGCTCGTCCACGCGCCGCAGGAAGATACTTCTATTTCGATATTGGGCCGCGCTGCCTTTGATCGATGGAGTAGAGAGGAAAGTGTCCGCTCGAGCTATCCGGCTGGGCTGACGGTCCTCAAAACAGCATAGCAACAGAGCGCCTGTCTCTTATACACATCTGACGC
>NZ_LFIO01000206.1 GCF_001187535.1 Rhizobium ecuadorense
GGTCAAGACGATCGACGGCTTCACCGCGATCCGCAACATTAACCCCGGCAAGTCATTGGTGTGGTCACGCGACGAACAGGGACACGAGGGATATAAGCTTGTCCAGAAGCGTTTCCTCGATAAGCACCCGGAAACAGTCTATCTGATGCTGCAATCCGAGAATGGCCGGGTTAAGCAGACGATCATCACGACGCTGTTACACCGCGTTTTCGCTGTCCTGCCAGAAGGCGCATCGAAAGCAGCGCAGATAGCGATTGACGGAGAGTTCTATTCCGGTCCGATTCACAAC
>NZ_LFIO01001803.1 GCF_001187535.1 Rhizobium ecuadorense
AAATTGTCGCGGTCCAGGATCGGAGACACTTCGCGCGAGAACGGGAGACGTTTCGAAAGGTGGCGGAAGACGGTCTTGAATGCCATCTCCTCCCACCAGTCGACCCAAGGACCGCTATCCTTGTTCTTGGACGATTGGCGCACCTTTTCGATGTCGTCGGAACGCATGGTGTCGACAAAGCAACCACCAGACTTCATCACCACCTGGGCGTAGACGCGCCTGATGATCTTCCGATCCTGCTCGTCAGCTTCCTCATGGAACAGATGCTCGCCATCATCATCCACCCAGG
>NZ_LFIO01000491.1 GCF_001187535.1 Rhizobium ecuadorense
CGAGCCAGGACGCTTTGCTGCCTATCAAACGAAGGGCTGAAACGCTGACGGAATTGGATAACGCGATGCAACTGCGAGAAATGGGTGAACAAGACTGCCTCGCCTTTCTGGCAGGCCACACCCGTGGCCATCTGGCATGCCTGGGCGAAAAATATCCCTATATCGTTCCCATTCAGTATGCCTATGAAAAAGGCCGGCTTTTCATATTTTCCATGCCGGGCCTGAAGATTGATCTATTGCGGGCCCATTCGCCAGCCTGTGTTCAGGTTGAAGAATTTGGCGAAAACCG
>NZ_LFIO01000017.1 GCF_001187535.1 Rhizobium ecuadorense
GGGACAGTCCCTCTGGCTTGAACGCCTTCTCACGTCTCTTGACCTGTCGGAGGTGAGGATCGTTGCGCACTCGATCGGAAGCGCAGCGGCGTTACACCTTGCTGCAAGAAGACCAGAAGTGTCGGGCATTTGCCCCATCATGTGGTCCCAGGCGTTGCGCGAGAGATGCTTTGTGATCTTGTGGAGGCATTCGCACAAGAAAAGGAACTGCCGCGTGTGAAGAGCATCGGCTCGCAGGCGGTTGCGGAAAGAGTACATGCCGATTTCAAAGGTGATGAATGCCCGGCCC
>NZ_LFIO01000081.1 GCF_001187535.1 Rhizobium ecuadorense
GCCGCCGTCATAACGTATGGGTTTGACATCGAAACATTCGACCGTCGGTTTTGGAGCTACTTGTCCAAGTTATTTGCAGTTTACATTGTCTACAGCATATTCCGACCGTTTTGGGTTCTGTGGGGCATGCCTTCACCTGGGACTGATCCAACACCAATGTTATTGCTATGGATTGCACTAGGATTGACACTCTCGCTCATCATCGTCGTAGGTTACTTTCAGTGGCTCGCAATGCTGCGTTGTGCGCGAGGTGAAGCGGTGAACCGGCAGACCGTCCGCAATTGGAAG
>NZ_LFIO01000235.1 GCF_001187535.1 Rhizobium ecuadorense
AGACGGGGAAGCGTCGAATAGGTGAACGCCATTCGCGTGACATCGTAATCCGGTCGAGCCATTTCTGACAGCGCCGGAGCGGCAAGAAACCACGATGCCACGCCTCCACCGCCAATCAGGAGGAGGAAGACAATTGCTGGCCCGATATTGTCGCGGCGGGATATCATCATGCTTCTTTTTCCAGAAGATCCGTCAAAAGGCCCGCGAAGCGCATGGCCTCGTTCACCATGCCAAACATCAGGGCCGGCGGCAGAATCGACAGATGGCCCGGACGCGCAAACGCCAGCC
>NZ_LFIO01001394.1 GCF_001187535.1 Rhizobium ecuadorense
AATCCTCGGGGACCGGCAAGAGCTTCGGTGGCGGCGGAGCAAGACGGTTCAGCATGTCGAGCGAGAGTTCGGATGCGGGCGCTTCAGGGTCGATGTAACGCTCCGACGCGTCCGATTGACCTCGCTCAACCGGATCTCCGGATGCGTTACACAACTCGACGCCGAACAGATTTGCAAGGTCTTGCGCCGTGCCGCGCGCTGCTTCGATCAGTTCCTTGAACGCCGGGGCCGAATACCAATTCGGATGTGTCAACATCGGCTTTGCTGCCGGTCCCGCGAGCTGGATCG
>NZ_LFIO01001786.1 GCF_001187535.1 Rhizobium ecuadorense
AGGAAAATACCTGACGGCGGTCGGATCGCATGAGATCGGCATGCGATCGCCTCAGGGCGCGCGTCGTCGATAGCTCTTCAAATCAACCTGAAAAGAGGAGAAGCAAATGATCAAGCGCACACTCGGCCAGGGCCTGGAGGTCTCCGCTTTGTCGCTGGGCGCCATGGGCTATGGCAAGGCCCGCGAGCTCCCCGACCGAATGGAGATGATCGACCTGCTTCGCACCGCTGTCGAACACGGCATGGATTTCTTCGACAACGCTGAAGTCTACGGCCCCTGGACGAACGA
>NZ_LFIO01001075.1 GCF_001187535.1 Rhizobium ecuadorense
CGGCAAGAGCGACAATGGCGGCTCCGGCAAGAGCGACAATGGCGGCTCCGGCAAGGGCGACAATGGCGGCTCCGGCAAGGGCGACAATGGCGGCTCCGGCAAGGGCGGCTCTGAATCCAAGCCGGACTAACCCGATCGGCGAAACGAAAGCGAGTGGTGAGGCCGGGTTTCCGGCCTCACCTTTTGGATTGCTGCTTATGGATCGATTGGTGTCCAACACCGGAGCAAGGCCAGATGCCGCGGCAAGCCCCTGGACAACCGATCTTGCGAACGAAGCTTACGCCGCACAGGCCTCGCACAAACCGCGGATCTCGATCGTCGTTTTCGCGGGCTTGAACTTCTGGCCGCGCACCCAGCCCATCAGCCGATGGTCGACCTCGTGGTCGTGGAACTCCATCACCTGGCCGCAGCTTTCGCAGATGGCGAAGGCGACGATGCCGTGGCTGTGGCAGTCGTCGCCCGGATGGGCGCAGGCGACGAAGGAATTGATGCTTTCGAGCCGATGCACGACTCCGTATTCGAGCAGCTTTTCCAGCGCCCGGTAGACCTGCAGCGGCGCGCGGAAACCGTGATCGCGCAGCTTGTCGAGGATGGTATAGGCACTGAGCGGCCCTTCGGCCTTTTCGAGCACGTCGAAGACCAGCGACTGGTTCTTGGTGAGTTGCGGTGTCGTCATGAGCCTTGTCCTTGCATGACTGCGCGGTGCCGCCTGAGGGGAAGCAGGCTGAGAATGAAGAGGATCAGCGCCGCGACCACGATCGAGGGACCGGAGGGCGTGTCGTAGGTGAGCGAGCCGAACAGCCCGCCGACGACGGCGGCCGCCCCAATGACCGAGGCGAGCACCGCCATGATCTCGGGAGTCGGCGAAAAGCGCCGCGCCGCAGCCGCCGGGATGATCAGCAGCGAGGTGATCAGCATGATGCCGACGATCTTCATGGCGATGGCGATGACGACAGCCATCAAAAGCATGAAAAACAGCCGCGCCCGCTCCGGCTTCAGCCCCTCGGCCTCGGCAAGCTCGGCATTGACGGTTGCCGCCAGCAGCGGCCGCCAGAGCCAGGCCATCGCTACGAGCACGAAGAGCCCTCCACCCCAGATCAGCGCGATGTCGGTCGTTGAAACCGCAAGGATATCGCCGAACAGGAAGGCGATGAGATCGATCCGCACCCAGCTCATGAAGGCGACCATGACGAGACCGATCGCCAGTGTGGCATGTGAGAGGATACCGAGCAGCGCATCGGCCGACAGCGCCTGGCGCTTCTGCAGGAAGAGCAGCAGCACCGATACGAGGGCTGCGACGGCAAAGACGGCCAGCGTCAGATTGAGTTCGAAGAGCAGCGAGAGCGCGACGCCGAGCAGCGCCGAATGGGCGATCGTATCGCCGAAATAGGCCATCCGCCGCCAAATGATGAAGCAGCCGAGCGGCCCCGTCGTCAACGCCAACCCGACGCCGGCGAGGATGGCGCGCACGAAGAAATCGTCAAGCATGGCGGCCCTCCCCAGTGTGGGAATGGGCATGCGCGTGCTCATGTCCATGGTGATCGTCATGATCATGGGTATGAGCATGGTCGTGCGCATGACCGTCATGCGCATGATGCCCGTCAAGCTCGTGGTCCCGTTCGGGACCACGAGCGGGGAAGCAATGATCGGTCACCGTGCCGTCGGCATGCTGCACGCGGCCGTCCGGCAGGTGCGTATGGTCGTGATGATGGCTGTAGACGGCGAGGGTCTGCGCGGCCCGGCTGCCGAACAGGCGCACATATTCCGGGCTGCGGCTGACGGCTTCGGGCGTGCCGCGGCAGCAGACATGGCCGTTGAGGCAGATGACCGTGTCGGTCTCCGCCATGACGACGTGCAGATCGTGCGAGATCAGCAGGATGCCGCAGCCGCTGGCATTGCGGATCGATTTGATCAGGTCGTAGAGCGCGATCTCGCCGGAGAAATCGACACCCTGCACCGGCTCGTCGAGCACCAGCAAATCGGGTTTGCGCGCAATGGCGCGCGCCATCAGCGCCCGCTGGAATTCGCCCCCGGAGAGATGCTGCACCTCGGCATCGAGCATATGGTCGATGCCGGCGGCTTCGAGCGCGGCACGCATGTCGCGTTCCGGCAGCGGGCCGGTCAGCGTCATCAGCCGGCGCACCGAAAGCGGCAGCGTCCAGTCGATCGCAAGCTTCTGCGGGACATAGCCGACCTTCAGGCCGGCCAGACGCTCCACCCTGCCCTCATTCGGCTTCAGCACGCCGATCGCCGCCTTGGCGCTCGTCGACTTGCCGGAGCCGTTCGGCCCGATCAGCGTGACGATCTCGCCGCGCGAGACGGAAAATTCGACTCCGCGCACCAGCCAGCGGCCGTTGCGAAGGACACCGACATTCTCAAGCGAAACCAGCGGTTCGCCCTTCGTATTTGCGGGAGAGAGCATCAAATTTTCCGACAGCGCTGTTGCATCCTGCTATTGCACACGTTATAGCATAACGCAATTGATGTAATAACATAACATCTGCAATTCAAGCGGAGCATCCGATGAAACGCGCCCTGGGCCCAGCCCTGAAGACCTCGGCCTTTAGAATTCCGGCCGCCTTCGCCCTCCCGGCGCTGGCGGTGCCTGCCTTGCTTTTTGCCGGCACCATGCGGGCAGCCGACGCGCCCGTCGTCGTCACCTCGATCAAGCCGATCCATTCGCTGGTTGCAGCGATCATGCAGGGTGTGGGCGAACCGGAACTGATCGTCGATGGCGCCGCCTCCCCGCATACCTACAGCCTGAAGCCGTCGAATGCGCGCGCTCTGCAGGAAGCCAAGGTGATCTTCTGGACCGGCCCCGGCCTCGAGGCTTTCCTGGAGAAACCGCTTGAGGCGCTGGGCTCGAAGGCCAGCATCGCCGAACTCGACCATGCCCCCGGCCTCGTCAAGCTGCCCTTCCGCGAAGGCGGCGCCTTCGAGCCGCATGAGGATGGTGACGAGCACCATGGCGCTTCCGCCGAAGGTGAGGAGCACGATCATGCCGCCGGCACAGGGCATGATAGTGGCCATGATCACGGACATGACGGTGACCATGACCATGGCGCCTTCGACACGCATCTCTGGCTCGACCCGATGAATGCCAAGGCGATGGCCGCCATGATCACCACGACGCTCGTCGCCGCCGATCCCGCCAATGCGCTGACCTACCAGGCCAATGCCAAGGCGCTGGACGACAAGCTGACGGCGCTGGACAAGGAGATCGCCGCCACCGTCGCTCCCGTCAAGGACAAGCCCTTCATCGTCTTCCATGACGCCTACCAGTATTTCGAACACCGCTACCGCATCCGCGTCGCCGGTTCGATTACCGTCAGCCCGGAAACCATTCCCGGTGCCGAGCGCGTTTCGGAAATCCACCGCAAGGTCGGCGAACTCGGCGCCACCTGCGTCTTTGCCGAACCGCAATTCGAGCCGCGCCTCGTCAATGTCGTCACCGAGGGCACCAACGCCAGATCCGGCGTGCTCGATCCCGAAGCGGCGACTCTGAAGGCCGGCCCCGATCTCTACTTCACCCTCATGCGCGGCATCGCCGAGAGCATGAAGGATTGCCTCTCCAGCGCATGATTTTCATGCGGCGCTGCGGGGAGAGCTGAGGCGGAAAGAGGCGGATGACCCCGTTCCGCCTTTTTTCGGCTCAGTCGATGTAATGATATAACATAAATATGCGAGGTTTCATGGACAACAGACTTCCGGTCACGGTGCTCTCCGGCTTTCTCGGCGCCGGCAAGACGACACTGCTGAACCACGTGCTCGCCAATCGCGAAGGCATGCGCGTCGCCGTCATCGTCAACGACATGAGCGAGGTGAATATCGACGCCGCTCTCGTGCGCGATGGCGGCGCCAATCTCTCTCGCACCGACGAGCAACTGGTCGAGATGACCAATGGCTGCATTTGCTGCACGCTACGCGACGACCTGCTGAAGGAAGTGCGCCAGCTCGCTGATCAGGGCCGCTTCGATTACCTGCTGATCGAATCCACAGGCATCGCCGAGCCCCTGCCGGTCGCCACCACCTTCGAATTCCGCGACGAGAACGGAGAAAGCCTTTCCGACATCGCAAGGCTGGATACGATGGTGACCGTCGTCGACGCTGCCAATCTGCTCGCCGATTATGCCTCCGCCGATTTCCTCGCCGACCGCGGAGAAATGGCTGATGACGACGACAACCGGACTATCATCGACCTGCTTGTCGAACAGATCGAATTCGCCGATGTCGTGGTGCTGAACAAGATCGGCACGGCAAGCGAGGCGGAACGCGATGCCGCACGGAAAATCATCACTGGCCTCAACCCGGATGCGCAGCTGATCGAGGCAGATTTCGGCAAGGTGGCGCTGAAAGAGGTGCTCGGCACCGGCCGCTTCGATATCGACAAAGCCGAGACCCATCCGCTCTGGTACAAGGAGCTGCACGGCTTCAAGGACCATGTGCCGGAAACCGAGGAATACGGCATCCGCTCCTTCGTCTATCGCGAAAAGAGGCCCTTCCATCCGGCAAAACTGCAGGCCTTTCTCGACAGGACATGGCCGGGCGTTGTGCGCGCCAAAGGCTTCTTCTGGCTGGCGACGCGCCCGCACCATGTCGGCGAGATCAGCCAGGCGGGCGCGCTGGTGCGCACCGGCAAGATGGGTCTCTGGTGGGCGGCGGTGCCGCGCGAACAATGGCCGGAAGAACCCGGTTTCCTCAGCGCCATCGGCCCCTATCTCGACCCCGTCTGGGGCGACCGCCGCCAGGAAATCGTCTTCATCGGCGCCGACCCGATGGATGAGGCCTGGATCAGGAGAGAACTCGACGCCTGTCTCGTCGAAACCGAAGCCTTCACGCCCGAGCGCTGGCGCAACCTGCCCGACCCTTTCGCCAGCTGGAACAGGCAGGCGGCATGACGGCGACGGCAATCAAACGCTTCCGCTGCATCTGCACGGAGTGTGCTCCGTTGCCGCCGATCGAGGGGCTTCATCCGTTGACGCATGAGGAGGATGTGAAGGTTGATGCCGGAAGATCGAGGGGGTTTCTTGGCATCATCGCCGAGCGGGTCATGCCTTCACGCCAGCGGGATTGACGATCTTTGTCACGCGACATGCCGGCCCAAGAGATCGGCGAGACGCGCCCCTCATCCGGCTGCCGCCACCTTCTCCCCGTAAACGGGGCGAAGGCAGAAACCGCAACCTCTCGGTCCCTCACTAACGTCTCGTAGGGCACGTTCCCTCTCCCCGTCAGAACGGGGAGAGGGTTAGGGTGAGGGGCAACTTCTTGGCCAAGAACCGCACAGCCGGGGCACAAAACCGGGATGACGTCGAGTACGCAAGGCTTAGCAAACAAGCGAAGGACGGCCAAAGCCACCCTTCCCTTGTCACCCATCAACGACCAGCAATGATGCTGGAGATCACACCGCTGGTGACGCCGATCAGCAGGTAGTCGTTGTCGGCGCGGACCCAGCGATAGCCGCGCGGCGGCGGCGCCAGCCGGTAGCGGCGGTAGTCGTTGACGTCGTGAAACCGGCGGCGCTCGCTGGCATTGACGCGGTATCCCTTCTTCCAGTGCGGCCGCACCACCGTTTTCTCGACGATCACCTTCTTCTGCACGACGACAGGCGGACGGCGATAATCATCGGCGCTGGCCTGGGAGACAACCAGCGGGGAGAGAAGGAAGGAAGCGGAAAGGAGAGCTGCAAAAATCTTTTTCATCTGGGGTTCCTTGATGTTCGGCGCGGGAGAAAATTAGGCCCGAAAAGATGAACCGAAACTGAAATTTAAATTAAACTTTCGTAATGGAATCCGATGCCTGACGCGTAAGTCTTATATTTCAGGTTAGACTTATGCACCTTCACGAGGAACAGAAACCGCGATCGGCAAAAGCACCCCAGAAGATCAGATTCGATTTTCGCAAGGATTGGGCGCAGATTCAATTTACGGAGCGTCCTTTGCCCGGCACTGTCGGATCGTTGTGCGGGATCGCTCGATACAACAGATGATGGAGGAAACCATGCCCGGCATCAGCATGCGCTACATCGTCGACGACGTCGACGCCGCCCTGGAATTCTACACGAAACATCTTGGCTTCTCGGTCGCTCTTCATCCCGCGCCCACCTTTGCCATCCTCACAAGAGATGGTTTTCGTCTGCTCATTAGCGGCACGACCGGTCCGGGCGGAGCATCCCAGGCAACGCCCGACGGGCGGAAACCTGAACCCGGCGGATGGAATCGCATCCAGATCGAAGTCCCGGACCTGGAGGCGGAAGTCGCCACGCTGCGCCAGGCGGGCGCGCGTTTTCGCAACGAGATCGTGCAGGGCATTGGCGGTAAACAGATCCTGGTCGAGGACCCGGCCGGAAACCCGATCGAACTCTTTGAAGCGCCGAAGAGATAAACGCGAAGCGCATCAATCATGCGTTCGACTGCGCAATCTTTCGCGCCACACTTAGGAACCGCGCATATCATCTGACGCGGTGGGCCAGCATCGTCTCACGACTGGAAGAATGGCGCCGCGCCTTGCTACCTGTGTGCGAGCGTGTAGTTTCGGACTAGCAGTAATTCAAAGGTAGGGAAAATATGTCCGAATCCGCGGGCGGCGTCTTCGACTATGTCGGGATACTAGCCGTGCTTCTTCTGGTGGCCGCCAACGGCTTCTTCGTCGCTGCTGAATTCGCGCTGGTGTCGGTCAGGCGCAGCCGTGTCACCGAACTTGCCGCGGCAGGCCGCATGAATGCCTCCGCCCTCCAGCGCGCCGTCGACAATCTCGACGCCAACCTTGCCGCCACCCAACTCGGCATCACCATCTCGTCGCTGGCGCTCGGCTGGGTCGGCGAGCCGGCGCTTGCCCACCTGATCGAACCTCTGCTGTCCTGGCTGCCTGGGCAATGGGCGACAACCGGCGCGCATACCGTCGCCATCGTCATTGCCTTCGTCATCATCACGGCACTGCACATCGTGCTCGGCGAGCTTGCGCCGAAGAGCCTGGCGCTTCAGCGCAGCGAAGCCACCTCGCTTGCCGTGGTGCGTCCGCTCGGGCTCTTCCTGGTGCTGTTCAAGCCGGCGATCTTCACCCTGAACGGCATGGGCAATCTTGTGCTCAGGGCCGTCGGCCTTCGCGCCGGAACCGGGGAATCATCGTTTCATTCACCGCAGGAGCTGAAGCTGCTGGTCGCCGAAAGCCAGGAAGCCGGCCTTCTCAACCAGGTGCAGCAGCAGCTCGTCGAGCGGGTGTTCAACATCGGCGACAGACCGATCTCCGACATCATGACCCCGCGTCTCGATATCGAATGGTTCGACGCCGACGACAGCGAGGCAGAGATCCTGAAGACCATCCGCGAATGCAGCCACGAGCAGTTGCTGGTCGCCCGAGGCTCGATCGACGAACCGATCGGCATGGTGTTGAAGAAGGACCTTCTCGACCAGGTTCTCGACGGCGGCAAGGTCCGGCCGATGGCGGTGATCAAGCAGCCGCTGGTGCTGCATGAGGGCACCTCGGTCGTGCGCGTGCTCGACAGTTTCAAGGCCTCACCTGTCCGGCTCGCCATCGTCATCGACGAATATGGCAGCCTGGAAGGCATCGTTACCCAGACCGACCTGCTCGAAGCCATCGCCGGCGACCTGCCGGGATCCGACGAGGAGCCCGACATCATCGTCCGCGAGGATGGGTCGCTGCTGATCGACGCGATGATGCCGGCCTTCGACGCCTTCGAACGGCTGGGGCTGCGCGATCGGCCGGATGCCGATTTCCATACGCTTGCAGGCTTCGCGCTGCACCAGCTCCAGCACATCCCCGAAGCCGGCGAAACCTTCGTGTTCGATAACTGGCGCTTCGAAGTGCTCGATATGGATGGCATGCGCATCGACAAGATGCTGGCGACGCGCATCCCCGCGGACGGGGCGGAAGGCTAATGCATGTCGCCCGGAAGTGTGCAGCGGTTCCGGGATAACGACATGCATAAAGTAAAGAGCTCTAACCTACCGGCAGCGTCCAGAACATCCCCGCAGCCGCACAGGCAAGCAACGTCGTGATAACCGACGTCCTGAACCGGAAGATCGCGATGGCGGCGGCGACCGACAACGCCATTGCCGCCGGCACGGCCGATTGCAGCACCGGAATGTCGAGCCGCAAGCCGCCAAGATGGACGGTCGTGACTTCGGCAAACAGCGTGTGCAGGCCAAACCAGATGGCAAGGTTGAGAATGACCCCGACAACCGCTGCCGTAATCGCCGACATCGCGCCGGCGAGCGCCACATTGCCGCGCAGTTTTTCGATGAAGGGGGCGCCGAGAAAGATCCAGAGGAAACAGGGCACGAAGGTTACCCAGGTCGTCAGGATCGCGGCAAGCGTGGCGGCGAGCATCGGATCGAGCGATCCGGGATTGCGGTAGGCGGCCATGAAGCCAACGAACTGCAGGACCATGATCAGCGGTCCCGGCGTCGTCTCGGCCATCCCCAGACCATCGAGCATCTCGCCGGGTTTCAGCCAGCCGAACCGCTGTACGGCCTCCTGCGCGACATAGGCGAGCGCAGCATAGGCACCGCCGAAGGTGACGACCGCCATCTTGCTGAAGAACAGACCGATCTCGGTGAAAACGTCGTGCGCCCCGAAAGCTGCATAGAGGACGGCGACAGGCACGAGCCAGAGTGCAAGCAGCACCGCCGATATGCGCAGCGACCAACCGAGATTGGGGCGCGCATGATCAGGGATGCCTTCGCCCAGCGCAGACTCGGCATCCGACAGCACCGAACCGCTTCCGGCCTTGTGCCCACCGCCGGTTTGAAAGGCGGCCAACCCGAACCTGCCGCCGAGGAAGCCGGCGATGGCGGCGGCAAGCACGATCAGCGGGAAAGGCATATGGAAGAAGAAGATGGCGACGAAGGCGGCCGCCGCGATGGCAAGCATCACGTTATTTCTGAGCGCGCGGCTGCCGATGCGGATAACGGCCTGCACGACGACGGCAAGCACTGCCGCCTTCAGCCCGAAAAACAGACCGGCGACGATGCCGACGCTGCCATAGGCTGCGTAGATATAGCTGAGGCAGAGGATCGACAGGAATCCCGGCAGCACGAACAATATGCCGGCGACCAGACCGCCCAGCGTGCGGTGCATCAGCCAGCCGATATAGACGGCGAGCTGCTGCGCCTCGGGTCCAGGGAGCAGCATGCAATAGTTCAGCGCATGCAGAAAACGGTGCTCGCCGATCCATCGCTTCTCATCGACGACGATGCGGTGCATGACCGCGATCTGGCCGGCCGGGCCACCGAAGCTCAAGGCGGCGACGCGCAGCCACACCTTGAGGGCTTCGCCGAAGGAGACGCCGTGGTGATGACCCTCGCCCGCATGTCTCTCCATCATTTTACCCGCCGGGCCGTCGTCCATCATCTCGGCCATCTCATGCCCTCTTCTTCGGCGCGGGCCAGTTGTGGGTTTCCTCGGTCGCGTCCCGGCACCAGCGGAAGAAGGCATCATAGAGAAGCATTCCGGCCTCGAGTTGCTCCAGATCGTCGGAATACATCCTCGACAGGCCGAGCGAAGCGGCAAGCAGGCCCGGCGCCTCAGGCGCGAGATCGAGCCTGGCGGTATCCGCCGCCCTGACGATCCGCGCCAAACGCTGAAGCGGTTCCAACGTCAGGCCGAACTCCGCGATCATAACGTCGAAGGTGCAGAGTTCGCCGCGATGGCTCCAGAACACCCCTTCGATATCGAAGGGAACCGCCCCGAAACGCTCGCCGACTGCTAAAACCTCCGGCGCCGGCACGAACAGGAAGACGGCGTTCGGATCGACGAAGCGCCGGATCAGCCAGGGACAGGCGATGCGGTCGATCTTCGGCCGGGCCCGCGTCACCCAGACGGTGCGTCCCTCCGCGTCACGACGCGGCAGCTTTTCCGATGGCACCGCCGCTCCCCCGGCGATCCAGGCTTCGAAGCCGCCTTCGAGGCTTTCGGCGTTGATGCCGCTATGGCGCAGATAGGCCGCCACACCGTGGCTGAGCTTGCTGCCCTTCTGGCAGACCACCACGACGGCATCGGCATCGACGCTGCCCATCCAGGACGCGACCTCGGCATGGTCGCGCCGGATCGAGCCCGGAACCAGGCGCGGATCGAGTGCGAAGTCCTCTTCGGTCCGGACATCGATAATGAGAGGCGCCCCGGGGGTCCCGATGAGGCGGCTGAATTTTTCGGCGGATATTTCAAGAAATGACGGCATGACGCGTCCCTCCGTTGATCGGCAATATTGGACGCGATTCTTCAGCATGGCGCCTCGTGGGGTGATCGCAACCCCAAGGCAAAACCATGCGCAAACAGACCCCATCGTGTCAAGACGGCGCTTGGATGGAACAGAGACGCACAGCCGATTCAGGCCGGTGCGGCCCGGAAACCCCTGATCTCAACCGCTTCCCGGCGCGCCCACGGAACAAAATGCGCACTTCGGCATTCTTCCTTCACCGAAAGAGGAGAAAGTACCATGACGTACGACCCCAATAATGCCAACGATCCGAACCGCCCGCTGAACCCAAATCTGGATCTGCGCACCACGCCGAGCGCGCGCAGCAATAATACGTGGGTTGTCTGGGTCGCTGCATTGGCCGTGATCGCTGTCGCTGCATTCGCCTATTCGCAGTGGAGCACCCCCGGCACATCCCCGGATACGACAGCCTCCACGACCCAATCAGAACCGGCTCCGGCACCGGTCAAGCCGATCGCCCCGACCGACAACAGCGCAACGCCCGCACCGGCACCAGCACCGGCCACTCCGCCGGCTGCCCCTGCCCAGCAGTAAGCGCGGCTCCGCGAGAGGAAGCCGGTCAATGCCGGCTTCCTTTTCTGCCGTAAGCTCTTGAACATCGTCAAATAGCGACTATTTTAGAGATATCGAATTTGTCTCTGACGGCTGACCACGGAGGTACTGGCAGACGTTATCGAGACAGATTGAGGAAGGGTCGGTGCGAGTTTCGCCCGGCCTTTTTTCTTGATCTCATCATCGATGAACCGAAGTCGGCGTTTGGAATCCTGCGCCCCCTTTGATGGGTTATTATTGCGGGATCCGGTTATAGAAGGATTGGGGGTCGTACACGCATTCGTAGTCGAGAAGGCAAATCTTGCCGTTGGCATCCCTGATCCTCGCCGTGTCGTACTTGTCGCCGAGATTGCACCTGGCCGGCGGATAGCGAAAGCTGCGGCCGCCAAAACCCATGCGCACGAACACCGCCTTGTCTTTGCGGATGATCTGAGCAAGCTCATCGCAACTGTGATTCCTGGCGTTGACCTCCACCGCCTCGACGGCAAGGGCTGCGGACGGAAACAGCAGCGCAACTGCCAGAATAATGCTTTTCATGAAAACTCCTGAATATGGGAGGACGCTTTTGGCTGGACGGCCCAAGATCATCCCGCTCTATGGAAAATTATAGGGCGATGCGGGGTCGAAGACGCAGGCATAGTCGAGAATGCACTGCTTCCCCTGAGCATCGCGGAAACTCGTGCCGGTGCGCTTGTCGCCCATGCTGCATTGCGCCGGCGGATAGCGAAAACTACGGCCGCCGAAGCCGACGCGGACGAAGACCTTCTTGTTCTGGCGGATGATTTGCGCAAGCTCGCTGCAGCTATACTCGCTTGCCTTGACCTCCTTCACCCCGGCGGCAAAGGCCGGCAACGGCAGAGACAAGGCGACAATTAGAATGATGCTTCTCATGGAACCCCCGGTTTATGAGAGGGAGATAGGGCGTGGTGGTCGATGCGACGAGCCTTGCTGACGATACGAACGACGCCGCCCTGGAAACCGCTCCCGTCCATGATGGGTTTAGGACCCGTTTCCTTTCAGCGCTTCCACAAAACCGATCACGTCCCCGACCATGCTATCGCTCAAGATATCGTTGTGACCCACGCCATCATAAATCAACATCCGCTTGGGCTCGGGCGCGATGCGGTACAACGCCTGACCTGAAGAAAGCGGGATGCTGTCATCAAGCCGGCCGTGGAGGAACAACTTCGGTTGTTTTACTTTGCCTATGTTGAGGTCCGAGCGAAAGGGATCCTTGAGAAGAAGCTCGACCGGGAGGAACGGATAACGCGTCTGCGCAACCGACAGAACCGACAGGTACGGAGACACAAGAATGACGCCAACGGCGGGCCTCTTCCCAGCCGTGCTGACAGCGACGCCAGTGCCAAGCGACCGGCCCAGCACAACGATCCCGCTTCTGGCGCGTGCCGAAAGCCAGTCGAACGCCGCGATGCCGTCTGTCAGCAACCCCTGCTCACTGGGTGAACCGGTCGATCCCGGATAGCCGCGATAGGAAATCGCCAGCAATCCAATGCTCCGCGTGGCCAGCGCCTGTGCGAGAAACGCGTAATTGTCGACGCGGTCACCGTTTCCGAAAAAGAGCAGCACGCAGGGCTTGTCGCTGTCGCCCTGGCTGTACAGTCCCTGAAGCATCTCTCCGTCGGGCGTCTTGACGTGGACCGTCTCGCCCCAACTCACGCGCTCCGGGGTAGGTGTGGCGCCGGCGCCGGGATAAAGCAGGGCTCGCTGAGAAAGATAGACGAGGCTTACGAGCGCCATGTAGGCGGTGACCGCCATCAGCGGCAAGATCAGCAAATACCTTGTAGCGCTCACGACAGAATGTACCCGCCGGTTTGGCAATGCCCGGAATCTTTGCAGCGACCGCGACCCGTTCGGCGCGGTGCGCTCAGCCGAGCAGCAAATATATGCACAAAGCGTTGCCAGAGAGAAGAGGGTCGGCCCGACGATCGTCCTCAACGAAATCCCGACGTCCCTGCCATAAAAGCTGATGCCGTGTTCGCCAGCATGTCCAGGGGCCACGCACCGATTCGAATATCACGCTGGGTGAAGGTGTTGCCGCAGTGGTCGGCGGCACGGTGCGCGCCGTTGGCACCGTCGCAGGCACGGCCGTTGCCGCACTGTTGACCGTGATCGAGCAGCCGGTGCCGCCGAAGCGGCCGGCCAATGTCGGCGCCCCCCTCCCAACATCCGGATTCTAAGCCGCTTGCACAATGAGCGGACGCTTTTACGACGGCATTTACGGGCCGCAACACGGGCGTTTACCGTAACGTACTTCCGCAAGCGCACGTTAGAGAGAAGTGTCTTCCAGTCGACTAACCACGATCCAGTCCGGCATGGCTTTGCCTGCCGACACAAGGGAGAGCGCAATGTTGAACGACCTGAAAAGCTGGAGGGCGTGATGGGCACGAAACTCTCCGGGCGACTGCTGACGGTGACGGCCGCAGCCGTCCTCACGCTCACAGCAACAACCTTTCTCACCGCGGCCAAGGCGCAGCAAGCCGCACCCGCTGCGCCGGCGCCGGCCACAGAAGCTTCCACACCTCAAGACACGTCAAAACCCAACATCCTGGTGATCTTCGGCGACGACGTCGGCCAGACCAATATCAGCGCCTACTCATTCGGGGTGCTCGGCTACAAGACGCCGAACATCGACCGGATCGCCAAGGAAGGCCTGATGTTCACCGATTACTATGCGGAGAACAGTTGCACTGCCGGCCGCTCGACCTTCATCACCGGCCAGGTCTGCCTGCGCACCGGCCTCTGCAAGGTGGGCATCCCCGGCGCCACCGTCGGTCTGCAGTCGCGCGACATCACCATTGCCCAGGCGCTCAAACCGCTCGGCTACACGACCGGCCAATTCGGCAAGAACCATCTCGGCGATCGTGACGAATTCCTTCCGACCAAGCACGGCTTCGACGAATTCTATGGCAACCTCTATCATCTAAACGCCGAGGAAGAGCCGGAGCGGCCCTACTATCCGAAGGACGATCAAGAATTCGTTCGGACGAATTCGCCGCGCGGCGTGCTCAAGGCTTCGGCGGACGGAAAGATCGAGGACACCGGCGCGCTGAACCGCAAGCGCATGGAAACCATTGATGATGAAACCACGGAAGCCGCCGTCGATTTCATCAGCCGCCAGGCCAAGGCGGGCAAACCCTTCTTCACCTGGATGAACACAACCCGCATGCATGCCTTCACGCATATCCGCGAATCCATGCAGGGCCAGAGCGGCATGCCGGGCAATGATTATGCCGATGGCATGATCGAGCATGACGGAGATGTCGGCAAACTGCTGAAGGCGCTCGACGACCTGAAGATCGCCGACAATACGATCGTGGTCTATACGACCGACAACGGGCCGAACCAATGGTCCTGGCCGGATGCGGCGACCACGCCGTTCCGCAGCGAGAAAGACACGAACTGGGAAGGCGCGTTCCGAGTGCCGGCACTGGTTCGCTGGCCGGGACGCATCAAGCCTGGCGATATCTCGAACCAGATGGTGTCCGGACTGGACTGGTTCCCGACACTGCTTGCTGCGGCAGGCAATCCGGACATCAAGGACCAACTGCTCAAGGGCACGACGATCGACGGCAACCAGTTCAAGGTCCATCTCGATGGCTACAATCAGCTCGACTACTTGACGGGCAAAGAGCCGAAATCTGCCCGGGAGGATTTCTATTATTTCGACGATGACGGAAATCTGGTCGCCTACCGGTACAGGGATTGGAAGCTGGTCTTCTGCGAGCAGAGAGAACCCGGCGGAATGCAGGTCTGGGCGAACCCATTCACCTGCTTGCGAGCCCCGAAGTTCTTCAATCTTCGAATGGATCCGTTTGAACGTGCAGACGTGGTGTCAGATCAGTATTATGACTGGTTTGCCAAGAACGCCTACATCGTCCAGTACGGCGTCTGGCGCGTGGCCCCCTTCCTGCAGACCTTCCGCGATTTCCCGCCAAGTCAGCGGGTGGCGAGCTTCAGCGTCGATCAGATGATCGAGGCGCTGATGCGCTCGCTAAGTCAGAACCCGCAGGGCGCGCAATAACCTCCCGCTGTGAGACAGCCGGGCGCGATTGACAGTCGCGCTTGGCCCTTGAAATCGCGGAGCGCACGTGATGGTATCCTCGCCCTCGGCCAGCGTATCGGCCGATCCATCATCGGTCAGGACACCTAGAGATGATGCCGAAAAGTGTGAGCGGTTTTCTCATGACATCATGCTCTAACTCTTTAATGTAGAACAGGATTTAGATTTTAGGCCAACTTGAGATCATCCCGTTCTAGCGTAAATTCCGGCGGCATTTACCGTTGCATACTTACCCCGCGATCAGCCGCGCGCGAATATGCCCGCGCATGAAACCGGAGGCGACGATGGCTTTGGCATTCGACCACGCTTCAACAACTGGCGCGGCACCCGCCGGCATGATCTGGATTCCGGGCGGAACCTTCACCATGGGCTCAGACCATCACTATCCGGAGGAAGCGCCCGCTCATCGCGTGAAGGTCGACGGCTTCTGGATCGACGAGACACCGGTGACAAACCGCAAGTTCATGGCGTTCGTCACTGAGACCGGCCACGTCACGATGGCGGAAAAAGCCCCCGACCCCCGGGACTATCCCGGCGCGCGCCCGGAAATGCTGAGAGCCGGCTCATTGCTGTTCGTTCAGCCGAAGGGCGTCAGCGGCCCTGAGATTTCCCAATGGTGGACATTCAAATTCGGCTCGACCTGGCGCAAGCCGCTCGGCGGTTTGAGCGACCTGCGCGGTAAGCTCGACCATCCCGTCGTGCACGTCGCCTGGTCCGACGCCAAGGCCTATGCCGATTGGGCAGGCCTGGATATTCCAACCGAGGCCGAATGGGAATTCTCAGCACGCGGCGGGCTCGAAGACACGGAATTCGCCTGGGGTGAGGAACTGATGCCCAGCGGCAAGGCAATGGCCAATACGTGGCAGGGAACCTTCCCGACACATTCGACCAAGCCCAAGGGCCACGAACGCACATCGCCGGTACGCTCCTTCCCGCCGAACGGCTACGGCCTTTACGACATGATCGGCAATGTCTGGGAATGGACCGGCGATTACTGGAGCACGCGGCATCCCGAACCTGCTGCCAAGGCCTGCTGTATTCCGAACAACCCGCGGGGCGGCGATGCCGAGGCGAGCTACGATCCCCGCCAGCCGCAGATACGTGTCGCGAGACGTGTCCTGAAGGGCGGTTCACATCTTTGCGCACCCAACTATTGCCGCCGCTACCGGCCGGCGGCACGCCACGCCGAACCCGAAGACACATCCACCGGCCATGTCGGCTTTCGCTGCATCAAGAGAGCTCACGCCTGAGGAGACGCCGATGAACAGAGTGCTTCGCGCTGCTGACGCGCTGCCGGCGTCGTTGGCCGCCGCCTTCATGCTCATCGTCGTCAGCGTGCTGCCTGCTTCGGCCCAGCAAGCCCTTCCTTCCTGGAACGAAACGGGCGCAAAGAGCCGAATTAGGGATTTCGTCAAGGCGACGGTGACGGAGGGGGGCGAAGCTTATGTTGCGCCGGTGGACCGGATCGCCGTCTTTGACAATGACGGCACGCTCTGGTGCGAGCAACCCTTCTATATCCAGTTCGCCTTCATGCTGGATCGCGTCAAGACGCTTGCGCCTCAGCATCCCGAATGGAAGACGAAGGAGCCCTTCAAAAGCATCCTCGACGGTGACCTCAAGGCAATCGCAAAGGGCGGCGAGATGGGTTTCGTCGAGCTCGGCATGGCGACGCATGCCGGCATGACGACCGATCAGTTCAACCAGATCGCCAGTGACTGGTTTGCTGCGGCCAGGCATCCGAAGACCGGCAAGCTCTATACCGATATGACCTACCTGCCGATGCGCGAACTGCTGGACTATCTGCGAGCCAACGGCTTTGCCACATACATCGTCTCCGGCGGCGGCGTCGAGTTCATGCGGCCGGTTACGGAAAAGCTTTACGGCATCCCACCGCAGCAAGTGGTCGGGAGCACGATCGCCACGCAATATGCGATTGTCGGCGACGTCCCGGTTCTCAACCGTCTGCCGAAGGTCGATTTCGTCGACGATGGGCCTGGCAAGCCTGTGGGCATCAACAAGTTCATCGGCCGCAAGCCGATCTTCGTCGCGGGCAATTCCGATGGCGATTACGAGATGCTGCGCTGGACGACCGCCGCCACGAAACCGGGTTTTGCCATGATCGTCCACCACACCGATGGCGACCGCGAATATGCCTACGACCGGCAGTCACCCGTCGGCAAGCTGGATAAGGCGCTCGACGAGGCCGAACGCCGCAACTGGCTGGTCGTCGATATGAAGAACGACTGGAGAAAGGTTTTTGCCTTCGAGCGGTGAGGCCGCATGACGCGGCTGCGGGAGCGAGCGGTTTAGAAATGCAGAACGACGCCCATGATGGGACCGTGCTCGACGATGTCGTTGGTCAGCGTGTCATTGCTATAGTTCACCCCGAGCGCGCGATATCCGAGGAAAGCCGATACGGTGTCGTTCCACTTGTAGCCGACGCCTCCCATGACATCCCAGTCGAGATCTGCTCCACCGGCGCCGATCAGCCCCCATCCGGTGAGATAGATGGTCGGCGTGATCGAGTAGACGCCGCGTATGCCGGCCATGGCATCAACCCAGGTCGCATCATCCCGATTGGAGACACCGCCCAGAGGCCCGCCGCCAAAGGAGATCGTCGTCTCCACCGACCAGAGTTTGATACCCCCGATGACGTCGAGCCTGCCCTTCTCGTCTTCGAGAACAGTGTAGCCGATGCCGAGCATGGCGGTGAAGGTTTCGCTCTTGAGATCGACCTCGTCGGCCAGTACGCCCCGTGGCGTCGCCGAGTCCGTCGTGATCCTCGCATAGGTCATGTCGCCCACGATACTGTAAGGCCCGTACCGCGCCTCGCCGGCCATCATGAAGCCAAAGTCGATATCCTGCAGAATGTCGCCGAAGCTCTGGTCGGTATAAACCTCGGGTAAGCCGAAGACCGCAGTGTCGCCTGTGATCCCCGCAGCCCAGAAATATGGCGAGAACGAAAAGGTCCAGCGGTCCGGATCCTCGACTTTCGGCTGGGGAGCGATAACCGGCGCGATATCGGCGGCCCTGACAGCCGAGGGAACCGCAAACAGCAGCAGTGACAGGTAGACCGCAGTCGATCTCATCGCAGATGTTCCTTCCTCTTCAGTCTCGGGTCTCGCGCTGGCATAGGAACATCGCCGGTAGCCCACCGGAAGTACGTTACAGTAAACGGCACGTAAATTACGCTGTTCCGACAAGCCTTTACCGCCGGCGCAGTCGCGTTGCGCCACCATCAACCGGCCGAACTGCCCAGTATCCGGCGCTCGAAGTCGCGGGCCGGGTTCACGCATATTGCGGGCCTGCCGCCCAGCACGATGGATGACGAAGTGATCCGGGGGCTCGCGAACCTGTATTCATGGTTTGGTCTTGGCGGAACGTCGTCTGCGCACGAGTACGTTGCAACAAATCGGCCGTTTACGGCGTAGTTACACTGGCAACAGCATTTTTATCGACCTGCGCTCCAGCCTTGATCAGGCCGACTTCCAACTGCGTGGCAATATCCGGCTGCAGGCGCCAGGCTGCCACCCTGTCGCGAAAGGTCCGCTCGAAGTCCGGATCCTTGGCTGTGATTTCCGAGAGCCGTTCATGTGCTTCCGGCGAGCCAAGCTGGCCAAACGCAGCCACCCTCAGCGTCGCGACCATGAAATCCGTGCAACTGATTTGTTCCGAAAGCAGCGACGCTTCGGAATAGCGGCCGCTGCTATAGGCATCGAGCGCAAGCACCAGTATCGCATCCCGCGGCGCAACATCGACGGCGCGGCCCGCGTCATGGACCATCGCCACGCCGGCGTCCTTGTAGCCTGCCAGATAAAGCACCAATGCGAGCTTGGCTGCGGCGTCGCCGTTGTTGGGATTTAGCTCCACTGCGCGATTTCCGGCCTGAACCGCCGCCTCTACCCGGCCGGCGGCAAATTGCGCTACCATCAGCGCGACCTGAGCCCTGTCCGACATTGGAGCCGCCGACACGGCCCCCTTAGCGAGCGCGAGTGCACGCAACTGGACAGCCGGATCGATCGAGACATTCTTGCCGACAAGAAGCACCCGGGAGAGAAGCGCATTGGTATCCGGATCGCCCGGAGCGATCGCAAGCCCCCGCTCCAGACAATCCCGGCTGCCAAGCACGCGATCCAACCCGCCTTCATCGAGCGCATATTCCGCCCGCAAAACGCAAGCATTGCCGAGCGCGTCATCGGGACCGTCGTGGATCTCGATATTGTTGATAACGCCGCGTGTGGCCGCAAAGCGCTGCGCCAGTTCTCCGGCCATCTCTTCCCGCACGAAGGCCGGGCTTTTTCCGCTGATGTCCACCTTTTCAAGACCGGATTTCAGCACGTCACCCGTGTTGCTGTCGGCGATCTGCCACCAGACGCTCCGGTCATCGGCATCGCCATAATACTTGATGTCGATCTCGTAGCTTCTGCCGATAGGCGCCCCGGAGCGGACATTGGCATAACCAGCCTTGGCGACCGTCAGCGTCGTGAATTGTGTGAGCGCCGTCGTCAGCGCGTCACGTGTCTGGCTGGCTTCACCCTGCAATCGGCCCTCGGCAGCTTCCATCATAATGTAGACCGTGGGCTTCGTCGTCATCGCAGGCGAACGGGAAAACAGCTCAAAGCCGGCGACAGCCGCCAGGATCAGGGCAACCGCCGTCGCTGCGGCCGCAATGCGATATCCGTGTCGCGGGCGTACCGGAACCGGGGCAGCGTCAGATACAGGAGGAAACTGCCGGCTTTCGACCGCTGCCTCCAGTCCGCCGTGGAACTCGTGCGGGATCGGCATCCCGGAGAAGAGAGCGATGTACATACCCTTCGGGATGTGAATGGTAACGCTGCCGGCCGCGCCGAATGCTTGGTAGTAGGCATCGAGAGCCGACCGCAGACGGCTGATCTCGATACGGACGATCGGATCGGTCGATGCGTCGAAATCGCTCGGCCGACCGAGCACGTCAAGCGCTACGGAATAGGCTTTCGCACCGTCGTCGCACCCGTTGAAGCGGCGCTCCGCCAGATATCTGAGGATGTCCTTCTGGCGCTCGGTGACACGGAAGCGGGTGTCGGAAAACAGCCGTTCAAGTTCGGCCCTGGCTTCATCCGCAGAAACTTCACAAGCCTTCAAGTCGTGCACTTCAGCATTCATGGCTGCCCCCCCGCACACCGTGTCTAAGCCAAAGTAGAACGGAGCGATTTATCGCCCAAATGACAATAAGTTGCAATATAAAACGCTAATAAAACCAAAACTTGATCATTTGCAGCACGAGCTCCGCTTCAGTCCGGCACGTTTAAAGGGTGCTTGAGAACGTAATGAATGACGTCGGATTCGATCTCGGCGCAAACGGTTTCGTATTCTTCAAGAAGCGGACATTGCTCTCCGGAGCGGTCCCTGGACATGCGTTCCACGGTTGCTATTGCTTCGTCATAGGCCTCGAAGAGATCATTCAATGACGACGATTTTGCCGCCAGAAGCTGGAGTCGGCCGCGCATGGCCGGCAGCCTCAGCATGAGCCGCCATAACCCTCTCCGGGCGTCTCCAGAACAGTTCCTATCGGCATCGCTTTGTTTATCCATCGGACTGTCGGCCCCCGGCCCAAAGTTGGTCGATGGATTATGCCCGCGCCTGACAGCCAAGGAAGTACGTTACCGTAAATCCCTACCGGTTTACGTCGGCGTCCGGGCCTTTACGTCTGGACATACAGCAACGGACTCCCGCACGATGCCGGACGGCGGCGGCGAAGGTATTCGGATGGGGTTTCGCTGACGACGGATAAGTCTCGACCCTTGCCAGCCCGCTCGGTGCGGCTTTCCACCATGGCGATCACGCTTACCCCACGTGATCCAATGGTGATCTGGCGAGGTGTCCGTGTTCCACACGCTGATTGAAACAATCAGCTCAACACTTTGATTTACAAGAAAAAATGGTGGGTGATGTAGGGCTCGAACCTACGACCCGCTGATTAAGAGTCAGCTGCTCTACCAACTGAGCTAATCACCCGTCCGCGCTTGGCTGCGCGGTGTGACGGGGCGTATAAACAGGATCGGCAGGCTTGTCCAGCGCATCGGCGAATTTTCTTTGGTTAATCGCGAAGATTTTTCGGCATGGCTGAAATGCAGGGCATAAGCCCGCAAACCGGAAGCGGTTTTCGGCAAGGATTAAGCGCAGATTCAAAGCGATAGAGGGCCACCCGCCTGTCGGGCGCGCGGCCCTCTGATGAAATTAAAGGTCGAGCGTGCCGCTCGCCAGCCGCACCGCCTGGCCGCCGATCCGGGCATTGGAGATCGCCCCGCCGTCGACATCGATATGCAGATGGATGAAGGAGGGCCGCCCCATCTCGACACCCTGCTCGATCATGATCGGGTGATGCCCGTCCGTCAGTCGGTCGAAATGATGGATCGCGCCGGAGAGTGCGGCCGCCGCCGAGCCGGTGGCCGGATCTTCGACGATCCCCATGCCGCTTGCAAACATTCGCGCATGGAACTTCGCCACGTGATTGACGCCGCCGCGGCAATAGACATAGGCCGAAGCAAGCGCACCCTCGACGAAGGGCACGATCTTTTCCCAAAGCTGCGGATCGAATTCCACCCGCTGTGCGGCTCCGACATCGTGCACCGGAATGAGCAGGAAGGGTACGCCGGCGCTCCAGACCGACGGCACGTGATTTTCGAAGCCGATCTCGGTCACCTTCAGCGACAGCGCATCGGCCATGCCGAGCTTGTCGAGCGGCATGATCGCCGGCTGTGATTTCCGCGGCAGGTCGAATTCGGCAAAACTCGCCTCGCCCTCCCTCAGCCGCACCGCGCAGCGCACCGGCCCGACATTTTCCTCAAGCACCGTCACGAGATCGAGCGTCGACGCGCCATGCGCCCGCTCGGCCAGCGCTACCGCCGTGCCGACCGTCGGATGGCCGGCAAACGGCAGCTCACGCCCGGGCGTGAAGATCCTGAGCTTCGCCGCATAGGCGGGATTGCTCGAAGGCTGCACGAACACCGTCTCGGAGAGATTGATCTCCCGGGTGATCGCCTGCATCGCCTCGTCGCTGAGATCGTCTCCGTCGAAGATCACCGCCAGCGGGTTGCCCGCAAGCTTTCGATCGGTGAACACGTCATAGACGCTGTAGCTTCGCGCCACATCGGCCTCCTTGAATCGGTCATCGCGCCGCCAACCTGCCCGACCAAACGGCCGAGTGCAAGGCGCTAAGTCAGATGGATGCAAGGAGCCAAACTGGAGCCTGTCCTTCGAGGCTCCGGCCTTCGGCCTGCAAGCCTCAGTATGGGACGTTGGAGAATACCGCACCTCTCTCCAACCTCATCCGTCCCCGAAGTGGCCTCGAAGGACGAGGTTGACCTTCCGCCCTCGTGCCTCTTATGCGCCCGCCTTGCCGAAATACCAGCTAATCACCGGCAGCATGGCGATGTTATACGGATGGGCCGAGGGATCGGCCGAGCGGATCGCCACCGCACCGGCGATCTCCTTGTCCTCGGCGACCAGCATGTGGGCCTCGATCCGCTTCACCATCTCGGCCGCCGTCATGTCGAAGCGGAAGAGCCGCATGAGCGCTACCGTGCGTCTGGAATAGCTGGCGTAGAGCCCCTGCCCCGCCGCCGCGTCGGCGAGGTCCAGGCCTGTCTCCTCGTGGACTTCGCGGCGCATATTGGCCTCGATGTCGCAGCGCCCGTCGACGATATCCTCCTGTTCCAGCGAGCCGGCGGCGAAATAGACCTGGCCGGGATTGGCCGTATGGGCGCCCATGCGGATCGCCACCAGCGCGCCGTCGGCGCTTTCCAGCACCGGATACGCAAAGATATGCAGGCCGCCCTGACGCTGCGGCTGCCGGCGCCACCACATGAAGGCAGAAAAGGGAGTGACGTAGCCCTCGCCCGCAATCCCCTCTTCGCTGAACGACAGTTGCTGCTGGAACACCAGGCGGCCGTCGAACAGCGCCGGGTTGGCGGCGGTTTCCTTCGCCCAGTTTTCGCGGATCGCCGCCTCCTCGGCGAGGACGAAGGGATGAATGCCGGGCAGGACGCGCAGATCGACCCCGGCGATCGGGAAGACGGTGGCTTCAGGCGGCCAGCCGGCGAAATCATCGGAAAAATCGCTGTTTGCGATATTCAGGTTCAAATTGGTTTTCATGTTCGCTTTCAGGGGAGATCCAGTGTCATGACGACGGGGCAGTGATCGGACGCCTTCGGCCGGTCCCAGCCTGTGCGCGGATAACGCTCCACCTCCTGCCCCGGCGGGAAGATAGTGCGATAGGGCTGGCCGCTGCGGATGATTTCCGGTAGCCGGCCGGCATTGTGGGCGGCGAGCTCCGGCGAAAGCCAGAGATAATCGAGCTGGCAGAGCCACTGCTCCTGCGGCCCGCGGGCGTGGTAGAGCGTCCAGCGGTCGAGGGGATGACGGCGGCGCACGACGTTTTCGGCAAAGCCGTCATGACTGAAGACGTCGAGGGCGCTTTCGGCTTCGTCGTGATGCTCGAAGCGGTAATCGGTACCGCGTCGGCCGATGACATCGACGCGCTCCTGGTAATCGTTCATGTCGCCACAGATGGCGAAACTGTTCTTGGCCGTGTGCCCGGCGCCGAAGCGGTCCTCAATGATGCGGCGCACCGCGCGCGCCTCGGCGCGGCGGATCGGCATTGTCGATTGCCGCCCGTCGAGCCCGTCGCGCGGATTGCCCATCGATTTGAAATGCACGACATAGAGCGAGAACGGCCGACCGCCGATCAGGAGATCGAGTTCCAGGCAGTCGCGCTTGAAGATCTTATCGTCGATGCGGTTGGTGAGCGCCAGCTCTTCGTCGAAGAGATCGAGATCGCGATAAGTCGTCATCGCATGGCTTCTTATATCCCTGACCTCGATCTTCTGGCCGTCGCGCGTTTCCTCGCGCATCAGCACCGCGACATCGATACCGCGGCTGTCATTGCCCTCGACCAGAAATTTCTGCCGATAGCCGTTTCCGACCATGCGGAAGAGATAGCCGTATTCGAAGGCCTGCAGCGCGGCCATGTTGTCGATTTCCTGCAGACAGAGGATATCGGCATCCGCATCGGCGATCGCCAGCGCCGTCATCTGTCTCGTGTCGTCGGTGGCGGCGATCACCCGCGCCTGCTCGAGCTGCTGATAGACGCCCTCGCTCGACACATCGAAAAGCTTGATGACGCGATCCTGGCGCAGCTGGTTGCGGAAGCCGGTGAAATCGAATCGGGTCAGCAGATTTTCGACGTTGAAGGTGGCGAGGCGAAGCGACATGGCGAGAGTCCGGTTGCGGGCAGTACCTTATCCGGCAATCGCACGAGTAAAAGACGGCGGGGCGAAGAAATATGCGGACAAATGCCCTCTACGCCCTAAATATGGCTGGGCGGACTTGAGGTGGCGCCGTCGTGAGGTTGGCTGTGCCCGCCATCAGGACTGCTCGACGAACTCCCGTTGCTCGAACTGCCATGTAATTCGCTTGGCTTAAACGTTCGAGTTTTCCATTCGCCGTCCTGTTTCTGCCGCTCTAAAGATGGGCATCCCTGAAGCACGCTCGCGGCAATCAAAAGAACTCCCGAAAGCGCGAACACGGATCGACGCCTTACTTGAATTGGCATGCAAATATGGTCCCTTAATAGACTGATTATCGCGCAGTTTTTGCTTGATCCACTGCGCTCGCAATAACTTAGCCGTTTGCCTTACATCGTGGACGGCTAGATCGAAGTCAGAAGGGATATTCAACTTTTGGACGATTCGAAAGAAGATAGCCGCAATTTTCAATCTTATATTGTCAAGTTTCACTGCGGCCGCTGCCGCCGACAAGCCATCCTTGCAAACCCAGTCGATCGCGGCCTCGCATGCAGGCTCATGCCTGCCAAAAATCGAGCCACGGCACTTGCGCGCCGTGGTCCTGATCGAACGTTATTTTGCGGCCTCCTCGATGAGGTCTGCCACCTTCTGCGGCTGCGAAACCATCACGACGTGGGAAGCGCCCTCGACCACGACAGTCCGCTTGGACCCCGCCCGCTCGGCCATGAAGCCGAGGGCTGCCGCCGGAATGTTCTTGTCGTCGGTGCCGTAGACAAACCACGACGGCAGCTTCTTCCAGGCGGGCTCGCCCGACTTTTCGTTGAGAGCCGCGTCGGTGACCGGCCGTTGCGCCGCCGCCATCAGGGCAGCCTGTTCAGCCGGCACGTCGCTGGCGAACTGGTCATGGAATTTCGCCTGGTCGATATAAAGATCAACGCCGCCCCCGCTCAGCTTCACCGGCGCCGCAAGCGCGGCACCCAGCGTGCCGCCGGGAAACTTGCCGGCGAGATCGGCAACCGATTCCCCTGTATCAGGTGCGAAGGCCGCGACATAGACCAGGGACTTGACGTTGTCGTGGCCGTTTGCGGCAGTCGAGATCACCTGCCCGCCATAGGAATGGCCGACGAGGACGACCGGACCGGCGATGCTGGCGACCACGTCGGAAACATAGGCGGCGTCATTGGAAACGCCGCGCAGCGGGTTGGCGGCAGCCACGATCGGGAAACCGTCCTTGCGCAGGATTTCGACCACGCCGTTCCAGCTGGAGGAATCGGCAAAGGCGCCGTGGACGAGGACGACGGTCGGCTTGGCCGGCTCGGCAACGGCAGTTCCGGAAAGAAGCGCGCCCGCCAGGGCGACGACAGCAGCAAACTTCAACATTGGTCATTTCCTTTCGTCGGTTCGGTTTGACTTAGATTCGGGGAAGGCGATCACTCGTTTCCGCATCTCCGACGCGGCAGGCCGCTCGCATTCTCGATATCGTATAGTTTGCAGGCTATTTATTTGTGCACGATCTAAATAGGCCAGCGAAGCCGAGACGTCAATAGCTTGCAAATAGATCGCGCACAAATTATATTGATGCCTGAGGAGTAAGGTGATGAACGACGCCACACCAGATGATCTCGCCGACCTGCCGAAGGTGGATGAAATGCTCTGCTTTTCAATCTATTCGGCAGGCCATGCCTTTAACCAGCTTTACCGCCCGCTGCTCGACGAGTTGGATCTCACCTATCCACAATTCCTGGTGATGACCACTTTATGGGTGCATGACGACCGCACGGTGAAAGATCTGGGCGAGACGCTGTTTCTTGACTCGAGCACCCTCACCCCGCTGTTGAAGCGGCTGGAAAATGCCGGCCTCGTCACCCGCAACCGAAATCCCGCCGATGAGCGCCAGGTCCTGCTGCGCCTGACGAAGGAGGGGCACGCCTTGAAGAGCCGTGCCGCCCATGTGTTCGACTGCATCGGAAAAGCCGTCGGTCTCGACGCCACGACCGTCAACACGATTCGGGAAACGATCGCGTCCATCCGCGACAACATTCAGAAGAAGAACAAGGAAGAGACCTGACGCGGCGCGGCGCCCGCGCGTCATCGCCAAGCCCGAACGATTTCCGTCGACAAGCCGATGGCATATTGTACGATCCGTCTGCCGGCGCCCCGCCGCCGGACGCGCGTCGACCGCGGCCGCCGTACGGCCGGAAGATGCCGGCGCTCACAATTTTGCCTAAGCCTCACGCAGGCGTGAACGCGCCGCCATTGCCATTCCGCCGCGCCGAGGTACGTCAATCGTGTTTTCGATGGAGGAGGAATTTCAATGGAATATCGTCTGCTCGGCCGTTCAGGCCTCAAGATTTCGACTTTGACCATGGGCACGATGACCTTCGGCGGCGTCGGATGGGCGAAGACCGTCGGGGACCTCGGCGTCTCCGAGGCGCGCAAGATGATCGATATGTGCATCGATGCCGGCATCAACCTTATTGACACCGCCAATGCCTATTCCAACGGCGAATGCGAAAACATCATCGGCGACGTGCTCTCCGGCAAGCGGCCGCAAGGCGTGCTGCTTGCCACCAAGGCCCGTTTCGGCATGGGTGACGGCCCGAACGACCAGGGCCTGTCGCGCTACCACCTGATCCGCGAATGCGAAGCCAGCCTGAAACGCTTGAAGACCGATGTCATCGATCTCTATCAGGTGCATGAATGGGACGGCCAGACCCCGCTCGAAGAGACGATGGAAGCCTTGAACACGCTGATCAGGCAGGGCAAGGTGCGTTACGTCGGCTGCTCGAACTATTCCGGCTGGCACATCATGAAGGCGCTCGGCATCGCCAACGAGCACCGCTACCAGCGCTTCGTCAGCCAGCAGATCCATTATACGCTGGAAGCCCGCGACGCCGAATATGAGCTGCTGCCGATCTCGATCGACCAGGGCCTCGGCGTGCTGGTCTGGAGCCCGCTTGCCGGCGGCCTGCTTTCCGGCAAACACCGCCGCAACCAGGCCGCACCCGAAGGCACGCGCCAGTTCGCCGGCTGGACCGAACCGCCGATCCGCGACGAGAACCGCCTCTGGAACATCGTCGAGACGCTGGTGGCGATCGGTGAAGAACGCGGCGTCTCGGCCGCTCAAGTGGCGCTCGCCTGGCTGATCGGCCGCAAGGCGGTGACCTCGGTCATCATCGGCGGCCGCACCGAAGCCCAGTTCCGCGACAACATCGCCGCCGCCGAACTGAAGCTCACGGACGAGGAGCGCAAACGCCTCGATGCCGTCAGCCTGCCGCCGGTGATCTATCCCTACTGGCACCAGCTGAACACGGCGAGCGACAGGCTTGGTGAAGCCGATCTCGAGCTGTTCGGCCCGCATCTCCAGCGATAGACGGTCACCACGGCACCGTGGCCGGCAGTATCGGTGACGGCAAGAGCGAAACGGCGAACGGTGGACGACGATCTTCTGATTGGCGCTGGCTGGCTCCCGCTGGGGAGAAGGGACTCGTGGCAGCGTATCGCCCAACCTACAACAATCAGCCGCCGATCTCGGCCGAGATCAGCGCGCCCAGGCGGCCGATACCGTCCTCGATCATCTGCTCGTTGGCGCAGGAGAAGCTGACGCGGAACGTGTTGGCGCCGGAACCGTCGGCGAAGAAGGCTTTGCCGGGCACGAAGGCGACCTTGGCGGTTTCGAGCGATTTCGCCAGAAGCTTGGCGCCGTCCATACTCTCCGGCAGCGTGATCCAGATGAACATGCCGCCTTCCGGCTTGGTCCAGCTGGTGCCTTCGGGCATGTATTTCTCGAGCGCGGCCAGCATGCAGTCGCGGCGCTTGCTGTAGGCGGCCTTGATCTTCGCGACCTGCGCGTCGAAGCCGCACTCGGCGACATCCGATATCGCCATCTGGTTGATCGTCGAGGAATGCAGGTCGGCGGCCTGCTTCATCAGCACCAGCTTACGGATGACGGGGGCATTGGCGACGATGAAGCCGACACGAAGGCCGGGCGCCAGCGTCTTGGAAAAGCTGCCGCAATAGATCGTGCGCGTATCGTTGATATGGCCCTTTTCGGCGATCTCCAACGCCAGGATCGGCGGGATCGGATCGCCGTCGTAACGCAGCGACTGATAGGCCGCGTCTTCGATGACGGCGACGTCGAGGTCTTCGGCCAGTGCCAAAACCTTCCGGCGGCCCTCAAGATCGACCGTTTCGCCGGTCGGATTGGAGAAGTCGGCGGAGAGATAGGCGAATTTCACCTTGCCGCCGGCTGCCGCTGCAGCCGCACGGTAGGACTCCGGTGTCCGGTTGCCGTTCGGCGTCAGCTGGTCGTAGGCCGGTTCATAGGCGTTGAAGGCCTGCAGCGCACCGAGATAGGTCGGCCATGTGACCAGCGCGGTATCACCAGGCGACAGGAACAGCTTGCCGAGATAATCGAGCCCCTGCTGCGAGCCGGAGACGATGAAGACATTGTCGAGTTCGCAGGGGATACCGAGATCGGTCATCTGCCCGATCAGCCATTCGCGCAGCGGCTTGTAGCCTTCGCTGACCGAATATTGCAGCGCAGAATTGACGGCAGCGCCGTCGAAGATATCGGCATAGGCCTGCTTGAACTCCCGATCGGGAAACAGCGCCGGATCAGGAATGCCGCCGGCAAAGGAAATGATATCGGGCCGGTCGAGAAGTTTCAGGAGCTCGCGGATCTCGGATGCGCGCATGCGCGACGAGCGCGACGCAAACATGGTGTCCCAGTTCAGCATGGGGTTTCCTCGTATTTTCTATTCCTGACAGATGACCACGCCAGGAAATTTATGTCAACAATACTGACCTATTTTCTTGTCATGGTGACATGTTGGAATCGTATATTCAAAAGCCTTTGGATGATCGGGATTTCAGTTGATGCAACCGCCATCCGATATCGAAGGCGCCCGGTTGCGAATTTGCTGCTCGACGTCAGCCACATCAAGCGATTATTCCTCTGATCAAAGTCGAAACCGGCTGATTCAGACCCTTCCAAGACCAGCTCGGCGGCGGTAGTGTCGCCGCCACTATTCAATTTACTATCAAGGTGCCAGAAATGACGTCAGCCTCTCCTGAAATCAAAATCGAACTCCACAAGTCTCCCGTCCCGGACGCCGATCGCATTCAGGCACTCGAAGCGCCCGGCTTCGGCAAGCTCTTCACGGATCATATGGTCCTGGCACGATGGACTGCGGACAAGGGCTGGCACGATGCAAAGGTTACGCCGAGGCGACCCCTGGAGCTCGATCCTGCGAGCGCCGTGCTGCACTATGCTCAGGAAATCTTCGAGGGCATGAAAGCCTACAAGGCGGATGATGGCCGGATTCTGCTCTTTCGGCCTGAAGAGAACGCACGCCGCTTCGCGCAATCGGCGACCCGCATGGCGATGCCTCCCGTGCCCGAAGAACTCTTCCTGAAGGCGGTCGAAGAACTGGTCCGTGTCGACAAGGCCTGGATACCCACAGGCGACGCCAGCCTCTACCTTCGCCCCTTCATGTTCGCCAACGAGGCGTTTCTCGGCGTTCGTCCGGCTCAGGAATATGTCTTCTGCATCATCGCCTCTCCGGTCGGCGCTTACTTCAAGGGCGGCGCGAAGGCGGTTTCCCTATGGGTCGAGACCGAATATACCCGTGCGGCCGCCGGCGGCACAGGCGCCGCAAAATGCGGCGGAAACTACGCAGCCAGCCTCGTGGCGCAAGCCGAGGCGACCAAAAAGGGTTGCGATCAGGTGGTCTTCCTTGATGCCGCAGAGCATCGCTGGGTCGAAGAACTCGGCGGCATGAACGTCTTCTTCGTGATGAACGATGGATCGGTGGTGACCCCGCCCCTTGGCGGCACGATCCTGCCGGGCATCACCCGGGCTTCCGTGATCGTGCTCGCCGAAGAAAGGGGCTTGCGTGTCGAGCAGCGCCCCTACTCGTTCGCGGAATGGCAAGACGACGCTGCCAGCGGCAGGCTCGTCGAAGCGTTCGCTTGCGGCACTGCCGCAGTCCTGGCGGGCATCGGCCTGGTTCGACATGCCGGCGGTGAGTTTCTGGTCGGAGACGGACAGACCGGCAAGTTGACCAGCGAACTGCGCCAGCAACTCGTCAGTCTGCAGAAGGGCGTAACGAACGATGAGCATGACTGGACGCGCCTCATCCCGAGCTGAACTTCGGACGTTCCACGCGACCGGCGGCGTCAACACCGACAGGTGGGCGCCGCTCTCCGTCGCCCGCAAAGCCGTCGGGCTAGGAGATATAGTCCGTTCTCGCCGGAGCGATCAATGTATCGTACCGACGATCGTGCAGCTCGAGCTTACCACCATGATGCGGATATTCTGACCTGCGACGCCGATTTCAAGGATTTCGAACGCGGCGTCTATATCGATAAAAAAGACTGACCTCGATGTGACCCAAGTGTTCGACGGCGGCGCATAACGCTTCTATCATAAAGTGGGAAATGGTAATCTGGCATCGGGGACGCCGAAACCGGCATGGACGGACGGCACTGAATTCAATGGCGAAAATGACGATCTCCCTTCCGGATAATCTGACGGACTACGTCGCACGCCGTGTTGCAAGCGGCAGATATAGCAGCGCCAGCGCCTATCTGGCGGAACTCGTCCTGAAGGATCAGAACCACCGCAAGCTCGATGACGAAGAAGTGCGCGAGATTCTGAGGCTGGCTGAGGAAAGCGGCATCAGCGACCGGCGCATTGCCGATATTCTGATGGAAACAAAGGCGAAGCTGCGTGACCACCTATAGGCTGACCCGAACCGCAGACGCCGTGCTGTCGGGCATCGACGAATATGCCAGCCTGCATTTCGGCGAGGCGCAGGCGGATGCCTATCTTCTCGATTGGGACAGGATTTTCGTGCTTCTTTCGCGCGTGCCCTCCATGGGAGATGAGTGCGACGAACTCGGCGCCGGCCTCCGCCGCCTCCTCCACATGCGCCACGTCGCCTTCTACCGCGAAATACCGGACGGTATCCTCGTCATCGATATCATCGGCGCCGACCGGCTTCCCGAAAGACATCTTCAATCCAAACGACGCTCCCCGACGGCCGACCCGCATGCCTAGTGACAGCACCTCCGCCTTTTACGAAGAAAACGCCGAGACATACGCCAACCGGGCGCGCAGCCTGCCGAAGCAGCAGCTCGATGCCTTCCTCGCCGGTATTGCATCGGGTGGCGCAATCCTCGAACTCGGCTGCGGTGGCGGCCAGGACAGCGCCTACATGCTGTCGCAGGGTTTCGACGTGACACCGACGGATGGCTCAGCCGAGCTTGCCAGACAGGCGGAAGCGCTGATCGGCAGGCCTGTGAAGGTCATGCTGTTCCAGGAGCTCGACGCCGACAGCGCCTTCGACGGCGTCTGGGCGCATGCAAGCCTTCTCCATGTCCCGAGGCTTGAGCTGCCCGATGTCTTCGCCCGCATCCGCCGGGCGCTGAAAATCGGCGGCCTCCTTCACGCAAGTTTCAAGGCGGGAGACGCGGAAGGCCATGACGGCTTCGGGCGCTACTACAACTACCCCTCCGCCGAGTGGCTGTCGGAGCTTCTGACGAAGGACGGCTGGCGCAACCTCGCCATCGCCGAACACGACGGCGGCGGCTACGACGGCAAGCCGACCCGCTGGCTGACAATCAGTGCGGAGCGGTAGAGGCAGAGGTCCGAAACCATTTGATCGGAACTGTTTCACGACCTTGAACCGAAAAACGCTCGCTGTGCAAGGATCGGAGGCCTCCCGAGATTATCACTCCAGCGTTTCAACGCGAAAAGGCAAACGCCGCAACTCTCCGATTTCGTCGAGGAGGCGATCGACGATCCAATGCCGCTGCGGCGGCATCGCATCAATCAGACCGATAAATGCATTTTCAACGATATCGCTCTTGATCCATTCGAGGACAAGATGACGATCTGCCGATGCGATGTCCTGCCAGAACCCCGTGCCCCTGTAGAGGCTTTTGAGATCAGCGCCGGCGAGTTGCAGAAGGGCGTTCGGCGTCGGCTGCTTCAGCCACAGATCAAGGCATGCCCGGAACTGAAGATCGAGCTTCGCCATTGCGACTATCCAGTCCCAAGCCGATGCATCAAAATCGGGATCCTGCAACCTCTTATAGGCCCAGGCCGAGTAGAAGAAATTCGCGATTGCCGTCCGCTCGGCTACCGGCCATTGCTGCCAGTCGCACGATAGAAGCTTGGAAGCGATGATGGGCGGCTCGAAACCATATGCTGACGCGCCCAAGACGGCGCAGTGGAGAATACGCGGCAGAAAGTGCCTGAAATCATCGACCGAGCCGACGGTCGTTATCGCACTTGCCGCATACGGGCCGAGTGCCGCTGCATCGATCTCTCGCAAAGGCGCCGACCTAAGGGCCGCCAGAATTTTCTCGGCATCACGGAGCGGTGAAGCGTCCAGCGAAGATGGAAACGGATATTCGAAGAATGTGGGATAGAGGGTCTTAAGGCTATCTTCCAGGTCCTGCTTTGCCGTCAGCACAATCGTTTCAAGCACGTCAGATCCCCTATGGCAGCTTCGACAACGGACCAATAGCAAAAGAGGCCGGAGCTTTCACTCCGGCCTCTTTTGTTTATTTCATCGGAACCGCTTAGTTCACGCTCTTGTCGACCAGCTTGTTCTTGCCGATCCAGGGCATCATCCCGCGCAGCTTGGCGCCGACTTCCTCGATCTGGTGGCTGTCGTTGTTGCGGCGGATGCCCTTGAAGCGGGCCGCACCCGACCGGTATTCCTGCATCCACTCGGAGGTGAACTTGCCGGTCTGGATGTCCTTGAGGACACGCTTCATCTCCGCCTTGGTTTCTTCGGTGATGATGCGCGGACCGGTGACGTATTCGCCCCACTCGGCTGTGTTGGAGATCGAGTAGTTCATGTTGGCGATGCCGCCTTCATAGATCAGGTCGACGATCAGCTTCACTTCGTGCAGGCACTCGAAATAGGCCATTTCAGGCGCATAACCGGCTTCGGTGAGCGTTTCGAAACCGGCGCGGATGAGCTCGACGAGACCGCCGCAAAGAACGACCTGTTCGCCGAAGAGATCGGTTTCGCACTCTTCGCGGAAGTTGGTTTCGATGATGCCGGAGCGGCCGCCGCCGACGCCGCAGGCGTAGGAGAGCGCGAGTTCAAGCGCATTGCCGGACGCGTTCTGGTGAACGGCAACCAGGCAGGGAACGCCGCCGCCCTTCTGATATTCGCCGCGAACCGTGTGGCCCGGGCCCTTCGGCGCGATCATGACGACGTCGACCGAAGCCTTCGGCTCGATCAGGCCGAAGTGAACGTTGAGGCCGTGAGCGAAGGCGATGGCAGCGCCGTCGCGGATGTTCGGCGCGATGTCGGCCTTGTAGATGTCGGCCTGCAGTTCGTCAGGCGTCGCCATCATCATCAGGTCGGCCCAGCCGGCAGCTTCGGCAACCGTCATGACCTTGAAGCCATCGGCTTCGGCCTTCTTGACTGTGGGCGAACCGGCCTTGAGGGCGATGACGAGGTTCTGGGCGCCGCTGTCCTTCAGGTTCAGCGCATGGGCACGGCCCTGCGAACCGTAGCCGATGACGGCGACCTTCTTGGCCTTGATGAGGTTGAGATCGGCATCACGATCGTAATAGACGCGCATTTGAAGTTCCTTCCCTTGTGCTTGTCTTGTTGACTGTCATTAAGGCGAAATCAGCCGAGAACCGGCATCTCCGCCAGAACCTTGTCCGTGCCGTAAAGCCGGAGGAAGGCGGTCACCGCCCTCTCCGCTTGACGCGCGGTATCCTTGAGGCCGGGTTCCCCGAGCAGCATGCGCACATGCAGGTCGGAAACAACAAGGCCGTAAAGCGTGTGATAAGCCTCATCGGCATCGGAAAACCGCAGCAGCCCCGCCCTCTTTCCGGCATCGATCAGCGCCATGGCGCGGCGGTCGATCTGCCGGCGGCCGCGCTCCAGCAGCAGCTTGCCGAGCTTCGAACCGTCGCGGTTCGATTGGCCGATCGCCAGCCGGTTCAGCGCCAGCGAGACGTCGCCGGCCAGAACCTCCAGCAGGTCGCGCGCGAAAATGACCACATGGTCATGCAGGCTCGCCGCCGTCAGCCGCTCGCCGTTGCGCTCGAAGGTGCGCACCTTGCTTGCCTGATAGGCAATCATCGCCGAGAGCAGACCGTCGCGATCGCCGAACCACTTGTAGAGGCTTTCCTTGGAGCAATTGGCGGCGCGCGCCACCCCCGAGGTCGTCAGCGCCTTCTCGCCGCCATCGACGAGCAGCCGCAGCGCCTGCTCCAGAACGGCGTTCTGGCGCGGCGAAAATTCGCTCGGCTCTGCAGTATCGACGGACACGGTCACGGCTCCCATATACGTACCGTACGGTACGGTTCGTGAAGTTTATGCGACAAACCAATCGAGCCGTCAAGCAGGCCCGGCAGATTTTTATACGGGAAAGCGCCGGCAGACGCCAGAATGGGATAGGCGCGCATCCGTCAGCACCGCATAATGTCACCCCATGCCATTGCCGGGAGCTTTCCATGTCGCGCCTGCCTGCCGCCCTTCTCTTTGCTGGAGCAATAGTCCTGGGAGCACCGCTCCTAAGCGCCGGCGCCTTCGCGCAGTCGGAAAACGAGGTCTATAATCGCATCGAGGAATTACACGGCGATGCCGCGGGCTTCGACCGGCCGCTGCGCCAGCTCGTTGTGGCGATGCGCTCCGGCGACGCCGAGACCATCGCCGGCCTTACCGAATATCCGCTGACCGTCAAGGCCAACGGCGAGACCTATGATGTCGAGAACGCCGAGGATTTCGTCGAGAATTTCGACGATCTGGTGACGCCGGAGACCCGCCGCGCCGTCGGGCATCAGCAATATCAGGATCTCTTCGTCAACAGCGACGGCGTCATGCTCGCCAACGGCGCCGTCTGGATGGGCGCGGTCTGCGACGACAACGCCTGCCAAGAGAGCCACTGGGCGATCATCGCCATCAATAATTAGCGTCGCGCAGCAATGTCAGCCATCGCCGCGAAGCTTGCGCGCCAGCGTCTGAAGTTCCTTGAAGGCTTCGTAACGCTTGCGGTGGAGATCGGAAATCTCACCCTCGGACGGCTGAAAGCGTGTTTGCTCCCTGGTGAGTTCGCTCATCGCCGCGCGCACATCGGCAAATTGGCGGCCGGCGACGGCGCCGAGGATGGCCGCCCCGAGCAGCACCGGCTCCTCGGCCTTCGTGGCGACCACCGGCTTGCCGCTCGCATCGGCGAGCACCTGGCGGACGAAATCGTGCTGGCCGGCGCCGCCGCTGATGACGATGGTTCCGACGTTGACGCCCGCCTCGGCCTGCGTTTCGATGATCTGCCTGAGGCCGTAGCCGATGCCGCAAAGCCCGGCGATGTATAGCGCAACCAGGCTGTCGAGATCCCGCTCCATGCCGAGGCCGGCGATAACAGCCCGGGCGTGCGGATCGGCAAAGGGCGCGCGGTTGCCGAGGAACTCGGGAACGACGTGCAGCCCGGCCGCCAGCTTGACCGCATCGGAAGCACGGCCCGCCTTGCCGGCGGCAATGTCGGCAAGCAGGACCGGCAGCGCAGTGCCCGCGCTCGTCGCAAGCTCCCTCGCCTCGCCGGCCGCCGGATGGAAGGAGAGGAGCTGGTCGATCGCCGCGCCGGCGGCACTCTGGCCGCCCTCGTTCAGCCAGAGGCCCGGCACCATCGCCGAATAGTAAGGACCCCAGACGCCGGAAACGAAAGACGGTTCCGCCGTCGAGGTCATCGTGCAGGAGGAGGTCCCGAAGACATAGGCAAGATTGACCTGCGGATCGGCGCCGACGGTTCCGACGCCGCCGGCATGGGCGTCGATCAGCCCGGCCGCGACGGCCGTGCCCGGGACCAGGCCAAGTTCATCAGCTGCCGCAGCGGTCAGTCCCTGGCCAAGCGCCGACCCCGGCTCGACGATGGACGTGCCGATGCGGGCAAAACCTTCGTCTGCCAGCGCACCGAGGCCGACCTGATGGAAATAGCTGCTGTCCCAGCGCTTTTCATGGGCGAGATAGGTCCACTTGCAGGTGACCGTGCAGGTCGAGCGCGACAGGTCGCCGGTCGCCCGCCAGGTCAGGAAATCCGCGAGATCGAAGAATTGCCAGGCGGCGGCGAACACCTCGGGACGGTTTTCTCTGAGCCAGAGAAGCTTCGGCGTTTCCATTTCGGGAGAGATACGGCCGCCGACGTAACGCAGCACGTCATGCCCAAACGCATTGATGCGCTCCGCCTGTCGGACAGCGCGGTGGTCCATCCACACGATGATATTCCGGTCCGGATCTTCCGAGGGCCCGACGGGCAGCGGCTTGCCGCCTTCGCCGAGGACGACGAGCGAACAGGTGGCGTCGAATCCCAGCCCCACCACGGAGGCCGGATCGACGCCGGCTGCGGAAACCGCCTCTCGCACGGCCGCGCAAACGGCGCTCCAGATTTCGCGGCTCGACTGCTCGACGATGGAGCCGGCTTCATGAAACAGGCTGATATTCCGCTTGGCGGAGGCAAGCATGCTGCCGGCCATATCGAACAAGCCGGCCCGGGCGCTGCCGGTGCCGACATCGACGCCGACGACATAATTGGCGCCGGCTTCCGGGGTATGAGATGTGTCGCTCATGGTCTCTCGTTTCAGATCGCCAGGGATCGGGGTTGATTGGCAGCCGCGGCCGATTTCAAAGGTTCACTATATCCGGAGAGATCGCCCATCCAGGGACGCTGACATTACGCGGTCGCGACAGCATGGCAAGGACAGCGAGGCGCGAGCCAAGCGACGCCCGACGGCATTGAGAGCCAAAGCCGCATGCGAGACGATCGCCGTCATAGCCTCTCTCCGACATTTTCCAGAATGGCGGCGAGCTCCACCGCCCCTGTCGCAACGGCGACCGCTCCGGCAGCGTCGAGCACCGCACGGCGGCCAGGTCTCGGATCGGCCGGGTCGACGAATCCGACCGCCGTCATGCCTGCGGCTACGGCTGCCGCAATGCCATGAGCGCTGTCGTCGATCATGACGCATTTGGCGGGACAGGCTCGAAAGCGTTCAGCGCAATGTAGCAGGAGATCGGGCGCCGGCTTCGGCCGCGGCACGACTTCGGCGCTGAAGACGTCCTCGCCGAACGCGCTCCACAGATCGAGTTTCCCCAGGCTGTTGCGAAGCCGTTGCATCGTACTGTTCGACGCGACGCATTTCGGCCGGTTGAGATTATGGACGATGGCGGAAATGCCAGGAATGGGCGTCAGCGAGCGCGCGAACTCCTCGAACAGATTGAGATGCCAGGTCTCGAACAGCGCGGCGATATCGACTATCCCGTAATCGCGCCGACACATTTCGGCGATGATGCTTTCCGAATTGCCGGTGAATTTGACATGTGCCTCCGCTGCGCTGATCGCGATGCCGGCGCCTTGCAGCGTTTCCGCCAAAGTGCGGCTGGCGATCGGCTCGCTGTCTATGAGCACGCCGTCGCAATCGAAGATCACGAGGTCGATGCTGTCCATGGTGCCCGTCATACCGGGATGATCGATGCGGTTATCGAGCATGCGTCACCCCCGCGCCCGCAAGGCGAGATCCGGCCGGTCGGTGGTGATCTGCCGGATCGGTTTGGCAAGCCAGTATTCGAGATCGCTGATTTCGTTCGGAACCCAGGCGCCGAGACGGTCGAGCGGCACGAGCTGGGTTATCTCATCCCAGTGCGCCTGAAGCAGCGACTTTTCGACGGCGATGATATCCGAGCATTGCGTCATCAGGCTGAGGCCGCTCGTCAGACCAAGACGCTCGGCCGACTTGGCATCAAAGGACGACAAAGTCCGGATGCCGGGAGCAACCTTGCGAATGTCGGCGAGCACGTCGGGATGGAAGCTGGTGAGAACCGATCGCTCGGCCAGACCAAACCGCTCGACGGCGGCGAATGCCTTGGCGGCAAGCCCCTCATACGGCGTTCCATCGGCATGGGTCTTCAGTTCGATGTGAAGTTCGAGCGCTGTATCCTTGAAAACGGCAAGCACCTCTTCCAGCGTCGGGATCGTCTCCCCGTCGCTCTGCGTGAGGCTGATTTCACGGTGTTTTCCGAGGCTGAGGTCGGCGACCGGCCCGCGCGCATCCGTGGTGCGCTCGAGCGTCGGGTCGTGAATGACCAGCATTTCTCCCGATCGTGTCAGGTGGATGTCGAACTCCACGCCGTCGACCGGCATTTGCGCAAGTTTTCGGAAGCCCGAAAGACTGTTTTCAGGCCAGAGATTACGGCCACCGCGGTGGCCGATGATATGCACCATCGTCTAAATATCCTTGAGATCTTCGTGTTATTTTCCGGAGTCCACCAGCCCCTTGGTGAACCAGCGTTGCATGAAGAGAATGACCGCCGCAGGCGGAAGCATGACGAGCAGCGCCGCGCTCATGGCAATGTTCCAGGCCGGCGCCGAGTCCGAGACCGGAACGAGTTGCTTCAGCCCGAGCACCGCCGTTCCCATCTCCTTGTCGGTGGTGAACAGCAACGGCCACAAATACTGGTTCCAGCCGTAGAGAAACAGGATGATCGACAACGCCGCTATGTTGGCGCTCGACAGCGGCAGGAGGATATCCTTGAAAAATTTCAGCGGACCGGCGCCGTCGAGCTTGGCCGCCTCGCAAAGCTCATCGGGAACGGTCAGGAAAAACTGCCGGAACAGGAAGGTTGCGGAGGCCGAGGCGATCAGCGGCAGGATCAGGCCGCTATAGCTGTTGACCATATTCCATTTCAACGAGGCTTCCATGCTGTATCCCGTCAGTTGTTCGACGACACCGGACAGACCGATCGTCGCAGCCAGCCAGCGAAGCGGCCCGGCAGCATCGGCGACCGCTTCATAGGTCGGGATGATGCGGACCTCGACCGGAAGCATCAGCGACACGAAAATGAGCCAGAACGCCGTCATGCGAAACGGGAAGCGGAAATAGGTGACACCGAAAGCGGCGATCAGCGAGATCGCCAGCTTGCCGATGACGATGCCGGCGGTGACGATGATCGAATTCAGGAACAGCCGGGAGAATTCGCCCTGCTGCCAGGCGGCAGCCAGGTTTTCGAAGAAATGCGAGCCCGGCATGACCGGGAACGGCGTCTGCTGAACCTCCTGTAAGGTGAGCGAACCGGCGACGAAGGCGAAGTAGAGCGGCAGGCAGACGAAGACCGCGCCGATGAGCAGCACCGCGTGGCAGAAGATCGAAAGACCGAGATGACGTTCGGGCATGACTACACCTGGTAATTGACCTTGCGCTCGAGAGCGCGGAATTGAATGACGGTGAACAGGATGGCGATCAGCATCAGCAGCACGGACTGGGCGGCCGACGAACCGAGGTCCAGTTGTACGAAGCCGTCCTGATAGACCTTGTAGACCAGGCTGTTCGTTGCTCCCGCCGGGCCGCCGCGGGTGACCGCATCGATGATGCCGAAGGTTTCGAACAGTCCGTAGACGAAGTTCATCACCACGAGGAAGAAGATCGTCGGCGAAATCAGCGGCAGCGAGATGGTGAAGAAGCGCCGCACGGGTCTTGCGCCATCGAGCTTTGCCGCCTCCAACAGCGAAGCGGGCACAGCCAGCAATGCAGCGACGAGAAAAATGTAGTCGTAGCAGACATTCTTCCAGACCGAGGCGATCGTCACCAGAAGCTGCGCATCGAACGGCCGCCGGTTCGGATCCCATTCGACGCCCAACCCATGCAGAAACTGCGCGATCGGCCCAACAGCCGGATTGAACAGGAAGGCCCAGATCACCCCTGATATGACCGGCGCGATCGCATAGGGAAGCAGGATGATGCTCTTATAAATTCCCCTGCCCCTGATCACGAAATCGGTGGCGAAGGCAAACAGGCCGGCAAGCAGAAGCGTTGCGGCATTCTGCGCGACGGTAAACCACAGCGTGAACAGCGCACTGGCGCGATATTCCGGACTTGCGAACAGATTGTAGAAATTCTCCAGCCCGACGAAAATTTCGGTGCCGCCGAAGGGATCGACCTGAACGAAGGCCAGCGACAGCGCCTTGTAGGAGGGGATGAAAAAGAAGAACAGCAGTATCAGCAGTTGCGGCGCGACCAGGCCGAAAGCGAGCCAGGGCTTGTTAAAATTAGCCGACTTCAACCCGGGTTCCAAGGGCTGCGCGCTCCTCCGGCCAGTCGAGAGAATATCCGGGATGCGAAGGCGCCTGGCGGCGCCCTCCATCTTTCCCAAAGTCCTACTTTGCTGCATGAAGCTGCTCGTATTGGCGAAGGATCTGGTTTCCGCGGGCCGCCGCCGCATCCAGCGCCTGCTGTGGTGTCTTTTGTCCGGTCCAGACGCCCTGGATCTCTTCCACCAAAAGCGCCATCGACTGGTTGTGATTGCCGAAGCGGAAGCCGCGCGAATTGTCGGTCGGCGTTCCGCGCGTCAGCTGGAGAATGGCGATCTCGCGGGTCGGGTGATCCTTGAAATAGCCCTCAGACTTGGCTTGTTCATAGGCGGCGTTCGTGACCGGCACATAGCCGGTCTGCTTGCTCCACCAGACCTGCGTCTTCGGCGAAGCGAGGAAGTTCAGGAAGGCGGCAGCACCCGCATATTCATCCTCCGACTTGCCTTTCAGGACCCAGAGCGCGCCGCCACCGATGGTGCTGTTCTTCGGCTCGATACCCTCCTCATGCGGTAGGAACGTTGCGCTCCAATTGAATTTTGCGCCGCTCTCGACGGCAGCATGGGCCGCGGTGGAGGCCACATAGGTCGAGCAGGTGCCCGACGTAAACAGCTGGTCGGGCGAGAGGCCCTGACCTGCGATCTGCAGGATGCCGGCATCGAGCCATGTTTTGAGGCGCGTCACCTGAGCGACGACCAGCGGGCTCTTGTTGAAGATGAACTCGGTATCGAGACCGCCGAAGCCGTTCGCCTTGGTTCCGTAAGGCTGATCCTGGATGGCCGCGTAGTTTTCGATCAGGCTCCAATAGAAGTCGTTTGCAAGCGCCATCTGGCACTTCGAAATTCCCTTCTCCTTGATAGCGCTGAGCTGCTTGTCGAGCTCCTGCCAGGTCTCGCCCGGCTTGTCGAAGCCGGCTGCCTTGAAATGATCGGCATTGTACCAGAAGATCGGCGTCGAGCTGTTGAAGGGCATCGCCGCCGGCTTGCCATCGACGAGATAGAAGCCGGCCACCGGGGCGAGGAAATCGTTCCAGTCGATCTTGTAGCCTTCCTTCTCCATGAGCGCCGGCACCGGAATGATGGCGCCGGAATTGTACATGGTCAGGAAACCCCGCTCAGCGGCCTGGATCAGCACCGGCTGTTGGTGGACGCGGTAGGCGGCCACCATCGCCGCCATGGTTTCCTCGTAATTGCCTTTGCCGATGCCGACGACCTCGTATTTGTCCTGTGAGGCGTTGAAGTCGGCAATCAGCTTGTTGGTGATCTCGGCAAGGCGGCCGCCTGCCGCATTCCACCATTCGATCTTGACGCGATCGGCCGCGCCGGCGTCGCCCGCATTGGCCAGGCCGAGCGTCACCAGTGCAACACCCGCCGCGAACGACCGGATCGTCCGCCCCATGCGGGCGCCTATCGAAGACTTTGCCGTCATTTCGTTTTCCTCTCCATTGCCGTTGTTCGCCGACCGGCGCGCCCGGCGCCGGTCAACCCCTCCCAGAGTGGCGATAAAACAAGGTTGGGGCCACTTGTTACAAATGTCAATAGCATGTTACAAATGTATGACGACATTAGAGGAGGATGCCATGGCAGCTATCGAACTGATCGACCTGAAGAAGAATTACGGGGCGGTTCCGGCGGTAAAGGGGATCAATCTCACCGTCGCCGACGGCGAAATGATCGTTCTGGTCGGGCCCTCAGGATGCGGAAAATCGACCTTGCTGCGGATGATCGCGGGCCTCGAAGCCATAAGCTCCGGGCACCTCAGGATAGCAGGCAGCGACGTCGGCCACGTTGATCCGGCCGACCGCAACATCGCCATGGTCTTCCAGAACTATGCGCTCTATCCGCACATGACCGTTCGGCAGAATCTCGAATACGGCCTCAAGAATCGCCGCGTGCCGCGCGACGAGATCGACCGGCGGATCGCCAACGCCGCCGGCATCCTGGAAATCGGCGACTTCCTCGAGCGGCGCCCCCGCCAGCTCTCGGGCGGACAGCGCCAACGCGTTGCCATGGGCCGCGCCATCGTCCGCGATCCCGCCGCTTTTCTGTTCGACGAACCTCTGTCCAACCTCGATGCGAAGCTGCGCGTGCAAATGCGCGTCGAGATCCGCAGGCTGCAGCGGCAGCTCAAGACAACGAGCCTCTATGTCACGCACGACCAGCTCGAGGCTATGACGCTCGCCGACAGGCTGGTCGTCATGAACGGCGGCCGGATCGAGCAGATCGGGACACCGATCGAGGTGTATCGCCGTCCCGAGACCGTCTTCGTTGCCGGCTTCATCGGCTCTCCGCCGATGAACCTGGTCGATCTCGACGAGCTGGGACCCTGTGACCTGGCACTTCCCAGAGACACGGATCTCATCGGTATCAGGCCAAGTGCGATCAACCTCGGTGATGGATCGGCGCATGATCTCCGGTTCGACGCCCATGTCGAATTGATCGAAACCGTCGGTGACGAGAACAACGTCCATCTGCGCATCGATGGCTGCGACAAGCGCATCGTGGCGAGCGTACCCACCGATCGACGTCTGCAGGAAGGCGATCGCACTTCATGTCATATACGAAAGGACGGTCTGCATCTCTTCAACAGGACGACAGGGCGGCGAACCGATTGAGGGAGCGAAGCAGATGACGGCTGACCCTTGCGATTGACAAGCGTCAGGGATTTGAGATCCATGGCCATCGAATTGGAGGCGCAGATTATTGCATGTCACAAAACAGAGGTGCTTCTTTCCAGCCGATGGCGCTCCCCGACGAGCAGATGCAGGTGCGCGTGGTCTGGCTCTATTACATGGAGGGACGCACCCAGGGTGAGATTGCAGAAGCGCTTTCGACCAACCGGCTTCGCGTCAACAAGATCATCGCCGAGGCGCGCCGGTCCGGCCTGGTGACGATCACCCTCAATTCCCGGCTGACATCCTGCGTCGCCCTGGAACAGCAGTTGGCGGCAGAATTCTCGCTCAACCGGGCGATCATCGTACCGACGCCGGAGGATGCGGAACTCATCCCTGTCCTGCTCGGCCAGGCAGCCGCCGATTATCTCGTGCAATTGCTGAACGGCGGCAATATCCGCGGCGTCGGCGTCGGCTGGGGGGCGACGCTCCGCGAAATGGTGCGTCACATGCCGTCACTCCGACGCCCTGATATCTGCGTCAACTCGGTCATGGGAGGGCTGACCCACGGCATCGAAATCAACACTTTTGACATTGCGAGCGATCTTGCCCGCCAGCTCAATGCCGAGTGCTCCTATCTTGCTGCACCGATCTATGCCGGCAGTCCGGAGTCGCGGATGGCGATTATCAGACAGGATGTTTTCGAGACGGCCTTTCGGCAGATCGAGGCCAATGACGTCATCGTGCTCAGCATCGGCGACATGACCGAACGCTCGCTGCTGATGCGCTACGGCCTGCCGAGCAACATCAATATCGAGGAACTGGTCGCGGCTGGCGCCTGTGGTGACGTGCTCGGCCAGTTCATCGACAATACCGGGCATCCGATCAAGCACGCGATCAACAGGTGCGCGATCGCTCCCGAACTCGAAGCCCTGCGCGCTATTCCGAACGTCATCTTCGCGTCAGGGGGCCTGAACAAGGCGCAGGCTATTGCTGCCGTGTTGCTGTCGGGTCTGGGCAATGTGCTGATCTGCGACGAAGACACGGCCCGGCAAGCGCGACAGCTTGCGCTGGATCTCAAAATAGGCAGCGGTTTATAGAGCGGCCGCGCAACCGGCAGGCACCGAAGGAGGCTCCGTCGGCACCGCCTTTTCGATCGCATAGAGCTTAGCGAAGCCGGCATCCTCGATCAGCATCAGTCCTGCCGGCATCGAGGTACCAACATAACGGTCGGACGTATCCGCATTGACGACGAGGATGAAATCGAAACGTCCGCGCCAGTCCGACAGATAGGGCGTGAAATTTTCATAGACCTGCATCATTGCCGGGCACAAAAGCACGCCGATCGACAACAGATTGCCTTCGGGAACCGCGATCTCAGACCATGGTGTCAGAACCGATAGCGGCTGCTTGCCTTTCGCGGTGAAGAGCGTCGGCACGAACGCATGCGCGAAAGGCGTGGCAAGCGTCGGCAGGTGCCAGAAGGTCTCCTCTCTGAAGAAAAAATACCGGTTGGAGTGGGCAAAGCCGCTCACCATCTTGGGGTCATGCCCCAGAGGCAGAACGGCCGCGCCGACCGGCACCTTTTTGAGTACGGTCTCGACGGCGGCGACGTCCTTTTGTCCCAGCCACCAATTCCAGCCGATCCAGCCGGTCCGGCCGAAAACCGCGAGATTAACGACGAGCGCCAGCAACAGCGCCTGTCGGCGTGGCAGATTGGCGAAAGGACACACCATCGCCATGGCGACGAGTGCCGTCATGATCGGAAAGCGCCAACTGATCCATCCGGTGCCGAGCATGTGGCGAGGTGAAACACAGGAGAGCAGCAGCAGGCCGCCGGCGGCCACGGCAAGACCGGCATGGATGCGGATATCGCCCGCGCGTACGGCACGCGTGCAGATGAGGATCAGCGGCAGAACCAGCACCACGTCTACCACCGGGATATACGAGGTGATGGCGGAGAGCAAATTCATGACAATCAGGAGGACGCCGTCGTTCCAGGCAAGGGCAAGGCCGTTGCCACCGGCATTCGGTAAAGCTGGCGCACGGAGATAGAGTGCGAACGGCGGCAGGACACAGGCGCCCAGCGCCAGCGTCAAACGGCCGGCGAGCCTCAGCAGCCCTACCCTCGATCGCAAGATGTCGAAACGCCAGGAAAATTCCAGGCCGCAAACGATCGCCATATAGAAGCCGAGCGAGAAGATATGCATCACCGTCAGCATCAGCGCGGCGGCAAGCCGCCAGGCAAAAAGCAGAGCGAGATTTCCGCGCTGCAGCCGCAGGTCGACGCAGCCGAAGACCAAGGCCATGCCGAGGCCAATCTGGAAATTGATGAAGCCGCCGATCATGGTGGCGCACCACCCAAGCGACAGCATGGCGATCTGCCAATAGTGGCGGCCGCCGAAAAGCGCCCGGTGCAGGCTGATCGCGCCAAGCGACGGCAGCACGATCGCCAGGAAAAGCAACGTCCGTGCCAGCCTATCGGCGCCGACAATAGGTCCCAGCCAGATGGCGAGAAGATCGATGCCGACGTTGGTGAAGGTGCGGCTCCAATCGATCGCGTAGATCTCCGGAAACGGCTGCTCGCTGATCCCGCCGGAAAGGAGCCAGATGCGGGCATAATGATTGGCATAGTCGAGCACCGGCGGGAAGGGAAAGAGCACGACAAGGATCGCAACAAACCCGACGAAAACGAGGATCGCAACGGTAGAATCCTGTCGGGTTATCAATTCCCCAGGCTCGGCCGTGGCAAGACGAGACTCCGCAATCCGGTCCATCAGCCGATCCGACTGTTCTTTTGCAAGCTGCTCTTCTGCTGCGCAGGCGGCTCACCGGCTACGAAGGCCGCATCCAGCGCGGCGCGCTTGTCGCCGGCGCTCATTTCCGAAAAAGCCGTCGGCAGCTCGGCATGTTCGCCTCCGCGCAGGATGGTCTCGATCATAAACATCGGCCGCCTCTTGCTCTCCTGCACGAGGCGGCCGAGATATTCGCCGATGATGCCGATGCAGATCAGCTGGATGGCGCTGAAGGCGCTGACGGCGGCCATGATCGACGACCAGCCGGTGACCGTTTCATCTTGCAGCCAGCGCACGAAAGTATAGACGAGCAGCGCCATCGCGACGCCGGCGCTGATCATGCCAAGCCATGTGGCGATGCGCAGTGGCGTCGTCGAAAAGCTGGTGATCGCATCGAGCGCGAAATTGATCATCTTGCGCAGCGGATATTTCGTCGTGCCGGCAAAGCGGGCGTCACGCTCATAGGGCAAAGCGACCTGCCTGCCGCCGATCCAGCTGACCATGCCGCGGATGAACCGATCGCGCTCCGGCATCGCCAGCAGGATATCGACGACGCGCCGGCGCATCAGCCGGAAATCGCCGGTATCGCGCGGGATCGTCACGGAAGCGAGCCTGGAGAGCGCACGATAGAAAAGCGAAGCGGTGGCGAGCTTGAACCAGGTTTCGCCTTCGCGCCGCGTGCGCTGGCCGTAGACGACGTCGGCGCCGCGCTCCATGATCGGCATCATCATCAAAAGCAGCTCGGGCGGATCCTGAAGATCGGCGTCGATCAAAAGAACACGCTCGCCGCGCGAGGCGGAAAGACCGGCCGTTGACGCCAGCTGGTGGCCGTGATTGCGCAACAGACGCACGCCGAGGACCTGCGACACTTTTTCGGCCAGTTCCGAAATGATCTCCCAGGTGCCGTCGGACGAGCCGTCGTCGACGAGAATGAGTTCGAAGGCGTCGCCTGCGATGCTCTGCGCGGCACCGCTAGCGCGGCGGCAAAATTCGCGCAGGCCTTCTTCCTCGTTATGACAAGGCGCGACGATGGAAAGAAACGGTGCTTGCGTCATGCGGACGGCGGTGCCTGCTTGATTGATGGCGCCAGCCTAGCCGGGAAACGTCAAACATCCTTTAATGGCTGGATGGCAGCCCCTGAGCGCCCCCGAGCTATTCCGCCGCGATGATCTCGCGCACGCCGTCGACATCGCGAGCCGGCGAAGCGCCGTAGAGGCGGCTGTATTCGCGGCTGAACTGCGACGGGCTCTGATAGCCGACGCGATGACCGGCCGTGCCGGCATCGAGACGCTCGACGAACATCAGCCGGCGCGCTTCATGCAGGCGGAGCTGCTTCTGATACTGCACCGGCGTCAGCGCCGTGACCGATTTGAAGTGGTGATGGAAGGACGAGACGCTCATGTTGACGCGGTCGGCAAGATCTTCGATCCGCAGCGGCCGGGCGAAATTCTCCTTCAGCCAGGCGACGGCGCGCGCGATCCTGTTGCTGTGGCTGTCCGACGTGGCGATGTTGATCAGACGGGCGCCATGCGGCCCGGTCAGCACCCGGTAGAGAATTTCCTGCTCGATCAGCGGCGCCATGGCAGGAATATCGCCTGGACGATCGAGCAAACGCAGCAGCCGGACGGCAGCATCCATAAGCTCCGGCGGCGCGACGTTCACCACCAGGCCGCGCTGCCCGTCGGTATGAGCAGCCGGGCGGGGAATATCGATGCGGCTGAGCAGTTCCAATAGCTTTTCGGAATCGATCGCCAGCCCCAGGCAGAGATGCGGGACCTCGGGGCTTGCCTCCGTGACGCGCCAGGCGACCGGCAGGTCGAGCGAGGTGAGCAGATAGTCCCCCGTCCCGTAGCTGATAAGCTCAGTGCCGAGTTGCAGGCTCTTGGCCCCCTGCAGCACGAAGCCAAAACAGGGCCGGTAGCTACTGTACGAGGGATCGCTGGGCCTGGACCGGCGGCTGACGTGAAGATTGCCGATTGTAGTCGAGAACTCGCCGTCGCCAGGCGCGAAGCGCATCGCGATGTCGACGATTTCCTGGTAGGGGCTGAAAGGCAAAGTCATGCGGCAACTCTTTCTGTCAGCTGTCTGATGCCGACGCTACCGCCCTTATCTAGAGTGCCTTTGCGATTTCGCAAACAGGTGGGCGCCGCACTTTTGCAGGATCGTGCAAGAAGCTGAGAGGATCGCTCTAACGCCTTTGCCAACATCCGGGCAATAGTCCGCCATCACGCTCAACCCCTCCCAACCCAAAGGAAGCTTCAGATGGCTATCGCAAAAGGCTATGCCGCAACCGACGCGTCGCAACCGCTGACCCCCTTCACCTTCGAGCGCCGCGAACCCAACGATGACGACGTCGTCATCGCAGTTCAATATTGCGGCGTCTGCCACTCCGACATTCACCAGGCCCGCAACGAGTGGGGCAATTCCATATTCCCGATGGTACCTGGCCACGAGGTCGCCGGCGTCGTTTCCGCCGTCGGCTCCAAGGTCACGCAATTTAAGGTCGGCGACCGCGTCGGCGTCGGCTGCTTCGTCGATTCCTGCGTCGGCTGCGCCGCGCGTGATCTGGACTACGAGCACTTCCTGCCGGGCCTCGTCCCGACCTATAATGGCTACGAAGCCGATGGCACGACCCCGACCTTCGGCGGCTATTCCGACTCGATCGTCGTCAAGGAAGGTTATGTGCTGCGCTTCCCCGACAATATTCCGCTCGATTCCGGTGCCCCGCTGCTTTGCGCCGGTATCACGCTCTATTCGCCGCTCGCGCATTGGAAAGCCGGTCCCGGCAAGAAGATCGCGATCGTCGGCATGGGCGGTCTCGGCCATATGGGCTTGAAGATCGGTGCTGCCATGGGTGCCGACATCACCGTCCTCTCCCAGTCGCTGTCGAAGAAGGAAGACGGCCTCAAGCTCGGCGCCAAGGACTATTATGCAACGAGCGACGCCGAGACCTTCACCAAGCTCGCCGGCAGCTTCGACCTCATCATCAACACGGTCGGCACGGCGATCGACTGGAACGCCTATCTCAACCTGTTGAAGTCTGACGGCACAATGGTTCTGGTCGGCGTTCCCGAGCACCCGGTTCCGGTCCACGCCTTCTCGGTCATCGGCGGGCGCAAGAGCCTTGCGGGCTCGATGATCGGCTCGATCAAGGAAACCCAGGAAATGCTCGACTTCTGCGGCAAGCACAACATCGTCTCCGAGATCGAGAAGATCAAGATCCAGGACATCAACGAGGCTTATGAACGCGTCCTGAAGAGCGACGTCCGCTACCGCTTCGTCATCGATATCGCCTCACTGGCTGCTTGAGGAATGAGAGGCGGCTCCTTCGGGGGCCGCCACTCTCTACTTACGCGGACTTCTTGATCGCCTCACGACACGCCCGCCGCACTCCCCCGCAGCCGCAACAGATATTCGACCGGGTTGAATGGATCAGGCCCGGAGCGCCGGCGCAGGCGCGGTGGCCCGGCCACAGGGGCATAGTGATCGAAAGCGGTTTCCATCGTCCCTGCCCCGCTCGTCAGGCCCGGCAATTGCTGCTGGACGCTTTGAACCATCTGAGACGCCAAAGTGCCTTCGAGCCGCGCCACGCCATCGGCGATCACGGAACCCGACGTCGCCGCAGCGGATTTCGCCAACAGAGTCACCACGCTGCTCAGGCTCTCGGCAGGCGCTTCCAAGTGAAAGCGGTCGAAAGGTTCGCAGAGGACAGTTTGCGCGGCCGAGAGCGCCGATGCCAGCACCCAGGAGGTCAGTTGCCGGAAATCGGCGGCGGTGCTGGCCGGCGAGCTATGACGCGCCGCCGTCATAGCCACATGGCAATCGATGACCTGCCAGCCGAAAATGCCCTGCTTCAGCGTTTCGAACACGGTCGCCTCGACCGCCCGGTAGAAGGCGACCGGCATCTGGCCGACATCCACCTCGAGCGCAAAGCTGTTGCCCGTCCCGGCAGGACGCGGTTCGACCCGCAGGCCGACGGTGGCGAGAAACGGATTGGGCTCCTTGAAGAGGATCTGCAGGCCGGTTCCGGTTGCCGCCGGCCTCTCGGCCAGAATGACCGTGCTTTCCTCGAAGCTCGCCTCGAGGCCGAAATCCGTCAGCAGCGTCGCTTGGATCACCTCCTTCTGCACCTCGCCGTAGAGCGATACGAAGACCTCGTCGGTCTCTTCGTTCCGGTGCAGGTTGATCAGCGGATCCTGTTCGGCCATCCGGCTCAACGCCAGCCACAGCGCCGCCCTGTCCGAAGGCCGCCGCGCAAGGACGCGGGTTTCTAGCGTCGGCGGCGCGAAGTGAACCCTTCCGGTCGCACCCGGATCGCCACCCACCGCATCGCCGATCCGGGCCCCGGAAAGTCCGCTGAGGCGCGCGATCTGTCCGGCGCCAAAGCTCTCGGCGGCATGACTGCGCCCGCGCCCGAAGAGCTGGATTGCGGTTACTCTTTCCGGGCCTTTCGGCAGATCGAGATATTGCCGCAGCCGCACCGTGCCGGATGTCAGATACACATAACACTGCTTCTCGCCACCCCAGCCGCGCTCGATCTTGAAGATCTTGCCGGCGACCGGCCCATCCGGATCGGGATGTTGCTCGGGCAAGATCGCCGCAATGGCCGAGGCCAGCGCGGGCACGCCGGCGCCGGTCATGGCCGCGCCGGCGAAGACGGGATGCACCAGGCTGCGCGCCGCCTGATCGGCCAGAGCGCGGCTGAGCCTTTCCCGCGTCAGGCGTTCCGGGGCGAGCACATAGTCGTCGAGCAGCGCTTCGTCGTTTTCCCCGAGCGCCTCGCAGAGCGCCGAAAAGAGCGGCTCGCGTCCCGGGTCCAGGGCCTCCACCCGGGCAAGCTTGCTGCCGGCATCGATGACCGAAGACATGGCGATCGGCCGGACGGCAAGCTGCGCGGCAAGCGCCTCCATCACCTCCCCATACCGGGCGCCGAGGCGATCGACCTTGTTGACGAAGAAGACGAATGGAACGCCGAGCCGCCGCAGCGCCCGCACCAGCACACGCGTCTGCGCCTGCACGCCCTCGACCGCCGAGACGACGACGACCGCCGCGTCCAGCAACCCGAGCACCCGCTCCACTTCGGCGATGAAGTCGGGGTGGCCGGGCGTGTCGATCAGATTGACGGTCCTGCCGCCGATCGTAAACGACACCACCGCGGCCCTGATCGTGATGCCGCGCTGCCGTTCGAGTTCGAGCGTATCCGTCTGTGTATTGCCGGTATCGACGCTGCCCAGCTTGTCGATGACTCCGGCGTCAAAAAGCAGTCTTTCGGTAAGGCTAGTCTTGCCTGCATCCACATGGGCGAGGATGCCCAGATTCAAAGTGCGCATAAACCACCAACTTCTCAGAAATTCGGATGTGATTTTCGTGAGAAGTGACTCGGCGCATTGGAACCTCTATCCGTTGATACGGCTGGATGCGGCATTCCCGGGTGGTGGGGAGACGCGGGCGGGATGCTAAGGCGGTGTGGGGAGATGTGTCAAGGTTGGGAGTAATGCCTTCACGGCGCAAACGCGCCGTGGCCGGCTTCCTGTACCGGCGTGCCGTGGCCGCCCCCCTCTGCCCTGCCGGGCATCTCCCCCACAGGTGGGGAGATTACAAGCGGCTCAACCCGTCCGGCCCGTCTATCGTTTCACTTCGCTGAACGCTGATTGTTTGGGGAAGCCTTTACGCCCAGCCAACCTCCCCACCTGTGGGGGAGATGGCCGGCAGGCCAGAGGGGGCTACCACGGCATGCCCTCTCTTGCTGTCCTCCGGCTTCCCTCTGTCGTCGTGGCGCTCCCGTGTAGAACACGGCCCATAGTGCGTCCCTCCATGCCAAGGAAAATAATGCACCATCAAATGCCGGGACTAAACACCTACCCCTCCTCCCGCATCGTCTCCCGCTGCGTGATCAGCCGGGCGCTGTGCTGGCCGCTCAGATAGATCCACAGCCAGCTCCAGGCGACCGAGAAGCGGGAGCGGGTGCCGATCAGGAAGTAGATATGGGCAAGGCCCCAGATCCACCAGGCGATCCAGCCCTTGAGCTTGATCCGGCCGAAATCGATGATCGCCGCACTCTGGCCGATCGTCGCCAGGCTGCCCTGATGCCGGTAGCGGAAGGGTGCCGGTGCGGGCTTGCCGGACAGGCGGGCGCGAATGACCTTGGCGACGTAGCCACCCTGCTGCTTGGCCGCCGGTGCAATGCCTGGCACTGGCTTGCCGTCCTCGCGCATGACCGAGGCCGTGTCGCCGATGACGAAAACGTCGGGCAGCCCCGGCGCGCTCAGATCCTTTTCGACGACGACGCGCCCGGCCCGGTCGGCCGGCACGTCAAGCCAGCGCGCCGCCGGCGAAGCGGTGACGCCGGCCGCCCAGACGATCGTCCGGCTGGCGACAAAGGTCTCGCCGATATTCACGCCGTCGGCATTGCAGTCGGTTACCGGCCTGCCGAGATGGATCTCGACCCCGAGTTTCTCCAGCGCCGTCTGAGCATAGGCCGAAAGCTCCTCGGCGAAGGTCGGCAGCACCCGCGAACCGGCCTCGACCAGCACGACGCGGGTCTTGCGCGTATCGATGTTGCGGAATTCCTTGGGCAGGGTGAAATGCGCGAGCTCGGCAATGATGCCGGCAAGCTCGACGCCGGTCGGGCCGGCACCGACGATGGTGAAGGTCAGCAGCGCCTCGCGCACGGCGGGATCGCTCTCCATCTCGGCCTTTTCGAAGGCGAGCAGCACGCGCCGGCGGATCGTCGTCGCATCCTCCAGCGTCTTCAGGCCGGGCGCCACCGGCTCCCATTCGTCATGGCCGAAATACGCATGCGTCGCCCCGGTCGCCAGCACCAGCGTATCGTAAACCAGAGTCATGCCGTTGCGGAGAGATACCGTCTTCGCGCCGCTGTCGACACCGGTGACCTCGCCGAGCAGCACCGTCACATCGGGCCGGTCGGCATAGAGGCGGCGGATCGGCCAGGCGATCTCCGAGGTGGAGAGGATGGTGGTCGCCACCTGATAGAGTAGCGGCTGGAAGAGATGATGATTGCGCCGGTCGACGAGCGTGACCTTCACACCCGCCCCCTTCAACCCGTTGACGAGCTGCAGCCCGCCGAAACCTCCACCGACAACGACGACATGATGATCGCTCACGCACTGCCCCTTTTGCGCCATTTCGCTCGAAACCAATGTGGCTTTTGCCGCGAATGTTGCAACCGCCGTTTCGGCATGCCTGCCCTGCGCCACCGACGGCAGTCGGGGCACTCAGGATTATTGGCTTTCAGGTAATCGAGTCCGGCGAAGCTTATGGAGCGGAGATCAGAAAGAGTTATAGCTGCCCAGGCCGAGCCTCGGTTGAGGTGCAGCCTGGAACCAGTTCACAGCGCAGATGCATAACCCGCCGATCAATAGGAACCGACGCACTGGCGACGGGGCCCGTGATAGGGCTGGAAGGTATTGTCATAAGCCCTGTACGAACGATAGCGCGCATAGCACCAAGCCTCGTGGCTCCCGCCGCCTCCATAATAGGCTGACGATGCATAGGCGCGATAGGGCCGGCCGTAATAGCGGTAGGGCGCACCGTAATAGCCATAGGGCCGACCGTAGTAACCGTAGGGCCGACCGTAATAGCCGTATGGCGAGCCGTAATACGAGCCGTAATAGGGCTGGGCCAATGCGCCTCCTATGATCGTACCAACGGCCAGACCACCTAAGGCCCAGCCCCAGCCCGATCCATGACCATGATGATAGCCGCCGTGATGGCCGCCACCCCAGTGGCCGCCTCGGCCACGCCATTGCACCTGCTCTATCTGCTGCTGAGGTTCGATCCTGGGTGGATTGATAGCCGGAAATGCCTGAGCCGGCGTGACGCCGGGGATCCCTATGATCAAGCATAACGCAGCGACGGTTAGCTTTCTCATGACTGTCCTCCTCTACTCCTCCAAGAGGAGAGAATATCCTCCCCTCCTCCTGAACCAAAGGTGAACGTAGTATGTCGAAAAACGTTCCATATAGCGACGCATTAATCGCTATCGATGTCGCGGAGAACTATCGGTTTCGCCTCTGGAGCATGATGCCGAAAAATGTGAGCGGTTTTCTGATGGCGCCATGCCCTAACTATTTGATGTAGAACAGGATTCATATTTAGGCCGATCTGGCCTGAAATCATCCCGTTCTGGGCAACGATCACCGGGCATAGCCCACGGGTATCGCCATCCCATGTTTCAATTCTTCCATCGAGATCGACGCCGAAACGTCGAAGAGTTCCAGCTTGCGCACGATCTGCTTATAGATGACGTCGTAATGCTCGACGCGCGGCAGCACGATCTTCAGGATGTAATCGTGATTGCCGGTCAGCCGGTGTGCCTCGACGATCTCCGGGATGTCGCCGATGATCCTGCGGAAGGTTTCCGTCCATTCGTCGGAATGATGCGCTGTCTTGACGAGCGCAAAGACCGTCGTCGGCACGCCCATCCGCTCGCGGTCGAGCACGATGATGCGCCGAAGGATATGGCCGCTTTCCTCCAGCCGCTGGATGCGCCGCGAACAGGCCGAGACCGACAGCGCCACGCGCTCGGCCAGATCGGTCACGGATATGCCTGCATCCCTCTGCAGCATGTCGAGTATGCGTCTGTCGCGGTCATCCAGCATGTGTATAAATCGAACCTTACGCGCCAATTTTGCGCAATTTGCCGAAATTGCGCAAAATCATAGCATGCATCCTCCACGAAGGACAAACAACGCAAACACCCCGCGCCGTCATTGCGGCATCATTTTCGAAAGTTCAATGCATAGGAGCATGAAGAGATGGAAACGATCGGCCTGATCGGCGGCATGAGTTTCGAAAGTTCGGCGGTTTATTACCGCCTGATCAACGAGATGGTGCGCGCCCGCAAAGGCGGCCTTGCCTCGGCCGAACTCATCCTGCATTCGGTCAATTTCGAGGAGATCGTCGCTCTTCAGAAGGCCGGCGACTGGGCTGGAGCGGCCCGCCGCCTCGGCGAGGTGGCGGAACGCCTGGAGGCGGCAGGCGCCGGCTGCGTTCTGATCTGCACCAACACCATGCACCTGATAGCTGACGAGGTTGCGGCCAAGGTATCCGTGCCGCTGATCCATATTATCGACGAGACGGCGAAATCGCTGCATGCCGCCGGCCGCAAGCGCCCGCTCTTGCTCGCCACCCGCTACACGATGGAGCACGGCTTCTACGCAGACCGCATGAAGAGCCACGGCCTCGATATCATGGTGCCCGACGCCGCCGACCGCACCACCGTGCACGACATCATCTTCAACGAACTCTGCGCCGGCAGGGTGCACGACAGTTCGCGCGAAAAGCTGATCGACATCATCGACCGCGCCATGGATAACGGCGCCGACAGCATCATCCTTGGCTGCACCGAAATCTGCCTGATCCTCGATCCTAACCGCCTGCCATTGCCGGGCTTCGACACGACCACGATCCATGCCCGGGCGGCCGTCGAGTTCGCACTTGGCGCGGAGGACGCGGAAACGGAAGCGGCAGCGTGAGTGCGCAGTTAATTTAGTTGACCCAGTCAACCAAATGCATGACAAAGGTTTCCATCAGGAGATTTTAGTCAGCTGTGCGGACAGTCGCCAACCTCTCTTCCGTCATGCTCGGGCTTGTCCCGAGCATCTGCCTCCGTTCGATAGGACAGCAGATCCTCGGCACAAGGCCGAGGATGACGCCGAGCGAGGAGCGAGCCTTATCAGGTCTGGCCAGATCTCCATCTGGAGATCACCATGCGCGATATCGCCCTCATCGAAACCGCCCGCGATTTCAACCGCTTCTACACGAATTTCCTCGGCCTGCTGAACAAGGCCTATCTCGACTCGCCTTTCACGCTGACGGATGCCCGCATTCTCTTCGAGATCGGCTCGCATGACGGTATCAGCGCCGCAGCCCTTGTCCGCGACCTGCATCTCGACCCAGCCTATCTCAGCCGCATCCTCAAGCGCTTTCGCGCGGAAGGGTTGATCGAGACCAGCCCTGATCCGGCCGATCTGCGCAGCCAGATCATCAATGTCACCGATCGGGGACGCGAGCAGTTCGAAGAACTCGGCCGGCGCGCCAATGCCCAGATCGCCGCCCGTTTCGACAATCTGGCGGTCGGCGAGCCGCAAGCCGTCGTTTCGGCCATGGACACGATCCGCGCCCTGCTCGACCCGGCGGCGAAGCCCGCCCCCGCCGTCATCCGCGCCCATCGCGCCGGCGATATCGGCTGGATCGTGCAGAGCCAGGGCCGCTTCTATGCCGAGGAATATGGCTGGGACCTGCGTTTCGAGGCGTTGGTCGCCGAAGTCGCCGGCAAATTCCTGGCCAATTTCGATCCCGAAAAGGAATACTGCTGGATCGCCGAACGCGGCGGCGTCAATGTCGGCTCTGTCCTCATCACCAATGGCGGCGACGGCATCGCCAAACTGCGGCTGCTCTATGTCGACAAATCAGCCCGCGGGCTCGGGCTCGGCAAGTTGCTGGTCGACGAATGCATTCGCTTCTGCAGGCAAAAAGGCTACAGCGAACTCCAGCTCTGGACCAATGACATGCTGGAGACCGCCCGCGCCATCTACGTCATATCAGGCTTCCGCCTTGTCTCCGAGGAGAGACATAGAATGTTCGGTCCGGAGGCCAACGGCCAAAACTGGGCCCTCACCCTCTGACTTGCTGCGTCGCAAAATTTCGCTTGATTTGGAAACGATCATTTCCTAATTAGGCGGACATGAACACAACGACACTCCAGGAGAAGACCCGCAGTCGCGGACGCCCGCGGGAATTCGATGCGGAGGCGGCACTCGATGCGGCGCTGCGCGTCTTTTCCGAGCGCGGCTATCATGCCGCCTCGATCAGCGAACTCACCGAGGCCATGGGGCTTGCCGCCGGCAGCGTCTACAAGGCCTTCGGCGACAAGCGCGGCATCTTCCTCGCCGCCTTCGACCGCTACCGCGCCGTGCGCCGCGGCATGCTCGGAGCCGAACTCGATCGTGTCGAAACCGGCCGCGACAAGCTGCGTGCACTCGTCATCTTCTTTGCCGGCTCCTCGCACGGGCAGATCGGCAGGCAGGGCTGCCTCGTCGTCGGCAGCGCCGGCGATCTCGCCCTCTTCGACGAAGAGGCGGCCGAGCGCGTCGCCGCCGCCTTTGCGACCGACGAGACGCTTCTCGCCGACCTTATCCGCCTCGGCCAGGCCGACGGCTCGATTTCGGCGGATCTCGATATATCGGCGACTGCACTTGCTCTCCTCTGCCTTACCAAGGGCATGCGCGTCATCGGCAAGACAGAGCGCAGCGGCGAAGAAATGGCCGCCGCTGCCGAAGCCGCGATGAAGCTGGTCACCTGACATTTCCCCCAGGGGAATGCCGGCATTCCCCTGGGCGCCCGGAAACGGGTGGCCGCCGGCAGACCGATTTGGGATCAATCCTTTCCATCATACCGGAGTTTCCGATGAGCATTTCAGCCACCGCGCCTGATAAGGCCATTCCACGGGCGCTCTCCCCTTGGCTCACCTTTCTTTTCGCCGCCGCCTGCGGGCTGGTGGCCGCCAATCTCTATTACGGCCAGCCGCTTGCCGGGCCGATCAGCGCCGAGCTCGGCTTCACGCCGGCCGCAACCGGCCTGATCGTCACGCTGACGCAGATCGGCTACGGCCTCGGCCTGCTGCTGATCGTGCCGCTCGGCGACCTCACGGAGAACCGCCGGCTGGTGCTGCTGCTGGTTGCCGTCTCCGCTGTTGCGCTGATCGGCGCGGCGCTGTCTTCGACACCGACGGCTTTCCTCGCGGCCTCGCTCTGCATCGGCCTGTCATCGGTCGCCGTTCAGGTTCTGGTTCCCTTCGCCGCCAACATGGCGCCCGATGCGACGCGCGGACAGGTCGTCGGCAATGTCATGAGCGGCCTGCTCTGCGGCATCATGCTGGCGCGCCCCTTCGCCAGCTTCGTCGCCGAGGCCTCTTCCTGGCATGTGGTCTATTACGTCACCGCAGCGCTGATGATCGTGCTCGCCGTCGTCTTGCGCGCCAACCTGCCGGTCCGCCGGCCGAAGACGAAGCTGCGCTACGGCGAGCTGCTCGCTTCCATGGGCCACCTGGCGCTGACCTCGCGCGTGCTGCAGCGCCGCGCGCTTTACCAAGCCGGCATGTTCGGTGCCTTCAGCCTGTTCTGGACGACGACGCCCTTGCTGCTCGCGAGCCCGGCCTTCGGCCTGACGCAGAACGGCATCGCCCTCTTTGCGCTCGCCGGTGCAGCAGGCGCCGTCGCCTCGCCGATCGCCGGCCGGCTCGCCGATCACGGCATGACCAAGATCGCCTCGACGATCGCCATGCTGCTCGGCATGGCCTCCTTCCTGATCAGCCATTTCGCCGCCGATGGATCGCTCACCGCCCTGATCCTTCTGACCGCGGCGGCGATCACGCTCGATTTCGGCGTGACCACCAATCTCGTCTGCGGCCAGCGCGCCATCTATGGGCTGAACCCGGAACATCGCAGCCGGCTGAACGGCCTCTTCATGGCGACCTTCTTTGCCGGCGGCGCCCTCGGCTCGGCGCTCGGCGGCTGGGCCTATGCGACCGGCGGCTGGACGATGACGGCCTGGATCGGCTTCGCCTTCCCGGCGCTCGCCTTCCTGCTGTTCCTGACGGAAGGGCGCAGCAAGTAGGAAAGTCGCGCGCGTAGTCCTGAAAATCGGAGTCGATTTCGGGACTATGCGCGGGTTAAAATAAGAGAACCGCAGGATTTTCTGGTTGTGACAGGGATGCTTCCGGCATGGAAATGGATGAAGAAAAGATCGACGATGCCGTTCTCGCTTTGCTCTGGCTGACACTGCATGACGGCGATCGCGCCTGGAAAGGTTTCGACTGGGACGTCATGGATCGTTTGTACAAGAAGGGTTTTATCGCCAATCCGGCGGGCAAGGCCAAGTCGGTCGTTCTGAGCGACGAAGGGTTGCAGCGCTCGGAGGAACTGTTTCGCGCGCTGTTTACCCGCGCGAAGTGATAGAGGCTCTCACCATCCTAGCTGTCGGCTGAATCGAAACGCGAGCGGGCGGCGCGAACGGCATCGTGGTTCGCTTCCGCCCAGTTCAACAGCTGCGACAGCGGCAGGTAGAGCGAGCGGCCGAGTTCGGTCATCGAATATTCGACGCTCGGCGGCTTGGTCGGGAAGACCTCGCGGGCGATATAACCGTCCCTCTGCAAATCACGCAGCGTCTGCGTCAGCATGCGTTGGGAAATGTCGGGAAGCATCCGCCGCAGCTCGCCGAAGCGACGGGGCTCGGCCGCCAGCACTTCGAGCAGCAGCGTCGACCATTTGCCGCCGATCTGCTGCATCATGTCCCTGACCGGGCAATTGGAAAAATCGAGGCCGGCAAGATCGATCTCGCGCCGCGCCCCCGGCATCCTGTTCTTCAGACTGACGACCGCGCCGCTCATGAGCTGGTTCCCTTTTGGTAACGTAGAGCCGAAAAACTGCCTCCTTTACACCACCAAGTCAATTCCTATTCTAGCGCTGCTCTCTTTTTGAGACCACCAATCAACACAGAAGGCCAACGCAGAAGGAACTATCCATGAGCGAAACAATCCTGGTCACCGGCGCTGCCGGCCAGCTCGGCCAGCGTGTCATCCATCACCTGATCGAGACCTACAAGGTCGCCCCAGGCAACATCGTCGCGGCAACGCGCAGCCCCGAAAAGCTCGCCGATCTCGCAAGCGAGGGCGTCGTCACCCGTAAGGCCGATTTCGATGACGCGGCCGGCCTGGAGAAGGCTTTCGCCGGGGTCGACCGCCTGCTGATCATCAGCACCGATGCGCTCGACACCCCCGGCAAGCGTCTTGCCCAGCACCAGGCGGCCGTCGCCGCCGCCGTCAAGGCAGGCGTCAAGCACATCGCCTATACCTCGATGCCATCGCCGGACGATTCGCTCGTCACCTTCGCGCCGGATCACCTCGGCAGCGAAAACGCCATCAAGGCGAGCGGCATCGCTCACACGATCATCCGCGACGCCTGGTATCACGACAACTACATGCATAGCATGCCGCACAACCTGCAGGGCGGCAAATGGTACAGCGCCACGGGCGTCGGCAAGGTCTCGACGATCTCGCGTGACGACTGCGCCCTGGCGATCGCCGCAGCCCTTGCCTCCGGCACATCGGAAAGCGCCACCTACACGCTGACCGGTGCGGCGTCTCTCAACAACCGCCAGATCGCCGCCATTATCTCGGACGTCGCCGGCAAGCCGCTCGAGGTCGTCGACGTCAATGACGAACAGCTCGGCCAGGGCATGCGCGGCGCCGGCCTCCCCGGCTTCGTCGCCGACATGCTGGTCTCCGCCGACGCCAACATCCGCGCCGGCAAGTTCGACATCGTCACGGGGGATTTCACCAAGCTGACGGGCAAACAGCCACAATCGCTGAAGGAGTTCTTTGTCGAGCAGAAGGCTGCTTTGGATAGCGGTCACTGAGGGCAGTGGCTTGCGAGGCCCTCTTTCCGCTTCTGCGGAGAGAGGGTTTCATTGTAAGCGGAATTGGAGCGAGGCGTTGCTACGCACCCCTTCTCCCCAGCGGGGAGAAGATGCCGGCAGGCAGATGAGGGGGTGAGCGACGACAGGAGCGAATGCGCTGAGCGCCAGCGAAGGGCAATGACTAGTGTGCCGTGCGGCCCCCTCATCCGACCCTTCGGGCCACCTTCTCCCCGCTGGGGAGAAGAGGGGAACAGCATCGACTATTCTTAAACCGCCTGCCCGCACGCCCGGCAGAACCGCCGCACCGTCTCGGCCATGCCATACTCAAGCGCATCGGCTGTCAGCCCATGGCCGATCGAAACCTCGGCAAGCGCTGGAATGCGCTTCACCAGATCAGGCAGGTTTGCGACCGTCAGGTCGTGCCCGGCATTGACGGCGAGGCCGATCGCCAGCGCCGCATCCGCTGTCCGGCCGAGTGCTTCGAGGATCGGGGCCGCCCGTTCCGGCGCGTCGTAGCAGCCGCCATAGGGGCCGGTATAAAGTTCGATCCGGTCGGCGCCGACGGCCTTGGCGATCTCGACGGCTTCAGCATCCCCGTCTCCGTCGGCAAACAGCGAGACCCGGCATCCCATCGTCTTCAGCCGCGCGACGGCATCGGCCAGAAACGCCCGATGTTTGCGGAAATCCCAGCCGTGGTCCGAGGTCGCCTGCGCGGGATCGTCGGGCACCAACGTCACCTGCTCCGGTGCTGCTCCGGCGCAGAGGTCAAAAAACTCCTCAGTCGGATAACCTTCGATATTGAACTCGGCCTCGGGGAATTCGTCGTCGATCAGGTTGCGGATGATGGGCAGGTCGGAAAAGCGGATGTGCCGTTGGTCGGGGCGCGGATGCACCGTCAGGCCGCTGGCGCCGGCGGCAAGCGCTATTCGCCCGAGCGCTTCGACGCTCGGCCATGGCAGGTCGCGCCGGTTGCGCAGCATGGCGATCGCGTTGAGGTTCACGGAGAGCTTTGCGGGCATGGCTGATATCCATCGGTGCTGAAACAGAGGCCCTGCTTTTAAGCCAAGTGCCCTGAGATGACCAACGAGATTCGCAAATGGATGCGATGTCGATCGTTGATGAACATTGCTGTCGGCGGGGCATTACCCCTCCCCGCGTACCGTAAATAGTAATTCCCGTCACCCGTGAAGACGGTCGACCCACGCTGCAATGCAGCGCATGTTTTGCTGCAGCACACCCAGAAATCCGGTCGTTACGTTGCTATCCCATTTAAAAGAGATTACTTTTAGCACTTATAAAAAAGATCGTTCACGCATAACGTGGACATTGTATCGCGTAAACGTACGCCGCGTACTGCTTCTTTTCCCAATGACAAGAACGCCCAGAGGAAAACCCCACTCGCCGCGCCTGGGAAGCAACTGGCAAATCCGCATGAGGTGCAACACTATGCCCTAGGAGGGTTCATGCCAGACGGTTCCAAACGCCTGTTTGCTGCCGCCGGTATCGCTTCGGAGGCCCGGTCGAAATACCGGTTTCTGCCTTCGGCCGCGCTGCCGCCGGATCTACCGGACGGTCCGGTGCCGATCGCCGATATGGCCAATGCATTCGGCGTTACGCACAGGACCCTGCATTTCTACGAAGAAAAGGGATTGATTTCTGCCAATCGCATCGGCCTGATGCGGGTCTACGGCCAGGACGACGTGATGCGCATGGCAGTCATCACCGTCTGCCGCGAGACCGGCATGCCGATCGCCGTCATCCAGGAATTGATGGACGAGCTTCGCAAGGCCGATTCGCAGGAAAAAGCCGAGGCGATGTTCCGCGAGGCGCTGCAGGTGCGCAAGCGCGAGCTGACGGCCGAGATGTCGACGCTGCACCGCCAACTCCAGCAGGTGGGCGACCTCCTGGATTACGACGACAATATCGAAGAGCCGCCACTCAACGACAACCAGGACAGTGCAAGCCTGACCCAGCAGGAGCGGCGTTGCCTGGAACTGATGGCGGAGGGCTATTCCACTCAGCGAATCGCCCGGGCGCTCGACCTGAAGCATGATGAGACCAGGGATCTCGAAGCCGGAATCATCCTGAAATTCCGTGCCAACAACCGCTTCCAGGCGATCGCCAAAGCCGTCCTGCTCGGCATCGTGCAGGCATAGTCCGATACGTGCCCCGACGGCCGCCACCGTCGTCTCCCGCCCCAGATCGCGAGGCGCGATCGAGGTCAGCGCACGATCGTCAGCGTCTCCGCCGCGCGTGTGATCGCGGTATAAAGCCAGCGTTCCCGCGTATCGCGAAAGGCCCAGCTCTCGTCGAAGAGCACAACGTCGTTCCATTGCGAGCCCTGCGCCTTGTGAACGGTCAGGGCATAGCCATAGTCGAACTCGTCGTAGCGCTTGCGGGTGTTCCAGGGGATCTCGCCTTCGACATCCTCGAAGGCCTGTTTCAGGAGCTTGATCTTGGCAGCCCCCCGATCCATGTCGTCGTCTTCGGGCCGGACCAGCAGATTGATGCCGGGTTTGGTCGTTTCCTTGGACGAGGTCATCACCTGCCAGAGCGAGCCGTTGAGCAGGCCTTTGGCGGGATCATTGCGGAGGCAAACGAGTTTGTCGCCGGTCTGCGGATATTCGGCATTGAAGCCTTTCAGCTCGCGCAGACGCTGATTGTAGCGGCGCCGCGTCCTGTTGGTGCCGACCAGCACCTGGTCGGCATCGAGCACCAGTTGCTGCGTTACCTCGTTCTTCGAGATCACCTTGGCGGTGCCGTAGTCGCCATACATGATCTCGTTGCCCTCGCGCACCTGCATGGCGAGCTTGATGATCGGATTGTCGCGCGCCTGCCGGTGGATATCGGTGAGCAGGTAATCCGGATCCTGATTGGTGAAGTAACCGCCACCACTGACGGGCGGCAGCTGGCCGGGATCGCCGAGCACCAGGATCGGCGTGCCGAAGCTCATCAGATCCTTGCCGAGCGCCTCGTCCACCATCGAGCATTCGTCGACGATGATCAGCGCCGCCTTGGCGACCGGGCTTTGCCGGTTGATCGAAAACATCGGCGCGATCGAGGTCTTGCCAGTTTCCTCGTCCTCCACCGCCTCCTCGCCGCGCGGACGATAGATCAGCGAATGGATCGTTTTGGCGTTGGAGGCGCCGCGCGAACGCAGCACTTGCGCCGCCTTGCCGGTGAAGGCGGCAAACAGCACGTCGCCGTCGACATTCTCGGCGAAATGCTTGGCAAGCGTCGTCTTCCCCGTTCCGGCATAGCCGAACAGGCGAAAGAGCGGCGAGCGCCCTTCATTCAGCCATTTCGAAACAGCCTTGAGGGCTTCGTCTTGTTGCGGCGCAAATTGCATGATCGCAGGACTTGGCAGGATTCGCGCGCGTTAGGCAAGGCGGAAAACCGCAAATCGCTTGGGCCGGACGATCATCCGTTCCACTGCCGGTCCATGCCGCTCGCGCACATCGACGGGTCCTGCCCGATAGCGTCGGTCAAAAAATCCAGAACCGTCCTGACGCGCAGCGGCATGTTGCGCCGCGAGGGGTAGACGACGGTGATCGGCAGGCGGCTCGGCTGAAAATCCTCCATCACGGGGATCAGCCGGCCGGCGGCGATGTCTGGCACGGCGATAATGTGAGAAAGCACCGCCAGGCCCGCGCCGGCAATGGCTGCCCTGTGAATGGCGACGGCACTGCAGGCGGTCAGCCGCGGCGAGATCCGAACCGAAATGTCTTCCGAGCCGTTGGAGAACGACCATGTCGCGACATCGCCGGCCCTGTTGTAGCACAGGCATTCATGGTCCTTGATATCCCGGGGCGTGCGCGGGGCGGCCTTGCGCGCGAGATAGGCGGGAGACGCGACGAGGAAGGCCGTCGTCCAGCCGATCCGGCGACAGACGAGGCTGCTGTCGGCGACCGAGCCGAGACGCACTTCGAGGTCGAGGCGCTCCTCGATCATATCGGAGCTTTGTTCCCTGAAGAGCAGCTCGACGGACAGTTTCGGATGGGCGGCGAGAAAATCGCCGAGCCGCTCGCTGAGATAGAGGCCGAGCGGTGCCGGAACACTGAGCCTAACCTTCCCTGAAGCCATCGCGCCCTCAGAGCTGGTCGCATCACCGAGCTCCTCCACCGCTTCGAGAATCCCTAGAGCCATCGGCAGCATGCGTTCCCCCTCCGCCGTCAGCGACAGGCCGCTCGTGGTGCGGTGCAGGAGGCGCGTATTGAAATGGCCCTCGAGGGCTGCGACCTGCCGCGAGACCGCCGGCTGCGTCACGTCGAGATCGTGTGCAGCCGCCGAAAACGAGCCCGTCTCCACGACGCGCTGGAAGCTCCGCAATGCCGAAACGATATCCATCCCCGCCCCCTCATACTTTTGCGCATAGGCTTTATGCCGGAAGACTAGGCTGCAATGGCTTTACAGTCCAGCAATTAAGGATATCTTTTATCCATAAGGATATCAAATATCCTTAATTGAGGAGAAATGAGATGAGCCAGCGATTGAACTACGCCCAGCAGTCCCCCGAGCTTTTCAAGAAGTTCATGGAATTCAGCATGGCATTGCGCAGCAGCGTGATCGACGAGAAGCTCCAGGCCCTGATCGAAATCCGCGCTTCGCAGATCAACGGATGCGGCTTTTGTCTGGATATGCATGTGAAGCAGGCAAAGATCCACGGCGAGACCGAACTGCGGCTCCATCACATCGCCATCTGGCGGGAATCGAACCTCTTCGTTCCCCGCGAGCGCGCCGCCCTTGCCTGGACCGAAGCCCTGACGAAACTTCCCGAAGGCGGCATTCCCGACGAGATCTATGAACGGGTGCGCGGCCAGCTTTCCGAAAAGGAAATCTCCGACCTGACCTTCGTCGTCATGGCGATCAATGCCTGGAACCGCGTCAATGTCGGCTTCAAGACCGTCCCCGGTTCGGCCGACAAGGCCTACGGCCTCGACAAGGCTGGCCTGAACTAACCCTCACAATTCATTGAGAAGATTCACCTTTGACGCCGCCGCATCCCGGCGGCGAACGGAGATCTGTTATGAAAATCGTTGTCATCGGCGGAACCGGCCTCATCGGTTCGAAGACTGTCGAACGCCTGCGCCAGAAGGGGCATGACGTGATTGCCGCCTCGCCGAACTCCGGCGTCAATACGATCACGGGAGAAGGGCTGGCAGAGGCGCTCGAGGCTGCGGAAATCGTGCTCGACCTTGCCAATTCGCCGTCCTTCGAAGACAAGGCCGTGCTCGAATTCTTCGAGACCTCGGGGCGCAATCTTCTCGCCGCCGAGAAAATTGCCGGCGTGAAGCATCATGTCGCGCTCTCCGTCGTCGGCACCGAGCGGCTGCAGGAAAGCGGTTACTTCCGTGGCAAGCTCGCCCAGGAAAAGCGGATCAAGGCGTCGGGCATTCCCTACACCATCGTGCATTCGACGCAGTTCATGGAATTCCTTGGCGGTATCGCCCAGTCGGGTACGGTCGGCCAGACAGTCCGCCTGTCAAGGCCATGAACGATCCACGCAAAGTCGAGGCCGATCCGGAAGCGAAATATTTCGGCGTCCGGCTCAACGACCAGTCGCCCGTTTCCGACGACAAGCCGCGGCTGGGTTCGATCACCTTCGAACAATGGTTCGCGAAATCCGCCCAGCCCAAGTGATTTGCCCCGGGGACGCGGCCACTGGGACGCGTCCTGCCACCCAGCAAAGATGGAGATACCCATGATCAGAACATCGATCCTCGCCGCCGCCCTTATCTGCCTGGCAGCCACCGGCGCCGGCGCCCACGACAGCAGCAAATCTGCCAAGGTCACCCTCGTCTATGAACACGAGCTTCCGAACGTGCCGGGCAAGGACATCAAGGGCGTGCTGGTCGAATATGCTCCCGGCGGCTTCTCCGAGGGCCACACCCATCCCGACTCGGCCTTCATCTACGCCACTGTGCTCGAAGGCGACATCCGCAGCCAGGTCAATGACGGCCCGGTCAAAGTCTATCATGCCGGCGAGAGTTTCTCGGAAATGCCGGGCGACCGCCACGGGGTCAGCGCCAACGGCAGCCAAACGAAGCCCGCCCGCCTGCTCGCTGTGTTCGTGGTCGACACCAACCAGAAAGAGCTGACCTATCCCCTCAAGAAGTAAGGGGCCGCCAAACTCGTCCGCGCAGGGCCAATGCTTGCGCGGGCGGCAGACATGCTCAATCATGTATCGCCCGCCGCCCCTCCCGGAGACAGAGAGATGATCTACGACGCACTCTTCGGCAAGCCTCTGATATCCCTGATAACAGTCGGCTTCGCCGGTATCGTCGTCTGGTATTTCCTCTCCAGCCAGCGGCCGACGACCCGGCTGGTGGTGCAGATCCTCTTCTTCGGCGTGATGACGCTGATCCTCGTCCACAGCGGCATCGAACCCCACCGCTTTCAGGGATATGGCTCGGAAGACCCGCAGGCTCTTCTCGTCATCGTCGCGAAAACGCTCTGGTGGATTCACCTGGCATGGGCCGTCATCGGTTTCATCAGGCTGTATCTCGTTCTGGAAGGCAGTCCCCGAGAAGCCCGCCTGCTGCAGGATCTCGTCATCGGCGTCGTCTATATCGGCATGGCGCTGTCGGTTCTGGCCTTCGTCTTCGGGGTGCCGATCGGCACCCTCGTTGCGACCTCGGGTGTGGTCGCCATCATTCTCGGCCTTGCACTGCAGAATACGCTCGCCGACGTCTTCTCCGGCATCGCGCTGACACTCGGCCGGCCCTATGTCATCGGCGACTGGATCCTTTTGAGCGACGGCACGGAAGGCCGCGTCATCGAAAGCAACTGGCGCGCGACGCATATCCTGACCAGCGCCAACAACATCGTCGTTCTGCCGAACAGTTTTCTGGCCAAGCTCGGACTGACGAATATCAGCCGGCCGGACGAGAGCCATCTGCTGGTCCTCACCATCCGCATCGCCCCGACGCGGATGCCGGCATCGGTTCGCCACGTCATGACAACGGCGCTTGCAAGCTGCAATTCCATCGTGCGCGAACCGCCGCCGGTCGTTGCGTTGAAGGGGCTGGACGCGACAGCGCTGGAGGTCGAACTGCAGTTCCGGGTGAAGAGCCCAAGCCAGCGCGTGCTGGCGCGAAACGAGGTGCTCGATCTCGTCTATCGCCACTGCAAATCGGCCGGCCTGCTTCTCGCCGTTCCGGCGGCGGCCTCGGTCCTGACGGGCGATCTGCCGACCGAAGAGAGCGCACGACCGCCGCGCGTGACGCCGCTCGAACTGATCGAGGCCATTCCGGTCTTTGCGACGCTGACTTCAGATGAAAAGCAAAAACTCGCCGAGACCACCACCGTGCGTGAATTCCGCAAGGGCGACGTGATCGTGCAGGAGGGCGAAATGCTGCCGTCTCTGATGATGCTGCGGGCCGGTATTATCGCGGCGCGGCAGGGAGATGGGGAGCGCGGGCGGCTCGCGCCCGGTGATTTTTTCGGAGAGACCGGACTGCTCGCCGGCATGCAGGAAGTCTGCACCCTGGAGGCTCTAACCCCCGTGACCGTCTATGAAATCGATCAGCAGGCCTTCGCGCCGCTGCTGAACGAGCGTCCGGCGCTGGCGGAAGAAATCGCCGAAGATCTCGCCAGCCGCGCGGAGCGCTTTCGCAACGGCGCCGCCCTGCCCGCGGAACCCGCCCACAGCGCGCACGCCATTCTGAAAACCATCAGGACCATCTTCAGGGCATAGAATCTTTCCTGGTCAGCCGGTGCGCTTGAGCACCCATTGGAATGTGCTCCGCCAGATATCGGCCGGCACTTCCTCGGACAGAGTATCGACGAGATCGGAGAGCCGGACGGCTCTCAACGTATTCCGCCAGGCCTCGTCAGCTTCCCACATGACGCGCGCGACCGCGCATGGCTTGCTGTCGCAATAGCCGGCCGGCCGGCAGGGGTTGTTGTCACGGATGTTCGTGCAGGTGAAGCTGCGCGCCTTGCCCTCGACCGCCTCGACGATATCGAGGAAATTGATCTCGGACGAGGGTCTGGCAAGCCTGTAGCCGCCGCTCGGGCCGAGCGTGGTATCGACCAGCAATGCCTGCGAAAGGCTCTGCAGCGCCTTGGAAAGATATTCCTTCGGCAGGCCATGAAGCTCGGCGAGCGCCTTGGTGGAGAGATACCTGCCTTCGGGCAGGCCCGCGAGAATGGCGCAGCAATGGAGCGCCCACTCGACCTGGCTTTTCAGGATCATTCAGCAACTCGCGTAATACTGGTTCTGCGAACGGAATTAAGGATATACACTATCCGCAAATAGGCGTGATGTAAATGACCGCGCAAACCGGCCTTCGCCCCTGCCCGCGGAATGTCGGCACGGGCTCCGGCACGCCTCCTGCCATAAAACTTTCCATGCGTCGGGAATAAAACCGCCGCGTCTCGTGTCTCATCTCAGGTATCGCGAAATTGCGTGCCCAATCTCAAGGAGAGACATCATGACATCCGCGAAATTCCTGTCCGTCTTGGCCGCCGCCGCCCTCGCCGCGACCGCTGCTTTCGCAGCCGCTCCTGTCAAGGAAGTCGAATCCGCCAAGGGCAAGGTTCTTGCCGGCGAAAACGGCATGACCCTCTACACCTTCAAAAAGGACGCCAAGGGCGTTTCCAACTGCAACGACGACTGCGCCAAGAACTGGCCGCCGCTGATGGCCGCTTCCGATGCCAAGGCCGATGGTGCATATTCGATCATCGATCGTAAGGATGGCACGAAGCAATGGGCCAAGGACGGCATGCCGCTCTATTACTGGGTCAAGGACAAGAAGGCGGGCGACATCACCGGCGACGGCGTCGGCGGCAACTGGGACCTTGCCAAGCCCTGATTTCATGACAAGAGAGCTGGCGTGAAGACACCCGCACCTGAAAGTTTCGAGGGCCAGATCCTGGCCCTCCTCCCCTCGCTCAGGCGCTATTCGCGCAGCCTGACGCGCTCGGATGCCGATGGCGAGGATCTGCTCCAGGATTGCGTCGAGAAGGTACTGGCGCGCCGCGGCCAATGGCGCGGCCTCAATCTGCGCGGCTGGGTCCTGACCATCATGACCAATCTCTACCGCAACGGCCGGCGCGGCAAGGCACGCGACGGCCTGGTCGAACTCGACGCCGCCGAGGATATCGCCGCCCCCGAACCGCCGGCCGATCCGCTGGCGCGTGCCCGGCTCGACGATGCGCTGAACAGTCTTTCGCAGGAGCACCGCGCCGTGCTGATGCTCGTGGTCATCGAGGGATACACCTACGGCGAAGTCGCCGCCGCGCTCGATATCCCCATCGGCACCGTCATGTCCCGGCTGTCGCGTGCCCGCCAGCGCGTTGCCGAGCGGCTGAAAGCCGACAACGTCATTACGCTTCGGAGACCGAAATGAACGAGACCAACCCGATCGTCACCGAAGCCGATCTCCACGCCTATGCCGACGGCCAGTTGCCGGAAACCGCGCGTGCCCGCGTCGAAGCTTATCTTGCCGACAATCCCGACGAGGCGGCGCTGGTCGCCGAATGGCAGGCGCAGAATAGCGGTATCCGGTCGCTGTTTTCAGGATATGAGCAGGCGAAGGACACCGACATCCTGCTCCTATCACCCCCCCGCACCGTTTCATCGGCGTGGAGACGCCTGACGGTCGCCGCCGCGGCCCTCGTCGTCTTCGCGCTCGGCGCCGTCAGCGGCCACTACGGCCCGGCACTGCTGGAAAGGCCGGAACTGCAGCTTGCCGGTTCCGAAACCCTGCCGAAGCAGGCTGAGACCGCGTTCATGGTCTATGCCGCCGAGGTTCGCCACCCGGTCGAGGTCTTCGCCGACGAGGAAGCCCATCTCGCCACCTGGCTCGGCAAGCGCCTCGCCATCCAGAACCTGAAGATCCCGAACCTGCAGCCGCTCGGCTTCAAGCTGGTCGGCGGCCGCCTGCTGCCGGTCGATGACAGGCCGGGCGCCATGTTCATGTACGAGAACCAGGCCGGCGAGCGCCTGACAGTCATCGTCGGCCGCAACACGGAAAACCGCACGACGAGTTTCCGCTTCGCCTCATCGGGCAATCTCGAGACCTTCTACTGGATCGACGGCGAACTCGGTTATGCCGTCACCGGCGAAATCACGCGTGAAACTCTGCGTAGTGTGGCCGAGGAATGCTACAGGCAGTTTCCATCGTGAAGGTCAGCGCTTTGGATCGTTGGCGAGTTCGATCGGCTGCCCGTGCGGCGTGGCTTCCGCGGCCCGCTGCCAGCTCTGCTGCAGGTCGAGGATGACAGATGCATCCGCTATGCCGCGGCTGACGAGCAGTTCGGAAAGAGCCGCCACCCAGCCGTCGAAATAATCGCTGCCATCTTCGGCACGACCGGGCTTATGCAACTCCTTAGACAGGGCTTCGGCCCATTCGCCCCAGGCGAACAGCCCCCTCTCATGCAGATGCACCGTCATGGCGAAAGCGTCCGCCGCCCAAGGCTCGGGAAAAACCGGTCCGCCCTCCGGCGACCTCGGCAAGCCTGGCAACTGCGCCAGCTGAGACGGCGTCTCACAAATGCTCAAGATAACTCTCCCACGCATCGATGGAGACCGTCAGCGACGGATCCGCTCCCTCGCCCCAGATCGCGCCGCCGTCGAAAACGACGGTATAGAGCCATTGTGGATTTTCGCCTCGGCCATGCGCATTGTCGTCGGGGAAGACGAAAGCCCCTTGCACAGCCTCGACGACGCCTGTCTTGGCGCGCGCATAACGCGGCAGCCGTGTATGGGTGGCCGGATTGAAATTCTTCGTCCTTACCGTCTCGCCGACCGCAAAGCGCGGGGCGGTTTCCACATGACGATCGCAAGGCCCGCCTTTCGCCAGCGCGCTCGGGACCATCTCCGCCTTCAGCACCCGCTTCGGCACCGTGCCTGCCTGCAGCTTTCGCCCGGAGAGCAGCTCCTCGCGCGTGGCAAAGCCGTGTCGTGCGAGCAGCGTCTCGACGCCGCGGATCCAGATCTCATAATAGCTGGCAGCGAGATAATCGGCCGGCGGAATGTTTTCGCGGGCATGCCGGCTTTCATCGATCGTCCAGGCGCCGAAAGCGCCGCAGGAAAGCGTGATGCCGAGCGCCCGCTTTTCCCATTCGGCATGGAAATAGGGCTCGTCCTTCTCGGGCGCAACAGGCCCGAAGCCCATCTGCCCGCCGAGATCGTGCGGTCCGTTCATGGCAGAGCCTCCGGGCTGCCGGCGACCGCCGTGCCGATCATCGCATCGCGGCTGACGAGACCGGCAAGTGCGGCTTCGTCCATTCCGTCCGTGCCTTCCGGCCGCTCGGGGATGACGAGATAACGCAGCTCCGCCGTCGAATCCCAGACACGGATCTTTTTCTCCTCCGGTAGCGTCAGCCCGAATTCGGCAAGCACGCCGCGCGGATCGATGACGGCGCGCGAGCGATAGGCCGGCGCCTTGTACCAGACCGGCGGTAGCCCGAGCACCGACCAGGGATAACAGGAGCAGAGCGTGCAGACGATGAGATTATGGGTCTCGGCCGTATTGAAGACGGCGCGCATATGCTCGCCCTGCCGGCCGGTATAACCGAGACTGGCGATCGCCGCCGTCGCATCGCGCCTCAGCCAGTCGGCGAAATCAGGATCGCTCCAGGCTTTCGCGACGACATGCGCGCCATTCCTCGGCCCCACCTTCGTCTCATAGGTCTCGACAATCGCATCGATCGCATCAGGGTCGATGAGCCCCTTCTCCGTCAGCAGCGTTTCCAGCGCTTTGACGCGGGCTTGCATGTCGGAATAGTGGTTGTCGTGGTGGTGCCCGTGACTGTGGTGATGGTCGTGGTCGTCGTCGTGCATAGCAATATCCTCTCGGAACGCGGATAGGCGCCCCACTTACTCTCGCGCGGCCGAAGGATGGGTAAGGTCAGCCCCTTGCACCCTCTTCTCCCCAGCGGGGAGAAGGTGGCCCGCAGGGTCGGATGAGGGGGCCACACGGCAATCCCTTCATGATTGCCCTTCGCTTGCGCTCAGTGCATTCGCAGCTTCGCCGCTCACCCCCTCATCTGCCTGCCGGCATCTTCTCCCCGATGGGGAGAAGGGGAGATGAGGCGAGGCCTCGCTCTCCCTCAAACATCCTTCGTGGAAATATTCACCGCTCTTTCTACCACACACCACAACCCCGCCAAGCCCTTCTATGCGCCCTGATCTTTTCGGTTAATCTCCCGCCATGAACATTCTGATTCTCGGCGCAACCGGCTTCATTGGCTCCGTTGTCGCGGCCCGGCTCGTCGCCGATGGGCATGCCGTGACCGGGCTTGGCCGCAATCCCACGCGTGCCCGCCTGAAACAGCCGGCGATCAACTGGCGCCGTGCCGATCTCTCCCGCATAACGAAGCCTGAGGACTGGGACGAGATCCTCAAAGACCAGCATGCCGTCGTCAATTGCGCCGGCGCGCTGCAGGACGGCCTGTCGGACGATCTGGCCGCCACGCAAGCCGAGGCGATGTTGGCGCTCTACACCGCGGCGAAACGCTCCCGTCCGCTGATCGTCCAGATATCGGCAAGGACGGCGGGTGCTGCGGGCGACCTGCCCTTCCTGGTTACCAAGCGGCGAGCCGACAAGGCGTTGGCGGCAAGCGGCCTGCCTTGCCTCATCCTGCGCCCTGCCCTCGTTCTCGGCCGCAATGCCCATGGCGGTTCGTCTCTGCTTCGGGCGCTTGCCGCCCTCCCCCTGGCGCTGCCGCTCGTCTATGCCGAAAGCCAGATCGAAACGCTGTCGGTGGACGATGTGGCGGAAGCCGTATCGCGGGCGGTCGCAGGCGGCCTCCGGGGTGATATCGATCTTGCCGCCGACGAGGTTCTGACGCTCGCCGATCTCGTCAGCCTTCACCGGCAATGGCTTGGCCTGCCGCCCGCCCGCGTCTTTTCCCTTGCTCCATGGCTTGCGAAGCCCGTGACGTGGCTTGCCGATATAGCAGGGCTGCTCGGTTGGCGTTCGCCACTGCGCTCGACGGCGATGACTGTGATGTCGGAGGGCATCCGAAGCGCGAAAGGAGAAAGCGGCATCGTCGCGACATCGGCGGCGGCAATGCTCTCGGCCAATCCCTCCGGCGTGCAGGATCTCTGGTTCGCCCGGCTCTATCTCCTGAAACCGCTCGTCATATCAGGCCTCTCCGCCTTCTGGCTGCTCTCCGGCCTGATCCCGCTGCTGGCGCTGGAAAAGACATCCGCCCACTTCCTGCCGTTCATGCCCGAAGCGGCGGCAACGGCGCTGACGCTTGCGACTTGTCTGATCGACGCCGCACTCGGCGCTGCCGTGCTTGTGCGTCCACTCGCCAGACGCGCCCTTCTCGGGATGCTCGCCGTCTCCTTCGCCTATCTCACCGGCGCCAGCCTGCTCGAACCGACGCTTTGGCTCGATCCGCTTGGGCCCCTCGTCAAGGTGCTGCCGTCGATCCTGCTGACGCTGACGGCGCTTGCCATCCTGGATGAACGCTGATGCTCGAGGAATGGCTGCTGCTTGCCCATGTCATCGGCGCGACCGTGCTCTTCGGCACCGGTGCCGGCATCGCCTTCTTCATGGCGATGGCGCATCGCACGCGCGATCCCGTCCTGATCGCCCATGTCGCCGGAACCGTCGTCGTTGCCGATACGATCTTCACGGCGACGGCCGCCATTTTCCAGCCCGTGACAGGCTATCTCCTTGCCCGCTCGATCGGCTGGGACCTGTCGGAGGGCTGGATCGCGCTGTCGCTGCTGCTTTACGTCGTCACCGGCCTGTTCTGGCTGCCGGTCGTCTGGATCCAGATCCGGCTGCGCGATCTCGCCCGCGCCGCCGCAGCATCGGGAGGCGCCCTGCCGCCCGCCTATTTCAGCCTCTACCGCGTCTGGTTCGCTTTCGGCTTTCCGGCCTTCTCAGCCGTCATCGGCATTTTCTGGCTGATGCTGACAAAACCGTCGATCGCCTTATTTTAGCATGGGCCAGAGGCTCGCCACCAGAAGCACCGCCATGCTGATATTGAACCATTTCAGCCGCACCGGATCAGAAAGCCATTCCCTGAGCGCCGAGCCGAAGCCTGCCCAGGTCGAAACACTCGGCACATTGACCGCCGCAAAGGCGAGGCCGACGAGAAGCACGCTGACGAGATAGAGCTCGGGATTGGTATAGGTCGCCATCGCGGTGACTGCCATCACCCAGGCTTTCGGATTGACCCACTGGAAGGCCGCCGCCGAAAAGAAGGACATCGGCTCGACGGCGCTCTTGCCTTCGCTGATCGACCGCGACGAGGCGATTTTCCAGGCGATCCAGACGAGATAGGCGCCACCGGCTAATTTCAACGCCGTATAGACGGCCGGCATCGTATGCAGCACCGCGCCGAGCCCGAGGCCGACGCCGATGAGCAGCGAGAAGAACCCGACACCGATGCCGAACATATGCGGGATCGTCCTGCGGAAGCCGAAATTCACGCCCGAAGCGAAGAGCATCATATTGTTCGGCCCCGGCGTGATCGACGTCGTGAAGGCAAAGAGAACGAGGGCGAAAAGCGTATCCAGCGGCATGCGACCTCCCGAGACCGGCTTTTCCCGCAGGCCTTTTATTTAGGTCAGCATAACTGTCCAAAACCACCCATGCCATTGCATCATTGTCATGGTGACAGGATTACTTGAAAGATGGAGACACGGCCCAATCTTTTGCGGAGGAAGAAAAACATGCAGGACGACCCTATCCCCTCCGTCAAATTCCCGAACGGCACGGAAGTGCCGGCGCTCGGCCAGGGAACGTGGGCCATGGGCGAGGATGCCGGCCATGCAAAGATGGAGATTGAAAGCCTCAAGGCGGGCATCGATCTCGGCATGACGCTGATCGACACCGCCGAAATGTACGGCGACGGTGGCGCCGAGGAGATCGTCGGCCAGGCGATCAGCGGACGGCGCGACGAGGTCTTCATCGTCAGCAAGGTCTATCCCTGGAATGCCAGCCTGGAAGGCACGATCGAAGCCTGCGAGCGCAGTCTCGAACGGCTCCGCACCAACCGCATCGATCTCTATCTCCTGCACTGGCGCGGCAACTATCCCCTTGCCGAGACCGTCGCCGCCTTCGAAATGCTGAAAGCCTCAAGCAAGATCGGCGCCTGGGGCGTCTCCAACTTCGATACCGACGACATGGAGGAGCTGCTCAGGGTTCCCGACGGCGCCAACGTCGCGGCCAACCAGGTGCTCTACAATCTCTCCCGCCGCGGCATCGAATATGATCTCCTGCCCTGGTGCCAGAACCGCGGCATTCCCGTCATGGCCTATTCACCGATCGAGCAGGGACATATCCTGCACCATCCCGAACTGATCCGCATCGCCAAGGCTTATCAGGCAACACCCGCCCAGCTGGCGCTGGCCTTCCTGCTCGAACGCGACGGCGTCATCGTCATCCCGAAAACGTCGAATGCCGAACGCGCGGCTGAGAATCGCGACTGCGTTTCGCTTGAGATCACCGATGAGGACTGGCAGGCACTCGACGCCGCCTTCCCGCCGCCGGCAAAGAAAAAGCCGCTGGAGATGCTTTGATCTCCAGCGGCTTTCGGCACTACTGCAGTGCCGGACTTACATCCCCTGCGCGCCGCGGTTCATCGCCGCGATGCCAGTGCGGCAGACCTCGATGAGGCCGAGCGGTTTCATGATCGCCACGAACTGGTCGATCTTCGAGGACTTGCCGGTGATCTCCAGAATGAAGTGATCGATCGTCGCATCCACCACCTTGGCATGGAAGGCATCGGCAAGGCGCAGCGTCTCGGCGCGCATCTCGCCCTCGCCGACCACCTTGACCAACGCCACCTCGCGCTCTATCGGCCGCTCCTGGCCGAGCTCGCGGGCGCGCACCGTCAGATCGACGACGCGGTGCACCGGCACGATCCGCTCGAGCTGCGCCTTGATCTGCTCCAGCACGTGCGGTGTGCCGCGCGTGACGATGGTGATGCGGGAAAGATGCGCCTGATGCTCGGTCTCGGAGACCGTCAGGCTCTCGATATTGTAGCCGCGGCCGGAAAACAGGCCGATGACCCGGGCAAGAACGCCCGGCTCGTTGTCGACAAGAATGGAAAGCGTGTGGCTTTCGATGGCCGCCGTTTCCGGCGAGATGAAGTAGGCGGAGCCCGTGGGCTGTAGATGTGCGTTCATGGTCTTGAGTTTCCTCTTCCCTGTCGCATAACCCGGAAAATCGAAAACGATTTTCGGAAAGGATTATGCGCAAATTAAAAATGTCAGACGAGCGCGCGGCCCTTGGCGTCGATCGCATTGGCGACCGCTTCGTCGGTGGCTTCATCAGGCAGCAGCATTTCGTTATGCGCCTTGCCGGAGGGGATCATCGGGAAGCAGTTGGCGAGATTGGCGACCCGGCAATCGAAGATCACCGGCTTCCTGACCTCGATCATCTCCACAATGGCGTCGTCGAGTTCATCGGGCTTTTCGCAGCGCAGGCCGACGGCGCCATAGGCTTCCGCCAGCTTGACGAAATCGGGCATCGCCTCGGTATAGGAGTTCGACAGGCGGTTGCCGTGCAGCAATTGCTGCCACTGGCGCACCATGCCCATATACTGGTTGTTCATGATGAAGATCTTGATCGGCGCATCGTGCTGGATCGCCGCCGACATTTCCTGAATGCACATCTGGATCGAGGCGTCGCCGGCAATGTCGATGACGAGGCTGTCGGGATGGGCGATCTGCACGCCGAGGGCCGCCGGCAGGCCGTAGCCCATCGTGCCGAGGCCGCCCGATGTCATCCAGCGGTTCGGCTGCTCGAAGCCGAAGAACTGCGCCGCCCACATCTGATGCTGGCCGACTTCGGTGGTGATGTAGGTATCGCGGTCCTTGGTATGCGCATAAAGCCGCTCCAGCGCATATTGCGGCATGATGACGTCATTGCTCCTCGTATAGGCGAAGGAGTTGCGCGCCCGCCAGCGGGCGATATCGGTCCACCAGTCTTCGAGGCGGTTCTTCTCCGGCTTCTTCGGCAGCGCCCGCCACAGGCGGACCATATCTTCGAGGACATGGCCGACATCACCGCGGATGCCGATATCGACACGGACGTTCTTGTTGATCGAAGACGGATCGATATCGATATGGATCTTCTTCGAATTCGGGGAAAAGGCATTGAGGCGGCCGGTGATGCGGTCGTCGAAGCGGGCGCCGATGCAGACCATGACGTCGCAGTCATGCATCGCCATGTTGGCTTCGTAGGAGCCGTGCATGCCGAGCATCTTCAGCCAGTTCTTGCCCGAAGCCGGATAGGCGCCGAGGCCCATCAGCGTCGAGGTGATCGGGAAATCGGTGAGTTCGACCAGCTCGCGCAGCAGCTTGGAGGCCTCGGGGCCGGAATTGATGACGCCGCCGCCGGAATAGATAATCGGACGGCGCGCAGTCGCCATCAGCTCGATCGCTGCATGGATCTGGTTGAGGTCGCCCTGAATCTTCGGCTGATAGCTCTTCTGGATCGTGTAATCGGCGGGCGGCGTATAGGTGCCGGTCGCAAACTGCACGTCTTTCGGAATATCGACGACGACGGGGCCCGGACGGCCGGACTGGGCGATGCGGAAGGCCTCGTGAATGATGGCGGCGAGCTGGTTGACGTCCTTGACCAGCCAGTTGTGCTTGGTGCAGGGCCGGGTGATGCCGACCGTATCGCATTCCTGGAAGGCATCGGAGCCGATCAGTGGGGTCGGAACCTGACCGGTCAGGCAGACGAGCGGGATCGAATCCATCAGCGCGTCCTGCAGCGGCGTGACCGCATTGGTGGCGCCCGGACCCGAGGTGACCAGCATGACGCCGACCTTGCCGGTGGAGCGAGCGTAGCCTTCGGCCGCATGGCCTGCCCCCTGCTCGTGACGGACGAGGATGTGCTTGACCTCTTCCTGCTGGAAGATCTCGTCATAGATCGGCAGAACCGCGCCGCCGGGATAGCCGAAGATATGTTCGACGCCGTTGTCCTTCAGCGCCTTGAGAACGATCTCCGCTCCCGTCATCCGATTGCCTGCCGCCTGATTGTCCGTGCTCATCTGTCTGTTCCGTTTATGCTGGGATTTGCGTTTGTGGCCGGAAGCCCGAATTTCGGGCATAAAAAAAGGCCCCGGAGGAGCCTGTCATCTAGCGCATGGGTGGCTACCGCCGGATGGTTACACCATCCTGCCCATGCGCTTTCCCACCACGATAAGAGCCGTTGCGATTTTCATGGTCGGAAGTGATAGACAGAAAATTTCGCAGCGTCAACGCATGCCGCAATAAAAATCCATCCGCCCTCCTTTACCCTCTAAAAACCATGGTTTGAAGGATTTGTTAAAGGATGGACTTTATCATTAATCCCCATTGTAGGGAGTAGCCCTGTGCTCAACAACGACTTGCGCGTGTCTGGCAAGGCAGGCGAGCATGACCGCCGCGATGGCCATGCGCCGGGAAATCGCTTTCTCGGCCGCGTCGTTGCGTGCAGCGGATCCAGGGCAACAATTGCCGCCGTCGCCGAACAGGGCGGCACCGATCTTACCGAACTCTGGTCCGTCGGCCGGCTGATTTCCATCAGCGTCGGCCGCAACCGCGTCGTTGCCCTCGTCTATCAGATGAACACTGGCAGCCATGCCTGGGGCGAAGGCGAGGACAATAATTTCAAGATCGAGACCGAGCTGCTCGGGGAAGTCCGTGTCGACGAGGACGGGCGCGAGGAATTCTCCACCGGCATTTCGCGTTATCCCTATCTCGGCGCCATCGCCCACCGCATCCGCGCCGCCGACCTAGTGCGCATCTACGATGCCGGAGAGGATACGACCGCCGTCATCGGCAAGCTGACGCAGGACGAAAGCATCGATGCGGCGATCCACATCCCCTCGATGCTCTCCAAACATTTCGCCGTCGTCGGCTCCACCGGTGTCGGCAAGTCGACGGCCGTGTCGCTGCTGCTGCATAAGGCGATCGCAGCCAACCCGAAGCTGCGGGTGCTGATCCTCGATCCGCACAACGAATTCGCCGCCGCATTTCCCAAGCACGCCGTCACCATCGATACCGATACGCTCGACCTGCCCTTCTGGCTGATGCGGCTGGAGGAATTCGCCGAAGTCGTCTTTCGCGGCCGCCCGCCGGTGCCTGAGGAACTCGACATGCTGCGCGATATCCTGCCGGAAGCCAAGCGCGCTTTCCGCGGCAGCGACAACTCGCTGGTGCGCCGCACCACGGAAAAGAGCTCGATCACCGCGGACACCCCCGTTCCCTACCGCATGGCCGATCTGCTGGCGCTGATCGACGAGCGCATCGGCCGCCTTGAAGGCCGCACCGAAAAACCTTTCCTGCGGTCGCTGAAGATGCGCCTCATCGCCGCGATCAACGATCCGCGCTATCACTTCATGTTCTCCAACAACACGATCAGCGACACGATCACCGAGACCATCGCGCAAATCTTCCGCGTTCCCGGCGAAAACCGGCCGATCTGCACCTTCCAGCTGGCCGGCATTCCCTCCGAGGTGGTCAATTCGGTCGCCTCCGTGCTCTGCCGCATGGCTTTCGAGGTGGCGCTGTGGAGCGAAGGCGCCATCCACATGCTCGTCGTCTGCGAGGAAGCCCACCGCTATATCCCCTCCGATCCGACCCTCGGCTTCGTGCCGACGCGCCAGGCGATCGCCCGAATCGCCAAGGAGGGCCGCAAATACGGCGTCTCGCTGGGGATCATTACCCAGCGGCCGGGCGAACTCGACCAGACGATCCTGTCGCAGTGCTCGACGCTGTTTGCCATGCGCCTCGCCAATGACCGCGACCAGGAAATCATCCGCTCGGCCATCCCGAACTCATCGATCTCGACCACGAGCTTTATCTCCTCGATCGGCAATGGCGAGGCGATCGCCTTCGGCGAGGCGATCAGCGTGCCGATGCGCATGCGCTTTTCCCGCGTCGACGAGAGCCTGCTGCCGAAGGCTGCCAGCGCCAACAGCAAACACAGCGAGGAAGATCCGGATACGGTCGATCTGCGCAAGATCGTCACCCGCATGCGGGCGGTGACCGTCGGACCCGACATTTCGAATTTCCAGCAGAGCTATGCCGCATCAGCGCCAGCCCCCGACGAGGTTGATGCGACCGACGAGGATATCGACGACAAGCCCTATGCCTCGCCTGCCCCGCCATCCGCCCCGCTCGAATCCTACCGGCGCGAATTGCTGCCGCAGGCGCCGCGGCTCGACCCCGCCGCGCCGTCGGCGATCGATCCCCGGCTGGACGCGCTCCGCCGCGAGATGCGCCGCGAAGAACCGGTCTTTCCCCGGCCGGCACCGCCAACGGATCAGCCCGCGGTCACTCGCAGGGAGCCCGGCACATCGCTACGCGAAAGCATCCTGAAAAAACCGCTGAGCAGCCTCTACAACAAGGATTGACGCTCCAGGGCTGCGAGCGGCTCGGCAACGTCGAGCACACGCTGCCGCTCCGTCGGCCCAAGTGGCAAGAGAGGCCGCGGCAGCTCTGCTTGGACCAGCAAAAGATGCTCGGCCAGGGTATAGACCACACGGATGCTTCCGAATTCCTTGAACATCTTCCAAAGCGGCTCAAGCAGCCCATTGAGCCTGCGCGTCTCATTACCGTCGCCTGCCGTCGCCGCCTTGGTCAAGGCAAGTGCCGTGCGCGGCAGCAAGCCGCCGACGACGCTGTACCAGGCATCGGCGCCTGAGAGCAGCGCCTCGGGCGCACCCCAGTCACCGCTATAACCGATCGCGAGATCGGTCTTTCCACGCAATGCCGCGAGTTCCCCTCGCACATCGCCGTCGGCCGGCAGCGGCATCTTCACCGCCCCTATCGTCTCGATATCGGAGAGGCGCTGCAGAAGCTCATGGCTGAAGGTGAAGTGAGTCGTGCCGGGATTGTTATAGATGCAAAGCGGCAGCGCCGCCGCCTTCGTGACCGCCAGGAAATGCTGGTAGGCTTCCTCCTGGGTCAAAGGCGTATAAGAGACCGGCGCCAGCAGAAGCGCATCCGCGCCGGCCATTTCGGCATCCCTCGCAAGATCGCAGGCGTGGTCTGTCCTGAGAGCGCCGACACCGACGACGATGGGAATACGCCCTTTAACGCATTCGACCGCCGCCCTGACGGCCCGCAACCGTTCCTCGCGTGTGAGGTAGGCATAGATCCCGGTGCTGCCGAGAAGACCGATGGAGGCGACGCCCGCATCACGCAAAGGCTCGAGAAGGCGGCAAAGGGCCTCGGTGTTCACCCGGCCATCCGTGTCGGCGGGGGTTGGCGGAAAAGCCGAAAGGCCATGAAACGGAGACACTGAAGACATGATGCGATCCTGAGAAAAGCGGTCAATGGGAGAACAGCAGGCGCGATCCGGCGCCCGCGAAGAAGACGGCGAGGCTTCCCTCGATCCAGCGGCGCGCCCGCGCGTAGCCGCGCACCATCGGCGCCGTCGAAAACAGCACGGCATAGCCGGAAAATATCGAGATCCCGAGGAGCACGCATCCGCCAAACGCCGTGACGGCCGTCTCGGGCGAGGCGCCAGGCTTAAGACCGAGCGACATGATCGCGACCCAGGCCAGAACCGCCTTCGGGTTTCCGAGATGCATCAGAATCCCGCGGCGATAGAGCACGCCGAGCTCCGCAGCAGGCTGGGCGAGTTCACCCGCCGGCGCATCCGGGGCGGCCGCCGAGCGAGCCGCTTTCCAGGCGAGCCAGAGGAGGTATACGCCGCCTGCGATCTTGAGGACCAGCAGCGCGTGGGCATAGCGGACAAGCAGTGTCGAAATGCCCGTGACCGCGATCAGCCCCCAGCATGTCGACATCGTTATCACCCCGGCGGCAAGCGCCAGGGCCGGCCGCCGCCCTTGGCGCATCGCTACATTCATGATGGCCATGTTGCTTGGCCCGGGACTGCCTGCCGCGATGACATAGGCGATATAGACGACGAGAAGATCCTGCATTTCATTCTTTCCGGAAACATCCACTTCGCTTCCTTCTCCTCAAAAATTGGTCCATCATGAAGCGCCATTTTCAAGAATTTTCATGGGCCATTTTGTCATGTCCAAGCGGCGCAGCTCCATCGAGATCCCGTCGCTCAAAGCCATCGACCGAACGGCCGATGTCGGCCGCCAACTTGCCCAGGCCCTGCGCAGCGCGATCTCAAGCGCAGAGCTCAGGCCGGGCGAACGCCTCCCTTCGACGCGCACCCTTGCTGCGTCCTTGAAGATAGCCCGTGGCACCGTCGTCGGGGTGTTCGATCAACTGACCGCCGAAGGTTATCTCGAAGCGAAGGTCGGGGCCGGAACCCGTGTTGCCTCGGCCCTGGTGGACGCGACGCCGGCGTTTCCGCCCGCACCGGCAGCGCCGCCGGGCGCCGATGCCATCGACCTGCCGTCCCCGGCGGCCCGGCTGATATCGATCGCCCGCGCGCTCATCCCCCACCCGCCCATTCCCTTCGCCATCGCCGTCCCGGCTTCCGGCATCGCGCCCGACGACAACTGGCGCCGCCTCGGCAATCGCGTGCGCGCGTCGAAAGCGGCAGCCCCCGGAAGCTACCAAGATCCGATGGGACTGTACGAACTGCGGGTCGCTATCGCCGACCACGTCCGCCGCGCACGGGCCGTTCACTGCGAACCGGAACAGGTGATCGTCACGTCGGGCACCCAGCAAGGCCTCTACCTGGCGGGGCGTGTGCTGCTGTCGCGCGACGATCCGGCATGGGCTGAGGATCCGGCCTATCCCGGGCTGACGGCCGTGCTCGACGATCTCGGCGTACGGACGCACCGCATCCCGGTCGATGCGCAGGGAATGAACGTGGAACGCGGCCTCGAACTTTGCCCGCAGGCGCGCGCCGCCTTCGTCACCCCGTCGCATCAATATCCGGTCGGCATGCCGCTCAGCATGGCCCGCCGCAACGCCCTGATCGCCTGGGCAGATCAAAACCGCGCCTGGATCGTCGAGGACGATTACGACAGCGAGCTGCGTTATGCCGGACACCCCTTCCCCTCGATGCAGGGCTTGCGTCCCTCTCGCGTCGTCTATCTCGGCACCTTCAGCAAGGTGCTTTTTCCATCGCTGCGCCTCGGCTATGTCATCGCCCCTGCTCCGCTCGCGGAAGCCTTCGCCGGTGCCCGCGCCATTCTCGACCGGCACTCGCCGACCGCAGAACAGCACGTTCTGGCGGCCTATATGAGGGAAGGCTATTTCGAAGCCCATGTCCGCCGCATCCGCGGCCTCTATGCCGAGCGCCGCGCAATCCTGCTCGCAAGCCTCGAGCGGCCCTTGCCTGAGGGATGCCGCATTCAGCCGAGCGACCAGGGCATGCACATTCTTCTGTGGCTGCCCGAGGGGGCCGACGACGTGCAACTCGCAGCCCGTGCCCTGTCGGCCGGCCTCGCGGTGCGGGCAATCTCCCCGATGTATGCCACGCAGCCGGCGCGCCCGGGCCTGATGCTGGGCTTCGGCGGATTTCTGCCGGAGCAATTGCAGGCCGCGGTCGGCGAACTCGTCAGACTGCTGAGGCTGCGTGAAACGGCAGACAAGCGCACATATGCCGCTGTGAAAGAGTGAGGAATTTGCAAATGGCTTCGGCTAGCGCGCCAATGGACTGTCCCAGACGACAAACAGCAGCGCTTTGAGTTGGGCGAAACGCTCCGGACCAAGCTCGGCGCGCCACTCGTCCTCGATGTCGCGCAAGATGTCGACCATCTTCGAGAATGCGGCGTGTCCACGTTCGGTAAACCGGACGATGCGCGCGCTGGCTTCACCCGGAACGTCGGAGCGGACGATATAGCCGAAACCCTCGAGGCTGCGGAGCAGCTGGTTGATCGCCTGCTTGCTCATGCCGGAGCGCTCGGCGATCGTGCCCGGCCGTGCTCCGTCCGGCCCTGGAAACTGCAGGACCGCCATATGCGGCAGACGCAGCTCGTCAAAACCGGCGGCGTTCAGTCCTTTGATCAGCCGGCGCTGGATCGCCTGGGCCGGCACGCGCAGCAGGGCGCCGATCAGCATGTCTTCGGTTCTCACTGGCAAGCCTTCATGGATGGCGGCATTGACGATCCGGTAAATTGAGTTTACTGCTAAGTAGTAAATGTAGTTTACCGGAGGAATTTCCAAAATGCCACAGAGAACCATCGATCCTCGCGTTAATCCTTCCGATGAAACCATTGGCACCAAAGGGTTCGCGGTTCGCTTCCTGCTGACTGCGGACAACTCGAACGGAAGCGTTGCCGCCTTCGAGCTCATGGTCCCGGCCGCGCTACGACTGCCGGCCCCGGCGCACAGCCACGACCACTACGAAGAGACGATCTACGGCCTCGAGGGAGTGCTGACCTGGACGGTCAACGGAAAACAGATCGACGTCGGGCCGGGGCAAGCGCTCTGCATTCCGCGCGGCGCCGTCCATCGGTTCGACAACAACGGCAGCCAAGACGTGAAGGCGCTCTGCGTGGTCACGCCGGCAGCGATCGGACCGGAGTATTTCCGCGAGGCTTTCGCGGTGCTCAACGCAGCGAACGGTGGTCCGCCGGACCGGGCCAAGATCGCGGAAATCATGCGCCGTCACGGCCTTATGCCAGCGGCGCCCCCGACATAGAGGCCGGTGGGGCGATGTGAACTGACGGCTACGCATTGATGAGTCCGCGCCCTGATGCGAGTGTGCGTTGCGCCGTGGGAGACGGCAGCTTTTCGGAGAGGGCGATCGTGAAATCCATCTTGAACTTCATCATTGTCTTCAGCGTCGGCGTTCTTCTCGCGACGGCGGCGGGGGCTGCCGGCTTCGACTGCTCCAAGGCGGGCAGCGCCGATGAAAAGATCGTCTGCAGCGACAGTCAGCTCTCCCGGCTCGACGAGCTTTTCAACCAACGCTATGCCGCTCAGAAAAAAGCAGCGCCCGACGAGGATAACGTCCATACGGCCCGCAATTTCCTGGCGGATCGGCGCGATTGCGGCGACGACAGGTCGTGCATTCTGAGCGCCTATCTCGCCGTCCTCTGGAATATCTCGCCTGACAAAACCGATTTCATGCAGGGGGTTTCAGCCCAGTCTCTTGCAGGCAGCAAGCTGCCCGAGGCGACCGCGATCCCTGAGAAGGCCGGTCGCTGTGCGACCACATCGGTTCTTGAAGTCCATCCCCGCCTCGACAATGGCGGCGCGGCTGACGATGCGGACTTCGATAACGGCACGGGTATCGATTATGCCAATGACGGCTACCAGGTCTCTTATAACAGGGAGGAAGCGCTGATCAGATCGAAGCCCGGAGATTTGGTCACCATGTGCCTGGTCGAGATCGACCGCGATTGCAGCCCCGACGAGGGCGGGAGGCTATTCCTCGTCACCAACGGCCGCACCCATGAAAGCTGGATTCTGCCCGATGCCCAGCACAAGTGCGGCGGCTGACGGGTTCGCCGCCAGCTAAAGCGTCAGCCGCTCCCAGCTCCCGTCCATCTGGTTGCGGAACCATGTCATCTGACGCTTGGCATATTGCCGGGTCGCCGCAGCGCCCTTCTCCAGCACCTCGTCGCGGGTCATCTCGCCGCTCAGCATCGCCGCGATCTGCGGTACCCCGATCGCCTTCATCACGGGCGCCTCGGCGGGCAGGTCGAGCGCAAGCAGCGCCCTCACCTCGTCTTCCGCGCCTTCGCGCAGCATCTTTTCGAAACGCCCGTTAATACGCTGATGCAGCACCGCCCGGTCCGGCAGCACGACGATCTTGCGAGCCTGGGCGGCGTCGATCACCACCGGTCCCGACCGGCCCTGGAAATCGGCGATCGACCGTCCCGTCGCCTTGATCACTTCTAGCGCCCGGACGATGCGCTGCCCGTCCTGGCGGTTGAGACTGGCCGCCATGGCGGGATCAGCCTCGGCGAGCTCGGCATGCAGCCCCTCCGGCCCCTCCTCCAGCAGCCGTGTCCTCAGGTCCTCCCGCAGCGCCTCAGGTATCTCGGGCATATCGGAGAGGCCGCCGGTCAGCGCCTTGAAATAAAGCCCGGTGCCGCCGACGAAGACCGGCAGCCGGCCGGCGGCCCTGAGCGCCGGCAGCAGCGCCGAGACATCGCGCAGCCAGCTGCCGGTGGAATAGGCCGCACCCGCAGGCACGTGGCCGTAGAGATGATGCGGCACGCCCTGCATCTCCTCTTCCGACGGGCGCGCGGTCAGCACCCGCAGCGTATCGTAGACCTGCATGCTGTCGGCGTTGACGACCGCGCCGCCATGGCGCTTGGCCAATTCGACGGCGAGCGCGGACTTGCCGCTGGCGGTCGGCCCGGTTATCAGGATCGCGTTCACTGTGCTCAGAAGGTTTTCCATCATGGCTCTCGTTGCCACGCTTGTTGCCAATCCGTCAAATCCCGTGCTGACACCCAAGATCGCCGAACAGGCGGCCGAAGCGGTGAACGCTTCCGGCCTCTACTGGCTGGCCGACGGCATCGCCTGCGACATCGCGCTGCGTGACGGCACGGATGCGCAAGCCGCCGAGGCCACTATTCTCGCCGTCATATCAGGCGCGCCGATCGACCTCGTCGTCCAGGAGCAGGAGAGCCGCCGCAAGAAACTGCTGATCGCCGACATGGATTCGACGATGATCGGCCAGGAATGCATCGACGAACTTGCCGCCGAAGTCGGCCTGAAGGAGAAGGTGGCGATCATCACCGCCCGCGCCATGAACGGCGAGATCGCTTTTGAACCCGCTTTGCGTGAACGCGTCGCCCTGTTGAAGGGCTTGCCGATATCGGTCGTCGACGAAGTGATCGCCAAGCGCATCACGTTGACGGCGGGCGGCCCGGAACTGATCGCCACCATGAAGTCGAAAGGCCATTACACCGCCCTCGTCTCCGGCGGCTTCACCGTCTTCACCAGCCGCATCGCCGCCACACTCGGCTTCGACGAGAACCGCGCCAACACGCTGCTCGAAGACGGCGGCATCCTCTCCGGCTTCGTCGCCGAACCGATCCTCGGCAAGCAGGCGAAGGTCGATGCGCTGAACGAGATTTCGGCTCGCCTCGGCATTTCGCCTGAGGATGCGATCGCCGTCGGCGACGGCGCCAACGACCTTGGCATGCTGCACCTCGCCGGCGCCGGCGTCGCCCTCCACGCCAAACCGGCTGTTGCCGCCGAGGCGCAGATGCGCATCAACCACGGCGACCTGACGGCGCTGCTCTACATCCAGGGCTATAGGAAGACGGATTTTGTGATGGGTTGAAGCCGACACGGCACACACCCTCCGCCTTCACCCGCGTGTCCGTGGCCGCCCCCCTCTGCCCTGCCGGGCATCTCCCCACAGGTGGGGAGATCGGCTGGGCGCACCCGCTTCCCCAATTAATCAGCGTCCAGCACGACGAAACTGTAGATAGGCAGGGGGGCGCAGGCCGCTTGCGATCTCCCTCCTTGTGGGGGAGATGCTCGGCAGGGCAGAGGGGGTACCACACGGCACGCCCTCTCCTTCCTTGTCCAGCGCTTGTCACGGGAACGAGGGGTAGAAACCGCAGCGGCCAATCAAATCACCGCCGCAATTCCCCTACTCCATCGGCACCGCCACGAACCGCAGATCGCCATTCGCCGATGCGATCATCAGTTGGGCGTTGCGGCGGCCTTCCTGTTTCAGCGACTTCACCTTCGCGGCGACCGCATCCGGCGACTTCATGAACTCCTGCGCCACCTCGACGATCACATCGCCGGGCTTCAGCCCTTTTTCGGCCGAGGCGGAGCCGGGCGTCACCTCCGTCACGACGACACCGTCGACGCTCTCGGCAATGCCGAAAGCCTTGCGCGTCTCGGCGCTCAAAAGCGACAGCGACAGGCCGAGCACATTCTTCGGCGTTGATGCATCCGGTGACACCTGGCCCTGATGTTGGTCCGGCGCCGGTGCACCCGGTGCGGGCTGGGCCTGATCGCCGGAATCCGGCTGGTCCATGTCGTTGTTCTCGTCGGGATCCGGGGTGATCACGCCGTCATCCTGCGAACCGTCGGGCGCCGCATCGCCGGATGCCGCCGCCTGATCGCTGTCTTCGAGCCGGCCGAGTTTCACCTTGACGGTCTGCTCCTTGCCGTCGCGCAGCACCACCACGTCGACTTCCTTGCCGACCGTGCTTTCCGCCACGACGCGCGGCAGATCGCGCATTTCGCTGACGGTCTTGCCGTCGAATTTCAAAATGACATCGCCCGCCTTGATCGAACCGTCATCGACGGGGCCGCCCTTGATGACGCCGGCGACCAGCGCGCCCTTGGCACTGTCGAGCCCGAGGCTGTCGGCGATATCGTCGGTCACCGGCTGGATGCGCACGCCGAGCCAGCCGCGCCGCGTCTCACCATATTCACGCAATTGGTCGACGACGCCGGAGGCAAGCTCGGAGGGTACCGAGAAGCCGATGCCGATCGAGCCGCCGCTCGGCGAAATGATCGCCGTGTTGATGCCGATCACCTCACCCTTCATGTTGAAGAGCGGCCCGCCGGAATTGCCTTTGTTGATCGCTGCATCCGTCTGGATGAAGTTGTCATAAGGGCCGGCATTGATGTTGCGGCCGCGTCCGGAAATGATGCCGACCGTCACCGAACCGCCGAAGCCGAACGGATTGCCGATCGCCATCACCCAATCGCCGATCCGCATTGTGCTGGAATCGCCGAATTTTACCGACTTCAGCGGCGTCTTCGGCTCGACCTTCAGCACCGAAAGGTCAGTCTTCGTATCTGTGCCGATCAGCTTTGCCTTGAGCTTCGAACCATTGGCGAAGTTGACTTCGATATCGTCGGCGCCCTCGATCACATGGTTGTTGGTAACGATATAGCCGGTCGGGTCGATGACGAAGCCGGAGCCGAGCGAGCTGACATTGTGATTGCCGCCCTTATTGCCCTGTTTCTTGTCGAAGAAGTCGTTGAAGAATTCCTGGAACGGCGAGCCGTCGGGCGCGCGCGGCGCTGGGCCGACGCCCTCGTCGTCCTTCACGTTCTGCGAGGTCGAGATGTTGACCACGGCGTCGAGCAGCCCCTCGGCCAGATCCGCGACCGAAGCCGGACCGTTGTTCGGCACTCCGGCTTGAATTGGTGCGGCCGGCTGCGGCGCAGCGGCTGCAGCCGGCGTGGGTGCAGGAGCAGTCGTTTCCGGAGTAGCCGGAGCGGGTGCGACAACTCCTGGCGCTGTCGTATCAGGCGCGGTTTGCCCATAGGCGACCCCGTTCATGCCGGCATGCGCAAGAATTGCAGCGCTGGCCATAAACGCGAGCGTTCGTCTGAAGGGCGAGCGATTCGTGGGGGCCATCAAGCTTCCTCATAAGGGGTAAATGCGCACATTGAGCACCAGCATAAGGCGGAATGATGGAGGGCGAAATCACCTTTTCGCGAAATCCCCGTGCAATATGACTTACCCTCGCAAAGGCCTGATTATCTCGACCTTTCCACGAAAAAAGGGCCGGCACTCGGGCCGGCCCTTTCAGGATTGTCGGGATGCGAGCGGCACCCCTTGCCGTCAGTTCGCCGGCTGGGCGGGTGCTGCGGGAGCAGCCGCACCGGGAACTGACGCGGCCGGATTTGTCGGCGGTTGCAGGGCGCCGGCGGCATTGTCGAAATAGCGGAAGAATTCCGTATTCGGCGACAACACCAACGTTGTATCCTGCGACGATAGCGCTGAGGAGTAGGCGGCCATCGAGCGATAGAATTCGAAGAAAGCCGGATCCTTGCTGAAGGCGTCGGCGAAGACGCGGTTGCGTTCCGCATCGCCTTGACCGCGCAGGATTTCCGCGTCGCGCTGGGCGCCCGCGGTGAACTCGACGACCTGGCGGTCGGCGACGGCCCGGCGCCGCTGGCCTTCTTCATTACCCTCCGCGCGGATACGCTCGGCTTCGGCCAGGCGTTCCGAGCGCATGGCGTTATAGGTGTTGGGCGCAACCTCGGGAGAAAGATCGGTGCGGCGGATGCGAACATCGTCGATATGCAGGCCGAGATTTTCGGCATCCGTGCGCAGGTCGTCCCGGATTTCCAGCATCATCGCGACACGCTCTTCAGAAAGCGCGGCATTGTAGTCGCGCAGGCCGTAGACGCGGCGCAGCGATGAATCGAGCTGTGCCCTCAGCCGCGCTTCCGCGGCCTCGCGATCGCCCGACACCGTTTCGCGGAAGCGGCGAACATCCGAGATATTGTAGATCACGAAGGCATCGACGTCGAAGGTCTGGCCGTCCTGAACCTGAACGCGGATATTATCGAGATCGAGCCTCAGCGCCTGCTTTTCCACAAGCTGGACGCGGTCGGCATCCATGAAGCCGAAGGGCAGCTTGAAATAGATGCCGGGTTCGGTCTTGACCGACTGGATCTGGCCGAAGCGGACGACGATCGCCTGCTCGCGTGCATTCACCACGAAGATCGACGAATAAAGCCCGACCAGCACGATGGCGAGGATGAGGAGAATGATGGGAAGTCTGTTCGATGTCATGGTTCAACCTCCCTGCTGCGCCGGCTTGCCGAGCTCATTGAGCGGCAGATAGGGCAACACACCCTGCTTCTCGTCGATGATGACCTTCTTCGAGCTCTTCAGCACCTGTTCCATCGTTTCGATGAACAGCCGCTTGCGGGTCACTTCTGGAGCTTTCGTATATTCGTCGTTGATCGCAGTGAAGCGCTGCGCCTCACCTTCCGCCTCCTTGACGACACGGTTCTTGTAGGCGGCCGCATCTTCACGGATTCGCGCCGCATCGCCTCGTGCCTGGCCGAGCTTCTGGTTCGTGTAGCGGTTGGCATCTTCGATCGTGCTGTCGCGGTCACGGCCGGCACGCTGCACTTCTTCGAAGGCATCGGCGACTTCGCGCGGCGGCGCCACGTTCTGGATCGTCACGCCGGTCACGGTCACGCCCGCGCCGTAGCGGTTCATCGTATCCTGCACGATATTGAGCACATCCACTTCGATCGGCTGGCGATTGCTGCGGAAGGCGTCCTGTGCCGGACGACGCCCGACGATTTCGCGCATGGCGCTGTCGGAAACCTGCTGCAGGGTCTCTGCCGGATTTTCGACGTTGAAGAGATAGGCCTTCGGGTCGCTGACCGTGTAGAACACGGCGAACTGCACATTGATGACGCTCTTGTCGCTGGACAGCATCAGGCCGTTCGACGACGACGCAGACGTCGCCCCGATATTCAGCTGTTGCACGGTCACCTTGACCGTCTCGACGGATTCCATCGGCCAGAAATGGAAATGCAGGCCGGGCATCGAGATCTCTTCCTTCGGCTTGCCGAAGCGCAGCTCGACGCCGCGTTCGTCCGGTTGCACCACGTAGACGCACTGGATCAGCCAGAAAACCGCAACGACCGCCGCGACGATCACCGCCACGCCGCCGTTGAAACCGCCGGGAACAATGTTGCGCAGCTGGTCCTGACCGCGCCGGATGATATCTTCCAGATCGGGCGGTCCGCCCTTGCCGCTGCCACCGCCCCGCGGGCGGTTCGGCCCCTGGCCCCATGGTCCCTGATTATTACCGCCGCCGCCGCCCCAAGGGCCGCCGCCGCCATTCTGATTGCTCCAGGGCATCAAAACCTCGTTGTTCGTTAAGTCTTCCACGCATCCGGAACCGTGGGGGCTGACCGGTGGATGCGTTGGTGACCGTTATAGGTATCGCCGCATCGGCTTTCAACGCAACGTGAGAAACTTGGTCAATTTAATTGGAAAATAGTTCATTTTCAGGCGTGGCGGCGCTCATAGACGACGTAGCGCGTGGGATAACTGTCCTTCTCGCCGGCCGGGACCGCGATAGGCTCCCCTGCCCGCCAGATGTCGGGATCGATCGCAGGGAACGATGCGTCTCCGTCGAGATCGGCCTCGACATGGGTGATGCACATCCGGTCGGCCAGGCCGATCGCCTGGGCATAGACCTGCCCGCCGCCGATGATGCAGATCTCGTCGACACCAGTTTCGCGCGCCAGTCCGTCGGCCGTCGTCATCGCCTCCGGCAGCGAATGCGCCATGGAGACATCGGGATGGTCTATCGCCGCCTGCCTGGAGATGACGACGTTCGGCCGCCCTGGCAGCGGCTTGCCGATCGATTCAAAGGTCTTGCGGCCCATCACCACAGGCTTGCCCAATGTCAGCGCCTTGAAGCGCTTGAGATCGCTCGACAGCCGCCAGGGCATGTCGCCGTCGCGGCCGATGATGCCGTTGCGGGCAACGGCGACGATAATGGTCCTGCGAATATCGGCCATGGAATGTCCCGGATCAGACGGCGATCGGCGCCTTGATGCTGGCATCGGCCTCGTAGCCGATCAGCTCGAAATCGTCGAAAGTGAAGCCGAATATGTCCTTCACGTCGGGATTGATGCGCATGAAGGGCAGAGGCTTCGGCCGGCGCGCCAGCTGCAGCTTCGCCTGGTCGAAATGGTTGTGGTAGAGATGGGCGTCGCCCAGCGTGTGGACGAAATCGCCGGGCTTCAGCCCGGTGACCTCAGCCACCATCATCGTCAAAAGCGCATAGGAGGCGATGTTGAACGGCACGCCGAGGAAGATGTCGGCCGAGCGCTGATAGAGCTGGCAGGAGAGCTTGCCTTCGGCGACATAGAACTGGAACAGGCAATGGCAGGGCGGCAGCGCCATCTCGTCGACCTCGGCCGGATTCCAGGCAGAGACGATGTGGCGACGCGAATTCGGGTTGTTGACGATACCTTTGACGAGATTGGCGATCTGGTCGATATGGCCTCCGTCAGGCGCTGGCCAGGAGCGCCATTGGGCACCGTAGACCGGGCCGAGATCGCCGTTTTCGTCGGCCCACTCGTCCCAGATGGAAACGCCGTTCTCCTTGAGATAGCGGATATTCGTCTCGCCCTTCAGGAACCATAAAAGCTCATGAATGATCGAGCGCAGATGCAGCTTCTTCGTCGTGAGGACGGGAAAGCCTTCCTGCAGGTCGAAGCGCATCTGGTAGCCGAACACCGAGCGGGTGCCGGTGCCGGTGCGGTCGCCCCGGTCGGAGCCCTTTTCAATCACATGGTTGAGGAGATCGAGATATTGCTTCATGGCGCGCTGATTCCGTTTGAGCTAATTTATGCTACCAGCAGCAGGAAACCAGTCACCGGCGGGCATTTTCCCAATGTTTCTGATGCGGTGCATTACGCTTTTATGACGTTGGCCCTTTCCTTGGGCTGAGGAAACCACTATATCACCCCTGCCGGCTTTCGGGCCGGCTATGGCGATAAACGAGCGGTGTAATAAACCTATTGGACCCGGGGGCGGTACCCGGCGCCTCCACCAAAAACCGGCGGCCACGAAGGCCGGCTTTTGATGGGGGCGAAACAGGATCGACAAGGGTGTAAAGATCGTCTTTTTGCTCGGCATTGTACCGCCGTTATCGGGCTAAAATTGTAGTTGCAAACGACAACTATGCGGAAGCTCGTCTCGCTGCTTAATCGCGGTGTGACACTTCAATCAAAGCCCTAGTGGTTCGCACCTCTAGGCGGGGTCCGAAGGCACCTGGCAACAGAAGCCTTCACCTTCTCCCTGCCGCCGAAATCATGTATGCTGCTGAAAAACGTGACTCGGCTCCGGTCTTTCCCAAGGCGCCCGGACGTGGCATATAACCTTGTGAAAAGACTTCCGAACCGACGAAAGACAGGAAAAGCATGGGGCAGGATCATATCCGCTACGACATTCTGGCGCAGGATGCACTTCGCGGCGTCATCCGCAAGGTTTTGGCGGAAGTCGGAGCGACGGGCCGTCTGCCCGGCGACCATCACTTCTTCATCACCTTCCTCACGGGTGCCGCCGGCGTACGCATCTCCCAGCACCTGAAGTCGAAATATCCCGAGCAGATGACCATTGTCATCCAGCATCAGTTTTGGGACCTGAAGATCACCGAGACGCATTTCGAGATCGGCCTTTCCTTCTCCGACGTTCCGGAAAAGCTGGTCATCCCGTTCAATGCGATCCGCGGCTTTTACGATCCTTCCGTCAACTTCGAGCTCGAATTCGACGTGCCGCTCGCCGATGGCGAGGAATTGCCGTCAGGCGAGATCACAGCCTATCCCGTCGACGCGGCAGGAAAGCCCGAAGAGGCCTCGGCCGCAAAACCCGCCGATGGCGAAGAGAAGAAGCCAGGCTCGGTCGTCTCGCTCGACTCCTTCCGCAAGAAGCAGTGATTTCAAAGGGAGGCCAGGCCTCCCTTTTTCATAAGGATTCAGGCCCCGCATGAGCGCCGAAATCGTCAATCTGCGCCAATTCCGCAAGCAGCAGGCCCGCTCCGAAAAGGAGGCGCAGGCCGAGCAGAACCGCATTTCCTTCGGCCGAACCAAGGCCGAAAAGCAGCTCACCCGCAGCCTGAACGAGAAGGCCGACAAGGCTCATCGCGCCGGCCGGATCGAGACGGATGACGACGGAGCCTGACACTTTCACGCAGAACTTGAAGAGTCGGAATCGATTCCAAGATCAGCCACTTATGCGGCTTTACTGAATCAATCCGCGAAAACCAAACCGAGATGCCGCTTCATGATCCGCAAGCATTCTGCGACATTGCACGGCCATCGCACCAGTTTTTCCCTCGAAGACGAGTTCTGGGCTGAGCTGAAGACGATCGCCGCAGGCCGCGCAATGCCGCTCGCCGCGCTGATTTCGGAGATCGATGATCATCGGCCGCCGGACAGCAACCTGTCCTCGGCACTCCGGCTGCATGTGCTCGCCTGGGCGAAAGCCGGCGCTGCGGCATAAGTCCTTAAATCGGACTCGATTTACGCCGCGCGCTGTAATCGAATCCCGCGCATATTCATTGCGCCTGAACGCCCGGCACCTGGTCGAAATTGAGCGAACCGGGCGGCCCGCTGCGCCGCGCCGCTTCCGCCTCGGCGGCAGCCCTCGCCTGCGCATCCGCCTTGGCTTTGGCCTCGGCTGCGCGTGCCGCCTCCGCTTCGGCGAGCGCCTTCTGCGCAGCCGCTGCCTGCGCCAATGCGCGCAGCCGCTCTTCCTCCGCCTGCCGTTGCTGTTCGATTTCGGCCGCCCTGACGCGCTCGGCGTCGTTGAACCGGTAGAGGGCCGCCTCGCGGCGCAACCGCTGCTTTTCGAGTACGATGGCTTGCAGCCGCTCGACGCGCCGGCGCTCGCGCTCAAAGGCGCGCAGCGACAGATAGCTGGTGATATCGGTCACATCCATCGTCTTGCCGGGCGACGGCAACATGCCGGAAAAATTCAGCCTGAGCGCCGGCTCCGCGCCGGAAAGCGCTTCCGTGCCCGGAATGAGCCCGACGCCCAACGTTGCGCTGATCCGTTCCTCCGGCAGCGCGATCTGCGCATCGGCGGTGATGCGGGCGAGATCGTTGGCGATGGCGACATTCTGCACGCGCAACGTCCCATCGGCGATATTGAAGGGGATGCCGAGCGGCGGCAGCTTCGCCTCTCCGTTGCTGAGCAGCGTCTCGACGATCGGATGCACCTTGCCGGCATTGATCTGCTCCTGCATCGTGTCGGTCGCGGCAAGCAGCGGCGGAAGGATGGCGAGGTTCAGCCCGCGTATGCTGCTATCTCCGAGCCTCAGTTCGCCCGAACCGTTCAGCGAACTGGCGATCTCGCCGATGGTCTTGCCCGAGGCTTCCATCGACAGCGACAATCCGAATTTGCCGTTGGCGATCGGTGCGCCGTCGCGCAGCCAGACGACGCCGGCAAGATCGGAATCGGCAAGCGCAAGCTTCGTCTGCAGGAAGCCGGTGCCGTTGGCATTGGTGAACAGCAGATTGCCGGAGAGCTTTCCGCCGTCCCAGCTGCCGGCCATGTCGTTGAGCTGCAGCTCGTCGCCCTTGTAGGCGACGTTGCTGGTGAAGTCGGTGACTGCCGTTTCCGGCAGGCCGGGCCAGAACTGCTTGGCCGTCAGCTTCACGTTGACGTCGAGATCCTTGAAAACCGGCAGCCCGAGCGGCGCCGTCGTCAGCGCGCCATTGGCGGGATCGACGATCTGCCCGAACACCGCCTCGCCAAGCCAGCCGGCATCCGCCTTGGAGAGCGTCAGTTCGCCGCTCGCCGTCGTCTTCGCAGCCTTCCGGTCGAAGCTCAGCGCGCCTGAAAACTCGTTGTCGGCCGCATGGCCCTTGAGATCGGACAAGACGATCTTGTCGCTGTCGACGCCGGCATTGACCTGCAGGCCGAATGGCAGCCCGGTTCCCGTCTGCGGCAGGGCGATGCCGTTCATGATGAGATAGGGATCGATATCGGCGCTGTCGAGCGAAAGCGCGATCTGGCCGTTCATGAAAGTCTCCGGCCGGACATCGACCTTGCCGTTGGCGGTAAACGAGGTCCGGTCGGTGGCAAAAGTCAGCGCGGCATCGGCGGGATCATTGCCCGATGCCTTCACCTTCAGCGTCAGGCGGCCGTTGGCGCCGACATCGACCGGCAGCGGGTCGAGCCCGGCCTGGCCGAACAGGATGGACGGCACGGCATTTTCGAGCGTCGCCTCGAGGCTCGTGGTCCCGTTGCCGGTCAGCGCCAGCAGGTCGGACATGCGGTAATCGAGATTGACGCGGCTGCCGTTCGCAACACCGGCAAGCGTCACCGTCAGCGCGTCGCCCTCGTCGCCGCCGAGCGTCAGCGCGCCGCGCAGCGCCGTATTACCGTACCAGCCGGCATTTCGCACCAGCCGGTCGAGCACCGGGTGATGCGGCAGGTGCTCGCGCAGCATGGTGAAAAAGCCGCCGGGATCGGCCGATTTGAAGGTGATCTCACCGGCGCCCTTATAGTCGAGCAGCGAGCCTTCCGCCCTGCCCGTCGCCGTCAGTTCGGCGCCTGCGATATTCTTGATCGACAGCCGGTCGACGGCAAGCGCCCCGTCGGCGATGGTGAAAGTGGTCTCGACATTCTCGGCATCGACACCGAAAGCGGTGAACTTATCGGCCTTGAGCTGGGCGGCGATCTTGTGGTCGAGCACGTTGTCGCCGGCATCCTGGCCGGTCATCAGCCCGCTCAGCGCCTGCAGCGCATCGAGATCGAGCGTATCGCCGTTCAGTGCCACCGACAGCGTCGGCGTCTGGCCGGAGATCGCCTGCCGCTCCAGCCTGCCCTTCAGCGTCGCCGGTCCCATGGCGATCTCGAGATTTTCGAAACGCTGCAATTCGGGTGTCAGGCTGACATTGGCGGAAAAGCCGGCCTGCCGCAATTGCCGGATGGCCGGATCGACCGCGCCGGCAAGCCAGGAGGCAAGCCCCGTCGGCTGGCTGGAGGCCACCACGATCTGGCCGTTGAACGAGGCTTCGCCCTGCAGCAGGAGCTTGCCCTTGCCTTCCACCTGCGTGCGCCCCGGCAACGTGCCGGTGGCGCTGTCGATCATCCAGCCGGTACCGGCCGGCTCCAACTCCAGCTGCACGTCGCGCAGCGTCGTATCGCCGGCGACGATCGCCGGCAGCTTGACGCTCGCCTTTCCAGGCACCTGCGGGATCGGCACCTGCCGGATGACATCGATCAGCGAGCTCAGCCGCTGGCGTGCCGAGACCGCCGCATCGCGCGTCGTCTTGCCGGCCGCGCCCTGATTGCCGATGCGGTTGACGTCGATCTGCTGCCCGTCGGCGGTCAACAGGAATTCCGGCGCATTGCCGGTGTCGAGCGTCGCCTCGCCGGTGATGACATAGGGATCGTCCGTCGGGCCGATCTCCATTCGGTATTCGGGAATGCGGATGCGTTCGTTGGTAAGCTCGAAGCGGCCCTTGACGCGGGGCGGCTGCTCTTTCTTGTTGGCAGGCCTGGCGCTGTTGCGGTTTTCGATCGCCGCTGAAAGCTGGCCCTGATAGTTCGGCTTGCTGTCGACGAGCTTCAATTCGCCGTCGAGATCGACGCTGACAGGCTGTTTGTCCGGCGAAAGCTTCGTGCGCATGCGCAGCACGCCCTTCTCGTCCGGCTGGCTGCTCGATATCACAAAGTTGCCGTGCTCGCCATCAAGCGCCGCATCGCCCTCGATGCGCCAGGGGCCGGCCAGCGACTTGGCCGACATTTCCGCATTGAGGCCTGTGATCCGGCGGGAGCGGCCCGACTGGTCGTCGATGAACTCGACTTCGCCGCCATTGACATGCACGTTCTCGAGAACGACGGTTTTCGCCGGTATTTCGGCGTGGCTGCCGCGCATCCAGTCGAGCGTGCCGTCCTTGAGCAATCTGAGGCGCACCTTCGGATTGACGATGCGCATGTCGAAGATCAGCGCCTCGCCCGACAGGAAAGGCGCAAGCTCCGCATCCATGGAGAACTGCTCGACCTTGACGATCGGCGTGCCGTCCGCTTCCTGGCCGACGCGCACGTCATGCAGCGTGACCGACGGAAACGGCAGCAGACGCGCGTCCACCGTGCCGTAGACGGTGACTTTCTTGCCGATGATGCGGCTTGCCTGATCCTCGAAATTTTTGCGGAAATCCGTCCAGTCGATGAACAGCGGCGCAAGCAGCGCCACAAACAGCGCTACGACGATCACTCCCCCCAGAAAGACGAGGAACCGGCCTACCAATGCAAGGATTCTCCATTCGGGATACTGTTGCCGACACTAGCGCTATTCATGCCGGGGGCAAGGCCCAAGTTCATGAGAATATTCCGTTTTCAGCCCTGGTGGAAAATCTTGCCGGGATTGAAGATATCGTCCGGATCGAGCGCCTGTTTCACCTGTCGCATCAGATCCACCGTGCCCCCCAGCTCCTGTTCGAGGAACGCCATCTTGCCCTGCCCGATCCCGTGTTCGCCGGTGCATGTCCCATCCATGTCGAGCGCCCGCCGATTGAGCCGCTGCACGAAGCTCTCGGCCTTGGCGATGTCTGCGGCGCTTTTGTCATCGAACAACAGCAGCACATGAAAGTTTCCGTCGCCGGCATGGCCGACGATCGGACCGAGCAGTCCATGCGCCTCGATATCGGCCTGCGTTTGCGAAACACAGTCGGCAAGCCGCGATATCGGAACACAAACATCGGTCGAAAGTGCGGCAAGCCCGGGCGCCAGCGCCCTTGCGGACCAATAGGCATCGTGGCGCGCCTTCCAGAGCTTGGTCCGCTCCTCGGCATTGGCGGTCCACAGGAATTCGCCCCCGCCGCATTCCGCCGCGATCTCGCCAAAGGCTGCCGATTGCAGCGGCACCGTCTCGTCGGTGCCGTGGAATTCGAGGAAAAGCGTCGGGCTTTCGGCATAGGAAAGCTTGGAATAGGCATTGCAGGCCCGCATCTGCACCGTATCGAGCAGCTCGATGCGCGCCACCGGAATGCCCATCTGGATCGTCATGATGACGGCGTCGCAAGCGGCCTTGACACTCGGAAAGGCGCAGGCGCCGCCGGCGATCTTCTGCGGGATCGCCTGCAGGCGCAGCGTCACCGAGGTCAGGATGCCAAGCGTGCCCTCGGCGCCGACGAAGAGCCGCGTCAGGTCATAGCCGGCGGACGATTTGCGGGCGCGCCGGGCCGTGCGGATCTCCTCGCCATTGGCGGTGACGGCGGTGACGGCAAGCACATTGTCCTTCATCGTGCCGTAACGCACGGCATTGGTGCCGGAGGCCCGCGTCGAGGCCATGCCGCCGATCGAGGCATTGGCGCCGGGATCGATCGGGAAGAACAGGCCGGTATCGCGCAGGTGGATGTTCAGCGCCTCACGCGTCACACCCGGCTCGACGGTGCAGTCGAGATCTTCGGGATTGACCTCGATCACCCGGTTCATGCGGCTGAAATCGATCGAAATACCGCCATTGGCGGCATTGACCTGACCCTCCAGCGAGGTGCCGACGCCGAAGCCGATCACCGGCACCTTGTGGGTCGCACATACCCTGACCGCAGCCTTCACATCCTCGGCGCTCTCGGCGAAGAGCACACCATCAGGCAGCTGCGGCGGGATGTAGGTGGTCGTGTGGGCATGCTGTTCGCGGAAGGATTGGCCAGTCTGGAAGCGCTCGCCGAAGCTTTGTTTGAGAATGCCGAGCACGGCTGATATTCCCGCCTCGTTGCGTGTGCCGGCCTTCGCGTCCTTCAGCGCCATCCCTTTGATCTCCCTGCAATTTCGCAGAAACCACAATGTGGCCTGCAGGCTACAGCGCCGCGCATCTTTTCAGACGCGCGAAGGCCGCTGTAGACCTTTAAATTTACTGCATAATTTCATCCTTAAATCGATTCCGATTTCAGGAATTATCCAGCAGGCTGGGTATGCGGCAAGTCAAAGCGGCTGTCCAGTTAAGATTGCCAGAAGATTTCATTCCCCGTTTGTTGTAGACCCATTGCCACACGCAAGTCCGCCATCCCCGGCGCCTCAGACGATCGGTGGGTTGAGCCGCGCAAAACCCTCCTGCCGCCGATAGGGGAAATAGGGATAGGGCGCTGTGACGGCGCTGACGGCGTCGAGCCTTGCGATCTCATCCTTCGAAAGGCTCCAGCCGACCGCGCCGAGGTTCTGCCTGAGCTGCTCTTCGTTGCGGGCGCCGATGATGACGCTCGAGACCGTCGGCCGGCCAAGCAGCCAGTTGATGGCGATCTGCGGCACCGTCCGGCCGGTCTCCTCAGCGATGGCGTCCAGCACCTCCACGATGTCGAACAGCTTCTCATTGTCGACCGGTGGGCCGTACTGCGCCGTTTCGTGCAGCCGGCTTGCCGCAGGCAGCGGCTGGCCGCGGCGGATCTTGCCGGTCAGCCGTCCCCAGGCGAGCGGGCTCCAGACGAGAGCGCCGACGCCCTGGTCGGCGCCGAGCGGCATCAGCTCCCATTCGTAATCACGCCCCGCCAGCGAATAATAGACCTGATGGGCGACATAACGCGGATAGCCGTGGCGCTCGGCGGCGGCGAGCGACTTCATCAGCTCCCAGCCGGCAAAGTTGGAAACGCCGACATAGCGGATCTTGCCTGAGGAAACGAGCCCGTCGAGCGTCGACAGCACCTCCTCGACCGGCGTCGAGGCATCGAAGGCGTGCAGCTGCAGGAGGTCAATATAATCGGTCCCGAGCCGGCTGAGCGCAGCCTCGGTGGCGCGGATCAGCCGCGCCCGCGACGTTCCCCAGTCCTGCGGCCCCTCGCCCGTCGGCAGCGCCGTCTTCGTCGAGATCAGCACGGCGTCGCGCCGGCCGCGGATCGCCCGGCCGAGCACCTCTTCGGAAGCGCCGCCCGAATAGACGTCGGCGGTGTCGAAGAGATTGACGCCGGCTTCGAGGCAGATATCGACCAGCCGCCGCGCCTCTTCCGCATCGGTATTGCCCCAGGCGCCGAACAGCGGGCCGCTGCCGCCGAATGTGCCGGCGCCGAAGCTCAACACCGGCACTCTGAGGCCGGATGCACCGAGATTTCTGTAGTCCATGGATCTGTCTCCTTCGTTTCCTATGAGATAGACCTCGGCAACCCGGTGATATAGATTGCCTGCCAGCAAATCATCTGTGACTTGAATTCAACATGAGCCGTCAGGACATCAACCGCTCCGGCGAAATGGAGGTCTTCGTCAGCGTCGTCGAGCGCGGCGGCTTTTCCGCGGCCGCCATGGCCCGGCACATGACGCCATCGGCCGTCAGCAAGCTCGTCGCCCGGCTGGAGAACCGCCTTGGCGCCCGCCTTGTCAATCGTTCGACGCGGAAGCTGCAACTGACGCCTGAGGGTTGCGCCTTTTACGAGCGCAGCATCGCCATCCTTGCCGATATCGCCGAGGCCGAGCGCCAGGCCTCATCAGGCGAGGAGGCCTCGGGCCGCATCCGCATCAATACCAGCGGCTCCTTCGGCAACCATGTGCTGGCGCCGCTGGTGCCGGCCTTCATGGCGCTTCATCCCGCCGTGACGCTGGATATTTCTCATACCGATGCGATCGTCGACCTGATGGAGGAACGCGCTGACATCGCCATCCGCGCCGGCCCCTTGAAGAATTCCAGACTGATTGCCCGCAAGCTTGGCGCCACCGGCAAGATCATTGTCGCCTCGCCCGATTATCTCAGGCATCACGGCGAGCCGCGCACGGTCGCCGATCTCCACCGCCACTGCCGCATCGGCTTTTCCTACGCCCGCGCCGTCGAAGGCTGGCCGCTGCGCGAAGGGAGCGAGACGGTAACGGTCCCGATCACGCCGGGCATACAGGTGGGAGACGGCGAAGCCTTGCGGCATCTGGCGCTGTCCGGCGCCGGTCTCGCCCGGCTTGCCGCCTTCACCGTGCGCGCCGATATCGATGCCGGCCGACTGGTGCCGGTGCTCGAAGCAGCCAATCCCGGCGATCTCGAAGAATTCTACGCCCTCTATATCGGCCAGGGCGGCCCGCTGCCGGCGCGCGTGCGCGCCCTGCTCGATTTCCTCGCCGAGCATGTGCGTCTCTCATCCATAAAAACAATGGCTTAAGGCGGCAGCTTGAATCGAATTCGCATTCCGGGCCGCGGAAGAGCCAGATTTCGCAATTGACCGCCGCTATTGCTGCTGACTATACCGAACCCAGCCGGTCCTTGCAGCCGGCCTCTCTTCGACATGCCGGAGCGTCCTTCCATCTTCAGCTTCAGGGCATGGCACCGGCCAGGAAAGATATGGGGATCATGCCATTCAGCGACGCACGCCGCCTGCTGCGCGATGCCGGCCTGCCAAAATGGGCCCTGCTGCTGGCGCTTTCGACCGCTCTCGTCATCTTCCTCGAACTCTTTGCCCTGCCCGCCTCGTTGCTGATCGGACCGATGGCAGCTGCGATCCTGCTGGCGCTCACCGCCGGCAAGGGAAAGCTTCGCGTGCCCGCCTGGCCGCTGCAATTCGGCCAGGTCCTTGTCGGCCTGATGATGGCGCGCACCATCACGCCCGACATTCTCGGCACGATGGCAAAGGACGCACCGCTCTTCCTGCTGTTCATCTTCTCGGTCATCGCCATCGCCACCGGCCTCGGCTGGCTGCTGACACGCTGGCAGGTACTGCCCGGAACCACCGCCGTCTGGGGATCCTCGCCGGGCGGCGCTTCCGCCATGGTCATCATGTCTGAGGCCTATGGCGCCGATGCCCGCCTCGTCGCCTTCATGCAATATCTGCGCGTCGTCTTTGTCGCTGTCGGCGCCTCGGTGATCTCGCGCCTTTGGGTGGCGGCCGACGGCGCCGAGCCGCCGCCGCTCATCCTCTTCCCCGCGGTCGACTGGCCGGCCTTCGCCGCGACCATCGCCTTTGCCGCCCTTTGTGCCTATGGCGTCCGGCGCCTGCGCATCCAGGGCGGCACGATCATCGTACCGCTCTTTCTCGGCGCCTTTCTGCACGGCTTGGGCCTCCTGAAGATCGAGCTGCCGATGTGGCTGCTCGCCATCGCCTATGCGCTCGTCGGCTGGAGCATCGGCCTGCGCTTCACCCGCTCGATCCTTGAGCATGTGGCCCGCGCCCTGCCGCGGGTATCGGCCTGCATCGTGCTGCTGATGGGGCTCTGCGGCTGCATGGCGGCTGCGCTTCATATCTTCGCCGGCATCGATCCGCTGACGGCCTATCTCGCCACCAGCCCGGGCGGTGCCGATTCCGTCGCCATCATCGCCGCCTCCAGCGATGTCGACGTGCCCTTCGTCATGGCGATGCAGACCGGCCGTTTCCTGGTCATTCTGATGATCGGCCCGGCGCTCGCTCGCTTCATCGCCCGTCGTTCCGGCCTTGCGGAAAACCCTGTATAAGGCGGCGCGCGGGGTTATGCGCCAGCGTTGCCCACTGGCCGGGCGTCATGCCGTAGGCCTTCTTGAAATGCCGGTTGAGATGGCTCTGGTCGGCAAAGCCGGTCGCCGCCGCCGTGTCCGAAATCCCCTCTCCCGCGCCGATCATGGTGCGCGGCCGCTGCAGCCGCCGCATCAGCAGATAGCGGTGCGGGCTGGTGGCGAAGGCCGCCCGGAAATGCCGCGACAGCGCGAAACGGTCGAGCCCCGTCACCGCTTCCAGCTCGCCGGAGCGTACTGCGCGGGTCGTATGCGCCTCAAGATAATCTCGCGCCGCCCGCGCCTGCCGCCATGCGACGCTGCCGAGCAGCCGACGCGGCATCGACGCATGCCGGGACAGCCCGCCCGCCACCTGCGAGAGGAAATCGTCGACGAAAAGCTCGTCCAGTTCGCGGTCGAGCTCGCCAAGCGCGGCGAGCAGCACAGCCGCCAGCGCCGGATCGCCGATAACGGGCTGGTCGACGAAAGGCAGACCGACGCCATCGGCCTCCAGGCATTCGAGCAGCAGCGACGGCTCCAGGTAGAGCATGCGGTAGTGCAGCCCGTCCTCGGTCCCCGCCCCGCCGTCATGCTCCTCATCGGGATGCAGCACGATCACCTGCCCCGGCAGGCTGAAGCGCCGCTCGCCGCGATAGCCGAACGTCTGCACGCCCTTCAGCGTCACGCCGAGCGCATAGGTGTCGTGGCGGTGCGGCTCGAAGGCATTGCCTGAAAACTGCGCCTCGATGCGCTCGATGCCGGGAAAAGCCGGCGCCGCCAGGATGGCGTTGCCGGCTGCTCCCGCGCACAAACGTTCAAGACCTTCGAAGGCCTGCGGATGTAGATCCTGGCTCAACCGCCCGAGACTCCCTAACCCGAGGTGAAACACTGTCCGATGTTTGATACCAAAATTGCCGTCGTCCTGCGAAACAATCTTGCCGGCTGGCAGAAGCTGAACGTCGCCGCCTTCCTGATGACCGGCATCGCCGGCGGCCATCCCGAAATCATTGGCGAGCCCTACAAGGACCGCGCCGGCAATCTCTACAACCCGCTGTCGATCCAGCCGATCATCGTGCTCTCCGCCGACGAGTCGACGATATCAGCCATCCACCGCCGCGCGCTGGAGCGCGATATCACCGCCTCTCTCTTCATCGAGGAAATGTTTGCGACCGGCCACGACGCGGCCAACCGTGCCGTCTTCGCCGAATTCGCGCCCGACGATGCCAGGGTGGTCGGTATCGCAATACGGGCCGAAAAGAAGATCGTCGACAAGATCACCAAGGGCGCGACGATGCAGCAGTAACAAAAACGGCCGGGCATAGCCCGGCCGCTTGAAAGACGGAAAATCCGACTCAACCCTGTGTGATCGGCGCGATCTGGATTTCGACGCGGCGGTTCTGGGCGCGGCCGGCTTCGCTGGCGTTGGAGGCGACCGGCTGCGACGGGCCGAAGCCGACGGCGGAGACGCGGCGCTGGTCGATGCCCTGGCCGCCGAGATAATCGGCGACCGAAAGCGCACGGCGCTGCGACAGATCCTGATTGTGCTGCAGGCTGCCGGTCGAATCCGTGTGGCCGTTGACGTCGATCAGCGTGCGGTTGAACTTGCGCAGCACGATCGCCACCGAATTCAGCGTCGGATAGAACCCCGGCTTCACCGCGTCCTGGTCGACGTCGAAGGTGATGTTCGACGGCATGTTGAGAATGATGTTGTCGCCGTTGCGGGTCACCGAAATGCCGGTGCCTTCGAGCTGGGCGCGAAGCTCGGATTCCTGCTGGTCCATGTAATTGCCGATTGCGCCGCCGGCAAGCGCGCCGACGCCGGCGCCGATCAGCGCTGCGTTGCGCTTGCCGTGGCCACCGCCGCCGACAGCCACGCCGACCAGAGCGCCGCCAAGCGCACCAAGCGCCGCGCCGCCCGCCGTATTGGAAACCTTCTGTTCACCGGTATAGGGGTCGGTCGTCGTGCAGGCGCTGAGATAGCTTGCTGCAACAGCCAGAAGTACGAATTTCTTGATCATGGACAGGATGGTCTCCGTTCGAAGCTGATGCGAGCAAATGGCAAGGATTGCGGCAAGAAAATGAAGATGCTCTCGTGATAGGGGAATTTCAGTCGCCGAAATAGGAGCCATGTTGCCGGAATGCGCTGATATCACCAGTTTTCGCGAAGTGGCAGAGCTTGCGGCTAGCTTCGCCACTGACATCTCCACAGGCATCTTTGGGAGCGCCCACTTCTCCTCCCTCATTCCTGTGCTCGTCACAGGAATCCAGCCACCGCGCGTCTGCGCGGTGAATAGCTCTCACCAAGCGTGAAAAGTCTCTCGCGCCCAAAGACTTGGGCGCACTGGATTCCTGTGACGAGCACAGGAATGAGGGAGAGTGGGATAGCACCGCCCCAAAATCGACCGCCGATATCTCGGGAGATCAATAATGGGATAGGCAGTGCGCCGCTCTCAGCATCCAATCACAACCTTTAGAAATTATGGAACAACTGCCTGACCGTATCATACGTCGCATTGGCGATGTTCAGCGATTGCAGGCCGAGCTGCTGCTGCGTCTGCAACGCCTTGAGCTTGCTCGACTCTTCCTCCATGTCGGCATCGACAAGCCGGCCGATGCCGGCGGTGTTGTTGTCGTGCAGTTTGGTGGCGAAATCGTTCTGCAGATTGATGCGCTTTTCCAATGCGCCGAAGGCCGAACCGACCGTCGTCAGCTGCGTCAGCGCGGCATCGACGACGCTGATCATTTCACCGATCTGCCCCTGCGTCGTGGCGTCCGAAAGCGAGATCACCACCTGCCCGGTGGTGGTGCCGTTCTTGCTTTCCATCAGCACATAATTCTGCGAGGCGCCGAGCTCGGTGGCGAAGTAGGCCGATGTCAGCACGCCGTATTCGCCGGAACCGGTGGCGCGGTCGTCGATCAGATAGCGCGCGTCCTTGGAGCTCGTCGCTCCCACAGGCGTATTGTCGATGTGATAGCTCAGCATGCCGACCGAGACCGTGCCGTCCGCATTGCGGATGAAGGAAGCCGGGATCTGGCGCGGCTGCGTCGGCGTCGCGTCGTTGTTGAGAATCACCCAATTGTCGCTGTTGAAGGTCGCCGATTCCGAAACGCTGCGCAGTTGCTCCTGCAGCTGTTTGATCTCTTCGTTGACCTTGTCCTTGTCAACGCCGTCTTCGGTCGCGGCAACCAGCTTGGCTTTGATCTCGGAGACGACGTCGATGACGTTTTCGACGCCGGTATAGGCTGTGCCCATCGTCGCAGCCGCCATGCCGAGCGCATCCTGGATCGCCGACACAGCCTTGTTGTCGGTGCGCGCGGTGGTGGCGACCGACCAGTAGGCGCCATTGTCGGCGGCTTTCGCGACACGCAGGCCGGTCGTGATGTGGTTTTGCGTAACCGTCATATTGCGGTTGATATCGCGCAGCACATGAAGCGCCGCGTCCACGGAGACGCGCTGATAAATACTCACGGGAACTAAACTCCAAAACGCAAACAGGACGCAAACTGCACAAAGAAATGAACCGTTGCCGCGCGGACATTCATGTCCGGGGTCGCTGGGGTTCCAGCGCGTTGTGGCCTTCAAGAAACGAAGAAGACCAGCCGGTTGCTGCTCACGATCATTGCCGTTTATGCTTAACAAACGGCTAAACTTCAGAAGTAATTTATCTTATTTCGCAAGGTTTCATACACCATAAGAAACGCCGCCGAATGGGGATCCGGCGGCGTGTTCAATTCGGATGGAAGGCCTATTCGGCGGCTTGCAGCTGTTCCTCGTCGGGTGCGGCGCGGGGCCGCGTGGCGACCGCCATCTCCTCGTGCAACCGCGCTTCTTCATGGGCGTGCGGTTTGCCGAAGCGGGCGAGCAGCAGATAGGCGACCGGCGTGATGAACAGCGTCACCAGCGTCGCGAAGCCGAGACCGCCGACGATCACCCAGCCGAGGGCGACGCGCGCTTCGGCACCGGCGCCGTGGGCAAAGACCAGCGGCACGCCGCCGAGGATGGTGGCGATCATCGTCATCATCACGGGGCGAAGGCGCAGCGCGCAGGCTTTTTCGATCGACGAGCGCACGTCCTCGCCCCGGTCGCGCAGCTGGTTGGCGAATTCGACGATCAGAATGCCGTTCTTCGCCATGACGCCGACCAAGAGCACCAAGCCGATCTGGCTGTAGATGTTGAGGCTGGAGCCGGTGATGATGAGCGCGAAGACGGCGCAGGCAAGGCCGAGCGGCACCGTTGACATTATGATCAGCGAGGACAGCACGCTCTCGAACTGCGCCGCCAGCACCAGGAAGATGATGACGATGGCAAAGCCGAAGGTCAGCGCCATGCCGCTCGAATTCTCCTCCAGCGTCGCGGCTTCGGCAAGCGGCAGCAGGCGTGCGCCGGCCGGCAGCAGCGGCTGCGCAAGCTGCGTCACCTGCTTGACCGCGTCGCCGAGCGACATGCCGTCCTTCAGACCGGCGGTGATCGCGACTGAGGCGAGCTGCTGCTCGCGGTTCAGCTGCGGCGCAACCGAACCTTCCTTCATCGTGGCGATAACCGACATCGGCACGATCTTGCCGTCGCCAGTTTTCAGGAACACGTTTTCGAGGTCTGTGGGATCGTCGATCGGCCGCGTCGTCGAGGTCAGCAGCACGGGATAGGACTCGCCGTCGACAAAGACGTCGACCACCGAGCGACCTTCGAGCAGCGACTGGATTGCCGTCGAAAGCCCGGTTATGTCGATGCCGAGATCCGAGGCACGCTCGCGGTCGATCGCCACCGACACCTGCGCCTGGCTAGGCTCGTTGGTCAGGCGCGGCGTATCGTACCGGCCGGTAGCGTCGAGGGCCTGGACCAGCTTGGCGGCAGCCGCCGTCAGCGCCTCATGATCATTGCCGATCAGCGCCATCTGGACGCCGCTACCGGCGCCGCGGATGCGCAGGCTGTTGGAGGAGATGGCATTGCCGCGCAGTGCCGGCACCCTTGCTGCCGCCTGATTGATGTCGCCGACGATCTCCGCCTGCGTCCTGTGGCGTTCTCCCCAGGGCGCTAGCGTCAGCACCATGAAGCCGCTGTTCAGCGAACCGCCCTGGCCGGAGATCGAGAAGATGTTGCGGATATCGCCGCGGTCGACGAGCGGCTGCAGATTTTCCTCGACGAGCTGCATCTTGTCGCGGGTGTATTCGAGGCTCGATCCCTGCGGCGTCGTCAGCCGCATCATCACCATCGACCGGTCCTCTTCCGGCGTCAGTTCGCTCCTGACGCTCGAGAAGGCGACGAGTGCCGCGCCGGCAAAGATCACCGAGAACAGGATGACGATGAAGGGCGCATTGAGACATCCGTGCAGCGCCCCTTTGTAGAGCCGGGCAAGCGCCCCGCCCAGACGGCCGAGCGCGCCGTGATCTTCGATCATCGGCTTCGTCAGCATGCGCGAGGCAAGCATCGGGCAGAGCGTCAGCGCCACGATCGACGACAGGCCGACGGAGAAGGCGAGCACGAAGCCGAACTCACGGAAGAGGCCGCCGACCTGTCCCGGCAGGAAGGAAAGTGGGATGAACACGGCCGCGAGCGTCGCGGTCGTCGCGACAACGGCGAAGAACACCTCGCGCGTTCCAAGCACGGCGGCCGCCCGCGGCCCCATACCTTCGGCGCGCCGCCGCACGATGTTTTCGAGCACCACGATCGCGTCGTCGACGACGAGGCCGGTCGCCAGCACGATCGCCAGCAGTGTCAGGATGTTGATCGAGAAGCCGACCATATAGATCGCCGCCAGCGTGCCGATCAGCGCCACCGGCATGCTGACCGCCGGGATCAGCGTCGCCCGCCAGTCGCGCAGGAAGAGATAGATGACGGCGGTGACGATGACGGCGGCAAGCACCAGCGCCAGCACCACCTCGTGGATCGCGCCCTGGATGAAGACGGCGTCGTCGCTGGTGATCGCGATCGTCGTGCCCTCGGGCAGCGTCTTCGACAATTGCTCGACGGCGGCCTTGATGCCGGTCGAGATGTTCAGCGTGTTGGATTGCGCTTGGCGGATGATGCCGAGGCCGATGCCCGGCTTGCCGTTCGAGCGCAGCGCCGTTTCGCCGTCGCGTGGGCCTAGCGTCACCGTCGCGACGTCGCCGAGCCGGACGCGGTCCTGCAGCATGACGTTGGCAAAATCCGCCGGCGTCTGCAGGTTGGCAGTGGCGCGCACCACAATATCCTGCGTATTGCTCTTCAGCGATCCCGCCGGCACGTCGAGCGCGGCATTGTCGAGCGCCTTGGTCAGATCGCCGATGGTCAGCCCGCGGCTCGCCAGAGCGCCCTGATCGACATCGACGCGGAAGACCTTCTCCTGGTCACCATATTCCTCGACGTCGGCGACACCGTCGACGGAGGCGAGGCGATCGATCACCTCGTTTTCGACGAGCTGCGTCAGGTCGTCCATGTTGAGATTGGTGGAGGTGACGGCAAGGCGCATGATCGCCGAGGAATCCGAATCCGCCTTGACGATCTGCGGCGCATCCGCTTCATCGGGCAGGTTTTGGGTGATGCGGCCGATCGCGTCGCGCACGTCGTTGGCGGCGACCGCGAGATCGATCGTATCCGAGAATTCGAGCGTCACCCGGCTCTGGCCAAAGGAAGAGGTCGAGGAGATCGATTTCAGCCCGCTGACGCGCGCGACCGCGCCCTCGATCACCTTGGTCAGTTCCTGGTCGATCGTCTGCGGCGATGCGCCGTCGAAAGTGGTGCGGACGGTGACGACGGGACGGTCCACATCCGGCAGTTCGCGCACCTCGACGCCGACATAAGCCGCAAGGCCGGCGACGACCATCAGCGTGTTGAACACCAGCGCCAGGATCGGCCGGCGAACGAAAAGCGCGGTGAAGCTCTGCTTGCCCGAGGCCCTGTCCTGATGAATTTCGGTCACATTCATTGCGTGGCGACCTCCGCATTCGCGGCGACATCGGCGGAAACGCGCACCGCCCCACCCTCACGCACGCGCTGCAGGCCCTGCGTCACGATCTTGTCGCCGTCCTTGAGATCGGCTTTGACGAGCACGAAATCCGGGTTGCGCTGCACGACGCTGACCCGCACCTTATGCGACTTGTCGTCGGTCACCAGCCAGACGAAGGACCCTTGCGAATCCCACTGGACGGACTGCGGATCGACGGCCGGATATTTATCACCGGGGAATTTCATGCTGACGCTGAAGGACATGCCGGCGCGCAGTTCGTCGGAAGAGTTGTCGATGCGGGCCCGCAATCGAAGCGTACGGCTTGCCGCGTCGATGCGGTTATCGACGGCCTCGACCACGCCGGAAAACATCTGTCCCGGCTTCGCCACCGACATCGCCTCGACCGGCTGGCCGACCGACACCGTGTTGGAGAAGCGCTCCGGCACCCAGAAGTCGACGAGGATTTCCGAACGGTCGTCGAGCGTGACGATCGGGATGCTCGTCGTGACGTTATCGCCGATATTGACGGGCACGATGCCGACGATGCCGTCGATCGGCGCAATAATGTTGCGCCGTGCGAGATTGAGCTCGGCCGCCTGCAGCTGCAGCCGCGCGCCCTGCTCCGCGATTTCGGAATCGAACACATCCATGCGCGACACGCTGGATTTGATGTTGTGATAGAGATTGGATTTCTCGACGGCCGCTTTGACCGCCACATCAGCCTGGCCGCGGGCGATCACCTGCTCCTCGCTGTCGAGCTTGGCCAGCACCTGGCCGGCCTTCACCCTGTCGCCCGACTTGATGAGGATTTCGCGGATCGTACCCGAGGCCTGCGGCGTGACCGCGACCGAGCGGATCGCGTCACCGGTACCGATGGCGTTCAGCCGGTCGTTGACGACGCCCTGGACGACGGCCTGCGTCGCGACGAGAATGGCGCCGTTGCGCCCACCGCCATTGCGGCGGTTCTGTCCCTGGCCCTCTCCCTGCCCCTCGCCACGCTGCTGGCCTTGCGCCCGGGCATCCCCCGTCTCCTCAGCCTTCGGCGCGATCCTGGAAACGATGCTCTCTGGAATACCTGCATCGCGCATCATTTCGCCGGCGCCGGGCACAAAAAAAACCCACGCGGCAAAGCCGGCAACGATGACGATGAGAGAAAGTATCAACTGCTTCCAAAAGGCCATTCACGTCTCCAGAGGGACTCGAGGTTGGACCAGGGTCGGTCGAAAGAGGCGCCGCGGGATCAATATCCCGTCTGATGCGACAATATCGCGCGTTTACAGTTTACCGGCAAGCATAAGCAGCCGGCATTACCGATTTGTAATATCAGCAAAGAATGGGAATAACCCGACCGCTCACTTTTGCTTGAGCGAACCTCGCAAACGTCTTCGACGCCCCTGAAAAAACCAGCCGGGATCGCCGATTTACCGGCGCATCGACCATCGCAAGCCCATGACGGCGGCAATCCCCAGCATCGGCCACACCGCCCAGAACTGCCCCGTCCAGGTGAAGAGGTTGATGCCGACCATGCCGAGCGCCACGATCGCCAGCGAGGTCACCTTCCGGTTGAACAGGATCTGGCTGCGATTCCAGGCGAAGGCAGCGACGACGGCGAGCGCAAGCACCGGAAAGCGCGCCCAGAAAACGCCCTGCCACGATAGAAGATTGATGCCGATCAGCACAGCCGCGATGACGCCGAGCACAGCGAACAGCCTGCGTCCGGCAGGCGCGGGTCTTGCTTCGGCGATCTCAGCCGCCGGCTGCGGCCGCGACGGGCTTGGTCGTTGGGGAGGCGGCGCCTCATCGCCGATCTTCACCGCATAGCTCGGCACGCCTTCATCGACGTTCTTCACCATCAGCGGCCCGAGAAACTCGAAACCGACAGCGACCTTGTTGCGGACCTGATCGTAGACGGTGCTCGATATGACGATGCCGCCGGCCGAAGCCGAGGCCTGCAGCCGCGCGGCGATATTGACCCCGTCGCCGTAGATGTCGTCGCCTTCGACGATCACATCGCCGAGATTGATGCCGATGCGGAACAGCATGCGGCCGTCTTCCGGGCGGCGGGCGTTGAAACCGGCCAGTTCGTTCTGGGTGTCGACGGCCGCGCGCACCGCCTCGACCACGCTCGGGAAATCGGCGATCAGCCCATCGCCCCAGGTATTGATGACGCGGCCGCCATGACTTTCGATCAGGCGCCCCATCGCCTCCCGGCAGCGCTTCAGCGCCGCGAGCGTCCCCTCCTCGTCAGCCCCCATCAGCCGGGTATAGTCCTGCACGTCAGCACAGAAGATCGTCGTCAGCTTGCGCCGCGTTTCACTCATGGTCCCTCGTCTCCGCGCTATTCGCTCCCGGACGGTCGCTGCAAACGTGAATGTGGGTGACTGATGGGCGATTGCAGCGGCGGCAGGTTACTAAGCCTTTGTCTTCGTTGCCATCGATAATTGCGCACTATCGACGGCAACAAATGCGGCTTGGAGACATAGCGACGATCATTGAACGATCTTGCGGGGGCTCGCCGTGTGCTCCCTCGCCACGGTGTTCGAACCATCGATTTCCTGAAGCAACACATCGTAGCCCCAGAGATCGGCAAGATGCTGCAGCACAAGCCTCGTGTCGGCTTCCTGAAGATAGCTGCCGTTCATCATGATGTGCTGCAGCAGCAGGCGGCGGTCGCCGGCGAGGTCGACATCGACGATATCGATTGCCGGATCGGTCCAGCCGATATCGTATTCGCGCGAAAGCTGGCGACGGATGCGCAGGTATCCGCGCTCGTTGTGGATCGCCGAAACCAGAATCCCCTCGGTCTGTTCCGGATCATCGTAGAGATGGAACAGCCGCAACTGGCGGATCAGGTTCGGGCTGAGGAATTGGCTGATGAAACTTTCGTCCCGGTAATTGGCCCAGATGTCGCGCAGGATCGCCATCGCATCGCCCCGTCCCGCTATATCGGGAAACCATGCGCGGTCTTCTTCCGTCGGCTTCGTGACGATCCTCTCGATATCCTGCATCATCGCAAAGCCGAGCGCATAGGGGTTGAAACCCGAGAACCGGCGGTCGTCGTAGCTCGGCTGGAACACGACATTGGAGTGCGACTTCAAGAATTCGAGGAAGTTTCCGTCGCTTATCTGCCCCCGCTCGTGAAGCCGGTTCATGATCTGGTAATGGACGAAGGTGGCGGTTCCCTCGTTCATCACCTTGGTCTGTCGCTGGGGATGGAAATATTGGGCGACATGGCGGACGATGCGAATGATCTCGCGCTGCCATGGCTGCAGCCGCGGCGCGGTTTTTTCGAGAAAATAAAGGATGTTGTCCTGCGGAAGGCCAAGTGCGGCTCGGCGCTTTTCCAGGCCGCCGTCGTTCGTCTTTTTGGCCTTGCCGACGGGAACCGTGCGCCACAGATCGTTGAACATCTGCTCCTCGTGGGTGCGGCGCTCCTGCTGCCGTTTCTCCTCCTGGCGAAGATCGATGGTGGTCTTGCCCGCATAACGATGCACCCCGTGCGACATCAGCGCATGCGCCGCATCCAGCGTCCGCTCGACGGCGGTCTCGCCGTAACGCTCTTCGCAGCGGGTGATATAGCCCTTGGCGAAATCAAGGTAATCGAGGATGCCCTCCGCATCGGTCCAGAGTTTGAAGAGATAATTGTTCTTGAAGAAGTGGTTGTGACCGAAGGCCGCATGCGCGGTGACCAGCGTCTGCATCGTCGCCGTATTCTCCTCCATCAAGTAGGAGATGCAGGGAGAGCTGTTGATGACGATCTCATAGGCGAGGTCGCGCATGCCGCGGCGGTAGAAGGCTTCGTGATGCGCGAAGTGTTTACCAAAGGACCAATGGCGGTAAAAGAGCGGCATGCCGGTCGAGGAATAGGCATCCAGCATCTGCTCCGAGGTGATGACTTCGATCTGGTTCGGATAGACGTCGAGACCGAGCTCGTTAAGCGCGATGTCCTCGCAGGCGTCGTGGATGCGCTGGAGCGTTGAAAAATCCCAGTCGGCACCTTCGAACAACAGCCGTTCTCTGGGCCTCATCGTCATCGTCATGGCGTCACCCTCGACTGTGCGTCACGTTTCTGGAACAGATCATGGAAAACGGGGAATATTTCGTTTCGCCGGCAGACCTTGCGCATCGAAAGCGGCAGCAGCTCGGAGCGTATCCCGTCATAGAGCATCCACAACGGTGACCGCGATACCGACGAGTCGCCGCCTTCTTCGCCAACTTCGATATAGGCGAAGTACTGGCACAGCGGCAAAATCTCGCGCAGCAGCTGTCCGCTCAGGTTTCCGTCCGAATGGGCATTGTCGCCGTCCGAGGCCTGGGCGCCATAGATGTTCCACTCCGCCGGATCGAAACGCGCCGCGATGATCCCGCGCATGGCCGCAAGGGCGCTGGACACAAGCGTGCCGCCGGTGGCCGGACCGTAGAAGAAGGTTTCCTCGTCGACCTCTTCAGCCTTGTCGGTATGGCGGATGAAGACGATCTCCACTTTCTTGTAGCGCTTCGACAGAAAAAGATAGAGCAGCAGGTAAAACCGTTTCGCAAGGTCCTTCATGTGTTCCGACATCGAGCCGGAGACGTCCATCAGGCAGAACATCACGGCTTTGGCCACAGGCTTCGGCTCGTTTTCGAAGCGGCGGTAGCGCACGTCGAGCGGGTCGATATAGGGAATGCGTCGGCTTTTTTCCGTCAGGCTTTTGAGTTTCGCCTCAAGCGCCAGTCGGCTCTCGTCGTCTTCGCATTCCTCGATCTGCCGCTGCAGGGCTTCGATCTCTTCGCGGCGCGGGCGGTGAAGCGCGACGCGGCGCATCATCGCCAGCCGCGTCGTGCGACCGACGGCGATGTTGGACGGCGATCCGGATACCGAATAGCCGGCCCGGAATGGCGTTTCCTCCTCGGTTTCGGCCAGACGCCGCTTGGCAAGGTCGGGCAGTTCCAGATCGTCCAGGAACACGTCGAGGAATTCCTCGCGCGTCAGCACGAAACGGAAGCCATCCTCGCCGTCACCCTCGCCGGCATCCTTTGGTTTTCCGCCTCTGCCGCTTGGCGGGCGTGGAAGGATGTCTCCTTCAACAAAAGCCCTGTTGCCCGGCAAGATGTGATCACTGATGCCACCCTCGCCCCTGCGCAGGCTCGGTTCGGCCATTCCATCGATCGGCAGGCTGATCTCCCCGCCGTCGAGCACATCTCGAATGTTTCGGTTTTGCAGAGAACGTTTCACCGCCTGCTGCACGGCGCCCTTCATGCGTCGAAGGAACCGCTGCCGATTTTCCAGACTTTTACCGCGCGGATTTAACCGCCGGTCGACAATGTGCATAATGGCTCCGCATTAACTTGCCTGTTTGACGCGCATGTACCATTCGACAAGGCGCCGAACCTGCCGCTCCGTGTAACCTCGCGCGGCCATGCGCGAGACGAATTCGCTATGCTTCTTCTCTGTTTCCGAATCCTTCTTCGATCCGAAGGAAATGACCGGCAAAAGATCCTCGACCTGCGAAAACATTCGCTTTTCGATCACTTCCCGGATTTTCTCGTAACTCGTCCATGACGGATTTTTTCCGCCGTTGGCTGCCCGCGACCGCAACGAAAACTTGACGATTTCGTTGCGGAAGTCCTTCGGATTGGCAATGCCCGCCGGCTTTTCGATCTTCGTCAGTTCCTGATTGAGGAGCTCGCGGTCGAGAAGCTGGCCGGTATCGGGATCCTTGAAGTCAACGTCTTCGATCCATGCATCGGCATAATCAACGTAGCGGTCGAACAGGTTCTGTCCGTAATCCGCATAGGACTCAAGATAGGCCTTCTGAATCTCATTGCCAATGAACTCTGCGTAGCGAGGCGCAAGATCGGCCTTGATGAACTCCAGATAACGCTTCTCGACATCGTCGGAAAACTGCTCGCGGCGGATCGCCTGCTCCAGAACGTACATCAGGTGAACCGGATCGGCGCCGATATCGGTGGTATCGTGATTGAAGGTGGAGGCGAGCACTTTGAAGGCGAAGCGGGTCGATATTCCGTCCATGCCCTCGTCGATGCCGGCGGCATCCCGGTATTCCTGAACGCTGCGGGCGCGCGGATCGGTCTCCTTGAGGCTCTCGCCGTCATAGGTGCGCATCTTCGAGAAGAACGTCGAGTTCTCATGCTTGCGCAGACGGGACAACACCGAGAAGCGGGCAAGCATTTCGAGCGTTGCCGGGGCGCACGGCGTATCCGCAAGCTCCGATCCCTCGATCAGCTTCTCGTAGATCTTCTGCTCTTCCGCCACGCGCAGGCAATAGGGAACTTTGATGACGCAGATGCGGTCGATGAAGGCCTCGTTGTTCTTGTTGGCCTTGAAGGTCTGCCATTCCGCTTCGTTCGAATGCGCCAGCACGATACCCGAGAAGGGTATGGCGCCGATATTCTCGGAGCCGATATAGTTGCCCTCCTGCGTCGCTGTCAGCAGCGGGTGCAGCATCTTGATCGGCGCCTTGAACATTTCGACGAATTCAAGCACGCCCTGATTGGCGCGGTTGAGCCCGCCCGAATAGCTGTAGGCGTCGGGATCGTTCTGCGAGTAGGTCTCAAGCTTGCGGATATCGACCTTGCCGACCAGCGACGAGATATCCTGATTGTTCTCGTCACCGGGCTCGGTCTTGGCGATGGCGATCTGGCGCAACCGCGAAGGCTGTATCCTGACGACACGGAAGCGGGAAATATCACCGCCGAAGTCGTCGAGCCGCTTCAGGCACCACGGGCTCATCAAACCGTTCAGGCGCCGCATCGGGATGCCATATTGCTCCTGGAGCAGCGGCCCCATCGTTTCCGGATCGAAAAGGTTGAGCGGACTTTCGAAAACCGGGCTGATCTCGTCGCCCGCCTTCAGCACGTAGATCGGATGAACCTCCATCAGCAGCTTCAGCCGCTCCGCCAAGGACGACTTGCCGCCGCCGACCGGGCCGAGGAGATAGAGGATCTGCTTACGCTCCTCCAGCCCCTGCGCGGCATGCCGGAAGAAGGAAACGATGCGCTCGATCGTCTCTTCCATGCCATGGAAGCCGGCAAAAGCAGGATAGATCCGGATGGTCCTGTTCATGAAGATCCGGCCGAGGCGCGCGTCCCTGGCGGTGTCGACCATCTGCGGCTCGCCTATGGCGGCGAGCAGGCGCTCGGTCGCATTGGCATAGGCGATCGGGTCCTTTTTGCAGAGATCGAGATATTCCTGCACCGACAGGTCGGTTTCGCGGCGCGCTTCGTAACTGCGCGTAAACGCATCGAATACGGATTCACTCAGCATGGGACCTCCATTAAGGTTTATGCCGCAGGCTCTAAGCCGTATAACCATCGAGATGGCTACGGCGTTCCTAAGAATCAATAATTTCGTAGGTATATTCGACGCTCACCGGCTATTTCTTGCAACGCACAAAAACGTGCATTCACCGGTTATTTTTACTCTACGAAACTGTTTCACATTATAGTTGAAAAAAGCACGCTTGCGGTATCAGCACATTTCGCGACGTGACAGAAAGATGAAAAGGGTGTGCAATGTCGCCCGTGATTCGAGTTCCGGAAAAATCGACGATTGGCAGCCAGATCTGCCCAGAGTCGATGCCGGGACAGCATGTGCCGATCCCGGCTGACATCTTGAAAACGGCCGCATTCCGGCCGTGAGTCGATCGTTGCGATCTTCCGCCCGCCGGTGCAATTCAGCCGTTGAATGCCTTCTCCAGCGCGCCGACGTCGATCTTGACCATGCCGAGCATCACCTCGGTCACACGCTTGGCCCGCTCGCGGTCGTCGTCGGCGATCATCTCGGCAAGCATGCGCGGCACGATCTGCCAGGATAGGCCCCAGCGATCCTTCAGCCAGCCGCAGGCCTCCGGCGTGCCGCCATTGGCGAGGAACGCGTCCCATATCCGATCGATCTCGGCCTGGTTTTCCAACAGAATCGCGATCGAGAAGGAATGGTTGAAGCTATCGAGCGGCCCGGCCTTCATCGCCAGGAAGGCCTGATCGCCGAGCGTGAACTCGATCAGCTCGACGCTGCCGGGAGGCCCGCTCGGCGTTTCCGCCGGAAGGATGGTGGTGCGGCCGATGCCGGAATCCGGAATAATGGACACATAAAATTCGACGGCTTCGCGCGCTTCCTCAGCGAACCAGAGATTCGAAACGACCTTCGTCATGATGCAGCCTCCTTGTTGACGGCAGATCCGGACCACTGTCCGATGATCCAAGGACGCCCCACCAACGCGGTTTCCGACAGAGTGCGGCTGATATTTTTCCGTCGTGTCGCCGCTGTCCTATCCAGCAGCCCTGCCGTCATGCACAAACCCCTTGGGATAGCGGCGGCTTGGGAATGAAAGCAGAACATCTTTTCTGGTCTTTCCTTCCCGAATCACTACATTACGCGCCATGAGCAATAGTTTCGACGATATTCCCTTCTTCGACGAAGAGCCGGGCGAGATGGCGCGCAAGCCGCAGCCGCCCGCCGCATCAGCCGGAAGGGCGCCCGCCACCGGTGGCATTGCCGCCCGCGCCATGGCGGCCCGCGACGGCGGCAGCCGGCCGGATTATCTCGCCGGGCTGAACCCCGAGCAGACCGAAGCCGTCGAAACCCTGGAAGGCCCGGTCCTCGTGCTTGCCGGCGCCGGCACCGGCAAGACGCGCGTGCTGACGACCCGCATTGCCCATATCCTCAATACCGGCCGCGCCTTCCCCTCGCAGATTCTCGCCGTCACCTTTACCAACAAGGCCGCCCGCGAGATGAAGGAGCGCATCGCGCTGCTCGTCGGCGGCGCTGTCGAAGGCATGCCCTGGCTCGGCACCTTCCACTCGATCGGCGTCAAGCTTCTGCGCCGCCACGGCGAACTCGTCGGCTTGCGCTCCGATTTCACCATTCTCGACACCGACGATGTCGTCCGCCTGATCAAGCAACTGATCCAAGCCGAAGGCCTCGACGACAAACGCTGGCCGGCCAAACAGTTCGCCGGCATGATCGACACCTGGAAGAACAAGGGGCTCGGCCCGGCCGATATCCCCGAGGGCGATGCCCGCGCCTTTGCCAATGGCCGCGGCCGCGACCTCTATTTCGCCTATCAGGCGCGCCTGACGACGCTGAATGCCTGCGATTTCGGCGACCTGCTGATGCATCCGATCGCGATCTTCCGCAAGAACCCGGATCTCTTGAAGGAATATCACGGCCGCTTCCGCTATATCCTCGTCGACGAGTATCAGGACACCAACACCGCGCAATATATGTGGCTCCGGCTCCTTGCCCAGCGCGCCAAGGGCGAGCCGCAGAACGTCTGCTGCGTCGGCGACGACGATCAGTCGATTTATGGCTGGCGCGGCGCCGAGGTCGACAACATCCTGCGCTTCGAGAAGGATTTCCCCGGCGCCAAGGTCATCAAGCTCGAGCGCAACTACCGCTCGACCGAACACATCCTCGGAGCCGCCGCCCATCTGATCGCCCATAATGAAGGGCGGCTTGGCAAGACGCTGTTCACCGAACGCTCCAATCCGGATGACGTCAAGGTACAGGTGCATGCCTCCTGGGATTCGGAGGAGGAAGCCCGCGCCATCGGCGAGGAGATTGAGCAGCTTCAGCGCGGCAAACATCTGCTGAACGATATGGCGATCCTCGTGCGCGCCTCCTTCCAGATGCGCGAATTCGAAGACCGTTTCGTCACACTCGGCCTCAACTACCGCGTCATCGGCGGCCCGCGCTTCTACGAGCGCCTCGAGATCCGCGATGCCATGGCCTATTTCCGCCTTGTCGCTCAAGCTTCCGACGACCTCGCCTTCGAGCGCATCATCAACACGCCGAAGCGCGGTCTCGGCGATACGACGGTGCGCGCACTGCATGACTACGCGCGAGCCCGCGATATCCCGATGCTTGCGGCAGCCGCCGACATCATCGAAACGGACGAGTTGAAGCCGAAGGCGCGCAAAGCCCTCTTCGACGTGATTCAATCTTTCCGCCGATGGCAGGAACTGCTTGAAAACACACCGCATACCGAACTTGCCGAGCAGATCCTCGAAGAGTCCGGCTATACCGACATGTGGAAGAACGACAAGAGCGCCGAAGCGCCCGGCCGCCTTGAAAACCTGAAGGAACTGATCCGCTCGATGGAAAGCTTCGAGTCGATGCGGGGCTTTCTCGAGCACGTCTCTCTTGTCATGGATGCCGAGACCAACGAGAACCTCGATGCCGTCTCGATCATGACGCTGCACTCGGCCAAGGGCCTGGAGTTCGACACCGTTTTCCTGCCGGGCTGGGAGGAAGGTCTCTTCCCGCATCAGCGCTCGCTCGATGAAAGCGGCCGCGCCGGCCTGGAGGAGGAACGCCGCCTCGCCTATGTCGGCATCACCCGCGCCAAGCACCGCTGCCACATCTGGTTCGTCTCCAACCGCCGCATCCACGGCCTCTGGCAATCGACCCTGCCCTCGCGCTTCCTCGACGAATTGCCGGAGACCCATGTCGAGGTGGCCGAAATGGAACAGAACTATGGTGGCTATGGCCGTGGCGGCTACGGCCAGTCCCGCTTCGACAAATCAGAACCCTTTACCAATTCCTATTCCACCCCCGGCTGGAAACGCGCCCAGGCCAACAAGACCGACGCCACGCGCGACAATTGGGGCAGCCGCTCCGGCCACGCCGTCGAACGTATCGGCTATGGCGAAAGCGGCCCGAAGGGGCGGACAATCGACGGCGAGCTGGTGGCAAAATCCACCTCGTCGGAACCGTCGCGCTTTACCCTCGGCGACCGCGTGTTCCATTTGAAATTCGGCAATGGCAACATCACCGGCATCGAAGGCAACAAACTGACGATCGAGTTCGACCGGGCCGGCCAGAAGCGGGTGCTGGACGGGTTCGTCGAGCGCGTCTGACCCGCAGCGCCGAGAACCTTCAGCCGAGCATTCGCATGCTTCCCAGCCCGAGGATGTCGTTCATCAGGGCGATGCCCATGCCGCCAGCCACGATCGACAATCCGATCAGGAAGAGCCGGCGCGACCGGTCATATTTGACGGCGAGCAGCGAGTCCCGCGCCAAGAGATCGGCAAACACCTTCACCTGAATGGCGATGCCGACGGTCAGGAACGACATCGGCAGCAGGTCGATGCGGCTCCAGTCATTGGGATTGGAAACCCAGAGGCTGATGAAATTAAGGGAGAAACCGAGGATGATCCCGGTCGCCGTCAGCGACCCGTTGCGGAACGTCGCATCGATCTTCTCGTTCGGTTCTGCCTCGGACATGGTTTCGCTTCCGGCTTGCGTCTGAGCAAGAAAGGCAGAAATCGCGGCCGGGAGCAAGATCGCCCTCGCATCTCGCTTTCGCGACCGGTGCAGAACTCCGTCCGGCCGAACCCCCCCACCTATAAAAATACAATAATTCCAATAGGATATATTTGGTAACCGAAAAGTTAACGTGTCAAAACGTCGCTTTGACGCATTGCGCAAATCAGCTTAGCCCGGAATCTGCCCGTCCATGAAAGGCGGGCTTCACGACGAACTTTTCGAAGGAGGTTCAAGTGACCAGTGTTTCATCTCTCGGCAGCACATTATCCCAGTACCAGTCTCCGCTTTCCAGCCTCGACAAGAATGGCGACGGCGTCATTTCCCCGGATGAGCTCGCCGCCGCATCGCAATCCTCGTCATCCGGCACGGCTGCGACATCAGACGACAGCGGCGCCGATATCGCCAAAAAAATCACCGCCGACATCCTGTCATTGATGCTGTCCCTGCAGAAGACTGACGGCAGCGACGATCAGAGCGACGGCAGCGATCAGAGCGACGACGATTCCAAGGGCATCTTTGCCGCGATGGATACAAATGGCGACGGCAAGTTGACCGAGTCCGAATTCCTCGCCGCCGATCCGAACAAAATTAATGCGTCAGGCGATAGCGACCCGCTCCTCACCAAAGTGCTGAGCGACATGCAGACGGCCCTGCAAGCCCACCGCAATACCTACGGCGCTTCCGCCGCAGCGGATGATTCCACAGCCGACGGCGTGACCGCGGCATAGTTCGGCATGGGGCTCCGCCGGGGGAGCCTCGATCCGCCGCCAGACGCAAAATCGGCTTCCTCCTTCCCTTTTCATTTCGACACGCGAGCCGTCGCGACAATCGCAATGGTTGCATTAGCGTATTCTTTTTCAGCCAGCTACTACCGCTAGTACCAGAATTAACACTTGCGCGCCGACGCCGGGAAATCCACTAGTTGATGCGTGCAATATGCTTGGCGTCTTACACTGAGATAAGCGAAGGGATTGGCCTTGATGAAAGCGCTGCTGCTCGTCGACATTCAGAATGGCTTCTGTCCGGGCGGCAATCTGCCGGTGCCGGATGGCGACAAGGTGGTTCCCGTCGCAAACAGCCTGATCGACAGCGGCAAATACGGCCTCATCGTCGCCTCGCAGGATTGGCACCCGCCAGGCCACGGCAGCTTCGCCTCCGCCCATCCGGGCGCCGCGCCTTTCGAGATGGGCGAGCTGTCGGGCAAGCCGCAGATGATGTGGCCTGACCACTGCATCCAGGGCACGCTCGATGCCGAACTGCATCCCGCGCTGAAATCCGCAGAGATCGACCTGATCCAGCAGAAGGGCGAGGATCCCGATATCGACAGCTATTCGGCCTTCCGCGACAATGACCGTGATGCCTCGACCGGCCTTTCCGATTTCCTCGAGGACCAGGGTGTCACCGACCTCGACGTCTGCGGGCTGGCGACCGACTATTGCGTCAAATTCTCTGCCCTCGACGCGCTGGAGATGATGCCTGGTGTTCGCGTCCGCTTCATCGAGGATGCAAGCCGCGGCATCAGCCCCGAAGGCGTCGCCGCCGCCATCGACGAGATGCGCGCCCATGGCATCGCGATCATCGACAGCGCTGAGGTGCTGGCCGGCTGACTCACGCCAAAGACAACGTAGGGAATGTCGGTTTGGCGCACGCCCACCCTCCTTGGCGCTGAACAACGAGAGCGACTGATGTCCGGCGTCTTATTTCATGACATAGGCGTCGTAGGTCTCATCGCTCCCGGAAACCGGGCCGAAGCGTTTGACGAGGTCTGTGGCACGCTGGAAAGCAAAAATGTCCTGCGGCGTTAAATGAAGGCCCTGATTTCCGTCCCCAGACGCTAGGATTATTCCTCCCGCTCGAGAAGATGGATGTCCTCGGCCAGGTCTTCCATTCTCTTCAATAGGGCCGCTTGAGCATCTCTCAGCCCTCGATTGTAGAGGTACGGCCCGATCTCCACGGCGAAAAAATCAAGCAGGAATTCGGCCGGCAAGGCGCCGATGGGATCGAGTTCCCGGTCGAAATAAGCGCAGATGCGCGAAACGATTTCAGCCTTTTCTTCCTTCGAAAACTCGATCTTCTTCATGAGGTCCTCTCTGGCCGACGCGATCAGGGTTTTGATGCTTCAGCGAAATCGATAGGTCAATCAACGAAATTCAATTGCCGCGGCAGATCACAGACCATAAGTGAAAGCTGAATTTCCAACAGGATCACCCATATGAATCGCGCCGACTTTGTTGAAGGTTTGCGGGGCGGCTCCGCCGTTGCGCTGGCGTCGGCGCCCTTTGGCGCGTTGTTCGGGGCGCTCGCCGTCGAAAACGGCCTGTCGCTTTCCGAGGTCGCCTTTATGAGCGCCACCGTCTATGCCGGCGCCAGCCAGATGGTCGGCATCGAGCTCTTCGGCCACAATGTCCATGCCTGGCTGATCGTGCTATCGATCCTCGCCGTCAATTTCCGCCACGTGCTCTATTCGGCGGCCTTGGCGCGCTATATCGGCCATTTCACGCCGGTGCAGAAATTCTTCACCTTCTTCCTGCTCGTCGATCCGCAATTTGCCGAAGCGGTGAAACGCAGCGAGGCCGGCAAACCGCTGACCTTCGCCTGGTATTTCGGCTTCGGCATCATCATCTACATTCCCTGGGTGCTGATCAGCGTCGCCGGCGGCATGCTCGGCGGCTTCATCGGCGATCCCAAGGCCATCGGCCTCGATATCCTGTTGCCGGCTTATTTCCTCGGCATCGTCCTCGGCTTCCGCAAGCGCGACAATTTCCTGCCCGTGGCGCTCGTCAGCGCCGTGGCTTCCGTGCTCGCCTATCGCTATGTCGGCTCGCCCTGGCATGTCAGCCTCGGTGCGGCCGCCGGCATCGTGCTCGCCGCCCTGCTGCCATTGCCGTCGCGGGAGCCTGATCTCGAAGCCGACGCGCTGCAATCCGAAATGCATGAGGTCTGAGCCATGGAATTCGATCTTCACATGGCGCTCGTCATCCTCGCCGCCGCAGCCGCCACCTTCGCCACACGCATCGGCGGCTACATTCTCATCACCCGGATGAGGAGCATCCCGCCGCGCATGGAGGCGGCACTGAATGCCGTGCCGGCCGCCGTCCTAACGACGCTGGTCGCACCTGCGTTCTTCATCGGCGGCTGGGACTCGAAGCTGGCGCTGATCGTCGCCCTCTTCGTCGGCCTGCGTTTCACCCATACATGGATGCTGGTCGCCGCCTGGATCGCCGTGATGATCTGGCGCCATACCGCCGGCGTCTGAGGCCGGCGTCCAGACGCCGTTACCTTAATATTCCAGCGGCAGCGTTGCATTTTCGAGCCATGCCCTGACATCGTGGTCGTGGATCAGCGGCATCAGCGCCTCGCGCGTGCGGTGGTGATAGTTGTTGAACCAGTGCAGCTCGTCATGGGTCAGAAGCTCTGGGACGACGAGGCTGCGGTCGATCGGGCAGAAAGTCAGCGTTTCGAAGCCGAGCATGGCCGCATCGCCGCCGTCGATCTCCTCGGCCGCGCGCACATAGATCAGGTTCTCGATGCGGATGCCAAAGCTGCCGGGCCGGTAATAGCCCGGTTCGTTCGACAGGATCATACCGGGCAGCAGTTCCTGCGTCGAAAGCCTGGAGATGCGCTGCGGTCCCTCATGCACCGAGAGATAGGAGCCAACGCCATGGCCGGTGCCATGGGCGAAATCGGCCCCTGCCCGCCAGAGCGCAATGCGCGCCAGCGGATCGAGGTCGCAGCCGCGAGTGCCCTTCGGGAACCGCGCCGTGCTGATCTGGATCATACCCTTCAACACCAGCGTGAAGAAACGGCGATGCTCCTCAGAAACCGCCCCGATGCCAACCGTGCGAGTGATGTCGGTCGTGCCATTGATATATTGCGCGCCGGAATCGATCAGGAAAAGTTCGCCGGCCTCGATCATCCGGTTGGTCTCGGTCGTCACGCGGTAATGCATGATCGCCGCATGTTCGCCGGAGCCGGAAATCGTGTCGAAGGAAATGTCCTTCAACGGGTTCTGCATGTTTTGGCCGACCCGGGCGCGCGCCGCTTCGAGGTGTTCGGCGGCGGCAATCTCGCTCACTGTCGCGGGTTTCGTCTGCGACAGCCAATAGAGGAATTCCACCATCGCCGCCCCATCCTGCAGATGCGCGGCGGCCGAGCCGTTGATCTCGACGTCGTTCTTCACAGCGCGCGGCAGCTTGGCGGGATCGGCGCCCTCGACGCCTTCGCCGCCCGCCTTGCGGATAATCTCGGCCAGCGCATAGGAGGCGATATCGGGGTCGATCAGCACACGGCCGCCATCCCTGGAAACGGCGGCGAGCCTTTCCTCCAGCGCCGAGGGCGGCAGCTGCGTGCAGATCTGCGCGAGATAGGCCTCCGGCTCGATGCCGGTCTTGCGCTTGTCGAGGAAGAGCTCGGCCCGCCCGTCGGCATGGACGATGGCGCGCGCCAGCGGATGCGGCGTGTGCGGCACGTCGGCGCCGCGGATGTTGAAGGTCCAGGCAACCGAGGAGGGATCGGCAATCAGCACCGCGGCGAGGTTTTTCTTCGAAAGATCGGCGGCGATCGTGGCGATCTTGTCGCTCGCCAGCACGCCGGCCTGCGCGACATTCTGGATGCTGACCGCGCCGAGCGGTTCGGCCGGCCGGTCGCTCCAGAGCCTGTCGAGCGGATTGTGCGGCAGGAAGGTGAGCGTGCCGCCGATCTGCGAGAGCGCCCGTTCCAGACGGCGCACCTCGGCACCGGCATGCAGCCAGGGATCGATGCCGAGCCGCAGGCCCTTGGCTCCGTTTGCGGCCAGCCAGAGATGCGGCGGCTCGTTGACGAGATCGCCGCCCGAGAAGACCGAACCGTCGACCTGTTCGGCAAGCTGCGTCACATAACGCCCGTCGACGAAGACGATCGCCTGCGTGCGCAGTATCATTGCAACGCCTGCCGAGCCGGTGAAGCCCGTCAGCCATGCCAGGCGCTCCGAACATGCGGGAACATATTCGCCGTTGAACTCGTCGGCGCGCGGCACAAGGAAGGCGTCGATCCCGAGCGAATCGAAAGCAGCGCGCAGCGCCGATACGCGATCCCTGCCGAATTGGGGCGTGGAGGTGACTTCGAAGGACTGGAACATGCTGGAAACCCGAATGATTGAGACGAATCCGGTAAAGGGGATGCCGGCCATGTTAGCGAAATTTCAACCGATGGGGAGAAAAAGCGACGAAACGAGTCGAAACCCAGGGTGCCGCCCAATATTTTGACAGAACTGTGACGCGAAAAGTTAATTTGGCACGCTTTATGCATTGGCCGCATGGCTCCCATGAGCGAAACCCTCTGCCTCGGCTTTTCAGAATAGCTATATAGGCGGCATCGAACGGTTCGCGATGAACCTGCAACAAAGGATTTTTTGAAATGACCGCCTCTCTCTCGCGCTTCGCATATAGCAGCCCGGCACAGGCTGGCGAACGCCAGACCGTACGTCACGTCATCGGCGCCCGCCGGCCGCAGAACGACGACAGCCTCAAGCTGCTCGGCGCCGGCCAGCGCGCCACGCGCCACAACGGCGCTCCCAGCTACGCGTTCTAAATCTGAAAGCCCGTCCGTCTCCTCCCTCCCGGACCGGCCTATTGGAATGCAGTAGAGCCCGCTCGAGCGCTCCTCCCCTTGAGCTCGCGGGCATTGGCCGGATAGACCGGTCCAAGGCGGTGCCATCGGCACCGCCTTTTTTGTTATCGTCGGTAGGGTTTAGCTGGCGGACAGGTTCCTGATATAGGCGTCTGTACGGTGAATGGCTCCTCCCGCCGACCCCACGCTCCGTCATGCTCGGCCTTGAGCCGAGCATCCATGCAGCATCCATCAGCAGCAGTGGCATGGGTCCTCGGCTCAAGGCCGAGGATGACGGAGAATGAGGTGATGTTCTCGCCAAACTCGCCGCCGGTGCAGTGAAACACAGCGTCGGATGCGCCATCAGACAGGCACTCGCCTCCTCATCGTCCCAAAAACTCACGGCCGATCGAAATGGATCGTCACCCAGCCGTTGCGCCAAATCGTCCTGACATGGCGAAGCCGCGCGCCGCTATAGGCGGCGATCACCTTCCAGCGTTGCGCCGCGAGAATGCCCGAAAGGATGACCGAGCCGCCGGGTGCCAGATGCGTCGCAAGCTGCGGCGCCATGCGGATCAACGGCCGGGCGAGAATGTTGGCGATGATGAGATCGAAGGGACCATGCTCGGAAAAGGCCGTCGAATGAAAGCCCGGCGCAGTCCGAGTGACGATGCCCGACGCGATGCCGTTGCGGCGCACGTTTTCTGCCGCCACCCGCGTCGCGATCGGATCGATGTCGGTTGCCAGCACCGGTATGTTCTTCAGCTTGCGCACCGCAATCGCCAGCACGCCGCTGCCGGTGCCGAGATCGAGCGCGTTGCGGACCGGGCGCGAGCGCACCACGGCGTCGATGGCCTCTAGGCAGCCGGCGGTCGTGCCGTGATGGCCGGTTCCGAAGGCCTGTCCGGCATCGATCTCGATGGCGATATCGCCGGAGCGGACCTTGTCGCGGTCATGTGAGCCGTGCACCAGGAAGCGCCCTGCCCTGACGGGCTTCAGCCCCTCCAGCGATTTCACCACCCAGTCGACATCGGGGATGACTTCCCGCTCCAGCCGGGCATCGGGGAAAGAGGTTTTCAACGCGCCCTCGACGCGGGAATGCACCTCGGCCTCGTCCTCGGCCATCATATAGATCGAGGCTTCCCAGATGTCTTTCTTCTCATCGATTTCGGTGGTGCCGATGGCAAAGTCTTCTTCGCCGAAGACCGCGCTCAGAAGGTCGAGGATCTCTTCGGCCTGGGTTTCAGTGGTCGTCACGTAAAGGCGGATTTCACTCACGATAGGCGGTCTTTCCCGTTTCCGTTGCCCGCCATCGGTCGAGCCAGCGCCCCATCACGCTGAAACCATCACCCCTTGCTGACGAGATTCTCCAGCTTCTTTACCGCCGTGTCCGGGTTTTCGCCATAGGCGATCGTTCCGGCAAACCGCCCGGCCGAATCGAGCAGGAAGACCGAGGCGCTGTGATCCATCGTGTAATCGCCGTTCGGATCCTTCTCGTCGACCGGCACCTTCTTGGCGTAGACGCGGAAACCCTTGATGACCTCGGCAATCTTGTCGGGCGGGCCCGAAATGCCGGTGATGCGCTTGGAAACGTTGGAGACGTAGCCATTCATGATCTCGGGCGTGTCGCGCTCCGGATCGACGGTCACGAAAAAGGCCTGCAGCTTGTCACCCTTGGGATCGACCTTCTCCATCCAGCCGTTCAACTCGAAAAGCGTCGTCGGGCAGACTTCAGGGCAATGGGTAAAGCCAAAGAACAGTGCCGTCGGCTTGCCGCGCAGTGCCTGCTCGGTGATCGGCTGCCCGCTTTGAGAGACCAGGGTGAAAGGAACACCGAAGGGGGCCTCCACCGCCACATCCCCCGATTTAAAAGGATACCACCGGACCAAGCCGAGAACCCCGGCAAGTATCAGGACACCGACCCAGACGGCGATGCGGAATGTCTTCATTGGCGAGATCCTCGATCCAGGCGGATGCGCCGCCCGCCTCTGCCGGCGTGATTATAGTCTCGACCGAAGGCGCGCAACTCAACAATATGTTTTCTGACCCGTGATTAATTGTCTCATCGACCGCGGCCGCCCCAACCGGAAGTCGGCCCGCAGAAATCAGCACGGATCAAAAATGCGATGTTTGTGAATAGCTTGCCTTCAGAGCGACGGGCAATCCCAAAATACATATCGTTAGGAAAGACTTAAGCCGTCACATCTATATTTAACGGCGGTTCTGCATCGCTACTCCGCCGGGGATAACTGGGAAGAATTCTGACCATGAACAACAACAACGCCATTAAGCAGTCGGGCGCTTATCTCGAAATCGTCTCGTTCCACCTGGGCGACCAGGAATTCTGCATCGACATCATGGCCATCCGCGAAATTCGCGGCTGGGCGCCGGTGACGCCGATGCCGCACACCCCGCCTTACGTGCTCGGCCTTATCAACCTGCGCGGCGCGGTCATCCCCGTCATCGACATGGCCTGCCGGCTCGGCATGAAGATGACCGAGCCCTCCGAGCGCTCGGCGATCATTGTCACCGATATCGCCGGCAAGTTGGTCGGCCTGCTGGTCGAGCAGGTTTCCGACATGATGACCATCAAGAGCGAAGACCTGCAGCCGCCGCCGGAAATCATCCCGGAAGCCCAGCGCGCCTTCTGCCGCGGCATCGTCGCGCTCGAAAAGACGATGGTCTGCTTCCTGAACCTCGACACCGTCATCGCCGACGAATTGACGCAGGCGGCTTGATATTCTTCCATTCTGGCGTTGGAAGGCCCGGTTTGTCCGGGCCTTTTTGTTTGAAGAGGACATCGCCAATCTCTCCGAGCCGCATGGCACACCCTCTCCTCCGTCATCTCTGTGCTCGTCACAGAGATCCATTCACCGCGCGTCTGCGCGGTGAATGGCTCGCTTGTCAAAATGAGTCTCCTGCGCCCAAGGACTTTGGCACGCTGGATGCCTGTGACAAGCACAGGCATGAGGGAACTCGGAGAGATGCACTACTCAAGATGAAACTCGCGTTGCGCACCAACCTGCAGCCTTATTGCGGCTTCCCATTCTTCCACGTCACGTTCTGTCCATAGAGCGGAATCGTCGAAATCGACATCTTCGCCGAGCCATCCGTCAGTTCCCTGGAATGGGCAAGATAGATCAGCGTGTCGTTGGTCTTGTCGTAGATGCGGTTGACGACCAGCGTCTTCCAAATCAGCGACATGCCCTGGCGGAATACTTCGCTTCCATCCTTGGACAGGTCGATATTGCCGATCTCGATCGGCCCGGTCTGCCGGCAGGCGATGGAATTGTTGGAGGGATCTTCGAACCAGTTGCCGTTCTTGAACCGGTCGATGAGGCTGCGGTCGAAATAGGTGACGTGGCAAGTGATGCCCTTGACCTCCGGATCGGAGACCGCCTCGACGATGATGTCGTTGCCGATCCAGTCGACCCCGACCTTGCCGACGACTTCGGCCGAGGCGGCGCCGGCGGAAAGGGCGGCGAAGGAAAAGGCGAGGAGAAGATTGCGCAGCTTGGACATGGCGGCTCCCTAAATAATCCGCCTTCTAGATAAGTGCGTCCCGATGCATTGCAAGAAAGGCCGACGGCGACAACGATCAGCCTTTCCGGCAGGTGCAGGGCTCATAGGCCCGCGCCGTCAGCCGGCCGGGCCTCATGCCGATCAGCGCCGGTATGGCGTGAACGGCATTGGCCTTGACCGCTTTTGCCATCTCGATGGCTGCGGCCGCGCAGACGACGGCGTCCTCGGCGGCGTTGTGGTGAACGAAACGCAGGCCGAGATACTCGGCGATCAGGTTCAGCCGATGCGAGAGGAAGTGCGGCCAGATCCGCTGCGCCATCTTCAGGCTGCAGAGATAGGTCAATTCAGGATAGGATTGTCGGTAGAGATCGAGGCACGCCCGCCAGACGCTGAAATCGAAGGCGGCATTATGGGCGATCATCGTCGCGCCGCTGATATCCTCGTGGAACTCGTCCATCACCTCGGGAAAATCGGGCGCATCCTCCACATGCTCCGGCCGGATACCATGGATCGCGATGTTCATCCCGGAAAAACGCATGTCCCGCGGCCGGATCAGCCGCTCCTCGACGCGCGTGACCCTGCCCTCCTCGATCCAGGCAAGGCCGACGGAACAGGCGCTGCCGCGCTGTTCGTTCGCCGTCTCGAAGTCAATCGCGATGGTCTTCAAATCAGCACCCGAATCGTTTCTTCGGGGAACAGAAATACCGTCCCGCTCCCGGCCGCGCAAATTCGGCACGACGTACGGTTGACATTTCAACCCCACATATCGAAACTTGCCACCATGATCGGTTCGGTGACCATGGCAGCGCTTATTCATCACACCACGACCCTTGAAGGGTATGCGGGAGCGATGGCGCGTTAGCAGCGATCCGATCATCCCGAAAACCCTGCCGAGGCGAGCAGGGTTTTCAGAAACTCCGGCTCTCCTCCTGAAACCAACGGAGAGCAGCCAATGTCTGAAAACGAAGAGAATGAGCCTGGCCGCCGAGCGCGCCTGCCGGAGGGCGTCCTCGTGCGCGCAGTCCGCCTTTCCGATGCGGAGGAAATCACCGATCTGATAAATCTGCCGGGCTATCGGGCCGGCACCCTGCGGCCGCCGTACCAGAGGGTCGAAGAGGTCCGCAAAAACATGGAAAACCCGTCGCCGGGCGCGCTGAATCTCGTCGTTACCCTGGATGGCAAGATCATCGGCAATTGCGGCCTCAACCGCCTCTCCGGCCGCAGGCAGCACGTCGCCAGTCTCGGCATGGGTGTGCATGACGATTTCACCGGCCGCGGGTTCGGCCGCATCCTGCTCGGCGCCATGGTCGACGCCGCCGACGACTGGCTGGATGTCAAACGGCTGGAACTGACCGTCTACACCGACAACGACGCCGCCATCGGCCTCTACGAGACGTTTGGCTTCGAGCGGGAGGGCCTGTTGAAGGCCTTTGGGTTTCGATCGGGGAAGTATGTCGACGCCTATACGATGGCGCGGCTCAGGTTATGAGTGAACGAGGCTGGCAGCGTGCCGTCAGCCCCTTAGCCGCTGATCAATGCCAGCCACTCGTCCTCGTCCATCGTCTGCACGCCGAGTTCGCGCGCCTTGTCGAGCTTGGAGCCCGCGCCGGGGCCGGCGACGACGATGTCGGTCTTCTTCGAGACCGATCCCGCCACCTTGGCGCCGAGGCTTTCCGCCCTCGCCTTCGCCTCGTCGCGGGTGAATTTTTCCAGCGAGCCGGTAAAAACCACGGTCTTGCCGGCGACCGGACTGCCTGAGGTGACCGGCTGTTCGGCTTGCTGGGGCGTTACCTCCTCAAGCAGGCGGGTGATCACCTCGACATTGCGCGGTTCCTTGTAGAACTCGACCATGGCGCGCGCCACGACCTCGCCGATGCCCTCGATGGCGTTGAGATCGTTCCAGGCGTCGCCGGAAAGCGGTGCCGCCTCCTGCATCGCCGTCGCAAAAACTTCGTATGTGCCGTAGGAGCGCGCCAGCAGCTTCGCCGTGGTCTCGCCGACATGACGGATGCCGAGCGCATAGATGAAACGGTGGAGCGCAATGCTGCGCCGTTCGTTGATCGCCGCATAGAGCTTGCCGACACTGACCTTGCCGAAGCCGTCGATATTCTCCAGCTTGGTCAGCGATTGCTGCTGGCGCTTCTCCAGCGTGAAGATTTCGGGCGCGGTGCGGATCTGCAGCGACGCATCCTCGTTTTCGAAGAAGAAGTCGACCTGCTTGGAGCCGAGCCCTTCGATATCGAAGGCGTTGCGCGAGACGAAGTGCTTCAGATGCTCCGTCGCCTGCGCCCGGCAGATGAAGCCGCCGGTGCAGCGGCGCACCGAATCCATCTTGCCGGTCTTCTCGTTGACCTCGCGCACCGCATGCGAGCCGCAGACCGGGCAGGTTTTCGGAAATTCATACGAACGGGCGTCAGCCAAACGTTTTTCCATCACCACGTCGAGGATCTGCGGAATGACGTCGCCGGCGCGCTGGACGATGACGGTATCGCCCTCGCGGATATCGTGATCTTCAGGCCGGATGCGCTCGCCGCTATTGCCGAGACCCTTGATGTAGTCCTCGTTGTGCAGCGTCGCATTGGTGACGACGACGCCGCCGACGGTGATCGGCTTCAGCCGCGCCACCGGCGTCAGCGCCCCGGTGCGGCCGACCTGGATCTCGATCTTCTCGACCTCGGTGAAGGCCTGTTCGGCCGGAAATTTGTGCGCCGTCGCCCAGCGCGGGCTGCGCGAGCGGAAGCCGAGGCGCTGCTGAAGTTCGAGGCTGTCGACCTTGTAGACGACGCCGTCGATGTCGTAATCGAGATCCGGGCGCTCGAGGCCGATCTCATCGTAATGCGCTAGAATGTCGGCGACCGAATTCAGCCGCTTCATCAGCGGGTTCACCGGAAAGCCCCATTTCTTGAAGATCTGCACCATGCCGAACTGCGTATCTTCAGGCATCTCCGCCATTTCGCCCCAGGCATAGGCGAAGAATTTCAGCTTCCGGCTCGCCGTCACCTTGGCGTCGAGCTGGCGCAGCGACCCGGCCGCCGTATTGCGCGGATTGACATAGGTCTGCTTGCCCTCCGCCTCCATCTGCCGGTTCAGCGCCAGGAAATCGCTTTTGGCCATATAGACCTCGCCGCGGATCTCCACCACCGCGGGCACACCCTTCGGCAGCTCACTCGGAATTTCCGCGATGGTGCGGATATTGGCGGTGACATTCTCCCCCGTCGTGCCGTCGCCACGCGTCGCGGCCGTCACCAGCCTGCCGTTTTCGTAACGGATCGACATCGACAGACCGTCGATTTTCGGCTCCGCGGTAAAGGCGATCGACTGGTCCGGCAGCCGACCGAGGAAGCGATAGACGCTCGCAACGAAATCCTGCACGTCCTCCTGCGAAAACGTGTTGTCGAGCGACAGCATCGGCCGCGCATGGACAACCGGCGAGAAGGTGACGGAGGGCGCGGCACCCACACGCCGCGACGGGCTATCCTCACGGATCAGCTCGGGAAACCGCACTTCCAGCGCATCGTTGCGGCGCTTCAGCGCGTCGTAATCGGCATCCGATATCTCCGGTCGGTCCTTGCCGTGATAGAGCGCATCGTGATGCGCGATCTCCTTGGCCAGCCGCTCAAGCTCGGCGGCAGCCTCTTCGATCGTCAACGTGTCGACGGCGGAACCTTCGATGGACATGGAACATCACTCCAGAGAATCTGGCATTGTTTTTAGAGCAAAATTGCCGGATGAAAAGAGAGGGTGGGGCCGGCGTTCGCACCAAATTCTATTCTCTGAAATGCATTGACACGTCGGAGCATTGCATAGATGCGTAGCATTGGGTCGCCCTATTCCCAATCCCTCGCATTGCGCAACCGAATACCGCTGACATGCAGGCTCGTGTTCCAGAGGCCCTTCAGCGGCCGCAGGCTATCGACCACCCGGAGTTCCGCCCCTCTCGGCGCAAACTCCCGATCGAGCCGCGATATGGCAATCCGCTCCATCGGAATGACGCGACGGCGGCACACCCACATGCCCGCATCTTCAAGGTCTTCGAAATCCTCCGCCGGCATCTCATAACGATGGATGGTCTCCGCCTCGAGCCTTTTCAGCCAATGGCGTTCGACGAAGACGGCGGCCCGCCAGTCGCCAAGCCAGCGACGTCGCTCCGTCTCCGACGTCTCGGGCGTCGCCCAGATCAGGATGCGCGGGCAGTCACGCGGAAAGAGATACATGAAATCATGATCGCCATCGATCGCCCAGACGAGCGGACCGTTCAGCCATTCCCGGCCTGCTGCGCGTTCGGAGGGGATGCGGACCGGGCGCGGTTCGAACACGGCAATATCCGGATCATCGCTGAAATGGAAAAGACGCATGGCAAGAGATCACCGCTGATCGAGTGATTCGCATAACGTGAATCGAAGCGCATATCACAGCCGCCGGTCTGGCGATCAGCCGTTGCCGGCCAGCAGCCGCTTCGCGGCCGCCCTCGCCTCTTCCGTCACCGAAGCGCCGGCCAGCATCCGGGCGATCTCTTCGGTGCGGTCCTTCTGCGCCATCGTCGCCACCCGTGTGGCGATTTTTTCGGAGCCTTCGGCCGCCGGCCCCTTGGAGATCAGAAGGTGTGTCGCCGCGCGCGCCGCAACCTGAGGCGCATGTGTGACCGACAGCACCTGCACCCGCTCCGACAGCCGCTTCAGCCGCTGACCGATCGCATCGGCGACCGCCCCGCCCACACCGGTATCGATTTCGTCGAAGACGAGCGTCGGTGCCGAGCCACGATCGGCGAGCGCCACCTTCAGCGCCAGCAGGAAACGCGACAGTTCCCCGCCGGAAGCCACCTTCATGATCGAGCCCGGCCGCGTGCCAGGATTCGTCTGGACATGAAACTCGACGACGTCGATGCCTTCGGCAAGCGCCTCTTGCGCATTCGTGGTGATCTCGACCATGAAACGGGCGCGTTCGAGCTTCAGCGCCGGCAGCTCCGTCATGACGGCCGCAGCCAGTGCTGTGCCGGCATGATGGCGTTTGTCGGAGAGCGAGCGCGCCGCCGCGTCGTAATTCTCGTGCGCAAGGCCGACCTCGGCTTCGAGCCTGGCAAGCCTCTCCTCGCCCGCGTCGAGGTCGGCAAGATCGGCGATCATCCGGACGGCAAGCGCCGGCAGCTCAGTGACGGGCACGGAATATTTGCGCGAGGCGGCCCTGAGCGCGAAAAGCCGCTCCTCCACCCGCTCCAGTTCCCTCGGATCGTATTCGGTCTTGCGCAGCGCCGCCTCGACTTCCATCTGCGCGTTGGAAAGCTGGTCGAGCGCGGCATCGAGCAGCGTCACGGTGTCTTCGAGCAGGCCCGGCGCCTCATGGCTCTTGCGCTCCAGCCGGCGCACCAGCGAGGCGATATGCGGCACCGGCGAGGCATTGCCGTTCAGGAACTCGGACGCCTCGGCAATATCGCCGGCGATTCGCTCCGCCTTCATCATCTTCTGCCTGTTATCGGCGAGTTCGTCCTCCTCGCCATCCTGCGGCGAGAGCTTCTCGAGTTCCTCGACGGAGGAACGCAGATAGTCGGCTTCGCGCGCCGCGCCTTCCACCTTCTCGCGGTGCTTCTTCAGCGCCCGCTCGCTGTCGCGCCACAGGCGATACAGCCGGGAAACCTCCAAAACCTCATCGGTTAAACCGGCAAAGGCGTCGAGCAGGGTGCGGTGGGCATTGGTGTCGACAAGGGCGCGATCGTCATGCTGGCCGTGGATTTCGACCAGCATCTGGCCGGCTTGGCGCATCAGCTGCACGCTGACCGGCTGGTCGTTGACATAGGCCTTGGTGCGCCCGTCCGCCGATTGCTGGCGCCGGAAGATCAGGTCGCCCTCGTCGTCGATACCGTTTTCACGCAGTAGCTTGCGGGCGCCGTGCTCCATGCCGACGTCGAACACCGCCGTCACCTGGCCCTTGTCCTCGCCGTGGCGCACCAGGCCGCCGTCGCCGCGCCCACCGAGCGCCAGCGACAGGCTGTCGAGCAGGATGGATTTGCCCGCCCCGGTCTCGCCCGTCAGCACAGAGAGGCCTGTCTCGAAGGCAAGATCCAGCCGCTCGATCAGGACGATATCGCGGATCGAAAGCTGGATCAGCATTGGCCTCAGGAACCGAGAAGAAGTTTCTTGCCTGCCGCAGCGATCCACGAGCCCTTGTTTTCACGCGGCTCGGCACCGCCGCTCTGCAGCAGCTTGTAGGAATCGGCGTACCACTGGCTGTCGGGATAATTGTGGCCGAGAACAGCCGCCGCCGTCTGCGCCTCGTCGACGATGCCCATGGAATAATAAGCTTCGACGAGACGCGCCAAGGCCTCTTCGATCTGGTTGGTGTTCGGATATTTCTCGACGACGATGCGGAAGCGCGAGATCGCGGCGAGATATTCCTTCCGCTCCATATAGTAGCGGCCGATCTGCATTTCCTTGCCGGCGAGCTGGTCGCGCGCGAAGCGGATTTTCGCCTGCGCGTCGTCGACATATTCGGAGTTCGGATAATTGTCGATGACGGCCTGCATCGCCTCGATCGTCTTTGCCGAGGCGCGCTGGTCCTGCGTCACGTCGACGATCTGCTTGGAATAGGTGAGACCGATGAGATACTGCACATAGGCGGCATCCTGCGATTTCGGATATTGCGACATATAGCGGTTGCCTGAGGCAAGCGCATCGTCCAGGCGGCCCTGACGGTATTTGACGAAGGTGCTCATCACAAGCGCCTTGCGCGCCCATTCGGAGAACGGGTTCTCGCGGTCGATCGCGTCGAACTTGCGCGCCGCTTCCGCCATGTTGCCGGCCTTCATGTTGGCAAGGCCCTGGGTGTAGAGTACGTCAGGCGGATCGGTTTCGAGGCCGAGCTTGGTGATGTCGATATCAGGATCCGACTGGCAACCGGATATCGAGGCGCCTGCGCTGAGCACCAGAAGCGATGCGAACAAAGCACGCGCTGTCTTCATCATACCTTCAGATCCTGCATAACCCATTCGAAAGAACCCCACTGCCGCCGCTCGCTCCACGGCAGCCACGCCTCGCTGGCGTTTCTAGCCATAAATGTGCATCAAGAGCAACGCAATGATAAGGCATTAACGCATTTTTGTGGCAGCAGCCGGGGAATGACCGGCTTTTCCTTTTCTTCCCCGACCTGTGGCAGTAAAGCATCTGACCCGGCGGACATAAAAAAACCGCCTCCGGGAAAGAGGCGGCCTGGTCTTGAAAATATGCTGGAGGTCATGCCGACCAGGGAGCGAATTCCGAAGCGCTGACCGCAATCAGTTCACGGGCGGCGACGCGCTGGCGCGGCGTCGACGTCTCCACAACCTCATAGGCGGAGGGATCGGCAAGCAGTGCCTTCAGCGCATTGGCATTCATCTTGTGACCGCCGCGATAGGACCGGTAGCAGCCGATGAACTGGACGCCGGCAAGCGACAGATCGCCGACGGCATCGAGCGTCTTGTGGCGGACGAATTCGTCCTTGGCGTAACGCAGCCCTTCGACGTTGATGACGGTGTTGTCGTCCGAGATGACGACGGAATTTTCGAGCGAGGAGCCGAGCGCGTGACCCGAGGCCCAGAGACGCTCGACATCGCGCATGAAACCGAAGGTGCGAGCGCGGGAAAGCTCGGTCTTGAAGACGGAAGCGGACATGTCGCCGGCCCATTTCTGCCGGCCGATCAGCGGGCAGTCAAAATCGATCTCGACTTCGAAGCGCGTGCCGTCATAGGGACGGAATTCGCTCCAGGAGCCGCCATGCTCGATACGCACCGGCTTGGTGATACGGATGTAGCGGCGCTTGACGCCGAGCGAAACCAGACCGACCTGCTCGATCGCCTCGACGAAGGGCAGCGAGCTGCCGTCCATGATCGGCATTTCCGAGCCCTGCACCTCGATCACCACATTGTCGAGGCCGAGCGCATAGATCGCCGCCATGACATGCTCGATCGTCGCGACCGAATGGGCCGGCGAGAAACCGAGCACGGTGCAGAGGTCGGTATTGCCTACCTGCGAGGAGACGGCCTTGAGTTCGGTGATGTCGCCATTGGCATGCAGGCGCTGGAAAACAACGCCGGTGTCCGATTCCGCCGGGTTCAGCGTGATCGAAACATTCGCACCCGAATGGACCCCGATGCCCGAAAGCGTCACGGGACGCGATACCGTCGTTTGAAAACCCAGCAAGCCAATTGCCATAAAATTCTGCCTTTATTCTTCCGCACCGGGTCTGCCCAATCGGCGCGGCCATCGTTCATTCTGTACAAGGAGCCCGTCGAAAGGGCTCCTGGGGCAGTTTCCTTGCACCATACTTACGTGCCCCGGCGCTCCAATCCAAATCACTGTTTCTTTCGCTTTGTTACGAAGTCACACGATTGAAATCGCTTGCGAATCACGGGCTGAAAAACAGCAATGCCCGGGACCTCGATCCCGGGCATGAACGGTGCTTACTCAGCCGCTCAGTTCGACTGGCGACGCAGGAATGCCGGGATTTCCAGCTGGTCGTCTTCCTGCATCATCCGGGCCTGCGGAACCGCCCGGCCCTGGTCGTCGAGGTTGCCCCGGCGCGGTGCGTAGAGGCTTGCCTCGGGCGACAACGGACGGCGCTGCTGCGAAGCGGCCGGCGGTGCGGCAGTCATGTCGGCGGCAACGGCTTCGTCGTCGCGGCGGCCAAGCGAATTGGTGATTCGCTTCAGCAGGCCCATCGGACCGCGCTCTTCCACTGCATGCGCCGAAGCCGGCTGCGTGCGGTGGTCGAGTTCGGCCTGGACGACCGGCGGGAAATCCTCGACCTTCGGCATGCGCATCGGTTCGGGCGCCTGGCGGATGATCGGCTCCTGCCGGACCGGCTGCTGCTGGACGGGCTGGCTCATGACCGGCTGGCTCATAACGGGCGCCGGAGCCTGCTGCTGCACCGGAGGACGCATTGCCGGAGCTTCCGGTGCGGGCGCGAAGATCTTGCTTTGCGGACGGAAGGTTTCCTGCTGTACCACCGGCTGCTGCACCGGGGCGCTAGCACGCGGGGCCGGGAACTCGAGCTCGCGTTCCATCTCTGCTTCGCGGATGGTCTGCGCAATCGGATCCACGGCCTTCGGTGCCTGCATCACGGGGGCAGGCTGAACTGCGGCCGCTGCCGGAGCAACAGCCGCGGAGGGACGGATTGCAGGCCGTGCGACCGGCTGCAGGTTGCGCTCGGCGGCTTCGCTGATCGCCCGGTCGATGCCGGTTGCGACGACAGAGACGCGGATGATGCCTTCAAGCGATTCATCGAAGGTGGCGCCGAGGATGATGTTGGCGTCGGGATCGACTTCCTCGCGGATGCGGGTCGCGGCTTCGTCGACTTCGAAAAGGGTGAGGTCGCGACCACCGGTGATGGAGATCAGCAGGCCCTGGGCGCCCTTCATCGAGGTCTCGTCGAGCAGTGGGTTGGCGATTGCAGCCTCGGCGGCCTGCAGCGCGCGGCCGGAGCCGGAGGCTTCGCCGGTGCCCATCATCGCGCGGCCCATTTCGCGCATGACCGAGCGGACGTCGGCGAAGTCGAGGTTGATGAGACCTTCCTTCACCATCAGATCGGTGATGCAGGCAACGCCCGAATAGAGAACCTGGTCGGCCATCGCAAAGGCGTCGGCGAAGGTCGTCTTGTCGTTGGCAATGCGGAAGAGGTTCTGGTTCGGAATGACGATCAGCGTATCGACAGACTTCTGCAGCTCCTGGATGCCCATCTCGGCCAGGCGCATGCGGCGCCCGCCTTCGAAATGGAACGGCTTGGTGACGACGCCGACCGTCAGGATGCCCTTGTTGCGGGCGGCCTGTGCGACGACGGGCGCAGCACCTGTGCCGGTGCCGCCGCCCATGCCGGCGGTGACGAAGCACATATGCGTGCCGTTCAGGTGATCGATGATCTCGTCGATGCACTCTTCGGCGGCCGCGCGGCCGACTTCCGGCTGCGAACCTGCGCCGAGGCCTTCGGTGACGTTGGCGCCGAGCTGGATGACCCGTTCGGCCTTCGTCATGGTCAGCGCCTGGGCATCCGTGTTGGCGACGACGAAGTCGACGCCCTGGAGACCGGCGGTGATCATGTTGTTGACGGCGTTGCCGCCACCGCCACCAACGCCGAATACGGTGATGCGCGGCTTCAGCTCTGTGATGTCAGGCTTTTGCAGCTTGATGGTCATGGTACCTGTTCCTTCTCTCTCTGGCCGCATCGCCACGCCGGCCAATTACTCAATTTTCAGAAGCTTTCCTTCAGCCACTGGCCCATCCGGGCTATGCGGCTGTTATTTCCCCCAAGCGACATGAGCAGGCCGCTCTGTGACGCATGTGTCTCCATGTCCGCGACCTGCGGATAGATCATCAGGCCGACGGCCGTCGAAAAGGCCGGGCCCTTGGCCGCTGTCGGCAGTCCCGAGACGCCCATCGGACGGCCGATGCGGACGTTGCGGGCAAGGATGCGCCGCGCCACATCGGCAAGGCCGGTCAACTGGCTGGCTCCACCGGTCAAGACGACGCGCTTGCCGACGATGGGGCTGAAGCCGGAGCGCTGGATGCGGTCGCGTATCAGTTCCATCGTCTCTTCGATTCGGGCCGAAACGATGCGCGAAACCAGCGCCCGCGGCACCTGCGACGGCTGGTCGCGATCATCCTCGCCGATCGGCGGGATCGAGATCAACTCGCGCTCGTCGGAAGAATTCGAAAGGGCCGTGGCATGCACGACCTTCAGACGCTCCGCATCCTCGATGCGGGTCGAAAGGCCGCGCGCCAGATCGGTGGTCACGTGATGGCCGCCGAGGCCGACGGCATCGGTATGAACGAGCTTGCCTTCGGCAAAGACCGAGATCGTCGTCGTGCCGCCGCCCATATCGATCGCCGCGCAGCCGAGCTCGACCTCGTCGTCGACGAGAGCCGCAAGGCCCGATGCATAGGGCGTCGCAACGATGCCCTCGACCGACAGATGCGCGCGGTTGACGCTGAGCTCGAGGTTCCTCAGCGCCGAGCGCTCCGCCGTCACGACATGCATGTCGACGCCGAGCGCATCGCCGTACATCGCCAGCGGATCGCGGATGCCGCGCTCGCCGTCGAGCGAAAAGCCGGTCGCCAGGGAATGCAGCACCGAACGGTCCTGGCGCAGCGACTGCTGGCAGGCCGCCGACAACACCTTCTTCAGATCGTTGAGCTCGACTTCCTGGCCGCCGAGATCGATCGTCGCCGTGTAGATGTCGCTGCCGAGACGGCCGGCCGTCAGATTGACGATCAGGCTCTCGACGGTCAGCCCCGCCATGCGCTCCGCCGCGTCGACGGCGAGACGGATGACGCCTTCCAGCGCGTCGAGATCGGCGATCACGCCGGTCTTGATGCCGCGGGAACGCTGATGGCCGATGCCGATGATCTCGATATTGTGCGTGCGGCCTGGCAGGATCTGGCTTTCCTCGCGCGGCGTCAACCGGCCGATCATGCAGACCACCTTGGTCGAGCCGATGTCGAGCACAGAAACGACATGCGACCGCTTCGACGAAAGCGGTTTCAGGCGCGGCAATCCGAAATGGGACGAACCGAACAAGCTCATATATTCTGCCCCGTCTTCTTCAATTCTTTCGTGCGCTCCGTCACAGCCGTCTGCCGGCGGACCGCAGCCTCCGGCGTCAATTGGATCGCGGTTCTGTCGGACAGCCTGAGATCGACCGCGGCAATGTCGCGCTCCAGGAGCTGGTGCTCCTTGTCGAACTTCGAAAGCGTCGCCAGCGCCTGATCGATACCGTCTTCCGGCAGCTTGACGACAACGCCGTTATCCATGTGCAGGTCCCAGCGACGGCCCGATATCCAGACATAGGCCTTCACGCGGGCCTTGACGTCGGGCCACTTCGAGAAGGCGTCGTCGAGCGACGCCGCCGCCGTTTCCGCATCGCGGCCGACGACGAGCGGCAGCGACGAAAACTTGTTGTCGCGCAGCGGCGCAATGACGCTGCCGTTCTTTTCGATCAGCGAAAGCTCCTGCCCGTGCTGCCAGATCGCATAGGCCTGACGCTCCTTGAGCTTCACCTCGATCGTCTTCGGATAGATCTTGCGGACTTCGACATTCTCGACCCAGGGCAAATGCGCGATCTTCCGGCGCGCCGCATCGACGTCGAGGGCGACCAGCGAGGTCGTGCCGTCGAGACCGATCAGCTGCAGGATTTCGATTTCGGAAGTCTCGGAATTGCCGGAGACCTTCACATCTTCGATTGCAAAACCTGCCGCCGTCGTCGTCGCCTGCGCAACGGCTTCGGTGTGGCCACCGAGCGACATGCCGTAAAGCCCTGTTGCAGCCAGGAAAGCGACCGCCGAAACCGTGCCCGTATGGGCCGGGATATAAATGCGGCCGCTGCCGAGGCTGATCAGGAAACGGGTAACGCGGCGCAGCGGACGCGGCAACACGAATCGCTCTTCGGCTTCCATGACCGGAAGCACGGCATGATGGCTGGGGCGCCCTATCCTCTTGACCGTCAACGCAAACAAGACGCGTCCTCCACCATCCACCGGAGAAACTCACCAAAGGAATAGCCGGCATGACCGGCCATTTCGGGCACAAGCGAGGTTGGAGTCATGCCTGGCTGGGTATTGACCTCCAGCCAGATGATTTCGCCGTCTTCGGAGAAACGATCGTCGTAACGAAAGTCGGACCGACTGACGCCGCGACAACCGATTGCCTGATGCGCCCTTAGAGCCAATGTTTGTATTTTTTGGTAAATATTCGGTGAAATTTTCGCCGGGATGACGTGTTTTGAACCGCCTGCCGCATACTTGGAATCGTAATCATAAAAATTGTGCCCCTGCGGCACCACCTCGGTGACGCCGAGCGCAGTCTCGCCCATGACGCCGCAGGTGAGTTCGCGGCCGTAAACATAGCGCTCGACGAGCACCTCCTCGCCGTAGCGCCACTCGGGCGAGCTGACGACCTGGGGCGGATGCGCCTGATCTTCCGTGACGATGACGACACCGAAGCTCGACCCTTCGCGGACGGGCTTCACCACATAGGGCGGCCTCATCGGATGCGTCGAGGGAAAGGCGAAACGGTTGACCACCTGCGATTCGGCAACAGGAATGCCGGCGGCGGCGGCGACAAGCTTCGCCTTGTCCTTATCCATCGCCAGCGCCGAGGCAAGCACGCCCGAATGGGTATAGGGGATCTCGAGATATTCGAGGATGCCCTGAATGGTGCCATCCTCGCCGAAGGGTCCATGCAGCGCGTTGAAGACCACATCGGGCTTCAGCGCTGCAAGCTTTTCGGAAACATCGCGCGCCACGTCGATCCGCGTCACCTCGAAGCCTTCCGCTTCGAGGGCTTCTGCGCAAGCCTTTCCCGAGGAAAGGCTGACAGGCCGTTCCGAGGAAAATCCGCCCATCAGGACAGCGACATGCTTGCGACTCATCAACACCCCCAAAAATAACTTCCATTCTCGAAATCGACGCTTGCGCCAAGCTGTCTGCGCCGCTTCGGGCCTTTGTCCGACCTGCATGCATTAGAGCATCATTATGGTTAATGAAGTGTTTACTTTCGTTAACTTCATCTTCCCGGGCGCGGCATTTGTCCGTGTCGCCCACCTCGTTTTTCCGAGCTCCGCCTCTTCAAAGTGTCATGGCAAACATCCCGGCCGATCGACAAAACCCGAAAAGCCGCGTGGAAAAACCATTCGATCTCAAAGAGATGACCTCAGGTCCTGCAGTCAGTCGGCGTCGTCGAGGAAGCCGTGACGGTCACCGGCGCGGCTTTTTTATTGATGCGGTCGGCACTTCCGGCTAACCGGAGCACTCAAGGTAAAGCGGGGAACAGATCATGCGATGCCTCATCACCGGCGCGGCCGGCTTTGTCGGCGGGCCTCTCGTCGAAAGACTGCAGGGAGAGCGGCTGTGGGAGCTTAAGGTGACCACGCGATCCGCAGCCGCCGGCTTTCCGGCAGAGATGCGGCATTTCCCTATCGAAATATCCAGCGACACGAACTGGGCGCTAGCACTCGAAGGTGTCGATGTCGTCGTCCATCTCGCCGCCCGCGTGCATATCATGAACGACCGCGCCGCCGATCCACTGACGGAATTCCGCCGGATCAACACCGCCGCCACTCTCAATCTCGCCGAGCAGGCCGCGCGCGCCGGGGTAAAAAGGCTCGTGTTCATCAGCAGCATTAAAGTCAATGGTGAAGAGAACGACCGGCCCTTCCGCCACGACGACACGCCGATGCCGCTCGATCCCTATGGCGTTTCGAAGCTGGAAAGCGAAATCGGGCTGCATGAAATCTCCGCCCGAACCGGCATCGAAGTCGTCGTCATTCGGCCGCCGCTCGTCTATGGGCCTGGCGCCAGGGGCAACTTCGCCCTGCTCGTCGGACTTGTCAGGAAAAAGATACCGCTCCCTTTCGCGTCCCTGAAGAACCACCGGACGCTGGTTGCGCTTCCAAATCTCGTCGATCTGATCATCACGGCCATGACGCATCCGGGTGCGGCCGGCCAGACCTTTCTCGCAGGCGACGGAGAAGATCTCTCCACTCCCGGGCTCATCGAAGGAATTGCCGCGGGGTTGGGCGTCAAACCGATGCTGCTCCCTTTCCCCCCCGCCTTGCTGCAGCTGGGCGCGAGATTGACGGGAAAGGACGCCGTCTACCAGCGTCTTTGCGGTTCGCTGCAGGTCGATATATCCCACGCCCGCAACGTGCTCGGCTGGTCGCCCATCGTCACGCCGCGCGAAGGTCTGAAGCTTGCCGTGAAATAAAAGCTATTCGCTGGTGACGCCGTGGAACGGGCGCACTTCGCGGCCGGGCATGAAGACACCGAGGCGCTTGATTTCCCATTCGAGCTTGATGCCCTCTTTCTCGAAGACCTCGCGGCGCACCTGTTCGCCGAGATATTCGAGATCGTAGCCGGTCGCCTGCCCCATATTGATCATGAAGTTGCAGTGAAGCGACGACATCTGCGCTCCGCCGATGACGAGACCGCGGCAGCCTGCCTCGTCGATCAGCTTCCAGGCCGAATGGCCAGCAGGGTTCTTGAAGGTCGATCCGCCGGTCTTTTCGCGCACCGGCTGCACTGTCTCGCGGTGATTGCGCACGGCGTCCATCTCGGCACGGATCTGCGCCCGCTCTTCCGGATAGCCCTCGAACAGCACGGAGGTGAAAATCAGCTCGCTGGATGCGGTCGAATGGCGATAGGAATAGCCCATCTCGGCATTGGAAAGCACGTGCTTGTTGCCCTTGCGGTCGACGGCGTTGACCTCGATCAGCCGCTCGCGCGTCTCCACGCCGTTGGCCCCGGCATTCATGCGCGCCGCGCCGCCGATGCTGCCCGGAATACCGTAGAAGAAATGGAAGCCGCCGATGCCGTTGTCCATCGCCATCGCCGCAACATGTTTGTCGGGGCAGATGCTGCCGGCCAGAATACGGTTTTCGCCGGCAAGCTCGACAAAGCCGAAGCCCTTGGCCGACAGGCGCAGCACGACACCGGGAATGCCGCCGTCGCGCACCAGGATGTTGGAGCCGACGCCGATCACCGTCAGCGGCACCTCTTCCGGCAATATTTTCAGGAAGGCGACGAGATCGTCGATGTCATGCGGCTGGAACATCAGCTCGGCCAGGCCGCCTGCCCTGAACCAGGTGACGCGGTCCATGGGGGCATCCGGCGTGATGCGACCGCGGATATCCTTTACACCGTCTCCGAGAGACGCGAGAAGCTTTTCCCCATTCACCTGTTTCATACGGACTTTCCCGATAGGCCTTCCAGTTGCTTGGGCAGCGCCGCTGCCCAGGATGTGATGCTCCCAGCCCCCAACAGAACCACGAAATCGCCCGGCTTTGCAACCTCCGCAACCATCTGCGGCAGAAGCTCGGCCGCGGAGAGGAAGCGGGCGTCGCGATGGCCGCCGGATTTTATCCGCGAGACCAGCGACACGGAATCGATACCGGCGATCGGATCTTCGCCCGCCGCATAGACCGGCGCCAGGAAAATGCTGTCGGCATCGTTGAAGCAGGCCGCGAATTCCTCGAATAGGCTTGCCAGCCGGCTGTAGCGGTGCGGCTGGTGGACCGCGATCACCCGCCCCTTGCAGGATTCGCGGGCAGCGCGCAGCACCGCCTTGATCTCGACCGGATGGTGGCCGTAATCGTCGAAGATCTGCACCCCGTTCCATTCGCCGGTCAGCGTGAAACGGCGCTTGACGCCGCCGAAGGAGGCTAGCCCCTTGGCGATATCGGCGCTCGATATGCCAAGCCGGTTGGCAACGGCGATCGCCGCCGTCGCGTTGGAAATATTATGCCGCCCGGGCATCGGCATGACCAGCCCCTTGAGTTCGATCACCTGGCCGGTGCGGCGGCGGCGGATTTCGACGTCGAAGATCGAGCGCGTGCCGTCGATGCGCACATTGGTGAAGCGCACGTCGGCCTGCGGGTTTTCGCCATAGGTGATGATCTTGCGGTCCTCGATGCGGCCGACCAGTGACTGCACCTCGGGATGGTCGAGGCACATGACGCCGAAACCGTAGAACGGCACGTTTTCGACGAACTGCCGGAAGGCGGCGCGCACGGCGTCGAAATTGCCGTAATGGTCGAGATGCTCCGGATCGATATTGGTGATGACGGCGACATCGGCCGGAAGCTTCAGGAAGGTGCCGTCGGATTCGTCGGCCTCGACCACCATCCACTCGCCCTCGCCCATGCGGGCATTGGTGCCGTAGGCGTTGATGATACCGCCGTTGATGACGGTCGGATCGAGCCCGCCGGCTTCGAGCAGGGTGGCGACCAGCGACGTGGTCGTCGTCTTGCCATGCGTGCCGCCGATGGCGATCGCGTTGCGGAAGCGCATCAGCTCCGCAAGCATTTCGGCGCGGCGCACCACCGGCAGCAGCTTTTCGCGGGCGGCGATCAGTTCCGGATTGCTCTTTTTGATCGCGGTCGAGACGACGACGACTTCGGCATCACCCAGGTTCTCGGCCCGGTGGCCGACGAACACCTCGATGCCCTTGTCGCGCAGGCGCTGGACATTGGCGCTGTCGGCCTGGTCGGATCCCTGCACCTTGTGGCCGAGATTGTGCAGCACCTCGGCAATGCCGCTCATGCCGATGCCGCCGATGCCGATGAAATGAACGAGACCGATCGCCTTCGGCAGTTTCATACGCGTGTCCTCTTGAATTCCGCTATTGTCCGTCCGGCGGCAATAGCCTCAACCATGTCGGCAAGCAAGTTCGCCGCATCCGGTTTTCCGGCGAGCTTCGCCGCCGCTGCCATGTGCGAAAGCTTTTCCGGATCGTTCATCACGGCCGTCAGGATCGCCGCGATCTTCTCCGGCGAAAGCTCCGACTGGGCGATCACCTTGGCCCCGCCGGTCGCAGCCAGCGCTGCCGCATTCGCCGCCTGGTCGTGATCGAGAGCGTGCGGGTAAGGCACCAGCACCGCCGGCCGACCGATGACCGAGATCTCCGAAACCGTCGAGGCGCCAGAGCGGCAGATGACGAGATGGGCTTTCGCCAGCCTCTCGGCCATGTCGGTGAAGAAGGGAGCGATATCGGCTCCCATCTCCAGCTTGGCGATGCAGCCGCCGACCATTTCCATGTCCTCGGGACGCACCTGCTGGGTGATGCGCAGGCGCAGGCGCAGCGCATCGTCGAGCAGGCTGATCGCCGTCGGCAGTGCCTTGGAGAAATACTGCGCGCCCTGGCTGCCGCCGAAGACGACAAGATTGAAGGCTTCACCCGGATGCGACGGTGCATAGGGCACCTCGGCGGCGGCGATAATCGCCGGGCGGACCGGATTGCCCGTCGTCACCGTCTTATCCGGGAAGGCGCCGCCCCCGTCCGGCAGGAAACCGCCGGCAATACCCTGCACGCGTGTCGCCAGGGCCTTGTTGGCGCGGCCCATCACGGCATTCTGCTCGTGGATCATCGCCGGCACGCCGAGCCTCGTGGCGGCAAGCAATGGCGGCACCGTCGGATAACCGCCGAAACCGACGACGATGACGGGCTTCAGCCGCTGGATCAGCTTCTTCGCCGCCCGCATGCCGCTCCAGAGCGTCCACAGCGAACGCGCGACGGCAACCGGGTTCTTCGGGCCGATCGTCGCCGACGGCACGACATGGATCTCCTCGGCCGGAAACTTGCCGGCATAGCGCTCGGCCCGGCTGTCGGTAACGAGATGCACCGAGTAGCCGCGCTCCTTCAGCTTGAAGGCCAGCGCCTCCGCCGGGAACACATGGCCGCCGGTTCCCCCGGCGGCAAGCAGCACGATGCCTTTGCTCATGGCCTTTTACTCCGCCGGCATGCCGTGCGGGACGCGGAAAAGGCTCCGGTCCTGCGCGCGTTTTTCCGGTCGATGGCGCGTCAGCGCCAGAATGAAGCCGGCGGTGACGCAAATCGCCACCATCGACGAACCGCCGTAGGAAATCAGCGGCAGCGTCATGCCCTTTGCCGGCAGCAGTTCGAGGTTGACGCCGATATTGATGATCGACTGGATGCCCATCTGCAGCACCAGGCCGGCAACGGCGAAGCGGTTGAAGTCGTTGCGCTCGCGATAGGCATGCGAGAGGCCGCGCAGCACCAGCACGGTAAACAGCGCCACCAGCGCCATGCAGAAGACGATGCCGAACTCCTCGGCCGCGACAGAGAAGATGAAGTCGGTATGCGCATCCGGGATGATGCGCTTGACGATGCCCTCGCCCGGTCCCTGGCCGAACCAGCTGCCGCGGATGATCGCCTCGCGCGCCGTATCGATCTGGAACGTATCGCCCTCGCCGGTCATGAACTTGTCTATGCGCAAGGCCACGTGCGGGAAGACGTAATAGGCGCTGAGCAGGCCGCCGGCGCCGCCGATGCCGAGCAGCATGATCCATATCCATGGCATGCCGGCCATGAAGAACATCCCGCCCCAGACGGCCGTGGTCAGGATGGTCTGGCCGAGGTCGGGCTGCGCGACGAGCAGGGCGGCGACGATGGCAAACAGGATGATGGCGAAGAGATTGCCGGGAATTTCAGGCTGTCGCGCATGTTCGGCAAACAGCCAGGCGCAAACCACGACGAAGGCGGGCTTCATGAATTCCGACGGCTGGATCGAGAGGCCGGCGATCCAGATCCAGCGCCTGCCGCCTTTGACCTCCTGCCCGACGAACAGCACCAGCACCATCATGGCGAGCGACACGATCAGCAGCAGGATCGCCGTTCGCCGCACTTGCCTTGGTGTCAGGAACGACAGTCCGAGCATGACGGAGATCGAAGGGATCATGAAGGCCGCGTGGCGCTTGACGAAGTGGAAAGGCTCGAGCCCGATGCGCTCGGCAACGGCAGGAGAGGCCGCAAAGGACAGCATGAAACCGATGCCCATCAGGAAGATGAACATCGCCAGGAAGAAGCGGTCGATGGTCCAGAACCAATCGGCCAGAGGCCCACGTTCCGCGCGGCTTACCATGTCATTTCTCTCCTGTTGCCGAACCGATCAGCATCGCGATCCCGTCAAGCGCTGCCACGTGTCCGACGAAGGCTTCACCCCTGACTTCGAAATTCTTATACTGATCGAAGCTTGCGCAAGCCGGGGATAACATCACGGCCGAAGCAGCCCCGTCGCGCTCGGCATCGGCTGCCGCATGCACGACCGCGCGCTCCAGCGTACCCGAGATCTCGTAAGGCACGGCCTCGCCGAGGGTGGCTGCGAATTCCGCCGCCGCCTCACCGATCAGATAGGCCTTGGCGATGCGCGGAAAATAGGGAGCGAGCGTCGTGATGCCGCCTGATTTCGGCAGGCCGCCGGCGATCCAGTAGATGCGATCATAGCTCGAAAGCGCCGGCGCCGCGGCATCGGCATTGGTCGCTTTGGAATCATTGACGAAAACGACGCGGCCGCGCTGCCCCACCGGCTGCATGCGGTGCTTGAGGCCGGGGAATGAGGCAAGGCCGGCGCGGATGTCGTCGGCGGAAACACCGACGGCAAGGCAGGCGGCCACGGCTGCGGCGGCGTTCTGCGCATTATGGCTGCCGCGCAGCGTCTGGATGCCGTCGAGATCGGCGAAGGGCAGCATGGCGCCGCCGGCGACCTGAATGAGCCTGGTGCCCTCAGCATAAATGCCTGATGCCACCACGTTGCGGCGGGAGATGCGCACCACCTTGACGCCTGCCCGCTCGACGCGGTCGGCAATCAGCGCCGAATGACTGTCGTCGATGCCGACGATCGCGGTATCGCTGCCGGCGACCAGCCGCTCCTTGACGTCGGCATAATGCTGCATCGTGCCGTGACGGTCGAGATGATCGGGCGTCAGATTGAGCAGGATGCCGGCGGACGGGTCCAGCGTCGGCGCCAGGTCGATCTGGTAGGAAGAGCACTCGACAACGTAGTAACGTTCGGCCTTCGGCGGATCGAGCGTCAGGACCGCCGTGCCGATATTGCCGCCGAGCTGCGTATCGTAACCTGACGATTTCAGGATATGGGCGATCAGCGCCGTCGTCGTCGACTTGCCGTTGGTGCCGGTGATGGCGATGAACGGGCAATCCGGCGCACGGGCGCGGCGCTCGCGCACGAAGAGCTCGACATCGCCGACGATATCGACGCCGGCGGCGCGCGCAAGATCGACGGTCCAGTGCGGCTTGGGGTGGGTGAGCGGCACACCTGGTGATAGCACGAACAGCGCCTGCGCGCTCCAGTCGATCGTGTGCAGGTCCTCCGTCCGGATGCCTTCGGCGGAAGCCTTGGCGACGCTGTCGGGATTGTCGTCCCAGGCGGTCACCTCGGCGCCGCCCGAAACCAGCGCCCGGGCGGTGGCAAGGCCGGAGCCGCCGAGCCCGAAAAGCGCGACCTTCCTGTCCTTGAGCGTCGTGACCGGGATCATCGCCGCCTCACCGCAGCTTCAGCGTCGAGAGGCCGAGCATGGCAAGGCCGACGGCGATGATCCAGAAGCGGATTACCACCTGGCTCTCGGTCCAGCCCTTCTTCTCGAAGTGATGATGGATCGGCGCCATCAGGAAGACCCGTCGGCCGGTCATTTTGAAGAAGCCGACCTGGATGATGACCGAGAGCGTCTCCATGACGAAGAGGCCGCCGATGATCGCCATGACGATCTCGTGCTTGGTGGCGACGGCGACGGTGCCGATCGTGCCGCCGAGCGCGAGCGAGCCGGTGTCGCCCATGAAGATGGCGGCCGGCGGCGCATTGAACCAGAGGAAGCCGAGCCCGGCGCCGATGACGGCGCCGAGGACGACTGCAAGCTCGCCGGTGCCGGGCACGAAATTGATCTGCAGGTAGTTCGCAAACACCACGTTACCGGCGAGATAGGCGATGACGCCGAAGGAGGCGGCGGCGATCATGACAGGCACGATGGCAAGCCCGTCGAGGCCGTCAGTCAGGTTGACGGCATTGCCGGCGCCGACGATGACGAAGCCGCCGAAGACGACGAACATGATGCCTATATTGATCATGAAGTCCTTGAAGAAGGGAAAGGCGATCGACGAGCCGAAGGTCGAACCGGCAACGCCCGAGGCAAGGGCGGTGCGCATCATGAAATAAACGGCGATGCCGGCGATGATGAACTCGATGCCGAGGCGCGCCTTGCCGGAAAAACCCATATGGCTCTGCTTCGTCACCTTGAGATAGTCGTCATAGAAGCCGATCGCGCCGAAGCCGAGCGTCACCAGCAGCGTGGCGACGACGTAGACGTTGGAAAGATCGGCCCAGAGCAGCGACGCGCCGACGATGCCGGCAAGGATCATCAGCCCGCCCATGGTCGGCGTGCCGGCCTTCTTGAAATGCGTCTGCGGTCCGTCGGCGCGGATCGGCTGGCCCTTGCCCTGCCGGATGCGCAGCGAATTGATGATCGTCGGCCCGAACAGGAAGACGATCAGGGCCGAGGTGAAGAGAGCAGCGCCTGTGCGGAAGGTAATATATCTGAACAGGTTCAGAAATTTGAAATATTCCGACAGTTCGACAAGCCAGATCAGCATTCAGGGCCCCTTGTTTACCCGATCAAAGTTCGCGTTGCGTGTCGGAAAATGGCGGGAACTTGTCAAGGAGCGCGGCGACGATCTTGCCGAAACCGATGCCCAGAGACGATTTCACCATCAACACGTCGCCCGGTGCGACCGAGTTCAATACATAATCCGTCAGTTCGCCGGTGTTCTCGCGATATTCGACATGGACGCTTTCCGGCAATGATTCCTTGAGCGCAGCCATCTCTGCTCCTGCGAGCCAGACATGTTCGATGCCGGCCGCAAGCAGCGGCACGGCAAGATCGGTATGAACCTTCTGCGCATACTCGCCCATTTCAAGCATGTCGCCGAGCACGGCGATGCGGCGTCCGCGGCTGGTCGGCTCGGAGGCCGCCAGCAGCGCGATCGCCGCGCGCATCGAAGCCGGATTGGCATTGTAGCTTTCGTCGATCAGCGTAAAGCTGCCACTGCCGCTGCCCATCGAAAGCCGGTGGCGCTTGCCCCTGCCCTTTTCCGGCTTCAGCGTCGCCAGTGCAGCGATCGCCTTTTCCATATCGGCGCCGACGATCCTGACGACCCCGAGCGCTGCGAGCGCATTTTCGGCGATATGGCGGCCGGGCGCGCCGATCGCGACCTCCAGCGTCTCGCCGCCGATCGTCAGCCACAGCGTCGAATTCTCGTCCGCGCCGTTGAATTCCGCCAGCCGGAATTCGGCCTTGGCATGCTGGCCGAAAGAACGGATGTGTTCGATACCGAGCGACTGAGCCGTGCGGTCGAGGAAATTGAACTGGTCGTTGTCGCGGTTGAGCACGACATGGCCGCCTGGTTCTAGTCCCTCGAAGATCTCCGCTTTGGCGGCAGCGATCTCCTTGATGTTCTTGAAATTGCCGAGATGCGCCGGCGCGATCGTCGTGATGATGGCGACGTCGGGACGGATCATCTCGACCAGCGGCCGGATCTCGCCGGGATGGTTCATCCCGACTTCGAAGACACCGTAATCCGTGTCGCCAGGCATGCGCGCCAGCGTCAGCGGTACGCCCCAATGATTGTTGAAGGAGGCGACGGAGGCATGCACCTTGCCGGAGGGCGACAGCACATGCCGGAGCATTTCCTTGGTGGTCGTCTTTCCCACGGAGCCCGTCACCGCGATGATCCGGGCCTTGGAGCGCTCGCGCGAGGCAAGGCCGAGCCGGCCGAGTGCCGCGAGCACATCCTCCACGACGATCATCGGCACCGTCAGGCGGCCCATGGCCGGAAGCCTCGCCTCACTGACGACGAGAAGCGAGGCACCGTTCGCCACCGCCATCGATGCGTAGTCGTGACCGTCGACACGGTCGCCCTTGATCGCGAAGAAGGCTTCGCCTGGAGCAATCGAGCGGCTGTCGATGGAAATGCCGGTGATGCCTTCAGGCAGAGTGCCGAAGGGGCGCCCCGCCATTGCTGCGATCATATCTTCGGTCGTCCAGAGCCAGCTCAAGATTGCAGTTCCTCCAAGGCCTTGCGCACCTCCGCATGATCGGAGAACGGCAGGGTCACGCTGCCGATCGTCTGCCCTTCTTCATGCCCCTTGCCGGCGACGATCAGCGTATCGCCGGATCGCAACATACCAACCGCCTGACGGATCGCGGTGGCGCGATCGGCGATTTCCGCGGCGCTAGGTGCCGCCGCCATGATCTCCGCCCGGATCGAGGCCGGCTCCTCCGAGCGCGGATTATCGTCGGTGACGATGACGACGTCGGCAAGCCGGCAGGCGATTTCGCCCATGATCGGCCGTTTGCCGCGATCACGGTCGCCGCCGCAGCCGAAGACGACGACGACGCGGCCGGTGGTGAAGGGCCGGACCGAGCCCAGCACGTTTTCCAGCGCGTCAGGCTTATGGGCATAGTCGACATAGGCGAGCGCGCCGTCTTTCGTATGGCCGACCAGTTCGAGACGGCCGGACGCGCCGACCAGCTTCTCGAGTGCGGCCATCGCAACTTTCGGCTCGACGCCGGTCGACATGGCAAGACCTGCCGCGACCAGTGCGTTGGCGACCTGGAAATCGCCGGCCAGCGGAATGTCCACTTCGAAGATTTCGCCGCCAATATGGATCTCGGCGGTCTGCTTGTGGCGGAAGTGCTCGACACGTTTCAAGGCGAGGTAATCGCCCTTGCGCCCGACGGTGCGCACATTATGACCGGCATCGGCCGCGGCCTTGATCGCCTGCGCCGACCAAGGATCGTCGGCAAAGATGACCGCCGGCGCACCCTTCGGCAACAGCACCTCGAACAGCCGCATCTTGGCGGCCATATAGGACTCGACCGTCGGGTGATAATCCATGTGGTCGCGGCCGAGATTGGTGAAGGCGGCAGCGGCAAGCTTGACGCCGTCGAGCCGGCTTTGGTCGAGGCCATGGCTGGAAGCCTCCATCGCCGCATGCGTGACACCTTCGCCGGCAAGTTCGGCGAGCAGCTTGTGCAGCGACACCGGATCGGGCGTCGTCAGCGAACCATATTCGTTACGCGTCGGCGAGACGACACCTGTTGTGCCGATCATCGCCGCCGCATGCCCAGCATGCGCCCAGATCTGCCGGGTGAAAGAAGCAACCGAGGTCTTGCCCGCGGTGCCGGTGACGGCGACCATGGTCTCGGGCTGTCTGCCGAAGAAACGCGAAGCGGCGATCGAAAGGAACCGGCGCGGCTCCTTGACCGCAAGCACAGGGATGGAGGCATCAACAGGCTGGGAGGAGATCGCGACGGCTGCACCTCGGCCGGCCGCATCGGCGATGAAGCCCGCGCCATCTGCCTTGGTGCCGGCGACTGCGACGAAGGCATTGCCCGGCGTCACGTGGCGGCTGTCCGATGACAGGCCTGAAATATCAAGCAGGCCTGCCGGGCCTTCGAGCTGTGCTTCAATTTCCGGAAACTGATCTCCGGCCAGGTCTCGCAATTTCATCGAATGCACTTTTCTCTCTTGAAGCCGGTCCACCCCTCGCGAATCGGCGTCGATATTCATTCACACTCAATAAGACACCAGCAAGGCCGATCCGCCCTCCCCGAATTTCGGCTCGATGCCGAGAATGGGAGCCGCGCGGCTGATGATCTCGCGGGCGATCGGGCCTGCGGTGCCGGCAGAGATCGTTCCGCCATATTGCTTCTCGCCGGTTTTCGGCTCGTCGCAGAAGGTGATCACGGCATATCTTGGATCGTTGATCGGGAATGCGGCAATGAAGGAATTGAAGTTCAAAGTCGCCGAATAACGGCCGTTCACCACCTTGTCGGCCGTACCGGTCTTGCTGCCGACGGCAAAGCCCGGCACGCGGGCGACGCGGCCCGATCCTTTGTAGCCGTTGAAATCGAGCAGATAGCGGATCTCGTCGCTGGTCGTCTTCTTGATGACCTGCGTGGCGATCTCATCGGCCTGTTCGCGGCTGCGCGGCAGGAATGTCGGCTCGATCAGCTTGCCGCCGTTGACGAGAGCGGCAGCCGCCACCCCTGTCTGCAGCGCCGTCGTCGAGACGCCATGGCCGAAGGAAATCGTAATCGAATTGATCTTCTTCCAGACCCGCGGCTGGCTCGGCATCTTCACCTCGGGCAGTTCGGTCTGCATCTTGGTCAAGAGGCCGAACTTGGTCAGATAGTCCTTCTGCGCGTCGATGCCGACGATGTCGATGACACGCGCCGTGCCGATATTCGACGAATACTGGAAAATCTCAGGCACGGTCAGCCAGCGGCGCTGCCCGTGGAAATCGTGGATGGTGAAACCGCCGATATAGATCGATTTGCTGGCATCGAATGTGTCGGTCATCTTCACCTTGCCGGTGTCGAGCGCCATCGCCAGCGAAAAGGTCTTGAAGGTCGATCCCATTTCGAAGGTGCCGTTGGTCATCCGGTTGAGCCAACCCTCCTTGGCCCCTTCCTGCGGATCGTTCGGATCGAAATCCGGCGCTGAGGCCATGGCCAGCACTTCCCCGGTATGCACATCGATGACGGCGGCACCGGCGCCCTTGGACTGGAAGTTGTTGACGGCGTTGACGACCGCGTCCCGGACGATGTTCTGCACGCGCAGGTCGATCGAAAGCCGCACCGGCTCGAGCGGCTGGTCGCTGGTCATGCCGACCGAGGCGAGGTCGGCAAGACCCTGGTCGTCGATATATTTCTCCATGCCGGCTACGCCGCGGTTGTCGATGTTGACGTAACCGAGGATATGTGCGGCAGTCGAGCCGCCCGGATAGAAGCGGCGCTTCTCCGGCCGGAAGCCGATGCCGGGAATGCCGAGCGCCAGGATCTGGCTCTGCTGCTTCGGCGTCAGTTGCCGGCGCAGCCAGGCGAAGTGCGAGGTTTTGACCGAGAGCTTCTTATAGGTATCCCGAACATCGAGCTCGGGCAGAACAGTCGCAAGCTTCTCGACCGCCTCGTCGGCATCGACGATCTTGTTGGGCTCGGCAAACAGCGAGACGGTGCGAATATCGGTCGCCAGCACTTCGCCGTTGCGGTCGAGAATGTCGGGGCGCGAGGCCATCAGCCGATCGGGCGGCAGGATGCTGGAGACGACCTCCTGATCCTTCATCGCATATTCGACGAGACGACCGCCGATAATGACGTAGACACCCATGAAGCCGAGGATCAGCAAGCCGACACGGCTCTTTGCCTGCCCCGATTTCTTCTTGCGGGATCCCTCGATCGCCAGGCCGGCGGGCGACGGACCGCCGAACCGGTTATAGACGCCGGCGGAAAAATGCGCCTGGCTCTTCAACACCATGATGCGGGAAAGAAACGACATTATTCCACCGACCCCGTTTCGATCTCGTCTGCTTCATCCTCCGCCTCGGCGCGCGGCGCGGGTTTTGGAACGGGCTGCGCTTTCGTCGTGACGGTCACGCCGGCTAGGGCTGCGCCCTTGGCGCCGGCCCCGGTCGCGCCCTTGGCGCCAGCCTTGGCCTCGGTCACGTCGGGCACGGGAACCTCGGATTTCAGCATCGGCAATTCCTTGGCATGCACCAGCGCCGTCGATTGCGTCGGCTGCAGTTGCAACTCGTCATCATAGGCCTTGACCAGCCGCTCCAGACGGTTTGGCTGCGATTGCAGCGCCCAGTCAGCCTTGAGAAGGTCGATCGTGTCCTCTTCGAGCTTGATCTCGGCTTCGAGGCGATGAACCTCCTCGAGCTTCAATTCGGCGCGATGCTTGATCGTGTAGGTGACGGCGGCGGTGGCCGTCATAACGCCGATGAGCACGAGATCGAACGTTTTCAGCATATCAACCTCCAAGCTTTCCGAGACTGGCGAGATTGGGAAACCCGAAGAGCGACATATCCGCGGCCTCAGCGGCGGCCTCCGTCCTCAAGCCGGCGCGCAGCTTGGCGGAGCGGGCGCGCGGATTGATCTCCGCCTCCGCCTCGCTTGCCGAAACCATCGGCTTGCCGATCGCTGCGAAAGTTGCCGCCCGCTCATGCGCGACCGGCAGATGCCGCGACCCCGACGCCTTGCCGGCGCGGTCGGAGAAGAATTTCTTGACGATCCGGTCTTCGAGCGAATGAAAGGTGACGACGACCAGCCGGCCGCCCGGCTTCAGCGCCGCCTCTGCCGCAAACAGAGCCTGCGCGAGTTCGCCGAGCTCGTCATTGACGAAGATGCGCAAGGCCTGGAAGACGCGTGTTGCCGGATGGATCTTGTCCTTCATCTTGCGCGGGGTGACCAGCTCGATGAGACCGGCAAGATCGCGTGTCGTCTCGAACGGCTTTTCCTCGCGGCGCTTCTCGATCGCATGCGCGATGCGCGGCGCCTGGCTTTCCTCGCCGAGGAAATGGAAGATGCGGATGAGATCGGCGACCTTGGCACGATTGACGACATCGGCGGCCGAAACGCCTGCGGCCGACATGCGCATGTCGAGCGGCCCGTTCTTCTGGAAGGAGAAACCGCGCTCAGCCTCATCGATCTGCATGGAGGAAACGCCGATATCGAGAACGACGCCATCGAGCCCGCCTTGCGGCGCATGATCAGCAAGATGCGAGAATTGCGAATGAACGAGCTTGAGGCGGCCAGCATGGGCGGCAACCATTGCCTGGCCGGATGCAATCGCCGTCGGATCGCGATCGAGCGCGATCACCTCGGCGCCGGCGGCAAGAATGGCGGAGCTATAACCGCCCGCACCGAAGGTACCGTCGAGGATAAGCTTGCCGGGCGCGGGCGCCAGCGCCGAAAGCACTTCATCAAGAAGAACAGGAATGTGACGAACCGGTCCGCCACCGGCATCAGTTGAACCTCCGCCAGGATTCGCCACCATTCCGTTCCCTCGTTCTTTCAGGAACGCTTGCCCGCCAGCTTGCGCTCCCCTCGTGCCTGCGCCTGCGCAGCCACAAAAGCCTGCGGCTGCCAGAGCTGAAAATGATCCGCCCGACCGACGAAAGTCACTTCGTCCGAGATGCCGGTAAAGCCGCGAATGAAATCCGTGACCATCAGCCGCCCCTCGGCGTCGAGCTTCATGAAGACCCCGCCCCCGTGAATGAGAAGCGACATCTCGTTCGCACCCGGCGAAAACGGATCCTCCGCAGCAATCTGCCGTTCGAATCTTTCGAGAAGATCCGGACCGCCGACGCTGATCGCCGGAAACACAAAGTCCTGGAAGCAATAGAGCTCCTGAACATTGCGCTGCGCCAGCACGGAACGGAACGCCGAAGGCACGGAAACCCTGCCCTTGGCATCGATCCTGTTGGTCGCGTTCGAAAGGAAGCGGCTCATCACACGAAACATCCGTTCCCGCAGGGATCCGGACCAAAAGACGCCCGAAACTCCCGATATCAGGCACAGCGTCGCAAGCCGGATGAGCGAAAACCCCTCCGACGCTTCCGGAGAGGAAGACGCCTTTGCTTTGCGATGAATGGGCAGGTGATTGCCCTGGTGCAGTGCGCATTTGGGATAGCATGGGACCATATGGGCGTCAATGGGATACGCCCATTTTGCAATAGACGCATGATCAAAAATTTATAAGCCGTTAAGTTTAACAAAGGGTTAGGATCGCCCTCCCGCGATGGCGCGCAACGCTGCTTTTGGAAAAAGAATTTTCAACAGGCGGATTGCATGAGCATCCACTTGAAAACTTTCGATTTCAGCGGCTTAGCGGGAAGTGATTCCTGACATCGGGGCTTGATCACGCCACAAAAGTTAATCGCCAGTTGGCCTGTAAGCCGGGTTCTGTATGGCCCCGGCGTGAACCGGAACGTGGCAGCCATTCCTCTGGGACAGCGTTTGCACGCTGCCTCGCGCAACCCACCCGGATGACTGGCCTGGAAACCGGCCGGAAGGCCTTTCGGCCTGCCACGTCATCCCTATTCGGTCTTGCTCCCGGTGGGGTTTACCGTGCCATTTCCGTTGCCGGAGATGCGGTGGGCTCTTACCCCACCCTTTCACCCTTACCTGTCATGACAGGCGGTTTGCTTTCTGTGGCACTTTCCCTGAGGTCGCCCTCGCCGGACGTTATCCGGCACCGTGTTTCCGTGGAGCCCGGACTTTCCTCACCCTACCGCCTTTCGGCATTGGTAAAGCGCGGCTGCCCAGCCAACTGGCAGGGCTCCCATAAACGAGAGAGACGGCAATTGCCACCTAAATCAAAATTTATTTAGCGAAATTGCGGTGTGAAATCCGTGGAGTAGCCCTGTTCGCTGATTCTGCCTGATAAAAGCAGCTCGGCCCCAAGCCGGCCGATTTCGTCCGAGCTCTTGGCAGAGGTGCCGGCGCAGCCCGTCAGCACCGCGATTTCCGGCGATGAGGTATAGCCGATCATCGGATGGCCGCTTTCCGTCTGCGACACGACGCAGGCCGCCGTCGAAATCGACAGCGGCGCCATGTCGGGCACGAGCCCTTCGACGATACGTTTGAGATAGGCGCGCACGGTCTCGCGCCCCTCGGTTTTGAACCACGCGCGCATCGCTGCCTCGTCGCCGAGCGCCAGATCGTCGGGGTCGCCGCCGATCTTCAGGTAGAATTTGCCGTCGGGATAACGGATCGGCGGCAGCAGGTAGATATGGATGCCGGGCACATCGAGAATGAGCGACGGCATGGTCGCAAGACGCTCCGCCTCGATCTCGCTCACCTCGAAAAGCGTGACCGTCCGGCCATAAACCGTCATAGCAACCGGACGCGGCAACAGATTCTCCGCAATGGAAAATCCGCCCGCTGCCAGCAGCACCTTCTCGCCGCGATAGCTCCGGCCGCCGGCAGTCTCGACGACAGCCGATCCGCCCACGCTGCGGATCGAGACGGCATGGTCGCGAATGACGGCGGCACCGGCCTTTTCCGCCAGCAGCGACTGTGCCTTGACCAGCTTGCGCGGACTGATATGCCCGGCCCCTCTCGCCTCGAAGACCCCGGCGGCGCCATCGGGAAAGGCGAAGAAAGGAAAGGCGGCCTTCAGCCCGGCCTCACCGAGAAGGCTGGTCTCGACGCCAAGCGAGACGGCCGCCTGCCGGGTCCTCTGGAGATAATCGCTTCCATCAGGCGCGACGACGACGCAGCCGACCTCGCGATAGAAGTCGATGCCGCTGTCGCGGGAAATCTCGCGGTAACGGCCGATCGCGCGGTTGGCGAGCAGCGCCCAGTTGCGGTCGGGGTCGATGGTGCGGGTAATGCGCCCCTCGTCGTAATGGCTGGCGAAGACGCCCTGATGCGCCTTGCGATCATCAGGCTCGTCCGGGCCGATCACCGCCACACCATCCACTTGTCGCGCCAGATGCCGCGCCGCCGCAGCCCCCATCAGCCCGCGGCCGACGACGATATATTTGAAATCGACTGCCATGATGCTCCCTTTCAGGCAAAGACCGGCGTCAGCTCGCCGCCGAAATCCTTGTCGCCGAGCGCCCCTTCGGCCAGAAGCACGGCGCCCAATCGCCCGAGTTCGTCGGAAGATTTGGCCGCGACGAAATTGCCGCCGGTAAGCACCGCGATGCGCGGCGACTGGGTAAATCCGGCGTAGGGATAACCGGTCGGCGTGAAATTTGCCACGCAAGGCCCCGAGGTGACCGGGCAGCCGGCAAGCGCTGGCATCAACTTGAGGGCGACGCGCGCGAGATGCTCGCGCTCGGCCACGCAGCCATCGGAACGGAACCACGCGCCGACATCCTCCAGCGCTCTGAAAGACAGCATCTCGGTGTCGCCGCCGAGTTTCAGATAGGTCTTGCCGTCGGGATAACGCACCGGCGGCAGGATATAGATGTGATCCTCCTCCCGGTCGCCGAGCACGATCGTCGACGGCATATCGCCGAAGATCGCCATCTCGCGCGCGCCGATCTCGTAGAAGACGACCGTGCGCGCCATCACCCTGGTATCGACGGGACGCGGCAGCAGGGCATTGAAATTGCTGAAACCGCCGGCAGCGACCAGCACGCGCTCGGCACTGTAGCTTCTGCCACCGGCCGTCACTTCGACATGGGAACCGGCGTCGCGCACGGATGTGGCGACTGCTTCGATCAGCGAGACGCCACCCTGTTCGGCAAGCCTCGCCTGCGCCCGCACCAGCGCCCGCGGGTTGATGTGCCCGGCGCGCTTGCGCTCGAAATATCCGGTGAAATCTGGATCGGCGGCAAGATAGGGAAAACGTTGGCCAAGGTCCGACGGCGCGATGGTCTCGATATTGCTGCAGAGCGTCCGGCTGACGGTTAGCGCCCGGTTGATATAGTCCTGCTCATCCCTTGGCGTCGGACCGGCAAACAGGCAGCCGACCTCCGAATAGAAGGAAATGCCGCTCCTTGCCTCGATTTCGCGGTAGCGGTCGAGCGCACGGGCGGCGAAACTTCCCCAGGCCAGATTGCCGTCGAAAGTGCGGGTGATGCGCGCCTCGTCGTAATGGCTGGCGAATATCCCGTGATGGGCCTTGCGTTGCTCCGGCTCGCGCGGGCCGATCAGCGCGATGCCGTCGGCCATCGAGGCGAGATGCCGTGCAGCAGCTGCCCCCATCATGCCGCGCCCGATGATGATGAACCTGAAATCGATTGCCATACCTAACCTCGCATCGAGGTGGCCTAACCTCGTCTCGAGGTGGCCTAACCTCGTCTCGAGGTGGCTCACCTCGATTCAGGTGGGGATATCACGGCAAGCGTCCTGATTCATATCGCAAAAATGCCGGGAGAATTTTCGCCCGACGCGTCTGGCGAAGCTCAGTCGAGCATCGCCAGGACCTTGCCGCAATAGGTCTTCGACACCGGGTTCATGCGCGTGGCGGCATGGCCGGCATTGTATTTCAGGATGGTGTTGCAGGTCTGCCCGCCGCCGAGCTGATGGGCGGCTGCCAGATATTTCATCCCGTATTTGATGTTGGTTTCCGGATCGAACAGGCCCTTCTTCGTGCCGGAATACCCCATCATCCGCGCCGTCGCGGGCTTGATCTGCATCAGGCCGATTTCGCCGGCACTGCCGCGTGCCTTCGGATTGAAATTGCTCTCGACACGCACGACGGCCTGAGCGAGCGCCACCGGTACGTCGTATTCGGCAGCATATTTATTGATCAGCGCGGCATAGGGAACGCTGGCGGAAAAATCGGGCATGGCATAGCCGCTCTGGCGATCGACGGTTTTCAGCGGGATGGTTTCGGCCCTGGCACCCCAGTCATCACCAGCCAAGGCAAAACTATTTCCCGCCAGCAGCATACCAACGCATGCCGCAGCACCAACAATCATATTATTCATGTAGTCTAATCACTCCGACCCATAGAATTGCAGGACTGCGCGCCTCGCCGTCATCCGGTCATACGCGATCAAGAACTGATCGCGTTCCGCAGCAATTCTTATCGTTTCATTTGGCGCCCGTGGTTACACTTTAAAAAGCCGTGAGCGCTGTTCAGCGGGCGTTCTTAGACCATCGCAATGAGGAGATAATAGGGAAATGATGTGGCGAGGTAGTTTTCTCGACGGCCGCGAGAAAACTACCTGATGTCGGGGCTCTTCCGCTCAGGAATAACGCGGCAGCGCCGATAGAAGCCGGTGCAGCGTGTCGATCGTCGAGAAATCGGCGATGCCGTCCACCCGTTCGGGCCGGAAATGACGCTGGAAAGCCTCCACGTCACCTGCCGTCTTTTCGGAAAATTGCCCTGTGATTTCAGTGCCGTAACCATAGAGAGACAGCATCGACTGCAGTGCCTCGACAGGCTGGCCGGCATCACCCCGCTGGAAGAAGCGCCCGCCGGTGATCGTTGCCGGCTCGACCCAGTGCCCGATGCCCGCCCTGTAGAGTTCGGCCCAGGGGAATTTCTCACCCGGATCGACCTTGCGAATCGGAGCGACATCGGAGTGCCCAAGGACCCGCTCCGGCGTGATCGACCAACGTTTGACACAGTCGCGACACAATTCGATCACCGCGGCGATCTGCTCTTTTGGGTAATCGGGAAGCCCGCCGGGATGGCCGGCATTGGCGATCTCGATGCCGATCGACAGCGAATTGATATCCGTCTCGCCGTGCCAGCTGCTCTTTCCCGCGTGCCAGGCCCGCCGCACCTCCGGCACCAGCTGCACCACCTCGCCGTTCTCATGCACGAAATAATGGCTGGAAACCTGGCTCTCGGCGCGACAGAGCCAGTCGAGCGCGCCATCCGCCGTCGGCATGCCGGTATAGTGCAGCAGGATCATGTCAGGACGGCGCCCGCCCGCGCGCTCGCCATGGTTCGGCGAAGGCTGCACGCGGGCGCTCCCGCAGTCGGCCTCGAAAGAGGTCATGCGGCGCGGCGTTCCTTCTCGATCGCCGCATAGGCCGCGTTCAGCGCCGCCATGCGCTCATTGGCGATGACGTGGAACTCCTTCGGCACGCCGCGCGAGATCAGCCGGTCGGGGTGATGTTCGCTGACGAGGCCGTGATAGCGGCGGCGGATGGTCGGGAAATCGTCCGAGGGCAACACACCGAGCACCTTGTAGGGATCGCCGCCTGTGGAGACGTGACGGGCGGCGATCTGCTCGAAGCGCGTCTCGCTCATCTGGAAGATCTCGCCGATATGGCTGAGGAAATTCAGTTCTTTCTCGTGGATCAGCCCATCGGCCTTGGCGATATGGAAGAGACCGTCGAGCACGTCTTCCAGCACCGTGCAATTGGCCGCACAGGTCACGCAGAGCGTCGAAAGCCTTTCGGCATAGGCTTCGTAGCCGGCCACGTCCTGACGTGCGAGGTTGTAAAGCCTGGCGACGTTCTTCGCCTGATCCTGCGGAAATTCGAAGATTTCGCGGAAGGCGTCGACCTCCTTCTCGCTGACGATGCCGTCGGCCTTGGCCATCTTGGCCGACAGCGCGATGATCGCCACGGAGAAAGCCACCTTGCGCCGGGTCTCGGGATCGCCTTCGAAAACCGTTCGGATAGCCTCGACCACCGCAGACAGCGCATTGCCCGCGGTATTGCCAATGGCATTCAACAGTTTTTCCCAGAAGGACATCGAAATCTCTCGCACGCTTGTCAACTTATATACAAACAGCTTGACCAAAGAATCGTAGCCTTTGCAAGGCGACTATTGGTCGTAGGGCCGAACACAGTTTTCACGATTTGGTAATTGTCGCACCGCAGCAAAGCGTCCTCCTGCGCCGGGCACCTGCGCTTCGGAGCGCGCTCGCCGGTAATTTCCACAAGAGTTCTCGACAGCCAGAACGGGCTTGAAACGATTATATCAGCTCTTCTGGTCGCCACGCCGCAGAAAGGCGCGTTTTCGTAAATTCTTTACTTTACAGGCTCCTTTCCCTGCCGCATCCATGCGCTCATGCATGTCGCCTGGAAATGTGCAGCGGGTCCGGGATGACGACATGCATGAAAACAATGAGGTAAGCGCGTCGCTTGAATCGAATTCAGTGCAACGCCGATAGCTGACGCCGCCGCACCGAAACGCCATAGGAGGGATCATGGCCAAGCAGAAAGTCGCAATGCTGACCGCCGGAGGCCTGGCCCCCTGTCTTTCCTCCGCCGTCGGCGGCCTCATCGAACGCTACAGCGACATTGCTCCCGACATCGATATCGTCGCCTACAAGTCCGGCTATCAGGGCGTATTGCTCGGCGACAGCATCGAGATCACCCGCGAGATGCGCGAAAAGGCGCCGCTGCTGCATCGTTATGGCGGCTCGCCGATCGGCAACAGCCGCGTCAAGCTCACCAATGCCGCCGATTGCGTCAAGCGCGGCCTGGTTAAGGAAGGCGATAACCCGCTGCGGGTGGCCGCCGAACGTCTCGCCAATGACGGTATCACCATTCTCCACACGATCGGCGGCGACGACACCAACACCACGGCCGCCGATCTTGCCGCCTATCTCGCCGCCAACGGTTACAATCTGACCGTCGTCGGCCTGCCGAAGACTGTTGACAACGACGTGGTGCCGATCCGCCAGTCGCTCGGCGCCTGGACGGCGGCCGAAGTCGGCGCGCATTTCTTCGACAATGTCGGCAACGAACAGACGGCCGCCCCCCGCACCCTCGTCATCCACGAGGTCATGGGCCGCCATTGCGGCTGGCTGACGGCCGCCACCGCCCGCGCCTATCTCCAGCGCACCAGCCGCAACCAGTATGTCGACGGCCTGATGATGGACGCGCATCTGAAGAGCATCGACGCCGTCTATCTGCCTGAGATGGCTTTCGACCTCGACGCCGAGGCCGCCCGCCTGAAGGAAAGCATGGACCGCAACGGCCACGCCACGGTCTTCGTCTCCGAAGGCGCCTGCCTCGACGCCATCGTCGCGGAGCGCGAAGCCGCCGGAGAGACGGTCAAGCGCGACGCCTTCGGCCATGTGAAGATCGACACGATCAATGTCGGCGCCTGGTTCCAGAAGCAGTTCGCCAGCCTGTTGAACGCCGAACGTTCGCTCGTGCAGAAATCGGGCTACTTCGCCCGCTCGGCGCCGGCCAACGGCGACGACCTCCGGCTGATCCAGAGCATGGTCGATCTCGCCGTCGAAAGCGCGCTCAACAAAGTCTCCGGCGTCACCGGCCACGATGAAGCGCAAAACGGTAAATTGCGCACTATAGAATTCCCGCGCATCAAGGGCGGCAAGGCTTTTGACCTGTCGACGGCATGGTTTGCCGAAGTCATGGACAATATAGGCCAGAAATACAAAGAAGCGTGATTGACGGATGGTTAATATGATGTCTTTGCTTGTTCCTGAGGAATAGGAGGAGACACCATGTCATTCGAAGCTTGGCTCGCTTTTGCGGCCGCATCCGCCATCATGCTGGCCATACCGGGACCGACGATACTGCTCGTTGTCTCCTATGCGCTCGGTCATGGACGCAGGACTGCGTTTGCGACGGTGAGCGGCGTGGCGCTTGGTGACTTCACCGCGATGACGGCGTCCCTCTTTGGTCTCGGCGCCGTCCTCGCCGCCTCCGCCACCCTCTTCACGGTCCTGAAGTGGATCGGCGGCGCCTACCTGATCTGGCTGGGAATCAAGCTCTGGCGGGCTCCCGTCATCGGCGAACCGGTCGCCGACAACGACAATCTGCCGGAGGAGAAATCGCTCAAGATCTTCCTCCATGCCTATGTCGTCACCGCCCTCAATCCGAAGAGCATCATCTTCTTCGTCGCCTTCGTGCCGCAGTTCCTCAATCCGGCCCTGCCCTTCGTCGGTCAGATGGCGATCATGGAAGCGACCTTCCTCGTACTGGCGATCCTCAACGCCTCCACTTACGCATTTCTCGCCCATACCGCACGCGGACTGATTCGCAAGGCGAGCGTCCAGCGCGCTGTAAACCGCACCGGCGGCACCCTATTGATCGCCGCAGGCGCCGTAACCGCGGGGTATCGCCGTATTGCAGCTTAGAAATAATCCGTGGTTGCCGGAATGTCACGAATAGGTTAATGGGGTCGTCGGATTTAAGCTTTTTAGTAACTTTTATAACGCTGCCGGGGCGGCGCGATTTCACGAAAGTGACGGAATGGTAGCGATCGGATTGTCCGCGCTGAAACGCAGTCTTGTCGTTTCTACGGTGCTCTGCTGCGGCGTGATGACCGGGTGCGCGAGCGTCGAATACACCTCTCAGGCCGAACTGACAGCTGCTCAGACCGTGGTGCCGATGCCGAAACCCGGTGAAGACGCCACGCTTGCCGCAATCCCGACAGCCGAAGGCACAGCCGGTCAGGCGGTCGCCGGCGCCACCCTTCCCCAGGCATCCCCGGCCCTGACCGCGACGGCAATGCCGACCGTGACAACCTCTCAGCCTGCCGATCTCACCATGCAGCCGGCGGCCTATGCGCAAATCCCGCTGACACCCGAGATGACGGCGATCCAGTCCGTGGTGCCGACGCCGCGTCCGGGAGCCCCGGCACAGCCGACGACCCAGCTTGCCTTTGCCGCGACACCGCAGAACGGCGCCCTTGCTGCACTTGCCGCAGTCGATACGACGCCGCGTTCCAGCATGGATTACGGCTTCGATGAATCCGGGCCGATCGATCCGCCGACGGCGCCGCCGATGTTCAGCGACGACGACAAGGACGATGCGCCGACCGTCGAAAAGAGCTTCGTCACCAAGCTCATTCAGAAATATTCGAAGCTCTACGAAATTCCCGAGACGCTGCTCCACCGCATCGTCCATCGCGAGAGCCGCTACAACGCCAAGGCCTACAACAAGCGCGGCTATTTCGGCCTCATGCAGATCAAGTACAACACGGCCAAATCCATGGGGTATGACGGCGCCCCGGGCGGTCTCTTCGATGCCGAGACCAATATCAAATATGCCGCGAAATATCTGCGCGGCGCCTGGCTCGTCTCCGACAGCAAGGAAGACGATGCCGTGCGCCTTTATGCGCGCGGTTATTATTACGACGCCAAGCGCAAGGGCATGACCGACATCGCCCAGGGCAATTACTGATACGACCAAGACCGATAACGGACGAACGGCATCACGAGCCTATGGCTGCGGCTGGCCCTGCCGTGGCGACCCGGCCTGCTGTTGCGGGGCTCCCGCTTGCGGCAAGGCCGCCAGGACCGCCTTGAGAAGCGTCTGCGGCTGATAGCCGAGCCAGCTCGGCGTCAGGCTGAGCCGGATTACGACCAGATCGGCGGACGGTACAATCGCCATGCTCTGCCCGTCATGCCCCGTCAGCCAGAACGTATCCTCCGGCAGCCCGAATTTTGCATTTGAACCGCCGGGCGCAAGCCAGGCCTGGCCCTGCGTATAGCGGCCGTTCGACGCCGTCGTCGGGGTGCGCATGGCGCCGACGAAACCCTCCGGCAGCAGCCGCTGGCCGTTCCAGACGCCGTCCTGCAGCAGGAACTGCCCGAAGCGCGCCCAGTCATGCGCCGTCGCATAGAGATAGGAGCTTCCGGCAAACGTGCCGCGCGCATCGAGCTCGAAGACGGCGCTCGTCATGCCGAGCGGCGAAAACAGCGCGTCGTCAGGATAGGAAAAGGCCGTCTGGGCATTGCCGACCCTGTCCATCCAGATGCGTGACAAGAGCACCGCCGTGCCGCTCGAATAGCGGAAGCGTTTGCCCAGCTCCGCCTCCATCGGCGCGTTGGCCGGCAGCGATACCATGTCGGGATCGAGATAGAGCATGCGCGTCACATCGGCGACAGCGCCATAATCCTCGTTGAAGGCAAGGCCGCTCTCCATGCCAAGCAGGTCGGAGACTTTGATCCTGGCGCGCCCGTCGTTCTTCCATTGCGCCAGCAGATTGTCATCGTCGAAGGAGATCTTGCCGTCGAGCATCAGCCGGCCGACAATCGCAGCATTCACCGTCTTCGTCATCGACCAGCCGATCAGCGGCGTCTTCGCCGAGAAGCCGGGACCATAGGCCTCAGTGACGATGCGGCCATTGCGCACCACGACGATCGCCCGCATGGCCGGGCCGGCAACGCTCTCATCGGCAAGCAGCGCAGCGATCTTCCCGTCCGGCCGATCGCCGGCGCTCTCACCCTCCGGCCACAGAGCCTCGTTCACCTCCGCCCTGGCCGGCGCATCGAAAGGCACCGCCTTCGCCGCCGCCTCGAAATTGCCGTCCGGCACGCTCGTGCAGCCGAAAGCGCCGCGATAGAGCGCATAACTCGGCGCAAACAGTCCCATGAAGCGCGCCGTCACGCGATCGCTGTCGCGGTCGACGCTGACGCGCACCAGCCGGAGCAGCGGATTTCCGGGCGCCTGGACATCGTCATGGAGCACCTCATCGGCCTCCCGGCCTGATATGAAGACGTTGGAGCAGACGATCTTGGCGGCATAGCCGTCGCCGACACGCAGCAGTTCCGGCGGCTGGACGAAGAGCCAGCCGGCGACGGCGATGACGACGAGCACGACAAGGAGAGCAAGCGCCTTCAGGATACGCAGGACAAATCGCATGGCATTCCTCCATGCCGGGAGAGAAGCAGGAATCGCACGCGCCGGAAAGAGGCCGCAGCGAAGAAGAGCTGCCCTCGCGATCACTTTACCAGGAGGCGATCCTCCCGGCGAACGGCGCCCCACAGCCCACGTCATCAAACTGTAGCAGTGGCGCGCTACACGCCCTGAACGCTAAAAAGGTGACAGACTCATGTCAGAATTTGCACCGGATGCCGGCTTCCGCAAGAACCGGAAACTCAAGGACGCCCTTCTCCGCCACAAGGCTTTTTCGAAGGACGGTTTTTCCGAGCGTCTCTTCGGCCTTCTCTTCTCCGGCCTCGTCTATCCGCAGATCTGGGAGGATCCGGATCTCGACATGCAGGCGATGGAACTGAAGCCGAACCACCGCATCGTCACCATCGGCTCCGGCGGCTGCAACATGCTCGCCTATCTCTCCAAGGCGCCGGCCTCGATCGACGTCGTCGATCTCAACCCGCACCATATCGCGCTGAACCGTCTGAAGCTTGCCGCCTTCAAGCATCTGCCGGATCATGCCGATCTCGTCCGCTTCCTGGCGATGCCGAACGAGAAGTCGAACAGCCGCGCCTACGACCGGCATCTCGCCGCCAAGCTCGACGATGCGACGCGCAGCTATTGGAACGGCCGCAAGTTCGGCCGTCGCCGCGTCACCGTCTTCGACCGCAACATCTACGAAACCGGTCTGCTCGGCCGCTTCATCGGCGCGGCCCATCTTCTTGCACGCCTGCATGGCGTCAAGCTGCGCGAGATGACCAAGACCCGCTCGATCCGCGAGCAGCGCCAGTTCTTCGAAGAGCAGATCGCGCCGCTGTTCGAAAAGCCGGTGGTGCGCTGGATCACCGGCCGCAAGAGCTCGCTCTTCGGCCTCGGCATTCCGCCGCAGCAATATGACGAGCTCGCAAGCCTTGCAGCCGATCATTCGATCGCACCGGTGCTGAAGCACCGCCTGGAAAAGCTCGCCTGTCATTTCCCGATGCGCGACAATTATTTCGCCTGGCAGGCCTTCGGCCGCCGCTACGGCACTGAAGAGGAAGGCCCACTGCCGACTTATCTGAAGTCGGAGCACTACGAGGTGATCCGCGCCAATGTCGACCGCGTCAACGTCCACCATGCAAGCTTCACCGAGCTTCTGGCCCGCGAGCCGGCCGCCTCGCGCGACCGCTACATCCTGCTCGACGCGCAGGACTGGATGACGGATGAGCAACTGAACGACGTCTGGCGGGAAATCACCCGCACGGCGCGCGAAGGCGCCCGGGTGATCTTCCGCACCGCGGCCGAAAAGAGCATCATCGAAGGCCGTCTGTCTCCCTCGATCCGCGACCAGTGGGATTACTTCGAGGAGAAGTCGCGCGAGCTGACGGCGCTTGATCGCTCGGCGATCTACGGCGGCTTCCACATTTACGGGAAGAAGGCGTGAGCAAGGTCGGCACCGAGACGGCAGGAAAGAGCGGCGAACATGCCAGCCTGATGGATGGCATGTACCGTTACCAGCGCCATATCTACGATCTGACGCGCAAATATTACCTTCTCGGCCGCGACAGCACGATCCGCAATCTCGACGTGCCCGAGGGCGGCACCTTGCTCGAAGTCGGCTGCGGCACCGGCCGCAACATGGCCTTTGCCCATCGGCATTTCCCCACCGCCAAGCTGTTCGGCCTCGACATTTCCCAGGAAATGCTGATTTCGGCGCGCAAGACCTTCGCCACCAAGGCGACGATCCCGGAATTCCGCGTCGCCGACGCCACGGCCTTCACGCCGCGCGAATTCGGCGTCAGCGGCTTCGACCGCATCCTGATTTCCTATGCCCTGTCGATGATCCCGGACTGGGAGCGCGCCGTCGATGCATCGATCGCGGCCCTCAACCCCGGCGGCCAGCTGCACATCGTCGATTTCGGCCAGCAGGAAGGCCTGCCCGGCTGGTTCCGCCGCATGCTGCAGTCATGGCTTGCAAAATTCCACGTCACCCCGCGCTCCGATCTGCGCGAGGTCCTGGAAGCGCAAGCCCATGAAAATAACGCGAGATTGGTGTTCGATACCGTCGGCGGCGGTTATGCCTGGCGGGCGGCCATTATCAGCAAGCGCTCATAATTCGCTTGAAACTAACCGATTTTTTACGTTGATATGGTGAAAAGAGGGTTATCCTCTGCCGACTCGTCTTTTCGAAGGTCAGGCTGTGGGGCAAAGAGATCATTCGGTTCACGACGGGATACCCATGCGCCGGCTTTTGTTTTGCGTTCTGCCTCTGGCCATTCTCCTGGCAGGCTGCTCCTCTTCTGGCCACGACTATCTCGAAACAGCATCGATCAAGCCGAAGACGCGCTTCAAGGATACCGATCCGCAGGACTTCGGCCCGAAGCATCCGCAGCAGAACGCGGTCCACGGCATCGATATCTCCAAATGGCAGGGCGATATCGACTGGGCAACGGTGAAAAATTCCGGCGTCGCCTTCGCCTTCATTAAGGCGACGGAAGGCAAGGACAGGGTCGATCCGCGCTTCGACGAATACTGGCGCGAGGCCCGCGCCGCCGGCATCCCGCACGCGCCCTATCATTTCTATTATTTCTGTTCATCGGCCGATCAGCAGGCCGACTGGTTCATCCGCAACGTGCCGAAGGAGGCCATGCGCCTGCCGCCGGTGCTCGACGTCGAATGGAACGCCGAATCGAAGACCTGCCGCTATCGTCCCGATCCGGAAACCGTGCGCGCCGAAATGCAGCGTTTCATGGACCGGCTGGAGGCCTATTACGGCAAGCGCCCGATCATCTACACCTCGGTCGATTTTCACCGCGACAATCTCGCCGGCTACTTCCAGGATTATCATTTCTGGGTGCGTTCGGTGGCAAAACATCCCGAGGTCACCTATTCCGACCGCCGCTGGGCCTTCTGGCAATATACCTCGACCGGCGTCATTCCCGGCATCAGCGGCCCCACCGATATCAATGTCTTTGCCGGCAGCGCAAAGAACTGGAACAATTGGGTCGCCGCCGTTTCCAAGGATAGAAATTCTTAGTAACGTCTTATGATGTTTCTTGCTTCCTCACATTCCTCTGTGAAAGCGACGGCAATCTGTTTGATATAAGGACCGCATCCATGCACCGCTCGCTCGCAAGCCGCTCTGCACTCGCCCTTCTGTTTGCCCTCGCCATCGCCGGCGGCGCGGCCGCCCAGCAGGCGCCGGACGCAGCCCCGGCCGCGCCCTGCGGCGGCGATCTCTCCGCCTTCCTCGAAGGCGTCAAGAAGGATGCAGTTGCCGCCGGCGCAAGTGCGGCAGCCGCCGACGCCGCCCTTGCCGGCGCCGAGATCGACCCCAAGGTTCTGAGCCGGGATCGGGCCCAGGGCGTCTTCAAGCAGACCTTCCTCGAATTCTCCCAGCGCACCGTCAGCCAGGCCCGCCTCGATATCGGCCGCCAGAAGATGAAGCAATATGCCGATGTCTTTGCCCGCGCCGAGCAGGAATTCGGCGTTCCCGCCGGCGTCATCACCGCCTTCTGGGCGATGGAAACCGATTTCGGCGCCGTCCAGGGCGATTTCAACACCCGCAACGCCCTGGTGACGCTGTCGCACGACTGCCGCCGCCCGGAACTCTTCCGCCCGCAGCTGATCGCCCTCATCGAGATGGTCCAGCACGGCGATCTCGACCCCGCCACCAATACCGGCGCCTGGGCCGGCGAGATCGGCCAGGTGCAGATGCTGCCGCGCGACATCATCGCCTACGGCATGGACGGCGACGGCGACGGTCATGTCCGCCTGAAGCAGAGCGGCCCGGACGCCATCCTGACAGCGGCGAAGTTCATCCAGCATCTCGGCTTCGAGCGCGGCCAGCCATGGCTGCAGGAAGTCACCCTGCCCGATAACCTGCCCTGGGAGAAATCCGGCCTTGGCGGCACGATGAAGGCGGGCGACTGGTTCGCCCTCGGCGTCAAGCCACGCGATGACAATACCGCCTTCGGCAACCTCGAAGGCGACCTCGTTCTGCCGCAGGGCCGCATGGGACCGGCCTTCATTGCCTACCCGAATTTCAAGATCTATCTCGAATGGAACAAGTCGTTCATCTACACGACTTCGGCCGCTTATTTCGGGACGCGGCTTTCCGGCGCCCCGACCTATCTCAAGGGCGTGCCGGAGCAGGGGCTCGCCAACGACCAGATGAAGACGCTGCAGACCAAGCTGCAGTCGCTCGGCCATGATGTCGGCGAGATCGACGGCATCCTCGGCTCCGGCACGCGTGTCGCGATCCAGAAAGAGCAGCAGCGCCTCGGCATGCCGGCCGACGGCTGGGCGACGCCTGCCCTTCTCAACGCTCTCTGATCGCCGCCGACACCTTACCGTCACCCGCTTCGCAAGAAACGGGTGGCGCGGTTCGCCGTCTGCGCTAAGCATCAGCTCGGAAAGCCGGTGCCTGTTTTGGCAACTGAGCGGCTTGTGGTGGAGGAACCCGGCGTGGACAGCAGAATGAATGCTTGGACCTGGAGCCTGCTGATGCTGCTCGGCCTGATCTGGGGCGCCTCCTTCTTCTTTGCCCGCATCGCCGTCCAGCACGTGCCGCCGCTGACCCTCGTTTTCCTGAGGCTGCTGCTCGCAGCGCTCGCACTGCATATCTATATCGCCGGCCGCTTCGACTTCTATTCGATCCTCAAAGCCCGCTGGCGCGAATTCCTGATCCTCGGGCTGATCAACAATGCCCTGCCGCATGCGCTGATCTTCTTCGGGCAGACCCGCATCGGCGCCGGCCTTGCGGCAATCCTGAATGCGACGACGCCGATCTGGACCGTGCTGATCGCCAATTACTTCACCTCGGACGAGAAACTGTCGTCGGCAAAGATCGCCGGCTGCCTCGTCGGCCTCGCCGGAACGATCGTGCTGATTGGCCCCGGCATCTCGGCCGGCGGAGAAGCACCGCTCTGGGCGCTGCTTCTCCCGGTGCTTGCCGCCATCTCTTATGGTTTCGCCGCCACCTACGGCAAACGATTCAAGAATGTTCCGGCCCCGGTCACCGCTGCCGGCCAGTTGACCGCCTCCTCGCTGATCGCGCTGCCGCTGTCGCTGCTCGCAGATCGCCCCTGGGCGCTGGCCGCGCCGCCGATCGATGCGCTGCTGGCCATCCTGGCGCTGGCGCTGCTCTCGACCGCTTTCGGCTATATCCTCTATTTCCGGATCATGGCGGCGGCGGGCGCCACCAACGCCTCGCTCGTCACCCTGCTGGTGCCGCCGAGCGCCATCCTTCTCGGCGTGCTTTTCCTGGGCGAAAGGCTCACACCCGGCGAATTCGCCGGCATGGCGCTGATCGGTTTCGGCCTCGTCATTCTCGACGGCCGCGCCTATCGCCTGCTGGTGAAGACCACCTGATATCGGTTGCGAATTCCACGTGTTTTCAACCAGTTGACCATTCGCCATGTTTTCGGCGCATAGGTAAACCGGCCATCGCCGAATTTAACGGCATGTTAAAATCTGTGAACAAAAAATTATCGAATATAATCGATTAGTTTCAAAGGCTTGCCGAGAGGCCTATCGACTTATCCGCCGCATCCTTCTGCAGCGCAGCATAGAATCCGCTTCCCAACCGACATATTTCAGACATATTATTGGCCGGTTAACGCGAGGAGACAGACATGGGACTCACGCAATCCTTGAATGTTCTGTTGGTCAGTGCAGCGTTTGCTTTCGTCTTGTCCATGCTCTTCATCTGAGCTGGCCGACGAGAGCGGAATGACTGGTAGTACCTGAACTCCCCTGATCAATCCGCCAATGAAAAAGCGCATGTCCCGCCCGACATGCGCTTTTCACTTTTTCAACCGTATAGATCAGGCGGCGGCGCCCGCACTTTTTGCCGCGCGGCGGGAAAAGCCGAGATTGTCGAGCACGGCGGAAACCAGCGGCGCACGGTTCATCGTGTAGAGATGGAACTCATGGATGCCGCGCCGGACGAGATCCTCGATCTGTTCGGCGGCGACATCGGCTGCGACCTTCGCCCGCTCCTCGGGCTTGTCGTCGAAGCCGGCGAAGCGCTCATCGAGAAAGGCCGGGATGATCGTGCCGCAGGCGCCGGCGAAACGCTTCAGCTGCGTCAGGTTCTGGATCGGCATGATACCGGGCACGACGGGGATCGAGACCCCGGCAGCGCGCACCTTCTCCAGGTAGCGCTCGAAATTGTCGTTGTCGAAGAAGAACTGTGTCAGCGCCCGGTCGGCGCCGTTATCGGCCTTGCGCTTCAGCATGTCGATATCGGCAGCCGTGTCACGGCTTTCCGGGTGCTTTTCCGGATAGGCGGAAACCGAAATCTCGAAATCACCGACCGCCTTGAGGCCGGCCACCAGCTCGGCCGCATTGGCATAACCGCCGGGATGCGGCTGGTAGGGCGCGCCGGCGCCGCCGGGCGCATCGCCGCGCAGCGCCACGAAATGCGTGACGCCGACTTTGCGGAACGTCTCGATCATCTGGTGCGTCTCTTCCTTCGTCGCACCGACGCAGGTCAGGTGCGAAGCGGTGGCGAGCGGCGTCTGCGACAGGAAACGCGTGACGGCAGTCAGCGTCGGGGCCTTGGTGGTGCCGCCGGCGCCATAGGTCACCGAGACGAAATCCGGGTCCCAGTCCTGCAGCTTGCTGACCGTCTCCCAGAGCTGGCCTTCCATCTCCTCCGATTTCGGCGGGAAGAATTCGAAGGAAATCCCGATGTTGCGGCCGCGTGCCTCGTTATTCAAAGCCATGTCATACTCTCCCGGCAAATGTAGGTTCGGCGCCTTCGCTTAGTTGCGAAGCCATCAGGCGCCTCGGATCGCGCGCGAGCCAGACGGTGACCGTCAACCCCTGCCCGCTTTGCTGACCCGGATGAAGGTCGACGACCTGCTCGACGTCGAGCCCGGCCCTGTGCAGCCAGTCGGATATCGCCTGGTGCGAGAAACCGAGACGGACATGCGCATGCTCGTCGCGAAGATATTCGAGCGCGTGCGGCGCAAGGTCGATGACCACGAGCCGGCCGCCCGGCCGCAGCATGCGCGCCGCTTCCGTGATCGCAATCTCCGGCTGATCGAAGAAATGCAGCACCTGATGGATCGTCACCAGGTCGAAATCCTGGGCCTCGAACGGCAGGTTCAGGATATCGGCGTGACGGACGGTGGCCTTGGTGATGCGGGACTTGTCGAGATTGGCGCGCGCCACGCTCAGCATGTCGCGGCTGGCATCGACACCGATCGCCCGGCGGTAAAGCCCGGAAAGAAGCTCGAGGATGCGGCCGGTGCCGGTGCCGAGATCGAGCAGCGAATCGATCGGCTGGCTGCCGAGCAACCGAATGACGGCGGCATCGACCTCTTCGTCGGCCGCGTGCAGGCGGCGAAGCTCGTCCCACTCAGCCGCATTGCGGCTGAAATAGGCCTGTGCCCGCTCGGCCCTCTGGCGCTTGACCTGCGACAGCCGCTCGCCGTCACGAAGCACGGTCGGATCGTTCTCGGAGACATGCTTCAGCAAGGCCCGCACCAGCATGGCCGCCTTTCCCTCCTGCTTGAGGCGGAAATAGGCCCAGGCGCCTTCCTGGTAGCGTTCGATCAGTTCGGCCTCGCCGAGCAGTTTCAGGTGGCGGGAGATGCGGGGCTGGGATTGGCCGAGAATTTCGGTAAGATCGGTCACCGTCAGATCGCCGCCGTCGAGAAGCGCCAGAAGACGCAGGCGCGTGGGCTCGCCGGCCGCCTTCATGACGTCCACCAGCGCATCCAGTCCAAGCTTCAAGGGTTCGCTCATCTTCGATCCAATCAAGATATAAAGATATCTTTATGTGATTTGGATGACGGTGGCAAGCGGCAATTCGCACGCGAGCGAAATTGCCTGCTCAAATTGCGACAAGGCAGAATGTGAAAAAGCCCCGGTAGAACCGGGGCTTCTCGACGGCAAAAACGGCGGCGATCAGCGTGTCAGGCGCTTATGGGCCTGGCTGCCCGGGTTGAGGGCATCGGGACCAAGGCGGCGAACCTTGTCCTGCTCATAATCCTCGAAGTTGCCTTCGAACCATTCGACATGGCCTTCGCCTTCGAAAGCCAGGATGTGCGTCGCCAGGCGGTCGAGGAACATGCGATCGTGGCTGATGATGATGGCGCATCCGGCAAACGCCTCAAGCGCGCTTTCGAGCGCACCCAAGGTTTCCGTATCGAGGTCGTTGGTCGGTTCGTCGAGCAGCAGAACGTTGCCACCTGCCTTCAGCATCTTGGCAAGGTGAACGCGGTTGCGCTGGCCGCCGGAGAGGTTGCCGACCTTCTGCTGCTGATCGCCGCCCTTGAAGTTGAAGGCGCCGCAATAGGCGCGGGAGTTCATATCGAACTTGCCGAGCTTGATGACTTCGGCGCCGCCCGAGATTTCCTCCCAGACGGTCTTGCTGCCGTCAAGTGCATCGCGGCTTTGGTCGACATAACCGAGATGGACCGTCTCGCCGATGCGGACCGATCCTGCATCAGGCTTTTCCTGGCCGGTGATCATGCGGAACAGCGTCGTCTTGCCGGCGCCGTTCGGGCCGATGATGCCGACGATGCCACCCGGCGGCAGCTTGATCGACAGGTCGTTGATCAGCGTGCGGCCTTCGAAGCCCTTGGTGATGCCTTCCATCTCGATGACCACCTGGCCGAGCCGCTCGCTGACCGGGATGATGATCTGGGCGTCGCCAGGGCGCTGCTTTTCGGCCGCCTCCACCAGCTGTTCGTAAGACTTGATACGCGCCTTGGATTTGGCCTGACGCGCCTTCGGGCTGGAGGCGATCCATTCCTGTTCGCGGCTGATCGCCTTCTGGCGGCCGGCCTCTTCCCGGTTTTCCTGCTGCATGCGCTTGGCCTTGGCGAGCAGGTAGGCCGAGTAATTGCCTTCGTAGGGAATGCCGCGGCCGCGGTCGAGTTCGAGGATCCAGCCGGTGACGTTGTCGAGGAAGTAGCGATCGTGAGTGATCATCATCACGGCACCCGGATAGTCGCGCAGATGCTTTTCGAGCCAGGCAATCGTCTCGGCGTCGAGATGGTTGGTCGGTTCGTCGAGCAGCAGCAGATCCGGCTGCGAAAGCAGCAGGCGGCAGAGCGCGATACGGCGGCGCTCGCCACCGGAAAGGCTGGTGACATCGGCGTCGCGCGGCGGGCAGCGCAGCGCTTCCATCGCCATCTCGACCTGGCTTTCCAGATCCCAGAGGTTCTGGCTGTCGATGATGTCCTGAAGCTTGGCTCCCTCTTCCGCCGTCTCGTCGGAATAGTTCATCATCAGTTCATTGTAGCGCTCGAGCACCGCCGTCTTCTTGGCAACGCCTTCCATGACGTTTTCGAACACCGTCTTGTTGGGATCGATGTGCGGCTCCTGTTCGAGATAACCGACCGTGGCACCCTCGGCGAGCCAGGCTTCGCCGGTATACTCCTTGTCCTGGCCGGCGATGATGCGCAGCACAGTGGATTTACCGGCGCCGTTCGGCCCGAGAATACCGATCTTGGCATCCGGGTAGAAGGAAAGGTGGATGTTCTCCAGGATCTTCTTGTTGCCATAGGCCTTGTTGAGGCCGGACATATGATAGATGAACTGACGTGCCATGACTGCGCTGCTCCGGGCGGGAAACTTCGATCGTGCCGCTATGTAGGCGAAACAGCGCCTGCGGGCAACGCCGAAACCCGGTTTACGCAGGATTTCCGGTCAGAAGCCCGCAGCGTCGACGACGCCCTCGTCGCAGCCGAACGTCGTTTTTCCCGCCCCCTGGATCAGATCGCCAAGCCCGGTGCCTTTCGCCGACGCCGCCCCGGCGGCCTCCGAAAGCCCGATCGTCAACCCGCTGACCATCTTGACATTGCCGACCCGTCGGCAGCTCATCTTGACGCGGTCGCCGGCACCCGGCCCGAAGCTCTTGTCGAAAGCCGCCTTGATCGCCTCGGCCTTAACAGGCTTGCCGATATTGGCGGCGAAGAGATCGCGCACGGCCGAGGTGTTGAGCGCGCCGAGAAGATGTACGCCAACGCCGAAATAATCCTCGGCGCTCATTTTCGTGCAGGTGCCGTGCTTGACCCATTCATGCCGTTCCAGGCCGGATTGCGTGCCGGGCATCGCTTTTGCCAGCGCCGCCTGCGTCTCGGCCGACAGCGTGACCGCCGGCAATGTGCTCCACTTGCCATCCTTGTCGGCGGCCTTTTGCTCGGCGCTCACGCCGCAATAATTCTGTCGCATCGGCCAGAGCCCGTGCAACGAAAAATTCGTCGCGTCGGGGCGCTCGCCGGTCTGGCTCGCACATTCGGCCTTCTTCTGGTTCGTCTGGCAAAAGGCCGGCTGCCAGCTTGCCGAAAGAATAAAGCGGGTCGCCCCACTGCCCTCCTGCGCGAAAGCGCCACCGGCAAGAACCATCGATACGGCGAACGCCGCGCTACGCAACTGCATGCTGCTCATTTCAACCCCCAAAAAAGAACAATACAGGAACAAATAAGCACGAAGATTAAAAGCCCGCAACCCTGAATCGTGGCAGGAACGCAATTTGTTATCGGATAGCCCCGGAACCGGTGTTGCTTTTGGGCGGCGATCTGGTCTGTTGCCGCGAGGAGGATCCAGATGTTTTCTGAAACGCAATGGCTCGCCGCGCCGGGCGCGTCGCTCGCCTATCATCATGCCGAGGCCGCCGGCCCGGCCCGCGGCATCCTGTTGATATCACACGGCCTCGCCGAACATTCGAAACGCTATCGCGCCTTTGCCGAGGCGATGGCGGCGCGCGGCTATCATGTCTACGCCCATGACCACCGCGGCCACGGCGAGACGACGGCGCCCGACGCGCCGATCGGCTGCTTCGCCCGGCGGGACGGCGTCGAAAAAGTGATCGGCGACGTCCTTGCCATGCGCGCCCATGCGCTCTCGCGCCATCCCGGCCTGCCGGTGATCCTCTTCGGCCATTCGATGGGGGGCCTGATCGCCCTCAATGCCGCGGTCACGGCGCCTTCCGATTTCGACGCCGTCGCCGTCTGGAATTCGAATTTCGCCGTCGGCCTTGCCGGCCGCGCCGCCCAGGCGATCCTGCTTGCCGAACGCATGCTGAAGGGCTCCGACGTGCCGAGCGGCCTGTTGCCGAAACTCACCTTCGCAGCGTGGGGGAAATCGATCCCCGCCCACCGCACCGAGTTCGACTGGCTGTCGCGCCGTCCCGATGAAGTCGACAAATATATCGCCGATCCGCTCTGCGGCTTCGACGCCTCGGTCTCGCTCTGGCTCGATCTCTTCGAACTGACGTTTCGCGCACCGCAGAAGCTTCATCTGGATCGGCTGCCCCGCGACCTGCCGTTCCACCTCGTCGGCGGCGGAGAAGACCCGGCGACGGAGCGCGGAAAAGCCGTGCTCTGGCTGTCAAACCATTTGAAAGCCAGCGGTTTCTCTCGTATCAGCACTGAGATATATCAGGACATGCGGCACGAAACGCTGAATGAGATCGGCGCGGATGCTGCAACCGCCGCCTTCGCGGACTGGTGCGACGAGGCCGTCGCCAGATTGCAAACGGCAAGATCCTGAGCCAGAGAGATTTCATCATGAGCAGCACCTCCGCCCGCCCCGTTTCCTCAGCCTCCGAGGTGACGACGGGGCTTGCGCTGATGTTCCTTTCGGTGATGTTCTCGCCGCTGATCGATATCTTCGCCAAGCTCGCCGTCGTCACCATCCCCTCCGCTGAAGTCACCGCCGGCCGTTTCGTCGTGCAGGCGCTGTGCATGCTGCCGATCGTCATATGGCGGCGCACCTTTGCCGATTTCTCCTGGCGCCAGAGCCTGTTCCATGCCATCCGCGGCTTGATCATCACCGTCTCGATGATCTCGTTCGTCACCACGCTGAAATACATGGCGGTCGCCGACGCGATTGCGATCTTTTTCGTCGAGCCGATCATGGTGACGATCCTCGGCGGCATCTTTCTCAAGGAGACGATCGGCTGGCGGCGTTATACCGCCTGCGGCGTCGGCTTTTTCGGGGCGATGCTGATCATCCAGCCGAGTTTCCAGGAGGTCGGCTATATCGCCCTCCTGCCCGTCGTCAGCGCGCTCTGCATCGCGACCTTCGTGCTGATGACCCGCGTCCTGTCGCACCGGGAAGACCCCTGGGCGATGCAGTTCCAGATGGGCATCTGGGGCCTCCTCTTCTGCACCATCCTGCTTTTTGCCGGCGAAGGAAGCGGCTCCGATCTCTTTGATCCCGTCATGCCCGAAGGCAGCGCCTGGTTCTACGTCGCCGGCGTCGGCGCCATGGCCGCAATTGCGGGCATCTTCGGCGTCTATGCCTATCGCACCGCACCCGCCTCGACGCTGGCGCCGCTGCAATATTTCGAAATCGTCTCGGCGACGATCTTTGCCTGGCTGGTTTTCGGCGACTTTCCGGATGCGATCAAATGGCTCGGCATCGCCATCATCATGGCATCGGGCTTGTACATCATCTGGCGCGAGCGCCGCTTTGCTTCAAAGCCTGTATCCGATACATCTGAGGCGACGCTGGTGCCGTAAAAATCGACGAGGGAATATGACGCAGACCACGAAAAGGCCGCCGCTTGCAGGCATCCGGGTGATTGAGCTTGCCCGCGTGCTGGCCGGCCCGTGGGCGGGGCAGATACTCGCCGATCTCGGCGCCGACGTCATCAAGGTCGAAAACCCCGACGGCGGCGACGATACGCGCCAATGGGGTCCGCCCTTCGTCGAAGGCGCCGACGGCGACAATCTTTCGGCCGCCTATTACCACGCCGCCAATCGCGGCAAACGCTCCGTCACCGCCGACCTGAGAAGCCCCGAAGGCCAGGAGCTCGTCCGCCGCCTGGTTGCGTCAGCCGATGTGGTGATCGAGAATTTCAAGCTCGGCGGCCTCGTCAAATACGGGCTCGACTACGACAGCCTGCGCAAGGTGAACCCGAAACTCGTCTATTGCTCGATCACCGGCTTCGGCCAGACCGGCCCTTACGCCAGCCTCGCCGGCTATGATTACATCGTCCAGGGCATGTCCGGCTTCATGTCGATCACCGGCGAGCCGGACGGCCAGCCGATGAAGGCGGGCGTGGCGATCGCCGATATCTTCACCGGCATCTATGCCGTCTCGGCGATAGAGGCCGCCCTGATCCACGCGCTCAAGTCGGGCGAAGGCCAGCTCGTCGACATGGCCCTGCTCGATGTGCAATCGGCCGTGCTGGCCAATCAGAACATGAATTACCTGGTCTCCGGCACAGCACCCACCCGCCTCGGCAATGCCCATCCGAATATCTCGCCCTATGAGGTCGTGCCGGCGGCGGACGGTTATCTTATCCTCGCAGTTGGAAACGACGGCCAGTTTCGCCGCCTCTGCAGCATTCTCAGCCTGGATGCGATTGCCGGCGACGAACGTTTCGCCACCAACAAGGCCCGGGTCGCCAATCGCGGCGAGGTTCGCCGTCTCATCTCCACCGAGACGCTGAAATGGCAGAAGGCGGATCTGTTGAAGGCCTGCGAGGAGAATGGGGTTCCCGCCGGCCCGATCAACACGATCGAAGAGATGTTCGCCGACCCTCAGGTACGAGCCCGCGGCCTGCGCATCGACCTTGCGGATGCCGCCGGCACCGTCATCCCGGGGGTCAGGACGCCGGTGGTGCTGTCGGAGACACCGTTGCGTTACACCAGGCCGAGCCCGCGTCTCGGCGAACACACCGAAGAAATTCTGGCGGAACTCGCCGAGCGCGAGAGGAAGGCATCGTCATGAAAAGAACAGGCGGGCAACTCATCGTCGAGGCGCTGAAGGCGAACGGCGTCAAGCGTCTGTCCTGCGTGCCGGGCGAGAGTTTCCTCGCCGTCCTCGACGCGCTGCGCGACAGCGAGATCGACGTCGTCGTCTGCCGCCAGGAGGGCGGGGCGGCAATGATGGCGGATTGCTGGGGCCGGCTGACCGGCGAACCCGGCATCTGCATGGTCACCCGCGGCCCCGGCGCCACCAACGCCTCCGCCGGCCTGCACATCGCCAAGCAGGATTCGATCCCGATGATCCTCTTCATCGGCCAGGTGCAGCGCGAAGCCCGCGAGCGCGAGGCCTTCCAGGAGGTCGAATTCCGCCGCGCCTTCACCGAATTCGCCAAATGGGTGGGCGAGATCGACGATGCCGCCCGCATTCCCGAATTCGTCACTCGCGCCTTCGCGATCGCCACCTCCGGCCGCCCCGGCCCTGTCGTACTGACGCTGCCGGAGGACATGCTGCGCGACGAGGTCGAGGCACCCCGCGCCAAGCGCTATGTCAGCGTCGAGGCCCATCCCGGTCGCCGCCAGATCGACGATCTCTATATCAGACTGCTGAAGGCCGAGCGGCCGCTGGTGATCCTTGGCGGCACGCGCTGGGATGCCGATGCCGTCGCCGATTTCGCCATCTTCGCCGAGCGTTTCCAACTGCCGGTCGGCTGCTCCTTCCGCCGGCAGATGCTGTTTGATCATCTCCATCCCTCTTATGCCGGCGATGTCGGCATCGGCATCAATCCTGTTCTGGCCAAGGAGATCAAGGAGAGCGACCTGCTGATCCTGCTCGGCGGCCGCATGTCGGAAATGCCGTCCTCGTCCTATACGCTGATCGATATCCCCTACCCCCAGCAATCGCTGGTGCACGTCTATCCCGATCCTTCTGAACTCGGACGCGTCTACCGCCCGGATCTCGCGATCTGCGCCGCTCCTGCCGATTTCGTCGCGGCCCTTGCCGATCTCGAAGCGCCGGCCGAGCCGCATTGGGCGGAGCGCACTGAGCGCATGCACCAGGCCTATCTTTCCTGGTCGAAGCCGCCGGCGACAGGTCCTGGCGCCGTTCATATGGGACCGATCATGGAGTGGCTGGAAGCCAATACCGGACCGGAAACGATCTTCACCAACGGCGCCGGCAACTATGCCACCTGGCTGCACCGCTTCCATCGTTTCCGCCGCTTCAATACTCAGGCCGCACCCACCTCAGGCTCGATGGGTTACGGCCTGCCGGCCGCAGTCGCCGCCAAGCAGCTTTTTCCCGAGCGCGAGGTCATCTGCTTTGCCGGCGACGGCTGTTTCCTGATGCACGGCCAGGAATTCGCCACTGCCATCCGCTACGGCCTGCCGATCATCGCAATCGTCGTCAACAACGGCATGTACGGCACGATCCGCATGCATCAGGAGCGCGAATATCCCGGCCGCGTCAGCAGCACCGACCTGACCAACCCTGATTTCGCCGCCCTTGCCCGCGCCTATGGCGGCCATGGCGAGACGGTGGAAAGCACCGCGCAATTCGCCCCGGCCTTCGAGCGGGCGCGCGAAAGCGGCAAGCCCGCAATTATCGAAGTCAAACTCGATCCCGAGGCGATCACGCCGACACGCACGCTCTCGGAAATCGCGCAAACAAAAAAGCCGGTAAGTCCGTGAGTCCACGCACCTACCGGCTTTGATGCAGCGCTGCGGCGACGATCAGTCGATGGCGGCCGTAACGATAAACTCGACCTTGTATTTCGGCGCAGCGAGCTTGGCTTCGCTGGTGGCGCGGGCGGGCGGATTGGCCGGATCGATCCAGGCTTCCCAAGCGGCGTTCATCTCGGCGAAATAAGCGATGTCGGAGAGATAGACGAGGGTCTGCAGGATCTTCGATTTGTTGCTGCCCGATGCAGCCAGCAGGCGGTCGACTTCGGCAAGCGAGGACTTGCACTGATCGGTGACGCTTTCGCCCTCGCCGACCTGGCCTGCGAGATAGACCGTGTTGCCGTGAATGACGGCGCCGCTCATGCGCGCGCCGACGTCGATACGCTTAATGCTCATCATAGTCTCCTGAGTGAATGGAAGGTGGCGGCGCTGCGGTGCAGCGCCGGAAAATCGGCAGCCGGACGGGACCTTAGCTGCGGATATGGTGGGTCTTCTGGTAGATCGCCGTCGAGCGGGCGCCGGAGCGGCAATAGCCGAGCATCGGCCGCGGGAATTCGTCGAGCGCATCGACCATACCCTGCACGGCTTCCTCGGTCACGCCCATCGGGCCGACAGGCACATGGGCGATATCGAGATCGAGCTCCTTGGCGCGCGCCTCAATGACAGAGAACGACGTCTGATCGGGGCTTTCATGATCCGGGCGGTGGCAGACGATCGATTTGAACCCCAGCGCCTTGATCTCGTCGAGGTCCTCGGGCGTGATCTGACCCGAAACCGAATATTCATCGTCGATCTGGCGAATATCCATCGTCCTGTCTCCTCAAAAATGGTGGGCTGAAGGTCTACGACGCAGCTTGGCAAGCGTCAACAACCCTTCGCTCACAGGAAGGCAAAGCTCAGCCCATAGCTGCGGCTCTCGCCTGATGCCAGCATGTTGAATTCGCCGGCCGCCTGAAGCTCGTCGCGCGTGACCCAGCGATGCGAAACCGGCTCGATGCCGATAATATGGGCCGGCGCCTTCTGGTTCCGCCAGACCTGCAGATAGGGCAGCGTATCGGCGCGGAAGCGCACGCGGAGCGTCCTGCCGCCGATCGCGGCAATCGGCCCGAGGCGGATTTCCGCCAGGCCCTCCTCCGTTGCCGGCGCCGGCACGCAGAAGATGCTGCCCGGCTCCTCGCCGAACGTCCAGGGGAAACCGCCATTCTCCAACATCGGTCCTTCCAGCCGCGTGCCCTCGTCCAGCCATTTGCCGCCGGTGTTCATGTGATACATCAGGAAGGTCGGCACCGCCTGATCGCTGGTATTGACGACCCGGTCGTCGAGCCGCACCTCGCCGGTCGCCCCATCGATCCGCCACAGCCGCTCGATGCGCTGCGGCAGTCCCTCGACGGTGATAATGTCGATATCGGCGCGGCATTCGGCATTGCCGTTCTCGTATTTCGTCCACAGCACCTTGGCCGCATGGCCGGAGGCCGATCCGTGCAGCGGATAGACCTTGCCGTCGGTCCGCCCGGCGATCGGCTGGCGGTGGCGGATATGGTCCGGCCCGCAGGTGAACAGGAAGCCTTCGAGCGAGTGATCGATTCGCGGGTCGCCATCGTCGGGAATGGCGCGCTTCGGCGCGATATCGACGCCTTCGACGATGCAGCCGCCGATATCCAGCACCGATGTTTCATCGAGCATCAGGCGCGGCCCGCTTGCAGCGGCAAATTCGATCATCGCAGTCTCCTCAGGGGCTTATCGGCCGAGTAGCGTTAGATTTTGCGCCGTCTTTCGTCAATCGAACCCTTTTCCTCTCTTGCGCTTTTGCCGCAACCATGGATTTTGCGGAACTGACACGGAGACGCAAACGTTTATGCGTAAAAGGAAATCTTAGTGATTTTCATATTTTGTTCAGCACGGTTTCATAAATTCCACACTAGCGTCAAAATTCGCAGGTGTGTGTCGGCCCAGTCCCTGTTCGAGGTGTGAGACGTGAATCGCTTTTTGAAGTCGGCATTTTCGCTTGCGGCCGTGCTGGCAGCCATCGCGGCTGCAGCACCGCAGGCAAGCGCGCAGCAGTTCCGCGACCGCCGCCAGAGCGATGTCGTGCTGGTGACGCCGAACGGCGAAATCCTCGACTATGTCCCGCGCGGCTATATCTACGCCCGCGACCGCAGCGGCAACCGCGTGCTGATCGACGACTACGGCAATGTCGTCGCCACCGAGATGCGCGCCCGCGGCTATTATCCGCCGCGGCCCGGCCCGAGCGAGGTCAATGCAGACCAGAACGGCAACGATCCCTATTATGCCGACGACAACACCTCTGGCGACACGCGTTATTCCGAGCGCGGCGCGGTCACCGGCGGCATCCCGCGCGATGCGGCGATCGAACGCCAGCCGCTCGACGGCCAAGCCTATCCCGAGGACAACAGCATCGGCAATCCGCAGCCCGGCGACGACTATGCCTCGATCGATCCCGATCAGCAGCTCCCGCCTGCCGACGCGCCCAAGGCCGCGCCTGATGAACCCGTCATCACACTGAAAAACAAGTCGAAGCCGGAGATCGTTGCGCTGCAGGTCTTCCTCGACCGCGCCGGCATCTCGCCCGGTGTCATCGACGGCCATATGGGCTCGAACGTCACCAAGTCGGTCTATGCCTATGACCAGATGACCGGCTCCAAACTCGACCCGAACGACACCGACGCCATTCTGGAAGAGCTGCGCATGAACGGCGGCCTGCCGGTCGTCAGCTACACGATCACGCCGGCCGATGCCGCCGGCCCCTACGTCGCCGAGATCCCGGAAGACTATTCGCATAAGGCGCTGCTGCCGTCGCTGGCCTTTACCTCGACCACCGAAATGCTGGCCGAGCGCTTCCACATGGACGAGGCCTTCCTCAAGGAGATGAACCCGGGCGCCGATTTCAGCGTTGCCGGCACCGTCATCAAGGTCGTCAATCCGGGCGAGCCGAAAAGCGGCGAGGTTGCCCGCATCATCGCCGACAAGGGCCGCAAGCAGGTCTTTGCCTATGATAACGCCGGCAATCTCATTGCCGCCTATCCGGCATCGATCGGCTCCACCGACACACCCTCGCCGTCGGGCACCGTGACGGTCGAGCGCGTCGCGTTCAATCCCGGCTATACCTACAATCCGAAGATCAATTTCCAGCAGGGCGCCAACGACAAGATTCTCAACATTCCGCCAGGCCCGAACGGCCCCGTCGGCACCGTTTGGATGGCGCTCTCCAAGCCGACCTACGGCATCCACGGCACGCCCGAGCCCTCCAAGATCGGCCGCACCCAGAGCCACGGCTGCATCCGCCTCACCAATTGGGACGCGACCGAGCTTGCCAAGATGGTCAAGCCGGGGGTGACGGTCGAATTCGTCGATTGATCGGAATGCGTCTCCAGGCGGAATGAAGCCTGGTGAGGAACCATATCGAAGGGCCGGGATCGACCGCAGCGCGGTCGATCCCGGCCCTTCCTTTTTGACACAACAATCTAGCGGGAGCCGCTGCGGCAGTTCAAATTTGCTTCCCCCGTTTCAAAGTTTGGAACCTGAAAGCGCGCAAAAAGACATTAAATCTGTAGATTTAACAAAATAACAATTTTGGAGGTTGTATGAAATCGTTTGTTCGCCTGGCTTTGAGCCTGTTTGCGGGTTTGGTCGCAGTCGGCACGGGGGCGCGGGCTGCCGATATCTCGGAAATTCGCGTGGACTGGGCGACCTACAACCCGGTCAGCCTTATCCTGAAGGATGAAGGCATCCTGGAAAAGGAATTCGAAAAGGATGGGATCAAGATAACCTGGGTCCAGTCCGCAGGCTCAAACAAAGCCCTCGAATTTCTGAATGCCGGTTCTCTCGACTTCGGCTCGACCGCCGGTGCCGCCGCTTTGATCGGTCGCGTCAACGGCAATCCGATCAAATCCATCTACGTCTATTCGCGTCCGGAATGGACCGCGCTGGTAACACGCAAGGATACCGGCATAGCCAAGGTCGAGGACCTCAAGGGCAAGTCCATCGCCGTGACGCGCGGCACCGATCCGCACATTTTCCTGGTTCGCGCGCTTGCCGATGCGGGTCTCACTGAAAAGGACGTGTCGCTCGTCCTGCTCCAGCATGCCGACGGCCGCCTTGCATTGAAGCGCGGTGACGTCGATGCCTGGGCCGGCCTCGATCCGATCATGGCCTCCGCCGAGATCGAAGACGGCGATGTGCTCTTCTATCGCAAGCCGGAAAACAACAGCTGGGGCGTTCTCAACGTGCGCGAGGAGTTTGCCGCCGCGCATCCCGATATCGTCAAACGCGTTCTTGCCTCCTACGAGAAGGCCCGCACCGAAGCTCTGAAAGACCCGGCCAAGCTGAAAGCCGCCCTCGTTGCCGCCACCAAGCTGCCCGATAGCGTGATCGAGCGCCAGTTGGAGCGCACTAACCTCGGCTATTCCGTGATCGGCGATGCCCAGCGCGAAACGATCGAGGCTGCGGGTCTTGCTCTTCAGAAGGCGGAGGTCATCAAAGCCGACGTCGATGTCAAACAGACCGTGTCGGCGCTGATCGACCCCAGCTATGCCTCCGCAGCGCTGGGCCAATAAAGCCATCATGCAGGTCGCCCGGAAGTGTGCAGCGGTTCCGGGAGAACGACATGCATCAAAACGAAAAACTAAAGGCATTCCCATGTCGTTGGTGGACATCGCGCTGTCATGGCACAACACCGAAACCACAAAGGAGACCCGGCAGCGCCGGGTCTCGCCTTTCGATCATCCGATCGTTGGGATGGTGTTTCCGGTTGCGCTGTTTGCCGCCTGGGAGATCCTCGTCCGCACGGGAGTGGTCGGGGGTCGTCTGATGCCTCCGCCCTCGAAAATTCTCTATACGGTCTATACGCTGGCGGCATCGGGAGATCTGACAACGCATGTCGGTGCGACGCTGCGCAGAGTGGCGATCGGTTTTGCCTTCGGGTCCCTGGCGGGGACTGCGCTCGGGGCCCTGACCGGCTACTCCAGATTGCTCGCACGCCTGCTCGATCCGACCCTGCAGGCCCTCAGAGCCATTCCGTCGATTGCCTGGGTGCCGCTGTTCATCCTGTGGTTCGGTATTTTCGAAGCCTCCAAAGTCGCCTTGATCGGCGTCGGCGTCTTCTTCCCGGTCTATCTCGGGGTCCATGGCGCCGTCGTCGGCGTTGACAGGCGCATCGTCGAGGTCGGCCGCGTCTTCCGGCTGTCCGGCTTCGACCTCGTTCGCCTGATCCTGCTGCCGGCAGTTCTACCCGACTATATCCTTGCCCTGCGCGCTGGCCTGGGTCTCGGTTGGATGTTCGTCGTCGCGGCGGAATTCATGGGCGCGTCGGAGGGCCTGGGCTATCTCCTGGTGGACGGTCAGCAGCTCGGAAAGCCGGATCAGATCCTTGCCGCTATCTTGATCTTTGCCATTGTCGGCAAGGCGACCGACAGCCTGCTTCTGATCGCAACGGCGCCATTTCTGCGCTGGCGTGACAGCCATGCGGGCGGGATCTGACATGCTCGATATCCGCTCTCTCTCCAAGATTTATCCCAACGGAACGCATGCGCTGCAAGATTTCTCCCTGAAGGTCGGAAAGGGGGAACTGATCGCAGTCATCGGCGGGTCGGGCTGCGGCAAGAGCACTCTTCTGCGGTTGTTATCGGGCCTGGAGGCGCCCACCCAAGGCGAGATCAGCCTGGAGGGACAGCGGCTGACGGAGCCGGACGCGCTCGTGAATATCGTCTTCCAGGAGCCCCGGCTTTTTCCCTGGCTGACGGTCGCGGGTAATATCGGTTTCGGCCTGCGTCATCTGGCAAGCGGCGAACGCGAAAAGCAGGTATCGGCAGCCCTGGAGAAGATCGGCCTTGCCGGCTATGAGAACCGCTGGATCAAGGAATTGTCCGGCGGGCAGGCTCAGCGTGTGGCCTTGGCGCGCGCGCTCGTAACGAAACCGTCCGTGCTTCTATTGGACGAGCCCTTCTCAGCACTCGATGCGATGACGCGCGCTGAACTCCAGGATCATCTGATCGATCTCTGGCGTTTGAATGCCACGACGATGCTGCTGGTCACCCACGATATCGAAGAGGCTGCTTTTCTCGCCGATCGCGTCGTCGTGATGTGCCCTTGGCCGGGCCGCATTCTCGAAGTGGTCGATGTCGGCTTGCCCCGGCAACGCAATCGCATGTCGGACGAATTGGCCGGAGTCAAAAGACGTCTTTCCGACCTTCTGGCGCATTCTCTCAATAATGGCGTCCGCACCGCAAGCCCCTGAAAACGAAATGCGTCGCTGGCGAACCGGACGCATTTCGTCTGAGGATGCGGAACCTGTCAGGCCGCCGTCGCCATCCGGGGCGATGCCGTCAGCCTGACCGGCAGTTTGCTCATTATTTCCTCGGCGAAACAGGTGGCGTTCTCGCGCGCCTTGTCGAGATTGCTGACGCGTGTGGGATCGATCGTGTGCAATGTGCCGCCACAGTCGAAGATGTCGCGGAAGGCGGAGCGCTCGATGATCGCGGTATCCAGCACCGGCACGTGCCGCTCGCTGAGCAGCGACTTGACGAGCTGCAGCGCCCTTGTCGTCACCATCGAGTTGACGCGGGTCAGCACCACCGAATGACCGATCTTGATGCCGGCCTTCTCGTCCAGATATTGCAGCAGTTCCAGCACCTGTGCACCGCCGCGCGCATCCATCGCACAGCCCTGGATCGGGATCAGCACATGGTCGGAAAGGCCGACGGCGGTGGCAAGCAGCGGATTGCGCGCGCCCGGCAGGTCGACGATGAAATAATCGGTATTGTGCTTGTTCTCGCTGATATGCAGCGGCAGCGAGGCGGTGGTCACGAAATCGATCACCGAAACATTGGGCACATGACCTGAGATCTCGTGCCAGCGCGAAATCCAGTGCTGCGGATCGGCGTCGAGAATGGTGACACGGTAACCCTTGCGGGCAAGCTCGGTGGCGAGCAGGAGAACAGCGGTGGTCTTGCCGGCGCCGCCCTTGGTGTTTGCGAATGTGATGACAGGCATGGTCAGTCCTCGGAAGGAAATGGTGCGAGCCGGAATCGCTCTTTTACGCACCATCGGAGCATCGTGCGGTTAATCCATCCTTTCTAATCATGGTTAACAAATTCCAAACACGCGCGCCGAAATTGCAGCCGGTATTTTTCACATCCCTAAAATTAGGGATGTCCCCCAAAATAAAAAAGCCCGGAAAGCCAAAGGCTTTCCGGGACAATCTGCGGGTCCGCTCTTATGAGTTCAGAAGCAATCCCTGAACAGGGCCTTGGTGTTTTCGAGCGTCATCGCAACTGGGTTGCCGCCCGCGCTCGGATCTTCGATCGCCATGGCCGACAATTCATCGATCCGGTCTGGAGCGATTCCCATCGCCGTCAGCGTCTCCGGCACGCCGAGTTCGGAGCGGAGCTTCAGCACGTAGTCGTAGAAGCCGTCGAAACCGCCTGATATGCCGAGATAAGCCGCCGCCCGGCCGATCTTCTCTTCGATCACTTTGCGGTTGAAGCGCAGAACCGCCGGCATGACAACCGCGTTGGTCATGCCATGGTGGGTGTTGTAGACGGCGCCGATCGGATGCGACAGCGCGTGGATGGCGCCGAGCCCCTTCTGAAAGGCGACCGCGCCCATGGCGGCAGCGGACATCATGTTGGCGCGGGCTTCGAGATCGGTGCCTTCCCGATAGGCGCGCGGCAGAAATTCCTTGACGAGCCGCATGCCTTCGAGCGCGATGCCGGCCGACATCGGGTGATAGAAGGGCGAGGAATAGGCTTCCAGGCAATGGGCAAACGCGTCCATGCCGGTGCCGGCCGTGATGATTTTCGGCATGCCGACGGTCAGTTCCGGGTCGGAGATGACGACTCCTGGCAGGAACTTCGGATGGAAGATGATCTTCTTCACATGCGTGACGGAATTGGTGATGACGCTGGCGCGGCCCACTTCCGAGCCGGTGCCCGCCGTTGTCGGCACGGCGACGATCGGGGCAATGCCCTCGACACTCGCACGCGTCCACCAGTCGCCGATATCCTCGAAGTCCCAGACCGGCCGGGTCTGGCCGGCCATGAAGGCGACGCACTTGCCGAGATCGAGGCCGGAGCCGCCGCCGAAGGCGACGACGCCGTCATGGCCGCCATCCTTGAAAGCCTTGACGCCGGCCTCGAGATTCCTCTCGTTCGGATTCGGATCGACATCGGCAAAGATCGCCCGGCCGAGGCCGGCATCTTCGAGGATATCGAGCGCGTTCTTGGTGATCGCCATCGCGGCAAGGCCGCGGTCGGTGACGAGCAGCGGCTTTTTGATGCCGAGGCTCTTGCAGGCGTCGGCCAGTTCCTTGATCCGGCCCCGGCCGAGCTTGACCGATGTCGGATAGCTCCAGTTTGCGGTGATGTTGCTGCTCATGCTGTGACTTTCTTCAGGTGGAAGGATTTCGGACGGGTCAGATTCTGGAAGCCGATGATCGACAGCGAGCCGCCGCGGCCGGTCTCCTTGACGCCGGTCCAGCAGAGCGCCGGATCGAGATAATCCGCGCGGTTCATGAAAACGGTGCCGGTTTCGATTTCGCGGCCAAGCCGCGCTGCCCGCTCGACATCTTTGGTCCAGAGCGAGGCCGTCAGCCCGTACTGGCTGTCGTTCATCAGAGCGAGCGCCTCCTCGTCGCTTTTCACCTTCATGATGCCGACCGCCGGACCGAAGGTCTCTTCGCGCATGAAGGCCATGGAATGGTCGACATTGACGAGAACCTGCGGTGCGAGATAGGCGCCGCCGTCATCCTGCGGAAAAAGCTTCGGGTCGACAAGCGCCTTCGCGCCCTTGGAAACCGCCTCGGCAATCTGCTCGCGCACCACCTTGGCGAAGCGCTTGTTCGCCATCGGCCCGAGCGACGTTTCGGGATCGAGTGGATTGCCGAGCTTGTAGTTGGACACCCAGGCAACCGATTTCTCGACAAAGGCGTCGTAAAGAGACTCGTGCACATAGACGCGCTCAATGCCGCAGCAGCACTGGCCGGAATTGTAGGTCGCGCCATCCATCAGCGTATCGACGGCCGCCTCGAGATCGGCGTCTTCCATGACGTAGCCCGGGTCCTTGCCGCCGAGTTCGAGACCGAGGCCGGTGAAGGTGCCGGCGGCGGCCCGCTCCATCGAGCGCCCGCCTTCGACCGATCCGGTGAAGTTGACGAAATTGAAGCTGCCGGCGGCAATCAGCGCCGACGTGGTCTGATGATCGAGGAAGACATTCTGGAACACGTCCTCTGGAACGCCGGCCTCGATGAAGGCCTGTACCAGGCGCTCGCCGACCAGCAGCGTCTGCGAGGCATGTTTCAGCACCACCGTATTGCCGGCCATCAGTGCCGGCGCGATCGTGTTGATCGCCGTCATATAGGGATAATTCCAGGGTGCGACGACGAAGACGACACCATGCGCCTCACGCTCGATACGGCGCTCGAAACGCTCGCTCTCCTCGACCACCAAAGGCGCCAGCGCATCGGCCGCGATCGAGGCGACATAGTTGGAGCGCTCGTTGAAACCCTTGTATTCGCCGCCGTACTTGATCGGCCGGCCCATCTGCCAGGCAAGCTCCGGCACAACCGTGTCGGACATCTCGTTCAGCCGTGCAGCACCCTTCAGGACAAGCTGAACACGCTCTTCAAGCGGCCGTCTCGCCCAGGCCTTCTGCGCTTTGCGGGCCCGCGCCACCACATCCTTGGCAGCGTCGAGCGAAAGTGCGGCGCGCTCGGCGTAGACCGACCCGTCAATCGGTGAAATGCATTGGATCATTGCCATGATCGATTTCCGTCCTCGTATTGATCAAAAATTCCGTCGAGGGCCATAGCCCCTCATCCGCCTGCCGGCACCTTCTCCCCGTAAACGGGGCGAAGGGGGATAGCCGCACCCTCTCCGGCCCTCGCCAACGTCTCGCAGGGCAAGTCCCTCTCCCCGTTTACGGGGAGAGGGTTAGGGTGAGGGGCAAGCCCGCAAATGCGTATTAAGCTCTTTCGAACCCCCGCGCCACTTCCCAATCGGTAATGCGGCGGTCGTATTCTTCCTGCTCCCATTCGGCCGCGCGGGTATAATGGTCGATCACATCGTCGCCGAAAGCTTTGCGCAGCATTGACGATTCCGTCATTGCGGTCGTTGCCGCACGCAGCGTGCGCGGAATTTCGCGAATATCCTTGCCGCCATAGGCATCGCCGACGAAGGGGGCTTCGAGCTCGAGCTTGTTCTCGATCCCGTCGATGCCGGCGGCAAGCAGCGCGGCGAAGGCGAGATAGGGGTTGAGGTCGGAGCCGCCGACGCGGCATTCGATGCGGATGCCCTTGGTCTCCTCGCCGCAGAGGCGGTAGCCGGCAGTGCGGTTGTCCTTGCTCCAGATCGCCTTGGTCGGCGCAAAGGTGCCGGCCATGAAGCGCTTGTAGGAGTTGATGTAAGGCGCCAGGAAATAGGTGATTTCGCTCGCATGGGCGAGAAGTCCGGCAACGTAATTATGCATCAGCGGCGACATGCCGTATTTGCCGGTGTGATCGAAGAACAGCGGCTTTTCCTCGAGACTCCAGAGCGACTGATGAATATGCGAGGAGCTGCCGGCGGCGTTGTAATTCCATTTGGCGAGGAAGGTGATGGCCTTGCCCTTCGACCAGGCGATCTCCTTGCAGCCGTTCTTGATGATCGCATGCCGGTCGGCCATGGCGAGCGCATCGGCATAACGCACATTGATCTCCTCCTGGCCGGCCGAAGCCTCGCCCTTGGAGTTTTCCACCGGAATGCCGGCGCCCTGCAGCCCAGTGCGGATCGCCCGCATCACTTCTTCTTCCTTGGTGGTCTGGAAGATGTGATAGTCCTCGTTATAGGCGCTGGCGAGCTTGAGGTTGCGGTAGCCGGACGCCTGCGCCGTCTCGTAGCTCTGGTCGAACAGGAAGAATTCGAGTTCGGAGGCCATGTAGGCCTTCATGCCCATGTCTTCGAGGCGCTTCACCTGCTTCTTCAGGATCGCGCGCGGCGAATGGGCAACCTCTTCATGGGTGTGATGGTCGAGCATGTCGCAGAGCACCAACGCCGTGCCGTCGAGCCAGGGAATGCGGCGCAGCGTCGCCAGATCCGGCTTCATCGTATAGTCGCCGTAACCCTTTTCCCAGCTCGTCGCCTTGTAGCCGGAGACCGTCTCCATCTCCATGTCGGTGGCGATCAGATAGTTGCAGCTATGCGTCTCCTTCCAGGCGCTTTCGACGAAATATTCCGCCTGGAAACGTTTGCCCATCAGCCGGCCCTGCATGTCCACCTGGCAGGCCAAAACCGTATCGATGCGCCCTTCGGCAACATCCTTCTTGAGATCGTCGAATGTGTAGCTGCTCATGATTGATCCGCCTGACATTGGAATTGAGAAAATCGGGGCAACGAAATCGCATGCGCTCGGCCGGATTTGGGCCTGATGCCTTTTCGTTGAACCGGTGATGGGGCCGCAGGCTGCGGCCCCGTTTCCTTGCAATATGCCTAACTATTCGCCGGGACGGCGACGGTGCCGGTTTCGCCGACAGCAGCTTCCGCGGCGGCGATTTCGCCCCGTCGTTTGGCGATCATGTCGCCGATCGGCGGGCCCTGGAAGCGACGTTTTTCAACGGCGAACCAGATGATGATCGCCAGCACGATAAAGGCGACGGTTATGCCGAAGACCTTGTCATTCGGCGGCTGGATCGCGATGTAGACGATGAGGATCATGCCGAGCGTCGCGAGAACGCCGACCACCTTGTAGAGGCCGCCGCCGAGATTCCACGGTCCGGGTGCCGGCCACTTCTTGGTACCGTAGGCGAAGATGCCGAGCACGATCGGGAAGAGGAAGGACAGGAAGAGGAAGATCAGCGTCGCGTTGACCACGGTGACATAGAGGCTTGCCTCGCCGACCGAGATAAACAGCGCGCCCCAGACGAACAGGCTTTCGAGAGCCGCACCCGTCCAGATCGCCGCAACCGGCGTGCGGAATTTCGGGCTGACGCTGGCAAGCGTTTTCGAGCCCACCGGAATGCCGCCATCACGCGAGAAGGCAAAGATCATGCGCGAGCAGGACGTAACAGTCGCAAGGCCGCACAGGAACTGCGAGATGAAGATCGCGACGTAAAGCAGCGTCACCAGCCAGGCCGGCATGATGGCGTTGATGGTCATGAAGAACACGCTCCAGCCCTGCTTTGCGCCCGCCGCCATATCGGGAATGGCGATGACGAAGGCCGAAAGCATTACCCAGCCGGCAAGCGACGACCAGATAACCGCGGACACCATCGAACGCGGCACCGACAGCGCTGCCTTCTTGGTTTCCTCAGAGGTGTGAGCGGAGGCGTCGTAGCCGGTGATTGTGTAGATCGGCAGAAGCAGGCCCAGGCCGAAAATATACCACATGCTGTCCGACTGCGGCCAAACCCCGCCGCCGGCATCGCCTGAATAATTGGTGAACGTCCATAGACGCGAGAAGTCATGGGTCGGGGCGAAATAGAAGCAGGCGATCGTCAGCACGGCGGCCGTCACAAGGATCAGCGTCCCCGAAAAATCGGTGAGCTTTGCCGTCAGGCCGATACCGAAATGGTTGATGGCAGCCTGCACGATCGTGAAGAGCACGACCAGAACGACCTGCATGCCGGGCGAGACGACGCCGCTGGCATCGGCGATGCCGAGCTGAGCGCCAAACGTACCGCCGAGGAACAGGGCCGTGCCGATATTGATGGCGCCGAGAACGGTGATGAGGCCGAGCAGGTTCAGCCATGCGGTGAGCCAGCCGGTGAAGCGGGTGCCGAGAATGGAACTCCAGTGATAAAGACCACCGGCCGTCGGATAGGCCGACGAGATCTGCGCCATGCCGAGGGCAAAAAACAGGGAGATGATACAGCCGACCGGCCAGCCGATGCCGATCGCGGCACCGCCGACGCCCGACGTCGCCTGCGCGAGCGAATTGATACCGCCCGAAAGGATGCAGATGATCGAAAACGAAATCGCAAAATTTGAGAACGAGCTCATACGCCGTTCGAGTTCCTGGGCGTAGCCCATCGAGTGCAGGACATGGACGTCCTGCGTCTTATCCTGATCGGTATAGTCAGACATGACTTCCCCCTGTTCACGATCGGCCGCGGGATTGCGGGCCGGTTCAGTGCCAAATTGTCCGCGGCATTTTCGCCGTGCGGACGCTCGCAGTTAGACTGCTCCCTCGGGTCTTCTTTTTGTCAGGCGTCCAGGCTTTGCTGGAGCAACCCTTTTAGATAGTCGGCCATGACCCCTTGGCCGACATCGTCTGTGATGAGGTCGTTGCGGACCTCGATCATTACATTGCGCAAGCCGTTCGAAAGCCCGTGCAGGATCAGCGTGTGGGTCACGCCATCCTCGGGCCCGTAAGGCTGATTGCGTTCCGTCCTGTAAAGCGGCGCTTCGGCCGCAGCCTCCAGCATGCGATCGGCAAACCGGCTGTCCTCGTCGTGCAATATGCCGAGTTCGACGGCGCGTTCGCGGCCATGATAGACCGGCGTGAAGCTGTGCATGGTCACGATAACGCTGTCCTGCCCCCTTGCCCGGCGATCGCGGATCAGCCCGCGAATGGCGTCGTGGAAGGGCACGTAGAGCGCGTCGGTACGGGCAAGACGCTCTTCGGCGGTCAGATCCTTGTTGCCGGGAATGGCGTAAATCTCACTCGTCTCCGGCATGGCGCCGGGCGAACTGGGCGGCCGATTGCAGTCGTAGATCAACCGTGAGAACCGCTGGTAGACGAGCGTCGCGTCGAGGCCGTCCGATATACCGCGCGCGACTGCGAGAGCCCCCGGATCCCAGGCGATGTGGCTCGAAAGCGCTTCGTCAGGCAAGCCAAGATCGCCGAAAGATGCGGGAAGCGTGTTCGAGGCGTGTTCGCAGACGATCAACACCGGGCTCCGGCCGTCGATGCGCTCGATCCCGACGCAGTCGCCGTCCGCTTCGCTGAGGATTTTCGGCCGGGCCAGCACCAAAGGCGCCACTCCTTATCCATTAATAAAATATTTATAGAAAAGAATTCTTCAGGTTTCGGTCAGTGTCAAGCGCCCTCTGAAAATTTCTTTTCATGACAGCAGTTGACATGGATTATGACAGCGTTGTTAACTTTGGTTGGGAAAGTGGCGCCAGACCATCCCGGGGAGCATTGAAGTGACAGTTGCGTCGAAGACGGTTTCGGACGTCATACACTCGCATTTCGGGGTCTTGACGCGTGCCGAGAAACAATTGGCCGAAAGCCTTCTCGACAACTATCCGGTTTCCGGTCTCGGCAGCATCACGACGATCGCCGAGAATGCCGGCGTTTCCACGCCGACCGTCGTGCGCATGGTGCAGAAGCTCGGTTTCAAGGGTTATCCGGACTTTCAGGCGCATCTGCATCTGGAGGTGGAGGCGACGATCTCCAACCCGATCGCCAAGCACGACCGCTGGGCCCAGAACGCGCCTGGCACCCATATCCTCAACCGTTTCGCCGATGCCATCATGGGCAATCTGCGCCAGACATTGACCGATCTCGACACCGCGACCTTCGACAGCGTCGCCTCGCTGCTGTCCGATCGCAAGCGCGGTCTCTATTTTGTCGGCGGCCGCATCACCGGCGCACTTGCCGAGTATTTCTTCACCCACATGCAGGTGATTCGACCGGCGACGACACTGCTGTCGTCGAACTCCAGCAGCTGGCCGCAATATGCCCTCAACATGAATGCCGGCGACATCCTGATCATCTTCGACATCCGCCGCTACGAGCAGGAGATGGTGAGCCTTGCCACTGCCGCCCGCAAACGCGGCGCAGAAATCGTCGTCTTCACCGACCAGTGGAGCTCGCCCGCCGCCAAGCTCGCCCGGCATGCCTTCCGCGTCCGGATCGAGGCGCCATCAGCTTGGGATTCCTCCGTCGTCACCCTCTTCATCGTCGAAGCGCTCATCGAGGCCGTTCAGAATTCCACTTGGGACGAGACGAAGGAGCGCATGAAGACGCTGGAGGGCTTGTTCGAGCAGACCAAACTTTTCCGCAAACCGGGTTAGGAGGGACAAGACAAACAGAGGGGAAACAAGGACGGATTTTCGCGGAAACAGGTAGTGCCGTCGCAAATAAAACACGTGTCGCAAACGCCTGCTATTCATAGCAAAGTTAACGTCATCCAGCCGTCACACAAGCTTCATGTAAGCTGATTAACAGCATCGCCAGACACTGAAAACCCGAAGGAGAACAACAGTGATCTCTAACATTTCTCGACTTCTGTCGCTCTCTACTGCGATGATCGTGGCTTCGACCGCGATTGCCGCCGCCGAGCCGAGCGCTGAACTTATCGCCGCCGCCAAGAAGGAAGGCACGCTGACGACGATCGCTCTTCCGCACGACTGGTGCGGCTATGGCGACGTCATTGCCGGCTTCAAGGCCAAGTATGGTCTCGAGGTCAACGAACTGAACCCGGATGCGGGTTCGGGTGATGAAGTCGAAGCCATCAAGGCCAACAAGGGCAATACCGGCCCGCAGGCGCCTGACGTCATCGACGTCGGCCTCTCCTTCGGTCCGTCCGCCAAGAAGGACGGACTGATTCAGCCTTACAAGGTTTCCACCTGGGACTCGATCCCGGATACGGCCAAGGATCCCGAAGGCTATTGGTATGGCGACTATTACGGCGTTCTCTCGTTCCTCGTGAACAAGGATCTCGTCAAGGAATCGCCGGTCGACTGGGCCGACCTGAAGAAGAGCGACTACGCAAACACCGTCGCTCTCGCAGGCGATCCGCGCACCGCCAACCAGGCTGTCCAGGGCGTTTATGCCGCTGGTCTTTCCGCATCCGGCGGTGACGCGGCCAAGGCAGGCGAAGAAGGCCTGAAGTTCTTTGCCGAACTCAACAAGGCCGGCAATTTCGTGCCTGTCGTCGGCAAGGCGGCTCCGTTCGCTCAGGGCTCAACGCCGATCATCGTTGCTTGGGACTACAACGCCCTGTCCTGGGGCCAGAGCCTCAAGGGCAATCCTCCGTTCGAGGTTGTCGTTCCGAAAACGGGCGTCGTTGCCGGTGTCTACGTCCAGGCGATTTCCGCCTTCGCTCCGCATCCGAACGCTGCCAAGCTCTGGATGGAATACCTCTATTCCGACGAAGGTCAGCTCGGCTGGCTGAAGGGCTATTGCCACCCGATCCGCTTCAACGATCTTGCCAAGAACAACAAGATCCCGAAGGACCTCCTCGACAAGCTGCCGCCGGCAGCAGCCTATGAAAAGGCCGTCTTCCCGACGCTCGAAGAGCAGGCCGCCGGCAAGGAAGCCATCACCAAGAACTGGGATTCCGTCGTCGGCGCCAGCGTCAAGTAATATCCGATCCTGCCTCCCCGCCGCAAAGGCGGGGAGGTTCTCTCACTCCGACGCCCCAGGATAAGCCTTTTCCATGAGCACGGTTTCAACGCCTATGGTGAGCAGCGCCCCCTTGATCAACAGAGATCGCGTGATCGACTGGCTGGGCATTGCACCCTTCATTATCTTCTCCCTGCTGTTCCTGATCATCCCCACGCTTTATCTTGTGGCGGGCGCGTTCCTGACCCCCGAGGGCGACCTCACGCTGAAGAATATCGGCGATCTCTTTACCCCCTCGATCATCAGCGCCTACTGGATCAGTATCCGCGTCTCGGTGGCGTCGGCTCTCGGCGGTGCGTTGATCGGTTTCTTTCTCGCCTGGGCCGTCGTGCTCGGTGGCCTGCCCGCCTCCGTCCGCTCGACGCTTCTGACCTTCTCCGGCGTCGCCTCGAATTTCGCCGGCGTCCCGCTCGCCTTCGCCTTTCTGGCAACGCTCGGCCGCACCGGCCTCGTGACAGTTTTCCTGCGCGAATGGTTCGATTTCAACCTTTACAGCACCGGTTTCAACCTGCTGTCCTTCCTCGGCCTCACCATCACCTACATGTATTTCCAGATCCCGCTGATGGTGCTGATCCTGACGCCTGCGCTCGACGGCATGAAGAAGGAATGGCGCGAAGCCTCGCAAATCCTCGGCGCCACCAACCGCCAGTACTGGACGATGGTTGCGCTGCCGATCCTCTGGCCGAGCCTGCTCGGCACGACGCTGCTGCTCTTCGCCAATGCCTTCGGCGCCATCGCCACCGCCTTCGCCCTGACCGGCAGCTCGCTGAACATCGTGCCGATCCTGCTTTATGCGCAGATCCGCGGCGACGTTCTGCACAATGCCAACCTCGGTTACGCCATCGCGCTCGGAATGATCGTCATAACCGGCGTCTCCAATGTCCTGTACCTCATGCTGCGCATGCGCGCCGAACGGTGGCAGAAATGAAAGCGCAACGTCTCGGAGCCTGGATCGCCATCATCCTGGGCGCGTCCTATTTCATCATTCCGCTAATCGGTACCATTGAATTTTCGCTGCGCATGCGCCGCGGTGAATACAGCCTCGATGCCTATCAGTCGGTCTTCTCAGATGCCCAGTTCCGCGAGACCTTCGGCTATTCCATGATGATGGCGCTTCTGACCATCGTCTTCGGCATGCTGCTCGTCGTGCCGACGGCCTACTGGGTGCGGCTGCGGCTGCCGCAGATGCGCCCGGTCGTCGAATTCATCACGCTGCTGCCGCTGGTCATTCCGGCAATCGTCATCGTCTTCGGTTATCTCAGGATGTACAATTCGTCTTCCTACCTGCCGCTGACGGGTTCGACGACCGGCACCAACATCCTGCTGGTTTTCTCCTACATCACCCTGTCTCTGCCCTATATGTACCGCGCCGTCGATACCGCCATGCGCGCCATCGACGTCCGCACCCTGACGGAAGCGGCCGAGAGCCTCGGCGCTCGCTGGACGACGATCATGTTCAGGTGCATTTTCCCGAACGTCATGAGCGGCGTGCTGTCGGGCGCCTTCATCACGCTGGCGATCGTCATGGGCGAATTCACCTTCGCCGCCCTGCTCAACCGCCCGGCCTTCGGCCCCTACCTGCAGCTTGTCGGCGCCAACAAGGCCTATGAGCCATCGGCACTCGCCGTCATCGCCTTCTCGATCACCTGGCTCAGCATGGGCCTGCTCAACCTCGTTTCCCGCTTCGGCAAAGCCCGCCCGGCAAAGGCTTAAGGTAACTGGCTCATGTCCTTTCTCACACTGAACAACATTCAAAAATCCTTCGGCCCGGTGCAGGTCGTCAAAAACTTCAACATGAATATCGAGAAGGGGGAGTTCATCTCCTTTCTCGGGCCATCGGGCTGCGGCAAGACGACCGTTCTGCGCATGATTGCCGGCTTCGAAACCCCGACCGGCGGCACGCTGACCATCAACGGCAAGGACCAGAGCGCGCTGAAGCCGAACCAGCGCAACATCGGCATGGTCTTCCAGGCCTATGCGCTGTTTCCCAACATGACGGTGCACGACAATGTCGCCTTCGGCCTCAAGGTCGCCGGTGCCCCAAAGCCTGAGATCGATGCCCGCGTCAAGGAAATGCTCGGCTTGATCAAGCTCGATCACCTGGCCGACCGGTTCCCCTACCAGCTGTCGGGCGGCCAGCAGCAGCGTGTCGCGCTTGCCCGCGCGCTCGCCGTCAAGCCGCAGGTGCTGCTGCTCGACGAGCCGCTGTCGGCACTCGACGCCAAGATCCGCGTGTCGCTGCGCGAGGAAATCCGCGCGATCCAGCAGCAGCTCGGTATTACCACGGTTTTCGTCACCCACGACCAGGAAGAGGCGCTGTCGATCTCCGACCGCATCGTCGTCATGAATGCCGGCAAGGCCGACCAGATCGGTTCGCCCTTCGAGATCTACAACACGCCGGCAACGCGCTTCGTCGCCTCGTTCGTCGGCACGCTGAACCTCATCGAAGCCAAGGTCGTCGATCCCGACGCCAACCGCATCCAGATCGGCGATCAGGCCATCACGCTGAAGCAGTCGGTCGCAGCCCACAATGCCGGCGAGACAATCTCGCTGGCGCTGCGCCCTGAAGCAGGCTCGCTCTCCGACAGCGTCAGAAGCGATACCGCGCTCACCGGTCAGGTCGTCTCGGCCCACTTCCTGGGGTCGGTCATCCGCACCCGCATGAACGTCGGCGGCAACGTCATCTCCTTCGACATGTTCAATAGCCCAGGCGTCACCCCGCCTCAGGCCGGAGAAACCGTGACGCTGCGCTTCATGGCGGCCGATTTGCTGGTCATCCGCGACTGAGTTTGACAAGCCACTCATGCAAAAGGCGCCGTAAAACGGCGCCTTTTGCATTACTTAACGGCATCCCCGTCTCTTTAGAGATCCATGGGCCAAGTGTCGGAGAGGCGATAGCCGGCCTGGAACGGATCGGCCGGATCGACCATGAGCTGCTTCGTGCCGATGACCCATGCACGACCCGAGATGATCGGGATGATGCCGGGCTTGCCGTTGATGTCGACTTCGCTATCGATGCTGCAGTGGAACTCCGTGTCCAGCAGCGAGGTGCCTACGAATTTTTCGCCCGCCTTCATCTGACCCTTGGCGTGAAGCACGGCCATGCGCGCCGAACATCCCGTGCCGCAGGGAGAACGGTCTATTTTGCCCGGACGGATGGCGACCGCGTTCTTGCCCCAGAACACGCCATCCCTCTTTTCGACCGGATCGGTGATCTGGCAGAAGGAGATGTGGCCCCAATCATTGCCGGGGTGCTTGAAGCCGAGTTGCTCGTTGGCGGCTTCGGTGATCTTGACTCCCATGCGGGCGATATCGCGCGCGTGATCCGGTCGAAGGCTGAGCCCGATCGAAGCCGCGTCGACGATGACGAAGCTGTCGCCGCCATAGGCCGTGTCGACCGTGACCGCGCCGATACCTTCGACCTCAATCCTGGCATCGAGCTTGTCGGCAAAGGAAGGGACGTTACGGACGCGGATGCGTTCGGCCTTGCCGTTGCGGCACTCGGCCTCGACCTCGATCAGGCCGCCCGGCGGCTCGAGGATCATGCGGGTGATGGGTTCCTGCATCGGAATGATGCCCGTATCGAGCAGCACGGTCGACACGCACATGGAGTTTGAACCGGACATCGGAGGCGTGTCGGCCGGCTCCATGATGATCCAGCCCATTTGCGCCTTGGGGTTCTTCGGCGGGACAAGCAGGTTGACGTGGCGGAACACGCCACCGCGAGGTTCGTTCAATACGAAATTTCTCAGCGTCTCATCCTCGGCAATCCAGCGCGACTGCTCCCACACCGTCGCGCCGGGAGGCGGCGCGACGCCGCCAACGATGACGTCGCCGACCTCACCTTCCGCATGGCAGCTGACGATATGCACGATCTTGGATGTACGCATTTGATGTTCCCGCACCTGTTCTTCGAAGCTGGAGCAGTCCGACAAAACCGTACAGCAATCTTGCGGCCGAAATTGCAGGAAAGCAAAGCTGGGGACGCCACACTCTTCAGCTTAAAATAACGTATACGATCTACGATATCGGAGTCAAGTGAGAGCCGCCTCAGGGCGACGCGGAACGCGAGCAGAAAGGAAATTGTTCTGCGGTAAGCAGCGGCGACGATATTCCGGCGGCGCAGCGAAGGTATGATCCTGACCATCACCGGCCAGGTCGTCTCGGCCCATTTCCTGGAGTCGGTCATCCGCACCCGCATGAACGTCGGCGGCAACGTCATCTCCTTCGACATGTTCAATAGCCCGGCGTCCACCCCGCCGCAGGCCGGCGAAACGGTGACCCTGCGGCTCATGGCGGCCGATCTTCTGGTCATCCGCGACTAAGTTTGACAAGCCACTCATGAAAAAGGCGCCAAAAACGGCGCCTTTTTCAGTTCGATCGGCCGAACTGTCAGCAAATGTGATGCAGCCATCACTACAATGCGCTTGAACTCTCCCAGCTCGGTGCCAGAACGTGAGCAGGGCAGCCGTCCGCCCGGTATTTTACGCGATGGGATATGTCAATGATTACCTGCCACCTGCGTTATGTGATCGATCCGTACAAGCTTGCCGAATTCGAGGAATATGCCCGGCTCTGGATTCCGATCGTCAACAGGATGGGCGGCACCCATCACGGTTATTTCCTGCCATCCGAAGGCGCCAACAACATTGCCATTGCGCTGTTTTCATTCCCGAGCCTTGCCGCCTACGAGGACTATCGCACACGGATGGCAAGCGATCCGGAATGTCAGGCCGCTTTCGAACTCGACAAACGCAACCGCAGTATCGTCAGCTATGAACGGAGTTTCATGCGACCCGTCCTCGGCTGATCGAGCCCGCGCGCCGACTGAAAGCGAAAAGCCCCGCGCGCTGGCAGGGCTTTTCCTTCTGTCATGCGCTCAGCGGATTGCCTGGTCGTCCACGTCGAAGCGGTGGACACGGGTCTGATCCGGCGTCGCATAAACGATTTCATCAGGTTCATATTGGTGTTCGCCGAACAGACGTGCCGTCAGCAGGCCGCATTGGTCGGATTCCAGATAGATGATCGTGTCGGCGCCGAGATGTTCGACATGTACGACCTTCGCCGCCCAGGTTCCCTGTTCGCGCGACAGCGTCATATGTTCGGGACGCACGCCGATCGTCTTGGCGCTGTGGTCGCCGACCTTCTCGGCCGCGATGAAATTCATCTGCGGCGAACCGATGAAGCCGGCGACGAAGACATTGGCGGGACGGTTGTAAAGTTCCATCGGCGAGCCGATCTGCTCGATCGCGCCGGCATTCAGCACCACGATCTTGTCGGCGAGCGTCATCGCCTCGACCTGGTCGTGGGTGACATAGATCATCGTCGCCTTCAGGCTGCGGTGCAGCCGGGCGATTTCGAGGCGGGTCTGGACACGCAGCGCCGCATCGAGGTTCGACAGCGGTTCGTCGAACAGGAAGAGTTCCGGCTCGCGCACGATGGCGCGGCCGATCGCGACGCGCTGGCGCTGGCCACCTGATAGTTCGGCCGGCCGTCGCGCCAGATAGGGAGCCAGCGACAGCATGCCCGATGCCTTGCCGACTCGGCTGTCGATCTCGTCTTTGGCGGTGCCGGCCTGCTTGAGGCCGAGCCCCATATTGTCCTTGACCGTCAGGTGCGGATAGAGCGCATAGGACTGGAACACCATGGCGATGCCGCGCTTGGCCGGCGGCGTCAGTGTCTCGTCGCGGCCGTTGATGACGACGGCGCCCGAGGTAACGTCCTCGAGGCCGGCAATGCTGCGCAACAGCGTCGACTTCCCGCAGCCCGACGGCCCGACGAAAATGACGAATTCGCCATCCCTCACCTCGAGGTCGATGCCTTTCAGCACCTCATGCGTGCCATAGGTCTTGCGGATGGATTTGAGTTGAAGCGATCCCACTGATTTTTCCTTACAATCTGATCGGCTGGCCGGTACGCACGCTTTCGTCGGCGGCAAGGCAGATGCGCAGCGACGCCACCGCATCCGCCATATGGCGATCGAGGTCGAGATCCTCGCGGATCGCCCTCAGCACGAAGGCCTGTTCCAGGTCGCAAAGTTCCTGATGACCGGGCTCGCCCGTCATCGTCATGTCCTGGTCGGGCCGGATGAATTTGCCGTCCGGGCCGGTCTCCGCCGTATGCAGACGGATCACCGAAGTCTTGGTGTGCGTATCGATATCATCGGACTTGGCGTTCGGATCCATGACGATCGACACCGCGCCCTTCGGCGACATCACATCCTTCACGAAGAAGGCGGTCTCCGAAATCATCGGTCCCCAGCCGGCCTCGTACCAGCCGACCGAACCATCCTCGAAGAGCACCTGCAGCTGGCCGTAATTATACATGTCGGCGGCAATCTCGTCGGACAGCCGCAGCCCCATGCCGCGCACCTCGACGGCTCTCGCATCGGTGATCTGGCACATGACGTCGACATAATGCACGCCGCAATCGACGATCGGCGAGGTCGTGCGCATCAGCGACTTGTGCGTCGCCCAGGTCGGGCCGCTGGATTGCTGGTTGAGGTTCATGCGGAAGACATAAGGCGGGCCGAGTTTGCGCGCCTCTTCGATCAGCCTCGTCCAGGACGGGTGATGGCGAAGGATATAACCGATCACCAGCTTGCGCCCCGCCTTTTTCGCTGCCGCAACAACCCGCTCGGCATCGGCGACGGTGGTCGCCAGCGGCTTTTCGACGAAAACGTCGCAGCCGGCCTCGAAGGCGGCGACCGCAAAATCGGCATGGCTGTCGGAATAAGTATTGATCGAGCAGAGATCCGGCTTCAGCTCGGCGAGCGCCGTCGTGAAGTCGGGATGGATCTTGTAACCCTGCAGCTCGGGCTCCAGCTTCGGCGTTGAACGATTGACGAGACCGACAATCTCGAAGCTCGGATTGTTGTGATAGGCGAGCGCATGGCTGCGGCCCATATTGCCGAGGCCGGCAACGAGGACGCGGATCGGTTTATCCTGGCTCATTTGACGGCTCCTGACGTGATGCCGCGGATCAGCTGCCGCGAGAAGATGACGTAGAGGATGAGGATCGGCAGGATCGCCAGCGACAGCGCCGCCAGCACCGCATTCCAGTTGGTGACGAACTGGCCGATGAAGATCTGCGAGCCGAGCGTCACCGTCTTGGTGGCCTCGGAGGGCGCGAGGATCAGCGGGAACCAGAGATCGTTCCAGATCGGGATCATGGTGAAGACGGCGACTGTCGCCATGGCGGGGCGCACCAGCGGCAGCACCAGGCGGAAGAAGATCGCATATTCGGAAAGTCCGTCGATGCGCCCGGCATTCTTGAGATCGTCCGAAACCGTGCGCATGAATTCCGACAGGATGAAAATCGCCAGCGGTATGCCCTGCGCGGTATAGACGAGGATCAGCGCCGTCAGCGTGTTGACGAGACCGGCCGCCACCATGCCCTGCAGGATCGCCACCGTGCCGAGACGGATCGGGATCATGATGCCGATCGCCATATAGAGCCCGAGCAGCGTATTCCCGCGGAAGCGGTATTCCGAGAGCGCGAAGGCCGCCATCGCTCCGAACAGCAGCACCAGCAGGATCGAGACGATCGTGACGATGAAGCTGTTCTGGAAATAGGTGGCGAAATCGCCCTGCCCCAGCACCGTCTGGTAGCCGACGAGGCTGAAGGTCGACGGCGTCGGCACCATCAGCGGCTCGCGGAAGATCGAGGCGCGATCCTTGAACGAGTTGACCACGGTCAGGAAAACCGGAAACAGCGCGACCAGCGTATAGGCGCCGAGCGCCAGATGCACGAGGCCGGTGCGGATGGGAGATGTGCGTGCCTTGGACATGCGCGCTCCTCAGAACTGGTAGCGACGCATGCGCCGCTGGATGACGAAGAGATAAAGCGAGACGCCGGCGAGGATGATGAGGAACATCACCGTGGCGATCGTCGCGCCCATCGAGCGGTCGCCGAGTTGCAGCTGGAAACCGAAGAAGGTGCGGTAGAGCAGCGTGCCGAGAATGTCGGTCGACATGTCAGGCCCGGCGAGCGCCCCCTGCACGGTGTAGATCAGGTCGAAGGCATTGAAATTGCCGACGAAGGTCAGGATCGAGATGATGCCGATCGCCGGCAGGATGAGCGGCAGCTTGATCTTCCAGAACTGGGCCCAGCCGGTGATGCCGTCGCATTCTGCCGCCTCGATCACCTCTTCGGGAATGCTGAGCAGCGCCGCATAGATCAGCATCATCGGAATGCCGATATATTGCCAGTTGGAGATCAGCGACACGGCGATCAGCGCCGAGCCGGGCTTGCCGAGCCAGGGCGCGAACAGGAATTTCAACCCGATGAGATCGAGCATCCAGGGCGCCACACCCCAGATGGGCGAAAGGATCAGTTTCCAGATGAAGCCGACGATGACGAAAGAAAGCAGCGTTGGCAGGAATATCGCCGTGCGGTAAAAGGCGACGCCGCGCAGCTTCGGCACCGAAAGCAGGGCGGCAAGCGCAATACCGATCGGGTTTTGTACGCACATGTGGATGGCGAAGAAGATCAGGTTGTTGACCAGCGCGTTCCAGAAATCATGCGCCCAGCGCGGGTCGCCGAACAGCACCTTGAAATTCGCAAAGCCTACGAAGGCCGGCTGACCGTCGACAATATTGTAGAGCGAAAGCCTGAGCGTCTCGATCAGCGGCAGCACCATGACGGCGGAATAGACGATTACCGCCGGCAGCATGAAAACGAAGATGTGCCAGCGTACCGGGCGCTTGATCGGGACGATATCGGCCGCGTTGTCGGTTGAACTCATGGCTTTTGCCTGTTCTAGTCACTTGCGTGCACAGGTGGAAAACGTTGCGCCTCACCCGAACTCTCTGCCACCTGGGAAGAGAGGCAACGCCCTGCTGGGATGCCATCGGACCGAGAGGTCGCTGCGAGTCTCCTTCTCCCCGCGAGCGGGGAGAAGGTGGCCGGCAGGCCGGATGAGGGGCAGCACACGCCGCCCCTCATCACATCACTTCGCCGGCTTGTACCAGCTGTCGAGACCCTTCTGGAGCTTTTCGGCAGCGACCTGCGGCGTATCGGTGCCGTTGATCACGTTGGCCGATTCCACCCAGGTCTCGTTTTCGAGATTCGGCGTGCCGCGCGACAGGATCTGATAGGTCGAGCGCACGGTCGACTTGTACGGGCCGCGCCAGGAAACGAATTCCTGAGCAAGCGGATCGGACATCTTGACCGGGTTGGAGTTCAGGCTGAAGAAGCCCGGCAGCGCGTTAGCGTAGATATCGGCAAACTCGGGCGAAGCGACCCAGCTGAGGAATTTCTTGGCTTCCTCGGCATGCGTGCTCTTCGCGTTCAGGGCGACGCCGATATCGGGATGGTCGGAGATGTAGCCCGTGTCGCCGGCCTTCGGAACCGGCGGCGGGAAGGCGCCCATCTTGAACTGCGCCTGCGTGTTGAAGAGCGCGATTTCCCAGGAACCGGCCGGATAGATCGCGGCGCGGCCGAGCGTGAAGAGGTTCTGGCTGTCCGAATAGGTCTGGGCTTCGAAACCGTCGCCGAGATAAGGCTTCCACTTGGCAAGCTCCTCGTAGGGCTTGACCCAGTCGGCATCCGTCAGCTTCTGCTTGCCGGAGATCAGGGCGGCGCGGCCGTCCTCACCCTTCCAGTAGTTCGGGCCGATGTTCTGGTAGCCCATGGTGGCGGCTTCCCAGAGATCCTTCGTACCCATGGCGAGCGGGATATAGGTCCCGTCGGCTTTGATCTTGTCGAGCGCCGCGTAGAATTCGTCCTGCGTCTTCGGCACGGAGATGCCGAGCTTGTCGAAGGCATCCTTGTTGTAGATGAAGCCGTGGATGACCGAAGCCATCGGCACGCAGAAGGTCGACTTGCCGTCGTCTGTCGTCCAGGCGGCCTTGGCGACCGGCGAGAAGTTCTCCATACCCGGCAGGCTGGTGATGTCGACGAGCTGCTTCTTGTTGAAGAGTTCGAGCGAAGCGTCGAACGGACGGCAGGTGATGATGTCGCCAGCGGAACCGGCATCGAGCTTGGCGTTCAGCGACGCGTTGTATTCGGTCGGCGCGGTCGGCGAGAAGACGATCTTGATGCCCGGGTTCTTGGCTTCGAAGGCCGGGATGATCTTTTCCTGCCAGATCTGCAGGTCGTCGTTACGCCAGCTTTCCACAGTCAGCGTGACGTCGGCGGCATGGACGAGACCTGCCGACGTCAGCAGACTGGAGGCAAGCAGAAAGCTTTTCAGAGCAGTGTTTTTCATTTCCCTCTCCTGTGTTTTGAGCGCCACAAGGCGCTGTTTTCGATCTGAAACAAGCGTTGGCGTGCCTGAGGAAACACCCAATGCCCCTTGGAGGACCGCCAGCGGCTGCCGGTCCCGAAAGCTCGATGACCGCGAAGGCAGATTGCCTGCGGCCGGGCCGCCTCCCGGTGACGTGCATCGGGCGCGGCAAACGATGGAAAGGCCGATGGATACCTGAACTTCACCCCCAGCCTGACGGGCCGGCGGGCTGTTTCTCGATCATCCTCGAAGCGGCTCCGGCTTGGCTTGGCTGCCGGTTTTCGTGGGCCTCGATGCGCTGTTCCCTTTTGCCGAATTAAGGCCAAAAAAATACCAATTGTCCAGCCGATTTTAACTTTTTAGCCTCCGAAAATTCATTTAAAAATTTTATTTAACAAAATCAATATGATAAAAAGATTGATTTTCTCCGTCATTCTTACTTGGTAAATGGTATTTTTTTGGTATTGTAATAAAAACCATGGGGAACGGCGTATTCGGAGGCCCGATGACAGAGCTTGCAATCGGCATAGACGGCGGCGGAACGAGCTGCCGGGCAGCGGTCGCGGATAGAAACGGCAACATCATCGGCCGCGGCAAATCAGGCCCTGCCAACATCCTGTCGGATCTGGAAAACTCGCTTCTCAACATCGTCGAATCCGCCCGACAGGCGCTGCGCGATGCGGGGCTCGATGCTGAAGCCGTTTCCTCCGTTGCCTCAGTCGTCGGCGTCGCCGGCGCCAATGTCGGCGATAACGGCCAGCGAATCGAAAAGGCCCTGCCCTTTGCCGAAGGCCTAGTTGTCACCGATGCGCTGATTGCCCTGCAGGGCGCACTCGGCGATGCCGACGGCATCGTCGGCGCCTTCGGCACCGGCTCGGTCTATAATGCCCGCAGGAACGGCCGGCTGAACGGCATCGGCGGCTGGGGCTTTATCGTCGGCGACCAGGCAAGCGGCGCCCGCCTCGGCCGCGACCTGATGGAGCGATCGCTGCTCGCCCATGACGGCGTACGCCCGGCTTCATCAATCACCGAAGCGATCCTGGCCGAATACGGCAACGATCCTGAACGCATCGTTGAATTTGCCCATTCGGCAAGACCGACGGATTTTGCCCGCTACGCGCCTGTCGTCTTCGAACATGCGGCCAAGGGTGATGCTGTCGCGGCCGGCATTGTCAGGGATGCGGCAACGGCGATCGGCGAAAGCCTTGACGCGCTGCTCTGGCCGGAATGCCCGTCGATCTGCCTGCTCGGCGGGCTTGCGGAAGCCTATGCGCCGTGGCTTTCCGAACGCTATAACTCACGACTCGTCAGGCCGAAGGGCGATGCGCTACAGGGTGCAGTCGAACTTGCGGTGAAACTCCTCAACAACGGGCAGAGAGGTGCGGCATGACCGACGACCTCGCCGCTCTCCTTTCCCTGCAGCGCCTGCAGGCGGCCGGCACCGGCCCGCTCTACGTCAAGCTGCGCCGCACACTCGAGGAAGCCGTGCGCACCGGCACGCTCGGCCATGGCGATGCGCTGCCGCCGGAACGCGACATCGCCGAATTTGCCGCTGTCAGCCGGGTTACCGTGCGCAAAGCGATCGACGAACTCGTTGCCGACGGCCTGCTGGTACGCCGCCATGGTTCCGGCACCTTCGTCGCCAAACCGGTCTCGAGGGTCGAGCAGCGCCTGTCGCAGCTCACCTCCTTCACCGAGGATATGGCGCGCCGCGGCATGTCCTCCCGCTCCGAGTGGCTGCACAAGGGCGTCCACACCCCCTCGCCTGACGAGATGATGATTCTCGGCCTTGGCACTGACGTGAAGGTTTCGCGCCTCTCGCGCCTGCGCATTGCCGACGACCAGCCGCTGGCAATCGAGAACGCCAGCGTCTCCGGCGAATTCCTGCCCGATCCCTCAGTCGTCACCAATTCGCTTTACGCCGAACTCGAACGCCTCCAGGTCCGCCCCGTGCGCGCCGTGCAGCGCATCTCGGCGACCAATATGAAGGAAGCCGACGCCCAGCTTCTCGGCGTCTCCGTCGGCGCCGCCGGATTGTCGATCGAGCGCATCTCCTATCTCGGCTCCGGCCGCGCCGTCGAATTCACCCGCTCGCTCTATCGCGGCGACGCCTATGATTTCGTCGCGGAGTTGACGATCGGGGTGACCTGAGCCTACCAGAAGCGGGCGATCCAAAGCTGGTTCCCGGCGAGTTCGTCGAAGATCGCATCGGCTGAGATGATTGGTATCCCGTTCTGCGTGGCGGTCGCGGCAAGAAGCCGGTCGAACGGATCGCGATGGGCCCAGTCCATTATGGCTGCAGCCAGACAGATTTCCGGTGTCAGGGCCGCAGCAATGCCACCCTGCTCCTGCAACATTTCCGGCAGCCGGCCGATGAAAGGCTCCATCTCTGGCCATTTACCGAGGCGAACCTTCTGCCCGATTTCAAAAAGGGATATCGGGCTGACGAGAATAGTCTCCGCTTTTTCGATCAGAGCGACCGCCTTGGCCGAGAGCCGCTCGTCGCCGGTCAGCGACCATGCCCAGGCATGGGTGTCGAGCAGAAGCGAATTCACTCGATCCCTTCCCAGGCAGCAAGATCGCTTCCATCCATGGGCTCGAAAAAGTCCGGCCCCTTTCCAGCAACCTGTCCCTTGAGCAGGCCGATTTTGAAGGAAGATTGCGCAATCGGAATGATCTTCACAACAGGCTTATGCCCTTTGGCGATCACCACTTCCTCACCGGAAAGGGCGGCGTCGATCAACTTCGACAGATTGGTCTTCGCGGCATGAATGGTAACCTGCATCGCAGTCCTCATTAGCTAACTTAGCTAATCATATCACCTCACCACGAATTCCGCTACCGAATTCGAAAATTCGGATAATTATTGAACCATATCAAAATCATAAAGCCGGAAAGTGAATCACTTCCCGGCTTTCATTCATTGAATCAGTTCCTGAGCGCGCCGCCTCAAGCGACTGCGAAGACTCGCCAAATCAGGCCGCGTCCTCGATCTCCTCGCCCGTCTTGCGCGGCACGTAGTTGAGCACCGGCCCGAGCCAGCGTTCGACTTCGGAAACTTCCATACCCTTACGCTTGGCATAGTCTTCCACCTGATCGCGCTCCACCTTGGCGACGCCGAAGTAATAGGAGTCGGGGTGGCCGATATAGAGGCCGGAGACCGATGAACCCGGCCACATCGCATAGCTCTCCGTCAGCTTGACGCCAGCCGCCTTTTCCGCATCCAACAGCTTGAAAAGCGTTGCCTTCTCGGTGTGATCGGGCTGGGCGGGATAACCGGGCGCCGGCCGAATACCGGCATAGGCTTCGGCAATGAGATCCTCTTTGCTGAGCGTCTCATCCTTCGCATAGCCCCAATATTCGCGGCGCACCTGCTCATGCATGCGCTCGGCGAAGGCTTCGGCGAAGCGGTCGGCCAGCGCCTTGACGAGGATCGAGGAATAATCGTCATTGGCACGTTCGAAGCGCTCGGCGATGGCGATTTCCTCGATGCCTGATGTCACAACGAAGCCGCCCATATAATCAGGCACACCGCTTGCGACAGGGGCGACGAAATCGGAGAGCGCCACGTTCGGCCGCCCGTCCCGCTTCGAAAGCTGCTGGCGCAACGTGTAGAAGGTGGCGAGCTCCCGGCTGCGGCTCTCGTCGGTAAACAGGCGGATATCGTCGCCGACGGCGCCGGCCGGCCAGAAGCCGATGACGGCGCGCGGGCGGAACCACTTCTCGTCGATGATCTTCTTGAGCATCGCCTGCGCATCCGCCCAGAGTGCACGCGCCGCCTCGCCCTGCTTCTCGTCTTCGAGGATGGCAGGGTAACGGCCGCGCAGTTCCCAGGTCTGGAAGAACGGCGTCCAGTCGATATATCTGGCAAGCTCGGCCAGATCGTAATCCTCGAACACCCGCGTACCGAAGAATTGCGGCTTTGTCGGCTTGTAGGCAGGCCAGTCGACCTTATGCGCATTCTCGCGAGCCCGCGGTAGCGGCAGGCGCACCTTCTCGGCTTCGCTGCGGGCATGGGCGGCCGCCACCTTGGCATATTCGGCCCTTGTATCGTCGACATAGCCCTGGCGCGTTTCCGGCGAGAGCAGCGCCGAGACGACGCCGACAGCGCGGCTCGCATCGGTGACGTAGATCGCCTGGCCCTTGTTGTAGCCGGGATGGATCTTGACGGCCGTATGCACGCGGCTGGTCGTCGCCCCGCCGATCAGCAGCGGGATGTCGAAACCCTGCCGTTCCATTTCGGCCGCGACATGCACCATCTCGTCGAGCGACGGCGTGATCAGGCCTGAAAGGCCGATGACATCGACCTTCTCGGCGATCGCCGTTTCGAGAATCTTCGTCGCCGGCACCATGACGCCGAGGTCGACGATCTCGTAATTGTTACAGGCGAGCACAACGCCGACGATATTCTTGCCGATATCGTGCACATCGCCCTTGACCGTCGCCATCAGGATCTTGCCGGCCGAGCGACGCTCCTCGCCGCCGTTCAGGCGTTTTTCCTCTTCCATGTAGGGCAGCAGCACGGCGACCGCCTGCTTCATGACGCGCGCCGATTTGACCACCTGCGGCAGGAACATCTTGCCCGAACCGAAGAGATCGCCGACGACGTTCATGCCGGCCATCAGCGGCCCTTCGATGACATGCAGCGGCCGGGCGGCCTGCTGGCGCGCTTCTTCGGTATCGGCTTCGATATATTCGGTAATGCCGTTCACAAGCGCATGTTCGAGACGCTTCTCGACGCTCCATTCGCGCCAGGAGAGATCCTGAACCCGGCCTTCCCTGGCGCCGGCGCCACGGAAGCGCTCGGCGACTTCGAGCAGCCGCTCGGTGCCGTCGGCACGGCGGTTCAGCACCACGTCCTCGCAGGCCTCGCGCAGTTCGGGATCGATATTGTCGTAGACCGCCAGCTGGCCGGCATTGACGATGCCCATGTCCATGCCCGCCTGGATGGCGTGGTAGAGGAACACGGCATGCATCGCCTCGCGCACCGGCTCGTTGCCGCGGAACGAGAAGGACAGGTTCGAGACGCCGCCGGAGATATGCACGAGCGGCATGCGCTCACGGATCGTCCGCGTCGCCTCGATGAAATCGACGCCGTAATTATTGTGCTCCTCGATGCCGGTCGCGACCGCGAAGATGTTCGGGTCGAAGATGATGTCCTCGGGCGGGAAACCGATCTTTTCGGTCAGAAGCTTGTAGGCGCGCGTGCAGATCTCCACCTTGCGCTCATAGCTGTCGGCCTGCCCCGTCTCGTCGAAGGCCATGACGACGACGGCCGCGCCGTAATTGTGCAACAGCCGCGCCTGGGCGAGGAAATTCTCCTCGCCTTCCTTCAGCGAGATCGAGTTGACGATCGGCTTGCCCTGGACGCGCTTCAGGCCGGATTCGATGATCGAGAATTTCGAACTATCGATCATCACGGGCACGCGGGCGATATCGGGCTCGGCAGCGATCAGGTTGAGGAACTCGACCATCGCCTTTTCGGAATCGATCAGGCCCTCGTCCATGTTGATGTCGATCACCTGCGCGCCGTTTTCGACCTGGTCGCGCGCGACATCGAGTGCCGCCGTGTAATCGGCATTGGTGATCAGCTTGCGGAACTTCGCCGAGCCGGTGACGTTGGTGCGCTCGCCGACATTGACGAAGGGAATGTCCTTGGTCAGCTCGAAAGGTTCGAGGCCCGACAGCGACATGAAGGGGCGGTGCTCGGGGATCGGCCGCGGCTTGTATTTCGCCACGGTCTCGGCGATCGCGCGGATATGTTCCGGCGTCGAGCCGCAGCAGCCGCCGACGATGTTGACCAGGCCTTCGCGGGCGAAGCTGTCGATCTGGGCCGCCATCAGTTCCGGCGTTTCGTCATACTGGCCGAATTCGTTCGGCAGGCCGGCATTCGGATAGGCGCAGATGAAAGTATCGGCCACACCCGAAAGCTCCTGCAGGTGCGGGCGCATCGCATTGGCGCCGAGCGCGCAGTTGAGGCCGATCGTGAAGGGATTGGCGTGGCGCACCGAGTTCCAGAAGGCCGACGGCGTCTGGCCGGAGAGTGTGCGGCCGGAAAGGTCGGTGATCGTGCCGGAGATCATCACCGGCAGGCGCACGCCCTTGGCCTCGAAGCGCTCCTCGCAGGCGAAGATCGCCGCCTTGGCGTTCAGCGTGTCGAAGATCGTCTCGATCAGAATGATGTCGGCGCCGCCGTCGATCAGGCCGTCGATCTGTTCGCCATAGGCGGAGCGCAGATCGTCAAAGGTGACGGCCCGGAAGCCCGGGTTGTTGACATCGGGCGAGATCGAGGCAGTGCGGTTGGTCGGGCCGATGGCGCCGGCGACGAAGCGGCGGCGGCCGTCCTCGCGCTCGGCACGCTGTGCTGCCCGGCGGACGATCTCCGCGCCTTCCTTGTTGAGGTCGTAGACAGCCCCTTCCATCGCGTAATCGGCCTGCGCGATGCGGGTCGAGGAGAAGGTGTTGGTCTCGAGAATATCGGCGCCGGCCATGGCGTATTTGTAATGGATCTCTTCGATCGCATCCGGCTGGGTCAGGATCAGAAGGTCGTTATTGCCCTTCTGGTGGCAGGCGCAGCCGATGAAGCGGGTGCCGCGGAACTGGTCTTCGTCATAGCCGAGCCCCTGGATCTGCGTGCCCATGGCGCCGTCGAGGACGAGGATGCGTTCGCTCGCGGCTTTGCGCAGCGCTGCGAAGACTTCATTGCCGTCACGTTTGCCCGTTTCCGGACCAAAGAGAGTATCGAACACGGGAGGGCTCCTTGACGTCGTAAGACCAGACAGTTCAAATCACATAAAGATATCTTTATGTCAATATATGCCTGTCGATTTCGTGCTTTGCAAGCCTGGCCCCATGACAGACTCGAATGGCCCCTATATAGGCATTTCAAAAGCATCGCCCACGAAATCGGAGGAAATGTCATGGCACCCGTGCTTGGAAACTGGACGAGCCGCGCCTATCACCGCGGCTGGCTGCTCGCCCAGGCAAACGGCCTCTTCGATTTCTTCCAGCATAATTCGCTGAACCCCAAGGGCGGCTTCTACGATCTCGACGACAGCGGCAGGCCGCTTGACGCCGAGGGCCAGGTGCGCGGCATCCATATCGCCGCGCGCGCGGTGCATTGCTTCTCGATCGGCACGCTGCTCGGCCGCCCGGGTGCGAGCGACCTCGTCGACCACGGCATGGACTATCTCTGGAACCATCATCGCGACCGCAAAAACGGCGGCTATTTCTGGTCGCTGAACAATGACGGCCCGGTCGATACCACCAAGCAGGGTTATGGCCACGCTTTCGTGCTGCTGGCCGCCTCCTCCGCCAAGACGATCGGCCATCCGCTGGCCGACGGCATGCTGTCCGACATCACCGAAATCCTCAACAGCAGGTTCTGGGAACCGCGCCACGGCGCCATCGCCGAGGAATTCACCGCCGACTGGCAGCCGCTCGACGGCGGCGCCTATCGCGGCCAGAACTCCAACATGCACCTGACCGAAGCGCTGATGGCCGCCTTCGAAGCATCAGGCGACCGGGACTACCTGACCAAGGCCGAAAGCATCGCCGATCTCGTCATCCGCCGGCAGGCGGGCTCGGTCGATTGGCGCGTCGCCGAGCATTTCGACGCCGACTGGAAGCTCGACAAGCAATATTATCATCCGAACGAAATGTTCCGCCCGGCCGGCACGACGCCCGGCCACTGGCTGGAATGGGCCCGCCTCATCCTGCAGCTCTGGGTGCTCGGCGGCAAACGCATCGAATGGATGCCGGATGCGGCCAAGGCGCTCTTCGAGCAGTCGATGGCGCTCGGCTGGGACAATGACAAGGGCGGCTTCTTCTATACGCTCGACTGGGACGACAAGCCCGCCAAGCGTAACAAGCTCTGGTGGCCGGCCTGCGAGGGTGCTGCCGCAGCCCACTTCCTCAACGAGCATCTGCCGAGCGACGACCACGAGGAATGCTACCGCAAGATTTGGAACGTGATCGAACGCGCCTTCATCGACCACAGGAATGGCGGCTGGCACGAGGAACTGACGGAAGACCTCGTTCCCGCCCATTCGCTCTTCCCCGGCAAGGGCGACATCTACCATGCCCTGCAGGCCTGCCTCATCCCGCTTTTCCCGGCAACCGGCAGCCTGACGAAGGGCATCACCGAAGCCGGCGGCAAGCTCTAAAGCGTGTCGCAATCTTTCAGATCGCTTGTCACGCTTTAGGTCTTTGTGTGCGCATGTCTTTATCGCAAAACCGCTGCACACTTTTGCGAGACATGCTCTGAGGCTCAGTAACCCGGCGCCCGCAATTCGGCCGCCGGGTTGCGCTGGAACCATTCGACATCCTCGTTGACGCGGTCGAGTTCGTCCTGCACGTCGCGCTGGTCGCGGCGGATGTCGTGCATGTCGTCTTCCAGATCCTCGATCCGCCGGCGCAATTCCGACCTGTCGCCGTCCTTCGCATCCTTCAGCCTGTCGGAAAGCTGGTCGATCTCAGCCTCCTTGGTGCTGTAGTCGTTCTGCATCGAGTTGAAGCGCTCCTGCAGCCCGTGCTGCTTGGCTCCGAGATTGAAGCCGCGCAGGAAGCCCGAAGCGGTTTCCGGCGGGCAGACATTGGCATAGCCGCTGCCAGCCTGGCCGCGCGCCAGGCCGCTCAGCGGCGTGCAGTAGCGCACCAGCCCGGACTGATATCCCTGGAACCAGATCGTCTGATCCGGCACGATCTTCACCCGCTCGCAGGATTTCGCATGCGCGGCAAAGCGCTGCTGCGGCTCGTAGCCCGCCGCACCGTCGCTCTCGCCGATCACCCGCCAGTCGGCGGCCACACATTCCTCCTTGGAGAGCGTGTTGCAGGAGGCAAGGAGAAGGCCGAAGCCGGCAACAGCGGCAAGCGCAAGGAAGAGGCGGATCATGGCGTCCCGGGGAGTTGAGGAAGGCGATGCCGCACCTTAACCACAGGACAAGCCCGCGTCACCGGAGCGGCGACGCGATTTTGCACTTTTCATGGCTTTTTTCTGTCGAAATTACGGCAGAAACCCACTCAGAGCGGAGCGAGCCGCAGCGTATCCAGGTCCTTCGCCAGCATCAGCGCCAGCGCCTCGACCGCGAGATTATGGTCGTCGCGCTGCGGCAGGCCGGAGACGGTGACCGCGCCGATGCAGCCGGTGCCCTTGACGTTGATCGGGAAACTGCCGCCATGCGGCGCATAATCGGCGCCGGAAAGCCCGTTATCCTCGACCGTCTTGCCGTCCTTGCCGAGCTTCAGGCCGGAGGCATAGCTGCTGCGGAAATAGCGCAGCACCATGTTGCGTTTGCGGCGAACCCAATTGACATTATCGGGCGTCACCCCCGGCAGCGCGGCATAGAAGACCGGCATCGAATGCAGGGTCACATCGATCGCAATCCCGAGGCCGCGCTCGGTGGCGAGTTCCTGCAGGAGCTTGCCGAGCTGCCATGCCGTCGTCAGGTCGAAGGCATCGAAGCTCAGCGCTTTTTCCTGCTCCGCGATCCGGTTGAGATCGTCGTCGAGTGTCATGATAAGGCGCTCCTCTGCCGCAATGATCCGTTGCAGACCATTCTCGCGAGAGGCGAAAAAGTAAAGCAAAACTTGGATCTGCCCCAGCTCAGAGCTTCGGCGTCAGCATCTCGAAACGGTCGCGCGTTGTGGCGCAGGTATCGCCACCGAGCCGCGCAATGGCATCGACGGCGGCCGGATCGACATGCAGCCGTTCCGGATCGACGACGCCGTCGCGGTAATGCGCGTAGACGATCTCGCCCATGACGATCTGCCGCGAGCGGCCGAGCTCCAGCGTCACATGCCGCCGGCATTCGAAGGCGGCCGGCGCCTCGGCAATCCAGGGCGAAGCCACCTTCTCCCCCGCCATCGCCGTCAATCCCGCTTGCTTCAGCTCGTCGACACCGCGCGGATATTTGGCGCCGCAAACATGCATCGCCTCGGCGATGGCGAAAGACACGATATTGACCGTGAAGACCTCGGTCATGCGGATATTGTGGCCGGTGTCCTTGAATGACATGTCGGCATTGTTCTCGACGCCGATCGCCAGAATCGGCGGATCGGCCGACAGGCAGTTGAAGAAGCTGAATGGGGCGGCGTTGATCCGGCCGTGTTCATCGACCGTCGTCACCAGCGCGATCGGTCGCGGAATGATCGTGCCGATCATCAGCTTGTAACGCTGGCGCTCGGAAAGCTCTGTGAAGTCGAAGGAAACGGCCATGGCTCAGCCGGCCAGCGAGAAGGCGCTCATCGCGCCGGTGAAGGGTTTTGGCAGCGGCGAGGCGTAGGAGCCGCGCTTGCTCGTGGAAAGCCCGAGCGAGACCAGCGCCTCGGCCTGCTTGACGGCGGCTGCGACGCCGTCAATGACGGGCACGCCGTAAATATCCTGCAATTCCCTAGCCAGATCCGTCATGCCGGCGCAGCCGAGCACGATCGCCTCGGCACCGTCTTCTTCCAGCGCCCGCTCGATCTCGGCCCTGAGCTTGCAGATTGCGCCCGATGCCGCATCTTCGAGCTCCAGCACCGGAATGTCGGAGGCGCGCACCTTGGCGCGCTCGCCCATGCCGTAGCGGCGCACCAGATTGTCGATCAGCACCCGCGAGCGCTCCAGCGTCGTCACCACGGTAAAGCGCTGCGCCAGGAAGCCGGCCGTTGCGACGGCGGATTCGCAAAGCCCGAGGATCGGCACGTCGGCAAAGCTGCGCGCCGCTTCAAGGCCGGTATCGTCGAAGCAGGCGATGACGGCCGCGTCATAGCCCGCCACCTGCCGCTCCTTCAGTTCGGAAAGCAGGCCGGGGATCGCCAGCGCCCCATCGTAATGGCCTTCGATGGAAACAGGCCCCATTTGCGAAGTGGCGGCGATGATTTCCGTGCCGGACGCGGCCACCGCGCGCGCGGCAGTGGCGGCCTTCTCGGTCATGGAGGCCGTGGTGTTCGGATTGACGATGAGAATGCGCATGTCAGTTGATCTTTGCCTGCCGCCGGCCGAGCATGATCATGATGCCGAGCGCGATGAGAATGATGGTGAAGGAAAACAGTGTCGTCACTGTGCCGAGCGCATAGAGCACCGGCGTCGTGACATTGGTGGTCATGCCGTAGATTTCGAGCGGCAGCGTGTTGTAGCTGCCCGAGGTCATCAGCGTGCGGGCGAATTCGTCATAGGAGAGCGTGAAGCCGAATAGGCCGACGCCGATCAGGCTTGGCGCGATCATCGGCAGCACGACATGGCGGAAGGTCTGCCAGGAGCTGGCGCCGAGGTCGCGCGCCGCCTCCTCATAGGCCGGCGAGAAGCGGTTGAAGACGGCAAACATGATCAGCACGCCGAAGGGCAGCGTCCAGGTGAGATGCGCGCCGAAGGCCGAGGAATACCAGGCGGGCTTCAGCCCTCCCTCCTGGAAGACGACGCCGATGCCGAGCGAGACGATGATCGACGGCACCACGAGGCTGGCGACCGTGGCATAGAACAGCGCAGTCGAGCCGCGGAAACGGCGGCGGAAGGCAAGGCCGGCAAGCAGCGACACCGTGACGGTCACGACCATCACCATCAGCCCGAGGGTGAAGGACCGGCGGAAAGAGGCGCCGAAATCGCCGACCGCCTGCTTTTCGAACAGGTTGAAGAACCAGTGGGTGGAAACGCCGTTCATCGGGAAGGTCAGGCCGCCGTCCGGCCCCTGGAAGGAGAGGATCAGGATCGCCGAGAGCGGGCCGTAGAGGAACAGCACGAAGACGGCGAAGAAGATCGCCAGCAGATAGAATTCGAGGCCGCGTTTTTCGTGGTTCATCTCAAAGCTCCTTGCGGATGTCGACGACGCGCAGGATGGCCGCGACCATCAGGAGCACCACGGCCAGCAGCACCACGGCATTGGCGGCAGCGGCCGGATATTGCAGCAGCGACATCTGGTTCTTCATCATCAGCGCCACCGAGGCGCTCTGGCCACCGGACATCACCTGCACCGTCGAAAAATCGGCCATGACGAGGGTGACGACGAAGATCGAGCCGATCGCCATGCCGGGCTTGGCGAGCGGAATGACGACGTTCCACAGCACCTGCCAGCCCGACGCGCCGGCATCGCGCGCCGCCTCGAATAGCGACCGGTCGATGCGCATCAGCGTGTTGAAGATCGGCGTCACCATGAACAGCGTATAGAGATGCACCATCGCAAGCACGACGGCAAAATCGGAATAGAGCAGCCATTCGATCGGCTGCGGGATGATACCCATCTTGATCAGCGACGAATTGACGAGGCCATTGCGCCCGAGCACCGGGATCCACGAGATCATGCGGATGATGTTCGAGGTCATGAACGGCACGGTGCAGACAAGGAAGAGGATCATCTGCGTCGAGGTCTTGCGGATGTGGAAGGCCAGGAAATAGGCAACCCAGAAACCGATGAGAAGCGTCAGCCCCCAGACGATGGCGGTGAATTTCAGCGTGTTGAGATAGGTCTTCCACGTCACCCATGAACCGAGCGTATCGGTGTAGTTCATGGTGAGAAAATCGGGATAGAGGCCGGCGAAATCATAATCCCAGAAGCTGACGACCGCGATCATGGCGATCGGCAGCAGGAAGAAGAAACCGAGAATGGCGATCAGCGGTGTCGCCTGGAGATAGGAGATGGCCGAGGGGGAGAGGCGGAAGGCGCGGCCGCCGCGGGCGCCGTGGCTGCCCTCTTCCGTATCTGCTGCGATGGTTGCCATATCCGGTTCTCCCTTTATCCATATTCCGGCAGACGAGGGATGCCCCTCATCCGCCTGCCGGCACCTTCTCCCCGCAGGCGGGGAGAAGGGAAGCGCGGCAGCGCCTTGGCTACCGCGGACCTTGCGTCGGATAGGGAGGGCTCAAAAAAAGACCCCTCCCCAACCCTCCCCACAAGGGGGAGGGAGTTTCTCTGCCGCAACCTCGCCGGGCTCCCTCCCCCTTGTGGGGAGGGTTGGGGAGGGGAAAGCGGCACACGCCGACCTGCATCAGGCGGCGATGAACTCGTTCCAGCGGCGGACCATGTAGCGGTCTTCGTCCATCACCGAGTTCCAGCAGGCGACGGCGCCCATGCGGGCTTCGAAGGAACCGCCGTCGCGGACGGCTCCGGCCTTTTCCATGACCTTGCCCTCAGGCGACAGGATATCGCCCTGCGCCGCCTTGCCCTCGATCCAGTAGCCCCATTCGTCAGCCGACATGAAGTTCTTGGCGGTGTCCATGCAGGCGGAATAGTAGCCCTGGCGGTTGAGATAGCCGCCGACCCAGCCTGATGTGTACCAGTTGATGTACTCGTAAGCCGCGTCGAGCTCGGCGCCCTTCAGATGCGAGGCAAGGCCGAGACCGCCGCCCCAGGCGCGGTAGCCTTCCTTGAGCGGCTGGAAGGTGCAGGCGATGCCCTTGGAGCGGACGGCGGCAACGGCCGGCGACCACATCGACTGGATGACGACTTCGCCCGAGGCCATCAGGTTGACCGACTCGTCGAACGACTTCCAGAAGGCGCGGAACTGGCCCTCGCCCTTGGTCTTGATCAGGAATTCGATCGTCTTGTCGATCTCTTCCTTGGTCATGTTGCCCTTGTCGGCATATTTGATCTTGCCGGAGGCCTCCATGATCATCGCGGCATCCATGATGCCGATCGACGGAATGTTGAGGATAGCGGTCTTGCCCTTGAAGGCCGGATCGAGAATATCGGCCCAGCTGGTGATCGGACGGCCGGTGAGATCGGGACGGATGCCGAGCGTGTCGGCATTGTAGATGGTCGGAACCATCGTCATCCACTGCGTCGGCTCCTTGGCGAATTTCTTGGAACCCTGCGCCTCGACGAAGCCGACCGTGTGCGGCGCCGTGCCCTGGGCGATGACGCTGTCCGGCTTCAGCTTGCCGTTGATGAACAGCGGCACGATCTTGTCGTAATATTTCAGCTTCTTGACGTCCATCGGCTGCAGCACGCCTGTCGGGAACACCTTCTTGGCGATCCAGTATTCGATATCGGCAATGTCGTAGCTGTCGGGCTGGGTGACGGCGCGCTGGGCGGCGGCGTCGGAATCGGTCGCCGTCATCTCCAGCGTGATGCCGAGATCGGCCTTGCACTTTTCGGCGATGGCATTGATGTTCGAGACGCCGGTGCCGAACTGGCGAAGCGTGATGTTCGTCTTCGCCCAGATTGTCGGGAAGCCGGTGATCACGCCGGAGCCGGCGATGGCGCCGACGGCGGCAGCCCCCGTCTTCAGCAGCGTGCGGCGGGAAAGACCCTTCCCAGCCTTGGTCGATGTGGTTTCAGTCGTCATGTCAGTTCCCCTTTTTGTTGATGCGGAAGGATGGTTGGTGATGGTCATGCGGAAGAGCGGCCGAGAAGCACGGCATCCTCGAGCGCCCAGCTGAGCGCAACGGCATCGCCGACAGAAACCGGCCGGGCGAAATAGTCGCTGTCGTCTGATATGACGGTGAAGTCGTCGCTGCCGGCGCCGATAACGGTGATCTTCACCGAGGAGCCGCGATATTCGACGTTGGAGACGGTGCCGTTGAAGCCGAGCGTCCATTCCGTCGCCACCTGCAGGCGCACGCGGTCGGTGCGGATGCCGATATCGACCGGTTCGCCGACCTCCCTGCCTGCCCCGCGCACGGAAAAGCTCTGCCCCTCCGGCACAGTCATGACGAGCACGCCGTTGTCGCTTGAGGTCACCCGGCCGCTGAGCACGTTGTGATCGCCCATGAAGCGGGCGACGAAGGCGGTTGCCGGCTTCTCAAACACTTCGCGGGGCGCAGCCGCCTGCTCGATCCGGCCGTCATTCATGATGACCATGATATCGGCGAGCGCCATCGCCTCTTCCTGGCTGTGGGTGACATGGACGAAGGTGATACCGAGCGACTTCTGCAGTTTCTTGAGTTCGGCGCGCATGCGGATCTTCAGGAATGGATCGAGCGCCGACAGCGGCTCGTCGAGCAGCAGCGCCTCCGGATCGGTGATCAGCGCGCGCGCCAGCGCCACACGCTGCTGCTGGCCGCCGGAAAGCTGGGCCGGGCGCCTGGAGGCATAGGGCTCCATCTGCATCAGCTTCAGCAGGTCGAGCGCCTTGGCCCGCCGCTCGGCCTTGTCGACGCCCTTCATCTTCAGGCTGAAGGCGACATTGTCGATGAGATCGAGATGCGGAAACAGCGCATAGGACTGGAACATCATCGCCGTGCCGCGCCTGGCCGGCGGAAAATCGGTGACAACAGTATTGCCGAGCCGGATATCGCCCGACGAAATGCTCTCATGGCCGGCAATCATGCGCAGCGTCGAGGTCTTGCCGCAGCCCGATGGGCCGAGGAAGCAGCAATAGGCGCCGGCCGGAATTTTCAGGCTGATGGCATGGACGGCCGTTGTCGCCCCATAGACCTTCGAAACGGATACTATATCGATCTCTGCCGCTTTCGACATCATGCCTTCCCCTGTTTGGAAAAGACGATGCATCTGCCGTGCCAGATTCCGTTTCACCGACCAAACCATTGTGAAAAAACGGTTTTATCGACGATCCATCCGCGAGGTAAAATTATGGGCTAGGCAGTGTCTGCACATGATTTAGGCTTTCGTGCTCAATTTGTGCAGAAAATCGTATACAATTCCGCCGGCGTTTCGGGCACAAATTCCGTTTAACTTTTGCCGCGAAGCCGGATATGGTTTGCCCGCCATCAGGGAATGATTTCATGAAATCCGCCGCCAAGGCTATGCAGGCCGAAGACTCCGCCGAAACCGGCGCGCAACAGATCCGCGACGCCATTCGCGAGGCGATCGTCGAGCGCCGGCTTTCACCCGGCACCAAGCTTTCCGAAAGCGATGTCGGCAATCTCTTCAACGTCAGCCGCACGCTCGCCCGCGCCGCCCTGCAGGCGCTCTCCTATGAGGGCCTCGTCAGCGTCGAGAAGAACCGCGGCGCCTTCGTCGCCTATCCCTCGCCGGAGGAGGCCCGCCAGATCTTTTCCGCCCGCCGCCTGGTCGAACCCGGCATATTGCGTGAGGCGGCGGCGCGGATCACCGCGGATGATATCAGCCAGCTGAAACAGCTGTTGCTGGAGGAAGGGCGGCTGATGAGCGAACGCGGCCAGACGGCGCGCCGCGCCGAGATCAAGGCGTCGGGCGATTTCCACCTGATGCTGGCGGAGATCTCAGGCAATGCAATCATGCAGCGCTTCATGGAAGAGCTCGTTGCCCGCTCCTCCCTGGTGATTGCCCTTTACGGCCAATCCACCGCATCGAGCTGCGGCCATTCCGAACATGGCGAGATCATCTCGGCGATCGAAAGCAGCGACCTCGACCGCGCCTGCCGGCTGATGCTGCATCACATCGCCCATATCGAGACCGATCTCGACCTGCGCGAGCGCAAGAGCCTCGGCCTCAAGGAAGCCTTCGAGCTTTAAGAAGCAGGAGACGTCGGACGCGCGTCCGCGGTGTTCCGAACCCTACCAGGGCGTCCGCTTGGGCAGCATCTCAAGGGCCGCGAAAATATCCTCCGCGGGCCTCGGCTCGCTCGAGCGCAGTTTCACGGTTCCGTCGCGCCCGATCAGGATCAGCCCGAACTCACCGGATGGCGGCCCCTGCAGCCGCTCTCTGACATCGTCGGCATCGAGTTCGGAGCCGTCGTCGAGCAGCGAGAAAGCGCCGCCGCCGGCGATGATGAAAACCTCGATGTCTTCCTCGATGAGACGCATATGCGCGTTCCGCAGCCATTCGTCCTGGATGACGGCACGGTCGTCCTGCGCATCGGCAAAGATGATCAGCACCCGCTTCCTGTCGCGAAATTGCTCGAGCGATTGCGGAAGTTCCGGCTCACGCCGCGGCGTGCCGATGATTTCTTGAACGATGGATTTCAGCATGGTGCTCATTCCTCACCCGCACTGGCGGCGGGCATGCCAGTAAACGGCTGGCAAGGGGCGAGGTTCCGCCGGAAAGCGGAAAAGGATCGCAGCCAGGGCCGCGATCCTTTTCCCGTCAGTCGCGGCTCTGGTCTTCTGCTGCGTGAGCCGAAACGGCGACGAGATCGACCGTGCCGTTGGCAAGAAGGCGCTTGCGCACCAGCACGCGCATGACGCGCGCCGCCGTCGAGAAGGTCATCTGGTCGAGCGGGCCTTCGCCCTCCCACGGCTTGGTCAGCCGCTCGGTGACAGCGCCGACGATGTTCATCGGCACGATGTCGGTGCATTCGCGCATGGCTTCGAAAACGAAGCCGATGGGGACGACCCGTCCTTCGTAGGTCACGATCGGTTCGGTCAATTCGCTGTCCCATTCCTCGAAGGCATAAAGCGCTTCGCGAAACAGCTGCTGGAGGGTAAACGGCGCGTGGCCGTCATGAAGTGGCGGCAGGGCATTCATCATGTCTGTCTCCTCTTGATGGGTTGAAGCCAAAGTCCTCCGGTATCGGTCGCGCCAACGCGGGAACGGAGCGTTTTGCTGCCCCTGCGAACCGATTAACACGATTGATTCTATAGACTAACGCGCCGGGGTAAAGCCCATTTATCCGCCCTCGCGGAAGCCAATTCCATAACGCGCTGATTTTCTTGCGTCTTTTAGGCGAAATTTTCCAACCAGCAGCCGTTCGTGAAATTCCATGCCACAGCCTCTGGACCGCCCTGCAGTGGCGAAAAAACCCTGAAAAATCACGGAACTTTTGCCGCTGTAATCTGTTTTGTTCTCACACTTCGAAAAACAGTCTGGGGAATCACCAATGACGCAAATCCGTGAATCGGAGCGCCGAAGCAGGGTCGTGCGCGGCCGCCCTTACAGCCTTGACGAATTCGCTTCCAAATACGGCCTGGGCGGCGAGCAGGCCGAAAGCCTGTTCACCCGTTTCGGGCCCTCCTCGATCGAACTCGACCTGCTGATGGCCGCCAAGCGCCGCCTGCCCGTTCGCCACGACAGACCGCTTCCGCAGGAAAGACCGCTTCCGCAGGACAGAATTGCCGAATAACACCTTTCACACATGGAATGGATAGATGAGCGACAGACGCCACGAATGGATCAGCAAAAGGGCCTACGCGATCTGGGAAGAACAGGGCCGTCCAGACGGACGCGATGACGATCACTGGCGCCAGGCGGTTGCCGAACGCAATGCACTGGAACGCACGAAGGCCTCCATCGACGGCCGCGAGGTCCTGGTGAAATTTCGCCCGAAGCAGCCGAAGCCCGAAATACTGCGCGAGGACTGGATCAACCCGTCGACCAAGGTTGGCTGATCTTGACCTGCCACTGAACTTTCATCCAGCGGCGATTAGAGCCCCGGCGGTTTTGAAT
>NZ_LFIO01001266.1 GCF_001187535.1 Rhizobium ecuadorense
AGTAGAATCAACACCGTGCGCCCTGTCCACTCTTTTTAAACCGGACAGCCGTGGCCTTGAGCCTGGGATCCATGGCCCCGTCTGACGGAGGCCGGCATGGATCCTCAGGTCAAGCCCGAGGATGGCGGAGTGTGGGGTGGCTTGTAGGGGCGCGGCGGCGATTTTTACGTGGGCTTCTCAACCCCATCTGCCCTGCGGGCACTTTTGCCTGGACTAAGACACGTGGCTCGACCCAGGATGTGGCAACAGCCGAATGGAGAGCTGGCTGTCGGTGCGGGGAATGATGGCATCCCAACAACCGACCCGAAAATCTCGGGTCGGTTGAATGTCCCGTTACTCGCGATCGGTCGTGGCGCGCACCGCGACGGCATCAAAGCCATCGCCCGAAAGGTCGATGCTGTTGAAGAGGTCGCGGACGACTTTCGCGATTTCCTCTGCGGAAGCGCCCTTGGCGTATTCTTCCTGCATGCGGCGTCTCACAAGCTTTTCCAAATCTGACATAACTCACCTCATCAAATCCGGCGCGGGAAGAAGTGTCGCGCCGTGGCTGAGCTGAGGCAAGTTACGTTTTGTTTAGAATGGCTTACCGATTTGTAATGTTAGAGCGCGATGTAGCGGTCGGCACGGTGGTTGATGGCGACGAAGAGGTTGAGGACGACGGCGCCGAGGACGGAATAGAAGACCACCGGCGGCGTGGTGACGAAGACGGCGGCGGCCAGCACGCACATATCGATGGCAAGCTGCACGAGGCCGGCGCGGATGCCGAAACGCTCTTGGACATAGACGCCGAGAATGCCGACGCCGCCGAGGCTGGCGCGATGGCGATAAAGCGCCAGCACGCCGAAGCCGAGCAGCAGGCCGCCGAGAAGTGCCGCCCAGGCCGGATGGATGCTGGAAATGGAGAAGAAGCGCGACTGCACGTCTGCCAGCACCGAGGTCAGGCCGATGGCGACGAAGGTCTTGATGGTGAAAGCCATGCCGAGACGCTTCCACGACAGCCAGAAGAACGGCAGATTGAGCAGGAAGAAGGCAAGGCCGAAATTGATGCCGAAAGCATAGTGCAGAAGGAAGGCAACGCCGGCGGTGCTGCCGGTAAGAAGCCCGGCGCTGGCGAGCACGTAGAGGCCGAGGGCGGCAACAAGGCTGCCGGAGAAGATGCCCTGCACGTCTTCGGCCGGGGCATGGCGCGTGGCGCTGGTATTCCAGAAGCCGAGGGCATTGATGAGCTGTGTCATGTCGCCAGTCTCCAACAGCAGACGCGTTCGGGAACACGTCCGGAGGAAAAGCCGGACGCGGTGGATTTTCGATTGTGAAATGAACAGGATCGCCCGGCGTCTTATCGCCGCGCTCTCTGCGGATATCCGTGCAATATCAGTCTTCTTGTGCGCCGATCAAGCGAAATAGGTAAGCAATGCTGTCCTATTAAAAAATCGCAAGAAATATTCGCTCATGCCGGCTTGCGCGTAAGGAACAGAATGCCGGCAACCGGTTTGCCGCCATCTTTGCGAATGACCGTCTTGACGATGTCGAGGATGTCGAAGCCGTGGCGGGCAAGCAGCATCTTCACATAGGTTTCCGAATGGGCATACCGCAGCGACGGCGCGAGATGAAAGCCATCGCCCTCCCCCGCATCCTCGACGGAAAAGGCGAGATCGGCGCCTGATGCGGCAAGGTCTTCGATGATGGCAAAGACGCTTTCGAGATTGCCGAGATACATCAGCACGTCGGCGGCGGTCACCAGATCGGCGCGCCCACGCCCCGCCCCGACAAAGAGACCGGAGAGATCCGGCGCCAGCGAGAGATCGGCCTGGGCGAGGTGATCATAGACCCGCTTCTCCGCGGCTTTGGCCAGCATGTTCTGCGAGAGGTCGAAGCCTTCGAGGCGGCTGACACGGCCATGGATTTCCGGGCCGAGCAGGCCGGTGCCGCAGCCGAGATCGACGGCGCATTCATAATGCCTGCCGGTGGAGGCGACGAGGGCTGCGAGCTTCTGCGGGACGGTGTAATCGAGTTTTTCGACGAGCGCCGATTCGAAACGGTCGGCATAATCGTCGAACAGGCGCTCGACATAGCGGCTCGGCGGTCGGTCCGGCGTGGCGGCGTCGCCGAGAAGGGCGAGCTTGAGGGCGGCGCCGAAAATGTCTTCGGGGTCGAGGGCAAGCGTGTTGCGATAGGCTTCGATCGCCGCTTCGCCCCTGCCCGCCTTTTCGCGGTAGCTGGCAAGGCGATACCAGCCGGCGGCCCAGCCGGGCACGAGTTCGAGGGCCTGCTCCATCAGCTCGGCCGCCGCTTCCGGCTCGCCGCCCTCGTCGAGCATGCGGGCATAATCGGCGCGGCGATCGGCGATGACATCGCCGGAGGAAAGCTGGTGGGGCTGCATCAATGAACCTGTTGTTTGATTGGCATCTGGCCGCGGCCACAAAAAAACTCAAGTCCTATTTCAGAGGCGAAGCGGCCAATTCCGGAAAGGGCTTGCGGGCAGAACGCGGCAACCTTATTCCAAGGGCAAACAGGAGATGGCGCATGTCCGATCAGGTGAACAAGTTCCTCGGCGATTCCTTCGCCCGCACATTGATAAAGCTTGTCGTCGTGTCGCTGATCGTCGGTTTCGTCATGACCGTCTTCGGCCTGACCCCGTGGAACATCATCTATGGGTTCCGGGATTTCATCCTGGAAATCTGGCATCGGGGTTTTTCGGCGCTCGGGCGCGTCGGCGACTATCTTCTGCTCGGGGCGACGATCGTCATCCCGCTCTTCGTCATCCTTCGCCTTTTCAGCTATCGCCGGTAACATGACATCGATCGACCTTTCCAGGCGCAGCCTGCTCATCCTTTCCGGACTTTCGCTTGCCGCCGGCATCGCCGGCTGCACCACCAGCCCGCGCCTCGCCGGCACGCCCTCGAACGGCGAGGACGAGACGGCGAGCGTGCTGCCGCTGGTCAACCAGCTGCGGGCGAAGAACGGCCTGCCGCCGCTTCGCTCCGATCCGGCAGCGAGCACGGCCGCCCTCTTCCAGGCCAAACGCATGGCAAGCGCCGGCAAGATGGCGCATCTGATGGGAATGACCGACAGTTTCGGCGCCCGCGTCAAGGCGAGCGGCGTGCAACTGCCGGCGGCTGAGAATATCGCCTCCGGCCAGCAAAGCGTCGATGCGGTGGTGACCGCCTGGATCAACTCGCCGCATCACCTGGAAAACATGCTCGGGCGTTATGACGGCCTCGGCGTCGCCGTCGCCCACAATGCATCTTCCCGAAACCTGCCCTATTGGGCCATGGTGCTTTCCAGCTGAGGCGATTCGGCCTCGAGATCAGGCCATCATGGACACGCGCGGTAACGACAACAGGTTCGCCTTCGAGGTGACGCACCGGCTGGTGCTGGCGATCGCCATTCCGATGACGCTCGGCTTCGTGACGACGCCGCTGCTCGGGCTGACGAGCACCGCCGTCGTCGGCCATATGGGCAACCCGCAAGCGCTTGCAGGGCTGGCGATCGGTGCGATGCTGTTCGATCTCATCCTCGGCAGTTTCAATTTCCTGCGGGCATCGACGACAGGACTGACAGCGCAGGCTTATGGCCGGCGGGACCAGCACGAGCAACAGGCCGTCTTCTCCAGAGCACTGATCTCGGCGCTCGGCAGCGGGTTGGCGCTGCTCTGTCTTTCGCCGCTGCTGATGGCGGCCGGCTTGCGGCTGATGGGCGCGGACGGTGCGATCGCCGAAGCGACCGCCACCTATTTCTCGATCCGCATGCTGGCGGCGCCGGCAGCGCTGGCGAATTACGCCATCCTCGGCTTCGTGCTCGGGCGCGGACAGGGCGGTGTCGGGCTGCTGCTGCAGGCGCTGATCAACGGCATCAATATCGTGCTGTCGATCTATCTCGGCCTGACGCTCGGCTGGGGCGTGGCCGGTGTCGCCTGGGCAACGATGGCCGGCGAGGCGACCGGCGCGCTCGCCGGGCTGTTCATCGTGCTCAGCGGCTTTGCCAAATCAGAGCGGCCGGCATGGTCGGAGATCTTTTCCCGGCACCGCTTGGCCGAGCTTTTCGCACTCAACCGCGACATCCTGATCCGCACCTTCGTGCTGATCGGCGCCTTCGCCATCATGACGCGGATCGGCACCGGTTTTGGCGCGGTGACGCTTGCCGCCAATGCCGTGCTGATGAATTTCTTTCTGCTGTCGGGCTATTATCTCGACGGGCTTGCCAATGCCGCCGAGCAGATCACCGGCCGGGCGGTCGGCGCCCGTTACCGGCCGGCCTTCGACCGCGGGCTGAAACTCACCACCCTCTGGTCCTTCGGCCTGGCGGCAATCGTTTCCGCCTTCTTCTTCCTCGCCGGGCCCTGGCTAATCTCGGTGCTGACGACCTCGCCCGAGGTGCGGCAGGCCGCAGAGACTTACCTGCCCTGGGCGGCGGTGACCGGGCTGACCGGCGCGCTCGCCTTCCTGATGGACGGGGTCTTCATCGGCGCGACATGGTCGGCCGAGATGCGCAACCGGATGCTGATGTCCTTTGCCGGCTATCTCTTGATGCTCGCCGTCTTCGTGCCGCTCTTTCACAATCACGGCCTGTGGCTGGCGATGAACGCCTTCCTGCTGTTCCGCGGCTTCTTCCTGGCGGTGCTGGTCAAGCCGCGGGCCGATCAGACCTTTCGCGCCGCCCAGTAATCCAGCCTGCTGTCGCGCAACTCGCCGATCCCGGCCGCCTTTTCGCGGTCCATGAGCTTGGAGAGGCCGCGGACGATATCGCCGGGCAGACCGGGGCCTTCATAGACCATGCAGGAATAGAGCTGGACGAGATCGGCGCCCGCCCTGATCTTCTCCAGCGCGGTTTCGGCCGAGGAGACGCCGCCGACGCCGATGATCGGCAGCGCCGGACCGACGCGCTTGCGCATCCTGGCAAGCACGGCCGTCGATTTTTCGAACAGCGGCACGCCGGAGAGACCGCCCGCCTCCTTGGCCTGGCGCTGATCCTTGAGACCGTCGCGCGACAGCGTGGTGTTGGAGACGATCAGCCCATCCAGCGCATGCGACAGCGCCTCGGCCGCGATATCGTCCATGCCTTCCTCGGTCAGATCCGGGGCGATCTTCAAGAAGACCGGCACCTTGCGGCCTGAGGTCACTGCTGCTTCATCGCGCGCCGCCAGCACGGATGATAGCAGTGCGGCCAGGCTTTCGCGCGCCTGCAGGTCGCGCAGGCCCGGCGTGTTCGGCGAGGAGATGTTGGCGGTGAAATAACGCGCGACCGAATGGAAGCGGCGGATGCCGGCGACGTAGTCGGCGATGCGATCCTCGCTGTCCTTGTTGGCGCCGATATTGACGCCGACCATGCCCTTGCCGCTCAGCGCCGCAAGGCGCGCGAAAGCGGCGTCATGGCCTTCATTGTTGAAGCCGAGGCGATTGATGACCGCCTCATCCTCCACCAGCCGGAAGATGCGCGGGCGCGGATTGCCGGATTGCGGCTTCGGCGTCACCGTGCCGATCTCGGTAAAGCCGAAGCCGAGCTTCAACAGCGCCTCCGGCACCTCGGCATTCTTGTCGTAGCCTGCCGCCATGCCGAGCGGATTTTCGAAGGTGAGGCCGGCGACGGTCTGGCTGAGGCGCGGATCGGGCGTAATCTGGCAGGCCGGCACCAGGCCGGATTTCAGCGCGGCGATCGACATGCCGTGCGCCATCTCAGGATCGAACAGGAAGAGACCCTTGCGGGCGAGACGCTTAAAGGGATCGATCATGGCTGCAGCTCCGGAAAGACATGGGCGCCGGCTTGGTCGAGCGGCAACGGCGCTTCCCAGAGCACGGCTGCGAGCGGCAGATCGGCATAAAGATGCGGGAAGAGATCGCCGCCGCGCGAGGCTTCGAACACCAGCTTGTCACCGAAGCTCCCGCCATCGACGGCAATCAGCAGCAGGCCGGCCTGGCCGACAAAATGCAGCGCCGCGGTCTGCTTGACCTGGCCTGCCGTCGAAAAATGGATGAAGCCATCCTTGAGATCGATGCCGGCGCCATGAAAAATGCCGGTTTGTCTGGCTTGCTGCCAGAGCGTTTCCGTCACGATCTTGTAAAGGGTCGGTGTCACGCTCATCATGGCCTCGCCATTGCTGGTCCTCGATCACCAGCGCTTTGCCGGAAAGAGGCGGCGATGTCCACGCCCCGGCAGTTAAAAACAGAGCTACCACAGGCAAAATCAGGAGGATGAGATTATGAAGATTTTGGTTCTGACACTTGGCGTTCTTCTCCTGCCGCTTGGCGCCGTGGCGGCCGAGGCCGATGCAAGTCGGTTCCAGCTGGAAAGGAGCGGCGACCATTTCGTCCGGCTCGACCGGCAGACCGGGGCGATGTCGATCTGCCAGGACAAGGACGGCGCCCTCGTCTGCCGCATGGCGGCCGACGAACGGGCGGCCTATGAGGACGAACTCGATCGGCTTTCCGAGCGGGTGACGAAGCTGGAACAGGGCGGCCCGATCCAGCGGGCGCTGCCAAGCGATGCGGAAATTGACCGCTCGATCGGCATCATGGAAAAGATGATGAAGAGTTTCATGGGGATGGTGAAGGAGTTCCAGACCGAGGAAAACGCCAATCCCCTTCCGCAGAAGACCTGATCTGATATAGTCCTATCAGCAGGCAGGCATGAGAACGCCGAGGGGACGGCGGCGTATGCGGGCACGATCGGGCTCTTGGGAGGGAGTTTTCGATGCAGGAACAAACCATCATCATTGCGGACGACCATCCGCTGTTTCGCGATGCGCTGCGCCAGGCGGTGATCGGCATGGAAGGCCGGCAGGCGATCGTCGAGGCCGGCGATTTCGCTGCCGCCCGCAAGGCGGCAGGCGCCCATGCGGAGGCCGACCTGATGCTGCTCGATCTCGCCATGCCCGGCGTCAGCGGCTTTTCCGGCCTGATGGCGTTGCGCTCGGAATTTGCCAGCCTGCCGATCATCATCGTCTCGGCAACCGACGATGCGACGACGATCCGCCGGGCGCTGGAACTCGGCGCCTCCGGCTTCATTTCCAAATCCGCCGGCATCGACGACATTCGCCGCAGCATCCAGACGGTGCTTGCCGGCGATATCGCCACACCCGAAAACTACCGCGACGGCCAGGAGCAGGATCCTGATGTCGCCGACCTGATCCACCGCCTGCACACGCTGACGCCGCAGCAGAGCCGGGTGCTGACCATGCTCGGCGAAGGCCTTTTGAACAAGCAGATCGCCTATGAACTCGGCGTCTCCGAGGCGACGATCAAGGCGCATGTCTCGGCGATCCTCTTGAAACTCGACGTCGACAGCCGAACGCAGGCGGTCATCCAGCTCGGCAAGATCAACATGGCGATGGTCGCCTGAAACGCGTGCAATAACAGGATTTTATTCCTCTTTTGCCTTTACTCGGACGGCACGGTCGGTTAATATTCCGCCCGGCTGACGCGCGGATGTGCCGCGCGCGGAATCGGGCGCCTATGCTGTCACACGACCAAATCTGGGGGGCGATCGACAGGCTTGCCGAGCGGCACGAGCTGACGCCATCCGGTCTTGCGCGCCGCGCCGGGCTCGACCCCACCTCCTTCAACAAATCGAAACGGCTTTCCGCCGACGGGCGGCTGCGCTGGCCCTCGACGGAATCGATCGCCAAGGTGCTCGATGCCACAGGGGCGAGCGTCGAGCAGTTCCTTGCCTTCCTGCAGCCGGATGCCGGGTTTTCCAGGAAGCCGGCCGGGCAGCCTGACGGCGCCTTTCCACCGCAGGGCAGCTCTATTCCGCTGCTCGGCTTTGCCCAGGCCGGCGCCGGCGGCTTCTTCGACGATGGCGGTTTTCCGGCCGGCCAGGGCTGGGACGTCGTGGAATTTCCGGCAACCCCGTCGCAGAAATCCGCCGTCTATGCGCTGGAGGTGCAGGGCGAGAGCATGATGCCGCTCTACCGCGATGGCGACGTGCTGATCGTCGAGCCCGGCGCGCAGGTGCGCCGCAACGACCGCGTCGTGGTGCGCACATGCGAGGGCGAGGTGATGGCCAAGGTGCTGCTGCGGCAGAGCCCGCGCTCGATCGAGCTCCTGTCGCTCAATCCCGAACATCCCAACCGCACCCTCGAGCTTTCCGATGTCGATTGGATCGCCCGCATCATCTGGGCCAGCCAATAGGAAGATATTCCATGCGCCCTGCCGCCGTCTTCACAGGTCTCACAGGGATAGTGGTGGTGGCCGGCCTGCTGATGGCGGGGGAGGCAAGGCTGCGGGGCGGCACCGCCGGCGATGAGACCGTGTCTGCCGAGGAGACAGCGACGGCGGTGGAGCCCGCCGCGCAGGCCGGTGAACCGGCTGCGATTTCGGACGAGCGTGCCGAAGTGATCGTCCGCTCGACGGAACCGGCGGCGCAACCGCCAGCGCCGCCCTCGCCCGGTCCAGCCAGTGGCACGGCGCCCAAACCCGCCGATCGCGAGCCACGCGCCGAGACGGCCGCCGCGCAAGCCGCAGGTCCGGCCGCGAAGACGCCGATGGAGCTGGCGCGGCCGGCGGTCGACAATGCCGGCCTTCTCTCCTTCGGCGAGCGCAAGCTTCAGCTTGCCGGCGTGGTGCCGACGCCGGCCGACAGGATATGCGGGCCGACAGGCCGGCAATGGCCCTGCGGCATGATGGCGAAGACGGCGCTGCGCCAGCTATTGCGCAACCGCAGCATTGCCTGCGATCTCGACGCGGCCGTATGGACGGAAACGGCGACCGCCGCCTGCCGGCTCGGCACTCAGGATCTCAGCGCATGGCTTGTCGAAAACGGCTGGGCCGAGGCTGCGGCGGGCTCACCGCTTGCATGGGCTGCCGAAAAGGCCAGGCAGGCGGGAAAAGGTCTTTATGGCGACGATCCGCGCCGGAGATAACCGGCGGCCTTGACAGGGAGCCGATCCCTTGTAATGCCGGCTGCCAATTCCCACTCTGGGCTGATCGAAAAAGGAATCAGAGATGAACAAACCGCTTTCCGCCCATGATGCGCTGATCTACGTGATGGTGATGGCCTCAGCCGTCGACAGCACGATGAACGACCGGGAGATGGAAAGGATCGGACAACTGATCGGGTTCCTGCCGGTTTTCCGGGATTTCGACGACGACAAGCTGATTTCGGTGGCGCGCGACTGCGCCTCGCTGCTTTCAGGGCCTGAAGGCCTCGACGTCGTTCTCGAAACTGTGCGCGACACTCTGCCGGCAAAACTCTACGACACGGCCTATGCGCTGGCCGTCGAAGTCGCCTCCGCCGATCTCTCCGTCAAAGCCGAGGAATTGCGGCTGCTCAGCCTGCTGCGCGACCGGCTCGGCCTCGACAAGCTCACCTGCGCGGCGATCGAGCGCAGCGCCATTGCCCGCTTCCGCAAGGGCTGACCTTTAAGCTCTCTGTTCTTATGCATGTCGTTATCCCGGAACCGCTGCACACTTCCGGGCGACATGCATGAAGGCTCAATAAAGCCCGTAAGGAAAATAGCGCAGATAGATTTCCTGAAGACGGCCGTTGCGCGACAGCGTGGCGAGCGCGTGGTCGATCGCCGCCGTCAGCACGCTGTCCTTCTGCCGCAGCATGATCGTCATGCCCTCGCCCAGGAAATGCTCGGAGAGGTAGGGCCCGTCGAACAGGGCACAGCATTTGGCCGAGGCCGGGGATGAAACCCAGAAGGAAAGCTGCAGCGCATCGGCGAAGGCGGCATCGACCTTGCGCTCCTTCAGCGCCGCAAGCAGGGCATCCTTGGTGTCGAAGGCTTGGGCATTGATCGCAGGGAAGAAGGCGGCCAGCATCGCCTCGTGCACCGTCCCCTTGACGACACCGACCGGATGCTTGGAAAGCGCGTCAGCCGTCTTGCCGTCGAGCGGCACAGCGAGATTGCGCACGAAACGGGCCGGCAGCATCAGATATGGCCGGGAAAAAACGAACCGCCGGCGCAGCTCCGGCGTCACGGCAAGACCGGCGATCACGGCATCGCCCTGCGAGGCGGCGAGCGCATCTTTCAGGTCGGCGAAAGGGAGCGCCTGGATCTGGCACTTGTCCGAAATCTCCAGCTCGCTGCAGATTTCGCGGGCGAGATCGACGTTGAAACCGGAAAGCTTGCCGTTCTGATCGGTGAAATTGAACGGCGGAAAATCGACCGAGGTCAGGAAGCGCAGCCGCACCAGCGAGGAGAGATCGGGCCGCGCCAGACGTTCACGGGCATCGAAAAGCAGCGGCAGCGACGGTGTTGCCTGCTGGGCGGATGCGGGAAGGCCCGAAAACAGCACTGCGAACGCGAGAAGAGCCCTCAGAATCGGAAATGCCTGTTTGGATTCGATCATCGTGGTCTCGGGTTAAAGCGCGAAGCGTTGCCGCGAGATGTAACAGAGTCATGCGGGACGGGGAATATCTATGGGACGGATCGTGCCGCATCCGCCCCTCATCCACCTGCCGGCACCTTCTCCCCGCCTGCGGGGCGAAGGGGATTTGCCGCGACCTCTCCGTCCCTCGCCAACGTCTCGCAGGGCACGTCCCCTCGCCCCGTTTTTACGGGGGTCCGAAGGACGGGTCGAGACCAGTGGCTCGACCCCGGCAAGGGTTAGGGTGAGGGGCAGCCTTCGGCGCGGTGGCAGCCGTGGCGGCTTGCCCTCCTTGTCCCCAAAAATCACCGCATCACCACCCCGCCGTTAGCGCGGAATTAAAGAATATCGCCTCTATTTGTGACGACGACACGGACCCGCCGGCCGATTGCATGATGCATGCGTCAACTCCGCCATAATCCCTGAGCCGCGACACTCACGCGGCGCTCTGTTTGAAACAATTCATTTCAAAGCACCGGGCGCGCGACGCCCGGTCAACCGGGTGACATTTCCATGTTGAAGCATCTGAAAATCCGCACGAAAATGATATCGGTCGTGGCGCTGCTCGGGCTGATCACGATGGCCGGGCTGGTCTATGTCATCGCCGAGTTCCGCCGTGCGGACGCCGCCTACAGCGCCTTCATCGATCATGAAGCGCTGGCCTCGATGCAGGGCGCGCGCGCCAGCGCCTCGCTGGTGGCCTCGGTGCTGCAGGTAACCCTGCTTGCCGAGATGAAGCCCGATACGCCGGCTTTCGACACAGCGCTCGCCGCGCCGAGCAGGCTGCCGCAGGCCCGTGACCGGATGAAAGATGCGCTGGCGCTGGTGCCCAGCCGCAAGGCGGCGATCGATGACATTCAGGCCGGCATCGATGAGATCGAAACGCTGGCGAACAAGATTATCGAGCAGAGCAAAGCCAAGGACAGCGCCGGGGCGCTGGCGAATGTTGCGCTGATCAATGCCAAGCTCAATGCGCTGATACCGAAGTTGACCGCCAACAATGATGCGATGATGGCGATGCTCAACGACGGCGGCGATGCGCTTTCGGCTTCGGTCAACGAGCGGATCGTCTTCTGCCTCTTTCTGATCGGCATTGCCGTGCTCGCCGCCGTCGGCTTCAGCGTCGTCGTCGCCCAGATCGGCATTGCCGGCCCGATGACGCAGTTGCGCCAGCGCATGACCCGGCTTGCCGAGGGCGATACCACAAGCGATGTCGGCGGCCTCGACCGCGGCGACGAAGTCGGTCAGATGGCAAAGGCCGTCTCGATCTTCCGCGACAATGCGATCGAGCGTGGGCGGATCGAGGCGCGCGCCGAGGCCGACCGTAACCTCAGTGACAGCGAACGCCGCGAACGCGACGCGCAGAGAACCCGAGAAGCAGCCGAACTCGAAGGCGCCGTGACCGCGCTCGGCGACGGTCTGCGCCGGCTTGCCGCCGGCGATCTCGCCTCGCATATCGACCAGCCTTTCGTCGCCCATCTCGATGCGCTGCGCGAGGATTTCAACAACTCGGTCGAGAAGCTCAACGAGGCGCTGCATACGGTCGGCGCCAATGCCCGGGCGATCGGCGCCGGCGCCAACGAAATTCGGTCTTCGGCAGACGAGCTTTCCCGGCGGACGGAACAGCAGTCGGCCTCCGTCGAAGAGACGGCGGCGGCGCTGGAGGAGATCACCACCACGGTGCGCGACGCCGCCAGGCGCGCCGAGGAGGCGAGCCAGCTCGTCGCCCGCACCCGCCTCGGCGCCGAAAAGTCCGGCGAGATCGTCCGCAGGGCCGTCTCCGCCATGCAGCAGATCGAAAAATCCTCGGGCGAGATTTCCAACATCATCGGCGTCATCGACGACATCGCCTTCCAGACCAATCTGCTGGCGCTGAACGCCGGCGTCGAAGCCGCGCGCGCCGGCGAGGCCGGCAAAGGCTTTGCGGTCGTCGCCCAGGAAGTGCGCGAGCTCGCCCAGCGCTCGGCCAAGGCGGCAAAGGAAATCAAGGACCTGATCACCAATTCCGGCACGCATGTGCAGACCGGCGTCTCGCTGGTCGGCGAAACCGGCAAGGCGCTCGACTCGATCGTCGCCGAGGTGCAGGAGATCAACCAGCACGTCCACGCCATCGCCGAAGCCTCGCGCGAACAGTCGATCGGGCTGCAGGAGATCAACACCGCCGTCAACACCATGGACCAGGGCACGCAGCAGAACGCGGCGATGGTCGAGCAGTCCACCGCCGCCAGCCACAGCCTGGCGACGGAAGCGGCAGCGCTGAACAGCCTGCTCGGCCAATTCCGGCTGACCGGCACCGGCGGCTTTGCCGCCGCCGCCCCGATCGCCTCGACCCGACCGTCGGCACCCGCACCACGCACCGCCGCGCGCCCGGTGGCCAAGGCACCCGCAATCCGCGTCGCGAGGGAAGGTGCGGCCCGCCCGACCACCTCGCCCGCCCGCGCCCTCGGCCAAACCCTCGCCAACGCCTTCGGCGGTGGCAACGCGCCGAAAAGCCAGGATGGTGACTGGACGGAGTTCTGAGGCAAATAATACCAGCGTTCGCCGCCTGCCCCTCATCCGCCTGCCGGCACCTTCTCCCCGCCTGCGGGGCGAAGGGGACATGCGGCACCCTCTCCGTCCCCCGCCAATGTTTCGTGTGGCACGTCCCCTCTCCCCGTTTTTACGGGGGTCCGAAGGACGGGTCGAGACCAGCGGCTCGACCCCGGTTGGGTTAGGGTGAGGGGCAGCCTCGGGCGCAAACCGGAAGCCGCGCGGCCAGTTTAACCCGGCCGCCACCCCACCTCGACAAGGATATTCCCCGGCGCCGTGCAATAAAACAGCCAGCCGCCGCGCATAGCGGCCGGCGGGCCTGACAGAACCGCGCCGGCAGCCACAAGCCCGGCATGGACCGTATCGACATCCGCCCTTTCAGGCAGGATGAAACCGATATGATAGGTTTGCCGCCCTATCTCCACCTGGTCGGCGCTGCCGAACTTGGCGATGGCGTGGCTGAGGACGATTTCAAGGCCGGCATCGTCCTCCAGGATCGCGAGGCCATTGTTGCCGCGCATGTCCTTGAGCGTCAGGCCGAAATGGCGGATGAAGAAATCCGCCGTCTCAGTGATATCGGGTACGTGAAAATCGAGATGGTTCAGGCGCATGACAGTCTCCGTTCAAAAAAATCCCGGGACTGCCTTTTGCCGTCTCCGCACGCCGCCGGGATCCTGCATTTTCATGCGGATCACGTCGCGGGTTCTCGTGCAATGGGCCACGGAGCAGAGCTTCGCAGGAGCGCTACAGCGCCCTGACGGAAGGGATCGGGCTTACCTCAACCGATCCTGCCTTTTTCGACGCTGCCGATCTAGCAGACGGCGCCGGTTTCGGCAATGGAAAGGCTGAAGCGATCACGACGCTCCAGGCGGTGCTTCTCGAAGGATTGCAACTGGCCATGCCGTTTGCATGATGCGCCGGCGCCAATAGAGAGTAAGATCGCTTCGTCGGCGGCATCGGAAGGGATGGACATGAAACCCGCACTCATCGGCCTGATCGGCACCCTCATTCTCACCGCGTGCAGCACCGTTAGCTATAGCGGCCCCGGCCTTGAACCGATCCCGGGAAGCATCACCTATAGTGGCCAGCCACGCAGCAAGCTCACCAAATCACCTGCTGGTTCCGCCTTTCCGCATGATTTCATCGACCAGTACGGCCAGCAGGTGGAGGAAACCTATATCATCCAACCCGATCGCAGCCTGATCATCGCGCACCGGCGGTACAAGCCTATCCGGTTTTTTGGGGATTAGGTTCTGGTCGCCACTGCCTGCCCCTCGTCAGCGGATTGAGCAAATCGCACGTCTTGTGGACGCTACGCGGTTTGAAGCTTATTCCGTCCCATGCTACGCTATCGTGTCGTAAAGACGATCCGCATCCTTCAATAAATTACTTTGCAAATCCGAAATGCAACTGCCGCATGCTCATGAGCTCCCCCTTGATGCGAATGGTCGCTCGAAAGGGCAGTTCCTGAAACTCTAAGTCTCGTGTTTTCGTGCGGGACCGTTGTGTCGCGATCGAGCGTGCCTTTGCGCTGACCTCCTCCTAGAGGAGATGTAATGCCTTCTACGCTGTGAGTGTGCTGACCGCCGCCATGTTCGTGAGCCCCATCTCCTTCATTGTTAATAGGATTTCCGGCGACGTCTTTGCTCACCTTCAGGAGGCGACCGTGGAATTGTTCGGTGACGTCTTGAAATTGTCTTCCGGGGCATCTTCTCTCCATTAAAATATAGGAGCCGACAGGCAGCCTATTCGCCTCTAATTCCGCTTCCAGTCGCTGCAAGCGACCAACCGCATCGGTTAGCATGTCCGTCAATTCTCGCTCGCTAAAAGGCTGGGTATCGGTTGCATTTTGAGCAACGGCGCTCCCCCCAACGGCGCAGATTAACAGTCCGATTACCGCAGTTCGAATTTTGACCTGGCGCATTTCGACTCTCCCTCAACGGTAGAGTCAATTGCTATCAAATCCACTTTAAAATGAAAACTACACACTTATAGTAGTAAACTGACAACATATACTACTTATGAGTATGACTGGTGTAACGACGGTTCCTTGATCCGCCAAATTGCACAGGCAGAGCATCGATTTATCAAACAACGCCAGGGAGTATCGAGCGATCGGACAGCGACGACTTACCAAGGCGCAAAGGTCCGTATTGATCTATTCTAAAGCCCATCCATCGAGTTCGTGGACAAGCCATTGAACTATAGCAAACGCAAAACAGGCCAACCGATCACCATGCAAGTTTCCTGCAATGCAAATACTGACGAACACACTATTTGATTGCCGATTCATCAAGTTAGCTACATCCAAATAGCCTGAGCCACAACATAGCGAATCCGTCGCACGGTAACTGGCCCAATAAGATAGACCTGCTTCAATTGGTAATCTGAGGCTTTCGCTACTTGTCCAACAGTCAAATATCCGTTCGCTCGAAGTCGCCCAATTTTGTCATCCGTTAATCCGTAGGGGTAAGCTGTTGATTTTGCCAAAACTTCGACGGGCTTCGTCAAAATCGCAAGTTCGCCGCTCTCATCCGCCAGCGTGGGGAGAGTAAGGGACTGAAATGTATTACTCGAAACGTGGATCTCAGAGATTTCCGGAGCTCCTGCAATCCATTGGTCCATGGCCTCGATTGAGAGACGTTGGCTGGGCGTCTTATCGAGCAGATTACACAAGTTAATCGCGAAAACCGCTCCCCGTCCCCCAGACTTCATCGCTCGCGACGCCTCCCTCCGGGAGATGAAGCCAAGATATTCCAGGACCTCAAAAATCTTACCAAACTGCGCCAGGAATTGCCTGTGTATGAGAACACGGTCCTGTGAGACCGCCTTGCCTCTTGAGGCCTTTACAGCATAATCGACGATGGCCTCCACCAACTCACGCGCAGGTTCAATGAGAGGCTCGTAGACGCCGAGCTTCGGAGCAACTTCGTCCATCAGCGGCCAGTAGTAGTCGGTCGCGAGCGCCAAAAGACATGTATTTACGTCTGGAATGCTTATTCTTTCAATTTGATCAAAACGATTGCAAGCAAGAATAAATCCACGCATGTTTCCAACAACAGCTCGACCGATGAGGTTTGCGAATTGCTCTGGAGAAAGTCTCTCTGAAAAGCGCTCGGACAAGGCGATAGTTGGATATCGAGCTTTCAAAACCTCCAAGAAAAAATGCCTATCTTTTGCTACGTCTGATCGACTTATTTCCAATACCGTAGAATCATTATAAACGTCGAACCGCGTTCCGAATTTAGTAACCCCCGGATAAATTGACGCTTTGCACGAAACCAAGCTGCTGGATATAGTACGAAAAAGGTCGAAAAATACCTCAAGTGGCTTTTCACGGCCGATATGTGCAGCGTCATCGAATAGAAGAACAACACGCTTATGAGCGAATTGAGCTAATGTGCTCAGAGCCTGCTGCAGCGAAGCGACTTCATTGACAACTGGAAATGACACCCGGTGCTGCTGCTCAGCGAGTTCCTCCTGAATTTTCTTGGAGAGCAACTGACAAAAATGCATGACATATTCATCGCCGTCGGACTGTAGCAACGGTAAATAGCGCAGGCTGACGTAGACCGGTATGACCGCGCCGAGTTCGCGCATACGACGATGAGCTTCGAGCAAGAGGGCACTTTTTCCACTTCCTCGGCCTCCGCGAATGAGGACGGGGCCATGAGCAACAAGTTTGCGGATGATGACGTCATCATGAGATGAGAATTTATGAATATTGGCAAAGTCTGCAGGCGGGCATTCCTCGGCGGCCAAAATCAATGTGGCGTCGATTTCCTCTTCTAGTTGACCTGTCACGGCACTATCTCTCTTAGCTGGATGTAATATTCTACCGCGGCCTCTGCACTCAGAGAAGCGTAAGCGGTCGGTACAAAATGCGATATCAGACCTAATCCCGCGATATTAACGATCGTATCTCTAATTAACGTCTTGACCGTTACTTCGTCCATCTGCAGGCTGCTACTGAAAAACTCCCAATGCACCCCCTTGGACAGCTGTGAGTAGAGCTGCCTAAATCTTCCCTTGATCTCCGATATGTATTTCTCGCTCTCCAACGAACGCATATCGTCCAGCTGGGGGGCATCATTTCCCCCAATATAGTCCAGCATTGCATCCACAGCAGGGCGCCAGTACACATGCTCGAGATGTGCGGAAAACAACGAACGGCTGATTTTCACCAACTCGTGATCCGCATCCCACAAAACCGCAGAGGGTTTTTCTTCTGGAATTACGTCACCCGCCCAAGAAAACGCTGACTTGACGCGTTTACCTGACAGATACTCTGGCCTTGATTGAAATTCGCTGAGATAGAGAATTCTGAAGGGATCAAGCCTACCGACCAGCGCTGCGCATCCGTTCTCAAGGATAACGCGCGCACAAAATGGCCCGAAGATCGTGACTTCATCCGATGAAGCGGCCGTAAGGTATTGAATAGTTCGATCGGAGAAGTTTGCTAAAGACGTGTTTAACTGATTCAGTGCTATTTTGCCCAGCCCTTCGGCGGTTGGTGATCCGCACAAGAGCGGCGGGAAGCTCGTCATTGTCACTCCTGTAATGAGAGCCACTCTAGTTACGCGCCTGAGGTCAATAGACCGCGGTTCTACTTCTATGTTCTTTATCGATAACCTCTGACCTGCCACTGAGCATTTCCTCCAGAATGGATTAGAGTCCGGCCTATTAAAGGACGGACGAATGAAGAA
>NZ_LFIO01000379.1 GCF_001187535.1 Rhizobium ecuadorense
AAATTGACTTCTCCATCTCAATCGACCACGCATGGTGCGTAGTCGGCTGCTGATAGCAAACCGACGAATCGTTATTTTTCAGTGGCTTAAAGGTCTTCAAAGTCCGTTGGAAGATTTTTGATGGTTGAATTGAGCCAAGCCATGCACATGTGCCGTTGGGCAACTGGCTGAGCAGTTCGGAAGCCCGGCACTGACAAGGCTGTGGTAGCTCAAACAGCCGGTGGCGGTTCCTCAAAACCTTGCGTTCCAAGGCTTTTCCGCCAATTCCCGTTTCTTCCCGGTAATTCC
>NZ_LFIO01000094.1 GCF_001187535.1 Rhizobium ecuadorense
CACCCGTTGAACTGCCAGCCCATAATTCGGGCTTGAATAGAACCCGGGGCCATCACACGGAAGAGCAGATGTTGGACCAGTGCCGTCACACGAGCGTCGAGGAACAGCCAATCGCTGACTGCATTCGCAGGTGGATGGCCGGCAACGCGCTCACCGGGCGCGAGCGCGACCTGGTCGACGACGCCATCTTCTGCAACCGACTTCAAATGATCGAATCCGTCTTCGAGGACCGGGAGGCAGACCATGTCGGTTGAATGCACCCTCCCTGGCGATCGCGCCGACTGGCTG
>NZ_LFIO01000889.1 GCF_001187535.1 Rhizobium ecuadorense
GTTCCGACCATTGAACCTGACCCGCCAAACAGGCTGGTTCCTCCGATGACGACAGCCGCGATGGCCGTCAATTCATATCCGGTCCCATCATTGGCACTCCCAAAATTGAATTGCCCGGCATGGACGATGCCAGCAAGCGCGGATGCAAAGCCGGTAATGGCGTAAACGGCGATCTTGATTGCTGAGACCGGAACACAAATCAACTAAGGATCGGTTCCAAGTGCTGCAGAAAAAACTGTCTTTAGAAAACTGCGCAAGCGCCAAACCAAAAGAGCATCAATAACCCGA
>NZ_LFIO01001300.1 GCF_001187535.1 Rhizobium ecuadorense
GGTCAGGATCGTCCTCCCTCTCCCCTCCTTCGACCGATACAAGATTCGCCCTGGCTCCGGCATCGCCACGGCACCGCCGTCGCTATCTGATGCTGCAGGCCGCGCCTGCCCGCGGGGGGGGCTGCGGAGGCCGTCGGCGCGTACTGCTATATTCACTTCTCCCTGAAGCAGGCAGCTGAGTTTTCAGACGGCCTCCCGGAGTTAAGCGACGAAATAGACGGCGCTGAAAATCCAGGAAAAATCCTGTCACAAACGTCAGATTTATGCGACATTCAAAAGGGTGGTTC
>NZ_LFIO01000197.1 GCF_001187535.1 Rhizobium ecuadorense
CTTCTTCTTCACCGACGGCTACAGCCTCGGCAATCTATGGCTGACGCTCTGGACCACCGCCGTCTGCGGTATCCTGCTTCTGGCGATCGGCCTTCCGATCGCGCTTTACCTTCGGTTCTCGCAGGGGCGATTTGCCGCCTATGTGCAGGGCATGGCGATCTTTCCAATGTTCGTCCCATCGATCATCCTCGCTTATGCGCTGATCAGGACGATCGGCCCGAACGGCACCGTCGACCTGTTGCTGAATTCCGTCGGCCTACCCAAGCTGCGCACGCCCTATCTGACAC
>NZ_LFIO01001017.1 GCF_001187535.1 Rhizobium ecuadorense
GATCCTGGTCGCGAACGGAACAAAGAATTGGGACGATCTGCAGATCTTCTTGTCTGTACAGCTCGGCCAGCTTCTGCAATTCGGCATGGATATTATAAAGCGCAAACTCGTTCTGATCGAGGAGGATCAGGGTGGAAGGCTCGTTGCGTAGAATCTGGCGGCACAACTCGCCGCCGATCGAGCCACCAGCACCCGTGACCATAACCACCTTTTTACGCATCGCCTTGTCGAGCAACTCCTGCCGTGGCGCGACCGCTTCTCTCCCTAGCAGATCTTCGATCTCCAGC
>NZ_LFIO01000316.1 GCF_001187535.1 Rhizobium ecuadorense
AGAGCGAAGAGAGGTTCAGGGCGTTCACGACTGCGACGACCGACATCGTCTACCGTATGAGCGCCGACTGGAAGGAGATGCAGCAGCTCGACGGTCGCAATGTTCTCGCAGACACGGCCAATCCAACCGTCGCGTGGCAGGAGGCCTATCTGTTTCCCGAGGACATTCCCGCGATCCAGGCGGTAATCGACGAGGCCATCGCAAGCAAGGGTGTTTTCGAATGTGAGCATCGCGTCCGGCGGGCCGACCGCAGTACCGGCTGGGTGCTGTCACGAGCGGTTCCAGTC
>NZ_LFIO01000544.1 GCF_001187535.1 Rhizobium ecuadorense
ACGTAGCTTGGAGGCACTGGCTTCCGGGTTTCAACCGCGAGCCGGACGGTTGATTATCGGGCGGTCAACTCGGAACGATATGCTTCGGCAATGCGCTGCGCCAACTGTGCCATTTGATCGTCAGGTATCTGCAGAACCCCGTACTCCGCCATCAGCGCGTGGTATTGCTGCTCTTCAAGAGGCACACCAGAGGGTAAGGGAACGACATGAAAATGCAGGTGGCTATTGGCTTGCTGGCTGCCGAGCGAAAGCACATAAATTCGCTCCGCGTCGAACACGCTTTTGAG
>NZ_LFIO01001606.1 GCF_001187535.1 Rhizobium ecuadorense
CCTGCAGCTTGTAGCCCATGAAGCTCCTCTGCATGAAAACCCAGGCCGCAACCGACAAGGCGAGCGTGATGAGGAATGAGACATTGAGGCGGGTACCGGCGATTAGGGTAGGCACCATCGCATCATACTGGAACATCACCGACTGGGGGAAGTTGAAGCCGTTCGGATCCTTCCAGGGGCCGAGCAGCAGGTAGTTCAGCAGTTGCGCCGCAACGAGGCTCAGCATCAGTGAAACGAGGATCTCGTTGGCGTTGAGGCGCACGCGCCAGAAAGCGGTGAGAGAAGCC
>NZ_LFIO01001549.1 GCF_001187535.1 Rhizobium ecuadorense
CGCCTTGGCGATATCGAGCCCGGGAGCCATGGCGTCACCGGGCTCAAGGGTCACGTCGCCCATCAGCCGGAGCGAGAGGCTTTGGTCCGCCCAGTCGAACCAGACAACGGCGTCCGAACCCATCGGCTCGACGACAGCAACGCGGCCCGGAATGGTGGGCAGGCCGCTCGCCGCCCCATCGAGCACAAGGTGTTCCGGGCGAAAGCCGAGTGTAGCAGGTCCTTCCGCCGCGGCCGCACCAAAGGAATAGCCGGAGAGATCGATGGTCAGCCCGTTGCCAAGAAAGA
>NZ_LFIO01001537.1 GCF_001187535.1 Rhizobium ecuadorense
GGGGACGTGCCCTACGAGAGGTTAGTGAGAGACCGAGAGGTCACGGCTCGGTCCCTTCGCCCCGCAAGCGGGGAGAAGGTGCCGGCAGGCGGATGAGGGGCGGGCCTCGACGACCCGCCTATTCCCGCTGTTCCAGTGCCCTGCTGAAGGCGAGTGCGGCCAGGGTGCAGATCGCGCCGGAGAGCAGGTAGTAGCCGACGAAGGTCAGGCCGAAGCGGCTGGAGAGGCTGAGCGCCACCAGCGGCGCGAAGCCCGCGCCGATCAGCCAGGCGAGGTCCGAGGTGAAGGCGGCGCCGGTGTAGCGATAGCCGCGGCCGAAGCGCGACGAGATCGAGCCGGTCGCCTGGCCGAAGGACAGGCCGAGCACGCCGAAACCGATGATGACGAAAGCGTCGTGGCCGCTGTTGCCGGAGGCGATCAGGATCGGCCCGACGAAGCTGAAGACGGCGATCAGGACGGCGCAGATGGCAAGCTGGGCGCGCCGGCCGATGCGGTCGGCGATCAGGCCCGAGGCGATGATCGTGAGGATGCCGACCATGGCGCCGACCACCTGCACCACCATGAAGGCGCCGATCGGCTGGTTGCCGTAAAGGCTCATCCAGCCGAGCGGGAAGATGGTGACGAGGTGGAACATGGCAAAGCTGGCGAGCGGCACGAAGGCGCCGATCAGGATATCGCGGCCGTGAACGCGCAGCACGTCGAGGATAGGTGCTGCCTCCAGCTCGTGCTGTTCGAGCAGCGTGCCGAATTCCTTGGTCATGACCAGCCGCAGACGCGCAAACAGCGCCACGACGTTGATCGCGAAGGCGACGAAGAAGGGATAACGCCAGCCCCAGGAGAGGAAATCCTCGCTGGAAAGATTGGCGACGAAATAACCGAACAGCGTGCTTGCCAGCGCAAAGCCGATCGGCGCGCCGAGCTGCGGGATCATCGCGTACCAGCCGCGGCGGTTGGCCGGCGCGTTGAGCGCCAGCAGCGAGGCAAGCCCGTCCCAGGCGCCGCCGAGCGCAAAACCCTGGCCGAGGCGGAAGAGCGCCAAGAGCGCGATCGACCAGACGCCGATCTCCTCATAACCCGGCAGGAAGGCGATCGAGGCCGTGGAGCCGCCGAGCAGGAAGAGCGCGATCGTCAGCTTGGTGCCGCGCCCATACATCCGGTCGATGGTCATGAAGACGACCGAGCCGACCGGGCGGGCAAGGAAGGCGAGCGAAAAGATGGCGAAGGAATAGAGTGTCGCCATCAGCCTGTCCGGCGCGAAGGGGAAGACCAGCTGTGGAAAGACCAGGACCGAGGCGAGGCCATAGACGAAGAAATCGAAGAATTCCGACATGCGGCCGATGACCACGCCGACGGCGATGCTGCCAGGCGAAACCGGTTTGTCGTCGTGAATACGCCGCGCGTCGCGTTCCAGCGACGATGATGACGGCCCGTAATGCGATGTTGTTGCCATAAACGCCTCCTCGTTAAGGCGCTTCCGGCAAGGCGCCCCAAGCGTGATCTTGATCAAACCCGCAGGCTTATCAAGTCCGTAAGACTGAAATAGTTGATCATCACGGCGCAAATGAAGCGTGCAAAGGAAAAATTGCGTGACCCGAACGGTGATTTTCCCCTGCAAATGCTGGCTTGGCCGGTTGTTGGGGATATATTGGACTGAAACATGCGCCGGCGAAAAATCCTTCTGGATTTCATCAGGATTTCAACGCTATAGCACACCATGATTTACGCCGCAGTGCGGCATGCTTGCTGCACTGCGACCAAAGGCCTCATGTCGCGATCAGGTTCAGTGCTTTAGTCGCGAGACAAACGAAACAACAAGAGCTTAGAGACGTGCCAAAACTCATGAAGTTTTCCCGCCTTCTATCCGTCTTGCCGCTGCTTTTCCTGGCAGGATGCAACATGGTGGTCATGGCGCCGTCCGGCGACATCGCCGTGCAACAGCGCGATCTCATCGTCATCTCGACGGTGCTGATGCTTCTGATCATCATCCCGGTGATCTTCCTGACGCTGCTCTTCGCCTGGCGCTACCGCCACTCCAACACGGCCGCAACCTATGCGCCGGAATGGCACCATTCGACCCGCCTCGAAATCATCATCTGGGCTGCACCCCTGGCGATCATCATCGCGCTCGGCGCCGTGACCTGGATTTCCACCCATAAGCTCGATCCCTACCGGCCGCTCGATCGCCTCGATGCGGAGCGCGCCATTCCGGCCGATACCAAGCCGCTGACCGTCGAGGTCGTGGCGCTCGACTGGAAGTGGCTGTTCTTCTATCCCGAACTCGGCATCGCCACGGTCAACGAGCTCGCCGCCCCGGTGGATATGCCGATCAATTTCAAGATCACCGCCTCCTCGGTGATGAACTCCTTCTATATCCCCGCCCTTGCCGGCCAGATCTACGCCATGCCGGGCATGGAGACCAAGCTGCACGCCGTCATCAATAGGGAAGGCGAGTATGAGGGCTTCTCCGCCAATTACAGCGGCGCGGGCTTCTCGCATATGCGGTTCAAGTTCCACGGTCTTACCCGCGAAGGCTTCGACGCCTGGGTGGCGAAGGTCAAGCAGCAGGGCACGATGCTCAACCGCGACACCTATCTGAAGCTGGAGAAGCCGAGCGAGAAGGAACCGGTGCGCTACTATGCCGGCGCCGATGCCGATCTCTACGGCGCCATTCTCAACATGTGCGCCACGCCGGGCAAAATGTGCATGAACGAGATGATGCACATCGACATGAAGGGCGGCGGCGGCAAGGAGAGTGCCGAGAATCGCGACAAGCTGCAATATGACAACCGCCATGCCGACGAAGGCATCGTGGCGCCTGCCGCCACCGTGCCGGCAACGGGCGCTCCGGCGCGCAGCGAACCGGCCAAGTCAAACGATGGCAACAGCATGCAGCACGACATGCCCGGCATGAACAGCACGCCCGGCATGGACATGCAGCATGACGGCCATTCCATGCCCGGCATGACCAACGGCGCCGATCCTGCGCCGGCGCAGCTCAACAACAACAATTAACCTGGCGCTTTGCGTCGCAAGACATAATGAACGGGTTGTTCCATGTTTTCCAATCCTGACCTCCTGAAGTTCGTCTTCGGCCGGTTGACCCTCGATGCCATCCCCTATCACGAGCCGATCCTGGTCGTGACCTTCATCGGCGTCGTCATCGGCGCCATCGCGGTGCTCGGCCTCATCACCTATTTCAAGTTCTGGGGCCCGCTCTGGAACGACTGGATCTGCAGCGTCGATCACAAGAAGATCGGCATCATGTATGTGATCCTCGCCGTCATCATGCTGTTGCGCGGCTTCTCCGACGCCATCCTGATGCGCATCCAGCAGGCGATCGCCTTCAACGGTTCGGAGGGTTATCTGCCGCCGCACCATTACGACCAGGTGTTCACCGCCCACGGCGTCATCATGATCTTCTTCGTGGCAATGCCCTTCGTCACCGGCCTGATGAATTTCGTGGTGCCGCTGCAGATCGGCGCGCGCGACGTCTCCTTCCCCTTCTTGAACAATTTTTCCTTCTGGATGACCACCGCCGGCGCTGTTATCATCATGCTGTCGCTGTTCATCGGCGAATTCGCCCAGACCGGCTGGCTCGCCTACCCGCCGCTGTCGGGCGCCGCCTACAGTCCTGGTGTCGGCGTCGACTATTATATCTGGGGCCTGCAGGTGGCCGGTGTCGGAACGACGCTTTCGGGCATCAATCTGATCGCCACCATCGTCAAGATGCGCGCGCCGGGCATGACCTTCATGAAGATGCCGGTCTTCACCTGGACGGCGCTCTGCACCAACGTGCTGATCGTCGCCTCCTTCCCGATCCTGACCGCAACGCTCGCTCTGTTGTCGCTCGATCGCTACGCCGGCACCAACTTCTTCACCAACGACCTCGGCGGCAATCCGATGATGTACATCAACCTCATCTGGATCTGGGGCCATCCGGAGGTTTACATCCTGGTGCTGCCGGCCTTCGGCATCTTCTCCGAAGTCGTCGCGACCTTCTCGGGAAAACGCCTGTTCGGTTACGCCTCGATGGTCTACGCCACCTGCGTGATCATGATCCTGTCCTATATCGTCTGGCTGCATCACTTCTTCACGATGGGCTCGGGTGCCTCAGTCAACTCCTTCTTCGGCATCACCACGATGATCATCTCGATCCCCACGGGAGCGAAGATCTTCAACTGGCTGTTCACCATGTATCGCGGCCGCATCCGCTTTGAGGTGCCGATGCTGTGGACGGTCGGCTTCATGGTGACCTTCGTTATCGGCGGCATGACCGGCGTCATGCTCGCCGTGCCGCCGGCCGACTTCGTGCTGCACAATTCGCTGTTCCTCATCGCCCACTTCCACAACGTCATCATCGGCGGCGTTCTCTTCGGCATGTTCGCCGGCGTGAACTACTGGTTCCCGAAGGCCTTCGGTTTCAAGCTCGACCCCTTCTGGGGCAAGCTGAGCTTCTGGTTCTGGCAGATCGGCTTCTGGTTCGCCTTCATGCCGCTCTATGTGCTCGGCCTGATGGGCGTCACCCGCCGCATGAGCCAGTTCGAGGACCCGTCGCTGCAGATCTGGTTCATCATCGCCGCCTTCGGCGTCGGCCTGATCGCGCTCGGCATCGCCGCCTTCCTGATCCAGATCGTCGTCAGCTTCATGAAGCGCGAGGAACTGCGCGACGACAGCGGCGATCCGTGGGACGGCCGCACGCTGGAATGGTCGACCGCCTCGCCGCCGCCGGATTACAACTTCGCCTTCACACCCGTCGTCCATGATCATGACAGCTGGTACGACATGAAGAACCGGGGTTATGCGCGTCCGCTGGAGGGCTTCCGGCCGATCCATATGCCGAAGAATACCGGTACCGGCGCCATCCTCTCGGGCATCAGCGTCGCGCTGGCCTTCGGCCTGATCTGGTACATGTGGTGGCTGGTCGTCGTCTCCTTCGTCGGCCTGCTGGTCGTCGCGATCGGCCATACCTTCAATTACCGACGCGACTTCCACATCCCCGCCGAAGAGGTGACCGAAACGGAAGGCAAGCGCACCGCGCTGCTTGCCGAGCAGGTGTAATGACCATGAGCGATCAGACCATCGACACGGCCGAAAAGCCTGAATTCTACCTGACGGAAGATCATCATCCGGAAAACAGCACCAATCTCGGCTTCTGGCTCTACCTGATGAGCGACTGCCTGATCTTTGCGGTGCTGTTTGCCACCCACGGCGTGCTCGGCCGTAATTATGCCGCCGGTCCGTCGCCGGCCGATCTCTTCGATCTGCCGATCGTCGCCCTCAACACCTCGATGCTGCTGTTCTCGTCGATCACCTACGGCTTCGCGATGCTGCAGATGGAGCGCAACGCCAAGGCGGAGACGCTGTTCTGGCTTGCTGTCACCGGCCTGTTCGGCGCAGCTTTCATCGGGCTCGAACTCTATGAGTTCATCCATCTGATCCACGAAGGCGCCGGGCCGACGCGCAGCGCCTTCCTCTCCTCCTTCTTCACGCTGGTCGGCACGCACGGTCTGCACGTCACCTTCGGCATCATCTGGCTGATCACGCTGATGGTGCAGGTGTCGATGCACGGGCTGGTCGAAGCCAACCGCCGCCGTCTGATGTGCCTGTCGATGTTCTGGCACTTCCTCGACGTCGTCTGGATCGGCGTCTTTTCCTTCGTCTATCTCCTGGGAGTTCTCGGATGAGTTCGCAAGCACCCGCGCATGAGGATGCCCACGAGGCCCATCACGGCCACAGCCACGGCCATCAGGCCGGTCACGGCACCTTCCGCAGCTATATGACGGGCTTCGCGCTCTCCGTCGTCCTGACCGCCATTCCCTTCTGGCTGGTCATGGCCGGCGTGTTCGCCAGCCCGCTGGTGACGGCGGCGCTGGTGATGGGCATCGGCGCCATCCAGATCGTCGTCCATATGGTCTTCTTCCTGCACATGAACCCGCGCAGCGAGGGCGGCTGGACGATGATGGCGCTGATCTTTACCATCATCATCGTCGCCATCGCGCTCTCCGGTTCGCTCTGGGTCATGCATCATCTCAACAGCAACATGATGCCGATGAGCCCCGAGATGATGAAGAACATGCCGTGACGGTCACCGAGCGCCGGCGGCAGCGCCGCCGGCATCGGGTCAGCCTATGAGCGGGTCTCTCCCGGACAAATCGCAAAGGCAGCCTTTTCAGGCAAAACGCATGATCTTCTGCGTCTGCCTGGCGCTGCTTGCCACAGCTCTCGCGGCCCTCGGCACCTGGCAGGTGCAGCGGCTTGCCTGGAAGCGCGACCTCATCGCCCGTGTCGATGAGCGGGTGCATGCCGCAGCAGTGTCGGCACCGGCGCAGGCCGATTGGGGCAAGGTCAGTGCCGCCGATGACGAATATCGCCGGGTGACCGCAGCCGGGACGCTGGCGAACGACAAGGAAACGCTGGTCTACGCCTCCACGGTGCTCGGTCCGGGTTATTGGGTGATGACGCCGCTCATCCTTGCCGACGGCACGGCCATTCTCGTCAATCGCGGCTTTGTGCCGATCGACAGGCGCGATCCGGCCGCACGTCGCGCCGGCGAATTGTCAGGTCCGGTCGAGATCACCGGCCTCATGCGGATGACCGAGCCGAAGGGATCGCTGCTGCAATCCAACGACGCCGCCGCCGACCGCTGGTATTCGCGCGATGTCGCGACGATCGCTGAAAAGCGCGGCATCGGTGCGGTCGCGCCCTATTTCATCGATGCCGACGCCGCCGCCAATCCGGGCGGCCTGCCTGTCGGCGGCCTGACAATCATCCATTTCGCCAACAACCATCTCGTCTATGCGGTCACCTGGTACGGCCTGGCGGCGATGGCGCTCGCCCTGCTGGTGTTCATCCTTCGCGGCAAGATCGAAAGACGCCGCCGGGAGTAATTCGGTCCGGCGAGCGGTTGCGCGGACCGGCTTCAGCGCAACCGGATTAATATCGTGTAAAGCGATGTCCGATATTTCTGACCGGAACAGAATAGACAAAGCTGCACATGAACCGGCCGGATTACATTCCCAGTCTCGATGGCCTGCGCGGTATCGCCGCGCTGCTGGTCGTTCAAGCCCATGTCGGACTTATCTTTCCTGGCACATCCGCGCATGCGATGACCATGGGCAGCGAAGCCGTCGGCTTGTTTTTTGCCCTCAGCGGCTTCCTGATGGCCCATCTCTACGGTTTACGGCCGGTGACCAGAGAAAGCGTCCTGGATTTTCTGGTGAGCCGCTTTGCCCGCATCTATCCGGTTTATCTCACGGCCGTTCTGCTCGTGGCGATGCTGTCCGGCATAGCAAATCTGGACTTCGTTCAGCCCATCACCGGCACCACGGACTTTCTGCGCCATGTCTTTCTTCTCGGCTCGAGTGGTGTTTTCTGGTCGATCCCACCCGAAATTCAATTCTATCTGCTCTTCCCGATCCTGTGGCTTTGCCTGGCCCGCCCGCAGCGCTACAGCGGCGTGATCGTCAGTTTCGCAGTCATCGTCGTCGTCGATGGCCTGCTGGAATTGCCTGGGCCTGGAATATTGCTCGTTTCCAAACTCCCCTACTTTCTTTTCGGCGCACTTGCCGGGCGGATGCATTCCTACTGGGATAAATGGACGCCATCCGCACTCACGGGAATTTTGACGCTGTTCCTTCTGGTGGTGTTCTTCACCTATAGGATACTCGCGCCTGGTTCTTCCCCCGAATTCTGGAGCCTGCAAAGCGCGGCCGCCGCAGCCGTCATCGTGGCGCTCGTCGCTCGCCAACCTCCCATCGCGGTAAATGTCCTGGCAGCTGCACCGGTGAGGTTTCTCGGGACGATCAGCTTCTCACTCTATCTTTTCCACGTCCCGATAATGTTCCTGGTGCATCGGACTTTTGAAACTGTGATGCCGGAACCGGCGCTCATCGCGGTAGCCCTGTTCGTTGCGGTGGGGGGAGCATGGTTCCTGCATGAGACGATCGAAGTCCCGAGCCGACGCCTGCTCGTCGGCTTGTGGCAGCGTCATCGGCAGCGCGTCGAAACTCCGGCTGAGCAGATCGAACGCGCGATTCTTGACCTGCAAGACACTGAAAAGCGTCTCCAGAGCGCCGCCGCTTCAGCCACGGCCGGGACTGACCGCGCCGTCATCCAGGATAATGGCGACGAGAAGCGTCTGGCCTAGCGCCGCCGCCCCAGCTTTTTGTTTTACGCAATTCCGGACGGAAAACCGTTTCACTCTTTTCCTGGATTTGCTCTAAGAAGCGACCCGGCTGATCGCATCGGCGAGCTGCGCCTGCGAAAAAGGCTTGCCGAGGCGGGGCAGATTGGCGATGCCGGTGCCTTCGGGGAGTTCGGCGTAACCGGTTGCGAGAATGATCGGCATTTCAGGCCATTCCCCGCGGATCACCTTGGCGAGCTCGGCACCTGTCATGCGCGGCATGGCATGGTCGCAAATCACCAGATCGACCGGCTGCCTGCGCAGGATCTCGAGCGCCTCGGGACCTGCCATCGCCTCGAACACGGTGTGACCGAGATCCTCCAGCATCAGCGTCGTATTCATCAGCACCAGACCATCGTCATCGACGGCGACGATGCGCAGCCCGCGCGGCGCATTTTCCGCGCGTTGCGGCAGGTCGGCCGCGACCTGCACCGCCTGCTTGACATTGACGACCGGGAACCACAACTCAGCCGTCGTGCCTTCGCCAAGGCGGCTCTTCAGCATCAGGCGGCCGCCGGACTGGGAGGCAAGGCCCTGAACCATCGAAAGGCCGAGACCGGTGCCCTTGCCGACACCCTTGGTGGTGAAGAACGGCGTGATTGCCTGCTCCATCGTCTTTGCATCCATGCCCTCGCCTTCATCGATCACCGCGATTCTTACATAGCGGCCATGCGGCAGCGGACCCTTGCCTGACGGCGCGGTTTCCTCCGACGCGCGAAGCACGATCCGGCCGCCGGAAGGCATGGCGTCGCGGGCGTTGACCACGAGGTTCAGGATCGCCATCTCCAGCTGGTTCGGATCGGTCAGGATCGTCGGCAGCCTGACCGGGAAAGAGGTCTCGATCCTGGTGAGGGGGCCGAGCGACCGGCTCAGCATATCCATCATGCCGCGCATCAGGCCGGAAACGTCGATCGGCTCGATGTGCAGTTCCTGCCGGCGGGAAAAGGCCAGCATGCGCTGCGTCAACGCCGCGCCCCGCTGGGCCCCCTGCATGGCGTTATCGACAAGCGATGTCAGCGACAGATCCTGCGGCATGCGTTTCTTCAGGATTTCCAGACTGCCGAGCACGGCCATCAGCAGATTGTTGAAATCATGGGCGATGCCGCCGGTCAATTGGCCGATCGCCTCCATCTTCTGCGATTGGAACAGCTCTTCGCGGGCCTGCTCCAGCGCCCGCTGGGTCTCCATCTTCTCGGTAATATCGCGGGTGATCTTGGCAAAACCCAGCACACCGCCTTCATCGTCGCGGATGACGTCGATGACGATGCTGGCCCAGAAGCGGGTGCCGTCCTTGCGGACGCGCCAGCCTTCCCGCTCGAACCGGCCCTCGGCGCGCGCGATGCCGAGCGCCATCTCCGGTACGCCGGCTTCACGGTCCTCCGGGGTATAGAAGGTCGAGAAATGCCGGCCGATGATTTCATCGGGCCGATAGCCCTTGATGCGCTCGGCGCCGAAATTCCAGCTGCTGACATTGCCGTCGGGATCGAGCATGTAGATCGCATAATCCGAAACGCCCTGGACCAGCCGGCGGAATTGTTCCTCACTCTGGCGGATCGCCTTTTCGGCCGCTCTGCGTTCGGTCAGGTCCCGGGTGATCTTGGCATAGCCGATGAGTTCGCCGGAGGGACGGCGGATCGGGTCGATGATCACATGCGCCCAGAAGCGGGTTCCATCCTTGCGCTGACGCCAGCCCTCGCCCTCGAACCGGCCCTGCTCCTTGGCGGTTGCGAGCGCGCGCTCCGGAATTCCCGCGGCGCGGTCCTCTTCCGAGTAAAAACGGGAAAAATGCTCACCGAGAATTTCCGACGGCTTGTAGCCTTTGAACCGCTGCGCACCGGTATTCCAGCTGGTGACGATGCCTTCAGGGCTGAGCATATAGATGGCGTAGTCGGTGATGGCATCGACCAAAAGGCGAAAGCGTCCCTCTTCGTTTAGGGACGTATCTTGTCGATTCAGCGCTTCCATCGGCCCCTCTTACTCGCCAGCGCTTGATAACGCCGCGGCAGGCGGATGGTTCCGAAGGGGCCTCAAATTTTCAGACTGCTTTGACCTGCGGATAGAACTGCGCGCCCACCCGCTCGGCAGCGGCATAGGCCTGCGAGACAATCTCCGGCACCAGATCGATATCGGGAAGGCTGCCGAGGCCGAGCGGGCCGACGGCAAAAAGCCCGGCAACGGTCGAACCGTCCTCCAGGAAGGGCTCGCCGCGCGCATTGACCGCCAGCCCGAGCGAGAGTTCGTCGGGCATGGCGAGACCGGCGGAAAACAGGCTTCCGATCAGCGGCGCCGAAAGATCCGGCGCCTGACAACGGCAATCGATGACGCGTTCGGCATGGATGACCTCTTCGGTGGAGGAACCGGCCGGCGTGAAGAACAAGCCGCTGAGGCCACGGCGCCCGGCCCGGCCGCGGCGCAGCACCGTGCGGCCTTCGGCAAGCTCGCGTTTCAGGCGCAGGTGCATGGCCTCCGGCAGGCGGTTGCGGTGGCTATCGTAGATTGCTCTCAGATGCCGGTTGAACTGGTGTTTGTGGCGCGCCGGGAGCGAACGCCAGAGCGAGCGGGCGTGTTTCCTCAGGCCGTTCATCACCGATTGCCAGCTTCTGCCCTCTTCCTCGGCCTCGCGGCAAGCCTGACGGATGAAGCGGACGATCTCGGGCAGGCTCTCCGGCAACGCTTCGGCCGGAAACACCGGATCGGCGGAATTCGGCGTATGGCTCTGCGGCAGGAAGCCGCGCCTGGAGATGATCGTCACCTGGCCGGCATAACCGGCATCGCGCAGCTGCAGCAACTGGTCGACGAGGCGGATGCCGCTGCCGAGCAGAACCGCATGCGGCCTTGCCACCAGCCGCTGCGCCCTGACCGGCGAAGCCTCCTCGCCGCCGGCGCCCTGATCGTTCAGGCCATAACCGGTGGCTAGCATCACGGTATCGAACAGCGGATTGGCGGGATTGACGCTTTCGAGCAGGAAGCGGTTGCCGTGGCTCCTGCGGATCGCCACCACCGGATCGTTGCAGACCTGGACGGTGATGTCCCTGCGCGCGGCCAGCGCTTCGGAAAAGCGCTGGTAGACATAATCGCTGAAGATTTCCCTCGGCACGAAGATCTGCCGGAAACCGGGTATGGCGGCCGGCACGGCGGCGCGGAAGGCTGTATTGCCGCAGAGCCAGTCGTTGAAATCGTCGCTGTCGCCGACCGCGACCGAGAGATCGCGCACACGGGTATTGAGGATTGTCGAAGAGCGGACCGAGGCCAGCGCCTGCCCGCCGCTGACCGAGGAATTCGGATCGAACAGCTGCAGATGGAAGGGCGCACGCACCGTCTTCATCAGCGCAATCGCGGTCATCATCCCGGAAAAACCGCGCCCGACGATGGCAATCCGCGGCACGGCGGAAATCTGCGCCGCCGCATTGGCTCTGGCGGAAAAAAGTCCTTGAACCGTCATCGCAACTCCTTTGCGGCTTCATCCGCACCGTGTGTCGATCGAGGTTTCAACGCATAGACAGCCGATCATGCGTTGATGAGGTTCATGCGGCCATTCACGATTTGCCGCAGGATCGAAGTCCGAGCCGGAGGCCCCGGAAGTGCACGGGCGGAGCAATCACGCCCGTCTATAGTCTATCAAACTAGTCGTGTATCAAAGCGCCAAACGGCGCCCGTGGCAAGAGCTTTATTGCCATGGCGTTTCAAGTCATTGGAATGTAACACGATTTAGAAGCGCCAGCGCCGCAGCTACGACTTCAGCCGCTCGCCAGGATATTGTTTCGCCTTCAACAGGCCCGCCAGATGTGCCGTGTTGCGCGCCAGCATGTCGACTGATGTCGTCACGACCTTCGGCACCTTGTCGAGATCGACGAAATTCCTGGAACCCATCGCCTCGCCGACCCAGTAGGCGACGGCATTGGCCGGAATGGTGAAGCCGACGTCGTTCAGTGCCTGGTAGAGTTCGGCCGACACATGATGGGCTCCATCCTCGTTGCCGACGACGGCCACGGCCGCGACCCTGCCGTAGGAGACCATGCGGCCCTTATCGTCCGTCTCGTCGAGGAAGGCGTCCATGCGCTCCAGCGCCCGCTTGCAGACGCTGGAGGGCTGGCCGAGCCAGATCGGCGTCGCCATGATCAGGATGTCGGCGGCGAGCACCTTGGCGCGGATATCCGGCCAGTCATCGCCTTCGCCTTCGTCCGATGTGACGCCCGGCTTGACGTTGAAGTCGGCAAGCCGGAGCACCTCCGTCTTGACGTCATAGGCCGACAGCGCCTTGTCGATGAGGCCGATCATCCGGTCGGTCGAAGACGGCTCTTCGGCATCGCTGGTCTTCAAAGTTGCATTGAGAGCAAGGGCTTTCAGCGGCATGGTCTCTCTCCGGTAACGGATGCCTCAGGGGTCGTCTGCCGCAACCCAACCGCGCGCCGATTGTTCCCTTCGGGACGCGAGGGGACCTCACGTAAAAATAACCAGTTGGTGAATTCTTTACTTGAACCCCCAAATGGAATCGGCAAAAGTGACGATGCTATCAATCCTTTCATGGATTTGCCGTCTTTTCGGGCCAGCGTCCGACCACACATCTATTGGAAAAAACACCGTGAGCAGCGATGCGTTCATACGCGCGACGAAGCCTTCGGCTTCGATGGCGCTTGCAACTGCGGCAGGCTGGGGCCGAGGCCTCTTCACATTGGTGCGCATCACCATGATGGCCTTCCGCCACCCCTGGCAATCGGGTTTTGCGATCGGCGCCACGCTGGTTGCCTCCACCTTCCAGCTGATGATCCCCCGCCTTCTCGGCCAGGCGGTCGACCACACGCAGATGGCGATGAGCGGCGGCGCCGCGGGCCAGGCGGCGCAGGACGCGCTTCTGACCACGGCGCTGCTTCTGCTCGGCGCCAGCGTGCTGCGCGGCCTCTTCACCATGGTTCAGAACTATTACAGCGAAGCCGTTGGTCATCACATCGGCTACGAATTGCGGCTGGCCTGCTACGAAAAGATCCAGCGCCTCTCTTTCAGCTTTCACGACACCGTACACTCCGGCGATCTGATCACCATCGGCCTGCTCGATCTCGAAGGCGTGCGGATGTATTTTTCGACAGCGCTCGTCCGGATGATCCTGCTGTCGATCCTGATCGGCATCGGCGCCTATATGCTGCTGTCGACCGATGTCGTGCTCGGCCTTCTCGCGCTCTCCTTCGTGCCCTTCGTCGGCTGGCGCTCCTCGGTGACGCAGCTGAGGCTGCGCGCCACCTGGCTCGACCTGCAGGAGCGGCTGTCGGTACTGACCCGCATCATGGAAGAGAATCTCGGCGGCATCCGCGTCGTGCGCGCCTTTGCCGCACAGGACCACGAAATGTCGAAATTCGAGGCGGCCTCGAAGAACGCCCTGGCGCTTGCGCATCAGCGCGTCGGCATCCGCGTGACGAATACCAGCGCCATGACCTTCTCCTTCTTCGCGGCGATGGGTCTGGTGCTCTTCGTCGGCGGCGGCAAGGTGATGTCGGGCGAGATCACCGTCGGCACGCTCGCCTCGTTCCTGACCTTCATGACCATCCTGCAGATGCCGGTCCGCCAGCTCGGCCTGATGGTCAATGCCTTTGCCCGCGCCTCGACCTGCGGCACGCGGCTCTTCAACCTGCTCGATCTCGACATATCGATCAAGGATGCGCCCGATGCCAGGGAATTGGCGGTGACGAACGGCGTGCTGCGCTTCGAGAATGTCAGCTTCGCCTATCCGGGTTCGGAAAAACGCACCGTGCTCCACGACGTCTCCTTCGAAGCCAGGCGCGGCCAGACGATCGGCATCGTCGGGCCGCCCGGCAGCGGCAAGTCGACGATCGCCCATCTGATTCCGCGCTTCTACGACGTCAGCGCCGGCAAGATCACCATCGACGGGCAGGACATCCGCAAGGCGACGCTGCAATCATTGCGCCGGGCGGTTGCCGTCGTGCAGCAGGATTCCTTCCTGTTCACCACGACGATCGAAAACAACATCGCCTATGGCGACCCGTGGGCAAAGGAAGGCCGCATCGAACGCGCCAGTGAAAGCGCCCAGCTGCACAATTACGTGCTCGGCCTTCCCACTGGCTATGGCACTGTCGTCGGCGAGCGCGGCGTTTCACTGTCCGGCGGCCAGCGGCAGCGCCTTTCGATCGCCCGCGCGCTGATGCTGAAGCCGGCGGTGATGGTGTTCGACGATTCCACCGCGGCAATCGACGCCGCCACCGAGCAGCGCATCCGCAGCGCCATGCGCCGTTATGCCGCCGACCGCGTGACGATCATCGTTGCCCATCGCCTGAGCTCGCTGATGCATGCCGACCAGATCCTGTTCGTCGAAGACGGAAAGATCGTCGAGCGCGGAACCCATGCGGCGCTGCTGGCGCTCGGCGGGCGCTACAAGGCGCTCTATGAGCTGCAGGTGCGGCCGGGCGACGAGGTGTTGAGCGCGTAATCCTCTCTTCTCCCCATCGGGGAGAAGTGCCGAGCAAAGCGAGGCGATGAGAGGGCGAGGCGCGATAGCGACGAGTGCGCTGAGCGGAAGCGAAGGGCAAATGAGGGCGTGCCGTGCGGCCTCCTCATCCGCCCTCGGGCACCTTCTCCCCGCTGGGGAGAAGAGGAAAAGCAATGAGATGCAGGCCACCCGACGTCATGGCCGCAGGAGGAACGACGATGGCCGAGGAACTGGAAACCGAGCGTCCCGACGTTCGCGAGGATGGGCGCCGCCCGCCGCGGGCGGTGGTCGGTTCGCATCGCGTCGAGGAGGAGATGTTCGGCAAGGCCTTCGACGGCAATATCGTCAAGCGCATCTGGGCTTTCGTTCATCCCTATCGCCGCCAGGTCGCCTGGTCGGTCGTCGCCGTCCTCACCTTCACGATGATGCAATTGCTGATTCCGCTGATCATCCGCTATGCCATCGATCACGGCATGGCGCCGGGCGGCAGCCCTTCGGCGCTGATCTGGTCGATCGCCGCCTTCGCCGTCGCCATCCTTATCAACTATGCGGCAAGCTACGCGCAGGAAACGCTGGTCGGCGGCGTGGCGGAAGACGTGCTCTTCGATATCCGCAGGGCGATGTTCTCGCATCTCCAGCGCGTCTCGCTCTCCTTCATGGACAAGACCGAAGTGGGACGGCTGATGTCGCGTCTGCAGGGCGACGTCAACTCGATGCAGGAGTTCCTCGAGACCTCTGTTCTCTCCGTCGGCGACATCGTGCTGCTCTTCGGCATCGTTTTCGTCATGCTCTATCTCGATTTCAAGCTGGGGCTGCTGACACTCTCGGTGCTGCCGGTGCTGTTCATCGTCCGGCTGTTCTGGCTGCCGCTCGCGCGCAAGTCCTTCATGGCCGCCCATGAGACCAATTCTGTTGCGGCCGGCGCGCTCGCCGAAGCCATCCACGGGGTGCGCGCCGTCCAGAGCATGGATCGGCAGGGCGTCAACTTCACCCTTTACGACGACAAGGCGCATGCCAACTTGCGGACACATCTGACGGCGGCGCGTTATGCGCAGGTGATGGTGCCGATCGTCGACAGCCTGACCGGCGTCGCCATGGCGCTCGTCATCGTCGTCGGCGGCGCCCGCGTTCTCAACCAGGCGCTCGATGTCGGCGTGCTCGTCGCCTTCCTGTTCTACATCCAGCGCTTCTTCGACCCGATCCGGTCGCTGACGCTGCAATATTCGGTGATGCAGCGCGCCATGGCATCAGGCCAGCGGCTGACCGAAGTGCTTGACGTGCCCGTCGACATCAAGGACGCGCCCGACGCCAAGGCGCTATCGCGCGACATGGACGGCTCGGTCGAATTCAGGGACGTCGTCTTCGGCTACAACCCGACGCACCCGGTGCTGAAAGATGTGAGCTTCAAGGTCAATCCCGGCGAGACGGTGGCGCTCGTCGGGCCGACAGGCTCGGGCAAGTCGAGCTGCATGTCGCTGATCCATCGTTTCTACGACGTGCAGCAGGGCCAGGTGCTGGTCGGCGGCCACGATGTGCGCGACCTGACGCAGGATTCGCTCGGCGCGCAGATCGCCATGGTGCTGCAGGAGCCCTTCCTCTTCACCGGCACCGTCTTCGAAAACATCCGCTACCACAAGGCGGAAGCGACGCGTGAACAGGTGATCGAGGCGGCCAAGGCCGTCGGCGCGCATGAATTCGTCATGCGCCTTCCCGATGGTTACGACAGCGTTCTCGGCGAGCGCGGCGGCAATCTCTCGCTCGGCCAGCGCCAGCTTCTGAGTTTTGCCCGGGCCTTGGTGGCGGATGCGAAGATCCTGGTGCTCGACGAGGCGACCGCCAATATCGACAGCTATACCGAGATGCTAATCCAGAAGGCGCTGGTCAAGCTGCTCGAAAACCGCACCGGCCTCGTCATCGCCCATCGCCTGGCGACGATCCGCGAGGCCGACCGCATCATCGTGCTGCAGAACGGCGAAATCATCGAAAGCGGCAACCACCGGCAGCTGATGAAGAACGGCAAGCTCTATTCCCGGCTCTATAACCTCAACTACGCCTCCTTCGACGATATTCCCGAAGAGGTGCTGGAAGAAACGACGGCGACACAATCGGCGACCTAAGACTAAAGGCGGATGACATGCATTAACGCATGTTGCAAAGATTGAACGAACCAACGCCTTGCTGCCGCATTTCCCTTTTAATCGGGGGCCGGTACCACTGAGGAGAATATTATGAAGAGAATTATCAGCAGCCTGTTGATCGCGACGGCCCTTGTTGGATCGGCTATTCAGCCTGCTGCCGCACGCGACCACCATCGCCATCACGACAATACCGGCCGCATCATCGCCGGCGGCGTAGCCGCAGGCGTCGTCGGCGGCCTGATCGGCGGCGCACTCGTCAATGGCGGCGGCCCTCGCTACGTCGATGAAGGCCCTCGTTATGTGGAGAGCCCCCGCTATGTCGAACCGAGATGCTGGTATGAGGATCGCGACGTCCGCAATCGCTATGACGGCGGCTACCACGCCGAAACCGTGCGGGTCTGCGAGTAGATCTGAAGTTTTGAAGTGGTGCTGAATTCGTCAGCATCGCTTGACCCTCAGCCGAGGCTGCGTCGCGCAGCCTCGGTTTTGTCATTTTATATCAGGGACATCCGCCAAGAATTAGCCCCTCATCCGCCTGCCTGCACCTTTGTAACTTCCCTTTACCCGCTATTGGCGTAGTACTGCCTATTGCGGTGG
>NZ_LFIO01001384.1 GCF_001187535.1 Rhizobium ecuadorense
GAATCGTCGTCGAGAATGGCCGTATCGTTGAACTGGTCACGGCTGGACGGCAGCCCGCAGACTCCGTCGATGCGCGCTTCGACGCCGGCCGGCACGTCGTCATTCCGGGTCTCGTCAACGCCCATCATCATATGTTCCAGACCCTGACGCGCGCCCATCCGGCTGCGATCAACAAGTCGCTGTGGCCATGGATCCGCGCGCTCTATCCGATCTGGGCAAAACACATGACGCCCGAAGCCTTCCGTCTTGCCGTCCGTCTCGCATTGACCGAGCTCCTGCTTTCCGGC
>NZ_LFIO01000252.1 GCF_001187535.1 Rhizobium ecuadorense
CTTTCGAGCTTGGCAAGGGCCGCGAACACGGCATGCCAGTGGATCGAGCCTTCGCCGAGGCTCCAATGGCGATCGGCATATCCGTCGGCGTCCTGCAGGTGGACATGCTGCAAGAAATTGCCGGCGGCCTTGACGTAATAATCGACCGGCGGAGCACCGGTATAGCCGTGGGCATAATGGGCGTGGCCGGTATCGATCGAGACCGCGACGGCAGGCGATTGGAAGCTTTCGGCAAGCGCCACGCGAATATGCGGATCCTTGTCCTCGATGTTCTCGATGACCATGG
>NZ_LFIO01001459.1 GCF_001187535.1 Rhizobium ecuadorense
CCTGGGAGCGCCGCGAAGCGCATGCGCTACGCCGTGCCGTCTTCTGCGAGGAACAGCAGATCTTCGAAGGCGACGACCGCGACGCGATCGACGACGACGCCATCCCGATCGTGGCTCTCTCCATGCTCGGCATTGCCGCCGACCAGTTGGTCGGAACGGTGCGCATCCATCAGGCCGAACCCGGCCTCTGGTGGGGATCGCGACTGGCGGTCCATCAGGATTTCCGCAAGATCGGCGCCCTGGGGGCGACCCTGATCAAGCTCGCCGTATCCTCCGCCAATGCGAT
>NZ_LFIO01001325.1 GCF_001187535.1 Rhizobium ecuadorense
GATGAAGACTATGCGGCGGAAGAACTGGTTGCCTTATCTTGACAGTCTACACCGGCTCCCAATGTCCTACAGACGTCGATGCAACAGGACTGACGGAGGCCGGCCTGGACAGCGCCCGGCAAGTTGAACTCCTTCGTTGATGCGGGCTCCCCGGATGGGGGCCGGGCAAGGTTGAGAAACCTGTCCGTTCTTAGACTAGACGACACCTTTCAGATTGGGAGATTGGACTTATGGCGCTCAAACGGATGGACAACATCGGAATCGTCGTCGAAGACCTCGGAGTGAC
>NZ_LFIO01001184.1 GCF_001187535.1 Rhizobium ecuadorense
CCATTGGGGGATAATCGTGCCATAAGCCGAAAATAATGAAGGGAGGCCGCTCAGAACGATGATCCCCAATGTGAGAAAATTCCAGAGATACTGATTCACCCTGGAGGATCGCGCATACCAGTTTCGATGCGTCCGCAGGTCACGCAAAGCCTGCCTTTTGATCTCGACCATATCCGATGGAAGCATCTTTTCTGCTCTCTCTTGATCGATCTCCCGTCTTGCTGCCAAAATCACGTTGATGACAACGATAGTTATCCCGAAGGTAATCATGAACCAGGCGATGTAG
>NZ_LFIO01001546.1 GCF_001187535.1 Rhizobium ecuadorense
AGAATGCGACCTTCGATATTCCAGATGACGATCCCGATGATGTTGGCCTTGACGAGGCGACGGATCTTGGCTTCGCGTTCAGCGAGATCGCGGTACAACCGGGTATTCTCTAGTGAGATCGCTGCCTGAGATGCGAGCAGCTTCAGCACCACGATCCGGGCCGGCGCGAAGACCCGGGGGGCGAGGTTGTTCTCAAGATAGAGTACCCCGGCAGGTTGGCCCTGATTGAGCAACGGAACACAGAGAATGGAACGAGCCCGGTGCCGACAAATGTAGGGGTCCGTGG
>NZ_LFIO01001523.1 GCF_001187535.1 Rhizobium ecuadorense
TTCTTGACGCGTGCCGGGCCAACAGCAGCGTCCAATCGGTCGATCCGACGGGACAGGTGATCTGAGCGTTTGTCATCATCCTCCCTGCCTCAACAGCAGCCGAATTTAGGCGTGAGACCGGCAGGCATGCAATGCGGTCCCTTGCCGTCTAGACCGATCGGCACGGGGTTTTATTCCACGCCGGCGCCGATTTTTCTGCACGCAGCGGGATACCGGTCGCACGCGATATAAATTACGCTTGTTTTTCAATCACTTGAAGAAATAACGCTGGAGATCGGGAATAAGC
>NZ_LFIO01000795.1 GCF_001187535.1 Rhizobium ecuadorense
TCTTATCTCCGGGACCTGGTATTTCGGTGACATGCAACACAATCCGGATATCGGCTTCATGGCCATCCCCGCCCCGAAAGGCATTTCCAAGCCCATGAGTGTCGGGGGTGTGGATCTTGCCTGGGCGATAACGAGCCTTGCCAAAACTAAGCCAACACAGGACCTAGCCGGCGCATATATCGACTATATGGTTTCAGAGAAGGCTGCTGAAACCTGGGCCAATGCTGGCTATCTCCCGGCAACTTCGCTCGCGGCTGACGCGAAGCCAAAGCTCACGCCGCTCCTC
>NZ_LFIO01001522.1 GCF_001187535.1 Rhizobium ecuadorense
GCTTTCATCAGCTTCCGCTCGTAGGTGGAGCCACCTCCATCGAGGAGTATGCCGGCGTTTTCGACCAGCTTGAGCATCGTTCTCGGATGCAGCCCGTATTCACACGCCGCAGAATGGACCGAGTGCAGCCGCCGTTCCTGCAGCGGTCCGAACAGATGATCGCCGGGTCCGACGGGGAGGGCCTCCAGCGTCACGTCGTACATGATCTTCCGAATGGGATCGTAGGCCGGGTCCTCGATCTCATGGGCTAGCCGGTCATAGAGCCTGCCGTAGAGCAGTCGACCAC
>NZ_LFIO01001135.1 GCF_001187535.1 Rhizobium ecuadorense
ACCGAGGGCTTGCCAGCTTCGAGGCCCGGGCGCCAGATGTACTGGCCCTGGTTGTCCTTGAAGAGCATGACAGCCCCGACGGTGCCGCGCTTCATCAACCAGTTCGCGTTGGCCAGGTACTTGTCCTTCAGCGAGAAGGTCATCGTAACCAGGCCATCCGGCGTAAGCGTCGTTGCGTTACCGGATGCCACCTGGGCGATGGTGCCACGCACGCCGGCCGAGCCGGCCGGATAGGTCAAGATGCCGCGCGGCTTCTTGATGCCATTGCCCGAGATGAATGCCAGAG
>NZ_LFIO01000569.1 GCF_001187535.1 Rhizobium ecuadorense
ATCATCCGCAGCAGCGTGGACTTGCCGCAGCCGGAGGGGCCGACGAAGACGACGAATTCCCCGTCCTTCACCTCCAGATCGGCGCCATGGATGATCTCGAAGCCGCCGAAGCGCTTGACGATATTGCTGAGTGAAAGCTCTGCCATGCAGCCTCCCGTTTACTTGATTGCGCCGGCCGCGATGCCGGCGATGAAATGGCGCTGGAGAGCCACGAAGACGACGAGGATCGGCGCCGTCAGCAGCACCGCTCCGGCCATGATGCCGCCCCAGGAAACCTTGGTGAGGCCGATCAGCGTTCCCAATGCCACCGGCGCGGTCATCATTCCCGGTTTGGAATTGATGAGCAGCGGCCAGAGATAGTTGTTCCAAGAGGCGAGGAAGAGGATGATCGCCAATGCCGCCATGGTCGGGCGCGCCAGCGGCAGGGCGATGCGCAGGAAGATCTGCCATTCCTTGACGCCTTCGACACGGGCCGCATCGAAAAGCTCGCCCGGCATCATCGAAAAGGATTGCCGCATGAACAGCACGCCGAGCGAATTGAACAGCGGCGGCACGATCAGCGCCACCCATGTGTTCGCCAGCCGGAATTCACGGGCCACCATGATGAATTGCGGGATGACGACCACGGAGAAGGGCAGCGTGATCGTGCCGAGGATGATGGCGATGACGATGGAGCGGCCGACGAAACGGTAACGCGCCAGCGCCCAGCCCGCCATCGAGGTCAGCATCACCGACAGGAAAGTATAGATGATCGCGACGCCGACGGAGATCGTCATGGCGCCGATGAAATCGGTATCGGCCTGCAGGTTCTTGAAGTTCTCGATGAAGTTGGTCGATGGCCAGAGCACGATGTCGGGGCTGAAAATGCCGTTGTCCGGCATGGTGGAGAAGACGAACATCATCCAGAGCGGAAACAGCCAGATCAGTGCAAGCGGCGCCAGTGCGGCGTGCAGCGCGATCTGGCGCATGAGAAGGGATTGCGACCTGGATTTCATTTCGGATCCCTCCCGACCCAGAGATTGAGAAGCGAGATCACCACGGCAAGGGAAGCCATCGTGTAGGCGATCGCCGAGGCATAGCCGAAGTTCAGCGAGGTAAAGCCTTGGCGGTAGAGCAACAGGCCGAGGGTCTCGGTGCCGCCGCCGGGGCCGCCGCGATTGGTAATGAGGAAGGGCTCGGTGAAGAGCTGCATGGTGCCGATCACCGAGAGCACCACGCAGAACAGGATGATCGGTTTGAGGAGCGGCAGGGTGATGTGGAAGAACTGCTGTACCTTGCTCACCCGGTCGAGCGTCGCTGCCTCATAGACATCGTCCGGAATCGACTGCAGGCCGGCAAGGATGATGATGGCGTTATAGCCGGCCCAGCGCCATGTGACGGCGAGAATGATCAGCGCCATGGCGGCGTTCGCATTGTCGAACCAGGAAACCGGGCTGAGGCCGACAGCGGAGATCAGCTTGTTGATGATGCCGAAATCGAGGCTGAACATCAGCCGGAACACGGCGGCATAGGCGACCTCGCCGACGACGACGGGCGCAAAGAAGGCGAAACGGAAAAGCGGGCGCGCTTTCAAGAGCGGCGAATTGAGCATCACGGCCATGACGGTCGCAAGCGCAATCATGACCGGCACCTGGATCACCAGGATGATCAGCGTGTTATAAAGAGCGTTGTAAAAGGCCGGGTCGTAGAAGAGCCGGCCCCAATTGGCTTGGAAACTGTATTTCCACGGGTTGATGCGGGTGTTCTGAAAGGAAATCAGGAACGAATTGATGATGGGCCAGACCCAGAAGGTGGCAAAGACCAGCAGATAGGGGGCAAGGAACGCATAGGCGCTCCGGGTTCTGAACGGCATCGAGCCTCCTCCTCACGAACGAATGACCGGCCGCCTTGCAAGGCGGGAAAAAGCCGGGCGCCGAAGCGCCCGGCATCGTCATTCATTGCGCCACGGGAAGCCCGGTCGCCGAAGCGATCTGCTTGGCGGCATCGTCGAGGGCTGCCTTCGCGTCCGGATAACCGCCGGCGAAGAACTTCGTCTGTGTTGCCTTGAAGATGGCTTCGGCATCGCTCTGGAAAGCGGTGCCGCGGCTCGGCACGATCTTCGGCAGCGTCGCCAGGATATCGGCCCAGACCTTCTGGCCGCCCCAATAGGGCTGCGGTTCGCTGATGAAGGGGTCTTTTTCAGCCGAAAGCAGCGACGGCACCAGGCCGAATTCCTTCAGCATGGTGATCTGGCCTTCATTGGTGCCAAGCGCGTAGTTGACGAATTTCCAGGCGGCTTCCTTGTTTGCGGAGGTCGCCGAAATGGCGAGCGACGAACCGCCGAGATTGGCCGCATGCGGGCCGTCGGCCGTCAGGCTCGGCATCTTGTAGACGCCCCACTTGCCCTTGAGATCGGGGGAGGTCGAGCGCACGGTGCCTTCGTACCAGCCGCCATACAGCTGGCTCGCGGCCTTGCCGGCGGTATTGGCCTGGATCTTTTCGTCCCAGTTGGCTGCCGTCAGCGTTCCGGCATCCTTCATTTCCTTCACCTTTTGCAGCGAGGCGACGCAGGCCGGCTGATTGATGGTGATATTCTGGCCATCGGTCGAGTAATAGCCGCAGCCCTGTTCGTTGGCGATCATGCGAAACCATTCGCTGTCGCCGTTGAAGTCGGCCTGGGCCATGACGACGCCGGGATTGGCGGCGGAAATCTTCTTGCCGGCGGCGATGAAATCGTCCCAGGTGCTGATCGTGCTCGGATCGACGCCGGCCTTTTCGTAGAGATCGCGGCGGTAGAAGACGGCGACAGGGCCGGAATCCCACGGCATGGCATAGGCGACATCGCCGACTTCGAGCTCGGTGCGCTTGAAGTCAGGGAATTTTGCCTGGATCTCGGGGGTGTAGCCAAGTTCCTTCAGATTGGCGAAGCAATCCGGGAAACGGCTCCAGAAGATTTCAGCCTCGAAATTCTCGATGCTGACGATGTCGGGCAGGCCGTCGCCGCCGGCGGCGCAGGCAGCCAGCGTCTTGTCGAAGACCTGGCTGTTGCCGAGGTCCTCGACGGTGATCTTGATATCGGGAAACTGTTTGTTGAAGCCTGGAAGCGTGGACTTCAACGCCGATGCGGCGACATTCCAGCTCCATATGGTGAGATTGGCCTGCTCAGCGAATGCGGAGCCGGAAGCAAGCAGTGCGACAGCTGCGGTCGCAGCGAGAAGTTTGAAGCGCATTGAAAATCCTCCCTTTTCAATTGCCGATTTTTCACGAACGCGGTTAGACTATCCGCAAGGGAGCGGCTGTCTCCTAAAAAGGGAACATGGATTTGGCGGAAAGTAAGGTCGGCACGAGTGCAATCTATCAGCCCGGCGCAAGCAGCATAGAGGGTTCGCCGACGGCGCTGCAGATGTTTCATGACCATCCGCTCGTCATGGCCATGCCGCACTGGCATGCGCAGGTTGAGGTCAACTTCGTCATGCGCGGCACTGTCCATTATCGGATGAGCGACCACGAATTTCGGCTGAACGCCGGCGAAATGTGCCTCTTCTGGGGTGGCCAGCCGCATCAGATGGACGAATCCTCGGATGATTCGCTCTATGCCGGCGCCCATCTGCCGCTCATTTATTTCTTCCGGCTGCGTCTGCCGATCAGCATTTCCAGCCGGCTGATGAAGGGCGAAACGCTGCTGACCTCGGCGACCGATGCCGCCGACAACGAGAATTTCGCCCGCTGGTTCCGCTATTCCAAGTCCGGCGATTCCGCCAAGGCCCAGCACGCGGTCGACGAATTGCTGCTGCGCATCGAGCGCATCGCGCTCGAACCCTATTCGATGACGACATCGAAGACGGTCGCGAGCCTTGAAGGCGATCAACCGCATCCGAATTCCTCGCGCAGCGTTGCGCGCATGTGCGATTTCATCGCCGCCAATTTCCTGCAGGACATCGATTCGGTCGATATCGCCCGCGCCGCCGATCTGCATCCGAAATATGCGATGAACTTGTTCAAGCGATCGACGGGTATGACGCTGAGCAAATATGTGACGCTGCTCAGGCTGTCGCGCGCCCAGGCGATGCTGATGAGCGAGGGCGCCAACGTGCTGCAGGTGGCGATGGACAGCGGCTTCGGCTCGATCAGCGCCTTCAACAAATCCTTCCGTCACATCGCCGGCATGTCGCCATCGGACTTCCGCCGCGATATCCGACTGGTGACGACGGTCCCGGCCGGCGCCTTCCGGAACTAGATCGGGGACGTGTCGCAATTCGGCATTCCACGTCTTCTGCTGGCCGCTTGCCTTTCCTCTAAGCAGAAAGACGTCGGCGCCTAAGGTGGCGGCAGAAAGTGCGCATTTTCTGTGCAAGTGCATGCACTATGCAGGCAGCCGGAAAAAGAGCGCCGGTTCACCCTCAATGAATTCAACAATTTATAGTTTGGCACACCCTTTGCTTCGATAGTTGCAGAGTTGGTGGCTAGGGTTCCGGCGTCGCAGGGCGCGGCTGGTCCGAGAGCTACCACCGGCGGGGGAGACATCCCGCCGGGTGCACGGCGGGATAAAAGCCCGGGAGACCTCGTAAGCCAAGGGATTGGCGGCACGATGGTCATTGCCGATCCCTTTTGACGAAAAGCAAAAGGGGAATTTCAATGCAGACTTTTTCGAAGCTTCTATCCATCACCGCACTGGCGGCATCCTTGGCGCTCGGCTTCGGCCCCATCGCGAAGGCCGAACAGAAGACCGATTTCAAGGTCGCCTGGTCGATCTATGTCGGCTGGATGCCGTGGGGATACGCGGCCGATCACGGCATCGTCAAGAAATGGGCCGACAAATACGGCATCAAGATCGAGGTCACCCAGTTCAACGACTACGTCGAATCGATGAACCAGTATACGGCCGGCGCCTTCGATGCCGTGACGCTGACCAATATGGACGGACTGTCGATCCCGGCCGCCGGCGGCGTCGATACCACAGCCGTGATCGTCGGCGACTTCTCGAACGGCAATGACGCCGTCATCCTGAAAGACAAGGCGAGCCTTGCCGACATCAAGGGCCAGAACGTCAATCTCGTCGAATTCTCCGTCTCGCACTATCTGCTGGCCCGCGCGCTCGAAAGCATCAAGATGACCGAGCGCGACGTCAAAGTGGTCAACACTTCCGATGCCGATATGGTTGCGGCCTACAAAACGGCTGACGTAACGGCTGTCGTCACCTGGAATCCGCTGGTCTCGACCATCCTCGAAGATCCCACGGCCAAGAAGGTCTTCGACAGTTCGCAGGTGCCGGGCGAGATCATCGACCTGATGGTCGCCAACACCGGCGTGCTGAAAGACAATCCGAATTTCGGCAAGGCGCTTGCCGGCATCTGGTATGAGACGGCAGCGCTGCTGACCGCCGACAGCGCCGACGGCAAGGCCGCGCGCGAGGCGATGGGCCAGGCATCGGGCACCGATCTCAAGGGCTTCGAATCCCAGCTTGCCGCCACCAAGCTGTTTGCCAAGCCGGTCGATGCGGTTGCTTTTACCGCGTCGGGCAGCCTGCCGAGGACGATGGATCTCGTCCGCACCTTCCTGTTCGAAAAGGGTCTGCTCGGCAGCGGCGCGCCGTCCGCTGATGTGATCGGCATCGAAATGCCGGATGGCAAGGTTCTCGGCGACAGCGGCAACGTCAAGCTGCGCTTTACCGAGACCTATATGAAAGCGGCCGCCGACGCTTCGCTCTGAGCAATCTTCGAGAGCGGCGTGGCTTGCCCACGCCGCCATCCTTCATCAGCGGAGCTTCTCTCATGCGTTGGATCAACACGAGGCCGAGCCGGGGTGCGCAGCTTGCCTTGACGCTGCTGCCCTTCGTGCTGCTGATCGTCGCCTATGCTTTCGGCTCGGCGGCGCGACTGGCAGAAAACGCCAACGACAAGCTGCTGCCGGGCTTCGCAGATTTCGCCGATGCGATCGATCGCCTGGTCTTCGTCGCCGATCCGCGCACCGGCGAATACCTGCTGTGGTCGGATACGGCGGCGAGCCTGGTGCGGTTGTTTGCCGGTCTCGGCATCTCCACCGTCACCGCCGTCGTCATTGGTATGCTGATCGGCATGCTGCCTTATCTCAGGGCGCTGCTCTCTCCTTTCGTCGCCGTCATCTCGATGGTGCCGCCGCTGGCGCTGCTGCCGATTCTCTTCATCGTCATGGGGCTTGGAGAAGCCTCCAAGATCGCGCTCATCGCCATCGGCGTTGCGCCGACGATGATCCGAGACCTCGCGCTGAAGGCGCTGGAACTGCCGCGCGAACAGATCGTCAAGGCTGAAACGCTCGGCGGCTCTTCCTGGCAGATCGGCCTTCGCGTCGTGCTGCCGCAGATCCTGCCGCGGCTGATTACCTGTCTTCGGCTTCAGCTCGGCCCTGCCTGGCTGTTCCTGATTGCGGCAGAGGCGATTTCGTCGGATTCCGGCCTCGGTTACCGCATCTTCCTCGTGCGCCGCTACCTCTCCATGGACGTGATCTTTCCCTATGTCGTCTGGATCACCCTGCTCGCCGTGGTCATGAATTACATCCTCGAACGCATCCGCATCGCTCTCTTCCCCTGGTCTGAGCTGGAGAAGCAGGCATGAGCGAACTGGTGATCGAAAGGGTCTGGAAGGAATATGGCGACCAGATCGTGCTTGAGAACGTGTCGCTGACCGTCGCCTCGCGCGCCTTCGTCGCGCTTGTCGGCCCGTCCGGCTGCGGCAAGACGACATTCCTGCGCATGCTGCTTGGCCAGGAACGACCGACGCGGGGCACTATACGGCTTGACGGCGAAGCGCTGCCGCTTGAGCCGGGGCCGGATCGCGGCGTCGTTTTCCAGCGCTACTCCGTCTTCCCGCATCTGACCGTGCTCGGCAATGTGCTGCTCGGCCGCGAATTTTCCACGGCGCGCTACAAGGCAAAGCTTTTCGGCGCTGCCCGCCGCAGCGCGGTCGACGAGGCGCGGCGGTTGATCGGCGAAGTCGGCCTTGCCGGCGCCGAGAGCAAATACCCGGCACAGCTTTCCGGCGGCATGCAGCAGCGCCTGGCGCTGGCGCAGGCGCTGATCATGAAGCCGAAAGTGCTGCTGCTCGACGAGCCCTTCGGGGCGCTCGACCCCGGCATCCGCGCCGAAATCCATACCTTGATGAAGCGGCTCTGGCACGAAACGCAGATGACCGTCGTCATGGTGACGCACGATATGCGCGAGGCCTTCACGCTGGCGACGCGCGTCGTCGCCTTCGAGCGCCGGCGTGACCGCCCGGAGGAGAAGGAGCGTTACGGCGCGACCATCACCAAGGACATTTCCATCTGGCCGCCCCGGCTCGCCGGCGCGCCTTCCATCTTCAGCCCCGACCGGGACGGCCCGGTCATTTCTCTGGGCCATCGCCGGGACGACCCGGCTTCCAGTCCGTCAGGAGAAAAACCATGATGCATGTCAGACGTTCGCCCGAAAAAATATCAGCCAACCGGCAGCGTTACGAGGAACATCAGAAGAAGGGGCTGGAATTCGCGCCGAAGGCCCTGCCGGCGCCGAGCCCCCTGCCCGCCCCCGCCATCGATGCCGCGGCGATCATCCATCAGGAGACCATTCCCGGCGGCTGGTATTGGTCGACCGCGCTGAAGCGCGGCGAAGCGCTCCGCATCGACCAGGGCGACGGCGGATCGACCGTGGCGCTCGTCGCCTGGAACGCCGCTGACACGAGTGAGCGGCTCAATCTCGTCGATACGGTCAAGGTTCAGTGGACGACCGCTCTCGGCAAGGGACGCGTCATCTTTTCGGATATGGGCCGGGTGATGTTTTCGCTGATCGAGGACAGTTCCGGTGCTCATGACTGCCTGATGGGCGGCTCGACGGCGGCCTCGAACGCCATAAAATATCCCGGCGTCAAGACCCGCAACACCCGCGACAATCTCGTGCTCGTCGCCGGCAAGCTCGGTCTCACCAGGCGCGATATCCCTGGGATTCTCAATCTGTTCGCTTCCGTCCGCGTCAACGACGAGGGTGGCTTCCACTGGCGCGGCAAACTTTCCAATAGCGGCGATTATGCCGAACTGCGCGCCGAAATGGACATGATCGTCGGCTTTTCCAATTGCCCGCATCCGCTCGATCCAGATCCGGTCTATGCGCCGAAGCCGGTCATCGTGACGCGCTTTCGTGCAGGTGCGCCCGCCGTCGACGACCTCGCGCGCACGGCGACCGCCGAGGCCGTTCGCGGCTTCGAGAACAACGCCGCGATGCTGGCCTGAGGAGGGATGACGATGACCGATTTCATCAAGACTTCAGCTTCACGCAGCCTCGAAAACGCGGTGCAGGATCATTTCATCCCGGCCGAAGCGCCGTGGTCCGGCATCGTGCGCAAGGGGCAGACGATCCGCATCGAAGACAGCTACGGCCAGCAGGCGATCGACACGCTGTTTTATCGCGCCGATGATTTTGCCGAGCGCTATTCCAACCAGGACACGATGCGGGCGCAGGGCGGCGCCTATATCGGCGCCGGCACGAAGATCGTCTCGAACGAGGGCAACGTCATGCTTGTCATGACGGCCGACAGCTGCGGCCGGCACGATACCTCCGCCGGGGCTTGCTCCTGCGAAAGCAACACGGTGCGCTTCGGCCACGGCACAAAATACCTGCATGCCTGCCGCGACAATTTCGTGCTCGAGGTGACCCGGCACGGCATGAGCAAGCGCGATATCGTGCCGAACATCAATTTCTTCATGAACGTCCCGATCAAGCCGAACGGCGAGATGACCATCGTCGACGGCATTTCCGCGGCCGGCGACTATGTCGAACTGGTGGCTGAAATGGACGTGCTCTGCGTCATCTCCAACTGCCCGCAGGTCAACAATCCCTGTAACGGCTTCGATCCGACACCGATCCGGGTGCTGATCTGGGACGGCGAGGACTGATCGATGTTCGCCAAGGTTCTCATCGCCAATCGTGGCGAAATCGCCGTCCGGGTGATCCGGACATTGAAGAGGATGGGCATCGCCTCGGTTGCCGTCTATTCCGATGCCGATCGCTTCTCGAAGCCGGCGCTGCTCGCCGACGAAGCCGTGCGCCTCGGCCCGGCGCCTGCTGGAGAAAGCTATCTCGACGTCGATGCCGTCATCGCCGCCTGCAAGGCGACCGGCGCCGAGGCCGTGCATCCGGGCTACGGCTTCCTCTCGGAAAATATCGGCTTTGCCGAGCGGCTCGCCGCCGAAGGCATCGCCTTCATCGGCCCGCGGCCGGAGCATCTGTCGGCTTTCGGCCTGAAGCACACAGCGCGTGAATTGGCGAAAGCGAGCGGCGTGCCGCTGCTGCCCGGCACCGATCTGCTGCGGAGTGTCGAAGAGGCGCTCCTGGCCGCCGAGACCGTCGGTTATCCCGTCATGCTGAAGAGCACGGCCGGCGGCGGCGGTATCGGCATGCAGCTCTGCGCCGATGCGGCCGGTCTCAAGGCCTCTTTCGAAAGCGTGCAGCGAACGGCGCGCGCCAGCTTCGGCGACGCGCGCGTCTATATCGAGCGTTTCGTTGCCGAAGCCCGCCATGTCGAGGTGCAGATCTTCGGCGACGGCAAGGGCACAGTGATCGCGCTCGGAGAGCGCGACTGCTCGCTGCAGAGGCGAAACCAGAAGGTCGTCGAGGAAACGCCTGCCCCCGGCCTGTCGGCGGAAACACGGGCGCGGCTGCACAAGGCGGCGGTCGACTTGGGAGCTTCGGTCTCCTATGAATCGGCCGGCACCGTCGAATTCATCTATGACCCCCAGCGCGAGGAATTCTATTTCCTCGAGGTCAATACCCGCCTCCAGGTCGAGCATCCGGTCACCGAAGCCGTCTTCGGCATCGATCTCGTCGAGTGGATGATCCGGCAGGCGGCGGGCGAGGACGTGCTCTCGGGCGCGAGCGACCTGACGCCGAAGGGTGCGGCGATCGAAATGCGCATCTATGCCGAGATGCCGCATGCCGATTTCCGCCCGAGCGCCGGCCTGCTCACCGAGGTTGTCTTTCCGGAAGGGGCCCGTGTCGACGGCTGGATAGAGAGGGGAACTGAGGTGACGCCCTTCTACGACCCGATGCTTGCCAAGCTGATCGTGGCGGCGGAGGATCGGCCGGCGGCGATCGAGAAGCTGAAGGCAGCGCTTGCCGCGACAGCGATATCCGGCATCGAAACCAATCTCGATTATCTCAGGGCGATCGCCGCTTCCGAACTGCTTGCCGGCGGTAAGGTGGCGACGACGGCGCTGCGCGACTTCGCCTTCGTTCCCGATATCGTCGAGGTTATCGCGCCCGGTGCGCAATCGAGCATTCAGGAGCTGCCGGGCCGGCTCGGCCTTTGGCATGTCGGCGTGCCGCCGAGCGGGCCGATGGACGAGCGCTCCTTCCGCCACGCCAACCGGCTGGTCGGTAATGCCGATCAGACGGCCGCGCTGGAACTGACGGTTTCCGGTCCGACGCTGCGATTTTATGCCGACCAGACGATCGCGCTTGCCGGAGCGCGGATGGCGATGACATGCGATGGGGTCAGGCTTCCCCACGACGAGCCGGTCCTGATCCGGGCCGGTCAGGTGCTGTCGGTCGGTGCGATCGAAGGACCGGGGCAGCGCGCCTATCTTGCCGTTGCCGGCGGTTTTGCCGCGCCGGTCGTGCTCGGCTCGCGCGCTACTTTCGGCTTGGGCCAATTCGGCGGCAACGCCACCGGCACGCTGAAGACGGGGCATGTGCTGCATTTCGCCCGGCAGGCACCGGTGGAACCGGCCAAGGCTGCAGCCGAGCCGGCTGCCTTGTCCCGAGAATGGGATGTCGGCCTCGTCTACGGCCCGCACGGTGCACCGGATTTCTTCGAGGATAGCGATATCGAGACGCTGTTCTCCGCTCCCTACGAAGTGCATTTCAACAGCGCCCGCACCGGTGTGCGCCTCATCGGCCCCGCCCCGCTTTGGGCACGTCGCGACGGTGGCGAGGCGGGGCTTCACCCCTCCAACCTACACGACAACGCCTATGCGATCGGCGCGATCGATTTCACCGGCGATATGCCGATCATTCTCGGGCCCGACGGTCCGAGCCTTGGCGGGTTCGTCTGCCCGGCCGTGATCGCGCGTGAGGAGCAATGGAAGATGGGGCAGTTCAAGCCCGGCGACCGTATCCGTTTTCATGCCGTGGCCCGGCCGGAAGACCCGATCGCCGGCCCGGCGGTGCGGCGGATCGCGGAAGAGACGGGTTCGCCGATCGTCGGCGTCAGCGACGATGGCCCGGTCACGGTCGTCTATCGCCGCCAGGGTGACGACAATCTGCTCGTCGAATATGGGCCGATGACGCTCGACATCGCGCTCCGGCTGCGGGTTCATCTGCTGATGCAGGCCGTCGTCGCGGCTCGCTTGCCCGGGATCGTCGATCTCACGCCAGGCATCCGCTCGCTGCAGATCCACTATGACGGCACGCAGCTGACGCGCCGGCGCCTGCTCGGGCTGCTCGCCGAGATCGAGATGACGCTGCCGGCGGCACAGGATGTCAAGGTGCCGAGCCGTATCGTGCATCTGCCGCTGTCGTGGAACGATCCGGATGCGGCGCTTGCCATGCGCAAGTATCAGGAGCTCGTCCGCCCAAATGCGCCCTGGTGCCCCGATAACATCGAGTTCATCCGCCGCATCAACGGTCTTCCCGACGAACAGGCCGTCCGCAATATCGTCTTCGATGCGAGCTACTTCGTTCTGGGTCTCGGCGATGTCTATCTCGGCGCTCCGGTTGCGACCCCGATCGACCCGCGCCATCGCCTCGTCACGACCAAATACAACCCCGCCCGCACCTGGACGCCGGAAAACGCGGTCGGCATCGGCGGGGCCTATATGTGCATCTACGGCATGGAGGGACCGGGCGGCTATCAGCTCTTCGGCCGGACCATCCAGGTGTGGAACACCTGGCGGGAAACGCCGGCCTTCGCCAAGGGCAAGCCCTGGCTGCTGAACTTCTTCGACCAGATCCGTTTCTTCCCCGTCAGCAATCAGGAGCTGACCGAGGCGCGCGCCGCCTTCCCGCATGGCGGCTATCCTGTCAGGATCGAAGAGACGGAGTTCTCCTATGCCGCCTATGACAAGGAGCTGCAGGCGAATGCGGCATCCATCGGCCGCTTCAAGGCGGCGCAGCAGGCGGCCTTCGATGCCGAACGCCAGCACTGGAAGGAGGCCGGGCTCGACAGCTTCGTCGCCGATGAAGGCACGAGCGAAAATCCGGACGCGGATATTCCCGACGGATGCTTCGGCGTCGCCAGCGCCGTGCCCGGCAATATCTGGAAATTGCTGGTCGAGCCGGGCGCCCCGGTTGCGGCCGGCGACACACTTGCCATCATTGAATCGATGAAAATGGAAATCAACGTCACCGCCCATGCGGCAGGCCGCGTCCGCGACCTGCGCGCCGGGCCGGGGAGAAACGTCAAAGCCGGCGATATCATCGTCGTCCTGGAGGAATGCTGAACATGCTGCCGACTATTCTCGATCTCTCAAGCCTTCGTGCCGCGTATCGATCCGGCTTGACGCCGCTCGACATCATCGAAGAGGTGATCGCCCGCCGCGCCGCCTCGGAAGATCCGGCAATCTTCATCACCCCGGTGCCGGATGACGAGTTGCGCTCTGCCGCCAAAGCGCTGATGGCGCGCGCGCCTGAGGCAAACAGCCTGCCGCTCTGGGGCGTGCCCTTCGCGGTGAAGGACAATATCGATGCCGCCGGCCTGCCGACGACCGCCGCCTGCCCGGCCTATGAATATCGGCCGGACGCCGATTCCACCGTTGTCGCCAGATTGAAGGCAGCCGGCGCTATCGTGATCGGCAAAACCAATCTCGACCAGTTCGCGACCGGCCTCAACGGCACGCGCTCGCCCTATGGGGCGCCACGTTCGGTCTTCGATAAGGCCTATATCTCCGGCGGCTCGAGCTCGGGATCAGCGGTCACGGTTGCCTCCGGCCTCGCCGCCTTCGCGCTCGGCACGGATACGGCAGGCTCCGGCCGCGTGCCGGCTGCGCTCAACAATCTGGTCGGCATCAAGCCGACGCCGGGGCTTCTTCCGAATACCGGCGCCATTCCGGCCTGCAGGAGTGTCGACTGCATCACGATCTTCGCGCCGACCGTCGGCGACGGTATTGCGATCCGCAGGGTCGCCGAGGGATTTGACGCTGCCGATCCTTTCTCCCGTCGCGCCAAGCCGGCGACGCTGCCGGTGTCGGGGTTGCGCATCGGCGTCCTGACCGGCGCGGAACGGGAATTCTTCGGCGATAAGGAGGTGGAGGCGCTTTACGACCAGGCGATCGAGCGGGCCAGAGCGCTCGGCGCGACCATCGTGGCTTTCGACTACGCACCCTTCCGCGAGGCCGCCGCCCTGCTTTATGACGGGCCGTGGGTCGCCGAACGCCTGGCGGCGGTCGAGGACTTCCTCGCCACGAACGCAGCCGATTTCGACCCGACGGTGCGGGGGATTATCGAGGGCGCGAGGGGCAAATCAGCGGTCGATGCTTTCAAGGGCCGATATCGGCTGGAAGAACTGCGCCGAAAGACCGAGGCCGAATGGGAAAAGGCTGATGTGCTTCTGCTGCCGACCGCGCCGACCACCTATACGGTCGCAGACATGCAGGCCGATCCTGTGGTGCTCAACGGCCGTCTCGGCCGCTACACCAATTTCGTCAACCTGCTCGATTGCGCGGCGATCGCCGTTCCGGCCGGCTTCGGAAAGGGTGGCCTGCCGGGCGGTGTGACAGTGATCGCGCCTGCTTTCACCGACGATGCGCTGGCGCCGCTTGCTGATGCGCTGCATCGCGCCGCCGCCGCCGGCATGGGTATCGACCGGCAGGCGGCGATCCCTGGGGCGAGCCGCTTTGCGGCCATCGATGACGGCTTCGTCGAAATCGTCGTCGTCGGCGCGCATCTGACCGGCATGCCGCTCAATCATGAGCTGACCGGCGCCGGCGCCCGGTTGGTCAAGGCCTGCAGCACATCAGGCGAATACCGTCTCTTTGTGCTGCCGGACACGGTGCCGCCTAAGCCAGGCCTCATCCGCGAACCTGGCCACAAGGGCACCGGCCTGGAGGTTGAGGTCTGGGCACTGCCGGCCGATGCCTTCGGGCGCTTTGTCCAAAAGATCCCGGCGCCGCTCGGCATCGGAAAGGTAGTGCTTGACGACGGCACGAGTGTCTCCGGTTTTCTCTGCGAGGCACATGCGGTGAAGGGCGCCGAAGACATCACCTCGCTCGGCGGCTGGCGCAGCTATATCAGCGCCAGATTGGCGAGCTGAGCGTGAGGATCAAAAAATGGCGACGATGTTCAAGCAGCTGGGCGCGCTTCTCCTGGCGGGGCTGATCGCGCGAACCAAGGCGATCGGCAGGCCCGGCCAACGCTGACGGCTTAATGCATGTCGCCCGGAAGTGTGCAGCGGTTCCGGGATAACGACATGCATCAAAACAAAGAGCTAAAGCGCGTCACATGGATCAAGTGTAATGCGACGCGCTTTAGCGCTTTTCGGCGAGCTCGATCTGAATGCCGTCGGGATCGCGCAGAAAGGCCACCTTGTGCAACACCTCGGCGTTAACGGCCAGGCGCGGCCGCTCCTTGATCTCGACGCCGGCCTTTTCCAGCCGGGCGAAGGTCTCGTCGACGCTGTCGAACAGGAAGGTCAGGTGACGCAGGCCGGCCGTGCCCTCCGGCACATCCACAGCCCTTGCCGCACCATCTGCCGGTGCGACGATTTCGAGCATGCCGCCGCCGGCATCGAGAAAGGCGATCTCTCCGCCGTCGGCCATGACCTTGCGCAGATGCAGGCGCAGGCCGAGCATGCCGCAGTAGAAATCGACCGTGCGGTCCATGTCGCTGACCGTCATGCCGACATGCTCGAAGGATTTCAGCATGGAGCGCCTCCCGTTCATCCGGCGGCCGACCCGCGTTCGTCTTCCGGAAGCCAGGATCGGTAAAGCGGATGATCGGCGGCGATCGGCAGCGGCGTCGGCCGACCGGTGCGCTGCGAGAAATAGGCTGATGTCACCAGCTCCAGCGAATTGCGGGCATCCTGCAGCGTCACCGGCGGCTCGGTATCCTCGACGATCGCCTTATGGAAGAGCTCGAACTGACGGGTGTAGCCGTCCTCGCCAGGTATATAGGCTGTAAGCGCCGCGTCGATTTTCGCCTGATGCTTTTCGGTTCCCGCGGTGAAGACCCAGGGATCGCGGCCCATCGTATAGGGCTCGAGAATGCTTTCGGCGACGAGATCGCTGAAGCAGAAGCGCAGCCGCGAGATCTCCTTGCGCGAGCCGAGTGTCATCGACAGCGTCGCCAGCGAGCCGTTCTGCATCTTCACCGAAAGGGCAGCCGTATCCTCGACCTCAATCGGGTTGACCAGAGTCGCGCCATAGGAAAACACCTCGGCGCAGGGGCCGTGCACATAATTCAGCATGTCATGGGCGTGGATCGCGTGGCCGAGCAGGCCGCCACCCAGTTCGGTCGCCCATTTGCCGCGCCACGGCACGGCATAATAATCCGGGCCGCGCCACCAATGGGTCTCGATCGTCGTCAGGAACGGCTTGCCGGCGAGGCCGCTTTCAATCAGCAGCTTCAGCTTCTGCAGGCCGGAGCCGTAGCGATACTGGAAGATCGGCATCAGCTTCCTCCCGGGAAAACGGGCGAGGATGCGGCCCATCTCGTCGACCTCGGCGATCGAGCCGAAGAGCGGTTTCTCGCAGATCACATGCTTGCCGGACTCGATACCCTTGCGGCAGAGTTCGAAATGCGAGCTCGGCGGCGTCGAAATGTCGATGATATCGAGATCGTCGCGGGCAAACAGCGAATCCGTATCCTGCGTGTACTCGCCGATGCCATATTCCTCGCACAGCGCCCTGCCGCGCTCCTCATCGAGCGAGCAGAGCACGGGGACCTCGAAGAGATCCTTGTTCCAGCCGAAGCCGGCCAGATGCCGCGCGGCAATGCCTGCGCCGATGACGCCGACGCGTAGTTTCCTCGTCATCATATCCTCCTCAGCGAGCGCCGATGCGCGCGGCTTTCGACTGGGCTTCGAGCGAAAGGCGGCAGACTTCGAAAACATGATCCTGCGTCATCGCCGTCTGCGTGCGGTTGTCGACATCGGCGGTGAAAGCATCGAAATAATCGAGTTTTTCATCGCTGCAATCGATATGGGTCATCTCCTTGCCGTTGACGAGGAAGAGGTGATCCTTGCCCGGCCGGCCGGCGATATCGATATATTTGCGCAGTTCGATATAGCCTTCGGTGCCGAGGATGGTCAGGCGTCCGTCGCCCCAGGTCGGCAGCGCCTCCGGGGTGAACCAGTCGACGCGAACATAACCCGCCGCTCTGTCGGAGCGCAGCAGCACTTCGCCGAAATCCTGGAAATCAGGCTTGTCGGGCATACCGAAATTGCCGATCGAGCTGGCGATGACTTCGCCCGAGGTCGAGCCGGTATAGAACAGGAACTGATCGACCTGGTGCGAGGCGATGTCGACGATGATGCCGCCGAAGGCTTCCGGATCGAAGAACCAGTCCGGCCGGGTCGGCAGTTGCAGCCGGTG
>NZ_LFIO01000218.1 GCF_001187535.1 Rhizobium ecuadorense
GCCTTTAGCTGCGAGACCGTAGGTATAGGCCCGACCCAACATGACACCATCGGCGCCCATTCCAAGTGCCTTGACAATATCGCTTCCCCTTCGCACGCCCCCGTCGAGCATCAGCGTGAAATCCGGTCCGACTGCGGCCCGGATGTCGGGAAGCGCTGCAATCGTGCTCATGGCGCCATCGAGTTGGCGACCGCCATGGTTCGAGATCACAATGCCGTCGACGCCGATCGCCTGCGCCTTTTTGGCATCCTCAGGTGAAAGGATGCCTTTAATAATCAGTTTGCC
>NZ_LFIO01000332.1 GCF_001187535.1 Rhizobium ecuadorense
TGCCGATCCAGGTCGACAGCGTTTTGTTCACCTTGACGATGCGCCCGTCCGGCTGCAGCGAAAGATAGCCGCATGGCGCGTTTTCGTATAAGTCCTCAAGGTCTTCCGCCGGCATGGAGATCTGCGTGTCGGGACCGCTCATCGGGCGAACCGCCGGATTGCAGAGATGACCTCGTCGGGAGCGCTGAGGTTAGGGCAGTGGCCACTTGCGTTCAGCACGACCAATTGACTATTCGGGACCTGCTGATGGACGTATTCGCCGACCTCTTCGGAGGCGATGATATC
>NZ_LFIO01001006.1 GCF_001187535.1 Rhizobium ecuadorense
GTCCCTTCGGTGCCTTCGAAGAGGGCCTCGACGCGAACGCCGAAGATGGTTGCCATCTTGTGCAGCTTGCTGGCGCTAACGCGGTTCGCGCCCTTCTCGTATTTCTGCAGTTGCTGGAATGTGATGCCGAGGTGTTTGGCGACCTCCATCTGGGTCATCTTGCGGAGCAAGCGCAGCCCGCGAATGTTGGTGCCGACCTGGATGTCGACGGGTTCAGGTGCGTCGGTCATGGGGTTTCTCCTGATTGAAATGAAAAGGGCCGCTCTCGGCGGCCCGGTTGAGGT
>NZ_LFIO01001374.1 GCF_001187535.1 Rhizobium ecuadorense
GCCTCGAGCTTCATAGCGGGAGAGCGGGCGCGCGTCGGACGTCTCGATATCGACGATCCCGTCATCAGGGAGGCTGCCTTGAAGGAAAGGCTTCGGGTCATCGACATTACGTCGATCCACGCGTCCGACGGGCTGGGGCACGACCGCTACGCATCGCTTGCCAAGTTCGGCGCGCAGCTTGCCTCCTTCGAAAGCGGGAGACGGTCGAGCGCCGGCGACGTTGGCGCCTATGTCTTCGATGCCGCCGGCGCCGCAGTCGCAAGTCCGTTTCGGCTGGCCGGACG
>NZ_LFIO01000608.1 GCF_001187535.1 Rhizobium ecuadorense
AAACGCGCCAGGGCCCGCTGAGATCAGAACCCGATCGACAGGGCTCGAGATTTAAACCGCGTCTGAAATGACGGGCTTGCAGATCGCGCGCTGCAGCATGGCCGAAGGCGTGCTGGCATTCACTCGCACCAAGGAAGCGTCAATGGCAGAGACTGCGAACGAACTTCAATCGATCAATACGGCCTGGCAGATCGCCATTCAGGAGATCCTGCGCATGGTCATCAGAGACATGTATCACGGCGGCGGCGAAGCGTCGTTCAGGACCCATATCAAGCGTATCGAAG
>NZ_LFIO01000373.1 GCF_001187535.1 Rhizobium ecuadorense
CAGTCTGTGCTCCAATCAGTGTGATGGAGAGACACATGGAAGGCGTCGATCGCTGGATTCCGTATAGTGCAATGACCAATCCAGGTCGTCACGCCAGTGCAATCGCTGTACTTCCGACCGAGGTTGGCGCTCTAATCCAAATCATTCAAGGCGTCTTGGTTCATTCTGATTGGATAACAGAGTACGGCCTTGACGAGACGATTCTGAATTCGACGGCGCGAACGACACTGCCGATCGCGGAGCGCTTGGACGACGTCTTAAAAAGGGATCCACGGCCTCTCAAC
>NZ_LFIO01001559.1 GCF_001187535.1 Rhizobium ecuadorense
ACAGGGTATCTTCTCCTCCTTGGTAGAGGTAGAGGGCCGCTGCACCGAGAGGGTTGAGCGGTCCTCCCGGTATCCCATCGGCATACTTGGCCAGCCGGGGCTTGCGCTGAATCATGTCATTGGTGGGCTTCCACGAAGGCCACTCTGCCTTATAGCCGATGGTAGCCTCGCCCTTGAAACTCAGTCCTTCCTCACCGACGGCAACGCCATAGCGAGTCGCCAGTCCGTCTGCCTCCACGAAGTAAAGGTAGCGGCTCGCCGTATCGACGACGATAGTTCCGGGC
>NZ_LFIO01000469.1 GCF_001187535.1 Rhizobium ecuadorense
AACGCTATCTTCCGCTCGAGGAAACCGCGGTCGAACGCATCGTCGCCGAGATCGCGCAGCGCCGCCCGAGCTTCATCCTCAACAATCTGATCGGCCCGTCGAGCTACGCCTTCCTGGAGGCGATCAAGGCCCTTGGTAATCGCGACCCGGCCTTCCGCGCGGAAAACTGCCCGGTCGTGAGCTGCGACCTGATGGAATGCGAGCTCGACGATATCGCCGCCGGCGCTGCCGCCGGCCAGCTTTGCGCCGCTTCCTATTTCGACAGTATCGCGACCCCCGAAAAC
>NZ_LFIO01001585.1 GCF_001187535.1 Rhizobium ecuadorense
GACTTTTTCGAGCGAGTATGAAAAGCAGCAGAACCACACCAATCCGGTCGGCGGCGTTAATCACGGCCGCCTTTTTGTGTGTGGTTGCCGGAAGCGCTTCTGCTCATAGCCGCAGCGATGGCGGCAGCCATGCGGGCCTCAATATCCCCGAGATTTCCCATGGCGAGATGGCTGTCATGTCTGACTATCGCAGTGGGATTATCGACCTTGCATCCCGCGCAGTCGATACGAACGAGCCGTTCCGGCGCGTTCTGAACTATGCCGAAATCCAGTATTCCTACTGC
>NZ_LFIO01000355.1 GCF_001187535.1 Rhizobium ecuadorense
CTGTCTCGTGGGCTCGGAGATGTGTATAAGCGTCAGGATTACAACATCGGCAGTTATATCGTCAATGCGCCGGGCAGCGAACACTCGGTCTGGAGTGATACCGGCTGTGTCGTACTCATCCAATGGGACCGGCCCGTGAAAATACTCGAAGACGAAATTGCCTGAAGCCGGCACCCGCCGTGGAGATCGGCCCGACGATCCGGAAGGACATGAGCTTCACAGCAGCATCGAGGCTCCACGATCGATATAGGTATCCAGAAATTGTTCGAGCCGGGGGTTTCTCG
>NZ_LFIO01001160.1 GCF_001187535.1 Rhizobium ecuadorense
GCGATCCAACAGCCGCCGCACCTGGCGCTCGCTGAGAGCAAGCACATGCGACGCCGACACCATCGTCATGCGGCCGTCGGCAACCTTCGACAAAACCGCGATCCGCTGCAGATCACGCTCGCTCATCGCTATCAATCCCATCTGCAATCTCCGCCGTCATCAAAACGGGGAGAGTGTGACATTCCAACTTTGCAGAATCAGGACACTTCAACTTTGCGGCTACAACACCTGTCAAAGCCGAATAGGGCTGCGACGCTGTCGGCCAGTTAGAAACGCGACACTGGCACCGATGATCAGCCCCCGATCCGACCGGCTGGGCCGGGTTGAAAGGGCGGAGCGGGGGCGGGTGAAAGAACACCTCTTCGGCTTTAGCTTTCTCAATAGCAATTGTTCAGTCGCCGGCTGATACTCGCTTTTATCTGAATTGAGCGGGTAGGGATCAAAGCTGCACGATGCTTCCGGAAATCAAGCTGCAGGGTGACGTCGATGTCGCCGCGCTGTCACCTCTTCCGCGGCATGCTTCTGTCCGTTGCCTATGCTGACGGTGAGGGTGGCATAGGATTGACCGCGACCGGTGCTATGAACCGCAAATTCGTACATTGGGCCGCTGTGAACTTCCTGTGGCCCGACTTCACCGCTGAAGACCTTTACAGCATGAACAAAGTGCTGAACGAAAGCGACATGCCGCCGCTCTGGGTCGTGCGGGACACGACCCGCCATCTGAAGCTTCTTCGCCGGAAAAAGGATGTGCTGCTGCCAACCAGACGCGGCCGGGAGTTTCTGGTGAACCCGCAAGCCTTCTTCGATCTCGTGGCCACAGACTATCTCTACTCGTATGTCCATGCCACCGAGCGGGAAGCTGAGGTGCAAGCGCGCCTACGCTGGTGGCGCATGTTCCTCAATCTTCTCAATATCAAGGCGAGAGAAGGCTGTACGCCTTTGGACGTCGTGAAGATCCTCTATCCAGACACGGCACCTCTGTCCGCCACCGAAATGACCCTGGAAGCCTGGGAGCTCAAATCCGATCTCCAATATGGCGTCCTGCGGCGCCTGTGCTGGCTGGGCCTGCTTTATGAGGCACGAGAAGGGCTCACGCTTCTTCAAGACGGAGCCTTCCACAAGACGCCGCTTTGGTCCGCCTGCCTGCAATTGGAGTCAGATACGCAAAGCGATATCGGCGTGCATTGACGCCCTTTATTCCGCAGCCGGCTGCCTCAATAACGCTTTCTCCCGCCGTGCGATCACCGCCGGATCGTTCATGTAATCCGTTCTCGGCTTGCGTCCACGTTTCTGGTAGCCGTTCCCCGTGCTGCCATCGCGAATGCCGAACATATGGTCCGTCTGCCCAGTTCGCCGTGGTCCGCCCTTGCTGCGCTGCTGCTCCCGCCCAGCCTGCAGCTCGGCGACAACAGACAGCATGTCGTCCAACCGCTTGTTATCGACGACCTCGGCGCGATGCACGGAGCGTAACGTGTCAAAGGTTCGGTAGGGCAGGGCAAAGCTCTCGTGCATGATCTCGAGGCGCCCGTCCGGATAGTCGCAAACGACGACCTTCTTACCCGCCAGGGACCTGGAAAGATCTGTCGGATCAAGGATGAACAGCACCTTGTCATAGCGCAGCGTCAAAGCCTGCGACAGCGTGCGAACTTCCTTGCGGCACATGGCGCCATCGAGGTTCTCGTGGTCGGCCAACGGCCGGTGCATGTCCTTCGGATTACGCGGCTGTTTGCCAAAACGCGCGTTGAAATCCGCAATGAACTCAGGCGCATAGGCGTTGGCTTCCTCGATCGTGTCGATGCCGCGCAGCCGCATTTCCTTGACCAGCCGATCCTGCAGTGTCTGGTTCGCACGTTCGACGCGGCCTTTGGCCTGCGGGGTATTGGCACAGATGATGTCGATGTTCAGCTCATAAAGCGCGCGGCCGAATTGTGTCAGGCCGCTCGTCCGGTCCTTCTCCGACGCATGGGTCGAACGAAAGACGCCGTGCTTGTCACTGTAGAAGGCCAGCGGTTTGCCCCATTGCTGCAGATAGGCCTTGGTCGCGTGCAGATAGTCGAAGGTGTTCTCCGAGCCGGCAAACCGTAGATGCAGCAGCTTGCCGGTGGCGTCGTCGATATAGACGAGCAGGCCGCATTTGGGCCCACGGTTCTCGAACCACCAGTGATGCGAGCCATCGATCTGTACCAGTTCGCCAAAGCAATCACGTCGGCCGCGTGGCTGGAAAACCCGCTTCTTGCGTTCCCGACGCGAGACCCAGATGCCGGCCTCGGTCATCCATTGCCGCAGGGTCTCCTTGGCGACCGAGATCCGGTGCAGCTCGATCAGCTTCTCACGCGCCAGCGTCGGACCGAAATCCAGATAGCGTTCACGGATCAGATTCAGCGCCGCATTGCGAAACTCCTCGCTATGGCGCCGGTTGCTCGGTCGCGATCGCTTCTTGGAAACAAGCCCGGCCGGACCATCCCGGTCATAGGCCTGCAGCAGCCGATGGACCTGACTTCGACTGAGGTCGAGCCGTTCGGCGGCCTGCACAACGCTCAGGCGTTCGTCACGGATCTTCTGGATGAGTTCGAGCCGATGCAATTCTTTCTGCGACATAGTGATCATAAAGGACATGACGACTCCGACCGCTCATGGTCTCGACCAGGCTGAAGGTCGTCATCCTTGCTCCCGACATTGGCATTGACCAGTCGTCGAGAGGCGAGATTGTCGCATCTCTAACTGGCCCAACTGTCGCATTACTAAATAGCCTCTACAACACCAAATAGCATAATCAACGTTATGGAACTTTACGCTGAACCGGCCGCGATAGTTACAAGCAGGTCCTTGGCATCGATCTGGTCGCCGGCTTTGACGAGAACTTCGGCGATCGTGCCGTTCTCCTCGGCGTGAATTGCCGTTTCCACCTTCATCGCTTCGGTCGACACCAGCACATCGTCGGCATTGATCGCCTGTCCGGGCGACATAAAGACGCGCGAGATGGCGCCCGGCATCGGTGCGCCGACATGAGCGGCATTGCCGGGTTCGGCCTTGGGTGCGAAGACGGCGGCCGGTGACGCTGAGGAATTTTGCGAGCTCTTGCTGTTGGTTCCTCGCGGACCCGAGCCGCATCTCGTTGTGCACCTAACCGGCTCGGCTCACGTGACAACAAACACAAGAACATCTGGTTGTTTCTATCAAGTTTGGCGCAGGAGGCGCAGGAGGAAAATCAACATGACTGTCGCGGCTAGGCCCATGATTGCCAAAGCGTATAGGCCTGTAGAAAAACCTCCGGGCTGACTACGGAGATACCCTATAACGAACGGCCCCACAAATGCTCCTAGGTTCCCGAGTGAGTTAATGAATGCGATCCCGCCGGCGGCAGCGGAGCCACTAAAGAAGCAGAAGGCAGCGCCCAAAGGGTCCCTTGCAACCCAATATGCCGCGCATGAGCATCCCTCGCCAGAACCCGTCAGGGCCGGGTTGATCTACCGTACGGCCGGGGCAATACTCCAGGATTGGCTTAGCTCCTCCGATGCGTCAAAATTCCGCTTGATGAGTGCCATATCAAGGCATAACCAATCGGCCATTCTCCGATTCCCGGAGAATTGCCGGACATGACTTGGAGCAGGTGCCATTTCTCCGCAGCCATCCCGGATATTGCAAAAGGACCGATACCATGTGCTTTGAATGCAATTCCTCCCCACTCAGCCGTCGCTCCCTGCTGAAATTTGCCGGCATCGGAGGCGTGGCCGTCATGACTGCAGGCTTTGACATGACCATGCCGGCATTCGCCTCGAACGCTCCCGCCCTCCTGCCGGATGAAGCACTGGCAAAACTCCAGGAAGGCAACAAGAAATTCGTCACCGACACGGAAGCCTGCGCCGCCAATATTTCCAAGCGCCGGCAGGACGTCGCCAAGAGCCAGGCACCTTGGGCGATCGTGCTGACCTGTTCCGACAGCCGTGTCGTGCCGGAACTTGTATTCGGCGGGGTGACGCTCGGCGAACTCTTCGTCGCCCGCAATGCCGGAAACGTGGTCGACACCGATGTGCTCGGCACGATCGAATATGGCACCGAACATCTGCATGCGCCGCTGATCGTCGTCATGGGCCACAAGCGTTGCGGGGCGGTCTCCGCCGCCTGCGAGGTCGTGTCCAAGGGCACCAAGCTCGATGGCTCAATCGGCAAGATGACCCAGCCGATCCTGCCCGTGGCTTTGGCGGAGACCGATCGCGGCGACAATTTTGTCGACAAGACCGTCCATGCCAATGCCTTCAACGGCGCCGAGCGCATCCTCACCGAAAGTGCGATTGTTTCTCGCCTGGTCGAGGAAGGCAAGGTGAAGATCGTGCCCGCCTATTATGATCTCGATACCGGCGTGGTCGATTTTCTGCACAAGGTCTGACCTACGAGGCGACTTCATGTTGCCGACGGCTATCCGCGGGCGCCTCGTCGCGTTCGCGGAACCATAGTCGCTGATGACCCTTGCCGCCCGCAGCATCACCCGGCGGGTTACGCGGGCCGGAGCTGAGGTCGCGAGCTGGCTGCCTGGGCGACGCTCTTCTGGAAATTTCCGACCATACGCCTGCGCAATTTGGTGAGCTCAATCGACAGGTCCGACAGCTGCGCGATGACATCTATCGGAACCTGGGCAGCTGGGCCGCGCCCTCCTGAGCCAGTACAAGGACATAGGCGTCGCTCGTTTCAAAGAACGCGAGACAATCGGCCTCCGGCAGGATCTCAACAAGATCAAGACGGCGAAACCGCCTGTGGAGCTTGAACGCAAAGGCGCGATCTGGGTTCAGCCAACCCTATTCGCTGAATCGAGTATCGCGCCTGGAGGCATAACGGAAAACTACGGCATCGAAACTGGCCGCATTGATCGAAGATTGGTACGAACCGTGAAATTGACGTAAGCGACAAGCTGACCCCATCTGGCGTCAGTAGCGTTGGCCGCTGTATTGCGGACAGACGATTCACAAACTGTGAGCTTCTATGTCTGCGCCTAGCTCTGGAACTAGAAACTTCCATATGATCGAGGCTGTTCCGGAACGGCTTGAGGGCGCCCCACGGCAATTTCGGCGCCGCTGGTCCGATGATTTTAAAGCGCGGGCTGTGGCTGAGGCAATGGAGCCCGGCGCAAGCGTCTCAGCCATTGCGCATCGCATCGGCATACATCCCTCGCAGCTATTTGGCTGGCGTCGTGATGCTCGTGACGGACAACGATCTTCCTCGCAAATCGGGCTGGTCAGACGGAGACTGGGACGATTGGCACACGTGCGATGATCGAGCTTATCATCGGCGACGTCGTTATCCGGGCCGACGCAGATATCGGCGAAGCACACCTGCAGCGGGTGATCCGAGCGGTGCGGTCGGCATGATCCCGTCCGGCGTGAAGGTCTTTCTTGCGAGCCATCCCATCGACTTCCGAAAGGGGCCGGACAGCTTGCTTTCGCTGGTACGGGATGCTGGCAGTGATCCGTTCAACGGTGCACTTTATGTCTTTCGGGCCAAGAGAGCAGACCGAGTCAAGATCGTGTGGTGGGATGGCTCCGGCGTTTGCCTCTATGCGAAGCGGCTGGAAAAAGCCCAGTTCTGCTGGCCCCGGATCGGCCATCATCGCGTCCAGCTCAATCATGCCCAGCTTCTGGCTTTAGTCGACGGAATGGACTGGAAGCGGGTTCGATCCACGCCGGTGAAGCCTCCCGAGATTGTTGGGTAAAACCGCTGCGGCGAAGTGAATCAGGTCCCTGAAAGCATGGGCGGAGCGCGGCAAAATATGCTCTGATCATACCCATGACGCGGCCCGAGATTGAGCTCCCGGATGATGTAGAGGCTCTCAAAGCCATGGTTCTTGCCATGGCCGCAAAAGCAGCCCGCGTCGAGGCTTTGGAGAAGCAGGTTGACGATCTAGAGGCCCGCAACGCGGACGCCGATGAGCGCATCGAGCGGCTGACGCAGATCCTGAAGGCTTTCGATCGCGCCCGATTTGGCCGACGCTCGGAAAGGCTTGCATCATCCACCGTCGATGACGAGCAGCACGCCTTTGTCTTCGAAGAGATCGAGACCGGCATTGCGACGATCAAGGCTCAGGTCACGAAAGGCCGCGGTAGCGCGGACAGCAAACGCGCTCCGCGGCCACGCAAGGGCTTTGCGCCTCATCTTGAGCGCGTCGAGGTCGTGATCGAACCGGAAGAGCTTCCAGAACATGCAGGTAAGACCAAAATCCTGATTGGAGAAGACGTCTCCGAGCGGCTGGATGTCGTGGCAGCGAAGTTCCGTGTCATCGTCACCCGTCGGCCGAAGTATGCCTTTAGGAACGAGGATGGTGTCGTCCAGGCGGCGGCTCCGGCACATATCATCGAAGGTGGCATTCCAACGGAAGCACTTCTGGCCCAGATCGCCGTTTCCAAATATGCCGACGGGCTGCCACTCTATCGCCAGGAAGCCATCTACGCACGCGACAAGGTCGAACTCGACCGCAAGCTGATGGCTCAATGGATGGGCAAGCTGGGGTTCGAGCTCAATATCCTCGCCGACTACATCCTCGATGAGATCAAGAAGGCCGAACGGATCTTTGCCGACGAAACGACCTTGCCCACACTTGCACCTGGTTCCGGATCAGCGAAGACGGCATGGCTATGGGCGTATGCCAGGGATGACCGGACTTTTGGGGGCAGCGGTCCACCGATGGTAGCCTATCGCTTCGAGGACAGTCGAGCCACCGAGTGTGTCGCACGACACCTGAGCGGCTATCGTGGAATCCTGCAGGTCGACGGATATGCCGCTTATAACAAGCTCGTCCGGAAAGATGGAGGCAATGACAGCGCCATCCTGGCCGGCTGTTGGTCGCACAGCCGGAGAAAGTTCTACGAGTTGCATGTCGCAAAGAGCTCGAAGGTCGCTACAGACACCGTCGAGCGTATGGCGAGGTTATGGGAGATCGAGGAGCGTGTGCGCGGCCAAAGCCCTGAAGCTCGTGTCGCTGCACGCCAGGAGATCTCCGCAGCGATCGTCCGTGACCTCTTCACTCTCTGGCAGGCGACCCTGCCACGGGTCTCTGGAAAATCCAAACTCGCCGAAGCTCTGCGGTATGCCATCTCGCGTCGAGACATCTTCGAGCGCTTCCTGACCGACGGCCGCATCGAACTCGACTCCAACATAGTCGAGCGAGCAATCAGACCCCAAGCGATCACGAGAAAAAATAGTCTATTCGCTGGAAGCGACGGTGGCGGCCGGACTTGGGCGACCATCGCGACGCTCCTGCAAACGGCAAAGATGAATGCAGTCGATCCGCAAGCTTGGTTGACCCAGACGCTTGAGCGCCTTGCGAATGGATGGCCCAGCAGTGAAATCGACGCGCTCATGCCATGGAACTACGCCGCCTGAACGGCCACGGCTTGTCGCTTACAAATTGACGCATGGTGGCTGGAAAAAACGCCGAGCTATGCATCCGGTTCGAGGATCACGCCCGCTATGGAATGCCTGCGATACAGGGCTCCAAATTCGGTTCAAAATCCTAATCCGCCCACTCAGGATCGGTTGTAAAGGCGATGGTGAGCCGACGACTCGGACCCTCGTTACCAATCGCGAGCCCGATTTCGTCACGGATCTTATCCCATTCCTGCAATTTCCTCGCCGGGAGGTCCTCTGAGACAACGAAATGTAGCTCGATTTGCCGGCCTCGGCCGACCCGGGCCACATAAGCCCGGTGGGATATGAATCCATGTCGTTCGATGATTGTTTTGGCGACCGCGTCAACTTGTTGTTTGAGATCTAATGGCGTAACAAGCAGTATGTCGGCGAGCGCTCGCCGAACCGTGCCCGCCGGAATGGGAATGATCACAATGCAGATTAATGCCAGCGCGACCGGGTCAATAAACGGCGAGATCCATTCGTAAGAAGACCCCTGAATGAAATATCCGATGGCAAACGCGACGAGTAACCCGATCGTTAGCCCGGCGGACATCAGCCAAGCTTTCGTATCCAGGGCAACGAAATCAGATTTGATCTTACGATTAGCTCGATCACCAATAACCCCCATGGTGGCTGTCACACCGAGTGTTACGACGGAGTAGACGATCGCTTGACTAAAGTTGAGCGGACGTCCCCCATGCAAAATGCTGCCGATTGCGTTGACAAGTGCGTAAACAGCCGACCCGGTTATGAGAATGCCGTTGAGAGCCAAGACTATGGGCTCAAGATGCCAGAACCCCATCGTGAAATGCTCGATAAGTTTTCCTTTGCTGGAGGGCGCTTCGGATGACGCGATGAGCTTTGTAACAAGCAGAGCTACGACAGTCATAGCAGCGTCCGTCAATGCGTAGACACCATCGAATATGATTGCGAACGAACCTGAAATGATCCCGAACAAAATGCCGATGCAGGCAAGGAGGATGGTAACGGCAATTGAAACGCAGAGAAGCCCCTGCTCCGTTCTCATGAAATTCATAGGCTCAGCCTTATAACTTACGTTTCTTTATGGTCCTCTGGACGCGGTACAGACCATCCAATTCAGCTACTGAAGCGAGCACATCCACTTTTGGATCAAGGTACCTTTTTAAATTCAAATGCTGACCTCTCCTGTCCAGTGGGCTCGCATGAGCGTCTTTCACATACCTGGCCACAAGACAAAATCGCCTCGCTGTGTTCTGGCAGTGCGGCCTCGACTATCTAAACAAGGGCCAATTTTGCTTTGCAGGTAAAGCGGGGCTGGACATGATGCACGACACGGAAGGACGCATGAACATAGTCCAGCACTTCGCTGACGGTCTCGCCGCCGCGAATGAAGTCGGAGCCACCACAGATAGGGCATGAGCAGGCCACCTGTTACACGTCATCATGGCACGGCCGAGGTTGCAGAGCTTGCGCGGCGATAGGGCTCTCGACGCATCCACGTCATCCGGCAGGTTCGAATTCCGTTGACTCATGGTTGGATCTGATTTGATGAGAGGCGTTCCAAAGAACGCCGAGGTTTTCGCCCTCATGATAGGCTGTGGCTGACACCACGTTCTAGTCTAGCGATGATCGGATCGTCGAGCCCTTTGGCGACTCCTGTAATTACGGCTGGATTGCCAGATGGAAAAGAGCAGGCTTGCGATATACGCCCACTGAAGAAGCAACAAACTAGCCACCATTGCAACGATGACTTCGTGGATGGAATGCCAGACGAAGTAACTCGTTAGTGCCTTCGCCCAGACGACGAGCAGCAGGAGGCCGCAAAAGATTGTGAAACGCAACACCGTTCTCCTGATTTGTTCGCGAGATTGCGCAGCAATGTCGTCTGCGGCAACGAGAGTCTGGCAGTTCTTCAGGCGGCAACCGCCGCGTGGTTGAGAGCCATGATCATGCCAGTGAGCTCACCATCGAACTCTCGTTCTGGCCATTGCAAATGCTGAGATTTTGGCAGCGGCGGCGCGGGACTGCAGCTTGCGGACCTTCTTCAGCTGCTCCACAATGTCTGACATGATCTCTTTCCTCGAAAATTGATTTCATGATGCCCGCGCCACGTCGGGATAGGTTTCGATAACTTCAATAGCGTCATCGACCATTTTCGTGCCGGTCTCGGCGAGCTTGCCTAGCGTCTCAAAGCCGAACCGGTGGACATCGCGCAGGGTCTTCGACAGAACGACCAACCGTCCAGTCGTGAAAAGCAAGCGGCCGAAGCCCTCATGGCCGATCGTCATGATCGGCGATGCCAACAGGCCTGTGCACTCTTCGATCACAAGCCCCACGCAACTGTAAAAATTCTGTAGCCTCCACAGCACATCAGGATCGGGATCGCCTATGATCGGGATCTTACGGCGCTGCTCCTTGGTGAGGATGAAGTCGGCCAGCAGGTCAGTGTCCGATTTGCCTTCCCACGCCCCATGGGCATCCTGAGCGCGAATGAGCCTTATCAGGCATCTGAGAAAAGGGGTGGCGAGATCCCCATCCTCGTTGACAGCAGGGCCATCCGTACTTCCTGTCAATGTACCCATTTCTTAGTCCTCCTCATCGAAAGGCTTCTTTTCAATGGCGCCTGCTTCGGTTAGCACCTTGCGTAACCAGGGTGGCGGAGTAGTCCTGAGCATCGCCCGAGTTCGCGACAAAACATCTTCGATCAGTTGAGGATCGGATACTTTAATTGGGTGGATTTTGGCCGAAACAACTCGGGCTGCCGATGGCCCACCGATCGCCAGACAGAACAATAAGTGACAACCTTCCAACGCCTTCACCTTCGGGTTAATACGATCGACGTCCTCGTTCCGATGCTTTCCGCTCTGGTCGGAAACGTCTTCGAAGTCCAGGACTTCCACCAGTTTCCAGTCGTCGGGACTCACATCATAGACGACGAAACGTTTTGCCGATCCGAAATGGGCGTCGAGAGATTTCATATCTTGAGTGGCGATTGCGACGCGCAACGCGCCAGCCTTCCGTTTTGGAGCTGACGAGTGAACCCCGTCAGGGACGAGGGAAAGGCGACGAGCGGCGATCATCTAGGCAGTTCTCCTTTGCGGGAGGGATCAAGCGATCCAGGACACGGCGCGCGCTGATTGGCCTGGAAGATGTTGGAAACATCGAAGATCAGGTCGCGCGTTCCCTGATAGAGACTTGTGAGCTTATGCTGGCTGCCGAGTCGGTCGTATATCGGGAAGCCCACCCGCATGAGCGGAATCCCAAGGCGCTCCGCCGCTTGTCGTCCATGCGAATGCGTGACGAGAAGATCAGCGCCGACGGCAAGTTCTTCGAGATCGCCAAGATCACCGACCTGGAGCGATTCGGCCGGCATTTCCGCGAGTATTTTTGAGGTGCCGGTCGTGGTGACCGCTGCCGCGATTTCGGCGCCCATGCCGGTGAAGAAGGTAGCGAATTGGTAGAGCTGGTCCGGCTCCACAGCAATTGCGATTTTCTTGCCTCCGAAATGGAAATGTCCGTCGAGCAGGGCGTCCTGCAGCTGTGCTCGGCGACGGCGGATGTTTGCTGGCACCGGCGCACCAGAAATCTCAGAAAGAAACGAGACGAACCGGTCGGCTCGTTTCAATCCTGTCAGCGACTGGAACAATGCGTAAGGGACTCCCGTCCGGGTCCGCAGTAGCTCTGCGGGGCGGCGCATATGCTCGCCGATCGCGATACATTGCGCCGCCGTGCCAAGCTCTTGTATCTCGTCGACGGGAGTACCGCCATAGGTGGTCGGAACCCAACGATCGCCGGGCACCGTGCCGTCGAGAGAGCCGGAAATGTCCGGCAGGATCACCGGCTTCAGACCGAAGCTTTCGACCGTTTCGCGCAGAAGCTCGATGTCAGCGACTGTCAGATGCCATCCTGGTAGGATCGCAATCTTCTTTTGGTGGCGGCTCTGCTCGCCTGGAGTGGTGATGCGCTCGACCATAGAGATGACGGCCTTCGCCCATCCCTCTTCGATCGCTCCCTCGAAATCCGGGGTATTCGCCAGCACAACCTCCGTACCCGCGAGCTCATCGGCACGATCCCGCTTGATGTTGGCGAGATCGCCTGCGAAATCTTCGCCGCGGGTTTCCACCAGGGCTGTCGTGCAAATTCCGATCAGCTTGGGTTTTGCGCGCCTCTTGAGATTTAGGATCGCCTCTTCCAGATTGCCTGCGCCGCCAAGAATGGTCGCCACTGCGTCCAATGCCGTTGTCTGCAAGGGAATGGCTTCCTTAAAGTGCCGGACTAAAAGTACCAGCGCCAAGCTGGTGCAGCCCTGGCTGCCGTGGAACAGCGGCACGGCACGCTCGACGCCAAGAAAGGCGAGCGCGGCGCCGAGCGGCTGCGACGATTTCAGCGGATTGACCGCAGCTGATTTGGTCTGGGGAAAGACTTGAACCATCGGCTTTCCTCAACGCTTGCCGAAGCTGCCGGCGACCGCGCCGACAAAGTTTTGCAAGACGTACCCAGTCTCGTTCTCGCTCTTGGTATTCGTCAGTTCTTCTTCCACCGCATGCTGGCATTCCCACGGTGCCGGCTCCCGCACCTCCATCCAGATCGGATTGTGAATAGCAAGATCGATCTGGCGAACGAGCTCCACCATGCCGTCATAGCCGGCATAGGGGTGGTGGCGTTCCTGGTTGATATCGAGCCAAGGTGTCTTGGCCTTCAGCGCGATGAATTGCGTGCGCCCGCCAGACAACATGATGTCGGCTTTACCGTCGGCGAGCATGTTATAAAGCTCGCGCGGCGCCATCGACTCGAACAGGTGTTTTTCGTCTTTCAGGAGTTGCTTGATACGTTCCTTGTCTTCAGGCGTGGATTTCTTGACCGAGGTGCCCACGATCTCGATGCCCACCTCCATCAGCGCATGGACAACCGACCAGGACTTGACGCCGCCGGTGTTGAGCAACACGCGCTTGCCTTCAAGCCTTGGTCGATATGCTGCGAGTTTCATCCAGGCAATCGCCTCCTCCTCCGCGATCAATGCCTCGGTGCGCTCGAGGATTTCGGGATCCGCCCCCTGCATCACGAGCAGCTTGGCGATCTGTCTGAGTGCTTCCGAGGTGTCGGTAATTCCGTAAAAGGAGCCTTCGAAGAACGGGATATCCCAGAGCTCCTCCATTTTGCGGGCGAGGTTGATGAGTGCTGTCGAGCACACCAACATGGACGCCTTGGCGCGATGCGCAGAAGCAATGTCAAGATATCGGGCGTCTCCTGGAATGCAGGCCCTTACTCTGATCCCCAGCCGGTCAAGAAGCGGCTTTACCAGCCAAAACTCGCCGGATAGGTTGAACTCACCAATGATATTGATGTCGTAGGCGGTCACGTCGTTCGGCTCTACGCTGCCGATCACATGATCGAGCAACGCTTCACCGGCGAGCTTATTGCCAAGGTTCTTGGAGCCGGCAAAGCCCGGTGCGTTGACCGGCACCACCGGAAGGCCGAATTTTTCCGCGGCCCGCTTGCAGACGGCCTCGATGTCGTCGCCGATCAATGCTGTCACACAGGTCGAATAGACGAAAATCGCCGGTGGAGCATAGGCCTCCTTGATCTCGCGGATTGCTTTAAAAAGTTTCCGCTCGCCGTGCCCCATCACCACTTCGGTTTCAGTGAGGTCGGTCGTGAAACTGGTGCGCCAGAGCGTTGGACCTGAAGAAGCCGATCCTCGGTTGTCCCAGGAATTGCCCTCACAGCCGAGAGGCCCATGGATCAGGTGCGCGACGTCGGTGATCGGCTGCAGCACGATCTTGGCGCCATCGAAAGCGCATCCGCCGGCTGCCGCCCCGGGGATCAGCGGCTTCGAACAGCCGTTTTTGCGCGCCTTGGAATCCTTGCTGCGGTTCTTCTCGCAGGCAGGCTCGTCGAAGACATCCTGGACTTTAGCATTGAGCAAGGGCATTGCGGTCTCCAAGTTCAGATGAAGGCGGGCCGGCCTCACAAGGCCGACCGCCGCGCTCCTAGCGGGTCAGGTCGTACGAATAGTCCGTCACACCCGGCTCGCTCGTCTCGCGATCGAGCTTGTCGAAGATCTTGTCGAGGATCGTCGTCAGGACGCGCAGGCTGCCCTGGTAGCCCATGAGCGGGAAACGGTGGTGATGGTGCCGGTCGAATATCGGAAAGGTCAGCCGGATCAATGGGGTGCCGGTGTCGCGCTCGAGATACTTGCCATAGGAATTGCCGATCATAAGATCTACTGGCTCGGTAAAGAGCAGCGAGCGCAACGCCCACAGGTCCTTGCCCGCCCAGACCTGGGCATCCTGGCCGAAGGGCGAGGATGCGAGCAACGCCTTCATCTCGGCTTCCCAGGCCGGCGTGCCGTTGGTAGCAAGGCAGTGGGTCGGCTCACCGCCGGTTTCCAAGACGAACCGGGCAACGGCGTAGACGAAGTCAGGATCGCCGTAGATCGCGTATTTCTTCCCGTGCAGCCAGGCCTGACTATCTGCCATAGCGTCGACGAGACGGCCGCGTTCCAGGCCGATTGCCGGAGGAATTTCCTTGCCGGTAATCTCCGAGACCTTCATCAGGAATTCGTCGGTCGCCTGGACACCCAGCGGATAATGGAACGAGGCCGTAGCCTGACCGACCTCCTTGCAATATTCCAGCGTCTTGCGCGTGTTATAGTGCTGCAGCGACAGGGTCGCTTCGGCATTCAACGCCGTTTTCAAGTCCTCGATCTTCGTGCCGCCGTCATACATGCGGTACGTACCGTCAGACGGCGTGTCGAACTGGTCGGAGGCATCCTGGATGAAGATGTAGGATACGCCCATCATGTCGAGCAGGCGCTTCAGTTCGCGGTTGTTGCCGACGCAGAAGCCGTCGAAGCCGGGAATGATGTTGATGGCTTGAGCAACCTCCTTCCGCTCGTTGCCTTTCCAGAAGTTCTCCAGAATGCCCTTGATCATGCCGTCATAGCCATCGACGTGGCTGCCGACGAAGGCAGGCGTGTGGGCGAAAGGAACATCGAAGTCGTGCGGGACCGACCCTTCGTTCTTTGCGTTTTCGATGAAGCCGTGGAGGTCGTCTCCAATGACTTCGGCCATGCAGGTGGTCGAGACGGCGATCATCTTCGGATCGTAGAGCTTGTATGTATTGGCGAGCCCGTCGACCATGTTCTTCAACCCGCCGAACACCGCCGCGTCCTCCGTCATCGAGGACGAGACCGCCGATGAAGGCTCCTTGAAGTGACGCGACAGATGCGAACGGTAATAGGCGACGCAGCCCTGGCTGCCGTGGACGAAGGACATCGTTTGCTCAAAGCCTGCGGCTGCGAAGACGGCACCGAGCGGCTGGCAGGCTTTGGCCGGGTTCACGACCAGGGCTTCGCGGCCCAGGTTCTTTTCGCGATACTCCCAGGTCTTCGTGAAGTCGTTTTGATCGGCAACGACCTGATCCGGGTGGGGGCATTCGAAATTGGCTTTCTTCTCGGCGAGCATCTGCCTGTATTCCGGCTCGCGGAACAGGGGAGCATGGTCGAGAACTTTTTCCGCCGACTGCGGCATAGTAAGCACCTTTCTTTTCATCGCGCCGCACCGGTGGCGGCAATGGGATGTCATCTGTCACGAGTGCGGATCAAGTCCGATGGGAAGGGCCTGGCCTGCCCCCTTCCAAGACAGGCCAGGCTCTCATTCGGCCGCAACCGCCTCAGCTGGCGCGGCCTTTTTTTTCCAGGGGACGTCGTAGAGATCCCACACCGGATTATTGATGGCCAGATCCATGTCGCGGGCGAATATGGCGAAGCCGTCATAGCCGTGATACGGGCCGGAATAATCCCAGGAGTGCATCTGGCGGAAGGGGATGCCCATCTTCTGCACCGGATACTTCTCTTTGATGCCGGACCCAACAAGGTCGGGGCGGATGCCTTCGATGAACTTTTCCAGCTCGTAACCGGTCACGTCGTCATAGATCAGCGTACCCTTGTTCACATAATGGCCGGTGCGCTGATAGTCGTCGTTGTGGGCGAACTCGTAGCCGGTGCCGACGATCCGCATGCCGAGGTCCTCATAGGCCGTGATGACGTGGCGAGGACGCAGGCCGCCGACATAGAGCATCACCGTCTTGCCTTCGAGGCGCGGCCGGTACTTGTCGACGACAGCATCGACCAGGGGCCGGTACTTGGTGATGACAGCCTCGGTCTTGTCGACGATTTCCGGACCGAAGTGCTTGGCTATTTCGCGCAGGGAGGTTTCGATCTGGGACGGACCAAAGAAATTGTATTCCATCCACGGGATGCCGTATTTTTCCTCCATGTGCCGACAGATGTAGTTCATCGAGCGGTAGCAGTGGATGAGGTTCAGCTTGGCCTTTGGCGCGCGCTCGACCTCAGCGAGCGTGGCATCACCCGACCAGTTGCCGACCACGCGCAGCCCCACCTCCTCCAATAGAATGCGCGTAGCCCACGCGTCGCCACCGATATTGTAGTCGCCGACGACGTTGACATCGTAAGGGCCGGTCTCAAACTCGACTTCGTTCTTGTCGAAAACCCAGTCACGGATGGCGTCGTTGGCGATGTGGTGGCCGAGCGATTGCGAGACGCCGCGGAAGCCCTCGCAGCGTACCGGCACGATCGTCTTTTCGTGCTCCTTGGCCTTCTTGCGCGACACCGCCTCAATGTCGTCGCCAATCAGCCCGATCGGGCATTCCGACTGCACGCTGATGCCGTTGTTGAGGGGGAAAAGCTCCTCGATCTCGTCGATGACCTGTTCAAGCTTCTTGTCGCCGCCGAACACGATGTCCTTTTCCTGGAAGTCTGAGGTGAACTGCAGCGTCACGAACGTGTCGATGCCCGTCAGGCCGACGTAGTAGTTGCGGCGTTGCGACCAGGAATAATGACCGCAACCGACCGGCCCGTGCGAGATGTGGACCATGTCCTTGACCGGCCCCCATACCACGCCTTTGGAACCGGCATAGGCGCAGCCGCGGATCGTCATCACGCCCGGAATGGACTTGATGTTCGATTTGACGTCGCATTCGGAAAGGGCCTTC
>NZ_LFIO01001111.1 GCF_001187535.1 Rhizobium ecuadorense
CAGCCGGCGCTGTCCCGCCTTGAGCAGGACGGCGGCCTGGCGGATGTCGGCGACCGTCGTGCCCCAGGCGCCTGCCGCCAGAAGTGCCTCCGACAGCGCCGTCGACATTGGTGTCTTGGCGTGCGGCGCGATTTCGGCGCCCATGCTCTTCACATAGGCCATCATCAGTTCGACATTGCCGGAGAAGGCCTGCCGGTCGAGCGAGATCAGCGGCAGGGCCATCCTACCGTCATAGGGCTTCCATCCCTGCTTGCCGATTGTATCCAGCGGGAGCGGCGGATTGC
>NZ_LFIO01001721.1 GCF_001187535.1 Rhizobium ecuadorense
GTTCTATGGCTGCCCGAGCGGTTTGGCCTTCTCCGCCTCGCATTCCGGCAGTCGCACAGGTTTGGCGAGGTTCGCCAGCGCCTCGGGCTTGGCGCATGCTGGGAAGCCAGCGAGTGGCATTGTCTCTATGAACCGATTGCGCTCGATTGTGCTTAGGCCGGGTTCACTGATCATGCTCTCGACACTCACCTCGGGGTGCTGCTTGAGAGTTTCCATAGCTGAAGCATGCGCCTCATCGGTTCGACCCAGTGCCGCAAGCGAGCTGCTGCGCACTACCCAAGTC
>NZ_LFIO01000441.1 GCF_001187535.1 Rhizobium ecuadorense
CAAACAGTCTGCCAGGCGCCGGTCAGAAGCAGCGGCCAATAGGAAGAGATCCAGGTGAAACTCATGGGGCGCTTTCTTCAGGCAAGGCACGGCTGTCCCCGCCGTACCCGTCCCTCGATCAGTTTGAAGACGACGTTGGAAACAAGAGTGATGGCGAGATAGAGAAGGGCCGAAGCAAGGAAAAAAACGAAGTAATGCTTGGTGCTTGCCCCGGCAAGACGGGTGGCGAGCGCCAGTTCCTGGTAGCCGACGACCGCGACCAGCGCGCTGTCCTTGGTTACCG
>NZ_LFIO01001458.1 GCF_001187535.1 Rhizobium ecuadorense
CATCCCGACACTTCTGGCGGAGGTGAAGACGACCTTCCACAATATCCTCGCCCATCCCTACTGGCTCTATGATCCGGCACTTGCCGAACAGAAATTCAAGGCCACAGCCAACTACGAGAACGGCCGTCTCTTTGCGGATTTCGATTGGAAGCTGACCCCGGTTCGCAAGGCGCTTTTGGAGACGAAAGCCGAAGCAATGTGGAAGCCATTGCTTGCCGCTCTCAAACAGCGCGACATGCTTCCTCAAGACTGGCGAAAAGTTGTCCGGCTCGGGCTTTTCCTA
>NZ_LFIO01001000.1 GCF_001187535.1 Rhizobium ecuadorense
CTGGAGACCTTCCGCGCCGCTGGCGGTGTCGTCTGGTCCTCCGGAGATCGCCTGTCGACCGTTTGCGATGCCACGGATCCGGTGGCTGCGGTGGCGTCGACGCATATCGATCGGATGCCCGGCAGCAGCGATATCGACGCGCTTCTGGCAGGGCTTCCGCCGTCCGGTCCTGTCATCACCGGCCATCCCGCGGACCGACTCTGGCAATGGGTCGGATACGAGGACAATGGCTGGTGGCGGATCGTTCTCTTCAACGATGGTGCCGCCACGCTGGAAAGTGAGA
>NZ_LFIO01001740.1 GCF_001187535.1 Rhizobium ecuadorense
GCGCTCTTCGGGCTGCCTCGATGACCAATGTCGCCCAGGTCGCCATCCTTCTGGTTTGCGCGTTCTACATCGACCGCATCGGTCGAAGAGCCTGGGCCATCGTATCCTTCCTGGTCGGCGCGGCACTTTTGACCGCTTTGGCTGCAGGTGGTGCAGGCCAGCTCTGGTCGTTGATCGTACTGGCAACACTTGCCTACGGCGTCGTCGGGTCGGTCAATGCGGTCTTGTATCTGTACACGCCGGAGATCTATCCGACGCGGATGCGCGCCATCGGAACCGGTC
>NZ_LFIO01000345.1 GCF_001187535.1 Rhizobium ecuadorense
GGTATCGGTCGCATTTGATGTGGGGCGCCCAGGCGATCCCGAATTACTGGGGCGACAGGATCGGCGCTATTGCGGATCTGATCGGACCGGATGACACCGTTCTTTCCACCGACACCTCATGGCGAAGCGGCCTTCTGCCGATCCTGAAATCCGGAATCTACTTCGGCGAAATCTACGATGCCCGCCAGGAAAACTACTTGGAGAGCCATGGCACCGAGAGATTGCCCTTTGACAGGGCGCTGCTTGTCGCGCACGAAACGGCTGCGGTGCGCGAGTTGCCGC
>NZ_LFIO01000723.1 GCF_001187535.1 Rhizobium ecuadorense
CGCCGAGGCGACCATCGAATCCGCCACCGCTTTCCTCTACGCGGCAGCCGTCATGATCCTCGTCAGACGCATCGCACGCCAATCATGACCAGTTTCGGCACGGACTCTTAGTGGCACGGTTTTTTACCTGCTCAGTGCCGACCATAGCTCTGTCGAGGTTTTTAGACGCAAATGCTCGTCACCCTTGAGATCTCCATGATCTCTTTGAAAAGTACCCGATTGCCCTATCGTCCAAGAGGTCAGCTTCAATATTGAAAGCCGCCGCCACGATGTCGTCCATTT
>NZ_LFIO01000850.1 GCF_001187535.1 Rhizobium ecuadorense
GTGGGCTCGGAGATGTGTATACGCGACAGGGGGGTGGAAACGCGAATGGCGCCCGCGAAGATCGCCAGCGGCACGCCCCAGATGCCGATGCCTGTCTCTTCCATCAGAGGCTCCTTTTCCAGAGGTCGGGATTGAAGATCTTGAAGCGGCCGTAGAAGGTTTCGCAGAAGAGAATGACGATGAAGAGCGTCCCCTGCAGCACGAGAACCGTCGCATCCGGCAGACCCATGCGCCGCTGGATGAGACCGCCCGAGGCGTCAATACCGCCGAGCAGGATCGCCA
>NZ_LFIO01000173.1 GCF_001187535.1 Rhizobium ecuadorense
GACACCGACATCCCGCGGCCGCGCACAGGATCGAGCCCGCGTGGCCGGCGGCCAGGATCACGAGGTCAAGTACGAAGCAACGAAGGAAGGCGTCTCGAAAGATGCCGTAAAGAAGGCCGTGAAGAGCGCTGGAAACTCACGGAAGAAGGTCGAGGCCGAGATTGACCGCCGTTAGACGACCGAGCGGCGATGCCCTGTCCACGGACGAGGCAGGTCCCCGTGGATGTCCTGTCTTTCCTAGTCTGGATTATGGCGACGCCGCTGTGTCGTAACGAGGTAGTC
>NZ_LFIO01000230.1 GCF_001187535.1 Rhizobium ecuadorense
CGTCGAGGCAGCCGCGTGCTCGCCGGGCGACCAGACGCGATTTGCGCGGCCGGAAAGCTGCGACTGACTGCAATAGTCAAGCAATCCCCGCAACAGCCTTACAAGTGTTTGGCTACATCCATTCTTTGATGAAGGATGCGTACAACGATGATCTGGCCCGCATCATTACTTTTGAAATACAGAAAATGAGAGCCAACGGAGACCTTTCTGTACCCTTTCCGAATGTCTGAGGGACGGCTCATCCGTGTTCCCTCCGCCAGTTCGTGACAGGCGTCTCTTATGTCCTGAATGTAACGCTCTGCCTGATCGACATTCCAACTCGTCGCTGTGTAATCCCAAATCTTGTCAATATCGGTTTGCGCGGCGGGGGAAAATATGATGCCTGTCATTTCGCCTCGAACGTCGCCCGTTTGCGAACGTTGAACGCATCGAAATCGAAGGGTGTGGCAGGGCCGGATTCCTCGCCTTCTATCAAGGCGTCCTGTAATGCCTTCACTTTGGCTTCGTGTTCTTCAAGTAGGCGAAGGCCGGCCCGAACGACGTCAGTGGCTGAACCATAGCGGCCAGCCTGAACTTGCGTGTCGATGAAGCTGACGAAATGGTCGCTGAGCGATATGGACGTATTTCTGGCCATGCTGAATCTCCTTTAAGCCCAATATACCAATTTTTGGTACATAACAAAGCCCCGTCTTCACGACGTGAATCTGATCCCTGGCCAGCTCTGACGATTGTGTGAAGCCGCCCCGACCCCTCTGACAAACCGCATCGCCTCTGCTATGTCAGGAAAAATGCGACGGCCCAACGAGGCGCCGTGCTCGATCCGATCAATGCCAGGAGTTTGAAAGATGAGCGGTTCTTCCGATTATATCCCCCCGAAGGTCTGGACCTGGAACAAGGCGAATGGCGGCCAGTTCGCCAGCATCAATCGCCCGATCGCTGGGCCGACACATGAGAAGGAGCTTCCGATCGGCCGTCATCCGCTGCAGCTCTATTCGCTCGGCACGCCGAACGGCCAGAAGGTCACCATCATGCTAGAAGAGCTGCTGGCGCTTGGCCATAGCGGCGCGGAATATGACGCCTGGCTGATCCGGATCGGCGATGGCGACCAGTTCGGAAGCGATTTCGTCAAGATCAATCCCAACTCGAAGATCCCGGCGCTGATGGACCGCAGCGGCGAAACGCCGATCCGGGTCTTCGAATCCGGCGCCATCCTCACCTATCTCGCCGAGAAGTTCGGCACCTTCCTGCCGACAGTGCCGGCCGCCCGCGCCGAATGCCTGTCCTGGCTGTTCTGGCAGATGGGCAGCGCCCCCTATCTCGGCGGCGGCTTCGGCCATTTCTACGCCTATGCGCCGACGAAGATCGAATATGCGATCGACCGCTTCGCCATGGAGGTGAAGCGCCAGCTCGACGTGCTCGATCGCCGTCTGGCCGAAAGCGAGTATCTGGCCGGCAGCCAATATACGATCGCCGATATTGCCGTCTGGCCCTGGTATGGCGGCCTGGTGAAGGGCTGGACCTACGGTGCGGCCGAATTCCTACGGGTCGAAGACTATAAGAACGTCCAGCGCTGGGCCGATGCGGTCTTCAGCCGCCCGGCCGTGCAACGCGGCCGGATGGTCAACCGCCTCTCCGGCGACCTTTCGAGCCAGTTGCACGAGCGCCACGACGCCAGCGACTTCGACACCAGGACGCAGGACAAGCTCGCGGCTGCCGAGTAAGCGGGCGGCCCCAGCCACGTTTTGCAGCCATAAACGATGCTCCGCCGCCTTTACGGCGACGGAGCATTTGCATTGCTGCCGGAACTCAGTTCTTCACCGTATCCTCCAGGAAGAACCGGCCGAGCGGGTTCTGGTAGAAATTTTCGATATTCTTGCGCGAGACGTTGATGTAGGGGCTGTAATAAAGGTCGATCCAGTTGACGTCGTCCTTGGCCATCTTCTGCAGATCGACATACATCGCTTCGCGTTTCTTCGTGTCGAGCTCGAGACGGGCTTTCGCGACCAACTCCTTCACCGCCTCGTTCTTGTAATTGGTCAGATAGTTATTGTTGGAATCGTGGCCGAGCACGAAGGTGGTCTTCTGGTCAGGGTCGAGAATGTCGTTGGTCCAGTAGTTGACCGAGACGTCATAGTCGCCGGCAACCAGCATGTCCCATTGCTGGCTGGGATCGACCTTCTGCAGATTGGCGGTGATGCCGGCCTTCTGCAGCTGCTGCTGGACCAATACGGCCGTCTGCTCGTCGACTTCATCGCCGGCGCGGACCAGGTAATTCAGCGTCAGGTCGGAGGCCCCGGCTGCGGCCAGCATTTCCTTGGCCGTTGCCGGATCATAGGGCCGCTGCAGATTGTCGGCATAATAGTAGAGCGCGCCCTTCGGAATGTAGGAATTGGCGATCGTGCCCTGGCCGAAGGTGATCGTGTCGACGATCGCCTTCTTGTCGATCGCCAGATCCAGCGCCTGGCGGACTTCCTTCTTGCCGAGCGCGCCATGCGCGTGATTGATCAGCAGATGGTCCTCGCGGGTCGAGGCATCGATGCCGACATTGAGGTTCGGATCCTTCTTCAGCTCCTCGACGCGCGAGAAGGGCACGAAGATCGCGGCATCCAGTTCGCCGGCCTGGACATTGAGCATACGGGTATTGTCGTCGGGTACGGAAATCCACTCGACGCCATCGAGCTTGACCCGGTCGGCCTGCCAGAAATTCGGGTTCTTCTTCAGGATAACGCGGTCACCGCGCCGCCATTCATCGATCACGAAGGCGCCGGATGCGATCGGCTTTTCCGCATAGACATCGGCACCCAGCGACTCCATGCCTTTCTTCGAGATGACCGACGCGTTCGGCAGAGCCAGCGTCGACAAGAACGGCGCGGAGGGGTTCTTCAGCTTGATCGTCAGCGTATGCGGATCGGTCGCCACCGCCGTATCGATCACCTTGTAGGAATCGCTCCAGAGCGAGGCGGCATCGTCGCGGATGCGCAACAGGCTGTAGGCGGCATCCTCCGCCGTCAGCGGCGAACCGTCCGAGAATTTCGCGTCACGGATCTTGAGCGTATAGGTCAGCCCGTCATCCGAGGCGGCCCAGCTTTCGGCAAGGCCCGGCTCCAGCTTGGTGCCCGTCTTGTCGACGCGGATCAGCACGTCGTAGACGTTGGAGAACACCCAGTTGTCGATGTTCTGGGCAGTTTTGATCGGATCGAACGTCGTCGAATCCTCGCGGCGGCCGATGGTGAGCACCCCGGCGGCCTCGGCATAGCTCGCGCTGAGCGTCAGGCCGGCGAGCAAGGCCGCGAGCCCGATTGATTTCCATCTGTTTATCATCAATTCGTTCCCTTCGTTGTTATGGCATGCGTTTGACGGGTTGGCTCGGTATCGATTGCCGATCGTCCTTGCCGCCGGCGTCTTGCAGCAGCGGCTTGTCAGGATCGATGTCGGGAATGGCGGCGATCAGCGACGCCGTATAGGCATGTCTCGGCCGCGCGAAGACCTCTTCAGAGCGGCCTTGCTCGACGATCTCGCCGCGATACATCACGACGACGCGTTCGCAGAGACTGCGGACGATCGCCAGATCATGGGCGATGAAGATCAGCGTGAGGTTCATCTTCGCCGTCAGTTCGCGGAAGAGCTCGATGATCTGAGCCTGGATGGTGACGTCGAGGGCGGCGACGCATTCGTCGGCGATGATCAGCTTCGGGTCGACGGCGAGCGCCCGGGCGATGCCGGCCCGCTGGCATTGACCGCCGCTCATGCTGCGCGGCTTGCGGCCGGCGAATTCGCGTTCGAGGCCGACGAGATCGAGCAGCTCGTCGATCCGCGCCGGAATATCGGCCTTTGCGACCTTGCGCTGCACCTTCAGCACCTCGGCCAGCATCTGCCCGATCGTCAGCCGCGGATTGAGCGCATTGTAGGGGTCCTGGAACACCATCGCCGTCTCGCGCCTGAGTTTTGCGAGGCCGGCGTTTTTCTGCAGGGCGAGATCGACGCCGTCGAACGTAACGTGACCTGAGGAAAGACGCGTCAGGCCGAGCACGGCGCGGGCAAGCGTGCTCTTGCCGCTGCCGGATTCGCCGACAATGCCGACCGTTTCGCCCGGCATGATCTGCAGGCTGACGCCGGCAACGGCGCTGACCGTCCCGCCGCCACCTTTGAGCAGACTGCCGCCGGCCCTGAAGCGCACATGCAGGTCGTCGATTTCGAGCAATGGCTTCGCCGGCTGGCCCGCCTCGGCATGTTCGAGCGGCGGTGCGGCTATCTCGCCCGGCAGAGAAGGGTGGCTGTTGATCAGGTTGATCGTATAGGGATGCTGCGGCCGCGCCAGGATTGCCCGCTTCGGCCCTTCTTCGATGAGCTTGCCGCCGCGCAGCACCGCGATGCGGTCGCAGGTCTGGGCGACGATGCCGAGATCGTGGGTGATCAGAATGATCGACAGCCCGCGCCGGTCACGAATCTCCATCAGCAGCCGCAAGATCTGCGCCTGGATGGTCACGTCGAGCGCCGTTGTCGGCTCGTCGGCGATCAGGATCTTCGGATTGCAGGACAGCGCCACGCCGATCATTGCCCGCTGCCGCATGCCGCCGGAAAATTCGTGCGGATAGCTGTCATACTGGCGCTTCGGATCGGGGAAGCCGACCTGCGCCAGGATCTCCGTCGCAGCAGCGCGGGCCTCGCGGGCGCCGAGGCTCTGATGATAGCGGATGCCCTCGGCGATCTGGTTGCCGATCCGCATCACCGGATCGAGATGGCTGGTCGGGTTCTGGAAGATCATGCCGATCTCGCCGCCGCGCACCTCAAGCATCTCGCCGTCGCCGATCCGCGTGAGGTCGCGCCCATCGAGCAGCACGCTCCCGCTTTCGATCTTCAGCAGCGAGGAGGGCAGCAGGCGCACCAGCGAACGGCAGAACAGGCTCTTGCCTGAGCCGCTCTCGCCGACGAGACCGAGGATCTCGCCCTTGCCGAGATCGAGCGAGACCGCGTCGAGCAGCGTGCGGGTGCCGGAATCGAGATGCGCCCTGACGGTGAGATCACGGACGGAGAGCACGGAGCCGCTCATTCATGCACCCCCAGCAGTTCGCCGAGCGCATCGCCCAGCATGCTGAAGCCGAAGGCGAGGCAGACGATGGAGAGGCCGGGAAACAGCGTGATCCACCAGGCGGTGGTGATGAAGCTCTGCCCTTCCGCGACCATGACGCCCCATTCGGCGATCGGCGGCTGGACGCCGAGGCCGAGATAGCTGACGGCAGCACCGCTCAGCAGCACCAGCGTCGCATCGGACATCGAAAAGACGATCGAACCGGCGATCGCGTTCGGCAGCAGGTGGCGGAACATGATGCGCGAGCGGCTGAAGCCGAGGCTGACGGCGGCAACGGCATAGTCGCTGCTTTTCAGCACCAGCATCTGCGCCCGGATCAGCCGCGCATAGGAGACCCAGCCGACCAGCGCCATGGCGATGTAGAAGCTGCCGAGGCCGGGGCCGAGGATGGCGATGATCGACAGCATCAGCACGAGGAAGGGGAAGGCGAGAATGATATCGACGAGGCGCATGAACAGCGCATCGACGATGCCGCCGAAGAAGCCGGCGATCGTGCCCACAGCCGCGCCGATCAGGAAGGGAAAGATGACGCCGATCAGCGCCATCTGCAGGTCGAGGCGCGCGCCCCAGATGACGCGGGAGAGAATATCGCGGCCGAAATTGTCGGTGCCGAACGGATGCAGCAAGGAAGGCGCCTGCAGCCGCACCTCGGCGTACTGCATGATCGGGTCGTAGGGCGCGATAACAGGCGCGGCGATCGCCAGCAGGACGAAGAACAGCAGCAGGCCGACACCGACGGCAAAAATCGGCCGCCGGCCGAAGTGCCGGCGCCAGGTGGGGGCAGGGGCGATCGCCTCGATGCTCATAGCGTCACCCTTGGATCGATGGTGACGGTGACGATGTCGGCGATGAAATTGATGAGTACGGTGGCGCAGGCAAAGACCATGGCGACGCCCTGGACCACCATATAGTCGCGCGAAAAGATCGCCCTGACGAGCAACTGCCCCATGCCGGGCAGCGCAAAGACGGTCTCGACCACGACGCTGCCGCCGATCAGCCAGCCGATGTTGACGGCAAGCAGATTGATCGTCGGCACCAGCGAATTCGGCAATACGTGCCGCCAGAAGACGATGCTTTCGGGCATGCCGCGCGCGCGCGCCGCAGTCGCGACGTCCGATTTCAGCGCTTCGATCATCGCCGCCCTCAGGCTGCGCGTCAGCACGGTCGAGAGCGACAGCGCCACCGTCAGGCTCGGCAGCACGAGATGCGCGAGCTTTTCGCCGAGTGTGGCGCCATAGCCGGAAACCGGCAGCACGCCGAGTTCGACGCTGAACAGGATGATCAGCATCAGCCCCAGCCAGAAGGGCGGGAAACCGATGCCGAGGGTCGAGACGATGCGCACCGCATGGTCCGGCGCCCGGCCGGCATTGCGCGCAGCGATCGCCGCCATCGGCACCGCGATCAAGACCGACAGCACGACGCTGGAGACGACGAGCGCCAGCGTCGGCTCGATGCGGGTGACGATCAGCTTCAGCACGTCGATCTTGTAGAGGATCGATTTGCCCATCTCGCCATTGGCGAGGTTTTTGAGGAAATAAAAATATTGCAGCCACATCGGCTGATCGAGGCCGTACTGGGCGCGGATGCTGGCAAGGGCAGCTGGTGTGGCGCGCGTGCCGAGGATGTTGCGCGCCGGATCGCCGGGGATCAGCCGGACCAGAATGAAGGTGATGACGCTGATGCCGAAAATGACCGGCAGGAACTGCAGCGGCCGCGTCAGAACGAATTTATAGCGATGCATGACGGCGATCGCCCCTCTGTCTTCGTCGGGTTTGAGCCGCTTTCATCTGCATCAGGCCGCCTTGTGCCGGGCTAGAAAATCGAGAAGCGCCGGATAATAGTCCTGCGGGTTCTCATAAAATGGCATGTGGCTGGCATTGGCAAATACCTTGAGCTCGGCATTCGGCAGCGCAAGCTTCATCCTCAGCGCGCAGGCCGGTGTCAGCTCGTCATGCTCTCCCGTCGTGATCAGCACCGGCAGCGTCAGCCGCGGCAGATCGGCGATGCGGTTCCAGTCCTTGAGGTTGCCGATATAGAGAAACTCGTTCGGTCCCTGCATCGTCGCGTAGGGCGCCATGTTCCAATCGTCGAGCGAGCGGCGCACCGGCGCCGGCCATTCCGGCAGACGGCAGACATGGCGGTAGTTGAGAATGGTGACGGCGGCGAGATATTCCGGGTGATCGTAGGTGCCTTGCGCCTCGTGCTTCTGCATCATCGACACGGTTTCGGGACCGAGCGCTGCGCGCAGCCGTTCCAGTTCCGAGATCAGATGCGGCATATCGGCGACGGTATCCTCCAGGATCAGCGTCTTCAAATTCTCCGGATAGGTCAGCGCATATTCGATCGCCAGCCACCCGCCCCAGGAGTGCCCGAGCATGTGGACCGTGCCGAGCCCCAGCGCCTTGCGCACGGTCTCCGTCTCCTCGACGTAGCGCCCGATCGTCCAAAGCGAGAGATCGTCCGGCCGGTCCGAGGCGCCGGTACCGAGCTGGTCGAACGCGACGACGCGGTAGCCCTTGTCGATGAGACAGGAATGGGCCTCGCGCAGGTAATCGCAAGGCAGACCCGGTCCGCCGTTCAGGCAGAAAACCGTCTCACTGCCGGTTCCGAAACTATACGCAACGACGCGATGGCCATCGACATCGATCTCGAATCGCTCGTCCGGCCCTATTTCACGCCACATTGATCGCTCCAGCAGAAGATTTCGCTTGCTCAATATTTGGGCATGGTTAAATTTTTACCGTAAATCGCGCTCCGTGCCAGCTATAAGAAGTGATAGGGTGGGGCGCATGCCGAACCGCGGAGCCGCCCCATGCCTGACGACCTCGTGCTTGACGACCCCATTTGTCACGACATCGGAGCGATCAGACGGCAGTTCACCGCGCATGAAACGCTGGACGGCCGGATCGACCAGGCCTTCGAGGCCATGAAGCGGATCGGCTTCGAGGCGCTGATCTACGACTATACGCCGGTGCCCTACGATCTCGACGGCACGATCATGATACCGTCGCTGCTGAAGCTCAGAAATATCTCGGACGACATGCACGACTACTGGTTCGATCGCGGCTATTTCCGTATCGATCCGGTGCAGCAGGTGGCGCTGCGCACCTCGGCGCCCTTCTTCTGGAACTACGATACGAATGCCGACACGCCGATCAACCGTTTCATGAACGACGATACCGCACCGGTGACCCGCTATTTGAGCGAACGCGATATGTCGACAGGCGTCACCGTGCCCGTCCACATGCCACGCGGCGACTATGCGACCGTCACCGGTATTCGCTTCGGCCGGAGCGACGATTTCGAACGGCACGCGCTGCGTTATATCGCCGACTTCAACCTGCTGGCCCATGTCTTCCACGAGACCGCCTATCCGCTTTTCGACATACGGGCAAAGAGCGTCGGCACGATCCGGCTGACGGAGCGGGAACGCGAATGCCTGCGCCACTCGGCGGAAGGCTATTCCGCCAAGGAAATTTCCCGCATCATCGGCCGTTCGGTGCCGACCGTCGTGATGCATCTCAATGCAGCGGCAAAGAAACTCGGCGCCCGCAACCGAACCCAGGCCGTGGTGCGCGCCACCCATTACCGCCTGCTCGAGGACCGGCCGACACAGACCTGGCCACCCTATAACTTGTGATAGCTGCCGTCACCGCTACCGCCGCGTTATGGTCTTCAATAGACGCAAGATGGAGACGCCAGTGACCGAAGTCGCGACGAATGAAGCCTATTTGACTTTTCGCGACTATCGCACTTGGTATCGCATCACCGGCTCGCTGGAGAGCGGCAAGCTGCCGCTCGTCGTCGCCCATGGCGGGCCTGGCTGCACGCATGACTATGTCGATTCCTTCAAGGATATCGCCGCCCTCGACGGCCGCCCGGTCATCCATTACGACCAGCTCGGCAACGGCAATTCCACCCGCCTTCCCGACAAAGGGCCGGATTTCTGGACGGTCGGCCTGTTTCTCGAAGAGTTGGATGCACTGCTTGCCCATCTCGGCATCCAGCATCGTTATGCTTTTCTCGGCCAGTCCTGGGGCGGCATGCTCGGCGCCGAACATGCGGTGCGCCGGCCGCAAGGCCTGAAGGCACTCGTCATCGCCAACTCGCCGGCCAACATGCACACCTGGGTTTCGGAGGCGAACCGGCTGAGGCGGGAACTGCCGAACGAGGTGCAGGATAGGCTGCTGCAGCACGAACAGGCGGGAAGCCTCACCGATCCGGATTATATCGCCGCCTCGCGCGTCTTTTATGACCGCCATGTCTGCCGGGTGGTACCGTGGCCGCCTGAAGTGGCCCGGACCTTCGCGATCATGGACGAGGACAATACCGTCTACCGCAACATGAATGGCCCGACCGAATTTCACGTCATCGGCACGATGAAGGACTGGACGATCGAGAACAGGCTCGACCGCATCGAAGCCCCGACGCTGCTGATCTCGGGAAAATACGACGAGGCGACGCCCCTGGTGGTAAGGCCTTATCTGGAACGTGTTCACGGCTGCGAATGGGTGCTGTTCGAAAATTCCAGCCACATGCCGCATGTCGAGGAAAAGCAGCTTTGCCTGGCGACCGTTTCCACTTTCCTGTCACGGCACGATTGAGAACACGCGGCCGGCCCATGACGATCATCGTTCGCTAATGCATGTCGCCCGGAAGTGTGCAGCGGTTCCGGGACAACGATATGCGTCAAAACAAAGGGTTAAAGCGCGTCGCATGAATCAGATTTGACGCGACGCGCTTTAGCCGGCGACCGCCTATCGACGAACCAGCCATTTCTTGGCGACGCGGCAAGCCATCGTATAAGCCGGGTCGAAGACATTGCCGACGTCGTAACGCACGACCTGGCCGAGCAGATGGCTGGCCGCCGTCCTGTCCAGGCCGTAGTCCGAGGCCAGCCAGGTCAACATTTCGCTGGTCGCATGCTGGAGCGCCTGATCGAGGGGACGGGCATTGCCGATGGTGAAGATATCCTCGGCGGTTTCGCCGCGCGGCCAGACCAGTCCGGCCTTCTTTTCCACCGTCAGCCGCACCGTGACTTCGAAGGTGGTCTCGATGCCGGTGCCGACGATCTCGCCATCTCCCTGCACGGCATGGCAGTCGCCGAGAAAGAACAAGGCGCCGGGAGCCGATACCGGAAAGCGGACCGTGGTGCCGGGACCGAACAGCCGATAGTCCATGTTGCCGCCATATTCGCCACTGGTCGCGGTCGAGATCGCCTGGCCGAGGCTGGGCGCCACACCAAAACAGCCGATCATCGGGGCGAGCGGCAGAACGAAATTCTCGAGACCAGCGACCGGCTCGGAAAGCCGGACGGTCGAGGCCTCACGGTCGATGGCCCAGATCGCCCTATCGCGCGGCGGCAGATCACGCACCGTCTCGGGATCGACGACGTTGGCGGCGACGATGCTGCGGGTAAATCCCGTGTCTCTGGTCGGGATCATGCTGATGATCTCGACCTTCAGCGCATCTCCAGGCTCGGCGCCTTCCACGAAGATCGGGCCGTTCATCGGATTGCCGCCGGATGCCTGCTTGATGCCGTCCTTGTCATGTCCGGCGGCGTCGAGCGTCTCGGTCACGACGGTGTCGCCGTCGGCGATGCACAGGGCCGGCGGAAGGGAGCCGATGACATTGTGAAAGCTCGTCGGAATGAAGCGGTGAGTGGTCATGAGAATACAGCTCTCGCTCGTTTCGAATGCCATGAGGCCTGCGGCTGAACTGCCGGGCGGAGAGTCGTGACTAGATCAGAGATTATCCGCGAAGCCAATATCCGCCGCCACTCCAGATATTAACTCGACGTCGATGCCGTCGTTGGAAACAATTCAAACAATTGATTTTTATCAAGAAGAGCGGAAGCCAGCAGCCCTTGCATCCGGCTCCGCCGGGACGCGAACCAGCTTGTCCGGACTGCGGACGAGATAAATTCCGGCGATTCGTCCTTCGAGATCAAGATCAGCGGAGGCTATCCATTTTTTGCGGCCAGTCATGGCAGCTGGTGGAGGGTCACATTCGGAACAACCTGCCGTGCGATCTCGCAGAGATGCCAGTGATGCGTGAGGTAGATGACCTGTCCGACCTTGGCCATGTCGCCGAGCAGCCGGAAAACCTCCTCGGAGCGAGGATTGTCGAAGCTTTCCATAATGTCGTCGGCGACGAAGGGCACGGGCGGGCGAAGGGCTGCGAATTCCTCATAGCCTGCCAGCCGAAGCGCGAGATAGAGCTGGAACTGCGTGCCCGTCGACATCGCGTCTGCCAGCTTCGAGCCGCCATCACGTGACACGCCGATCAGTATTTCCCTGTCGCGGTCGGGCTGGGTCGTCAGGCCGGAATAGTCGCCGCCGGTGATCAGGTGAAAGGCTTCCGATGCGCGGTTCATCATCGAGCTGCGATGTTTTTCGCGATAGATATGCAGCGCCTGCTCGGCTGCGAGCGTGCCGGCGCGCAGCGTCAGATGCCGGACAGCCAGTTCCTCGATCTCGAGGAAGACGGTTCGCCGCTTGGCCTCGATCCGGGCCACCGCGTCGTCCCCGCCGACGGCTTCGAGCTTCTGCCGCGCCAGCGACACGTCGGAATAGAGAAGCTTCGCCCGCTCGGTGAGATCCTCGATCCGGGCGCCAAGCTCCATCGCATCGCGCTCGACGGCATCGGCGTCGACATCGGCAAGGCGGCGTTCGGCCTCGGAAAAACTCGTCGCGCGCAATGCTTCGGTGATCTGGCCGCGCAGGGTGGCGGCCCGCTCCTCCAATCGGTCCCGCTCCCGGGCCTGGTTCAGGAATGCCTCGACCGAGGCCAGCGAGTCCGCGGCGAAATAGCCGGTCAGTTCGTTCTTGCGGGCATTGTGAACGGCCAGGTCTTCTTCCAGCGCCCGTCGTTTCTCCAATTGTTTTTCGAGATCCGCCTGCCGGTCTGCACGAAGCTGAGCCGCATGCCGGGCTGCCTCATGGCGTTCCGCCAGCGCGTTGGCGGAGGCAAGCGTATCGGATGGCGACCGGCTGAGGCCGCAATCTGCGAGAAGACCGGCAATATCCCCGCGGAATTGCTCCTGGTCGCGCTCCATCGCGGCGACGCGGCTTGCGAGGTCATCCCGTTCCTTCAGGATGGCAGGCAATGTGCCGAGCGCGTTCAGCATGGCGCGGACGGCGGCCATCGAGCCGGCCTTGTCGGCAAACCAGCTTCGCGACAACGCCTCCGCCCATTCCCGGTCCCAGGCCGCTATTGTGGCTTCCGCCTCCTGCTCGTCGCGCTCGCGCTCCCTGAGATCATGGCTGAGATCGTCGACGGCCTTCTCATGCACCTGCCGCGCCGCCCGCTCGGCTTTGCCGGCGGCAAGTATATCATTCGCGGCCTGCATCAGGTCGGCGACCGGCAGACGGTCGGCGTCACCAAGACCGGCATCCGCAAGGCTTGCCGCAAGCGTCGCGGCATGCTTGTCCAGGTCGAGGCGAAGCCCCTCCGCCGCGTCTTCGGCCCGCTGCAGATCGTCCCACGCGGCCAGCGCCGCGGCTCGTTTGCTGCTCCAGGCATCGAGCACGGCAATGCGCCCCGCAGCTTCGGCGTCATATTCGATTGCACCGGGCAGCAGACCACCGATGCGCTCGGCGAGCGCATCGTGTTCGGCACGCGCCTCGGCAAGCAGTTCCCTTTGCCGTTCGATCGCTGCAGCCGTTGCCGCTTCCGTCTGGCGGAACTGGCGCAGCTCGGCCAGCTCCTGCGCCCGCGACAGCCGGCCGGCGGACAGCATGTCGTCTTGGCGCATCCGCGCCTCGAATGTCCTGGCCGTTTCGGCATTCAGACTGGTGAGATGCGCCTGCCAGGCGGCATCGCGTTCAGCGCGCAGCCTTGCGGCCTCGGCATCGTCTATCGAACCGCCGGCGACGAAGGCCGCGATCCGGGCTTTTGTCAGCGCCTGTTCGGTACCGAGATCGCGCAGCCGCGCCTCGTGATCCCCGATCCGCTTGTCGATAGCGATCGCCTGGCCACGCCAGGCCTCGATCTGCCGGGGCTCCGCCGCGCTCGTCAATTGCAAGGCCGCGGCGTCGCCGGTCCAGGGTGCGAGTTGGGCGAACTGGTTCGCCTGCATTCGCTTCGCCTGGACAAGTGTCCGTTCTTCCATGGTGAGCCGCACCGCGAGATCGGACCCCGTCAGCCGGCTCAGCGCGGCCTCGATGCGCCCAAGCCGCGCGGGATCTGGCACCTCGGCTCCGTTTTGCGCGCCGCCTTCCTTGATCAGCCTTTCGAGATTCTCTCGCGCCCGCACCAGTTCGCGGCCCGCGGCAGCCAGTTTGGCCTCGACGCCGGAGCGCCGTTCGATGAGATCGCGGATCATGCCGATCAGCGAAGCGGGCAATAGCAGCGCCTCGGGCGTCGCATGGCCCGGCTGCTCAAGATCGGTCAGCAGCCGCACCAGCACGCCTTCCTGTTCGGCCAGCGCCAGCCGGCGTTTCGGCAGGTCGCTCTCAGCCGCGAGATAACGCGCCCGGCCCTGATCCAGCATGTCCATATGCGCGGCGACCGCCAGCGCCTTGTCGTCTATCGCGATCGCCTCGATCTCGTCGGTAAGCTGGCGCAGCGTGCGGTCGGCGGTTTCGACAAGCGCCTGCAGCCGCGTCTCGTCGCGGGAAAGCTGCGGCAGCAGCGCGAACCATTCGGACGGCGGCCGCGGCAGATCGTCCATGCCGGCCGCATCGGTATCCAGCCGCCGGAGTTCCAGTGCCGCGGGCAGGGCGCCGAGAAGGCGCGTCAGCTGCTGATGCCGGGTCTTGGCCCCGGCCAATTCCAGCGTGGTCGCGGCATAGGCGGCTTCGGCCTGCTCGTGGGTCGATTTCAAGGCCGAATAGCTGGAGGCAAGCGTGTCGATGGCGTTGCGCTCGGCCTTCAGCACTTCGAGCGATCGTTTGAGTTCCGCGAGCTTGGTGCTCGACGACCGCTTCTTATAGATCACATTGGCTTCGTCGGCGGCCGTTACCAGCGAACGGCTGAGGCCTGCGAGGCCCGAGCTTGCCGAGAACAGCAATTCGCCGAGCTCGCCCTTGCTTTGTATGATAGCGTTGCCGCCTTCCTTGAGCGACTGGTCGTCGAGCGAGAACATGGTGTGATAGGCCTCGCGGCCGATGCCGCCGAGCGCGCCGGCGAGCAGCGCCTCATTCACAGCCTGCCCCCGATCGTCGACGAGGCTGCCGGTCCGCAGCTTGAGCCGCGTCAGCTCATATTCCGCATCGTCGAATTCCAGCCGCGCGCCAACCTTCATCGTGTTGTAGGGATGCAGGAAATTGTAGGTGCTGCGCTCGCCTATGCCGTAGAGCAGATCGAGATAGGCGGCAAAGGTAGTCGACTTGCCCGCTTCGTTGAGGCCGTAGACGATGTGCAAATCGGGCGAACCCTGACGGGCCGCGCCGAAATCGATCGAGTGGTCGGTGAACTTGCCATAGCGGGTGAGGTCGAGGCGGCGCAGGCGCATCAGCTTTCTCCCCGGTCCGCGGCCTTCATCCGGGCGGCGATGTCCTCGGCGCCGTTGGCGAGAAGGGTGTCGATGAAGCGTTCGAAGCCTGCCTCGTCATGCCCGGCGAATGCCCGGCTCTCGGCCGGCAGATCGGCGAGCAGGTCCCGCACCATCTCCCTGATATCGTCACGAAATCCGCTGTTGGCGATGACCTCGTCCCGCATCAGCGCAGCCAGCCCCACGACGGGATCGGCAGCGGAGGCGTCTGCAAGGGTCGAGGGCGCTTCGAAGGCAAGCTCCAACTTCTCGATCCAGGTCTGGCCGATCAGATCGCCGCGCTGCTCGGCTTCCGCCTGCATGACATCGACATCGCGGCGAAGCTGCCAGGAGAGCGGCGTGCGGCCGGAAAGCCGGAGGCGAGCGACGAGATGCGGCGAGACCGTGCGGTCGCGCTGTGCCGTCAGTGCCGCTTCGACCGCCATGGCCGCATCACGCCAATCATCGACACCCGTCAAGTCGACATCGACGCGCTCGAACTGCGCGATGCTGGTGCGTCGCTCCTCGACCGTCACGGTCCGGTCGTCCGCCACGGTCACCAGCGATACGGTCTTGACGCCCGACTCGTTGATGTCGCGGCCCTGCGGCATGCCCGGCATGATGACCGTCGCAGCACCCGGATGATGGCTGCGCTGGTGGAGATGGCCGAGCGCCCAATAGTCGAATCCCGAGGCGTGAAGGTCGAGCACGTTGCAGGGCGCATAGACGTCATGTCCGGCGGATCCGGCAAGGCTCGTATGCATGATGCCGATGTTGACCGCACCCGCCACCGGCGGCTTGAACTTCGGCAGCAGCGGGTCCGGCGCATGCGGCTTGGCGAAGCTCAGGCCGTGGATCGCAATCGACAGGCTGCCTTTCGTGGCCTCCACGATCTCGGCATGGCCGCCGAAGATCTTCACCGTATCGGGCATCACCAGTTCCCTGGCGATCTTCGACATCGCATCGTGATTGCCGCGGATCTTGAAGACGCAAATCCCCGAGCGGTGCAGCCGTTCCAGCTGGCTTGCCAGGAAGCGCGCCGTCTTCATCGACGTCTGCTCGCCGTCATAGAGATCGCCGGCGATGACCAGCGCATCGACTTGTTCCTCAAGGCACAGATCGACAATCGCCACCAGCGCCTGCCGGCTGGCGTCGCTCACGAGATCGGCCAGCTCGGCGTTGCGAAGCGCCAGCGACCGCAGGGGAGAATCGAGATGGAGATCGGCAGTGTGGACGAAACGATAAGCCATGAATGCAGAATCGTGTTGCGATAGGATGGTGTAACAGGTGCGGGTTGACCGATAATCGTGCGGTCGTTGTCACCTGGCCGTAAACATCAGAATATGGAGCACGCGTGCAAGGAGCGCGAGCGAAATAGGCCCGGCAAACCGGCCCATCCACAATCAATGTTGATCGACCAGCGCCGGTACCGCAGCCAATGACCCTACTGTCTCAGCCGATCGGCGACCAGCATAGGGAGGTCCGGCAGGCAAAAGCCCCCTGTTCCATAACAGAACTTATGCCATTTTGTTATGTTATATCATATCAGATCAAGCACATAGCACACTTATCGAGGATCGCGTTCTGACATCTCCCGCGGAAACGGAACTTGACGGTTTGATGCAGCTTGCAACTCATTGTAT
>NZ_LFIO01000143.1 GCF_001187535.1 Rhizobium ecuadorense
TCTGTATGCCGCTTGCGGGTCGTACCTGACGATCGCGCTTGGGCGACCGCTCATCAAACTGAACTACGATCAGCTCGACAAGGAGGCCAGCTTCCGCTCCGGCCTAATTCAAGTTCGAGAAAACGCCGAATCCATTGTGCTGGCGCATTGCGAAGAACAGCAGAGCTTTCGTCTACTGCAGCGACTTGAGGATGCGGTCACCAATTTTCGCAAAGTCACCGCGATCAATCGCAACGTGGGATTCTTCACCACGGGTTACAACTGGCTGATCCAAATCATTCC
>NZ_LFIO01000077.1 GCF_001187535.1 Rhizobium ecuadorense
CGCAGGGGATAGGCCCGGTTCGCGGGGAAATGGGCGGTTACTAGCCCATCCAAGGTGTTTCGACCGCTTGAGAAACACAGCCTGGCTGTTTACGACGAACCAACCTCGGTGCTCGATCCGATGACATGGTCGCTGTCCGCGGAAGAACGCATGACGGTGATGGTGGTGACCCACGAAATGGGCTTTGCCCGCAAGGGCGCGCAACGCGTGGTGTTCATGGATGACGGCGCCATCGTCGAGAGCGGCGCGCCGGATGAATTCTTCGCCCACCCGAAAACCGAC
>NZ_LFIO01001140.1 GCF_001187535.1 Rhizobium ecuadorense
CGGCTTCTTCTGAGAGCAGCCGATGATGTTATGATGAAAAGCCTTCTCCCCGACACGGGGAGAAGGCCTTGTCTTTAGAGCGCCACGCATCCCGTAGGACGCTCTAACGCTTTGAATTTGCGTATTACCTTTCCAAAAATCGATCCGATTTTCGGGGTTATCCGCCGGAGGAGGCAGCCATGGAAACCACCGTCAACGGCGAAGCGCGTGTTCTCGCAACCGACACAGCTCTCGATTTGATCGCAGAAATCAAGTGGGATCATCCCGATATCCTCTTCCACC
>NZ_LFIO01001691.1 GCF_001187535.1 Rhizobium ecuadorense
TCCATGTCTGGCCTAGGTCTGGCCCAGGTCAGGCAATAAACCGGCCTCAGGCCGAGAATATCGCGCAGCTTACTGACCGAAGACTTCGTTCCACCGGTCGATCCAGTCGGCCTTGGCAGCATTCATCTTGGCATAGTCGATGCGGGTAAGGCCTGCCACCATATCCGGGCCATAGGTCCAGATCTTCGCCTGGTCCGGCGTCAGGCTGACCTTTGTCGAGATCGGCGCGTCGACGCCTTGTTCGGCTTCAGCCTGCTGGACTTCTTTGGACAGGATGAAGT
>NZ_LFIO01000528.1 GCF_001187535.1 Rhizobium ecuadorense
CTTTTCGACCCGACCGATCAACTTCTTTCCGCAGCACTTTACGCTCGATCACTACTCCCGGCTGCTCGGCATCAATATTGCGCGGATCGGGGGTGTGGAGGTATTCAAACAGTTCCGTGCCGCGTTGCTCAATAGCGTGGTGACATCAATCGCTGCCACCCTGCTTTGCGTCGCGATATCCGCTCTTGGCGCGTACGCGTTCACCAGGCTTCAGTTTCCTGGCCGCAAAGTGCTTTTTGTCGCCGTCGTCGCGACTCTGGCCATTCCTGCCTACGCGGTCT
>NZ_LFIO01000090.1 GCF_001187535.1 Rhizobium ecuadorense
GATCCATATTTCAATAATCCTTGAATTATTGAAATATGGATTAGCTGATATGAACGCGATCGACAACGGAAAAATTCAAGAGGACGACATCAGCCTTGGCCTGCTGCTCAATACGCTCGACGGTGAAAGGGACGCGCCGCTGGTTTTCTATTACGACGGCCGGCCGGTGAAGCCTGGTTATCATATCACCGAGGTCAAAGCGGGCCAGTTCTCGGCCCTCGATTGCGGCGCCAATCCTGAGGCCTGGACGGAGATCTTCATCCAGCTCTGGGACATCGAAG
>NZ_LFIO01000550.1 GCF_001187535.1 Rhizobium ecuadorense
CTGCTGCGCTTTGCAGCGGAAACAGACGCGCCGCGACCGCGGGTGCTGGTCGTCGCACCGCTGTCCGGTCATTTCGCCACACTCCTGCGCGGCACCGTGCAGACCCTGCTGCGCGATCACGACGTTTATATCACCGACTGGGCCAATGCCCGCGACGTGCCGCTGTCGGCAGGGCGTTTCGGCATGGACGATTATGTGGACTATATCATCCGCTTCCTGGAGGAGATCGGTCCGGGTGCTCATATCCTCGCCGTCTGCCAACCCTGCGTACAGGCGCTGGC
>NZ_LFIO01001830.1 GCF_001187535.1 Rhizobium ecuadorense
CGCCGGGCCATCCGGATCGCAGTTCGGTCTCGGCGACGTCGTTCAGAGCTTCTTCCTGTCGCCTGCCAAGCCGACCGATGGCGGCCTCATCTGGGGCGCGGGACCTGTCTTCCTGATCCCGACCGCGACGGACGATCTGCTCGGCGGCGAGAAATGGGGCGCAGGGCCGACCATCGTCGCGCTGAAGCAGGACGGCCCCTGGACCTATGGCGTGCTCGCCAACCACATCTGGTCGTTCGCCGGCAACGAGGACCGCAACGACATCAGCAGCACGTACATGC
>NZ_LFIO01001869.1 GCF_001187535.1 Rhizobium ecuadorense
AGGCCTCGAAGATCAGCTGGCGCTGGCGCTCCCACGCGTCTTCCGGCAGCAGCGTCGTGCCGGCGACAAAGTAGTTGAGCGCCGAGGCGTATGCCGTCGACGCCTCGGCGCGCTTGCCAGCCAGCAGATTGAACTCGGCCAGTTGCTCGCGCTCGTCGGTCGACGTGATCAGCGCGGCTCCCCGATTGAGCTGGCTGACAATCTCGAAGACATAATCGTCAATCAACTCCGGCGCGGTGTTCGCCGCAAGCAGTCTCCCTATGCGAAGGTGCAACTCGCCG
>NZ_LFIO01000863.1 GCF_001187535.1 Rhizobium ecuadorense
ATCGTCAGGTGGTCTCGCGGATCCCGCTTTTCATGCCCGCCGATTTCCCCAGAGCGCCGCATGAAATTCACCGCCGCCGTTTCGACAAGCCGAAACTCATCGTCGATCGATCGCAACCATCCAGCTTGAAACAGTGCTTGAAGGAGAACAGGAATGGCAATGGAACGCAACAAAATGGCAATGCGCCGGTTTGTCGAGTTTATAAATACAGCTAGCGAACAACTCGCCGCGGAGTTGATTGCTCCGGAGGCGATTTTCCATGTCCCTGGGCGGCAAGAGCC
>NZ_LFIO01001202.1 GCF_001187535.1 Rhizobium ecuadorense
AAGCCGGTCAAGGATGCTTTTGACAAGGTGCTGACGGACCTCAAGGCGACGTAAAAGCGGACTCGCACTTAAATCGCCTGGACTGATCGGGGGCGGCCTACCTTATTCATGGACGGAAAAGATGGTGACGGGGACCATCAGGTCGGGAGAGAGCTGGAAAGTGTGTCCTGCGATCTCGATAGCTCCAGCTAACAAGCTCCTGAAAACGGATCGCGGGCGGCCGGCGTGACATATTGGACGGTTTGAACTGGCGAAGAACCCACCATCTTGGTATCTAACCGCGTAGGCGGCAGGGGGCAGGGGGCAGGGAAGTGGTAATGGATTCACGCAGGGACATAGCCGAGCGGGTCATCGCGCGTTGGAAGGCGCGAGGAATCCGGATCGATGAAGACCCGGGTTTCATGGAACTGGTCGCTCTTTGGACGGCAGGGTCGATTGCGTCCGGTGAAATGCGCCGCCGGTATTCGGCGCTCCAGCGCGAGCGGTCGCTGTCCAGGTCAATGCCACTTGATGTGTATCCCTGCGACGAAGGGGCGGAGGTCGATCATCGATCGATTGCGATTCCAGACGACGAACCAGATGAACGGGGAGGTCTCGGACTGCCGGCGCAAGGGTGACTCTTACAAAGGGCTCATCACGCACCATTTCCTGGCGAGCGCGAACTTCACGAAACAGCGGGTCGACAAGCGCTGCGTCGCGTTGTGCATATTCTCGGGAAGAGTCCGAAAAATCCTTGCCACGAGCCGCAATGGCTGGCGGCTCAGCAAGGTAGAAGGTGAGGAGCGGCCGGCGGTACTGAGTCGACATCTTTATCAACTGTGGGCGTGTCGGCTCAGGGCATCTTCAAGCATGGCAAGGCGGTCGCTGCCCGCTATACAGGGTGCATCGCTAATGCCGAGCTTGTCGGCACATCTTCAACGCTGAGTCCCTCAGTCTCGTGCGCCCAGCGTCCGACAAGTTATTGTCTTCCATGGGAGTCCGGCTTGCGCAAATTGCCCCCGATGAAGGTTGGTCCGCCCGGGTCTTCCGCATGGAAAACGCGCGTTGCCTCAAAAACGCCGGTGCGCCATGCATAGGTCGTATCGTCGATCATCTGCGGCAAGACCTCCTGGTTTGTCGGACGACCGTACCATTTGGTGACGATGCGGGCGACTTTGGCGACGAGCGCGGTACTCATGCGAAGGTTCGAGTGTGCATCGAACATCTCCGGCGCCAAATAGCATCGAGACCTCGTTTGGGCGAAAGGTTATTCCTTTGCTGCAAAGCCTAGCTCAACGCGGCTGACATCTAAGATCGCCCGAAGGACGTCGATGCCGAATTTGAGGCTTTCCACCTCGACATCCAGCGAGATGCCCTCGGTGACTGTGCCTTTTGCGTTAGCGATTACCACCTCCTCCAGGTCTTCGAACCACTGAGGACTGTTCCCTTTGTGAAGCTTCGATAGTTCCGCAATCGCGACACTAAATGCCGATTGGACCGCGATTAGAGCGGCGCCGAGCTTTCGTTCGTCTACACCCGAGATGCAAACAATGGGGCTGTTTTTCTCATCCATGGGCTGTTCCTCTGCTGGCTCGCCACGAAACCCTATTTCAACTAATAGGCGACAGAGTCGTCGATCGCCGACGAATGCAAATAGGCCCGTAGGCTGGAGTCTCGGGTAGTTAGATCAACGAATACGCGATGCTGGGGGTGGACCATGTGGAAATGGTGGATGCGCTTGAGGCCTGTTGAAATCTGGGTCCAGCTTCCGAACGTTCCAACCGGCGGCAATGCCTCTAGGCCGTAAGCGTCGCACCTCCTGGTACGCGATAGCGGGTAATCCTTTGTACGAACTGGCTCGCATGCAAGGTCGCCCGAAGGACACAAGTGCCGAGCCTGGGCTTTCCGGCCATAGTCTTCAGTGAGACGTCTGTTGCTTCCACAACTCAACACATTCCGGCGAGCGGCATAAACCTGCAAACTCATTGTTTTTGATCCGCACGCGTCATACCTGGCCTGCACCCCACCGCCATGGCTTCGGCAAAAGGCCTTTTACTCAAAACGCAGGGACCTAGTTTGGCCCGTTTGTCAGGCAGCATCACAAAAAGATCTGCGGAAGGCTCGTCCCGCTTTGCGCGCTCAGGTGCGCCCGCAGTCGATCTGGCAGCGGATTGTTATTCAGGTACACTTTGCAATGAGGCGGAAGCTGCGACAGAATGTACGGCAGTGCAGTTCGCCCGTCGCCAAGTCCTCTCAGGTTGTTTCCACGAACGCTAAGCTCCTCCAGCCCCCTCGGCAGGTTAGGGGGCAGGTGGGTCAGTTCATTACTGTCGGTGCTGAGCCACTTTAGGGTGGCCGGGAGGTCCTCGGGTAGGCTAGTCAGTTCATTGTGAGGGACTTCGAGCCTCGTGAGCTTTGCAGGAAGGCGCTCGGGCAGGCGAATTATATTATTGAGTTCGGCGCGGAGATCCGTCAATTCGAGGGGGAGATTCTCCGGCAGGTGCGCGATTTCGTTGCGGGTGACATGAAGCTCCCTGAGCTCAGGCGGCAGGTTATCGGGCAAACTGGTCAGCCGGTTGTGGTTGACGTAGAGATACTTTAGTCCGGAAGGAAGCTCGTTCGGCAATCTGGTCAGCCGGTTGCCGTCGACGTAGAGCGTCTCGAGCATGTCCGGAAGAACCTCAGGCAGCGTGGTCAGCTGGTTGTCGCAGGCAGAGAGCTTTCGCAGACCGGGCGGGAGGTTGTTGGGCAGCCTGCCCAACCGGTTGTCATTGGCGTTGAGCCGCTGGAGGCCGGCCGGTAAGGTGGGGGGCAGTGCCGTTAGGGACAGCGATGTTAAGTTCAGGGGGGCACGAAAATTGCGGGTTTCCGTCCAGGCCTCGATCCGTGCCATTGCCTCGTGCCGGTCCTCGTCCTGCTCCTGCTGCCCGTCTTCCGCCCAGGCCAGTAAAATTTCTTTCAGTGCCGCTTCGCCGGACGAGGAGCCAGTCAAGCCTTCAACCCAGTTAAAGGTGTCTTCACCGCCTTGTTCGGAACTATTGCCAACACCCCCCTGCCTTCTGCCGTACATTGCGTCGTTCCTTAGGTCATTGCGTCACTGCTGATGTTACTTCCGTCGCGACCTTTCCTTCCAATACCAAATTCGTATCCCGTTATGCTTCGGGGGCATGGCCAGCGTCCTCCCTCGAGCTGGACAGCGCATGATTTTTATCGCGACGTTGAACAATCCCACCATTGACATGCTGCGCAAACTCGGCCTGACAGGCATGGCCAGCGCCTATCAGGAACTCGAAACGCAAATAGAAGCGAGACACCTTCGAGCATGGTGAAAGGCTTCGACTGCTGCTCGAGGCGGCCACGCTCCGCCAGAAGCGCTTCGAGGCGAGAGCCCGCCCTGCAAAGCAGCGCTGTAACGCCCAGATCGAGAACGCTGATTTTTGCGCCGCCCGCGCCCTGATCGCAATTTCGTGACGCCGAGTGATAAAGGTATTTCATCCACCAGTTCCAGCTTGGTGGAGACCTAAACCAGACGCATTTGGAGCCGCTTGCGGCCGATTTCGCGTGGCAACTCCATCTAACTGAGGCGCAAGTTCCCGGAACAAACGCTCACGCGCGATAACCTTTCCTCATTTTCGGGCAATCTCGCAGTGTCACGTTGATTTGGTAGGTCAGCTTACGACGCCGAAGCCGTTACGCTTTTTCTCTACGCCTGCAGGGCCCTGCCGACTTAAAGGCAACGACTTCCGGACAGCCGAGGCCCAGAACCAGTTCACCTTGACATCGTGTCACTCGGGCGTAACAGGCGGCAGCCCGAGTGTCGCAATAAGCTTCATTATCGACGGCGTGGGTGGACCCGGTGTCGGCGGCGGCATGGAGACGATGGACCCGAGCCGCGGAGGTGTTGCCATAACGCCAATCATCGTGCCGATAATGGCGATCCCATCGCCGCTGATTTCGATGGCCTGCGGGCCGGTTCTGCCCGATACTACAAGGCGGATCTTGTCGGGTGTTACCTCGACGCGGCTACCTAAGGCCGCTGCGGCAGGGGAGTCGGGCGCGGCGCCGCCCGAGGTCAGGAGGAAGTGTCTCTTGACGTCGATGCTGTAGATATTCCCGACCTCGACGGTATGATTCTTCTGGGCCTTCAAATAGACCTCCTCACGGCCCTGCTTGTCCTCAAAGCGCAGTTCATTGTAGGCATTAGCGGCGCCGCCATCGGTATGCGTCCGGAAGGTCGACCGCGTTTTGTCGGTCGGCAGGGTTTCAGGCGGCAGATTTGAGCCATTGTATACGACGCCGGTCACCAGGGGCGTGTCGGGATTGCCGTGGATGAAATCAACCACGACCTCATGGCCGATCCGTGGGACGACCAGGTTGCCAAAACCCTTACCAGCGAAGTTCTGGGCCACCCGAATCCAGCAGGAGCTGTTCTCGTTCTTTCCGCCTTCTCGGTCCCAGAAGAACTGAACCTTCACACGGCCGTACTTATCCGTCGCGATCGACTCGCCCTCGGGGCCCACGACGACGGCCGTCTGCGGTCCGTGAATCAACCGCGCCGGTGTGCGGCGCCTCGGTCGGTACTGGGTTGTCGCGGGGATAATCTCTACGTTGCTGTGATAGAGGAACCGCTCGCCCTTCCCCCCCACGGTGTCCGCAGTGAGATCGTCCCCCACCTCACCGATGACAGTGAAGTCCTGTCCGACTGCCAGAAAGCGATCGGTGGGTTTCGGGCGGGAACCGACCTGGCCGTAGTAGAAGGGATTTGCCGCCTTGAATAATGACCCGGTCGTTATCTGGCGCGCAGTGCTTTCGATCCGCGCGCGATAAGCGTTGCAGGCGAGTTCCTCGGCACGGATGGTGGCGTAGAAATCGCCATCGCTTTTTTTTGTATACTGGCCTGGATACTCGAAGACCTCCCGCATTGCCGTGCAGCCGCTGCTTGCCGACGAGGTCTCGCCCGTTCTGACCGCCACGCTCTCCCGCGGTCGGGTGATGGCGCTTCCCGTGAGCTTGCATGGCGGAATGCCGCCTGTCCTCACGGGAGGAACACGCGCGACAGACGTCAGTTCTGCCATCGGCTTCTCATGGTCATAGTCCCTGAGAACGACCTTGTTCGGCTGTAGCGATACGACCTCGTCCCAATGCAGGATGACATCTTCTTGGTAAAGACTTCGGGCAGGCCTGAGATTGTGGTGGGTCTCTACGATCTCAGGCGTGCAGGCCATGTGACTCGCGGCGTTGTCGACCAGCACCAGGTCATGTTGGTCCTCAGCATGTTCAAAATAGTAGTAGATGCCGTCCTGCTCCATGAGGCGGCTGACGAAGGCCAGATCCGTTTCATCGTACTGGACGCAATATGGGCGCTGTGGGAACCGTCGGGCGGTCTGATTCTTGAAATTGCCTTTATGTTCTCGAAAAATCGTGGTGATGATCTCGATGCTCGTCTTGTTCTGAAAGACCCGACTGTTAGAGCGATGCTCGAGCAATGAAATCCACGGCCGCACCTGCGCCACGTAGTTGAGGTGCTCGGTATCGTCGAGGCCGAGATATTGGAAGCGCGTAACAACACCGTTGAAGAAGCGCGTTTGCGAGTCCTTGAGCTTAAGGCCGATTGTCAGGTTTTGACCGGGGATCGTAGCAAAGTTCTGAACTGGATTGCGGCTGGCGAGCTTCACCTCGTAGAGGAAAGGTTCCCCCAGCCGCTCGGTGCCACTGAGCCGCCGGAGAGAGATTTCATTCAACTCGGACGCGGCCGAAGTGACCGCAACAAAACGATTGTGCCTTAAGAGACTCTCGATTCTTGACTCGACCATGGTGGTGTGTGTTCCGCAGATTTGATGAGAAGGCGCGGTTGCGCCCGATGGCGTGAGTAGGATGCTGCCGAAGCCATCGGCGAAGATGCCGAAAAGCGTTTATTTCGTGCATCGAAATCGCCGACCGTTGCTCAGCCAAGATGTCTTGCTGGCCCGCATCGTCAGAGCCAAGCGGGGGAGGGCGGGGTGAAGAAAGCGTGTGGGTCTCTTGGAACTCACCCACGCTAAGTCCCACCCAAATCTCGCCATGCGGCCTTGTAACATCGATGAGTTGGCGGATTCCGGCGGTGCTAGCGACGACGTGTCTCCTGGAAGATTCAACCAGGCCCAGGGCGCAGCGCCCGAGCGGACAACCACGGTGGTCGAGTTTCGCCGCGATCGTCGGCTCGATAGGCCTCTCCGCTGCTGAAGCCTCAAGGGCGTCAAAATGGCGATAACGTTCCAAAGAGGCGTCACGGCGAATTTTGCAAAGGGCCTTGGCGGTCCCATTGCAGTTTGCGTTGAGCTTACTGAAGAGAGTCGAGCTTCCGATGCTTGTCATAACGGGCCTTCCAAGCCGCCGCCCGCCGTGCCGCCGCACTTGGTATCGAGGTTACGTGGGCCATTCACCCGTTCCAGATCGATCTCGCCAAGGAGATCTTCTCCCCGCCCGAAAAGAAGGTCGAGCGGGCCCGCCGCATCATGGATGTCCGTTTCAGGAGAGCGCCATGCGGCAGCCGGTGGGTCCCGGTCAGTCGGGGTAGTTGTCAAGTCATCGGCGTGCTGGCGCGTTTTCCTCTTGCCCATCCAACTGGACCATCCGAGTCTGCCGCAGCGACCCAACTGCACTTCCGGGACCTGCTCCTGACGGAGAACGAGGTTAATCTCCCAGTCAAGTTCATCTCCAAGGTAGTTGCAGATGATCTCCGCTATCGACTTAAGGCCGGGAGCTGCGGGCAGAAGCGATTCGTAATGAGCCAGGCTGAGGGGACCCACAATGAGTCGGAACCGATGGTGCCACACTCTGACCCTCGCACCTGCAATAGCGTTGCTGTTCAGCGTGCCCGTGGCCGGGTCGCGGCCCAGGAGGCAGAGCGATATGCGGGGCAGATCCACCCACTTTGGGACAAATTCACGGATATCAACCGGCGCCTCGACGAAGCTGGCGAGGATGGCAGCGAGCCCCTCGGCGTTGCGGGTGTGTGAGGCGAGACGGCCGGTGAAGTGGAGTTTGGCCAGATCAGGCATAGCATCCCGCGCGCGCAGGGAGGTCATCCCGAAGCCGGCTAGCGCGCCGAGCTGAAGGGCAAATCGATCTTCTTGTGGCCTGTCATAGCTCACGGTCGGTTCGCCCTCCGCCCATGCGCGGAAGAAGAACGAGGCCATTCGATGATGAAAGGTATCAGCAAATCGGATCAGCGTCTCATCCGCGGCGTTGTGCTGCCGGAGAAGGGCGTACTCCGTCAGATGCAATGGGAGGGGACCGTGGGGTCCAAACAAGCCGAAGGCGTAGGTGGAGATTACGGGGTCGTTCTCCTCGTGCGCAGTCACGCCCGCGATCGATCGAGTCGGAAATGCAAGGGAGGGCTGCTGGGCGATCCGCACGCGATCCAGGCTGGGACCGCTCGATTCTCCCAGCCGAGGCCGATCTGAGCAGATTGCATCGATCCGCCGCAGAGCCTGGAAGAAGTCGCAGGCATGCGGTTCGGCCCTGAGCGAGCTTAGGAAGTCGCCGAGTGCCCCCGAAATCAAAGGATCGCCCGGCGGCCGGCCATCGTCGGCCATCGCATTACCTCCCCGCGCTGTAGCGTCGAGACGACCATCTCGGTGAAGCTGTTGATGGATACGTATTTCGCGAAGAACTGGTTGAGCACGGAGGCGAGCGGAAAGATGCCAACGCCTTCGAAGGCCGCTTCGTCCAGGATGATACCAACCTCAATCCCACGTGCTACGGCGGCTTGTCCACCGCTGGACAATCGCCTGACCGCAGGCCTGGACCGAATCTCCCGGATCCCGTCGATCTGCCGTGAGGCGAAGGCATTGACTGGATCGACGTAGAGGCGGAGGAGTTCACGTAGCGCTTCTGCGCCCCGGTGGTCGTTCCTATCGGAATTGCTGATCGAGAGGTAGTTCAGTGAAAGATGGCTAATTAATCGCCAAGTGATATCGCCATTGGCGAAGGAGTGGCGCGGTCGGCTCGGGGGCGATACGCACCGGGTGGCGGTAACTGGAGCGCCGATTTCCAGGGTGAAGTCTGTCTCGTCCCGGCCGATCGGCAGCAGCAGCGCCAGATCCCGGTTCGAGCACAGGCAGTTTACAGACAAATGCCGGAGTTCCGCCGAATAGGGAGCCGCCTGGCGATCAACTAGAGAAACGAACGTTTCGCTGCCGATGTAGCCAGTCCGCGCGCCATTTAGACGCTGGTGCTCCGACATGAGGCGCTGCTCCCGGCGGATCGCGTAGTATCTGGAATGCTGCTCCTCCTGACCGTGCGCGCTGATGCTATAGAACGGGTAGAACCTCACGGGAGCCGCTTCGTTTTTCGCCCCGTCTCCGCTCATCTCGAGGATCGAGTGGACCTCAAAGTCGAGCGGCCTCATCCTGTCAACAATCACATGATGCTCGGTGTTCTTGTCGCTCACGTGGACGAGATCTGCCTGGCGTTCGAAGAGATTAATCGCGGGCGTTGCGAAGAGAACGATATTTTGGGGCCCGAGCTGTCGTTCCAGCCGTGGCTCGACACGTCTGAGTGCGAAGACGATCTCAAGGGTCTCGGCAGTTGACAGGGCTACTGCGTCTGCCAGCCCGCTAACCTCGACGAACAACGTCCGCTCCGCGAGGGCGAAATACTCCTGTAGGAGACGGTACCCGTCGAAAGAGCGTGGCACCTCGGGCAGGAGAGCACAGCTCGGCTCCAAACCGCGTTGCTGCAGCGCATGAACCGGAATCTTTTCCTGCCAAGGGATAGGCCGGCCGACCGGACGGGCTATGATATTGCATGCGTCACCGAGAAGCTGTTCGGCGAGTGCGGCGCCGATGCCACCGGGGCCTGTTAGGTGCAGTGTGAGAGCCTCTAGTCCGAGTTTATTGAACGGCATGCCATTGGTGGTGCGAAGGCGTAGTCGCAAAGCAGCCTTCGCATCTTGCCGGGCCGGAAGATCCAGTGCGGCGATCTGCCCCGGCGTCGAAAAATAATCGGCAGCGCTCACCACAATTGGCCAGAGATGCACATCATGGGCCGTGCGGAACTCGCAATGTGTGACGGCGCCCGGAGCAAGACGGCCCAAAAGCTTGGTTCCCCGCGGCACGAGGTATCCATTTTCAAGTCGTCCGGCATCCTGGTCGGGCTCGAAACGGACGATCGTCATCGAGGGGAGCGGCGGTAGAAAATGCGGATAGACCATCTCCAGGAGGTGCTGGGTGAATTCCGGAAAGCGAGACTGAAGCTTCAATTGCACCCGCGCCGCCATGAAAGCGAAGCCTTCCAGAAGCCGCTCGACGTAGGGGTCGGCGACCTCCGCTGATTCCATCCCGAGCCGGGCGGCGACCTTCGGGAATGCACGGGCGAACTCGGCCCCCATCTCGCGCATATAAGCAAGTTCGTCGTTGTACAGTCGCAGGAGCCGGGGATCCATCAGCTTATCTCTGTACCGAGATGAACGCGGGCGGATTCGAGCTCGGAATCTACCTCCGTACGCATCACCATTCGCACCGGCAATGGCTGCGCCCACAGATCGGCTTCGATCCTAAAGCGAAAAGTGCCGCAACCCTGACCATCGTCCAGGACCGTGACCTTCAGGGTGTCCGGTAAGAGACGCGGCTCAAAGCGCTGAAGGCTCTCGATTATCGCTTCGCGCAATGCGCTCTTATCCATGCCTTCGCGAATTTGTCCGCTGAGAGGCCAGGCACCATAATTAAGTGCACTGGCCGCTACGTGAGGGTACGCTTGTAGATCTACGGTTGCACCCAATTGATTGGTGTTCAACAACCAGGAAACATCGCGTAGAATCACCTCTTCCAGTTGGCGAACAGAGAAGCTGCGCTTGTCCTGCGCTTCACACGAGCTGCGCGGCTCATCGTCCGTAAGCCGGTCCAGGAGGGATGGTTGCACGAGATCCCGCTTAACATCTCTGCCCATGTTACAATCTCCAGGTGCAATGGCGACGAGTCGATCTGTCGTTTTCGCGCGCAGCCCCGAATATTCCCGGGTTGCCGATGGCCCCATCAGCCGACGAGCCTATTGAAGTCGGTGCTGTTCGCGATTTGGTTCCAGATGCCCTCGCCAGCTTTGGTAAGAGCGCCTTTTTCATCCTGCCTGTAATAAATGACCTTGCAGGCGCCGAACCGGAATGTGATCGTCTCCTCGGGGGCCTCTTCCGCATAGGACCACTCGACCTTCTCGACTACCAGCATGTTGAAACTCCAGTGCAAGAACAGGTTCGATTCTGATGTAGCTTGTCCGCTCCCCGTCGCTTTGAAAAGTTTCAGTTCGACGCTATTGAAGTGGGCGCCGCGACCACAGGCAACGTACAGAGAGGGCGATGACGTATCCACCTGCTTCTTGATAGTGAAGACCTCGAATTCGGCCTTGCCCGCGCCCGCCCCGGCGGTATGAGGCCCAATGTTCAGCTTGTTTTCGAGTGAAAAGCTCCATTCGTCCGCTAGGGTGATACCGTCCTTTAGAATGATAGATTCGCCCTTGGGCAAAATGCCGTCCTTGGACGCTTGCGTGAATTTTATAACCGCGTCGAACGCCATGATGGACTTTCCTTTTCTCGTTGATCTGATTGGGCCTGGATTGCATCGGCCAGCCCGGGGCAGCTATTCCGGAGTTTTGGCGCCGAGAACGGAGCACAATCATCTGCGGGTTTTCTCAGTCCTTGCGGGCGGATGGCAGGCGCGAGACAAGTCTCAAAGAGATGGTTAGGCCTTCGAGCTGGTAGTGTGGCCGCATGTAAAATCTCGCAACGTAATATCCGGGATTATCTTCGACCTCTTCCACCTTGACCTCGGCTGAGGAGAGCGGCTGCTGTGCCTTACTCTCTTCGCTCCCAAGCTCGGGCGAGGGGTGGACATAGCCCTGAATCCATTGGTTGAGCCACTCCTCGACCTCGTGGCGCTCCTTGAACGTGCCAATCTTGTCCCGGACCATACACTTCAAATAATGTGCGAAGCGGCAGGTTGCGAAGATGTAGGGTAGCCGGGCACTGAGTTCGGCGTTCGCTGACGCGTCGGGGTCTTCGTATTTGACCGGCTTGTTAATAGTTTGAGCGCCAATAAATACGCCGAGGTCCGTGTTTTTGCGGTGCAACAGCGGTAGAAGACCGTTTTTGGACAGTTCGGCCTCACGGCGGTCGCTGATCGCGATCTCAGTGGGGCATTTTAGGTCGACGCCACCGTCGTCGCTGCGGAAGGTATGTACCGGCAGACCCTCGACCAGGCCGCCGGATTCGACGCCACGAATTCTGGAGAGCCAGCCATAGAGCTTGAACGAGCGCGTGATATTTACGCCCATGGCGTAGGCTGCGTTCGTCCAAAGGTATTTCTCGCTGTCGCCGCCGTCTGTGTCCTCCTCGAAGGCGAATTCATCGACCGGGTTGGTTTTGGCCCCGTAGGGCAGCCGGCCAAGGGTGCGTGGTAAGGTCAGGGCCACGTACCGAGAGTTCTCGCTCTCGCGGAACGCCCGCCAAGGGGCATGTTCGGGCGTGAGGAAGATTTTTGTGATGTCACGCGGGTTCGCAAGCTCACGCCAAGAATCCATCTGCAGCAGATGTGGTGAGACGGCAGATATAAGCGGTGAGTGGCTCGCCGCCGCGATCTGCGCCAGTCCCGAAAGCAACTCTACGTCCGGTGGGGTATGGTCGAAATAGTAGTCGGCAATCAGGCAGCCATAGGGTTCACCGCCGATTTGGCCGTATTCGTCTTCGTAAATTTTTTTGAATAGCGGACTCTGATCCCAGGTGACACCCTTATATTTCCGCAGAGTTCGGGACATCTCCACCTTTGAAACTGGGAGAACGCGAATCTTCAACGTTTCATCGGTTTCGGTGTTGATGGCAAGGTGATGCAAGCCCCGCCAAGCTGATTCCACGCGCTGGAAATTTTCGTGATGGAGGATCTCGTTGAGTTGTGCAGAAAGCTTCTGGTCGATCGAAGCAATCATTGCTTGGATAGTCGTGACGACATCGTCGCTGATCAGCGACGTGTTTTGAAGTGCCTGCTCGGCCAGTGTTCGGACGGCACTCTCCACCAAGTCACGGGAGTGGTCCGAGCGGATCTTGAACTCGAATCGAAGCATGCGGGTGAAATCGCCGAGATCAACGGTGGCGACCTGTACATCTGTGGCATCTGCAGGCATCATGATCAGTTCTCCTCTGTGTCTGGGGATGCCAATGGCGGAGCGGCAACCACTGCATCAGGCTTCTCAGTCTCGATGCCATTGCCGAGGGCGCTTAGCAGTGCCGAATCCGCGAGGAAGTGGGTGAGCAACTCTTCGGCACCGTTCTTCCCGTCCATATAGGCCAGCAGATTGGAGAGCTCCGTTCGCGCCTCGAGCAGCCTGCTAAGGCTGTCGACCTTGCGCGCCACGGCCGCCGGCGAGAAATCTTCGAGCCGCTCGAACGTCAAGTCGACAGCGAGTTGGCCTTCTCCGGTCAATAGGTTCGGCACCCGCATCACCACCCTGGGCCTCAGCGATCTGAGCCGATCATCGAAATTGTCGATATCGATCTCCATCATCTTGCGCTCCGCGACAGGGGCAAGCGGCTCGGCAGCATTGCCGGCGAGGTCGGACATCACGCCGACCACGAAGGGAAGCTGAACCTTCTTCTGAGAGCCATAGGTCTCGACGTCGTATTCGATCTGTACGCGAGGCGGACGAACCCGCGCGATGAACTTTTGACTACTCGCCTTTGTCATGTGTTCCACTCTCCTGATAGGGAAGATTGCGCACGTCACGTGCCCTCGCCGACCGCCAGACCGGCAATCGAACGGTATTGGGCAACCCCTTCTGGCGCCAACTCTTTGATAAGAGCCATGAAGTCCTTCGAGACAAGTCGCTGCGCGCGCTCCAGGAGGGCTGGCAGTGGGCTCGCGGGCTCATTCACCTGGTACCAGTGGCAAATGCGGCCAAGAATTTCGACAACGTCATCGCGGTTGCGGATCACTTCGGGGTAAGAGGCCTTGCTAGAGTCTGGCAATGGAGATGCCGGGGCTGCAGGCTGGGCCCTTTTCCGATGGGCGTCGACCAGATCCTTGGCCTGGGTGAGTAGCACTATCAGAGGGTCGAATCGAACGGCCTCGTCACTCGCGACGTGCTGCCGAACACTCGCGTCTAGATGGGTGGCGGCTGCCAGGCTGGCGTGGAGACCAGTGCTGATCTGCTCGAGCTGCAGTGGGTCGGTGTCGATGAAGGCGTGCTCGATGGTCGAACGATCAATTTCCGTAGATTGGGACCGTAGCGCACCAGCCCAATCGCGGAGCGTAAAAGTCCCGAATTGCCTGGAGGAGGTGAGTGGGACTTGGCGTATTTCTGCCAAGAGCCCGGAGAGATCGCAGAGGCTCGCTAGAGCGTTGAGGCGAACGGTCTGATCTTCGTCATCTTCTGGATCCGGTCGCGGATGTAGCTCTGACCAGTAGAGCTCGACATAGGCCGCGAGCAGCTCAAGCCCCCGACTTAGACCAGAGAAGCCGAACTGACTGAGGGCGGATCGTGTGAGCAAGATGCCGACTCTTAGATCCTTAGTGCGGGCAGAAAGGTCGAGGCCAAGCCGCCACACCTCTGTCCAATCGGGAGCCTCCTCGGTGGCGATGGAGTCGCCTATCTGCTGGTGCGGCTTGCCATGCGACGCTATCTCCAGCTCCAGGAAGCTCAAATCGTAATCGAGAGCATCCCCGCATGCGTTGCCGTCGCTGATCGGTTTTAATAGATGATCTGCATCGAGCATGACCCAAATCCCAGTTTTCCCGACATAAAAGATCGTCGCGCCTCTGTTTCTCAATGTTTAGCAATGAGCAGACGCGATTGCTCATGCACAATCGACATTCGTATATGTCGTGAATGCTTGGGGCGTGAATGCCGCCGCTTCGGATCTTGACGCAGCTATGTGCTGCTCAGGCGCGAGGGACACCCTTGTGAACAACAAGAAGCTCTTCCGGGTCCATCGGGAGGAGAAGCTCACGATGCGCAAGCGCCGTGGCCGGAAACGAGCGAAAGGCAAGCGTTGGTGTTGATCCCGCTGGCTGCCAATGATCGTTGGCGCGGGTTCAGGCTTCTGATGGTCGTGAGGAAAGCCGGACTCTCGTCGCCGATACTTCGCTCTCCGGCCTGCGGTCGCCTGTGGACTGGATCGGGTTATCGAGGAGCGTGGCAAGCCAAGCACTCTGGCCTCGGCTGACTAACCCTGCAGAGTTCGCCCAGATCGGCAACCCGCGACGTGATGCAGTGCTGCGCAGCCGGAATGGTCTCCGCACCTAAACCCGCCGATGCCGCCGCGGATGCGCAACCCACCGCTGGAGCGAACCCCAAACTGGATAAACTTGACGGTACAAGCTCAGCCAGATTGAATTGACATCGTCGGGCAGTCGTTGCAAAGGGCAACCTGCGGAGTACCGTTGCAAACGTGAGCCTGAAGGCCTCCAACTACGAAGTCTTCGCGCGGCCGCCTCCGCGCCAGTTGCTGCATAAGGTGGATGGCGTCCTCGGCGATCGCTCTTGGGGGTGTCGGCGCGCGGACCCTCATCGAACGAGCGGCCAGCCGGCGGGTCCATCGCGCGTGCAGCGACCCGGCGTCAGTGGTAGAACGGCTCGAGCACTTCAACGGCATTATATCTCCTGCGCTCCGCCGGACCGCCGCACGAGGCATATAGGGCGACAATCTGGATGAGATCCGTATTGACCGCATGTAACGATGCTCCCCGAGATTCGCACGTTGCCTCATTCATTTTGCTCCCAGTTGGAGCGAAGGAGTGGGGTGCGGAGATGGCGGGGTTTCGCAGCGGCCGGCCTCCTTCGTGAGCGCCATTGCCGTTTTCGACGGAAGTCGAAGTTTAATAACCATCGTCGCGGTATTTACTTTTGACAATGGGTGTGATGCGGCTTTGCGTGATCTTCTAAAAAGAATCGAGTCCCGCCGCCAATCCCCCGTTCTATCGCGCACCTACCGCATCCCAACGTGACTGTCGACCCTGCTTCCATTAGTCGTGCAGGGCAACCACGCGGTCTCTCGTGCAGATCCCTGCGATTTCGAATTGACGGACACCGACCCCGTTTGACGGTCGTGGAGTGCACGCACTTAGTCACCCTAGCCGCCCGCGCACTGCAACCCCGCTGTAGCGATCCTTCTACCTCTATGCTAAAGAAAGTTTTGGAAAAACTTGCCTCGTCGCCATCGTTCGACGGCGGCCTTGGCGCCAATCTTGCGAGGAGCGGGCTGATGGTCGCAGCGGCATGCGAGCCGACATTCTGCGCTCCCGACCGTCGAAGACGAGGTCGCTCTCGGCGTGTTAGTCAGCCGGAATGCGCCGGCCGTCGTGCCCCTAAATATCGATCTCGAGCCAGGTATTGGCCTCCAGACTGAAGAAAAATTCGGCGCTCTCACATGCTCATGCAATCCCGTGGTGGACAACCAACGCACATGATGGTGCAGTTCCTAGGGAATGTGGTGATGAGTCATGAGCCGTCCTATATCACCTTGAACGCTGCCCTCCTGGCTATCCGTTTCTTCGAGGCACCCACGATTATGGCGGCATCGGCGGCGCTGAGATCGGGATGGGCCGCCTTCAGCGCGTCCGCCCACGCCCCCTTGCTCTGCCCCGGCAGCTGCGGTGTCTGCCTAGCGATTTCGTCCAGCCTCGCCTGGTCCTGGGCCGACACCGTCTGGAACGCCGCCCTTTTAGCAATATCCTGCTTTACGGCACCCACGATTATGGCGGCATCGGCGGCGCTGAGATCGGGATGGGCCGCCTTC
>NZ_LFIO01000172.1 GCF_001187535.1 Rhizobium ecuadorense
ACTGCAACCAGGAGACGCCGAATTCCGCGTCTCCACTCCAACTCGCTTTACGGAGGATTTGGTATGAGAAACGACTTCGACTTCGCACCCCTTTATCGGTCCAGCGTCGGCTTCGACCGTGTCTTCAACCTCTTGAACAATGCGCAGCAGCGCCTGCAGGCCATCGACACCTGGCCGCCCTACGACATCGTCAAGACGGGCGAGAACGGCTATCGAATTCAGATGGCGCTCGCCGGCTTCGCCGACGCCGATCTCGAGATCACGCAAGAGCGCAACGTGCT
>NZ_LFIO01001590.1 GCF_001187535.1 Rhizobium ecuadorense
GGTGTCGGCAGATCCACCGTTGGCTGTCCATTGCCTTTACGCTGGCCGTCATAATTAATATCATCGCCATGGTGCAGGAGAGATCCTCCGTCGGGGTGGGGCTTTTGGCGCTTCTTCCGCTCGCCTTGCTCCTGCTCACCGGTCTGTACTTGTTCGTCCTGGCTTATGCCGCCAGATGGCGCAGCGCGGGACGCAGCAGCGGATAGGGGTAAACAGAATGGCTGGCAGGACGTCGAGGACCTCTGCGAGAGTCGCAAAAAAGACTGCCGCCGAGGCAGCC
>NZ_LFIO01001336.1 GCF_001187535.1 Rhizobium ecuadorense
TTTCTCTTGCCTCGCCTTGAGCGACTGACCGCACTTTCCTCATCGGAAAAGATCGATCCGCAATTGTGGGCTCAGCGGTTTCGCCGTCTCACGCGTCTGTTTCGCTCGAAGTAAGAGGCACTCGGCGGCCGATCGAGCCGCTCGATGACGTCTCTGTCGACGTCGTTTTTAACCGCCCACCGGTTCCAGATCGACCAGCGCCTTGATCGGCAGGTGATCGGAGGCGATGCGCGCCAGCGGCGTATCATGCGCCTCCACCTGCGAAATAATCCCCTTGCGG
>NZ_LFIO01000736.1 GCF_001187535.1 Rhizobium ecuadorense
GCCCCATACCACCGACGCCTACATGGAGCACGCATCGACGGGTGAGAACGTCGATTGGACAGACAATGCCCAAGTGATCGAATTCCTCGTCAAGGATACCCAGATGATCGCCGGTTCGGCGCATCCCTACGACGAGGGGCGGGCGCGCGCCTTTGTTGAACGTGACGTCAAACGGGCCAAGAACTTCGTCAGCGCCACCAATCATTTCATGCTCAAGGGCGGCCAGACCTTGAGGGGAAAACTGGGTGAGCTGATCGCGCCCCTCCTTGTCATACACGGA
>NZ_LFIO01000971.1 GCF_001187535.1 Rhizobium ecuadorense
CTATCGCCGTTTCCGCCGCGCCTCCTTCATCGATGGCGCAGAGTCGCGCGAAAACCGGCGGGCACATATCCATCTCCTGGCGCATATGTTGGAATACGGAATGTCGCTTTCCAATCCACGCAACGGCTTCGGCATGGACAAGGTGCGGCTGCTGGCGGTGGAGACGCGTCGCTATATCGAGCAGCATGGCCGCGACGCTTCGGCCGATATCAGCCTTTCCGTGCTCTCGGCCTATGTCGACTTCAACGCGGAGCAGGGCGATGTCAGCGAGGCACAGGCA
>NZ_LFIO01000954.1 GCF_001187535.1 Rhizobium ecuadorense
GTGCACTGGACGCAGGCAGGCTTGCTGTAGACGGTAATGGTCATGATATTCCTCGTGACGATGCGATTGGGCGCAGGACATCGATCGGAAATCTGTCGATATCCGTCGAAAAATTCTCTGATGATTTTGAGCTGTGCGGCTGTTTAGCCGCTGGGCGTACTCCGCCCTCTACCTCTAGTGGGTGGCGGCCTGAACTGAAATTCTGACATAACTTCACCCCGAAGTGGCTCATGCGGAGGTTCGGGCCTGCGAAACGCTGTCTCTTATACACATCTGACGC
>NZ_LFIO01000911.1 GCF_001187535.1 Rhizobium ecuadorense
CCGTCGCCCTTGCAGCGTCGAGGCGCACGCCGGAGGCGCTGGCTGAAATTGCCCGCGCCTACGACAACCTCGAAAACCTGGTGACGGACGATGCCGAGGTCGAAGCACGCGCCGATTTCGAGTTTCACCTTGCGATCGCCCGCGCCACCCGCAATCCCCACTTCCCGAGTTTTCTGGAAGCGGTGATAGAGAGCATCAATTTCGACCTCGTGCTCAAGCATCGCCAATCGGCGCGCAGCTACAGCACCTACCTGAAGAAGATCAACAAGGAACATGCCGC
>NZ_LFIO01000400.1 GCF_001187535.1 Rhizobium ecuadorense
GCCGCTTAGGCCAATAGGCACGAGAGAGGAGAACAACGTATCGTTCGGCTCAAACGGTACAGGTTTATCGTGTGAGAGATGTCGGCCCAAGCGAGCCTCGATACGATCTAGGCGCGTCAAGATGCCTTCCTTGAGCTCAGCGAGGAATGGCGAGAAAAGAGGATCAAACCAATCGAGACAGGTTGGATTGGCGACGATCAGAAGCTGCATCTCGCGCCAGTCGTGTATGATGACTTCAATCCGACGTCTCGGATCCGGACTCGACTCCTCAGTCAATGCA
>NZ_LFIO01000673.1 GCF_001187535.1 Rhizobium ecuadorense
CATGCGCACCTCGCCGATGGCGCCGGCCGGTATCGGTTCACTCGCATCAAGGCCCATCAACGCCCTTATGCCGGCGACGGCCGCATCCCGGTAGGCGCTGGGATTTTCGGACAGCATTTTGCGGGCATGCAGGCGGCCTTCGGTGTCGCGTCCGATGACATCGGTGAACGTGCCGCCGCGATCGATCCAGAAATCCCAGTGTGATTCACTCATGACTTGACCATCCGCGCGGAAAGCACGGTCCTTGTTTCATCGATTTGGGAAAGAGGCGGATTGCAGC
>NZ_LFIO01000868.1 GCF_001187535.1 Rhizobium ecuadorense
GATTTCCTTCTCGGTTTCCGAGACGTCGATCTTCGGCCAGGAGCTTTCAAACATGAAGCCAGAACCGCTGGCCGGGAACCGATGCTCGAAGCCACGGAAGACATCATCAAACAGCCTGTTCATCTCGAGATGAAGCGCCAAGAACGGATTATGATCTCTGCCTGCATAGTCGGTCGGAACCGGACTCTTGCCGCGGCCCCGCGAAATTAGATCACGAACACTCATCTGTACCTCCATGTCTGGCCGCGCCGGCAAGTCCGGCGCCGGCCGTCATCTGGTT
>NZ_LFIO01001792.1 GCF_001187535.1 Rhizobium ecuadorense
CGCATCCCCGTCGCACAGCCCCATTATACAGCAACGGCAACGTACAAGGATGAGGCTCTCTTGGACTTGCACTCCGGAGCCGGCAAGTCAGCAAGATTTGTCAAATCGGGTTATGCTTTGCTGCAGCCGATCGATTTGCACGAGGTTTGACATGAATGGCGATACGGCATGGGCACTCTATGAAACCCGCCTGAGACGGGTTTCGGCCTATATTCACGAGCACCTCGACGAGGAGCTGGATATGGGGCGCCTAGCCGAGATCGCCTGCTTGTCCAGCTATCACTGGCACAGGATCTATCGGGCGATTTACCGCGAGACGCTGGCGGCGACCGTCAAGCGGCTGCGGCTGCATCGCGCGGCGGGCGAGATCGTCCGCACGGAGCTTGCCGTCCGTGAGATTGCGAAGCGATCAGGCTATCCCAATCTCCAATCCTTCAACCGCATTTTCAAGTCGGTCTACGGCATGCCGCCGGCACGCTACCGGAAAGAGGGAAGCCACACAGCCTTCCAACCCTCAGCTAACGGAAAGACCAAAGCCATGTTCGACGTTACCATACGTGAGATCGCACCGACGGAACTGATCGGTGTCGCTCATACCGGCTCCTATATGGAGATCGGCAAAGCCTTCGAAACATTGTTCGGCACGCTTTACGCACGCGGTCTCGCCAAGCCCGACATGCGGATGATCGGCGTTTATCTCGATGATCCCGATATCGTGCCGGCCGAACAGCTGCGCTCGATCGCCTGCGTCACCGGCGTTGCCACGGGGCCGGCCGAGGCGCCGTTCGAGCGGCGTACGATCGACGGCGGCGACTACGCCGTGTTGCGCCACAAAGGCCCCTATGCCGACATGCACAAGGCCTACCAGTGGCTTTATGCGGAGTGGCTGCCGAAATCCGGGCGGCAGCTGAAGGACAGCGTCATGTTCGAGGAATATCTCAACAACCCGCGCGATGTGCCGCCAACCGAGCTGATGACCGATATCCATATGCCGCTCGCCTGAGGGCTGACATCCCGGCGCGGCCACGTGAGAGCCGCGCCGGCGACGATCAGGCGGCCTGCATCGTCCTTCCGGCCTCATCATCAAGCGCGCTGGCGCGCTGATAGGCCTCACGCTCGCTGATGCGGCCGAAGTAATCGACGAAGGCCTGGCGTTTTTCGATGCTGCCGAAGCCGAGGCCCCAGCCGATATGCGAGCCGACATAGACGTCGGCGGCGGTGAAGCGCTCGCCGGCAACATAGGTCGAGCCGGAGACGGCCAGTTCGAGCGTGTTCATGACGTCACCGAAACCGCCGCAGCCGGCCATGCGCAGGCGTTCTGCGGGAATTTCGAAGCCGAGCGCCTTCATCGTCACCGCCGATTCCAGCGGGCCGGCGGCAAAGAACATCCAGCGGTAATAGCCGGCGCGCTCTTCCGGCTTCGGGGCCAACGCCTTTTCCGGAAAGGTCTCGGCGAGATAGGCACAGATCGCCGCGCATTCGGTGACCACGGTATTGCCGTGGCGGATCGCCGGAACCTTGCCCATCGGGTTGAGCCGCAGATATTCCGGCGCCTTCATGCCTTCGCCGAAGGTCAGAAGCTCGGTGCGATAGGGCTGACCGATTTCCTCCAGCATCCAGCGCGCGATGCGGCCGCGTGACATCGGGTTCGTGTAGAATACCAATTCTTCGGTCATGACATCCTCCTCTGTTGCGTCGCTCGGAATCAATAGCGCGGCGAGGTCTTTCTGCAACCCCCGATCTTCAGAGAGCCTTGCGGTACTGGATGAAACCCGAGCGTTCGGCGATCTTGTCGTAGAGCCGCCGTGCCGTTGCATTCGTTTCATGCGTCATCCAATAAAGCCGGCCTGCGCCGTTTTTGCGGGCAAGATCGGCGACGGCGTCGATCAGCGCGGCGCCGGTGCCGAGCCCGCGCTGGCTGTTTTCGACATAGAGATCCTGCAGGTAGCAGGTCCATTGCGGCAGCCAGCAGGAGCGATGAAAGATGGCATGGACGATGCCGACGAGGCGGCCGTCTTCATCGAAGGCGCCGAGCGCGTGCATCGGTTCATCGGGATCGTGGAAGCGGCCCCAGGTGAGATCGGTGGTTTCGGGCGGGATCACCACTTCGTAGAAGCGCTGATACGCCTCCCACAGGGGCTCCCAAGCGGCGCGGTCGGATGGTTCGAGCGGGCGCACGGTCGCCGTCATTTCCTGATCTCCCAAATGAAAACGGCGGGGAAATCCCCGCCGTTTCAATGCTATCCCGAAAGGGCAGGCTTACGCCATCGCCTTCTGCAGGTTCTGGTCGATCTTGTCGAGGAAGGCGGTGGTCGAGAGCCACGGCTGGTCGGGGCCGATCAAGAGCGCCAGGTCCTTCGTCATGAAACCGGATTCGACGGTATCGACGCAGACCTTTTCGAGCGTCGAGGCGAAGCGGGCCAGCTCGGCGTTGTCGTCGAGCTTGGCGCGATGGGCGAGGCCGCGGGTCCAGGCGAAGATCGAGGCGATCGAATTCGTCGAGGTTTCCTGGCCCTTCTGGTGCTGGCGGTAATGGCGGGTAACCGTGCCGTGGGCGGCTTCGGCTTCGACCGTCTTGCCGTCCGGCGTCAGCAGCACCGAGGTCATCAGGCCGAGCGAGCCGAAGCCCTGGGCAACCGTGTCGGACTGGACGTCGCCGTCGTAGTTCTTGCAGGCCCAGACGTAGCCGCCGGACCACTTCAGAGCGGAGGCGACCATGTCGTCGATCAGGCGGTGTTCGTAGGTGATGCCGGCTTCCTTGAACTGATCCTTGAATTCGGTCTCGTAGACTTCCTCGAAGATGTCCTTGAAGCGGCCGTCATAGGCCTTGAGGATGGTGTTCTTGGTCGACAGGTAGACCGGCCACTTGCGCATCAGGCCGTACATCATCGAGGCGCGGGCGAATTCACGGATCGACTCATCGAGATTGTACATGGCCATGGCGACGCCGGCGCCCGGTGCGTTGAAGACTTCCTTCTCGATGACGGTGCCGTCTTCGCCAACGAACTTGATCGTCAGCTTACCCTTGCCGGGGAACTTGAAGTCGGTGGCGCGGTACTGGTCGCCGAAAGCGTGGCGGCCGACGACGATCGGCTGGGTCCAGCCGGGAACCAGGCGCGGCACGTTTTTGCAGATGATCGGTTCGCGGAAGATGACGCCGCCGAGGATGTTGCGGATCGTGCCGTTCGGGCTCTTCCACATTTCCTTGAGGTTGAATTCCTTGACGCGGGCTTCGTCCGGCGTGATCGTCGCGCACTTGATGCCGACGCCGTACTTCTTGATGGCGTTGGCGGCGTCGACGGTCACCTGGTCGTTGGTGGCGTCACGGTTTTCGACGGAGAGGTCGAAATAGTCGATATCGAGGTCGAGATATGGATGGATCAGCTTATCCTTGATGAGCTGCCAGATGATGCGCGTCATTTCATCGCCGTCGAGATCGGCGACGGGATTGGCGACCTTGATCTTGTTCATGTATCTGCCTCGTTCGAGCTTGAAGGGGGACAAGCGTCCCGGGTGGGTGACCTGATGAGGAGCGCTATAGCACTGTGAACCGGGAACGCAAAGCTGCAACGGGTTTCACGATGCGTTTTTGCCGCCATTGCCAAGCGCCGAAATCTGGCTAGTGTCCGGCTTGATTTGCCCACCCGGAACCTTCGACCATGAAGACAATCGCCATTGTTATCGCGAGCCTTATCGTCTTTTCAGGCGCCGCTTATGCGACCGACGCCACCGCTCCCGTGAAGGAGATCATGGACGCGACCAAGAGCAACTGGGCCGACAACAACAGTGACTGGACGGACATCTTCGATGCGAGCCGGCTCGACCATCTCTACAGCAAGGACTTCGTTGCCAGATATCAGGCGGCCGCGCAATTTCCCGCCGGCGACGACGACGGCATATCGCCCTTCGACTACGACGTCATCGTCAACGGTCAGGATGCATGCCCGCTGGAGGATCTGACGGTGGCGGCGGCGCCGCCGGTCGACGGCACGACCGAGGTGACGGTGCGCTTCAAGAAATCCGCCTGCGCGGACACGCCTGACGCCAAGGACTATACGACCGTTCGGTTCGAGGTGGTCGAGGAGGCCGGCCAAGCCGTGATCGACGATATCGTCACCGAGAATATCGAAACGCAGGGCCGCGATTCCCTGAAGGCGACGATGGCGCTGATTGCCAAGGGCCAATAGGCGCGCGACATTCGCGAGCGTCGAGATTTGATTTCGGGCGATTTGCTTTCGCCCGGCATGGCATTATCTGTCGATCCTTCCGCGGCATGAGGGGTTTCTGCATTTGTTTTCCGGCTTTCAGGCTCGCGACTGGCTGCTTGCCAATGACCCGGCGCTTTCGCGCCTGCGCATGGGGCTGCGGGTGACGCTGACGATCATTTTGTCGTTTCTGGTCCTTCTTGCCATCCACATGTTCATCCTGCCGTTGCCGACCGCGGCTTTCGGCCTCGGCATCGTGCTGTCGATCGAAGGAGGGGTGGCGGTGCGCGACAAGGGCAATTCCCGCCAGTTGGTGACGCGGCTCTTCGGTTGTGTGGCAAGCCTTGCCGTCGTCGGCATTGCGGCGGGGCTCGAGGATCGCCGTTTTCTCTCCGACCTCGTCTTCCTGGCGGTGATCGCGCTCGCATCGGCGGGACGGGTGTTCGGGCCGCGCGGTTTTGCCATCGGCATGTTTGCCTTCACCTCCTATTTCATGGGCGCTTATTTCCGGCCGCCGCTTGCCGAACTGCCAGAGGTGACGATCGGCCCGCTCGTCTCGGTCCTCGTCGGCCATCTCGTCAGGGCGGTGCTTTTGCCCGACGACTGGCGGCGCGACCTGCTGCGCTCGCTCGAAAGCGTGCGCGGCCGGATCAACCAGATCCTTTTCAAGCTCGCCGCCATCGCCGGCGGCGCCGAGATCGGCGAAGCCGACCGGCAGGAGCTGCGCCAGCTGGAAGACCGGCTGAAGGAAGTGGTGCTGATGGCGGAGACCTTCATCCCTCGCCCGCCGGCCGGTGTTTTCGACGGCGCCGCCGATCCTGCCGCTGAACTCGCGATCCGGCTTTTCGACGCCCATCTTGCCGCCGAGAGCGCGATCGTGCTGAGTTTCCAGAGTCCGCCGCCCTTTGCGCTCGTCCATGCCGTTATCGAGGCGGATGCGGCCGAACTTGCAAGATTCGAGGGGATGGCGGAAGCCATCGACGATAGGCCGCAGGGCGAAACCGTGCGGGCGCTTCTCTGGCTCGGCGAGGCCAGGCAGCAGCTGACGCAGGCGATTGGCGAGGGGCAGGCCTCCGGCTTTTCCGAGATCGATGCGGTCAAGGATACGGCACGATCCCCGGCGATCGACTTTTCGTTCGCCAATCCGCTGCTGCGCTCGGCGCTGCAGATCACCATCGCGTCGGCGATTGCCATGAGTTTCGGCCTGCTCTTGTCGCGCGAACGCTGGTTCTGGGCGGTGCTTGCTTCCTTCCTCGTCTTCACCAACACCAATTCGCGCGGCGACACTGCGATGAGGGCGCTGTCACGCTCGCTCGGCACCGTGTTCGGGATCGCCATCGGCCTTGTGCTGGCAACGCTGCTTTCAGGCGAGCCTGATATCGCCATTCCGGTTGCCGTCGTCTGTATCTTTCTCGCCTTCTATTTCCTGCAGGTTTCCTATGCGACGATGACCTTCTTCATCTCGATCGTGCTCTGCCTGGTCTACGGCATGACCGGCGTGCTGACGCTCGATCTCTTGAAGCTGCGCATCGGCGAGACCATGATCGGCGCAGCCGCCGGAACGGCGGTCGCCTTCATCGTCTTTCCCACACGCACACGCGGCGCGCTTGATTCAGCGCTTGCCCGCTGGTTCCAGGCGTTGCGCGACCTGCTTGGCGCGCTCGGCGAGGGTAAGAGCAGTTTCGAGCTGATGGCGCTGTCGCAGAAGATCGATGGCTGCTACCGCGACGTGACGGTGGCGGCGCGGCCGCTCGGCTCTTCCTGGTCGGTGGTGACGCGGCCGGGCCAGATCCGCCAGACGCTGGCGATCTTCCTGTCCTGCACCTATTGGGCGCGTATCCTGGCGAAAAGTTATGAAGCGCCGGCCGCCGCCGACACGCTGAACAGGCTGATCGCAGCGGATCTGGCGCTGATCGACGAGGCCGCCCCGCGCGGATCCAGCTGCTTCCTGATCAAACGCAAGGCGTCAGGGACAACGGGACGACACCTGCCGCTGTCGCGCGAAGGCGCGAGGCTGGGCCTCGAAATGATCGGTTCGGCGCTGGAAAGGCTCTATCCGCAAGCCGACACCTTGCCGTTTGCAGCGGGCGAGGCTATTGCGCGCTCGAAACAGGGATAAGACCATGGCAGGCACGAACAGCGAGCGTCAACTTCTGGCCGAAGGGCCGGCCATTATTCTGGTCGAGCCGCAGATGGGCGAAAATATCGGCATGGTGGCGCGCGCCATGGCGAATTTCGGTCTTGCCGAACTGCGCCTCGTCAATCCGCGTGACGGCTGGCCGAACGAGAAGGCGCTGGCGACCGCCTCCAAGGCCGATCATGTGATCGCGGCAACGAAGGTCTACGACACGCTGGAGCAGGCGGTCGCCGATCTCAACTTCGTCTATGCGACGACGGCGCGCGAGCGCGACGGTTATAAGCCGGTGCGCTCGCCCGTCATCGCCGCCGAGACGCTGAGGGCGAAATTCCGCGCGGGCGAGGGCATCGGCATTCTCTTTGGGCGCGAGCGCTGGGGGCTGACCAACGAGGAAGTGGCGCTGGCCGACGAGATCGTCACCTTTCCCGTCAATCCGGCCTTTGCCTCGCTGAATATCGCCCAGGCCGTGTTGCTGATGTCCTATGAATGGATGAAGTCAGGCATGCAGGATATCGGCGCCGTGCCCTTCCAGGCAATGGGACAGACCCCCTCGACCAAGGAGCAGCTGTTCGGTCTGTTCGATCAGCTGGAAGAGGCGCTCGACGCGCGTGGATATTTCCATCCTGCCGGGAAAAAGCCCAAAATGGTCGACAATCTGCGTGCAGTTCTATCCCGCCGGGCTTTCACGGAGCAGGAAATCAGCGTGTTGCGCGGCGTCATCTCCTCCCTCGACCGCTTCTCGCGCAAGAGCCCGCGCGGCGGCAGGTTCCCGACATCGGCCAAGGAAACACCGCCAGATGACAGCGACGACGCGTGAGCTGAAACCCATCCTGCTCTTCGATTCCGGCATCGGTGGGCTGACCGTTTTGCGCGAGGCGCGCGTGCTGATGCCGGAACGCGGCTTCATCTATGTCGCCGACGATGCCGGCTTTCCCTATGGCGGCTGGGAAGAACAGGCGCTGAAGGAGCGGATCATCGGGCTCTTCGGCAAGCTGCTGACGGATTATGACCCCGAAGTCTGCATCATCGCCTGCAACACCGCCTTCACGCTTGTTGGAGCCGATCTTCGCGCCGCCTTTCCCCAGATGACCTTCGTCGGCACCGTGCCGGCGATCAAACCGGCGGCCGAGCGCACCCGCTCGGGCCTGGTTTCGGTGCTTGCAACGCCCGGCACGGTGAAGCGGGCCTACACACGCGATCTCATCCAGTCCTTCGCGCAGCAATGCCATGTCCGCCTCGTCGGTTCGGAAAATCTGGCGCGCATGGCGGAGGCCTATATTCGCGGCGATGCCGTCTCCGACGAAGCCGTGCTTGCCGAAATCGACCAGTGTTTCGTCGAGAAGGACGGTCAGAAGACCGATATCGTCGTGCTGGCCTGCACGCATTATCCCTTCATGGCCAATCTGTTCCGGCGGATTGCCCCCTGGCCGGTCGATTGGCTAGATCCGGCCGAAGCAATCGCACGGCGCGCCCGCACGCTGGTGCCGGCGGCGGCCGATGCTGTGCATCCCGATAATTTCGACTTCGCCGTCTTCACGTCTGGCCACCAGGATTTCGCGACGCGGCGGCTGATGCAGGGATTTGGGCTGAGGGCATAGAGCCTATATTTGACGGCTGAAAGATTTGTGGGTACAATTGCACCCACAAAAACGAGGAGCCGATATGGCCCAGAATACTCACAAAGACGACACGCTGAAGATCCGCGTGGACCGACCGACATTCGAACTGATGGAAACCGCGCGTAATTACCTTCACCTCGACAAAAGCAAATTCATCCGCGAAAGCATTCGCGAGAAGGCAGAGGCCGTGATTGCCGAACACGGGCGGACGCGCTTTACGGCCGAGGACTGGGAATGCTTTTTCGCGGCATTCGACGAACCGGCCAAGCCGACAGAGCGTATGATCAATGCCGTCAAAAAGTACCGCGACATCGTCGGCTCATGAAATTCGAATTGCTCGATCCGAAACGGCATGATCGGGATGGATTCGATTGCGGCGTGGACGCATTGAATTCCTACCTCAGACGCTTCGCCAATCAGGATATCAAGCGCGGTCTGACACGCGTCTATATTCTATGCGATGAAGCGCGAATTGCCGGCTATTTCTCGCTGAGCGCTCATTCCGTTTCCCGGCAAGATCTTCCACCAAAGATCCAGGCGGGACCCTATGAGGAATTGCCATTCCTGATTCTTGGCCGGCTTGCCGTCGATCGCGAATATCAGGGCAGGGGTCTCGGAGATGCGCTGATCGTTCACGCCTTCGCGATAACGCGATCAGCCGCGGCTCAGATCGGCATTCTAGGCATAATTGTCGATGCAAAGGATGAGCGCGCGGCAGGTTTCTACCAGCGCTTTGGGTTTCAGAGGCTTTCGGGCACCGCGCTTCGGCTTGTTCTGCCGATCGCGGCGATGGATCGGCTTCTCGGGTGACGCCGGGAATTGTCCTGTGGGTTGGCGAAATCCGGCCCTGAAAATCAGCAGATTCTTTGATAGACGGGGCGTTGCCGTTTCGGAAGAATGGCGTTTCGTTCATGTGAGTCTCTTCGTCGCGAGGATCGGCATTGCAAGTTGGCATCGATATGGGATTGGCGTCCGGCAGCCCGGCGACGCTCGATATCGAGGAGTTGCTGGCGACCCGTCTGCTGGTGCAGGGCAACTCAGGATCGGGCAAATCGCATCTGTTGCGCCGTCTGCTCGAGCAATCCGCGCAATGGGTGCAGCAGGTCATCATCGATCCCGAGGGTGATTTCGTCACCCTCAGCGACAGGTTCGGCCATATCGTCGTCGACGGCGAGCGCACCGAGGCGGAATTGGCGGGCATTGCCAATCGCATCCGTCAGCATCGCGTCTCCTGCGTGCTGACGCTCGAAGGTCTCGATATCGAACAGCAGATGCGCGCGGCCGCCGCCTTCCTCAACGGCATGTTCGATGCCGATCGGGAATATTGGTATCCGGTTCTCGTCGTCGTCGACGAAGCGCAGATGTTTGCGCCGTCGGTGGGCGGCGACGTCTCGGAAGATGCGCGCAAGATGTCGCTCGGCGCGATGACCAACCTGATGTGCCGCGGCCGCAAGCGCGGGCTTGCCGGCGTCATTGCCACGCAGCGGCTTGCCAAACTCGCCAAGAACGTCGCGGCCGAGGCCTCAAATTTCCTGATGGGCCGCACCTTCCTCGATATCGACATGGCGCGCGCCGCCGACCTGCTCGGCATGGACCGACGCCAGGCCGAGATGTTCCGGGACCTGAAGCGCGGCAATTTCGTCGCCCTCGGCCCTGCGCTGTCGCGCCGGCCGCTGCCGATCCAGATCGGCGCGGTGGAAACCTCGGCGCGCTCTTCCAGTCCGAAGCTGATGCCGCTGCCGGATGCGCCGCAGGATGTCGAGGACCTGATCTTCACGCCCGATCCGGAGGAGTTTCAGCGTCCGCTCGTGCGCCGCGCGCCGCCGGCGCCGCGGCCGACCACCGATATATTGGCCGAGCTTTCACGCTCGACGCCGGCGGCGTCACCCGCGCCGGTCGAGGCGAGGGCGAGCCAGGTGGAGGTTTCCGCCGAGGAGCGGGAAGAGCGCCTGGCCGGCGTGCTGGCCGAAATCCTCGACGACCCCACCTCCGCCTTCCGCACCGATTCGGTGCTCTACCAGGACTTTCTCGTGCGGCTGCGCATGCGCCGCGTGCCGGGACCGCCGATCGCGCTGCCGGATTTCCGCCGGCGTGTGGCGATCTCCCGCTCCGGTGTCGATGCCGCGACTGCCGCGACCGACGAGTGGACGACGGCGCTGTCGCTGTCATCTGGCGTTACCGACGACTTGCAGGGCGTCTTCCTGATGCTCGCTAAAGCCGCAGCTTGCGGCGAACCGTGCCCGTCGGACGCCCGCATCGCCCGCGCCTACGGCACCCATTCCGCCCGCCGTGCGCGGCGCCTGCTCGGCTATTTCGAAGAGCAGGGGATCGTCGTCGTGCACACGGACTTCTCCGGCAAGCGCATCGTGGCTTTCCCCGACATGAATTGCCAGACCGCGCCTGGTGACGCGAATGCGCCTGATACAGGCGATCAGCCGTTGGCTGCGGAATAGTGGCGCTTTCGGGCTTTGGCGCAGTTGACATTTTCATGACGGGCCTCTAAAGACCGCGCCAAGCACCGGGCAGCAATGTCCGGTGTTTCATTTGACATGTCCCGTGGAACGTTTCGGTTCGCTAACCGAGACATCCTGTCAGGTCTCGCAAAGAGGTCAGAGGAGGGCGTGTTTCCTTCGCGCGGTTTGGCAGCAAACCGTCATAAACCTTTGAAAGGAAATACGATGAGCAAGCGCGAATCGTCCAAGTACAAAATTGACCGCCGTATGGGCGAAAACATCTGGGGCCGTCCGAAGTCCCCGGTGAACCGTCGCGAATACGGCCCGGGCCAGCACGGCCAGCGCCGCAAGGGCAAGCTTTCGGACTTCGGTGTGCAGCTGCGCGCCAAGCAGAAGCTCAAGGGCTATTATGGTGACCTGCGCGAAAAGCAGTTCCGCGCGATCTTCGCCGAAGCCGACCGCCGCAAGGGCGACACCTCGGAAAACCTGATCGGCCTGCTGGAATCGCGCCTCGATGCGATCGTCTATCGCGCCAAGTTCGTTCCGACGGTCTTTGCTGCCCGTCAGTTCGTCAACCATGGCCACGTCACTGTCAACGGCGTCCGCGTCAACATCGGTTCCTACCGCTGCAAGGCCGGCGATGTGATCGAAGTTCGCGAGAAGTCGAAGCAGCTGGTGATCGTTCTGGAAGCCGTCAGCCTCGCCGAGCGCGACGTTCCTGATTATATCGAAGTCGATCACAACAAGATGGTCGCCACCTTCGGCCGCGTCCCGACGCTCAGCGACGTTCCGTTCCCGGTCGTCATGGAACCGCATCTGGTCGTCGAATTCTATTCGCGTTAAGAAAAACCAGGCGTTTTTGCATATGGAAAAGCCGCTCTTTCGGGCGGCTTTTTTGTTATCCGGAGAGAAGCGATGGCGGATTTGCAGGCGATCCTCGATAGTATCCATACCGATATCCTGCCGCGCATCGGCGAGGGCAAGGTCGCCGACTATATTCCCGAGCTTGCCAAGGTCGATCCACGGCAGTTCGGCATGGCGATCGTCACCGTCGACGGCAAGGTCTATCGCGTCGGCGATGCCGACATCGCCTTCTCGATCCAGAGCATCTCCAAAGTCTTCATGCTGACCTTGGCGCTTGGCAAGGTCGGGGAGGGCCTGTGGAAGCGTGTCGGGCGCGAACCGTCCGGATCGGCCTTCAACTCGATCGTCCAGCTCGAGCACGAGGGCGGCATCCCGCGCAATCCCTTCATCAATGCCGGCGCGATCGCCGTTTCCGACGTCGTCATGGCCGGCCATGCGCCGCGCGAGGCGATCGGCGAATTGCTGCGCTTCGTGCGTTATCTCGCCGATGACGAATCGATCTCCATCGACGACAAGGTGGCGCGTTCGGAAACGCAGACGGGATATCGCAATGTCGCGCTGGCCAACTTCATGCGCGCCTACCGCAATCTCGACCATCCCGTCGATCACGTACTCGGCGTCTATTTCCATCAATGCGCCCTGTCGATGACTTGCGAGCAGCTGGCCCGCGCCGGGCTGTTCCTCGCAGCGCGCGGCAGCAATCCGATGACGGGCCATTCCGTGGTGTCGCCGAAGCGGGCGCGGCGCATCAATGCGCTGATGCTGACCTGCGGCCATTACGACGGCTCGGGCGACTTCGCCTATCATGTCGGCCTGCCCGGCAAGAGCGGTGTGGGCGGCGGCATCTTCGCGGTTGCGCCGGGCATCGCCTCGATCGCCGTCTGGTCGCCGGGGCTGAACAAGGTCGGCAACTCGCAGCTCGGCGCCGTGGCGCTGGAAATGCTGGCGGCGCGCACCGGCTGGTCGGTTTTCGGCGATTGACGCTGTGTTGCCGAACGCGTTTCTGCTAAGGCAGACAGACCTCGATAGGACGACGCAATGAATATCGCAGCCAATATTGCCGACGAATTGGAAAGCGGCGAAGCCGTGACCAGCGGCCATGCGCTGTTTGCCGATGCGCCGCATTCGGTGTCCTTCAACAAGTTGCGCAAGCGGCTGCTCAGGCAGGTGCGCCAGGCCTTCGACGATTTCGATATGCTGAAGGGGCAAAAGCGCTGGCTGGTCGGCCTTTCCGGCGGCAAGGATTCCTACGGGCTGCTGGCGCTGCTGCTCGATCTCCAATGGCGCGGGCTGCTGCCGGTCGAGCTCATCGCCTGCAATCTCGACCAGGGGCAGCCGAATTTTCCCAAACATGTGCTACCGGATTATCTCACAAGGATCGGCGTGCGGCACCGCATCGAATATCGGGATACCTATTCGATCGTGAAGGAGAAAGTGCCGGAAGGTGCGACCTATTGCTCGCTCTGTTCGCGGCTGCGGCGCGGCAATCTCTACCGCGTCGCCCGGGAAGAAGGCTGCGATGCGCTGGTGCTCGGCCACCACCGCGAGGACATTCTCGAAACCTTCTTCATGAATTTTTTCCACGGCGGGCGGCTTGCCTCCATGCCGGCGAAGCTGCTGAACGATGAGGGCGATCTGATGGTGCTGCGGCCGCTTGCCTATGCCGCCGAGGACGACCTTGCAAAGTTCGCCGCCGCCATGCAGTTTCCGATCATTCCCTGCGATCTCTGCGGCTCGCAGGATGGGCTGCAGCGCAATGCAATGAAGGATATGCTCGCCGATATCGAACGGCGCATGCCGGGGCGTAAGGACACGATGTTGCGGGCGCTGTCACATGTGAACCCGTCGCACCTGCTCGATCCGAAACTCTTCGACTTTTCCACCCTTGGTGTCACCGACCCTTCATGAAACTCCGGCTAAGCAGCTGGCTATCGATGAAGAGCAGGAATTCGCATGACCATTTCAGATCAGGATATTCTCTTTCTCGGCGATTGCGTGAAGGAGGCGGCACGCGCGGAAATCATGCCGCGTTTCCGCAATCTCGGCACTTCCGACGTTTCGGAAAAGACCTCGGCAATCGACCTGGTGACGCAAGCGGATCTGCTCGCCGAACAGAGGATTACCGCGGCGCTGAAAGAGCGCTTTCCCTCGGCCCTCGTCGTCGGCGAGGAAGCCTATGACGCCGACCGGTCCGTCGTGCCGGCCCTTGCCGATGCCGAGTTGGCCTTCGTCATCGATCCTGTCGACGGGACGTTCAATTTTGCCGCCGGGCTTCCGGTCTTCGGGACGATGCTGGCGGTCACCGTCAGGGGCGAAACCGTAGCCGGCATCATTCACGATCCCGTCCTCGACGATACGGTGACGGCGATCAAGGGAGCGGGCGCCTTCCTGACGCGGAAGGATGGGCAATCGAGCAAGCTGAGAGTGGCCGAGCCTGCCGCCTTGAACCAGATGGTCGGCGGCATCTCATGGGGCCATATGGACGACCCGGATCGCTCGCGCATCTCAGCGAACATGGCGAAGATCAAAATGACCTTCGCTTTCAACTGCTCGGCCTATGAATATTGGATGGTCGCCTCCGGCAAGCTGCATTTCATCGGCCATGCGAAGCTGATGCCCTGGGATCACCTGGCCGGCGTGCTCGCACACCAGGAGGCCGGCGGCCATACGGCAAAATTCGACGGTACGCCCTATCGCCCTGGCGAGACGACGGGCGGCATCATCTCCGCACCCGACAGGGAAAGCTGGCAGCTGGTCCGCCGGGAGATCGTCGGCATCTGATTTGAGCCCCTACCAAGAGGCCGGACCGAAAGGATTTGACATGACTGCGACTGTCGACGTGACCGTTCTTGCCGATCTCTTGCGCCGTGCGGCGAAGGCGGAAATCCTGCCACGCTTCCGCCGGCTCGGCCAGGACGAAGTGCGCGCCAAGAGCGAGGCAACCGATCTCGTCACCGAGGCCGACGAGCAGGCCGAGCGGATGATCAAGGCGGAAGCCGAACGGCTTTGGCCAAGCGCGCTGTTCCTCGGCGAAGAATCGGTCGCGGCTGAGCCGGCGCTGCTCGGCAGCCTCGCCGATGCCGATCTCGCCATTGTCGTCGATCCGGTCGACGGTACGTTCAATTTCGCAGCCGGCATCCCGGCCTTCGGCGTCATGGCCGCTGTCGTTTCCGGCGGCGAGACGATCGCCGGCATCATTTACGATCCGATGGGCGACGACTGGGTGATGGCGGAAAAGGGCGCTGGCGCCTGGCTGCGGCGGCCGGATGGCGAAGCGCGGCGGCTGCGCGCGGCCGAGCCTGTCGCGCTCGACCAGATGGTCGGCATGGCCTCGACCGGCTATCTACCGCAGGACAAGCGGGCCGAGATTCTGGGTAATCTCGCCAAGGTGCGCTTTCTCACCAACTACCGCTGCGCGGCCCATGAATACCGCACCCTTGCCGGCGGCCATGTGCATTACCTCATATACAACAAGCTGATGCCCTGGGATCATCTGGCCGGCACGCTGATCTCGCAGGAGGCTGGCGCCTATGCCGCCCGTTTCGACGGTTCTTCCTACCTGCCGCACCATGTCGATGGCGGGCTGCTGGTTGCGCCCGACAAGGCCTCGTGGGAGCTGCTGCGCCGTGAGGTCGTCACAGTCTGAAGGCATGAAAACCGGCCGCAGAACGCCGATTTTGCGGCTGCAGCCTGCGACGGGGCTGCCGGCTTCGTTCGATGATGCGTGTCGGTGGTTCGACCTTACTCCGCGTAAAGCTTTTCCATGCGGAAATTCTCCAGGCTTTGCCCGCGTTTTTCCACGGTTTGCCTGGCTATCACGCGGAAACCCTTGCGCTCGAAAAACGGTCGCGCGGTTCGGCTGGCTTCCGTATGAATTCGCTTGAAGCCGAGCCTCAGAGCTTCCAGCTCGACCCTGCTCAATAGGCGGCTTGCGACACCGCGCCCCTGAAATTCCGGGTGAACGAACATCATGTCCAGACATCCGTCGCCGGTCAGATCGGAAAAGCCCACCGGTTCTCCGTCGATTTCCGCGATCCAGGCTGACCTGCTTATCCTGCGCTCCGCCCAAAGGCTGCGATCTTCCACCTTTGCCCAAGCCTCTATTTGAGCGGGTGAATAATCCCTCGACGAGACCTCCCGGACGGCGCGCAGAAAAATCTCAATGGTCGCGTCCGCGTCCTCTGGCTGGTAAGATCTGATCAGGATTCGGTCGTCCACCGGATGCCTTTCGCGCACTGCGCCGCTACGCTAGATGTGAGCTTCCAATAGGTTGTCCATTCGATCCGTACCGGGAAAGCTGAGGTTGTC
>NZ_LFIO01001840.1 GCF_001187535.1 Rhizobium ecuadorense
CTGCTGATCCCCTGCCTTTTCCTCGAAGGGGGCATCTCGCGGCAGCAATGGCGATCCGTCTTCCATCCGTCCGGTCTTGCCATGATCGCATGCCAGACCTTCAGTCAGGTATGCTTCATCGGGGCGCTTTACATGACCACCGTCGCCAATGTGACGATGATCTATGCGACCGCGCCCTTTATCGCAGCGTTGCTCGGCTGGGTCATCCTCAGGGAGAGGGTCTCCAGGCGGACGCTGATTGCCGGCGGCATTTCGCTCCTCGGAGTCGCGGTCATCGTC
>NZ_LFIO01001496.1 GCF_001187535.1 Rhizobium ecuadorense
GCTATGGAGACCGCAGCTATCATCAGATCATGGCTGACCCGCTGATTGTTTGATTTCGGCTGCGCGTGCCACAACTGTTTCAGTTTTGGGTTCGCCATCATGTCGGCAAGCGCGTTTTCGGCGATCTGTCCCATCCCGAAGTAGATGAAGTCCGCGCGGTCGAGTTCATCGACGACCGCTCGTATCCGTGCCGCTACGACAGGATCCCTGGTCATGCGCAATCCGCGCTTGATTTCCATCATGACCGGAAAGCATAGGCAGAAGTCGGCGACGTAGGAG
>NZ_LFIO01001651.1 GCF_001187535.1 Rhizobium ecuadorense
ATGCCGATATTGCCATCGATGAGGTGTTTTTCATCCATCCGAACGGCACGGAATACCCGGTGCTCTTCGGCGGCAACGCGGCCGCGACCGTGACGGCGTCGACCGGCATTGTCTACGGGCAAGTGACGCTGCCAAGCGCCCTGCCGGCCTGGTCTGTCTTCGGCATCCGAACGGTGTGGCACGGTACGATCGGGCAGACCTATATTGGCGGCTATCGCTGCCAGCGCCATCGGGGCGAAAAATATTGGGCCGCCGCCGATCTGACGTCAATTCGGGCGC
>NZ_LFIO01000434.1 GCF_001187535.1 Rhizobium ecuadorense
GCGCATAACCGGCCGGCGCGCCGAGCAGGATCGAAAGCGCCACCGTAATGCCGGCTGCCCCCAGCGAATTGAGGAAGGACTGGACGACGCCTTCGGTCTTTAGGAAGAGAATGAAGGGCTCCAGCGATATGCCAGTGGGAAGACCGGTCTTCGGCCAGATATAGACGCCCTGGCGACCGCCAAGTGCGCCGAGTGCCACCAGATAGATCGGCACCAGCACCCAGGCGCAAAGCGCGGCGATACCGCTCCAGAGAAGCCAACGGCGTGAAGAGACGAAGC
>NZ_LFIO01000625.1 GCF_001187535.1 Rhizobium ecuadorense
ATGCTGCCCTTCACCACCGAGGAGGCCTGGCTGTCGCGCAACCCGTCCGCCGTGTCCGTGCATCTTGAGCAGTTTGCTCCGGTTGCAAAGGAATGGCGCAACGATGCCTTGGCCGAGAAGTGGAAGAAGATCCGTACAGTGCGTTCGGTTGTGACCGGCGCCCTGGAAATCGAGCGCAAGGACAAGCGCATTGGCTCCTCGCTGGAAGCGGCTCCGCTTGTCCACATTGCCGATCCGGAGCTGTTAAAGGCGCTGGAAGGCCAGGACTTCACCGAAGTC
>NZ_LFIO01001526.1 GCF_001187535.1 Rhizobium ecuadorense
CATATATGGTCAAGATAGACATTGACGCCGACTGCATCAAGAGGGGAGTTTTCCAAGGGTGCAGCAGCGCTTTAGAAATTCTGCAAGAAATTATAACCGAGGCGCGGCTGAACAGGAACGGTGCATCGGCTCCGCATGGATCCAGTTCGAGCCTGAACGATTGGCCCAACCAGACGCCCGCGGTCGAGGCTATTGGCTCGGAGCCCCAGCGCTCAGCAGCGCCCGTACCAATGCCGCCTGGCTGCGTACGCCGGCTGTCTCTTATACACAACTCAGAGC
>NZ_LFIO01000551.1 GCF_001187535.1 Rhizobium ecuadorense
CGGCTACGAATACCGCGACGGCAATAAGAATGGCTACAAGATAACCAATGGCCAAGTGTGCGTCCTGTTCCCCAGCAAGAAGACCGATTGCGTCAACGTGAAGACCGACGGCAAAACGTTTCAGATGATCGACAAAAAAGGCGGCCGAACCAGATTCTGATTTGTAGCCTCGGCAAGATTTCCTTGCCCAGGCAAAGTCATTTTGCCGGTGAAGTTTCGCCGTCCTTGTCGAGAACGAAGTCGGCGACCAGGCCCGAATGGTTCGAGCCGAGATTATCA
>NZ_LFIO01001322.1 GCF_001187535.1 Rhizobium ecuadorense
GCTGTCGCTTGCAAACTAAACTTGCTCGCGGCATGGTAGCACTAACCGGCGAGAGGCAATGCAATGGGCGGCTTAAGTCATGATCAGATTAGTCTGGGGATTCGCGTCGTCCTGGGCGTTGACATGTACACGATTTGCTTGCTGACCGTCTGGTTTTATTTTCAAAATGAACGTCTCGCCGCTCGCGCAGAAAAGTATGGCCCGATCACATACCATGCCTTCGGAAGCATTGTTACGGGAATAGCGTACGGCCATCCAAGTTGTCCTCCGGAAATCGCA
>NZ_LFIO01001653.1 GCF_001187535.1 Rhizobium ecuadorense
TGGTCTTTCCTCCTGCCTTTTACGGTTAGTGGACGTCGAAGGTTCCGGTGAGAGTCGTTTCCGAAACGACGTGGTTGCGGCTCCTGCCACCCTCTCGATGGGGCACTGAGTGTCGCTATCCGGATCCGGCCAGAGCGCCTGGACTTCTGCCGGCCGTCCGTGGCGCACTTTCCGCACCTCGCCCGGGCGTCGATGTAAGCTCGTCGCTCACCGCAGACTAGCTGCCGATCAGGTCCCTGCTCGGCCATCAGATCCGGTCTCTTACACATATCGCGATGG
>NZ_LFIO01001045.1 GCF_001187535.1 Rhizobium ecuadorense
CCCACCGCCATCAGCAGCGCGAGGGGCCAGCCGAACAGGCGAATGAGGCGGCTGGTGCGCTCGGATTGCGCGGCATAGAGATCGGCCTCGGAGACCGCAGTGAGTGGGGCGCCGGGAATTGCGGAAAGATGCTGTCTCAGTGCGTCCAGACCACCCGCCCCATCGAGGCGCATACGCAGGCTCTGCACCTGTCCCTGCCGGTCAAAGGCCGATTGCACCGCTCCCAGATCCGCCCAGATCTCCGATTCGAAGGCGCTGCCGCCCGAGGTGAAATGCCC
>NZ_LFIO01000874.1 GCF_001187535.1 Rhizobium ecuadorense
GCGGCTCGCTACGTCACCTCACATTCGATTCATCGATCGCAGGACCTGCTCTAGAATGAGACTATCTGATCTCTGATTGAAATAGCCTTCCAGCCTCATCGGAATGCATTATCAAGCCCTGATCGTTTGACTTGCTTTTCGGCTATTTCGTCTTGTTCATACGCTCCGTTAGTTTTCGAAAAATCGAACTTCGGGCAACCGAATAACCGAACTTGCGACCAACGCTCGTGCTCATCACCAGATTTGCCAATGTCGAGCTGCGCATGACGGCATCCTCGCGGATAAGGCGCTCGTCGTAGCGCCCCTGGCTGTCAGCTATGATGCGTTTTGCAGCATTATGTCCCGGTGCACCAGAGACGCCGCCGCCAGGATGACTGCCCGAACCACAGAGATAATATCCTTCCACCGGCGTGCGATAGTGTGCGGCTTCCTCGATCGGACGTTTGTCAAAGTTATTCTCGGTGCCGACCATCGAGGAATGGAATATGTTGCCGCCGGTGATATTGTAGACCTGCTCAAGATCGCGCGGCGTGATGATATGACGCCCAAGAATTCTGCCGCGAAGATTGGGCGCGTAACGGAAGTAGACCTCGAGAACCTTGTCGGCCCATTCGTCTTTCCGACTATCCCAGTTGCCCTCTGCGAGATCAAATGGCAATTGCTGCACGCCGAGCGATATCGTGTGATGTCCGGGCGTTTCGACCAAGCCGGGATGTGTAACGGAAGGTATCAGTGCTTCGATCACGAAATCGTCCGGGAAGCTGCCCCTTTTTTGTGCCTCCCAGGCCTTTTCGTAAAGGGCTGGGCTCGCTCCCATGATGACGAGACCCTGGTGTTGCGGTCCCGTCTTGCCTGGCGCGAAACCCACATAATCGGGCAACGTGTCGACGAGAAGATGAATACGGGCCATCGAGCCACGAACGTCGATCTCCGATGCCTTCTTTTCAATCGGGGGAGACAAAACGCCTGCATCAAGAAAGCCTTCCAGCGAGCGCTTGGGATCTGCGTTGGAAATGATCAGATCTGCCTCGATCAATTCGCCAGACATCAGTTCCACACCAGCTGCCTTGCCTTCTCGAACGATTACCTTGCGAACGGGGGAGCCGGTTCTGACGGAACCGCCATGCGCTTCAAGCCCCTTGGCAAGCGCATTCGAAATCATGCCCATTCCACCTTGCGGAAGGCCGTACTGACCATAATTGCCTTCGAACTCGCCCTGAGCGTGGTAGCCGTAGACATAGGCCGTCCCGGGTGTTCGTGGGCCGCCCCAGGTCGAAACCATCCCCATGAACATCATAAAGCCGCGAAGACGGTCGCTTTCGAAATATCGCGAAAGCAAATCCTCTGCAGAAATTAGGACGAACTCGTTGAACAGTTCAGTTTCGCCGGCCTGCTCGAAAACCTCGCGAAGTTCCTCGACAGAAGGCGGATCACTCATCAAAAGCGCGCCGGTTAACTCGCCAAAACGCCTGAGTCTGGTTCCAAAGCGCATGAAATTTGCGCCGTCGCGAGTGTTGTGCTTTTCGATCGACTTCAGCGTGCGATCGATATCGCGCCAAAGCATCACATGGTCGCCATCTTCCCAGAGACCCATCTCCAGCATCTCGGGTGCGACCGAGACCAGACCGAATTTCTTCAATTCCAGGTCCTCGACGACTTCGCGTCGCAGCATCATTTGGATGTAGGAGCAGGAAGAGAACGTCCCGCCGGGGACGAGTTCCTCGCTGACGCAGGCGCCGCCAATCACGTCGCGCGCCTCGACAACAAGGACGCGGAGACCTTCTCTTGCGAGATAATTTGCACAAACAAGCCCATTGTGACCTGCGCCAATCACGATGGCGTCCGTCTTCACCCCAGTTACGGATCCGGTATTCATATCAAGCGGTTCCTTCCATAAAGGCACTCAAGCCGATCAGATTCATCCATTTCTTGGTCACTGCCGCGCAGGCACTTTGATCAAGGTGAGGCCGGCTCCCTGCTTTCAAGGCAAAAGTACACGGTAGACTTGGTGGTCGACGAAAGTGCCGTCCGGGTAACCTATAAAATTACCGGTTACGACGCCGGTCGCGCCTTCGAACTCGCCGCCGCCTTCCTTGATGTGCCAGGTGATCGAGCCGATCTCCTTTCCCTCGTCCGCCGGGAGCACCATGCCCGTTTCTGGAGTAAACACGTCAAGGTAGCTGTCGATCTCGGGGAAAAAGACCCGGCCAGCCTCTACGGTTCGGCCATTTCTTGCCATCACTACGGTCTCGAAGCGCGCCTTCCCGCAGGGATTTGAGAGCTGGCCGTCTTGACCGATACCTGCCATATCGGACGTTGCGATAACGCCGTCGGCCGCTGACGAGACGAATCCTTGTGCATGGCCAATCTGCTCTCCTTTTCCAGAAAAAACGATCAGCATCGTTTTCATGCGCATTTGATGTTTCCTTTCACAATTTGAATGTCTTGCGAGTGGGAGGCGTTCACCTAGCTCGCGTGCGGCGCGGCTCTTTGGCGCCCCGACAGATTTTCGACATATCGGTAAGCGACCAGGTAAAGCCCCGTGAGAACAGCCATCATCAGAAGAATGAGGCCACCAACAGCTGCAGCTCGATCGAAGCGATATTCCTGGAATGCCAGCTTGTAGAGATAGGTCGCAAGCACCTCCGAAGACCGCCCGGGACCGCCCTTCGTCATGATCCACGTCATGTCGAAGAACCGGAACGTCCAGAAGAAGTCGAGCAAGCAGGCCGTCAGCATCACCGGAGCGAGATGGGGAAGTGTGACAAGTCGGAATTTGTCCCAAGCGCTCCCTCCGTCGACGTCCATCGCCTCATAGAGATCGTCGGGTACGTTCTGCAGAGCAGCCAACAAGATCAGCGTCAGGAAGGGATACCAATTCCAAATACTGGCGATCGTCACAGCCGCCAGTGCCGAAGACGGTTGCCCAAGCCAGTCAAATGCCCAGCTGGCGAGGCCGATGTCGCGAAACAGGGAATTCAAGAGCCCGAATTGATCCTGATAGATCAGGATCCAAAGGATTGACACAGCCGCGGGGGGGAATAGCCAGGGAATGAACTGCAGCCCCCGCCAAAAGGACTGCATGCTTTTTGCTGAGTTCAATAGAAGCGCAAAGGTCAAGCCGATCAACAAATGCCCTATGACCGTGCCACCGGTAAAGATGAAGCTATTGAGCGTCGAGGTCCAGAACACGTCATCGTGCAGCGCCCATTTGTAGTGGGTAAAGCCGACGAAATGCTGCTCCCCGCGTCGCGTCTGAAAGAAACCCGTGTAGATGCTCGCCACCAGCGGAAATATGCCGGTTATAATCAGAAACAGGAATGTGGGACCGACAAAGAAAGCCCACTCTCGCCGGTAGGTCCTTGCGAGCTTCACGCGGTTCGCACTGACGGGAACCAGAGTTGCTTGAGACTGTTGTTCGATGATCATTTCACACCTCCCGCAACCATCCCCTTGATGAAGACACCTTGGAACAGTGCAAAAACGACAAGCAGGGGAAATGCCGACAGGAAGCTTGCAGCCATCAGCACTTCCCAGCTGATCGTGTAGTGACCAATCAGGAGATTGAGTGCGACTGTAATTGGGCGCGCATCAAGCGAGGCGGTGAATGTCAGCCCGTAGAGGAATTCCTGCCACGCCATCAAGAACGCGAAGATGAACGCTGCCAGAATGCCACCCCAACTAAGCGGAAGCGTGATCCGGAAAAAGCATTCCAGAGACGTGCATCCGTCAATTCGGGCTGCCTGCTCGATGTCTTCGGGTACCCCGTCGAACATTGATTTCAAGATAAGGGTGCAGAACGGCACGGTCAGCGTGGTGTCTAGGAAAATCAGCCCGGTCCAGGTGTCAATAAGACCGCTGGATTTTAGGAACGGGAAGTAACTCAGGACCAGAATCTCAACCGGGATGACCTGGGTGAATAACAGCAGGACGATAAGGGTTCCCGATAGTCCCACTCGATAACGTGACATGCCATATGCAGCCGGCGCCGCCAAAACGATCGTGAAAAACGCCGTGAGAGCGGAGATCCCGACAGAGTTTCGGAACGGCAATACCAGTTCCTCGGTCGAGAACACCTTCAGGAGGTTCTGAAAGGTCACTCGCTCGGGAATAATCTGCTTGAAGAGCAGATCTGCCGGCGTGATCGCGATGATGATCATGTAGGCGATCGGCAGCAGCATTACACCGAGCAAAAGCCCCAGTATGATGTAGGTGTGATAGTTGCCACGTATCAGGCGGCGGACGGCGGAAGCTCTTTCCCGCGGTGCAAGGCTATCGAAGGTCATGGCGCACTCCTTTCAGATTGGTGCGCGGCCCATTGGCCGCACACTGCCTTCGCGCTTGGCTATCGGGTGTAGCGGTCTCCGAGTTCGCCGTAGCTCTCGTCCCATTGCTGGTAAAGGTCGGCCCATTGCGCGGCCACCTTGTCCATTCCCTCCTGAGCGGTCTGCTGGTTGGCAACGACGCCATGAAGTTCGGTTCGGAAAATGTCCACTGCCTGCAACAGCTGTGGCGGCATCTCGCTGTAGGTATCGTAGGCGTTGGGGCGCTGCGACTGCTCCAAGGCGACCTTCAGCGAGTCGGATGTGCCTAAGGTGCCCTTCTGGACCTCGTCCCAGATTTCCTTCCGGGTGATAAGGAAAGGCCACTTGTCAGCGATCGCCTGCTGGGTGTCATGGCCTGCGAGCACCTTGATAAACTCCCAGGCGGCTTTCTTGTTTTTCGAGTTGGCGCTGATAGCATAGGTGCTGTCACCGCCCATCAGCATCGCCCCGGTAGTCTTGCCCTTGGGCAGCGGCGAAATGGCCCATTCGAACGTTGGCTTCAACCCCTCGATCACCGCCGGGACACCATTCCAGTCCGGCATCATGGCGACACGCCCGGCTGCAAACGAACTCCTCAGCTTCTCGAAGTCGGTTGTCGTGAATGACGGCACGACGCCGTGCTTGTTCACAAGATCCACGATGAACTGAACAGTTTCGACCGCTTTTGGCTTGTTGATCTGAAAGTCTCCGCCGACACGGCCGATGCGGGTTTCATTCGCGTAGAACATCCAGGCGAGAGCAAGCCAAAGCTCAGGGCCGTTACCATCGAGACCGAGGCCATACATTTCCGGTGGCTTGTTCAGTTTCTTTGCGAATTCGAGCATCTCGTCGATGGTCTCGGGAGCGCGGTCCGGAAGGCCGGCTGCCTTGAATGCCGTCCTGTTCCAGAGAAGAACGTTGGTGAGGCCGAGCGAGGGAAGGACGTAGGTCGAACCCTTGTAGCCCTTGTCTGCCCACGGCTCGTAGGCGCCAAGGATATCGTTGCCGGCCGCTTTGTCTGCATCGATCAATTCGTCGAGCGGAGCGATCCAGCCTTCCTCGACAAAGCGAGCAAGCTGTGTGGGTACCCAGAGTTCGAACGTGTCCGGCAACGCACCAGCTTGGCCCGAAAGCTCCATTTTCTTGATGTATTCGATAAAGCCGATCTCTTCGACCTGGAGATCGACATCCGGATTGGCTTTGCGATAATCATCGAAAACCTTCAGGAAAATATCCGGCATTTCGGTCGAACGCCAGTTCGAATGAGTGACGACCGTCTTGCCCTGTGCCAGCAAGCCTGACGGCAACGCGGCGGCACCGAGCGCGATCGCGCTCGATTGCAGAAGAAACCGACGCGATATATGCGGAACTGTGAAACGAGGTGTATCTGTCATGATTATTCCCCTATCGTTTTTCGATTCTGAGTGATCGATCCGTCTTTCGCTTCTAGACGTGATGCTGTCCACGGGGACCGAATGCGTGCCCAACACCACCATAAGCCGCGCCCCAGTCGCGCGAATGAGGTACCGTTCCTAATGACCGTTCCCCGGTTGGTCAGGCTGCGGCGGCAGCACTCGACTCCAGGCGTTTTCCGGTCGACTTGTCGAACGAATGAATTTCTCGAAGTGGCACCCGAAATGCCTGCAGCTCCCCGATCACGAACTTGCCGCCCGCCATGGCGGGCACGTCGGCCACGATTTGCACGTTATCGGCCCCATCCAGCGTGCCGTAGACGAGTTGAGTGGAGCCGAGTTTCTCTACCCGCCGGACAATGATATTGACTTCCCTGGTCGCGACCTTTTCGCCAACCAGCCCAGGATGAAGAAGCTGTTCAGGACGAAAGCCTTCAAGGACATTGCCGCGCGGAACGATGTTCATGGCGGGTGAGCCGACAAAAGTTGCGACGAATGTATCGGCCGGACGATTATAGATTTCATCCGGCGTGCCCACTTGGCGCACCATGCCGTCCGACAGGACCGCGATCCGATGCCCGAGCGACATGGCTTCGACCTGGTCATGTGTCACGTAGATCGTCGTTGCCTTCGTTTCCGCCTGGAATTGCTGAATTTCCTGCCGGGCGGTTGCCCGTAGCTTCGCATCGAGGTTGGACAGCGGTTCATCCATCATGAACACGGACGGACTGCGCACCAGGGCTCGTGCCAAGGCAACGCGCTGACGCTCGCCTCCCGAAAGTTGCTTCGGTTTGCGGTCAAGATGCTGCTCGATCCTGAACATGCGAGCGGCCCAAAGTGTGCGCTCCTCGATCCGCTTGCGGTCGAGTTTCATCTTTCGCAATGGAAACTCGATGTTGGCACGAACGGTGAGATGCGGATAAAGCGCATAGGTTTGGAAAACCATTGCGACGTTTCTGTCCTTTGGTGACAGGTCCGTGACATCCTTGCCATCAATTCTAATGGCTCCAGTCGTAACGGTTTCGATGCCGGCAATCATCCGCATCAATGTCGATTTGCCACAACCCGATGGGCCCAGCAAAACAAGAAACTCGCCGTCGGCCACGTCGAGACTGATTCCCTTCACAGCGGCGTAATGGCCGAAGGACTTTGTGACGTTGCTGATTTGAACGAAGCTCATGTCATGCCCTCAAGTATCTGTTGAACGGTGAGCGCCTTTTGAAAGGCGCCCGATTGTTAGGCCGCTGCGTTCCGCCGAAATTCGGTGCTGCGAATGACGTCCTGAAATGCCTCCAGGAAGATGTCAGCATGTTCGGTCGAGAACGGCAGAGGCGGGCGGATCTTCAAAACGTTGCCCTCGATGCCGCTTGCACTGATCAGGATGTTCCTGTCGCGCAGCGCGTTTACAACGAACAGGCCGAGATCGCCGTCCGGCTCCTTGGTCTCGGGATCCTTGATAAAGTCCAGCCCCACAAAAAGACCCGCACCACGGATATCTCCTGCCGCCGCCAGGCCGGTCGTGAGTTCGCGAAGCCCCTGCTGCAGGTAATTACCGACCTTCACGGAATTCTCGGCAAGTCCCTCGTCCTCGATTACGCAAAGCGTGGCGTGAGCGGCGGCGCAGCAGACGGGGTTTCCGCCAAATGTATTGAAGTAGCGGGCGGTGGTTGCAAACTCGCCAAGAACTTCAGGCCGAGCCACCACGCCGCCGATCGGCAGCCCGTTACCCATCGGTTTACCCATCAGGACCAGGTCGGGCACGATCCCATGGCGTGCAAATCCCCACATCGGACCTGTCCGCCCGAATCCCGGCTGGACTTCATCGGCAATGAACAGGGCGCCTGCAGCATGCACAGCGTCGAGAGCAGGTTTCAGGAAGCCCGCCGGATCGGCGAAGATGCCGTCGGATGAGAAGATCATGTCTGCCACAAACGCGGCTGGCTTGAACCCGTGGCGAGACAGATCTTCGAAAGCTTCCTTGATGGAGGTGGCAAAGGTCTCGGCAACGTTCTCGTGTCCGAGGCGGTATGCATCCGGCGCCGGCACGGTCCTGACATGGGGCCAGAGCGGAACGCCACTGCCCAGAGACGGAGACATTCGCGCTATCTGCTCCGTGATGCCGTGATAGGCGTTTTCGGTCACGACAATGCCAACCCCGCCGGTGTAGGTTTTGGCGATGCGCAAGGCGAGATCGGAGGATTCGCTGCCCGTGCAGGTAAACATGGCATTCGAGAGTTCAGGCGGGAAATGTCCCAGCAGTTTTTCCGCGTAACTCAAGACGACATCGTTCAGGTAACGCGTATGGGTGTTAAGCACGGCCATCTGCCGGGAGACGGCCTCAACCACTCTAGGATGGCAGTGGCCGACAGAGGGCACATTGTTGTAGACATCCAGATAACGCTGTCCGCGGCCATCGGTGATCCATACCCCCTCGGCCGAAACGGCGTGGACCGGCGTTTCGTAAAAGAGCTTGTAGGATGGTCCAAGGACCTTCTTGCGCCGCTCGATCAGCTGCATCGTCTCAGCGTCTAGCCCGTCGACCGCATTGGGGTCGAACGCATTGATCATCAACGGCTTGGTCATGAGGAAGTCTCCTTGTCACAGGCAGCGAAGAACCGATCGACTGCCCAGTTTTTGTCGAGGTCCGTTAGGTGCGAAAGGGCGCGCCATGCGTAGCCGGTATTCTTCAGGATCTGGCTTGCACGCTCTGGAAGACGGGTTGCACGGAATTCCGTAATGGCGACCGCCATCGCGAGTCTGGTGAGAATGAGGTCAGGGAGGATCGCGATCTCATGCGGATTCAAGGTGGTGACGGAATTGTAGCCTCGCGCCACGTCGAGTGCTCCGGAAAGGCCGGACTCATCAAAACGCAACTGATAGCAGGCCGCGATAGCGACATCGTTGATCCGCTGGCTTCTCGTCACATCGCCGAAGTCGATGATGCCGGTGATCCTTGTTGGATCGGACGGATCCATCAGAAGATTGTGTCCGTTGAAGTCGTTATGGATCACTTGCGAGGGAAGATCGCTCAGCATCGAGAGGGTGCGATCCTCAAAACGCTGCAAGATCCGATGAGGCATTTGCCAACGGCCAGAGCTAATCGCTGGGAGGAGCGGTCGGACGTTCGCCGCATTTGCGAGATCCCAGACGAGGTTTCTCCGATCGGCAGGGTGTTCGAAGTGGGCAAGCGCCCTCGCCGTTCTTGCAAGTGCCTTCCCGATCTCGAATGCCTGCCGGCTGCTTTTGAGAGTGCTAACCTGCGGTATGCCGTCGAGAAAGGTCATCAGCTGGACCACACGATCCTCGCCGGCTTTCATCGTCGCCACCGCCTGCAGAGCGCCATCGGTACGGATAATTTCCGGCACCGGCAGAGCGGGATCACTTTCTGCAATGTGAACGCAAGCCCGAGCGCGCAAATCGGCCAAGGATGGCGATTCAGACGCGCCGTAGATCTTTAAGACGTAACGGCGATTATCATCGGTGGTAACCTCCAGGATCTCGTCACGCTCTGCTACCAGGCTTCTGAGGCTTCCGCGGATCCCCCAATATTGTTTGAGAGTGCGCGCGACTTCATGCGTCTCGACCTGAGAGTGGCTATCTCCACCTCCGTCAAACCTCTCGAGGAGGTCTTCTTCAGACATTGTGGGCTCCTCTGCGCTCTTACTACGGGGCGGGAGTGGTTTGTGACTGGACGAAGATCTCCAGCCCATTCCGACAATTGCACGCGGGACTGCCTGCGCACCTGCTTGTGGCCGGGACCACGGCGACCTTGAGCCGACATGGGAGACGGTTTGCATAGTCCCGTCAGCCCCGTTGAGCGGAGTGATGGTCATTGTCGCCGCCTGCCACTCATGTTGAACCATCGCCGTGGCTCCGATTGTTTCTCTACGAGAAGTTGAACATTACGTGGCGGATCGAGGTATAATCCTCGAGGCTGTAAATGGACTGGTCTTTGCCGTAGCCGGAATGTCTCAGCCCACCGTGTGGCATTTCACTCAAGAGCGTGAAGTGCTGGTTTACCCAGACCGTACCGTAGCGCAGGCGAGCCGCCACTTTGAGCGCTGTGGTGGCGTTTGACGACCACACGGATGATGCCAAGCCGTAATGGCTCTCGTTCGACCAATCGATAACTTCTTCGGCGGTTTCGAAACGAGATACCGCGACGACCGGCCCGAAGACCTCGCGACGGACGATTTCGTCCTGAACATTTGCGCCGACAACGAGAGTCGGCTCGTAGTAGAAGCCGTCCCCCGAGGCCGGCTTGCCGCCGGTCAGAACTTCAATATGCTTCGAGGTGCGCGCGCGCTGAACGAAGCTCTCGACGCGGTCTCGCTGACGCTGGCTGATGAGTGGGCCGAGTTCAGTCTGTTCGTGCTCGGGCGCACCGCTGCGGATGCTTTTGATTGCGGCGTTTAGCTTCTCGACAAGCTTTTCGTAGACACCGGACTGGACGTAGACGAGGCAGGCCGCGCAACAATCCTGGCCGGCATTTTCGAAGCCTGCCATCCGAATTGTTTCGACAGCGGCATCCAGATCGGCGTCGTTGAATATGATGACCGGCGCTTTCCCTCCAAGTTCAAGGTGCGTGCGCTTCAATGTCGGCACAGCAGATTGCAGCACCTTCTGACCTGTCGTGACGTCGCCTGTCAGGGAGACCATCGCGACGCCGGGGTGCGAAACAAGCGTGGATCCGACGGACTCTCCACGACCGGTGACGACGTTGACGACGCCTCTCGGCAAAAGAGTTGCCAGGAATTCGCAAAGGCGAAGGAGCGTGAGGGGAGTCTGTTCGGACGGCTTTACGACAACGGTGTTGCCGACCGAAATCGGTGCAAAGACCTTCCAGGCGGCCATCATCAGCGGGAAGTTCCACGGAGCCACTGAGCCCACCACGCCGACCGGATCGCGGCGAATAATGGACGTATGATTTTCGACGTATTCACCTGCAGCGCTGCCATTCAGCACTCGGCACGCGCCGGCGAAGAAACGAATGGCATCTATGATGGCGGGCATTTCGCCATTCAGCATGCCCAGATACGGCTTGCCGCAATTGAGGGATTCGAGGCGAGCGTAAGTTTCGATGTTCTGCTTGAGGTGCTCAACGACTTCGAACAGAAGTTCGGAGCGCTGCCGGGGCGTGGTCAGCGACCAAGTCTTGAAGGCGGATTGCGCAGCTGCCACTGCGGCATTTACCTGATCGCGGCTCGCTTCCTTGACGGCAACGAGAGTCGAGCCTGTAGCCGGGTTCAAGATTTTCTCGTCGCCGCCAGTTCCCTCGACAAGCTCGCCGTTGATGAGCAGCTTCGTCGAAAACGCCGGAGTGATAACCATATCCATTAAATGTCTCCCTGACTGATGGGCGATCCGCAGACACCACGCCGTGGTGCCGCAATCCAATCGTCAACAGTGTGTCGCGGAAGAACCGGAAGGGAAAATTCGAAATGCTTGCGATGACGTATCGGTTTTATCGATATGTCGCTCGGCTACCGTTTCGCATGGTAGTCACGGGCGACGGTCTTGAAAATCTCGGCTTGGTCGGTATCCGGCGACCCCTGCCGCCACACCAGGCCGACGTCCAACGTAATAGAGAGGCCTTCGACCGGGCGAGCCTCAAGACGGTCGCCTTCGAGGGTGTAGGGGCGGAAGGCGAGGTCGGGCATGATGGCCACGCCTGTCTCTGTGCCGACAAGGCTTCGGACTGCCTCCACCGAAGTTGTTCTGAGAAAGACCCGATCCATAAGGTCCTCGCCTTGCAGCCAACCGGAGATTGACTCCAGCAAGTCATCATTTGCCAGCAAGATAAGCTTTTGATCGCGCAGATCGGATGATTTGACACGGCTCTTGTCGGCGAGGCCATTCTTTGGCGACACCCAGACTCTGAATCTCGATCGCACGAGTGAATCGACCGATAGGGCGAACTGCTCTTCGATATTGGACACAACCATGAGCGCAAGCTGCAGTTCGCCACTGATGAGGAGATGTTCAATATATCTTCGCTGGTCCTCGACCACTTCTACAGATACTTCAGGAAAAACGCGCCGGAACCGAGCCAGAATGTCGGAGAGAAAATAGCCGGCGACCAGGTTCGTCACGCCCAGGCGAAGGGTTCCCGATACGTTGTCTATTTTAGCTGTGAAGGCGTCCTCGGCATCTTTAACCGTGGAAATGATGAGTTTGGCGTGCCGCAGGAACCGATGCCCCTCATACGTCAATGCGATCCCCCGGGCGTGACGGGAAAATAGCGCGCTTCCGACCTGCTCTTCAAGTTGCCGGATGCTTTCGGTAAGCGCGGACTGCGAGATTCGCGCAGCAGTAGCGGCACCAGATATGGTGCCGAGTTCTGCCGTCAGCACAAAATACTGGACCTGCCTTAGCGTAAAATACATAAGCTGTTCCCACTTGTCAGAGCGCTTTTGCATGCGCCTTTATCTCTGCGCTAATCGCGGCCGGAACAACGTATCGGTATAATCGATATCTCGGCAACGGCAAAAGATACTTCTCCTCCCGCTGAGTTCGATTTTACACTCATTGCCGTCATCCCACGCTACGCCATCGTTTGAGAGGCCACTTCTTTCAATCGGGCCCGGCTCGCGCTTGGGAACTGAGATGGATCGGTTGGCTAAGCGGGAGATTGAATGTCGGATAACCGGCAGGTCGCTATGTCAGACTCGGGAGCGAGCCAATTACCGGTAAACTCTTCGGGTCGAATGACGGCATGAGACCTTGAGAAGCCTGCACAACGAACCGAATTCCATGCATCCGGCGTTGCATGGTTCAATCGAAATTCCTCGAAGCACGGACGGAGAGTATGGTGGACCTCAAAATCGCAATCATCCCCGGAGACGGCGTGGGCGTCGAGGTGACTGCGGCAGCCTGGGAAGTTTCACTTGCCGCTGCGGCAGCTTGCGACGTCAATCTTTCCGCAACGACATTTCCGTGGTCTTGCGATCACTATCTTGAAACTGGAGCGATGATGCCGGCGGACGGGATCGAAACGCTCCGAACCTTTGATGCGATCTTGCTTGGAGCGATCGGATGGCCGGCGAAGGTATCCGACGACATTTCTCTGCATGAGCTTCTACTTCGTATCAGGAAAGAGTTCGACCTCTATGCGAATGTCCGTCCGCACAAGCTGCTTCCTGGCGTGACTGGACCTCTTCGTGCCGAGAATATCGATATCCTTTGCATCCGCGAAAATACGGAAGGGGAGTATTCTGGCGCTGGCGGCAGGGTGCACCGTGGTACGGCGGAAGAGATCGCAGTTGAGACCAGCGTTTTCACCCGTCACGGTGTGGAGCGGATTCTCCGATACGGCTTTGAAATGGCGCGAAAGCGCAGGAGGCAGCTTGCTTCGGTAACAAAGTCCAACGCGCAACGCCACTCGATGGTGTTTTGGGACGACGTAACAAGGCAGCTTTCCGCGGAGTATCCGGACGTCGAGGTCCGCAGCTATCACGTTGATGCAATTGCCGCCCGCATGGTCATGTTCCCGGAAACATTGGATGTCGTTGTTGCGTCCAACCTGTTCGGCGACATCTTGTCCGATATCGGCGCGGCGATTCAGGGAGGACTCGGATTTGCAGCGTCTGCAAATATCGACCCGACCGGCCGCTCGCCGTCCATGTTCGAGCCGGTCCACGGTTCAGCACCGGACATCGCAGGCAAGGACGTGGCAAACCCGATCGCCGCTATATGGTCGGCAGCAATGATGTTCGAGCACTTGGGCCAGACGGAACTCGCGACCAAAATTTCAGATGCCGTCGGCCGCGTTTGCGCGCGTGGAATTGGTGCTGGGTCATCAGGCTCCAGCTACGGCACTCGTCGCACTACAGATGAAATTCTTCTTGAAATTGGGCGCTAGGCGCACAGACACTTTCTGCAAAGGATAGAGGCCATGGCTCTCAAAGATAAGACCCTGTTCAGACAAGCCGCCCCGGTTGCCGGGCAATGGATCGAAGTCGGCGACGGTCCTTCGGTCGACGTGGTCAATCCGGCTGACGGCCGCCTTCTCGGCCGCGTTCCGAAACTTGGAGCGATCGAAACGCGAAAAGCAATCGAAGCCGCACAATTGGCGATGCCAGCATGGGCTGCCCGCACGGCGAAAGAACGTTCTGGCCTCTTGCGGCGCTGGTTCGAACTCATGATTGAGAACAAAGACGATCTCGCCGAAATTCTTACACTCGAACAGGGCAAACCTTTGACCGAGGCAAAGGGTGAGATCGTCTACGGCGCTAGTTTCGTAGAGTGGTTCGCCGAAGAGACTCGTCGCGTATATGGCGACATCATTCCGGGGCACCAGCCGGACAAGCGCATCCTGGTGATGAAGCAACCGATTGGCGTTGTGGCGGCCATCACGCCATGGAATTTCCCAAACGCGATGATTACCCGAAAGGCCGGGCCGGCCTTGGGTGCAGGATGCGGAATCGTTTTGAAACCTGCAGCGCAGACGCCGTTCTCCGCGATTGCGCTCGCGGTCCTTGCCCAGCGCGCGGGTATTCCTCCAGAGCTTTTCAGCGTTGTAACCGGCGCGGCACGGGAGATTGGGGGCGAAATGACGTCGAACCCAATCGTCCGCAAGGTGACGTTTACCGGATCAACTGAGATCGGCGCGGAACTGATGCGCCAAAGCGCCTCGACGATCAAAAAGATGGGGCTGGAGCTTGGGGGAAATGCGCCCTTCATCGTATTCGATGATGCTGACCTGGATGCAGCAGTCGAGGGTACGATCGTGTCTAAATTCCGCAACAATGGCCAAACATGCGTCTGCGCTAACCGCATCTATGTGCAGGACGGAGTTTTTGAGGCCTATGCAGAACGGCTTTGCCAGGCGATATTGAAGCTGCGGGTCGGTAACGGCATGGAGCCGGAGGTGGCGCTCGGCCCGCTGATCGACAGTGCGGCCGTTAACAAGGTCGAGGAACATATCTCGGATGCTCGGGCGAAAGGTGCGCGGGTTGTGCTGGGTGGTGCCCGGCACCAGAAGGGCGGGAATTTCTTCCAACCAACAGTGCTCGCAGATGTAACCAGTGACATGAAGCTTGCGCACGAAGAGACGTTCGGGCCGGTCGCGCCACTTTTCCGCTTCACTGATGAAGACGATGTCATTCGCCAAGCAAATTACACGGAATTTGGCCTAGCCTCCTACTTTTATGCGCGGGATCTTTCGCGTGTATTTCGCGTCGCTGAAGCGCTTGAGTATGGCATGATTGGCGTTAATACAGGTCTCATCTCGACGGCGGAAGCACCTTTTGGTGGTGTGAAATCATCCGGCCTTGGTCGGGAAGGTTCACGATATGGCATGGAGGAGTTTCTCGAACTTAAGTATGTCTGTTTGTCGGTTTGATGATCTTGGTGGTGGCCTCGCTGGCAGGTGGTGGTATTCAACCCTTCAAGCGAGGCAGCGATCCGCGCCGAGCGGGGCGGCTGAAACAAGATCCAGATTTTAGGCCGTCGGACTGCGCCGCCATGTCCTTACTGCCGTGTTGCTGGCTGACACTACATTATTCAAAGGCTTGCCCAAACTTCCAAACGTCATCGGCTCGCCGGCGTGCTGGCGCGAAAAGCCGCAGTGCGCCGGAGCAACTGGCGAAACACGCTTTGCATTAAGCTCGCTGGCCGGCGGTGAGGAATAACTTGATGCTGGCCTCAGTTGTTGCTGATGTGTCCCAAGGCGGCGCTCAACCCATGCGTTCGGAGGCGTAGCTGCCGGGGCTTGCCGGGAAGACGACGGTTCTATTGCCGTTGATGAAGGTGCGGTGGTGGATATGGGCGTGGATGGCGCGGGCCAGCACCTGGCTTTCGACGTCGCGGCCGA
>NZ_LFIO01001272.1 GCF_001187535.1 Rhizobium ecuadorense
CCCACCCCGCGCGCGACCAAAGCTGCGGACATGGGCGGTTGGCCGAAGATGCCCGTCCGGACCTCACCGCGAGTGGGACTGGTCGCCGGCTTGGACGGGGCCGACTTGCGCCAAAAGATCCTAGTCCTCCGGCCGAGCCAGCACGAAATCGTGCTCTACCTGCCAGAACTTACCCAGGAAACCGAGCTCGTTGGCGCGTACCGGATCCTCAACCTGCTGGAACTTGGCAAGCAAGCTCTCCTTCACACCGAAGACGGCGTCAGAATGGATATACGGGT
>NZ_LFIO01000861.1 GCF_001187535.1 Rhizobium ecuadorense
ATGCGACAAAGGGCGGCGGCTGTCCGACATTTGCGAGAATAGCGGCGGGATCTCCGCGCGGGAACAACGGGCTCACCAAGTGATCCCACTTTCAGTCCCATTGTGCCCACTCATTCGGGCTTACTGTCGGACCCTATCGAGACCTCGCCGCAGCTGCGAAGCCCCACTCATATCCGTTTGAATTTGGCATCAAGGCTTGACGCTTGCCGTCCACACGGGGCAATTCGGGCAGTGTATTAGCCTGCTGTCCCGCTCGTTTCCTGACCCGACATCACAGC
>NZ_LFIO01001471.1 GCF_001187535.1 Rhizobium ecuadorense
GCGGAAATCCTGAAGGGCGGTGGTCGATCCTTTCCGCTTTTCCGTTCGTGTCATGGTGTCCGTTTGCGCAATCGCCATCTCTGTCCTCTCAATGGAACGTCCAGCGTTCTCTCATTCGGCCGCAAGCGGCATGGGCAGATGAATATAGTCGTAGCCGAGCAACTGTTTTTCGGGCGGCTGTGGGAATGTCAGCTTGCTGTGGGCAAGGTTCGAACGCACCAGCGCGGCGGCAACGGAAACGGCGGTGGGAATGGGATCGATGACAGGCACATCGATCC
>NZ_LFIO01000267.1 GCF_001187535.1 Rhizobium ecuadorense
GGATCGTCCCCATTCCCGGCACCACCAAGCTGCACCGGCTGGAAGAGAATATCGCCGCCGCCGACATCACCTTCACATCGGAGGAACTGGCCGAGATCGACGCGGTCTTCTCAGGCATCGAGGTCCACGGCGATCGCTACTCCGCAACATCGGCAGCCCGCGTCACGCCGTGAGCCGACGCACCCAACAATGAGCGTGAGAAAATGTCTCCCGGCTCCCGTTGCGCCACCGTCTCACGCTCAGTGCACCGTCCGCTAACGCCAAAGAGAGCCTCATTC
>NZ_LFIO01001707.1 GCF_001187535.1 Rhizobium ecuadorense
ATAACGAGACCGCCGAGCATCGGCCACCACATCCAGTGGATCGGCAAGGTTTCGAACAGGTCCTCGATCCGGTAGAGCAGTGTCGTCAGTAATCCGGATTGCAGGCCTGAGATGATGCCCATCGCCGCACAGGCGAAAATCCCCCACCAGGGCAAGTCTACCTGGAAGTGGGTCGGGAACAGCGGGCCGGTGCCGAACAGCAGCGGGCGCCAGCAGATCGACACGCAGGCGGCGACGGCGACGGGAATGAAGCTGCGCGGCTTCCATTCAAACAACAG
>NZ_LFIO01000377.1 GCF_001187535.1 Rhizobium ecuadorense
CCAATTGGGCTTGTCGTCGGTGCCGAGGGCAGCCTTGACCTTGTCGACATTATAGCCGATGCCCGTCGTGCCCCACATGTAGTCGACGCTGTATTCATTGCCGGGGTCGAAGGACGCCACGCCCTTCATGATGACGTCCCACATATTGACCAGGTTCGGCAGCTTCGATTTGTCGAGCTTCTGGTAGACGCCGGCGGCGATCTGCCGCTGCATGAAGGATACGGTGGGGACGACGACGTCATACCCCGAGCCACCGGCCAAAAGCTTGGTTTCCAGCG
>NZ_LFIO01000846.1 GCF_001187535.1 Rhizobium ecuadorense
AGTTTGCTCTGAAACTGGGCTTTTTCCGCTGCCGTAACTTCTAAGCACTTTCACTTCGACAACAGCCGGATGGCGTTCATCGGGGCCGTGAGCGTTCAGATCAGTAAAGCATATGTCGATGCGGCCAACGCTCACGACTTGCTCCCGCTCCACAAGGAGAGGCCTAAAGTATCCTCTCATTTCCGCAGCTAGGCACCACTGTAACTGCCTCTCCGTTTCGCTCGCAGGAATATAGTTCGCGGGCACAGACCACACATTGGGTGGGCATACTGAAGGAG
>NZ_LFIO01001281.1 GCF_001187535.1 Rhizobium ecuadorense
CTTCGGGGTCGCACTGCTCAACAATGCCAAATACGGTCATAGCGCCCGCGGCAATGTGATCGGCATGAGCCTCGTGCGCGGTCCGATCTATCCGGATCCGCTGGCCGATGAAGGCGAGCAGAGCTTTACCTATGCGTTGATGCCGCATGAAGGCACCTGGCATGAAGGCGGCGTCCTCGACGAGGCGATCGATCTCAATCAACCGCTCGTCGCTGCTGAGGCCAGCGGCCTCTCCACCGGCACCTTCGCGCCGCTTGTGGTCAACGGCATCCCTGTCG
>NZ_LFIO01001452.1 GCF_001187535.1 Rhizobium ecuadorense
GGCATGCCGGGATGCAAGGTGCGGTTCGGTTCACCCTGCACTTCGTAAATCAACTGATCGGGATGGGAATCGGACCATTCGACGGAGGCCTTGGAGCCGACGAAACGGTAGCGCTGCGAACCCATGTTGCCGGCATCCACCGAGGACACCCAAAGACGGCCGCGGGCGCCGTTGTCGTAGTGCATGAGAACGGTCGCGTGGTCTTCGAGTGGCGCACGGGTCGGAATGAAGGCCTTGCGGTCGCAGAGCAGCTTCTGTCTCTTATACACATCTGACGC
>NZ_LFIO01001249.1 GCF_001187535.1 Rhizobium ecuadorense
GGCTTCGCCCGCACCTTCCGCCGCTATCCACCAACGTAGCGGCGCCAATCGACGCCGGGAAGCCGCGTCTTCCTTTATTTCAGCGGCCAAGGCTCGGAAGAAATGGGCGCCGAGGAAACGACGAGCCCGACGCTGGTGGCAGTCGACGCCAAGCTGGTGCGCGAGGGCGGCAAGGTGATGGTCACCAACCAAATCCGCGAAACGGAGATCGCCGCACGGCTGAACAGCCTCAAGGACCGCCGCGTGACGCTGCTGATCGACGCCTGCCATGTCGGCCC
>NZ_LFIO01000839.1 GCF_001187535.1 Rhizobium ecuadorense
GGCTGAGGACGATGCATGTTCCAACGGTCGCAAATGCGAGCAGGAGCAGTTGTCTCGGCGTAAATCGTACCGCCAGCACATAGGCCAGCAGCACTGTAAACAGCAGACCGATGGCGCGCCGCAATGTCATCGATGGGCCTACCGACCACATGACGGACAAAAACGGCAGGGCAAGCATCAAAGGGACGAACAGATTCCGCTTGAGCGCTATGAGAAACTCTTGAAAGTTTCGTTTCAGCATCACCAGGGTAAATGCATATACCGGTAGGCAGAGAAGGCGCAGCATGGACTTGGCCGAGTCGCTCAGTGCCCCATCGGGATCTGCCAACAGGAGCGGAAAGAGGGCACCCGTCTGCAGGAACAGGCACACGCCGGCGCCCCAGCATTCTATGACTCGCCAACTTATGGCCGGCCCGCTCGTGATCCTGAGCTCATATGCTCTCATTGTCGGCGCCGACTGGTTTGAAATGAGAGACCGGTGATCGCGGCAATTCGGAGAGACATGGGTCTGCTTTCATGGCTGCGCTGTTCTATCAAGGAACAATCATGCAGCCGCGTTCCCAATCAACTTGCACAAATGAAGGCGGGGCTACTTCCAATGCGCTGCCCACCATCCAAGGACGTTGCTGCGTCTAAGCCTTTGGGAGGAACTTCCCCCAAAGGTTGGTGCCGGGGTCTAGGGGATTGCCCATAAGAGCAGATGTTGCGCGTGCCCGTTCACCGGTAGCGTGGCAATGAATGCATGCACGTCGACTGTCTGCAGTCGGCGATTGGAAGGGTTGGGATTTCTATGGTTCTGCGTCATGATCCTGGTTCCGCGCGCTATCCGACGGGAGCGCCACTCGTCGCCGGATCGATGGCAGTGACCTTACCAGCTCCATGCGCAATCCCGTTCGAGCTGGGGGATACTTTGGGGATCGCCATCACGGAGGCTTCAAGCCTCGGTGGCGACAGCAAGGCCGACATCGCGGACAATATCGTGCTGCCGCACCGCGGTGTAGCGCTGCAAACCGCTTGAGAGGGTGTCATGGAGCGGCCAGCTATCAGCGTCCTCATCAACAATTACAATTACGGTCGCTTCGTTGGCCATGCAATTGACAGCGCCTTGGGTCAACAAACACCCGGCGTCGAGATAATCGTCGTCGACGACGGGTCCAGCGACCAGTCGCGCTCTGTTCTGGAAGCCTACAACGGCCGGGTAAAGCTGCTCTTCCAGGAGAATCAGGGGCAGGCCGCCGCAATGAATGCTGCTGTGAAGTTAAGCGGTGGCGACATCCTCTGTTTTCTGGATGCCGATGACTGGTGGGCGCCGGGCAAACTGTCGGCCACGGCAGCGGCGTTCCACTCGGATCCTCGGCTATCCCTCGTCTATCACCGGCTTCAGCCGATGCTGACCGAAGGCTCGCCGACCCTCAAGCCAATCCCTCGAAGCTTATGTTCGGGAGATTTGTCGCTGCGGCTGAGCAAGTCGGCTGGCTGGTGGCCCTTCCCGCTGACCTCTGCCATCGCTGTACGGCGTAGCGCATGGGATGCTGCGGGGCCCATTCCCGAACAGTTTCGCATATCCGGCGACGCCTGGCTCACAGGGATATATCCGTTCCTGGGCGGCGTTGCTGCTTTGCCGGATTCCCTTGGGTTCTACCGTATCCACAACAACAACTGGTATCGGCCCATCGATGATGCCGCAATGCTGCGAAAGCGAATGGCTCATTGGCAGGATACCGTTGAAGCGACGAACCGGTTTCTCTCAGCCCACAATTTACCCGCAAGACTGCGTCTGACGGATCACCATCCCTACCGGGCAGCGTCAGCAAGGTTGGACGGAGTGACTATGCGCGCCAGGCTCAGACTTGCTGTCGAAGGGTTCTTTTTTGCCGGAGAACCAAACCTGCCGAGGCGGGTGCGCGATGCGTTGCGCACAGCCCGCGACCTTCCGCGGCGCGGTCTGGACATCGGTTTGACGGAGCCCGCGAAATGAAGGCGCTGCTGCTGGTTTCCGAACTCGAAGACTACACCATCTCCTTCGCCAACGGCGTTGCGCAACACCTGCAGGTCGTACTAGGCGTTCCGCGCCGGCGCTACGCACACCTTGCTTCCTGTTTCGATCCGGCTGTCGATCTGCACCTTCTGGACTGGCCACGGCATCGCTCACTCTCCAATCCCTGGTTCCTGCATCAGCTCACACGTCTCATCCGGCACGAGCAGCCGAACCTCATTCACCTTCTGAGCAATTCTACGCTGTGGTTGAACTTTGCGGCGCCATTCTGGCGTCCGATTCCGCTTGTGACGACCGTTCATGATGTGGAGGTGCATCCTGGCGATTCCGACACCCGCACGCTGCCCGGCTGGGCCCCGCAATTGATGGTGAGGCAATCAGGACATGTCGTCGTGCATGGCGAGGGGCTGAAGCAGATGGTCCTCGACCGGTACTCAAAATCCGCCGATCACGTCCATGTCCTGTCGCATCCCGCCATTCATCGCTACTCGGAACTCGCCCGGCAGCAGAAGATGGCGCGGCGCGAGGCAGATGGTACTTTCCGCGTCCTGCTCTTCGGGCGGATTTTTGCTTACAAAGGCTTGGAGCATCTGGTCCGTGCCGAGGCGATGCTCAAGGACCTGCTTCCCAATCTGCGTATCACAGTCGCAGGCCGCGGCGACAATCCGTGGATCTTCCGGCCACTGATGGGGGAAGCCGGCCGCTATGATATCCGCAACCGCTTTATCGAGGATGCTGAGGTCGCCCAGCTCTTTCTGGATGCCGATATCGTTGTCCTTCCCTATACGGAAGCCTCTCAAAGCGGTGTGCTCAACCTTGCCGCAGCATTCGGCAAACCGGTTATCGTCACTGATGTCGGCGAATTGCGGGCCACTGTTCTGCCCAACGGATTGGGAATGGTGGTTCCGCCCGGGGATGTGGAAGAGCTTGCAAGAGCCATCCGGATTTTGGCTGATAACAGCGAGCTCAGAAGCAAATTGGGAAGCGGCGCGCTCGCATGGGCCACAGGTCCGAATTCGCCTGAACAGGTCGGAGCAAAGGCTGCGGCCGTTTATCGTGAGGTGGTCGGAACATGCTGATGAAGGCGATCACCGACGGAAATCGGATAGCTGCGCAGAACGCAGCCACCGTGCGCCACTATGTCCCGGGCGGTTGCGAAAACGGTGGCGGAATTGGCAGGCTGGTCGGATATATATCGAACACAGCGAAAGAGGCCGGCGCAACACACCTCGTCACCGACACCAGAGGGCCTCGATGGTCCGTGGCGACGTCGCCTGCGCGCCTGCTCGGCGCCATTTTGGTGATGGCGAAGGATCGGATCGTCGCTCCGGCACGCATTCACCATATTCATATCGCAGGTCGCGGCAGCACCTCACGAAAACTGCTCTTGACGGAGGCTGCCCGTCTCCTCGGCTGTGCCCACATATTGCACCTGCACGACTACGACTACGCGAGCGACTTTGCTACACGCTCGCCACGTCAACAAATGCTCATACGCCGGATGTTTCAACATGCTGACCAGGTCGTGGCGCTGGGTCAGCGCGACCGCATGACGCTAACGACGCTTTTGGGTGTGGACGAGCGCCGCACAGCCGTCATCCGCAATTGTGTTCCCGACCCCGGGACGCACAATGTTCAAGCCGGCGAGAGGCCGTTGATCGTATTCCTCGGTCGGCTGAGTGAACGCAAGGGGGTTCACGAGCTTCTGCTTGCCTTAAGTCATCCGATCATGAAAGAGCTCCAATGGCGAGCCGTGCTCGCAGGCGACGGACCTGTAGAAGACTACCGACGCCAGGCTGCCGCCCTGAGACTTTCGGATCTGGTGGACATGCCAGGCTGGCTTGACGCCGCTGCGGCGCAAGCCTTGTGCGCACGCGCAGATATCCTGGTCCTGCCCTCGCACGCTGAAGGCATGGCAATGGCGGTTATCGAAGGGCTTGCTCATGGGCTCGCGGTCGTCACCACACGTGTTGGCGCGCATGACGAAGTCATCTCCGACGGGGAAACCGGTGTCTTCGTACCAGTCGGAGACAAGGATGCCCTGGCTGCAGCGCTGGCGAAATTGGTCACCGATCCAGAAATCCGCAGTTATCTCTCGGCCCAAGGCCGCGCCCACTATCTCAATCATTTCAGTATGAAGGCTTACATGCGATCGCTGGACAAACTCTACGAAGCCGTCTCCGGGCAACCTCAAACAATGGTTGGCGCACGATGACAATTTCAACTGTTCCACCGGACCGCAACACCTCGCTCTCGTCGATGCGCTACGATCCCCGGTTTCAGGTCGAGACCAGATCGGACGACTTTGATCTGACAGCAGGCTTGCGCCTTATCCGGCGAAGGATCGTCATGATCGTGGCGATAGTCTTACTCCTTATGGCGGCGGCCGCGACCGTGATTGCGGGGTTGAAACCGACCTTTCATGCCGAGTCCCGGCTGATTATCCACAGGCCTCTGGCGACAACGCTCGGCGTGGACGATTCCGGTCGCAACAATCCGCTTGATGTCACCTCGGAAACCGAGCGCCTTCTTTCCAGAACAATCGCAGAGCGGGTCATCCGTGACCTGCGGCTCGATGAGCGGCCGGAATTCAATCCGGCACTGCGCGAAATCTCCCCTGTCGACAAGGTCCGGTCCATGCTGCGCGGCCTGGTCACCGGAGAAAAGCCCTCCTCCCCGATGCGAAACAGCATCGAGCCCATCATTCCATTGTACTACAAGGCGCTCCGCGTGTGGCGCGATGGCCTGGGTGACGTTATCAAGATCGGCTTCGATGCGAGTGATCCCGAATTGGCGGCCTCGGTCCCGAACCGGCTCATCAGTATATACCTCGACGAACGCAAGGACAGTATCAGCGGCCGCCTGGATGCAGCGGAAGAATGGCTTCTGCAGCGCATCGCCGAACAGCGGGATCGCGCCAAGGCAACGCGCGATGCTGCCGACAAATACCAGGAAACTATGGACGTGGTCTCAAATGACGACGCTAAGGTTGAACAAATTAAGTCGATAATGGAGCTGGGCGACCGGCAAGCAAAAATCGAACAAAACCGTACAGATGTAAGAGCAACGATATCCACACTGGAATCGGCTGACGACAGTTCGCTTGCCCTGCAGACTATCGTCATACCCGACAGCATTGCCGCGATGCAACGCGAGCTTCGTGCCCAGGAGCAAGATCTCGACCGTCTGCTTGAGACGTTTGACAACAAGGCCGAAGCAGTGGTCGATCTGCGCGCGCGGATTCTCAAATATCACACCGATCTCGACCTGGCGGTCGATCGATATCTCCAATCCTTGCGCGCCAAGCTTGCAGCACTTGATCATGAGGACGACACGGTCCGATCGGCATTGGCGGCTGCCCATGAGAACCGTTCCCGCTCTGCACTTGCGCAAGCCGAGTTGGTGCGACTCCAGCACATGGCTGACAAGGAGCAAACCGCGCTGGACAAATTCGAGGAGCAGCGGCGAGGCCTGGCTGGACAAGCCATGCTGCCGGGAGCGGAGCTGGAGGTTCTGTCACCGGCTGCAGTGCCGCTCGCACCGCAGGGGCGCGGACGGCTTTTCTATCTGGTCGGCGCCCTCTTGGCTTCGATTTCGATCGCGGTGACGGTCGCTTTCGTGGTCGAGATGTTCGACAAGACGGTCCGCAGCTTCGACCAGATGGCCGGAATATCGCACATAATACCCGCCGGTTTCATTCCGCGTCTGAAAATGAAAGACAGGGGAAATCCGTCGGCACTCTTCGGGGGCATGCAAGACGGGATGTTTGACGAAGCAATTCGCGCAGTCGTGATTTCGCTCAAACAATCCAATGGCGGAAAGTTGCCCAAGAGTATCGTTGTGACTTCGGCTCATAGCGGAGAGGGTAAGTCGCTTGTCGCCAGATCGTTGGCAATCGAACTCGCCGCAAACGGAATTCCGGTGCTGCTTGTCGATGCCGATCTTCGACATGGAAATCTGGACTCGCTTTTCAACTCAGGCCTTAAGCTGGGGTTGAATGAATTCCTGAGTGGGCAGGCCGTAATACAGGACATCATCCATCATCATCCAAGCGGTATCGACTTCATTCCAGCCGGCAATCCCAGTCTCCACCGGCACGCTCATCCGAGCGATGCGGCTGACATCATCGAGATGGCCCGCGCTCGAGGCGAAATCGTTGTCTTCGACAGCGCGCCTGTGCTCGCTTCAACCGAGACAATGCATCTGACAGCCTTGGCAGAACGAACGCTGGTGGTTGTAAAATGGGGAAAGACGAGCCGTCGCGCTATCGCATTCTGTCTGCAGCAGCTGAAAAGCGCGCGCAATGCTGAACTTTTCGTGGCTATAAATAATGTTAAACCGAAAATTCACGCCAAATACAACTTCAGCGACTCAGAATTATTCGCAAATTCCCTGATGAAATACCACGAATTCAATCCATGAATTCCGACAACACAAGTATTACTGATATCCGCCGAGAGAAAGCACGGAGACCGCAGTGAAAAATGTCAATAAAGTTGCGCTGATTACCGGCATAACAGGTCAGGACGGTGCGTATCTGGCTGAAATGCTCTTGGAGAAGGGCTATGTCGTTCACGGTCTCAAGCGCCGCTCATCGTCCTTCAACACCAGCCGCATCGAGCATCTCTACGAGGATCCCCATGTCGAAAATCCGCGCTTTATCCTGCATTTCGGGGACATGACCGATTCGACGAATCTCATCCGTGTCGTTCAGGAAACGCAACCGGACGAGATCTACAATCTCGCCGCACAGAGCCACGTTCAAGTCTCTTTCGAGACACCGGAATACACAGCCAACGCGGATGGGACCGGCACCCTTCGGCTGCTCGAAGCAATTCGCCTCCTCGGGCTGACCAGGAAGACCCGCTTCTATCAAGCCTCCACCTCGGAGCTCTATGGCAAAGTCCAGGAAGTCCCGCAGAGCGAAACGACGCCTTTTTACCCTCGATCACCCTACGCGGCAGCCAAGCTCTACGCCTACTGGATTGTGGTCAATTATCGCGAGGCATATGGCATGCACGCCTCGAACGGCATTTTGTTCAATCATGAAAGCCCGATCCGCGGCGAAACATTCGTGACCCGCAAGATCACCCGGGCGGCGGCTGCGATCCATCTCGGGCTGCAGGAAAGGCTCTATCTCGGCAATCTGGATGCCAAGCGCGACTGGGGACATGCACGAGAATATGTCCGTGGCATGTGGCTGATGCTGCAACAGGAACAACCGGAGGACTATGTCCTTGCGACCGGCGAAACGCACTCGGTTCGCTCCTTTGTCGACAAGGCCTTTGCCAAGGTGGGCATGGCAATCGATTGGCGTGGGAACGGAGTTGATGAAAAGGGATACGACAAAACATCCGGCCAATGTGTGGTGGAGATCGATCCGGCTTACTTCCGTCCGACTGAAGTCGATCTTCTGATCGGCGATCCGACGAAGGCGCACACCAAGCTCGGCTGGAAACACGAGACCAGTCTTGACCAACTGGTTGCGGAGATGGTTCGCGAGGACCTGAAAGTCATGGCGCGAAACGTTCCGTCGGTCGGCGTAACCAAAGGGTTTGCTTATGGCTGAGGTGATCTACAGCCTTGCCGGAAAAAAAGTCTATGTCGCGGGCCACCGCGGCATGGTGGGCTCTGCAATCGTGCGGCGCCTCGCATCCGAGGGCTGCGAGATTTTGACGGCCACCCGCGCCGAGCTCGACCTCAGACGGCAGGAACAGGTGGAAGTCTGGATGAGCAAGAATCGTCCCGACGCAGTCTTCCTGGCGGCGGCGAGAGTCGGCGGCATTCTCGCGAACGCTACCTATCCGGCCGACTTTCTTTACGACAACCTGATTCTCCAAGCTAACGTCATCCAAGCAGCCCATAGGGCTGACGTCGAAAAACTGATGTTTCTGGGCTCGTCCTGCATCTATCCGAAATTCGCCGAACAGCCGATCGTGGAGGGTTCGCTTCTGACGGGATCGCTTGAGCCCACGAACGAATGGTATGCGATCGCCAAAATTGCCGGATTGAAGCTCTGCCATGCCTATCGCAAACAGCACGGTCGCGATTTCATCTCGGCCATGCCGACCAATCTTTACGGTCCGGACGACAATTTTGACCTCGGGTCAAGCCATGTCATGCCGGCGCTCATACGCAAGGCGCATGAAGCCAAGATCAACGGGGAGCAGGAGATATGCATCTGGGGTACCGGCACGCCGCGGCGCGAATTCCTGCATGTTGACGATTGTGCCGACGCCTGCCTGCATCTGATGAAGACCTATTCTGCCGACAGTCATGTGAACGTCGGTTCTGGCGAAGACATTACCATCCTCGACTTGGCATACCTCGTCTCCGAGGTCGTCGGCTTCGAAGGCAAGATCAAGTGCGACCTTACTAAGCCGGATGGCACGCCACGTAAACTCTTGAACGTCGGCAAGCTTTGCGCTCTCGACTGGTCCCCCAAGATCGGCCTGAAGAAGGGCATCGCAGACGCCTATCGCTCCTTCCTTGACGGTCGTTATCTCGAACGCAGCAACAAGGTGATGGCTGGCGACTTGACCGGTCAAAGCGACATCAGTTTTGAGAGAGCCGAGACTTCCGCGCTGCATGCGACGCCGCTCTCTACGGTCGCACATCATCCTCGCGCATAGCGAATTTGCCCGAGGGATAAAAACCTTTGTCCGGGGGGACGCATATGCTGGGATGGGGCAGATAATGCAACCAGTAGAAATCAGGATTGCAGCGCTCATTTTCCTGATCGTCGTGTGGGCGGTGATTATCGGTGCGGCGATGGATTTTTTCGCGGTCGAGATACCGATATCGCTTGTCGCTCTCTTGCACGGATGATCTGCGTCAGATGGCTCGGCGAGATTGCCGTCATCGGAACTGTCGGACGACCATCGCTGCGGCAAAGTTGGCAGGTGCGGCCGTACCCACATGCGAACTGCTGGCCACCTTTCCCTGAAGCAGCGAAAGGCAGTCGCTCGATCACCGGCTATCCCCGGGGGTGAATTGAACAAAACTCGTGTCGACGCCTTATCTGCCTTGAAGCTCCCTAAAGGCCAGGACCATGGACGTCAGGCAGACAATCGACGTGTTCGAACAGTGGCTGAGAACGTTCGTGTTGAGCGAATGGACGTTTTACCAATTCGGGATCATCGCCGTCGGTTACGTCGCAGCGTCCTTTCTAGCATCGCGCACTGAACCTGCATTGGAATCGAAAGCGAGACGCATCAAAGGCAACCCGGACCTGTTGCGCGTCATAATCGCTTTCATGCGCCGCTTGAAGTGGCTCTTCCTTGCGGTGTGGCTATGGCTTGCAAACGTCGTGCTGACTCAAACGACCTGGCCGTCGCGACGGTGGCTGGTCTCGACCGCCCTGACGCTGACGGCGGCGTGGTTCATCATCTCCGTTCTGACCAAGATTATCCGCAATCCCACCTTGTCGCGTTTCGTTGCAATCTTCAGTTGGAGCTATGTCGCGCTGTACGCACTCCGGCTTGACGATCCCGTGCTCTCCGCGCTCGATGGGCTGGCAGTCAATCTGGGGGCAGTGCGCCTTTCACTCCTTCTTGTGCTAAAAGTCGTCGTCTTGGCCGTCGCGCTCATCTGGGTCGCGGTTCTCGTCGGCAATGTCCTTTCCCATTGGGTGCAGAGGTCGGGCGACCTTTCGCCATCGATCAAAGTGTTGATCAGCAAGTTTATAAAAATCGGCTTGATCGTGATCGCCGGCGCAATTGCCTTATCAGCGACCGGCATCGACCTCACCGCATTGACCGTTTTTTCCGGCGCGGTTGGCGTAGGTATAGGGTTCGGCCTTCAAAAGGTCGTATCGAACTTCATCTCCGGCATCATCATCCTCCTCGACAAATCCATCAAGCCGGGCGACACGATCACGCTCGGCGATACTTTCGGTTCCATCCGCGATTTGCGCTCGCGGTTCGTCTCGGTCATCACGCGTGACGGCAAAGAATACCTCATCCCCAACGAGGACTTCATCTCCCAGCAGGTCGTCAACTGGTCGTTCTCCAGTGACTACGTCAGGATCGATGTCGACTTCGGCACGGCCTATGACAGCGACCCGCATGAGGTCGTCAGGATCGCAATCGCGACCGCCTCGACGGTGGATCGCGTCGCCAACGAGTACAGGGCGCCGGTATGCTGGCTTACCTGCTTTGGCGCTTCATCGCTGGATTTCCGGCTCCGCTTCTGGATCTCCGACCCCGCAAATGGCCTGACGAATGTCAGGGGCCAGGTGCTGATGGCGCTATGGGACGCGTTCAAGCAAGCCGGCATTTCCATCCCGTTCCCACATCGGGAAATCATCATGAAGACGCCTGTCGAGATCAAGCGGTCGCGCGAGGACTAACCGCGACGAGAATGTGCGGTGTCTGCAGACCTTATAGCCGAAGAGCTCTCTTACGCGAAGCGGATCGCTGTTCTCGCCCGCGCCTTTGCGGCAACTTCCTCCCGATCACGAGGCGGTTGGGAGGTCTCAAGCGAACCGAGCAGTTCGTGGGCGCATTTGGCGATCGACAGAACCGCCTGCTCGAACGCCGCCTCATTGCGTTTCGACGGCTTGGTGGTTCCGCTCAACTTGCGAACGAACTGAAGCGCGGCGTCATGAATCTCCTCGTCCGTCGCCGGCGGATCGAAATTGAATAGCGGTTTGATATTTCTGCACATGACTTGCTCCCGTTCGTCTCCTCAAGTCTACGGAGAGGAGCGATAATTTCACATAAAGTAGTCGCGTGCGTGTGATTGACAAACAACCGTTTCGCCAAGGCGATCTTCCAGCGTCTCTGGAGGCCACGCCGAAGGGCGATAGGTGGTCGATCCCGATGTCCGCACACTTCCACCCGGCAGTCTCCTGCCCCGGCCATAGCTGTATCTCCGCTCTTCGACCGGTTCATTGATGATTGGGTTCGTGGACACAGACGCCTCAGGGAATGGTATTTACTGGTTTGCATATGCCTGTCGAACTTCGTTCTTCACACTAAGTTCCCCACATGGACCGAGCAACGCATCGGAATGACGGGACCCTCCCCTTGTTGTCCATCGTCTGCCCGGCCGAGAAGCTTGCCCCAAGGCACAACCGGCGACAGTGGAGCCGATCCATGGATATGACGCAAAGCCGAGATCGCATGGTAGAGCACCAGCTGATGCGACGTGGCATTGGCGATCGCAGCGTTATCGAGGCGATGCGCACGGTGCCGCGCGAAAAATTCGTCTCTCCAGGCTTCGAGGAATTCGCCTATGAGGATGCGCCGCTGTCGATCGGCGAAGGCCAGACGATTTCTCAGCCGTTCATCGTCGCTCTGATGCTCGAAAAAGCCGATCTGAAAGCCGGCCACAAAGTGCTCGAGGTCGGGACGGGCTCCGGCTACGCCTCAGCCCTGATGAGCCGGATCGCGAGACAGGTCTATTCCATCGAGCGCCATGAAAGGCTGGCGCTTCAGGCCAGAGAACGGTTCGAGACGCTTGGATACGACAACATTGACGTTCGCGTGGGTGACGGCAGCAAGGGCTGGCCGGAAGCCGCCCCATTCGATGCCATTATCGTTTCCGCGGCAGCACCCGAAGTACCGTCCGCCTTGAAGGAGCAGTTGGGCCTCCGAGGGCGGCTCGTCATCCCGGTCGGCCGCGGCCAGGAGCAGCGCCTGAAACGCGTCACGCGCACCGGGGCCGCTGCTTTCGAGGAAGACGATCTCGGCGGAGTGGTCTTCGTTCCGCTGATCGGGGAAGACGCCTGGACTGCCGCACATCCGATGTATACGGCGACGGTGCCCTTATCGCCGGGAACTTTTGCGTCCGGCCCGGCTTCTCAGCCAAACGCACAGGGAGAGGGCATGGGAGAAATGCATAAACTGCCTGCGCTGCCCGAAGGCGTGCTTGACCATACCGAATTCCAGCAACGGTTCTGGGCGGTTCAACGTCTTTCCTGGATCATCTTCACGCTTCTTCTGGCGACCTGCTTGATGGGTTTACTGGGAAGAGGCGGGCCGTTTTCGCGGCAAACATTCCATTTGTCCGACGGGTCCGTGGACTTTCCCGTCATCTCCCGATGGAATGCTCCCGAGGATATGACGGTGAATTTCACGGCGTCATCCGAAGACAGGGTCTTCACGATCGATGCCGCCTTTCTTCAAACCTTCTCGGTTCAGGGCATCGACCCGCCCCAGAAGGCGACCTTCGCGCGCGAGGGCCGGATAGGTTACATCTTCCCGGCCGATCCGGCAGGACCGACACAGATCGTGTTCCGGCTGCAGACGCAGCTCCCCGGCGCTCATCGCGCCACCATTGGCATGGGCCGAGAGGTCCATACCCAATCCACGTTCATCTTTCCATGAGGGCGGCACGGTGGACGCAGTATTCCGCGGACTGGCAATTTATTTCACGCTGCTCGTGATCATCCGCTTGTCGGGAAGACGGACGTTGGCGCAGATGACGCCGTTCGACCTGGTCATCGTGCTGGTTATCTCCGAAACCACGCAGCAGGCGATGCTGGGCGACGACTTCTCCATCACCAACGCCATCATCCTGATCCTGACGCTGTTTACCACCGACATCGGCCTCTCCTATGTGAAGAGGTGGTGGCCGCGCGCAGCGCATATCATCGATGGAGTTCCAACCGTCCTGGTAACGGATGGCGTCTACGACGAAGGCGCGCTCAAAGGAGCCCGCCTGCAGAAGGAAGATGTCATGCAAGCGGCCCGAAGCCAGGAAGGCATCGAAAGCGTGACGGAGATAAAATTTGCGATCCTCGAAGTGAGCGGCAACATCAGCATCATCAAGAAGCAGAAATCCGGCTGACAACAGGGGAACTCTCGCCCTGCGTGTGCCACCTGAGGGAAAGCGCCGATCTTCCTCAGAAGGACAGGTCGAGCGCCCTGCCTTCGAACAGACGGTCGCGGGAGCCTTCGAGATGCGCCTTCATCAGCCTTTGCGCGTCGTCGGCACGCCCGTCGGCGATCGCCTTGTAGATGGCGTTATGTTCTTCATAGACCTGTTCCAGCCCCTGGCGGGGTCCAAGCAGGGACAGGCCGTGGAGATGCATACCGACGGCGATATGGGCCTTCAGCGCATCGATCGAAGCCGTGTAATAGTGATTGTTGGCTGCCTCGGTCACGGCGCGGTGGAAGATGAAATCGGCATCGGTGCGGTGAAGCTGATGGCTGGTCGCCTCGCGCAGATCCGCAAGGGCGCTGGCGATCTTCTGGATCGCCTGCTCGTTGCGGCGCTTGGCGGCGAAATAGGCGGCGGCTGGCTCGATGGTCAGGCGGAATTCGTAGCAGCGCTGGATATCGGCGATCGTCTTGACCGGCGAATAGGCGAGCTGCGTCGTCGGTGATCCATGGGCGCTGACGAAGGTGCCGGCGCCCTGCCTCGCATAGACCATGCCCTGATCGCGCAGGCGGGCCAGCGCATCGCGGACGATCGGACGGGAAACACCCAGCATCGAGGCAAGTTCATGTTCGCCGGGCAGGCGTGAATCCGGCGGATAGTTCCCGCCGCGGATACGCTCGAGCAGCTGGTCGAAGACACGGTCGACCAGTTTGACGGCCTTGCCGCGCTCCGGCTTGCCCGGCGGGCCGGCTTCCGCCTTCAAAGATTCGCCGTTCACTTCAACCACGTCATTCTCCCCGGCGGTATCTTATGCCGCCTGATTCCGAAGAACCAGTTTTAACAAACTATCCGGCTTACCGAAGCCCCCCGACTTGACGGCGCACCGAAAAGACCGCCAGTCGGCGCCCGTCACATCGAACCAGGGGATGCCAGCCTCGATCTCGCCCTTCGGTATGAGCACCCTGACACCAAGCGCCTGGAAAACCGCAAGCGCCGTATCGCCGCCGCCGACCATCAGCATATCGGGTCTCGTATCGTCGATCACCCTTTTGACGCCTGCCGCAAAATCACCGGCGACGAGCACCGCATCGGCCGCCATCTCGCCAGTGCAGCGCAACAGCACCGGCAGCGCCAGGCCCTCCCCGCATTCCACCTGCCCCATCGGGGCATCCACCACCATACGCAAGGCGCCCGAAGCTTCGAGCCGGTTCATCTGGGCTGAGGTGATTGGATCGCGCGAGCCGAAGGCAAACAGCGTGCGCGGGGTCGCCGTAAATTCCGTCACCGGCCGCTGCCCGGTTTCGCCGAGCCGGCGGGCGAAGGCCGCGCCGAGGCCGCGCGCGCCGACGCCAAGCGTCGTCAGCCAGACATGACCCTCGACGATCTGATCGAGATCGGTATCATTCTCGGCATCGGCTACGACAACATTATCCCCGCGGCCCGCGAACAGATCGGCAATCGGCAGCGGCCTGTCGACACC
>NZ_LFIO01000504.1 GCF_001187535.1 Rhizobium ecuadorense
ATAAGCAGCCAGGCCATCAACGCCGGATGACTGGCAACCAGCTAAAATCGCTCCAGTCGCTATCAAAAGCGCAATGCATTTAGTCCCAGCTCTGATCTGCAATATTGGCAATTTGATCCCCATCAGACACTCTTACCCAAGACTCGGATGCGCTCACCGGCGATCATCGTAAAAAAAAGCTAACAACTCAAGAATTTAAGCACATACTCACAAAAAAGCGACAGAGGCGATCTTCGCCGGAACGCGACAGCGTGATAAAAATGCCTGCTATCCAAGGT
>NZ_LFIO01000289.1 GCF_001187535.1 Rhizobium ecuadorense
GATATGGCGCATCCGGGTTTTGCCAAGCTATTTATAGAAACCCGGTTTGACGAGGCGACAGGCGCTCTGTTTGCCCGCCGCAGGCCACGTGCTGCCGGGGAGAAAGCCACTTGGGCAGTTCACGTTTCCTCATCGAACGTGCCGTCTGCCGAAGCGGCCGAATATGAAACCGATCGGCTGAGATTTCTTGGCCGAGGCCGGACGATAACCAACCCCTCGGTATTCGACGTGGGCGCATCGCTCTCCGGAACAACCGGCCCTGTCCTCGACCCGATTTT
>NZ_LFIO01000750.1 GCF_001187535.1 Rhizobium ecuadorense
CATAAAGACGGTGCGGCTGGGCGGTTATCTTTTCGCATCCAAGGTAGAGCGTCTCTCTTGAGAAATTTCCGGCGGGCTTCGATCCAAAGCCAGATCCTCATATTGGCGACCTTCCTTGTCGTGCTCGTTTCCGTGGTGGCGACCGCCATGGAGCCCTATATCTACGGCCGTCATGATCGCGGCTTTCAAAACGGCCTGTTTGCTGCCAGAGCGGCGATGGTCGCGGAGCAATTTGCCCAGGCAAGTTCAGCGCAAGACGAAGTCGCCGTTCTCAAGAG
>NZ_LFIO01000165.1 GCF_001187535.1 Rhizobium ecuadorense
CAAGCTCAACGAACTGCAGCCCTGTTCGCAGGGCAATCTCGGCCGCGAAACCGCCATGGACATGGCGACAATCAAGGGGGTCGTCGATCGACTGGTGAAGAGCCGAGTATGCGCTCGGCGATCAAATCGGCTTCTATCTGCGGCAGGCAAACCAGCGGCACGTGGCGATCTTTGCGAGCCTGATGGCGGAGAAACTGACCACGACCCAATGGGCAGCGCTGGTCAAGCTCAACGAACTGCAGCCCTGTTCGCAGGGCAATCTCGGCCGCGAAACCGCC
>NZ_LFIO01000463.1 GCF_001187535.1 Rhizobium ecuadorense
TGCATCTTAGGGTAGAAGTATTCTAGGCACTCGATGTGCGGCGCATACAGATCGCAGTCGATATTGACGAAGTCGTAACGGGTCTCCGGAAGTGTCGGCAAGGTGTCGATGAAAAAACCTCGAATCAACTTGGCATGGTCAGCGAAACCGGCGGATGTGACGAGTTCATTGACGGCCTCGAACGAGGTATCGTCAAATAGTACCTTGTTTCGGTATGGTGCATTTTCAGGCGCCACCTTGAGGTCCTCTTCGACCAGCGATGGCAGGCCTGCGAAGC
>NZ_LFIO01000216.1 GCF_001187535.1 Rhizobium ecuadorense
CGATCGAACGGCCTCGTCCACATTGAAAACCACGTCCCCGAGGCGCTCGATCTCATAATCGAGCTCATAGACCTCGACTTCGTCGAGGTCGTCACTCTGCAGCAGTCGCCTCATTGCTTCGACGAGGCGCTCAGTGCGCCCAACGACATCAAGAGCGCTGCGTATGATGATATCCAACATGAATGTCCCCTCGCTTCGATAACGAAGCGTCGGCCATAATCGTGACGCTGACAATCCTGAAATCTTGTCAGACGCGGCCTCGGATCATGTCGTAGAG
>NZ_LFIO01001552.1 GCF_001187535.1 Rhizobium ecuadorense
CGGTTCCAATAGCCAAAGCGATTATGGTGACGGGTTGCCTGCGCTGAGATTTCTGCAAGCAGAAGAGATCCAGCTTTTGCGCCTCCTTCATCTATTTCGGTGGGTGATCCAAATTTGTCGACTGGTTCAAAGCATATAAAGGACTAAGTTGGAGTATGAATACGATAAGCGAGACGGCTGAGCGCATCGCAGTGATTGGCCTGGGATATGTTGGCCTCCCTGTCGCAATGGCTTTCAGTAACTCTTTCTGTGACGTAGTTGGTTTTGACATAGATAG
>NZ_LFIO01000957.1 GCF_001187535.1 Rhizobium ecuadorense
ATCATGGGGTACGGCACGGTCGCCTATTTTACCGAAGGCAAAGCGACGAAAGGTTCGGATAAAATCTCCTACGAATGGATGGGGACACCCTGGCATTTCGCCAATAACAAACACCGCGAGATGTTTATGAGCGAACCGCTTAAATACGCGCCTCAGTACGGCGGCTATTGTGCGGGCGAGGTGAGCGGCGGGTCTGTCACGGTCAACATCGATCCTGAAGCCTTCAAGATCGTCGAGGGCAAGCTTTATCTGATGTATGACAAGGCGGACGCGGAGG
>NZ_LFIO01000896.1 GCF_001187535.1 Rhizobium ecuadorense
CGGGGCTTATCAAGGGATGGATCGACCGGGTGTTCACCAATGGCTGGGCTTACGACGATCGCCCGGATACCGGGCTGGTGAAGTTGCTTGGCCGCCTGCCGGTGCATCTGGTCGGCCTCGGCGGCGCCGATGCCGGGACCTATGTGCGGCACGGCTATTTCGGCGCCATGAAGACGCAGATCGATCACGGGATCTTCGACTATTGCGGCGTCCGCGTCGTGACATCGGAGCTGTTGCTCGAAGCCGGACCGAACCATGCGGCCGCCCATCTGGAGAC
>NZ_LFIO01000292.1 GCF_001187535.1 Rhizobium ecuadorense
GCTTGCGCCCATCTGGCATAGATTTTGCGGCCGATGCCATCGGCCCGACGAGCCACAATGTGAGATCGCCGCGTGACAATATCGCCATTGCCGGGCCAAACTGCTGCTGGAGGGTGAAACCAAAATGCTCTGTATAGAAGGCAACGGACATATCGACATCGTTGACCAAATACCGGGCTGTAGCCATCGTCATATCCTCCATTACCAGGCTTCGGTAGCGAATGAATCGCACACTCTTACGGCGTGCGAAAGTCAGGATTTCCGCGACGGATATGAT
>NZ_LFIO01000365.1 GCF_001187535.1 Rhizobium ecuadorense
GGCCGATAGCGCTCTCTCGTGCATGCCGCATGCGCAGGAATCCCCAGCCCAGGAATTTGGACAGCTTCCAGATAGCCTACGGAGGCAGTTGGCCATCTCAGTCGCACCACCGGCCCGCGTCTAAGATTCACATTTCCGCCACCGCAGAACGTCGGGTCGTCGTGTAAAAATTATATGCCGCGCAAGAGTTGGTGAGACGTGGAACTGCAAACCAACTGCGTGGATAGCTATGTGCCTAGCTACGACATGCCTTCTTTTGCTCGCCTGCCGGACGGTTCCCGTCGATCCATTATGCGATCTTCCTGGCCTGAAACGTGAACGCCCCAATAACAATGAGCGTCGCCAGATAATTTTGGACTACGGTCACGCATTTTTGGACTGTGCACCCATAATTTTGGATTCGCGCACTCGCCTGCTCGGACGCGCCAGCGGGCAGCAATCAAACGGCTGCCCTCGGCGTCGCTGCCCTCGAACGAGACAGGCCACTCCCACTGAACGGATTGAGTAACTTTTTTTGCGGCTGCGCAATATTTTTTCGAAGAACAGGGAAATCTGGTACGGCACAGGCGAGAATATAATCCAAGTATGTCGAGGCGGTAGGCATGCCCTGCCCGCGTAGCGGCCAGCTCGATCCAGTCGGGCGGCCCAGGAAGATCTTGGGCGACGTCGACTACGAAGGTGCGGTCATCCGTCCCGGTGACGAGGTAGTCGACCCGGTAGAATTCGCCACCATAGGACAGCTCGACGCCTTCGCACGACCATCGGGCGACGTCCGGATCGACATCGAGCAGACAGGCGAAGTCCCGGCCGACCTGGCTCCGGAAGAACGGAGAACCGGTGCACTTGATGGTGGCAAGCGGATAGTAGAAGCGAGGAGGCTCGTTTCGCGGGACGACATCGCCCGGCGGCCTCTCCAGACTTCGAACTTATTTTCGAGGACGACCGCTTTTGGTCGGAGACTCTCCTCTTTCCGCACCTTCGAAGCTCGACGACGACTCGATGGACTACTACTTCCCAGATTACGACAGGCGGTGGAGTCGGCAGACCAAGCGGGCGATGGAGAAGTTCGACACCAAGCGCCTCGAGCTAAATTCCAATTGGGCGCTCGAAAACCAGATCTGGTCCTGTCCGGGCTGCGGACGATCCAAGGAGGAAATCTTCCGGAAGTCGTCGCACGGAATACTCCTCGCCAAGCTCGAGCTCCATCACGACCACCTCTGGGACGAGGGTCTGCGCCGGCCTGAAAAGCTGCTCGGACCGGCCTGACCGGAACCATCGTCACTCACCGAGTGTTTTCTAATGCCGATCGCGCAGAGGGCCAAGCCCCTGCCACCCCCTGCACAACCTCAACAAGGCGGCTGCGGAGGTTCTGTTTTTGCAAGTGCTGGACGAAGACCAATTCACCGTCCTTTTCACAAAACGGATTTGGGAACTGTCGGCTGAGAAAGGCTTGCCGTTTGGCAAGGAACCCTCCGAATATGCACGGGCCGTTGCGCGGGCTTACTGGCTATCGCTCCATGCAGAAGGCTTGAGCCCTGAAGAGTGTGCCGACGAGGACGCCTCGTATTGGCCCTGAAGCACTTTCATCGTCCGTAAGGTGCCAATCTGCGCCCCTAGGATCCCAAGCATTTTTCCGCAGGGGGCACGTAATCATCCGAAAGCGTACAGGAACCTAACGGACCGTCTATCGTTATGGCATCGGGACCGCGCGCGAGAGTCCTGCGCCCGCAAGCCTCTCTACATCGCCCGCCCCCGCGCGGTCTCGTCCTTTCCCTCTTTCACACAATTTGCCCCGTTTCGGCGGGGCTATTTTTGTTGCGGTAAAAACCTGCGGCGCGGGAACATCTGGCGATGAATCAACCAGCGTCGGCGGCTTTCCCGAACATCACGCTTTGGCTATGTGCCGCGCGGCGACGGACGCGCGATCCCGGATCACCTCCGGTTCCGGCCGAAAACGTTAATGTACTGTAGCTGACGAAGGGCTGTTGACCCTAGTCGACCAGAGGCCGACATAAGTGCCGATGAGCAAGGTGGAGACTTCTTCGGCCGTCTTGTAACCCTCCTGATAGAATTCGAGGGCGGCTGTACAGAGCGTTTGCGATGCCCGCTCGTCCGGATCGACTTCGTAGAAGCGATACCAAGCTTGGACCGCCTCCGAAAGCATGCGGAAATCCTTGTCGCGCTGACTGGTTGGCATGGCTTGTCTCCTGGTGGTTCGAGGAGATTTAGAGATGCTTTTGCCGTCTTCAAGGCCCGGCGGAGGGTCGCTCCGCCGTACCGCTTCGAGTCTAGCCGTTCGGCCGAATGACCACCTTGACGCAGCCGTCCTGCTTCTCACGGAAGGTCTTGAATGTCTCGAGGCCTCCTTCAAGTCCTATCCGATGTGTGATCAGGAGGGAGCGCCGCGGAGCACAGGAGACGACGCGTGGCTACCACGAAGTCGGTCATTCTCGGAGAGGCCTCTCCGCCGGTTGTACAGGGCGAGGCTACGCCGCGCCCGCTCGTCCGTAATGCTTGTGGATACCGGCTTTTGGCGCTGGAACCGTGGGGTCTTGCCAGAGTTCTGCTTTCCGACGGAGACGGAAGATGGATCAGGAACGGTATAACTGGATAAGTCGCCGGGCCCATGAGATTTGGCAGAGCGAAGGATGCCCGAACGGACGGGACCGCGAGCACTGGTCGCAGGCGGTCGACGACTGGGACTCAAGGGGCCAAGCTGATCCGCACATCGGCCTGAACGCCGTGGTTGATCACGTCCGAAGGGTCCTCGTTGTCGATGACGAACCTCTGATAAGATTTGCAGTGGTGGACGCGCTCGAGGACGCGGGGTTCGAAGTTCTTGAGGCAGGCAACGCGGAGGAAGCCCTCGTCCTCCTGGAAGGGACTCAGGTCGACGCCGTCTTCACGGACGTCAACATGCCCGGCTCGATGGACGGGCTGGGCCTGATGGCGCGCGTGCGAGCGCGTTCGCCGGGCACGCGGGTCATCGTGACCTCTGGCCATGTTCGACTTGGTGCGTTCGACCTAGCAAGCGGCGTCTCGTTCGTTGCGAAACCCTATGCTCACGAAGTGATAGTTAGCATGCTTAAAGCCCCCGCCGATTCATCGTGATGTCGGCGGGCTTGCTTTCTGTGGGACGCAGTTTTCGACTCTCGGCCGCGGTTTTTTTACGACGGGACGAGTAACCGTGCGGTCCACCGACGAGTGGTGATGGCGAAAGCGGTCGACGCACGGAACGGGTCTTCCAATCAGCAACTCTGTCGAATGGTGTCGATCTTTTGAGATCGGAACGGCGGTGAGGAGCAAGATGGTCGGCCGGGCGGCGGATTTTTAGGCAACCGACGCCGAAATCAAAAAACATTGGGCCCTTGTCGAGAACTGATCTCCTCGTACGTCTATTACAAGTGAGGGCGCCGAACAACCATCTGGCACGCCCTTCAACTTCCGAAGGTGGCCGAAACTGGTCGGATAGCGAAACGGTCGTAATGGATCCAGGGAGCAAGCACATGGACATGAGCGAATTGAAACCTGCGAAGGAACTAGCCGCGAAACGTGTGAGCAGGTTCATGAACGAAACTGCGGACCACGCCGAGGCGAGGACGGCCCTGCTGGCGGAGGAGATCGAGGTCCGACGACATCTCGCCAGACTTGCGGAGCAACGCCGACGCCTGCCTCCCGGCCCGCTCGTACAAAAGGATTATCGCTTCAAAGACGAAAACGGTGAGGAGCTCGGTCTGGCAGACCTTTTCGGGCATCATGATGCCCTTGTAACGTACTTCTGGATGTTCGGCCCGCAGCGGGAACGGCCCGTCCGATGTGCGCGAACTTCCTCGGTGGAGCGAACGGCAATGGCGCCGACGTCAAACAGAGGGTCGCATTCAAGATTATCGGTCGCAGCGCGGTGGAGCGGCAACGTGCGTTCGCTATCGAACGCGGCTGGCGTGACCTTGATTTCGTCCAGGCCGTGGGCGACGACTACGCCCGAGACTTGGGCGTGCTCGACGACGAGGGATCAGAGTATCCGGGATTCACGGTCTACCAGAAGGATGGGGACGACGTTCGGGTCTTCTACAATGGCGAGATGCCAGCCGAAGCGGCGGATCCCGGCCAGGATCCAAGGGGGGCGGTAGATATCGCCCCGCTCTGGAACATTCTGGACATGACGCCGACCGGCCGCGGCACGGATTGGTATCCCAAGCTCAATTACTGAACTCGATCGCGGTTCGGGGCGCGGTCAAGGCGTTCTGACGCCGCTGTCTGCTGTGGAATGCTCTCATCGTAGGTGCTCCTAGTCGGGATCGGAAGTGCGCCTTTTGGGCGCCGCGGGATCAGGGGCCAGTCGATCGAACAGGAACCCAGACCCGAGCCGATGCTGGATGGCCTGATGACAGGACCAGGCTGCCGACGATAGCGACCATGGCAATCAGGATGACGATGATGGGAAACGCGAGGCCGGACGGCTTATCTTCATGATAGATCATTGATTGCTCCTGCGGCCCGGCGGCGTCCTATGCGCCGCCGGGAAACGCGTGTTAGGCCTCGATGATGTAGACGATCGTGAGAGCATCGGGATCGACGATGACGATCCTGCCATCCGCGAGGATGAAGAAGCGGTAGCCTTGATACTGCGGAACGATCTTCACGATGCGCGTCGGCAGCCGTTCCAGCCGAACCTTCTTCGGGATTTTCGTTCCGACGGAAACCGTGAAGTCGACTTCCTTCACAGGAGCAACGTGAACCTCCTTCACTACCGTTCGAATTTCGGTCTGCTGCTCGACCGAGATGCTGACGTTGGTCTTGGTGTTAGTCTGGTTGTTCGTCGTGGTGTTGTTGTTGGTTTCGGACGAACTTTTGTTTGTGGTCGTCGTATTTTGATCGGTGGACTGCTTGGACGCATCGCCGCTTTCCGTAGTGCTCTTCGTGCCTGTGGTTGCCGAGCCGGTGTTATCCGTGGTGCCGGACTTGGCGGCGGGTTTCTGTTCTGTCTTGGTGCCACCGCTGGCGTCCTTCGATGCAGGCGTGGTTTCTGTCGAAGTCTTGCCGGACGCATTTCCGCTCGTCGCGCCATCGGTCGAAGGCTGTTCGGCACTCTTTTTCATGTCCGAGCCCTGACCGGATTTCTGCTGCGATGACTGGCCCTTGCCTGGGCAGGCTCCCGAAGCGTCGGGGGTGCAGTCGGTGCCAGTCTTGGCGGAGCCCGCCTGCGAGCCGGCGTCAGTGCCGGACTGGGCCTGGCCACTGCTCTTGGTGTCCTGCTGGGCTTCGGCAGGGAGTGTGGCAAGCGGCGACACGCTCAGGGACAGAGCTGCCACGAGCACGGCGAAATGGTTGCTTTTCATGATCGATCTCCGAGGTTTGGGTATTATACGACGCCCGCGCATCTATGCGGTGCGCGCATGCCCTCATGGTTGGAAGGGCGGTGGAGCCGCCCGTCGGTCACTGGATGACCTGGATGACCTTCCGCGAGGAAGGTTCGACGATCACACGCTGATCGTTGACGATCGCATATGCATATTTCGGATCATTGGGAATTGGCGTCACGACGACGGTCTCCGGCAGGGGCTGGCCGACGACGACCTTCTCCTTGACGACGACGCGTTCGGTCGGGGCCGGGGCCTGCTGAACATAGGTGACAACCTGCTGCGGCGGCGGATCGATGACGCTGCCTGCCACGCCGCCGACGATGCCGCCGACAGCCGCGCCGACCGGGCCGCCGACGATCGCGCCCGTTGCAGCCCCACCAACGGCGCCTGTGACAGTCGACTGCTGGGCAAAAGCGGCTGTCGATGCCAACAGGACACCCGCGGCAATACCTACAACTTTGATAATCATATGTTTTCCTCCTTGGATGCGGTTGGTTCCGCTGCAGAGCGAAACCGTCGAGTGGAGGAAGTGTTCCAGTACCGGGACTTCGTACCGGGGTTGCGCCGGACCTTGGTCCTAGCCTCTTAATTGCCTCTCGCTACTGCGTGGGGTAGCGGCTCAGCATCCGATCCTGGACGTTCTCGTGGCCGACGATCATCCCCGCAAGCGAGATGGCTTTCTCGCGGTCTGCGGCGTTTGTTATGTAGCCTTCGAGCAGGACCACCGGGCCGAGCATCCTGATCTCGATGGCACTGCTGTCGATATTCTGATCAGCGGAAAGCGCCGCTTTGACGTCGCGATGGTCGAGGCCGAACTATGGCCTTGGGAGCAGCGCTCTTCATGGTTGGTGTTGTCGGAACCGAAGTTCATATCGTCCTCCTGTTCCGTCCCTCCACGGACCGTCATGATACCTCAGACCTAATATGAGAAGCAGGTGGCGGCGTCGCCAGTGCGACCTAAGTCCCTCTTCCCCCCGACGGTATGTGGCATAGATTTCCCTCTTCCTTGTTGAAAGGAACACCAGGGAGGTTTTAGCGATGTTGCCGTCTCCAGTCAGAACCTCCCTGGTGAAGCCGTTGTCGATCATGTCGGGCGTTCCTGGGAGTAAAGGGCCGCCATCAATGCAAACGGTCAGTATAGTAAACTGGCATAGAAGCGAAGATTTCGCCCCTCTGGTGCTCGTGATGAGCGGTCAAGAAAAGCACAGGCTGATCCGATCACTTGGCGAGGTTGCCGAGGCCCTCGTCGCCGCTTGGCCGACAGACGACGGCAAGGAATACATTGCGGCCGTAAAAACCTGCCTGGATGCCATTCAAGGCAATATCCCCGCAAAGACAGCGCGTGCCGCGCTCATTCGCGCGGCGGAGGAAGCCGGAATTCCCGTGATTGCCGCCGTCCACTGACAGATTGCCCTACCCGCTTCGAGCTGTGAATGTTCGCTTCCCAGTTCCGTTGAACAAATCGATGACGGCCGCGCGGGCAAGAGGCCGGGAGATCAGGAAACCTTGGAGGCTGTCGCACCCAAGGGCCACTAAAGCGTCGCTCTGTTCGTCCGTTTCCACTCCTTCAGCCGTGGTCTTAAGACCTTTCGCTCGGGCCATATTGATCATCGCCTCGATGAGCGGCTTGCTGTCTCCTTGCACTGCATCGATGAACGACTTGTCGATCTTGATCCTGTCGATCATGACATTCTGCACTCTCGAGAAGGAGGAGTGGTCGAAATCGATTGGAGCCTGCGTCGAGAAGCGGGTGACGACCGCCTCGACGTCCGTTGGCGAGAGCGCGGCGGCCCGGCTGTGGAAGCTCCGAAAAGGAGGGGCTTCGGCTCCCGGCTCATCTATTCCAGCCTGGCTGCTTTCGGAAATGTTTCTGTTGATTATGCCCCGACAGGACTCATACTCAGCCTAGATGCCTCGCTCCAAAACCTGCAAGATCAAAATTGCTCCGACTCTCCGACGTAGAATAGTGCGGCCCCGGCCCTGCAGATACAGGTTCCGCGCAGGCGAGAACGATGACGCCGCCCCCCTGCGGACTACCGATGGGAATTCTGCGGCGTAGTGTCTGGCGAGACCGCTCAGTGGAAGGTGGACCCGCTCGCGACGCGATGCGTTCTTGCGCGGGCGTTTTTGGCTGCCATGGACAACGCGTCCGCTATTCTTTCGGGCTTCGTCGGCTTGGCGACGACAGGTCGCCCCTTAGGGTTCTCGATAAGGCCGGGGTTCACGGTGAAATACACCACCCCAAGTCCGAATCCAGAAAAGAGGGCGCGGGCGATCGACGGCCCGGTGAGTCCATCCCCCAGCCGGACGTCGATGATGGCGATGTCTGCTTCCGCGCCGAGATCCAGAGCCTCAGACATGTTTCCCGCGAGCCCTGCGATTTCGAATCCGGCGTCGATCGCGACATCCTCGATCGCCAGAGCAATTCCCAGTTCGTCTTCGACTATGAGCAGGCGCATGTTTCGTCTCCGAGGATGGCTCCAAAAGCGGCACGGCACCCTCTGGCGTCGCCAATCGAAAACATCCCCACCACAACCGGTTCCACGCGTAAGATTTGAGTCGCAGCCATCCCCCAACCTAGGTCCGAGGTCGTCCGGGATCCCGCGACGACATGCAGGCGGCGCGCCATGAGGCATGTTCATTTATAAGAATTCTGATATCTTCCGCGCTCGAACGGGAGTGAGCGTTATGTTTACCGCGAGTTTGATTCCGGAAGCCTTTTACTGGGCGCGTTCAGCGAAGCACTTCGACGGGAAGCTCACCGTAGTGCAAGTCTCGACTGTCTTCGGAGAAGATCCCAACTACTGGTCCCTTGCACTACTGGGCACAGACCAGCACGCAATGCCTTGCGATTTCGAGATCATCGGACCATTGGTGCTCCCGGACGAGAACCCCGTGCGGCAAGCCGCAGAGTAGTATTTTCCTCCGCAGGCGAACGCCATGGCGAAGGAGTCCCACGTCGGACGATGAAGATTGGACCCGCGGGCTCGTCCGGTCCGGGCTTGGGAAGCGGTGGCGCCTCGCCGGGAATGCGATCGGGACCGTGTGGTGGCGTATCGAAAGGCGGGGGCGATGGCGACGGCACGATGGGTTCGTTCGGAACGGACACCGAGGTTCCTCTTCGCTCGACGACATGGGAAACGAGCGTGAGTTCCGTTGACGCTCGACAGAACGAAAGACGCGGCGTCAAGGATCTTTCACCAGGATCGATTTTTCTTTCACGCGAGCTAGTCCCTCTTCTCGCCGCGCCAATAACTGTCGATGATATGACGACCGTTGCCCAAGATGCGCTCGCCCAGTTCGGGGTTGCCTCCTTGCAAGGTCTCGGGATCCCCACCGCATAGACGGACGAAAGCAACCTGCTGGACGGTGAAGGTGAAGTAGTCTTGGTGGGGGGGTTCGAAGTCCAGCCTCGCGTCCCTGATGCCGTTCTCGACCTCGGCAGCAGCGTCAGAGATCGCCTTGAAGACGGTGTCGAGCATCCTGCGTTCGGCCGCCTCCCTTATTTCGAGGAAGCGTCTCTGATCGGGTGTTGGCGGCGTGCAGGTGTTCTCGGTCATGGTCATCCTCTTTCACGGAATCAGATATCGCGAGCCTCGTGAAGCACGCGTGGTGCCTATGCTTGCCTGAGATCGCGCACCGGTTTATGAATACGCCTCCAAAAACCAGAGCATCGGAGAAGTTGGGCTACCGGCACTGTAAAGTTTTTCAATCAGGACAAGGGTTTCGGCTTCATCACACCGGACAACGGCGGTCAGGACGTCTTCGTCCATATCTCTGCCGTTCACGGCGGATCGCTGCGCGACGGCCAGGCTGTCAGCTATGAGCTCGGCCAGGATCGCAAGACCGGCAAGTCCAAGGCTGAGAACGTCCGGCCGACCTGATCGTCACCAACAAAAAAGGCCGGGGCGAAATCGCACCGACCTTTCGTTCGTCTACCTATCCTGCCAGTACATCCGTGGTCAAGCCAGTCGACGAGGCATTGCGAGCGGCACTATTTCCAGCGCTCATCAGCAATGCCGATGCGCCGTATGTAGTGGCGCAATCTGTCGATATCAAGGCAGTGTCTCATCTACCTGTTCGCGAAGGGTGCGCCGCCGTTCCCTGGACCTCGCCGCGCTCCTCGCAGCCGCAGCTCGACGCCGCATGACGTAGAAGAATATTCTCCTGCCATTCAGTGCGAGGTGATCGCGCGACCGCTCGACCGAGATGCTCTGTAATGGCGCGCCGGAGCAAGCCGACGAAGCCACCGCGTACCGCCATCCGACCGTTGAAACAAGGAGCTCGAGCGGCATTGCAGAGACTAAAGCTCCAAGCGAGCCGATGGCGACGATCGTGGTCGCGACCCGCGCCGCCTTCTCCCACGGAAGTACCTGCCCATAGTGGTAATAGATTCCCATAAGAGCTGGAGCGCAGCCGATTCCGAGCAGCCCCTGTCCCAGCAGTGCCTGGGCGAAAGACCTCGTGGTCGCGATCATCGCCGAGCCCGCGGCACCGCAAATGGCGAGCGCTGTCATCGGCAATCGGCACCCAAAGCGGTCAAAGAGCAAGCCTACCGGCACTTGCATTGCGGCGAAGCCGGCGAAGAATGCAGGATAGAACACCAAACTGGAAAGGAGATAGCAGGAGATCCCTTGAGAGCTCAGGGCCCACAACTGCAAAGAAGGTTCTGAAGAACATACTGAGAAGAAAGCTCAATGAAAATGCAACGAAGGTACGGAGGAAGACGGGAAGAACCTGCATCCAAAATCCGCAGGAGGGCATGCTCCGTTGATAGCTTGCGGTGGTGAGTGCGGAAAGAACCCCGGTTGCATGCCTCTGGCCAGCAGCACTCGCGTTGATGTGGCGTGCGAAAACGAGGCGCAGTTCAGGGCGGACCCTCTATCCGGGGAACCTCGTGCGATTTCCGATGTTTTCAGACGAGGGGAGTTTGACATGCATTTGGTACAGTTGTTCATTCCGGCGACGCCGCGAGCGAGTATCGACTTCGAAGATTTTGTTGCATCTGTTCAACGCGAAATGACGGAGCGCTTCGGCGGGGCAACGGCGTATCTCAGTTCGCCCGCAAAAGGACTCTGGTCGAAGGACCGGAATATAGAAGAGGATGAGATTGTCGTGATTGAAGTCATGACAGACGATCTCGATCGGAACTGGTGGCACCAATATCGAAGAAAACTCGAACACATGCTCAACCAGGACGAACTGCTGGTGCGGGCGCTCCCAGTAGACAAGCTTTGACAAGCATTTGAAATGTTGCGGCCGGCCGCGGCGCGCTTACGGCACAGAGCGCTATCTGATGCAACGGCCCATGCCGTCCTAGTGATCCCGACAAGATCGACCGACGCAGCCCGGGAAGTAAGCAGCACTGGTGCAATTAATGCCATCATGGCACGCCGACCCCAAGATCAAGATCCGCTTTGTGAAGGCAGCGGCACCTTGCCGGTCGGCGACAGCGCCAGAAAACAGTCGGGTTTGGCCGAGATGTCAACGTTGATCCGGTCGAACGGCTCGGTCTTTTCAAAGAAGGACGATCGCGGCGCGTTGAACGAACGGCAGAGCGCGTGGCCGACGGGTGTCAGGCTGGGTCGGGCAATGGTGGCCTCTCGACGTGACGGCAATTCCGAATGAAGGGACGATGCGACGGTCAGATTGCCTGACCGCCCGAGATGTCGAAGGTGGTGCCGTTCGGGGGCTACGCCAGGCAGCGAGCGGTTGCACGCCTCGAAAGGAATCGAACCGGCGACACGCTATTCAAATCTGAGACTCGTTCGCCCCCAACAGGCTTGCAATCGACCCCGCATTAAGGGCAAGGCATCGCGACACGTTCACCGTTCAAACCGCTCCAGCATTTTTCTCAACTGCGCGTTTTGCAGCTTTAGCTTTCTTGCCAGTTGATCCCTGAGCACCCTGATCTCTTCATCGAGCTTCATCTCGTCTGCAGTGTCGTTAACTTGGGAAAAGTTCGCAACCGCTACCGCTTCCTTGCCGCGCCTCCTTTGCTTGCGCGGTTTCACCTCGACAGCTAGCTTGATCTTGGTTTGTGCAGCGTTGACGGCGATGCCAATACCACCGGATATAGCGGGATCAGCGACCTCCACGGTTTTGGCGACCTGGCCGTCGACCTTGTCGTGGACATCGTTTTCGGCTTCTTCGGATTGCACTGGCACTGCGGAGATTGCAGCGGCTTCATCGTGACGAGGTAGCTCCTCGCTTGCTGGTCGAGCAGCTAGGCTCTCCTCGCCAGCCGTTTCAGTCGGACCGGAAATAGCCAACGCCTCCGGCGTAACCTTCTCAGTCGAGTCGTTTTCTCTTTTTTGTTCGCGTCCCGGTGAGATCAGTCGGGCAAGGAATTTCCAGGGAGACGCCATTTATCCGACCTCGCGTGTTATCCGCAAGCAGGCAGTGAGTTTTGGTTCCGGGAACAGCATCCCCCGTTGCCAAATTGTTTGTCTCGATAAGCATGGAAATGCGGCCGGCGGTTGACCGGCTGCTTTTATCAATCGAGCTTGAGCCGTTTGCGCAGATCGGCATTTTCAGCGCGAAGTTTTTCAGCCAGAAGCTTGCGCAGCCGCTGATTTTCCTCTTCTAACTGCAGGAGGTCCGCCATTTCATCGATCGCTGTCGTCGGCGCGGCCGAGGCTGTCTGCACCGCCTTCGGAGCACGGCGCACAGGTGCGCGTTTGGCGCTCGCCGCAGCTTCGATCACCTTTGTCTTGCGCCCTCTCCTCTTCACACCACCGGCGCCGGCCAGAGCAGCTGCTGGCTCTGCCGTAGTGTCAGCTGACGCGGTTTCGAGTGCCGCGGCTTTCTTGGCCCTGGGTTTGCGCTGTTTCTTCGGCGTAATTGGCGTTTCGACAACGGCCGGCACATCGGCACTGGTTGCAGTATCAGTCTCGTCGGCCATGCTTATCTCCTGTGCATCTGATGCAGTTGTCGACGGCTCAAGAGGCGGTGTCAACAACGACTCAGCCTGATCTGGTTTTGGTAGAGAAATTTCGCTGTCGGATTTGCCACTCTGAGAGCTATCCGACAGAAACGGCATTGCCTCTTCGTCTAGGTCGCGAGCGACGGACTTTAGGTCCACGTTGCCCCAGATCGAGTTCGACCTAGTATCGAGTTTTCGTCTGCCGCTTTTGTACTCGACGGCAAAACTGCGTTGCACTTTTTTCAATATAAAAGGCCTTGAAGATTCACGGGATGATTTGGTGATGGGGTGGTATATCCGAAATAACGATTACCGGACTGCCCGTCTATAGCCACGCTCAAATGTCCACCTCACCTTTCCAGGAGCAGAATTCGTGGCCAGTCGAATGGGGGATGAGACGGGTGAGGCTACATTGGCCCTGAACGAAGTCAAACCGTACTGATTCAAAAGTTGCACGTGGGCAACTTATCGGCGAGCTTCCTTGTTGTGCATCGCCGGAGTCTTAAAAGATTTTCCGCCAACCCCGACGCGGTCTATGTAGCGCATCCAGAGCGCCGGCGTTGCCAGCGCGCACGGGCGAAGGCCCGATCGATCGGCACCACCGTCGTCACGCATGAACTGCCGAACCCTCAATCGAAGAAGCAATGCGCCTGTCAACCTTGTCTTTCTTTGCTCGCCTGCCGGGCCAGTTCCCTTCGATCCATTATGCGATCTTCCTCGGCACCACAATCGGCGTGGTGACGAAGCTGATAAGGAAATGTCGCTGGGCCGGCACAGTGTTGTATCTTCAAATATGGAAGCCAAGATCGTTGCGACCCCTTGGGCAGAAGTGGGGCGGAGATCGACCATGATCGTCCCGTACCGCGAGGAATGCCGCCAGCTCCAATCATCGATGCCCATAACCCGCGGATTTCCGACGAAGCCATTGAGAAATGGGAAAGTAAGCCGCTTTACACCTTCGCCGGAGACAAGAAGCCCGGCGATATGACCGGCGATGGCGTCGGCGGCGTTCGCTTGTCGGATATCGTCCCGCCGAGCAGCCGCCCAGAGCGGCGAGGCCATTACCCTGACGCCTTCTGCGCCGCGCTCATCAATTCCACAGCCGATGGGTTTTTATGCGCCGGCACAGATTGTGTGATGCGAGAGCACACAGCGTCGAGGTTCGGTCGGTCTGCATCAACGGGCTTCAAGGAAGCCGAGGCCATCCGATTGCGGAAGATGCTGGACAAGCTGCGCTGGAAGCGAAAGCAGCCGCCCCTGCCCTATTCCTGAAGTGCGGCTATTGTCTGGGTCGAGCCGACCCTGGTCGCCGAGAGCGAGTTTCCTGGACAGCTGATGGGAAACTTCGCCATCCATCCTAACAAGCGGAGGTGGCGCCTAAGGTGAAATACGCCGACTTCAACCAGATCACCCCGCAGCAAAAAGGTTCCGACGACCCTTCCGGCCATTGCGTACGGACCCAGAACAGATCGTTAGCCTGCGGCTGACGCCATTCGTTCGGCCGCGGCTCACACAGCGCCACTTGGCGTATTCAAAAGCGCCGAGGCTCTTCGTGCAGCGTTGGAAGAGCGAAGCCATTGAATCTTGTGAAGCATTCGGTTGCGCGGCGGGCGGATTTCAACTAGGTTTCGCAGCGAGGCAGTACGCGCTGCCTTGGGGTGTGGAAACCCCTACAAGCGGTTGGTGTCGGCCGATTCGACACCACACTCCTTGACCTTCGGTCGAGGAGCCTGTGGCGTATGTCCAGGTTCCTCGGA
>NZ_LFIO01001825.1 GCF_001187535.1 Rhizobium ecuadorense
GCAAACACCTACAGTGATTTCAATCCCTGTCACGGCAATGTGCCGCAACTCATCGAGGCAACCAAGCGCGGCGTCATGCTGACGGGTGCGATGCCCATGGTGTTTCCGACAATCTCGATCCACGAGAGCTTTGCCTCGCCGACCTCGATGTATCTGCGCAATCTGATGGCGATGGAAACGGAAGAGATGATCCGCGCCCAGCCGATGGATGCCGTCGTCCTGATCGGCGGCTGCGACAAGACCCTGCCGGCCCAGATCATGGCGGCCGCAAGCAGCG
>NZ_LFIO01001615.1 GCF_001187535.1 Rhizobium ecuadorense
CATCGGCTCCATCCTGTTCCGGATTTTATTGGGATGCGCCAATTCACTGATTGCAAGCGCAGTGAACCACCGGATTAGCGACCGCATGCGAGACCGCCTCTACGCCAAGGTCTTGACCATGCCCTTCCAGCGCTTTCAAGACTATGAGCGCAGCGACCTGATCAACGTCATCGCGACCGAATCCTATGCGGTATCGTCGGCGCATGCCAGTCTTGTACGGCTGGGGGTGAATTTCGGTACGATTGTGATTTTCGGCGTCGGCATGCTGATAATGGCC
>NZ_LFIO01000481.1 GCF_001187535.1 Rhizobium ecuadorense
AACCTGATCCTCGTCGCCTCGACGCCGGAGACCACCAATCCGGTGGCGACCACCTGCGAGGCCGAGGAAATGCCCTGTATTTCGACGGTGGCGCCCTGGCAACCCTGGTTCATCGGCCAGCAGGGCAATCCCGGCGACCCCACCTCGTGGAAACCATTCAACTATGCCTATCACTTCTTCTGGGGTCTCGAGGACGTCATCTCCGTCTTCACCAATATGTGGGCGCAGATCGAGACCAATAAGAAGGTCGGCGGCTTGTTCCCCAATGATGGCGAT
>NZ_LFIO01001062.1 GCF_001187535.1 Rhizobium ecuadorense
GCCACGTCCTGCGACCGTGATGCGCAGGTTGGGAAGTACGTCCTTGAGCATCGCCTCGGCCCGGACCAGATGTTCCAGGCCTTTGTAGGCAAAAATCCGTCCGAAGAGCAGGACGCGTATAGTTCCATCCGCTTCGCGCGGCGCCATCTTCTGTCGCCGGGCGAGCTCTGCATAGCGAAGGATCGAGGGATGCGACAGGACATGGACACAGTCCGGCGATTTTGAATATCGATCGACGGCCAGCCGCTTCAGTCCCTCACCGTGGACAACAAGATG
>NZ_LFIO01000142.1 GCF_001187535.1 Rhizobium ecuadorense
GGGCCGGGCTTACCCTCGTCAGCGGTCCGGCCGAGCCGTCTCCGCCTGCTGAGATCGACGCTTTGGCTGCAAAGCATCAGCCGGACGCGATTCTGACCTGCTGGGCTCAAGTTAGCGAGACGGCAATCGCTGCGTCTCCTAACCTCAAGATCGTCGCTCGTCTCGGAGTTGGCCTGGACAATATTGCAGTCGATGCAGCGACGGAGCGGGGGATATGGGTGACGAATGTTCCCGATTATTGCGTTGCAGAAGTGTCTGACCACGCCGTGGGTTTTG
>NZ_LFIO01000422.1 GCF_001187535.1 Rhizobium ecuadorense
GCATCACGCCGGGATGAGTGGCATCGAGCGCGGCGCGTATGCGTTTGAGGATCCCGTGGGTTTCCGGCAGGTTTTCGTTGATCGTCCCCTCGCGCTCGACGAGGTAGGGGATCGCATCGAGACGAAACCCGTCGATGCCGGTTTCCAGCCAGAAGCGCATAACCCTCAGCAACTCCTCCATGACAAGAGGGCTGTCGAAATTCAGGTCGGGTTGATGGGAATAGAAGCGGTGCCAGTAATAGGCGCCGGCCACCGCGTCCCATGTCCAGTTGGATT
>NZ_LFIO01000079.1 GCF_001187535.1 Rhizobium ecuadorense
GGCATCGATCTTGCTTCGGTGACCGACGTGGTGCTGACCCACATGCACATGGACCATATTGGCGGGCTGCTCGTCGACGGGGTGAAGGACCAGCTGCGTCCGGACCTGCGGATCCATGTGGCGGCCGCCGAGGTCAAGTTCTGGGAGTCGCCCGATTTCTCCCGGGTCTCCATGCCGCCCGGGTTCCCGGACGCGCTTCGGGCCACCGCCAAGCGGTTCGCGAAGGAGTATCGCAGCTATTTCCGGCTGTTCGATGACGAGTACGAGGTGGCGCCG
>NZ_LFIO01001035.1 GCF_001187535.1 Rhizobium ecuadorense
TTGTTGCAACGGTGCAGTCTTCATTCAAATTGTAGGACTGGCCCATCTTTGTCCGCTCTCCACTCAGAGCCCGACTGTGATCCGCAGAAATAGCGACACCGTTTTGAGTGGTGACACATCCAGACAGACCGAAAATGATGGAAAGGACAGAAATCGAAATAGAGTTTTCTTTCAAAAATCGCGAACCCGGCATTTTGTTTTTCATCTCATAGTTTTATTAATAGCGTGCTTCACCTTATTCAACCAGCAGCTTATTGCAATGGTACAGGCGTGCGC
>NZ_LFIO01000785.1 GCF_001187535.1 Rhizobium ecuadorense
CCTGATAGGCGACGCCGATATCGGGCGCACCATCGATGACCTGTCCGCGTGTAGACGCGCCGTGAACTTTCTTTCGCAGGATGGCGGTCATTGCATTTCCTTCGATACCGGTGCCGCGGGGAATTAAGCAGAGGGCATGTGGCGGATGTTTGAATATTTGGACATTCAGCTTGTAAACCGCCCATCCTTCAAAAACGACAGGGTCTGGTTCCACATCGTCTTGTTGACGGGTAGCAAAGTGTGGTTTGCCGGGACGACGATATGCGCCGCCGCGCC
>NZ_LFIO01000238.1 GCF_001187535.1 Rhizobium ecuadorense
CGTCAGAGGTGTATAAGAGACAGGTTCAGGCTGCCGGCCATGATGCCAAAGCTCCAGAAGCCGTGGCAGCGGCTCATGATGATCAGCCCCGTCGCCTTCTCCGTCACATCGGCCTCGACATTCATGCCGAGTTCCACCGTCGAAAGCGCGACCCCAACGACAATCAAGGCGAAGAATAGAAGCATGGCGCTGGGCGCGAAGGCTGGAAGCGAAACCACGGCAAGAAAGAAGATGAAACCATAGATGTTCGCGATGCGCCCGACGATGCGGGAGACG
>NZ_LFIO01001790.1 GCF_001187535.1 Rhizobium ecuadorense
TCGACCATGCCGGCGACCTCGTCACCGAGGCCGCCAATGAGGGGACCGACACGGTGCAGACGACATTGGCGGCCCACACATTGGCGGCCAATGTCGAGAACCTCACCTACATCGGCACGGCAGCCTTTGCCGGGACCGGGAATTTGCTCGACAACGTTATCACAGGTGGTGTTGGCGCTGACACCCTCACGGGGGCTGCGGGCAACGACACTTTGATCGGCGGGGGTGGCTCCGACAAGATGTCAGGTGGGATAGGCGACGACGTCTACGTCGTCGACATCGCGACCGATCTGGTGATCGAGAATGTGAACGAAGGGACGGACACGGTCCGGACGGCGCTTGCAAGCTATACGCTCGGCAACAATGTCGAGAACCTGACCTACACGGGATCCGCCAGCTTCAGCGGCGCCGGCAATGCGCTGGCCAACACGATCACCGGCGGCGCCGGCAATGACACGCTGAACGGCGGGGCAGGTGCGGATACCTTGATCGGTGGTGCGGGCAACGACACCTACATCGTCGATAATGCCGGCGACCTCGTCACCGAAGCCGCCAATGAGGGGATCGACACGGTTCGCACGAACCTGGCGAGCTATACGCTTGCCGGCAATGTCGAGAACCTGAGCTTTGCCGGCACTGGGACGTTTGCCGGAACGGGGAATGCGCTGAACAACGTTATCGTCGGCGGCAGTGGTTCCAATACGCTAACGGGTGGCGGCGGCAATGATACGATCACTGGTGGAGCGGCAGCCGACGTCTTCGTTTATTTGACGAACTGGGGCCATGATACGATCACAAACTTCGTGGCAGCCGGCTCGGCACATGACGCGATCTCGATCGATCACAGCATTTTCGCCGACTGGGAATCGCTTTTTGCGGCAACCGCGCAGTCCGGGAATGATACAATTATTACAGCCGATTCCGACAACACCATAACGCTTACGAATGTTGCTGTTTCAAGCCTTCAATCTTGGGACTTCCTGTTTGCATAATTTTTGCTCGGACTCTCGGCATATTTTTTGCCGCGAGTCCGAGATCGGGAAACGCACGTGCGACCTCCCACTGCAGCAATGAAAGCCGGGATCCTATCGATTGGATGGAACCCATGCCGTCTCGCGCCGTTCTCCAAGTTAACGGGAGAATATGCATGTCGAAAACCCTTCTCTACGGCGCGACCAAGATTGACGAGACGAACAGCGCCTATGCGCCGGTCGAAAGCCTGGCGGCCTTCCAGTGGAAGAACCGCGTCTTCGTCGTGTTTGCCGACAGGGACAATGCCCGCGCCGCCCGCCAGGAAAATCAGCTTTTGACAGACCGTTCAGCCCTCGACGAGCGTGATCTGGTTGTGCTCAAAATCTCAGGTGCAACTGTCCGGCCGCTCTTCGGTGCGGCGGACGGTCTTGACGGCGAAGCGATCCGCCGCGATCTCGAGGCGTTGGAGATTGGGGAATTCGCCGCCTTCCTTGTCGGCAAGGACGGCACGGTGAAGCTCAAGGTCAGCGAGCCGATCACCGATGGCGAGCTTTTCGCCATCATCGACAGCATGCCGAGGCGCGCTGCCGAATCGCTGAAGCCGGACAAGTAACCCCGGCCCAACGTCAGTTTGTTCCAGCATCATGAAAGGGAGGCGGTCATGTCCGTGCCCAACGAACCCATTCCCGATCAGCCGCCGATGCCGGCGCCCGGCTGGAAGCCGGTGCCGCCGATTACCGAACCGGAGCCGGACAGGCTCCCCGACGAGGCGCCGGTTCCCAATCCAGACGAGAACGACGAGCCAGCGAAGCACGTCTCCGAAAATTAAAGGAAGATCTGCCGTTCGGCGCTGACGAGTTCCTGCAGGAAATCGACGACGCTCCTGACGCGTACGAGGTCGCGCGCCGTTTCGTGATAGGTCGTCCAGTAGGCACGCCGGATCGAAACCTCCGGCAGAATGCGCTGGAGCTCCGGATATTGCCGGGCGATATAATCGTGCAGAATGCCGATGCCGGCGCCCGATCGCACCGCTTCAGTCTGCCCGATCGCGGTCGAAATCTCGAAGCTTGCATCCCAGCTTCGCATCACCTCGCCGGAGAAATTCAGCGAGGCGGTGAAGATCAGGTCTTCGACATAGCCGATGCGCGGATGCGCCTTCAGCGCCTCGATATCACAGGGTGTGCCCCGGGAGGTGAGATAATCGCGCGAGGCATAGAGACCGAGCGTATAGTCGGTGAGCTTGGAGGACACGAGCCGGCCCTGTTCGGGCCGTTCCAGCGTAATGGCGATATCCGCCTCGCGCTGCGACAGCGAAAACGAGCGCGGCACCGGGACAAGCTGGATTTTCAGCGCCGGATGGCGCTCGATCAGCCGGCCCATGCGCGGCGCAAGAAAGGAAACGCCGAAGCCGTCAGGCGCGCCGACGCGCACCGTCCCGGCAATCGCCGTATCGGTGTGGCCGAGGCTGGCCTGTGCTGCGAGCATTTCCGTTTCCATCCGCTCGGCGGATGCCAGGAACACTTCGCCTTCGGCAGTCAACTCGCAGCCATTGGTGCGGCGGATGAAAAGCCGCGTCTTCAGCGCCTCCTCCAGCGAGGTCAGCCGGCGCGAGAGTGTGGCGTGATTGAGCCCCAGCCGCTTCGAGGCGGCAAGAATCTGCCCGGTACGGGCGACGGCAAGGAAAATCCGGACGTCGTCCCAGTTCATGGCTTGGCCCGCATTGAGATCGGATCGACCTCAATCAGCGTCAGCGATGTCACCATGCCGGCCGTCTCGCTCTTGTATTTGAGGAAATGCGGTGTCCGCAGATGGGCTTCGTAGGCCCCCTTGTCGGCATAGACCTCAAGAATGCGGATCCGGTTGGGGGCGTCCCTGATGGAAACAGCACTCAGAGAAAGGACGCCGACTTCCAGCCTGACGGATGCCTCGATTTCCTCAGTGAGCAATGCGCGATAGGCGTCGAGCCTATCCGGATCGATCTCCAGCTCCGCCATTCTGACGACAGGTTTGCGGCTCATCGGCTTGACCTCTCCGGGATTTGACTTGTCCGCGTGCCGTTCCAAGTTTGGGAGCAGCAGCAACGCCTGACGCAATGGCAGCGCTATAATTTACGCACAACCGTTACTTATATCAGCGCATTGATTTGTGCAAATTGAAGTGCGATTGTAGGCCATCCAAAAAACAGGAGGAGCATCCATGCGTGAGATCGGTCATTTCATCGGCGGCAAGCAAGTCGCCGGCACCAGCGGCCGCGTGAGCAATGTCTATAATCCGGCAACCGGCGAAGTGCAGGCGACGGTCGCGCTCGCAAGCGTCGAAGAACTGCGCGCCGCCGTCGAGAACGCCAAGGCAGCGCAGCCGAAATGGGCCGCCACCAATCCGCAGCGCCGCGCCCGCGTCTTCTTCAAGTTTGTCGAACTCCTGAACAAGCACATGGACGAGCTTGCCGAAATGCTCTCCAAGGAGCACGGCAAGACGATCGAGGATGCCAAGGGTGACGTCATCCGCGGCCTCGAAGTCTGCGAATTCGTCTGCGGCATTCCGCATCTCGCCAAGGGCGAGTTCACCGAGGGCGCGGGCCCGGCGATCGACATGTATTCGATCCGCCAGCCGGTCGGCATCGGCGCCGGCATCACCCCCTTCAACTTCCCCGGCATGATCCCGATGTGGATGTTCGCGCCGGCAATCGCCTGCGGCAACGCCTTCATCCTGAAGCCCTCCGAGCGCGATCCTTCCCTGCCGATCCGTCTTGCCGAACTGATGATCGAGGCCGGTCTTCCCGCCGGCATCCTCAATGTCGTCAATGGCGACAAGGGCGCCGTCGATGCGATCCTCACCGATCCCGATATCGGTGCCGTCTCCTTCGTCGGTTCGACGCCGATCGCCCGTTACGTCTATGGTACTGCGGCGATGAACGGCAAGCGCGCCCAGTGCTTCGGCGGCGCCAAGAACCACATGATCATCATGCCGGATGCCGATATGGATCAGGCCGTCAATGCGCTGATGGGCGCAGGCTACGGCTCGGCCGGCGAGCGCTGCATGGCGATCTCGGTTGCCGTTCCGGTCGGCGAGGACACCGCCAACCGCCTCGTCGAGAAGCTGATCCCGAAGATCGAATCGCTGCGCATCGGCCCCTACACCGACGATCAGGCCGATATGGGCCCGCTGGTCACCAAGGACGCCTATACCCGTGTTCGCAGCCTGATCGACCGCGGCGTCGAGGAAGGCGCCAAGCTGCTCGTCGACGGCCGCGACTTCAAGCTCCAGGGCTATGAAGACGGCTATTTCGTCGGCGGCTGCCTGTTCGATCACGTCACACCCGAGATGGATATCTACAAGACCGAGATCTTCGGACCTGTCCTTTCCGTCGTTCGCGCCGAGAATTACGAAGAGGCGCTGTCGCTGCCGATGAAGCACGAATATGGCAACGGCGTTGCGATCTACACCCGTGACGGCGATGCGGCCCGCGATTTCGCCTCGCGCATCAATATCGGCATGATCGGTATCAACGTTCCGATCCCGGTTCCGCTCGCCTACCACTCCTTCGGCGGCTGGAAGGCCTCGAGCTTCGGCGACCTCAACCAGCACGGCACGGATTCGATCAAGTTCTGGACGAAGACCAAGACCGTCACCGCCCGCTGGCCCTCAGGCATCAAGAGCGGCGCCGAATTCGTCATGCCGACGATGAAGTGATTTTCACGACAGATCGATCTGCAATTCGGGGGCCTTGTGGCCCCCGTTTTCGATTTCAGGTTGTCGATTTCTTCGCGTTTTGCTTTTCTGTCGGTGCGCTCGACGCGTGATTCTCATCATGCTGTCGGGCAATGTGCTGGGGGAAGCAGAGATCATGGATAACAGAGTGTCCGCGGGCTCCGCGGCGAACGCGTTTGAACGTGCCCGGTTCACCGGCACGGCATCGGAATATTTCGGTATCTGGATCGTCAATGTCCTTTTGACGATCGTAACGCTCGGCATCTATTCCGCCTGGGCGAAAGTGCGGCGCAATCGCTATTTTTATGGCAACACCGTCCTGCTCGGCCGTGCTTTCGAATATCACGCCACCGGCAAGCAGATTTTCATCGGCCGCCTGATCGTCTTCGCCTTCCTTGTCGTGGCCAACATTCTAGCGGCGATCCATCCGCTGTTCTCGCTGGTGACCACGGTCCTGGTGCTCATCGCTCTTCCGTGGCTGATCGTCAGAGGCCTTCGTTTCAACACTCGCGTGACCAGCTATCGAAATGTGCGATTTGATTTCACCGGCACGGCCGGCGGCGCCTTCGTCTGCGTGATGCTTGGAGGTCTCGTCGCTTTCCTGTCGCTGGGTCTGCTTGCGCCCTTGGCCAGCCGTTGGCTCAACCGCTATATCTTCAACAATCTCCGCTACGGCAATCGGCCTTTCGATACCGATCCCAAGATTGGCACGCTCTACCGCGCGCTTCTCATCCCGGCCCTGATGGTCGTGCTGGGCCTGGTCGTTCTCGCCGGGTTGGTTGCGATCGCGGTCGTCGGGATGCAGGCCAATGACCCCGGCGCATTCGAGCATGATGCCGCTATGTTGATGATAGTGTGGGGAATGTATCTTGTCGTTTTCGGCCTGATCATCGTCTATGGCCTTGCAGGCCTCATATATCGGGCCGCCGTCCATAACATCGTCTGGTCGTCGACCCGCATCGACGGCCAGCATCTCCTGCGCAGCGATCTTTCCCGTGCACGCTATGCCTGGATCGCCATATCGAACGTCGTGGTGACGATGCTTACCCTCGGCTTGATGCGCCCCTGGGCGGCGGTTCGTCTGGCACGCTATGTGGCCGAGCACACGGCGATCCGCATCGAAGGCGAAATCGGCGAGGTTTTTACGCAGTTTCAAACGACTGGCGCCGCCGTCGGTGCGGAATATATGAGCATGGAAGGGATCGATTTTGGTTTCTGACGCAGAGACCATCGCCAAAGGGGAATGGTATCCGCCGCATTCGAGCGGCTCCGTTCCCGCACGCCTGCTGTCGCGCGGCGGGCGCCTGCTCGCCGTAACCGACGAGGATGTCGCCCTTTCGGATAGCGCTGCCGGAGAGCTCTCCTTCACGCCGCGCGTCGGGTCGATCCCCCGACGCGCCGTCTTTGCCGACGGCTCGGTCTTCGAGAGCAGCGACAATGATGCAATCGATGCCTTTCTTCGCGGCGGCGGCAGAAGCGGCTGGGTACATCGGCTGGAGGAATTTCACCCCCGCATCTTCGTCTTCGCGGTCGCGGTCGTTCTGCTCGCCGTCGGAATCTATCGTTACGCGCTGCCGGCGCTCGTCGAAGTTGCCGTCTTCGTGACGCCGCCTGTTGTTTCCGAGGCAATGTCCTACAGCGCTCTCAACACGCTCGACAGGACTGCGCTGTCCGCCAGCCAATTGGACGAAGCCCGGCAAGCCGAAATCGCCGATCGCTTCCGCCAGGTCGCTGCCAATGCCGAAGGCGGCGCCGGCCGTTATGTGCTGAATTTCCGCGATGGCGGCGTGATCGGTCCCAACGCTTTCGCGCTTCCCGACGGCAATATCGTCATCACCGACCAGCTGGTGGAACTGGCGGGCGGCGACGATGAGATGATAACCGGGGTTCTCGCCCACGAGGTGGGCCATGTCGAATACAAGCACAGCCTCCGGCAGCTTTATCGCGCCGCAGGTGTCGCCGGCCTCGTCATGCTGATTGCCGGTGATATCGGCTCTGGCGTCGAGGATATCCTGACGCAGGGTGGCGGCCTGCTGGCATTGTCCTATTCACGCAGTGCAGAGGCCGAGGCCGACCGACGCTCGGTGGAACTGATGCGCAAGGCCGGCATGGATCCTGTTGCGATCGCCCGTTTTTTCGATGTCCTGGAAGCCAAGCTCGGCGATCATTCCAGCACCAGCATGCTCTCCACCCATCCGGGCACGCCCGAGCGCAAGCAGGCGATCCTGGATTATGCCGGCGCTCTGCAGCAAGATTGACGTCGCGGCATTTGGCCTCATAAGCTGAATGCGAATTTCATATTTTGGAATTGTTCAAAACTACCAAACCGCCTATATAGGTCTGAACAGGCACGAGTCAGGAGAATGGCATGCGGTTGACGAAGCAGACCAACTATGCGGTTCGCATGTTGATGTATTGTGCTGCCAACGACGGGCACCTGAGCCGGATTCCGGAAATCGCCAAGGCTTACGGCGTTTCCGAGCTGTTTCTTTTCAAGATCCTCCAGCCGCTGAACAAGGCGGGCCTTGTCGAAACCGTGCGCGGTCGCAATGGCGGCGTGCGGCTCGGCAAGCCGGCGGCCGACATCACGCTCTTCGACGTCGTCCGGGTGACGGAAGACAGTTTCGCCATGGCCGAATGCTTCGAGGATGACGGCGTGGTCGAATGCCCGCTGGTTGACAGCTGCGGCCTGAATTCGGCGCTGCGCAAGGCGCTCAACGCCTTCTTCGCGGTGCTGTCCGAATATTCGATCGACGACCTCGTCAAGGCGCGTCCGCAGATCAATTTCCTTCTCGGAATTACCGGCGAGCAGCCCTATCGTAAACCCGCGATCGTTGCGCCTGCCGCCTGAATTTAACGAGCAGCACAGACTTGTGAAACCGCGGTTGCCCCGGCAATCGCGGTTTTTGTTTTGTGCGGCGTCTCCCCGGCTCGGCAAGAGACAAACATCCCACGCGCAGCAAGCGAATCCGATCGATCGCGACACGCTTAAGAGGCGCAATTATCCAAAATACGACGAAATCCCGGTCATTTTTATCCAAATATGTCCGATTGAGGCCGATTTTTGACTGAAAATTTCTAAAATTGTCCAACTGGAAAAATTTTCTCCGTAGCCCGTTGCTTTCAGTAGATAAATGTCGTTCCATCGACCGTCGATCGGGATGCATATCTGCGGTCTCCAGACATCAAAAAAGAACAACCGGGAAACAATATTATGAAAAAGATCTCTGTCATGCTGGCAGCGACGGCCCTGATTTCGGTCATGGCGACGTCGGCCTGGTCCAAGACCCTTGTTTATTGCTCCGAGGGCTCGCCGGAAGGCTTCGACCCGAGCCTCTATACGGCAGGCACGACCTTCGACGCCTCGTCGCGCACGGTCTATAGCCGCCTGGTCGAATTCAAGCATGGCGGCACCGAGATCGAACCCGGCCTCGCCGACAGCTGGAGCGTTTCGGCCGATGGGACGGAATACACCTTCAAGCTTCATCCCGGCGTCAAGTATCAGACCACCGACTTCTTCACGCCGACGCGCGATTTCAACGCCGACGACGTCGTGTTCTCCTTCGAGCGCCAGCTGAAGGCCGACAATCCGTGGAACAAATATGTCGAGGGCGGTTCCTACGAATACGCCGCCGGCATGGGCTTCCCGGATCTGATCAAGTCGATCGAGAAGGTCGACGACCTCACCGTCAAGTTCACGCTCAACCATCCCGAAGCGCCGTTCCTCGCCGATCTTGCGATGGACTTCGCCTCGATCGTCTCCAAGGAATATGCCGATAAGCTCGCCGCCGACGGCAAGATGGCGCAGCTCAACCAGCAGCCGCTCGGCACCGGCCCGTTCACCTTCGTCGCGTACCAGCCGGATGCCGTCATCCGCTACAAGGCCAACGAAACCTATTTCAAGGGCAAGGAAAAGATCGACGATCTGGTTTTCGCCATCACTTCTGATGCCGCCGTTCGCGCTCAGAAGCTGAAGGCCGGCGAATGCCACCTGATCCCCTATCCGAATGCGGCCGACGTTCCCGAACTGAAGAAGGACGGCAATCTGACGGTGATGGAACAGGCCGGCCTCAATGTCGGCTTCCTCGCCTACAACACGCAGATGGCCCCGTTCGACAAGCCGGAAGTTCGCCGCGCGCTCAACATGGCGATCAACAAGCAGGCGATCATCGACGCCGTCTTCCAGGGTGCCGCGGCCGTTGCCAAGAACCCGATCCCGCCGACGATGTGGTCCTATAACGACGCCGTTCAGGACGACAAGTACGATCCGGATGCCGCCAAGAAGGCTCTCGCCGATGCCGGCGTCAAGGATCTCAGCATGAAGGTCTGGGCGATGCCGGTGTCGCGTCCCTACATGCTGAACGCGCGCCGTGCCGCCGAACTGATCCAGGCCGATTTCGCCAAGGCCGGCGTCAAGGTCGAGATCGTCACCCATGAATGGGCCGAATATCTGAAGCTCTCCTCCGACGTGAAGCGCGACGGCGCCGTCATCCTCGGCTGGACCGGCGACAACGGCGATCCGGATAACTTCATGGATACGCTGCTCGGCTGCGATGCCGTCGGCGGCAACAACCGCGCCCAGTGGTGCAACAAGGAATATGACGACCTGATGACCAAGGCCAAGCTGACCGCCGATGTCGGCGAGCGCACCAAGGCCTATGAGCAGGCGCAGCTGATCTTCAAAAAGGAAGCCCCCTGGGCGACCCTCGATCACTCGCTCGTCTTCGTTCCGATGAGCAAGAAGGTCTCCGGCTTCTTCATGGATCCGCTCGGCATTCACCGCTTCGACGGCGTCGACGTATCCGAATAACAAGAAAAATGTAAGAATGCCCGGCAGAGCTGGGCGCAGCCGGCGGTCAGGCACCCCCTGACCGCCGGAAACTATTGGATATCTGCCATGTTGCGTTTTTTCATCGGCCGCCTCGCGGTGCTGATCCCGACATTCCTCGGCGTTTCCCTTATTGCCTTCTCGTTCATCCGCATGCTTCCCGGCGATCCCGTCATGCTCCTGTCGGGTGAGCGCGTGATGGCGCCGGAACGGCACGCCCAGATCATGCACGATCTCGGTTTCGACCGGCCGATGTATGTGCAGTATTTCGATTATCTCGGAAAAGTACTGCAGGGCGATCTCGGCACCTCGATCGTCACCAAGCGGCCCGTTCTCGGCGAATTCCTGACGCTGTTTCCGGCGACGCTGGAACTTTCCTTCTGTGCCATCATCCTCGCGGTCTGTCTTGGCGTGCCCGCCGGCATCTTTGCTGCCGTCAAGCGAGGCACCTGGTTCGATCAAAGCGTGATGGGTGTCGCCCTGATCGGCTATTCCATGCCGATTTTCTGGTGGGGCCTGCTGCTGATCATCTTCTTCTCCGGCTATCTCGGCTGGACGCCGGTTTCCGGCCGCATCTCGCTGATGTATTTCTTCAAGCCGGTCACCGGCTTCATGCTGATCGACAGCCTGCTGTCCGGCCAGAAGGGCGCGTTTTCCTCCGCCGTCAGCTATCTCATCCTGCCGACCATCGTGCTGGCGACCATCCCGCTTGCCGTCATCGCCCGTCAGACGCGTTCGGCGATGCTCGAGGTTCTGGGCGAGGATTATGTCCGCACCGCGCGCTCGAAAGGGCTGAAGCCGCTGCGCGTCGTTGGCGTGCATGCACTGCGAAATGCGATGATCCCCGTCATCACCACCATCGGCCTGCAGATCGGCGTTCTTCTGGCCGGCGCCATCCTCACCGAGACGATCTTCTCCTGGCCGGGCATCGGCAAATGGATGGTCGATTCGGTCTTCAAGCGCGATTACGCCGTGGTCCAGGGCGGGCTTCTGCTGATCGCCGGCGTGATCATGATGGTCAACCTGATTGTTGATGTCCTCTATGGCTTCATCAATCCGCGCATTCGTCACTAGGAGCGGTTCATGAGCACCGTCACCGTCAAGACTGGCCAGCCATCCGCCGCTGCGGAATTCTGGCACTATTTCTCCCGCAACAAGGGCGCCGTTATCGGCCTCGTCGTTTTCATCGTCATCCTGGTCGTCGCAGTCTTCGCGCCGATCTTTGCGCCGCATGCGCCGAACGAGCAGAACCGCCAGGCGCTGCTGGCCGTGCCATCCTGGATGGAGGGCGGCAGCATCGCGTTTCCGCTCGGAACGGATGCCGTCGGCCGCGATATCCTCTCGCGCCTGATCTACGGCGCGCGCTTCTCGCTCTTCATCGGCGTCGTCGTCGTCACGCTTTCGGTCGTATGCGGCGTCCTGATCGGCCTCGTCGCCGGCTATTTCCGCGGCAAGATCGATACGGCGATCATGCGACTGATGGACATCATCCTGGCCTTCCCGTCGCTGCTGCTCGCTCTCGTGCTGGTGGCGGTGCTTGGCCCCGGACTTACCAATGCAATGATTGCGATCTCGCTGGTCAACCAGCCGCATTTCGTCCGGCTGACCCGCGCCTCCGTCATCACGGAGCGCGAGAAGGAATATGTGATCGCCTCGCGTGTCGCCGGTGCCGGCACCTTCCGCCTGATGTTCAAGACCATCCTGCCGAACTGTCTTGGGCCGTTGATCGTCCAGGCAACGCTCGCCTTCTCGGCGGCGATCCTCGATGCCGCCGCCCTCGGCTTCCTCGGCATGGGCGCTCAGCCGCCGACACCCGAATGGGGCACGATGCTCGCCGAATCCCGCGAGTTCATCTCGCGCGCCTGGTGGGTCGTAACATTCCCGGGTCTTGCTATCCTCATCACCGTTCTCGCCATCAACCTGATGGGTGACGGCCTGCGCGATGCGCTTGACCCCAAGCTGAAGAGGTCGTGATGCCGCTCCTCGAAATCGAAAATCTGACGGTCGAATTCCAGACCTCTTCCGGTCTCTTCCGCGCCGTCGACCGCGTATCACTTGCCTGCGACAAGGGTGAGATCCTGTCGGTCGTCGGCGAATCCGGCTCGGGCAAATCCGTTGCCATGCTGGCGCTGATGGGGCTCCTGCCCTGGACGGCGAAGATCACCGCCGACCGCCTGCAGTTCGACGGCCAGGATCTGCGGGGGATCTCCGGACGCCAGCGCCGCAGGATCGTCGGCAAGGATATGGCGATGATATTCCAGGAGCCGATGTCGAGCCTCAATCCGTGCTTCACCGTCGGCTTCCAGCTCGGCGAGACCCTGCGTGTCCATATGGGTCTCAACCGCAAGGAGCGCCGCGAGCGTTCGATCGAACTCTTGAACCTCGTCGGCATCCCGGCGCCGGAAGACCGGCTGTCGAATTTCCCGCATCAGATGTCGGGCGGCATGAGCCAGCGCGTCATGATCGCCATGGCGCTCGCCTGCAATCCGAAGCTCCTGATCGCCGACGAGCCGACGACTGCGCTCGACGTGACGATCCAGGCGCAGATTCTCGATCTGCTCGTGCGCCTGCAGAAAGAGCAGGGCATGGCGCTGGTGCTGATCACCCATGACATGGGTGTCGTCGCCGAAACCGCCGAGCGCGTGCAGGTGCAATATGCCGGCCAGAAGGTCGAGGAGCAGCCGGTGAAGGCGCTGTTCCGCGATCCGCATCACCCTTATACCGCAGCCCTGCTCGCCGCCCTGCCGGAACGCGCTGAGGTCGGTCAGCGTCTTCCTTCGATCGCCGGTGTCGTTCCCGGCCAGCACGGCCGCCCGACGGGCTGTCTTTTCGCGCCGCGCTGCGGCTACGCCACGGTCGAATGCGACCGCGGCGTTGTTCGCCAGGGGCCGGAGCTTGGGCTGGCGCTGTGCAACTATCCTTTGAAGGACGGCAAGCCGCTCGGGCATCCCGGTGTCATGGCCGTTGAAACTGCAGGAGACCTGGTATGACGGGCGCTGTTCTCGAGGGCAGGGATCTCGCCCGCTTCTACACCGTCAACCGTGGCCTCTTCAAAGCCGATGCCACCGTCAAGGCGCTGAACGGCGTCAGCTTCAGCCTTCATTCCGGCAAGACGCTTGCCGTCGTCGGCGAATCCGGTTGCGGCAAGTCGACGCTCGCCCGCCTGGTCACCATGATCGAGAACCCGACGTCGGGAGAATTGCTGATCGACGGCAAGCCCGCCCATGTCGGCGACCGCAGCCTGCGCAGCCAGGTGCAGATCGTCTTCCAGAATCCTTACGGCTCGCTCAACCCGCGCCAGAAGGTCGGCGCGATCCTCGAAGAGCCGCTGAAGATCAACACCGATCTCAACGCCGCCGCTCGCCGCCGCAAGGTGGAGGAGATGATGGCCCGCGTCGGGTTGCGTCCTGAGCATCATGGCCGCTATCCCCATATGTTCTCCGGCGGCCAGCGCCAGCGCATCGCCATTGCCCGCGCTTTGATGCTACGGCCGAAGGTGCTGGTGCTCGACGAGCCGGTTTCCGCCCTCGACCTGTCGATCCAGGCGCAGGTGTTGAACCTGTTGATGGACCTGCAGAAGGAGATGGGGCTTGCCTATCTCTTCATCTCGCACGGCCTTTCCGTCGTCCACCATATCGCCGACGAGGTGATGGTGATGTATCTCGGCCGTCCCGTCGAAACCGGTCCGGCGGCAGAGGTCTTCGCCCGGCCGCGCCATCCCTATACCGCCGCCCTGCTGTCGGCGACGCCGATTGCCGATCCGGAGCGCGCCAAGAACCGCATCCGCCTTCAGGGTGAACTGCCGTCGCCGCTGAAGCCGCCGTCCGGCTGTCACTTCAATCCGCGCTGCTGGAAGGCGCAGGACCATTGCCGCGAAGTCTCTCCCGAATTACGGGGAGAGGGCGCGCAGCAATATGCCTGTCACTTCCCGCTCGATTGAGCGGGAACATCAAGCGTTAGGAGAAGCCATGCCGGGCGAGCGGATGAAGGAAGCCCATGCGATCATCGTCATGGGGGTTAGCGGCTGCGGCAAATCCTCCGTCGGCGAGACGCTCGCGGCAGCCCTGCACCTTGCCTTCGTCGAAGGCGATGCGCTGCATCCGGCCGCCAATGTCGAGAAGATGTCGAAGGGCATTCCACTGACCGACGAGGACCGGATGCCTTGGCTGGATCGCATCGGCGAAGACATCAAGGCCTCGCTGGAGAAAGGCGAGGGCATCATCGTCTCCTGCTCGGCGCTGAAACGCGCCTATCGCGACAGGCTGCGGGCTGCTGCCGGCGGTAGTCTGTTCTTCGTCTATCTCGAAGGTTCGAAGGCGCTCCTGACACGGCGCATGGGCGAGCGCAAGGGCCATTTCATGCCGATCTCGCTGCTCGAAAGCCAGCTGGCGACGCTGGAGGTGCCGACAGGCGAGGCGGGCGTCGTCACCGTCGATATCGACGATACGATCGACGGTATTGCGGCAACGGCGCTCAAGAGCCTTGCCTCGCTCGGCGTCACGGGTTGAAACGCTCAGGCGAATAGGCCGCAATATCGATAAACGGTTTTTCGCCGGTGATGAGCTCGGCCAGCACGCGGCCGGTCACCGGCCCGAGCGTCAGTCCGTGATGAGCATGGCCGAAGGCAAACCACAGGCCTTGGTGGCGCGGTGCCTTGCCGATAACAGGCATCATGTCGGGTGTGCAGGGACGCGCGCCCATCCACGGTTCGGGATCGAGCCTGTCGCCGAGCGGGAAGATCGTCCGGGCCACGGCCTCGGCCCGGTCGAGCTGGACCGGCGTCTTCGGCGCATCGAGCGTTGCGAACTCCGCTCCTGTCGTCAGCCGGATCCCACGGCGCATCGGCGCCAGGAGATAGCCGCGTTCGGCATCGAGCATCCAGTTGTTGAGCACGGCATCGCCCTTGGCGGCATAATGCATGTGATAGCCGCGCTTGACGCCGAGCGGCAAGGAATAGCCGAGCCGGCGCGTTGCGAGCGCCGCCCAGGGGCCGAGCGCCAGAACCGCGTCGTCGGCTTCGAGCGCGCCTTCCGCAGTCATGATCTTCCAGCCCGAACCGAATGGGCCGAATGAGGCGGCGTCGCCTGTGACGAAGCGGCCGCCGAGGCTTTCGAAATAGCCGCGATAGGCTGAGGTCAGCGCATGCGGGTCGAGCACCGACCAAGGATCGCGCCAGCGGATACCGCCGGCAAAATCGCCTGTCATGTCGGGCTCGATGCGGGCGATATCGGCCGACGTCAGGCTGTCATAGTCCACCCCGAATTCACTCTGCCAGAGTGCGGCCTCTGCTAAGGCCTGATCGCGCTTGGCTTCCGTGCGGAAGATCTTCATCCAGCCATCCCTGCGGATCAGTGCTTGCGCCTGCGCGGCCTCGATCAGATCCTTGTGTTCGGCAATCGAATTTTCGATCAGCGGTGCATAGGCCCGGGTGATGAGCGTGTGGCGCCGCGCATTGGAATTCCACCAGTAGCGGGCGAGAAAGGCGAGCTGGCTTGGCAGCGCGCGCAGGTGGTAATGCGCGTCGATGCGGTTATTCAGCGCATAGCGCATGAGAAGACCGAGCTGCTGGGGAAAGCCGTAGGGCGCAACACCTTCGCGCTGGATCAGGCCGGCATTGCCGAAGGAGGTTTCGTTGCCCGGATCCTTGCGGTCGATCAGCGTCACCTGCCGGCCGCGCCGCTGAAGATGGATAGCCACCGACACGCCGACGATGCCAGCGCCGAGCACGATTGCGTTTTTCGTCATTCCCCTGCATTCCGCTTTGTTATCGAGGTGAAAATGCCCCTGCCGATACCGCGGCGCAAACGAAAAATCGCGCTCATTTCAAAATCATTGCGCTTTTCAGTGCGGCATTTTCGGCCTTCATGCGGACGTAGAGGACGCAGGCGTTGAGCAGCGAAAAGCCGATCGCGTAAAGGGGGAGGCCGAAGGCGAGAGGAAGGGCGGCGATCTCGCCGACGACGATCGCGTAGTTCGGGTGCCGGAGGAAGCGATAGGGACCCGATGTGACCAGCGGCGCGCCGGGCAGGATGATGATGCGCGTCGTCCAGCGGTCTTTCAGCGTCGCCAGCACCCAAAGCCGCAACGCCTGCAGCCCGAGGAAGACGGCAAACCAGAAGGGCTCGACCGGCCTGCCGGGCGCCAGCAGCCACAGGCCGATGATCCATCCGGCATGCAGCGCTACCATGGTGGGATAGTGCTCCGGTGCCACTTCCCTGGCGCCTCTGGCAAGAAGGGCAGCGGTGTTGCGCCGGGCAAGCACGAGTTCGCCAAGCCGCTGCAGCGTCACGAAGGTAAGAAGCGCGATCGACGGCCACATCATACCAGCCTCCGGAGCGTCACGCAGCTCGCCGAAAAACCCGGCCCCATGGCGACCATCGCCGAGCGCTCCGGCAACCCGGCACGGATCGCCCGCTCCAGCACGAACAGTATGGTCGGTGAGGACATGTTGCCGTAGTCGGCCAGCACGCCGCGCTCGTGATCGAGGGAGCCCGGCGTCAGCGACAGCGCGCTTTCCATCGCGGCCAGCACTTTCGTGCCGCCGGGATGGCAGATGAAGCGGCCGATATCGTCAGGTGTCAGTCCGTTTCGCGCCAGAATGGCCGTCACCGCCGGGCCGAGCTCCTTTTCGGCAAAGGGCGGCAGCGATTGCGCCAGCACGATGCCGAAGCCGCCGTCGTCGATCTTCCAGCCCATGATATCGAGCGTGTCGGCAAAGAGATGCTCGCCGGTCGATTCCACTTCCGCCAGCCCGCCTTCGCCCGATCGCAGCACGCAGGCGGCAGCGCCATCGCCGAAAAGCGCCGTCGCGATGATGTTCGGCCGCGTTAGCTCGTCCAGCCGGAAGGCCAGCGTGCAGAGCTCGATCGAGACGAAGAGCACGACGGCGCCCGGCCGGCTTCGCGCCAGCCGCGAGGCGATCGCAAAGCCCGAGACCCCGGCCGCACAGCCGAGCCCGAAAACCGGCACACGCTCGATATCGGCCCGGAAGCCCATCCGGCGGGCCATCTGTGCATCGAGGCTCGGCGTCGTAAAACCGGTCGACGACACCGTCACGACGCAATCGACATCGCCGGCATCAAGCCCTGCCTGGCGAAGGGCAGAGGTTGCGGTCTCGACGAAGAGCGCGCCTGCCACTTCCGCATAGGCCTGCATCCGATCCTGCCAGCCATGCGGCTCGTCGAACCAGGCCAGCGGCCGCGCCGCATGGCGCTTTTGGATGCCGGCGCTGTCGAAGACGCGGGCAAGATGGCGGAAATCCTCGAAACGGTCGGCAAACAGCCGGCCGGAGGCTTCGATCGCCTCTTTCTGGAAAATGACATGTTCGGGTGCGGCGACGGCGAGGCTGACGAGTTTGACGCTATCTGTCACGAAATTCTCCTTGTCGTTCCCGGCGTAACGTTGAGAACACTCGGTTTCGACGATCTATTCGGCCTCGGTGGCTTCACGAAGCCGTGATGACGAAAATAGAGAGCCTGCCGAATAAAGCTCGGCCCAGCGGTGTTTTCTCCTCGCAACGTCACCTTCGAGGAGTTTTCCGATGACGATCATGACAGTCCGTTTTGCCTCCATCCTTCTCGGCGGCTGCCTTGCCGCTTCCCTCTTCTCCGGCCCGGTCTTTGCGGTCGGCAATGACAACAGCACGATGCCGACCTGCAAGAAGGGCGAGATCTACGACCAGAAAACCAAGAAATGTGTCAAGCAGCAGAGCGCCAACGTCTCGGACGAGAACCGCACTGATTATGCCTATTCGCTGGCCAAAGCCGGCCGCTATGAGGAGGCGCTTGCCATGCTCGACACGGTCAAGGACCAGAACGCCGCCGAGGTGCTGAATTATCGCGGTTACGCCACACGCAAGCTCGGCCGCACCGACGAGGGCATCTCCTATTACCTCCAGTCGGTGAAGACGGATCCGCACTATGCCAAGGTCCGTGAGTATCTCGGCGAAGCCTATGTCATCAAGGGTCGGCTCGATCTCGCCAAGGACCAGTTGAAGTCAATCAAGGCGATCTGCGGTACCGCCTGCGAGGAATATCAGGACCTGAACGCGGCCATCCTCGATCCGTCGAAGATCTGATTGACCGGCATGGGCGGGAAGATGGAAGCACGAAAGGGATATGAGAATGTCGGTCGCGCGCGCTCCCTTTCCTGCCTATAGTCGCGCGGGAAAGGAATCGCCGGTTCATCCGGCGGTTCCGAAAAATGCAGGATCGTCGGAGGCGGCCATCGCGAGCGCAGCGGATATCAGGAGCGGCCTGACGGAAAATCTGGCAAGGCTCTGGCGTTATGGTCTCGTTCTCTCGCATCAGCGCGATGTCGCCGACGATCTGGTGCAGGCGACCTGCCTTCGCGCGCTTGAACGTGCCGATCAGTTCCTCGCCGGCACCCGGCTCGACCGCTGGCTGTTTTCGATCCTGTATTCGATCTGGCTGAACGAGATCCGCTCCCGCCGGGTGCGTGAAGGCCGGGGTTTCGTCGACGCCGGGGAGGCGCTGACCTTCGATGGCGCGCACGACACTGAAACGCATGTGATGGCGAGCCAGGTGCTCAAACGGGTGAATGCGCTGCCCGAAGCGCAGAGGACGGTGGTCTTCCTCGCCTATGTCGAAGGACTTTCCTACCGCGAGGTTGCGGGCATACTGGATATTCCGATCGGAACCGTGATGAGCCGGCTGGCGGCTGCCCGCGCCAAGCTCGCCAGTGACGAGCGGGAAGGGGGACGGCAATGAACACGAAGCACACCATTCCCTCCGACGAGGACCTCACCGCCTTCATCGACGGCGAACTGACGGCTGAAGAGGCCGCGCGCATCGAAACCCTGGTGAACCAGGACAAGGCTGTCGCCGAACGGCTGGAATTCCTGGCGCGCGCCAGCCTGCCGTTCGAACAAGCCTTTGCCCCGCTGCTGTCGCGGGCCCCGCGCGAAAAACTGGAGACGATGCTCGCCGCCATCCCGGCGCGTGAGGACGCTAAATCGCGCTCGACGCCTGTATTTACCAGCCGCCGCCGCCTCCTCGGCGCGCTGGCCGCCTCGCTGGTTGCCGGCATCGCGATCGACCGCGCCGTGCTCGGCATCACCAAAGGCTTTTGGGCGAAGGACGAAAACAGTGAATGGCGCGCCGTGGTCGCCGACTATATCTCGCTCTATACGCCGGAAACGCTGGCCGGCCCCGTGCCCGCAAGAGACGTCCAGGCCGCCCAGCTCGGCTCGCTCGACGAAAAGCTCGGCCTGTCGCTTTCCCCCGAAGCCGTCGCGCTTCCGGCCATCGATTTCAAACGCGCTTTGCTGCTGCAATATGACGGCAAACCGCTCGCCCAGATCGCCTATCTCGATCCCGAAACCGGCCCGATGGCGCTCTGCATCGTCCGTTCCGATGCCGGCCCCAAGGCGCCGGACCTCGAAAGCCGCAAGGGCATGAACGTCGTCTACTGGTCGAACGGCACACACGCCTTCATGCTGATCGGCCATGCGGCGGCCGACAGGATGACGGCGATTGCGGATGGGGTGAGGGAGAGGGTGCAGCTTTGAGGACGAAGCAAGGGGATTGAACTGCACCATTTTTTCCGGCAATTGAGGTGATCAAGATTTGGCTCTGCCCTCCGTCGCTGGTGGGATCGAGCCCGGTGATGAAACTTAATTTGGCTGATCCGCAGAAAAAAATATCAAACACCAGCGCCTCGCAGTGGCCCGTGCCATTGCTTGCGGCTTTGAGCAATTTTTGACAATCGGCGATTGTGCGCATGAGGTGCTTGTACGGCCACAAGCGCCTCCTCTCCATTCGGTGATACGGGATGAACTCATGAATTTAAACGTCAAACGGCTTTTGTTTTTCTGCGTATTGCCATTGGCCGCTTTTTGTCTTGTTGTCGGATGGATTTATAGTGGAGCACCGGGGTTTCCCGCACCCAGCTTGAAGCGGATAGCTGTCGCTCCTTGGCAACCGCGCGACTCGGCTGGAGAACTCGTGTATCACGACAAGCTTTGGCTCCTAGGTGGCTGGAAAACAAAGCCGACAGAGTTGCTTAGGGATGTCTGGAACTCAACGGATGGCGTCAAGTGGGATCTAGTCCAGCCGGAGCTACCCTTCCATTATACCGACTTGCCAATGACGATCGTGTTCAAGGATCGAATATGGGTAATGGGTGGGACCACACTCTCGGATCCAGATCATCCTGCCACCAATTCCGTGTGGAACTCCGATGACGGGATTCACTGGAACAACGTGCAAGCAACGGCTTCATGGAGCCCAAGAACAGCTACGCCAATTGTGATGCTAAATGGCAAGCTGTGGATTCTCGGGGGGCTTGAGTGGGTTGATGGCAAGCAGACCCTTAAGAACGACGTGTGGAACTCCAGCGATGGTATCAATTGGACTAAAGTGACAGAGCACGCGGCATGGCAGCCACGCGCGTATCACGCAGCGGTCGCTTATCACGGAAAACTGTGGGTTCTTGGCGGCGGATCATATCATCCAGACTACATCGCCTTGAACGACGTTTGGAACTCTGAAGATGGTATCAATTGGAAAAAAGTATCCAATGCGCCGTGGAGCGGACGGATCTGGTTCTCGGCGTCAGAGTACCAAGACCGCATGTGGGTGATTGGTGGCTGGAGCAAAGACACGCTCAACGTCGGCGGAATTTGGTTCACGGACAACGGCATTGATTGGAGGCGATTGCCAGTATCTGACAGCTGGCGACCAAGGCATGAACAATCGGCTTATGTTGTGGGCGATAAGATGATCATCGCTGCTGGGCATGCCGACCCAATCACAAATGAGGTGTGGGAGCTGAGAGTTCCTCCGCTATGGCTGGAGTTCGATCGCCTCGTCCATCAGGTGCTGCCTCTCGTGAACGGGCGAACGGATGGCAGGGCAGACTAGCCCCGATAGGGGGTCGTTAGAGACCAACCTGATGCATCAAACCCTCGCAGATCCGCGGTCGACATTGTGTCTACCGTGGGTAGTCGATGGGAAATGAACTGGATGTGCTTCTCGGCGCGACGAATATGATCTCAACATTTCGACCCAAAATCATTGCTTGAGTTGGCTCCCTACGTGTATTCGGAAAACCAGGGAAATTCGATCAGATTTTGAGCGTCACAGTTCGGTCGATCGAGTTTAAGAAGTTGCTGCCTCAGAGCCTGGAATTGGTCTGTAAGGCAATTCCAGAAGGTGGAGGCATGAATGTTCTCGCGGAACCGAATGACAAGCAGCCTAACAATTAAGGTGGATCGATTGTCGCGAGTTGAGTTGTTCACTTACCCTCTCATTATTTGTATCCATGCCTATGCCTTAGTAGTCTTCGGGGCGACGTATTGGATCGATTCACGCGACTATGTATCATTGGCCACTGCCATGTCTTCGCCTAGCGGGTTGCAGCTGTTTTACCAAACAACAGGTCAATGGATATTTAGCCATCTCGGGCCTGGCGTGCCGGGAGCCTGGCTCTTGCTCAGCGAGTTGCCGGTCTCCTGGCAATGGCCGGCGCTCGCAATATTCCAGCACATGGTGGCTGCAGGGGCACTCATTTTCGCATTTCGGACGGTTTATCGCCTTTGGCCATCGCCCGTGCACATGATTTTTGTGCTGTTGCTGTTACTGCTGCCAGCGTATCAGGCATTTCATAATTCACTTCTGACCGAATCGTGCACTTCATCTTTCGTTCTGATTGGGTTTTCGTGTTGTTTAAGGATAGCGCGGGGGAATCGGTCTGTCGGTAGTTGTGTTGTTGGGGCGCTTATAGTGATCGCGTGCGTGACCCAGTTTAGAAGTTACTGGGGAGTTATAGTCGCGTTAATGTTATTCTACGCACTTATTTCCCGCACATTTCTTATTTCTAGATGGATGGTTGTCCTTTTTGCGGTGTCGGCTAGCTCGGCCCTAGCGTTTCCGACATACAGATATCTGCAGGACGGGCAATTTTTTCTTCCAGCTGGCGGTATCAACCTTCTAATATCGGCGTCGCAGGCTAATCCACACCCCTCGTCGACAGTGAATACGCTCCTTAACGTGGCAGGGTTTCCGGATACTTTGACGCATAGCGGTATCACAATGTCCGACGCGCTATTAATCGCTGAAAAGTGGAGAGCTGAAGGACGCTCCAATAGCGAGATCAACGAAAAGGCAGAGGAACTCGCCAGTGCGCTACGCTCGGATGGGGCGAGTGTTCAATTGAACCGGTTCTTATATGCCATGGCCTCAATCGGAGCGATCTTGCCGTCGGCCGTAGTTCCGCAAACACATGAAGTCTTTCCGGGATACTCTCCCAGGAATTTTCTCGATCATCTTTACGGCTATTATCGTTGGCAAAGCTGGGCATCATCGGAGGACTATCGGTCTGCATTCGACCGTTTTTTTGGGCCGCAAGCAGCCTCAGACGCGGCAGTTTTTCCGTTCGCGGTTCTATCAAACGCTAAGATCTATGCAGCATTCCATCCGTACATTTCGACCTTCGGAGTGGCGCTTCGTGACCCAATAAATATAGGTGTTCTGCCGCCCGACCTTTGGCTTTTGTTGGCTTTGCTGGCTGCTGCATTTTTGACGGTACAAGCGAAGGAGGTAACAATATTGTTTCTTTGTTCGTTGGCGACAGCCTTTGCTGTCGCGTATGCGTTTCCTCTCGGAAACCCACGCTATTCAGTACCATCGCTTCCATTATATTTTTTCGTCATTTCGATCGGGGTGGCTCACCTCATCGCACGGTCGCGACTTTCGAGAGTCCATCAAAGGAGAGCCGCAAAAATATCATCCCATGTAGACTAGCGCTTTCAATTCCACCCCGTGTCAGCGTGGCCGCGTGGGTTTGGAAAACTAAGAGTACGTGGGTTTGCTGCCAGTGATGAAGATTGACTTTTTTGGCGAGAACACCCAATGAGGCCTAATCATTCCTGTCCGCGCGAGTCCCACATGGCAATTGTGCGGTCGCCGATAAAACCGGGTGCCTCCGGTCATGCCACGGGTGCACAAGCAAATATGAGAAGTCTTCCAAAAAAAATCATTGCTGGCCATACCGGTATAGTGGGTTCGACCGTTGAACGACGCTTGATCGCGGAAGAGTGTCCGGCTAGCTCAGGGGATGTCAATGTGAACCGCCAAATGATTTTGGGCGGCGGATACTGTCGCGCGGGGAGAAGCTCTTGATAAAATTCGCTATTGTTGGGTGCGGACGCATTGCTAAAAGACATTCCGAACTGTTGGGCTTGTCACAGATAAACGGGGCGTCGCTAGTCGCAGTTTGTGACGTGGTGGAGGAAAGGGCAAAGGAGTTCGGAGAAAGGTTCGGCGTTCCTCACTATCAGTCCATCGACGAAATGCTCCAGAACACGGACGCCGACGTCGTATCGATATTGACGCCAAGTGGCATGCATGCAGAGCACGTCATAACTGCTGCAAAATACAAACGGCACATCGTGGTTGAAAAGCCAATGGCGCTGACTTTGACCGACGCTGAAGCGATGATCAAGGCGTGTGATGACAACAACATTCGCCTTTTTGTCGTCAAACAAAACCGGTTTAACGTCCCGGTCCTGAAAGCGCGCGAAGCTCTTGATGCGGGCCGCTTCGGTAAGCTTGTGCTCGGGACGGTCAGGGTACGATGGTGCCGCGATCAGAGTTACTATGATCAGGATAACTGGCGCGGCACCTGGCAATATGACGGCGGTGTCCTTGCCAATCAGGCAAGTCATCATATCGACATGTTAACTTGGTTCATGGGTGATGTCGAAAGTGTTCACGCGCGGGCGGCGACAGCGTTGGTGGATATCGAGGCGGAAGACACTGCCGTAGCCACACTGAAGTTCCGCAACGGTGCTCTCGGCATTATAGAAGCCACCGCAGCAACGCGACCCAAGGACATTGAAGGATCGATTTCGATACTTGGAGCTGGGGGCTCTGTTGAGATTGCGGGCTTTGCGGTGAACAAGATCCGCACCTGGCAGTTCGGCGACCATGACTTAGGCGATGAGCAAGTTATGGAGAAGTACTCTGTTAATCCTCCGAACGTTTATGGTTTTGGTCATCAGGCTTATTACGAACATGTCGTCGATTGCCTAGTGAACGATACAAAAGCCATCGTTGATGGTCATGAGGGGCGCCAGAGTCTTGAGCTGATCTCCGCGCTTTACGAATCAATCGCTTCCAATCAGGAAGTGAAATTGCCTTTGGAAGTGAAACATTCGAAACTGGGACGATCTTCGCAGTGACCGACGGCTCCCCCACGCTCTGGAAGGCGCAGGTCAGAGACGTCGTTTGCGGCGCTCGGGTGAAAATCGTTGAGCCCGCCAATGTCTATGAATGCGAACTTGCGGATGATTGTTTCGTCGGTCCGTTCGTCGAAATCCAGAAGGGCGTGAAGATCGGGCCGCGCACAAAGATACAGTCACACAGTTTCATATGCGAACTTGTGGAGATTGGTGAGGATTGTTTCATCGGACATGGGGTTGTTTTTGTGAACGACCTTTTTTCGGGAGGTGGACCTGCGCGGGGAAACCGCGCGCTCTGGAAGGAGACCCGGATCGGCAACCGAGTTTCGATCGGCTCAAACGCTACGGTCCTGGCAGTTCGGATATGCGACGATGTTGTCATCGGCGCAGGCGCGGTTGTAACCCGGGATATCACCGTTTCTGGCACCTATGCCGGCAACCCCGCCCGGCCTTTAACTCGTTCGGCAAGGAATGAGGTTTAGGTTTGTCCCGGGAAGGTCGTCGTTGGAGGACAACGTCGGTACATGCCCCAGGCTTTGCAGCTTCTCGCCGTCAGCCCCCCTTGGGAAGGGGTGTTGGCCTTAGCCTTTCGCGAAGGGTTGTTCAGCGTTGAGCCGATGCTTGGCTGAATTTCATTTTTAGTTGGCGCATATGGCGGCGCCGGCGCATACGGAAATCATCGCAATTTACCGAGAGCAGGTTTCATGAAAGTTCCTTTCGCCGATCTTCATCTCCAATATCTCTCGCTAAAGGAGGAGATCGATGCTGCAATTGCTTCGGTCATCCGCTCTTCCTCGTTTATCAGGGGGCCATTCGTCCAGAAGTTCGAGGACGAATTTGCCGCCGCCGTCGGCGCCCCTTATTGCATCTCATGTGCGAATGGAACGGATTCGCTCTTCATCGCCATGCGCGCGCTAGGCGTCAAACCCGGGGATGAAGTTATTACGACTGCCCATTCGTGGATTTCAACTACCGAGACCATTTCACAGGCCGGCGGCAATGTTGTCTTCTGCGACACCGACGCTTCGACATACACCATCGATCCTGTTCAAATCGAAGCGAAGATCACGCCTAGAACGGTTGGCATCATCCCGGTTCATCTCTATGGCCAACCGGCCGATATGACTGCGATCATGGCTATCGCCCGGAAGCACGGTCTCTGGGTCATAGAGGATTGTGCCCAATCCCATCTGGCTGAGGTTGATGGGCAGGTCGTCGGGAGTTTCGGGGATGTCGCTTCCTATTCTTTCTACCCGGGAAAGAACCTTGGCGCGATGGGCGACGCAGGCGCCATTACCTGCAAGGACAAATCACTTGCTGATCGGATGGCAATGTTTGCGCGGCATGGCGGACTTTCAAAGGGCGACCACCAGATCGAAGGCATAAATAGCCGCCTCGACGGACTGCAGGCCGCGATCCTGTCGGTGAAGCTGCCGCGTCTGCCTGAATGGACTGCAAAGCGGCAGGAATGGGCGAGACGCTATGTGCGCGCCCTCGAAGATATTGGTGGGCTGGAACTGCCTGAAACGGCAGCCGGGCGAAATCACGTCTATCACCTGTTTGTGATCAAGCACGAGCGGCGCGATGCCCTGGCCGCCCACCTCAATCATGCCGGCATCCAAACCGTGGTCAACTATCCGATATCGCTGCCGTTCCTGCCGGCTTACGAACGCCTTGGGCATCGGCTGGAAGATTTTCCCAACGCGTTTGGAAATCAATCCAGGATTCTTTCAATTCCGATTTTCCCTGAAATGACAGAAGCTCAACTCCTGTACGTCGCAGATATGATCAGGGGCTTCGCCGAGTGAGTGACGAACGCCCGGAGAGCCATGGAAGGCGCAGCAATCTTCTTGGAAACTCAGGCTGGAATTTTGCGGGTTTCCTTTTTACGCTGATTGCTAATCTTGCCACGGTGCCGTTCGTCGTGCGCTGGATTGGACTGCAGGCACTGGGAAGCGCAGGCATAGTGATCGCTATCGCAGCTCCCGTGACGCTGATCGGCACGGTGCTCGGGCAGGCCGTTGTCAGGGAAATTTCCGCGCGGATTGGACGTGGCGAGGAGCATGCCGCCGCCCGTATTGCTATCGTCGGATTGAAAATCTGCCTGATCGCTTCGGCGGTGGCTTGGCTAGGGATCGTGCTTGCCGGTCCATGGATCATGACCGGCATCGCCGGTGCGTCTCTTCCATTACAGAATCTCACCGTCTCCTTCCTCATTGTCGCAACCGGCATCGTGGCGCAGCAGTTCTCGTTTGTCCTGCAAGGTATTTGCGTGGGAAAGCAAAATTTTCGATTGGTGGCCAAAGCATCAGCGTGGAGTTCATTCGCAACCATCATCGTGACCTTGGGATGCACGTGGTCCTTTCCAGTGCTGAATGGCTATTTGCTCGGATTTGCTGGAAGTCTTGTATTCTCGACTGCAGGATGGATATGGGTTACATCCTCGGAATTCCGTGAGAGCGGCAGATTGATCTCGTCGTCTCCCGACGAACTGAAATCATTGCTTCATTTTGGAAAATGGCAAAGCCTCTCTCAGCTTGCCGGAATCTTTGGCAACCAGATTGACCGCTACGTTCTGGCTTCGCTCGCGCCGTCTGCCGTTGTCGGCCAATATAACGTGTGCAATCGCCTCCAGGAGGCCGCTTACATCGCGGTCATACGTATTTGTGAAGTCCTGTTTCCTCGATTTGGCAACATGTCGAACAGCCGCGAAGAGGAGCGGCATGATTTCTTCATGCTCGCTTCATGGGGCAATTCGGCTTTCGGAGCCATCGTACTCTCGCCAATCGCGGTTCTCTCTAGGCCGCTGTTGACGGTTTGGGTCGGCGAAGAAACCGCTGCAGGCGGCACGCATCTGCTCCAGATACTCATTCTCGGCGGCATCGTCGGGTGCGGTTCGAATGTATTCCAGTATTACGCCATGGGAATGGGCAGAAACGCGCCGGCCGCATATACTTCGCTTGCGTATTCGGTGATGACTGTTGTTTTTTCTTTCGTTTCCATTTGGTTTTACGGTCCCTACGCTGCTGGAGCAGGTTTGCTTGCTGCCAGCCTTGTAAGAGTACCTCTGGCGCTTTTGGTGACACGCAATTGCTTCTTTCGCACTTTCAGCGCGGAGCAAATGTTTGCCTGTACAGTTGCTCCTATCTTGGTTGGCATCTGCATTGTTGTCGGATCTCTGGGCCTGAATTTCACCTGGATCAATGGCTGGCTGTCCCTCGCTCTCGCGTATGTCTGTTCTGTCTGCGTTGTCTCCGCCGCGATCGCAGGCGTGGCGATGACGACGAAAACCGGGAGCATTATCTTGTCCCGTATCTATGGGTCCGTTAGAACGGCTTTGTCCGAGAGACGCCTGATTGGATGGAATAACCATCTTGTGAAACGCAAGAGAGGGTTTTGAGTGATCACTGTGGTAGACTATGGCGTCGGGAATATCGGCGCAATTACCAATATGGCGGAGTATCTGGGGATCGATGCTCGGCCAAGCGGTGATCCCAAGGAGATCGAAAGTGCCGCGAAGCTCATTCTTCCAGGGGTCGGTGCGTTTGACAAAGCAATGGCCACGTTGAGAAACAGAAAATTAGTCGATCCACTGAATCACGCAGTGCGCGAACGGAGGGTTCCTGTTCTCGGCATATGTCTCGGTATGCAGTTGTTGGCGCGATCCAGCGAGGAAGGCTCGGAACCGGGACTCGGCTGGATAAATGCGGATGTGAAGCGCATCAGGCTGCCGGCAACATCATCCCTTAAAGTTCCTCATATCGGCTGGCTTGAGATAAGGCCGCGCCGAGAAAGCGCTCTGTTCGACAGGTCCAACCGGAGGGAGCGCTTTTATTTCGACCACAGCTATTTTGTCGATTGCGATGATCCGAATGACGTTACCGCCGTCATCGACTACGGCGAGGAGCTATGTTGCGCAATGAGTTCGAACAATGTCAGCGGCGTACAATTTCATCCTGAAAAAAGCCACCGCTTCGGGATGCGGGTTCTTGAAGCATTCGGAAAGCTTTGATGAGAAAAAGGCTTATACCCGTCCTGCTGGTCGATCAGAAGCGTCGGCTGGTGAAAACGATAGAGTTTGGTGAGCGCACCTACGTCGGCGATCCCTTCAATGTTGTGCGCCTGTTCAACGAAAAGGAAGTCGACGAGATCTGCATTCTCGATATCGACGCCACGCGTACGGGGCGAGGTCCTGACCTCGGCTTCGTTCGCGAACTCGCAACCGAATGTTTCATGCCTTTGGCATATGGCGGCGGCATCACCGAGCTTAAGCAGTGCGAGGAACTTAACCGCTCTGGCGTCGAGAAGTTTGTACTCGGTCAAGGCGCGCGCAATTCGCAACTGGTGGGAGCGATCGCTGCCGATATGGGCAGCCAGGCTCTGGTTGCCTGTGTCGACGTTGACGGTCGCGGTGCGGCGGCGAGCTGCTACGCTTCAAGTGGTGTGAGGCAAGAGCCGATAGAATTCTGCCTGAGGCTGCAGGATGCCGGTGTTGGCGAAATAATTCTTCAGTCGAAAACTCTCGACGGCACGCGCAACGGGTATGATCTTGAGTTGATCCAGTCGATTAGCCGACAGCTGAGCATTCCGGTCGTTGCCTTGGGTGGCGCCGGAAACGTCGCCCACCTGGAGGAAGGCCTTCATGCTGGCGCTTCCGCCGCGGCCTCGGGGAGCGCCTTCACCTTTATCGGTCGGCTAAGGGCAGTCCTCATAAGCTACCCTGCACCAGAAATTTTGGAGGAGGCGGAGCAAGGTGCTCATGGATAACGCGTCGCGAGTTTGCTCATTTTGCGCCATGGACAATTCCAACCCGTCGATCGTGTTTGACGCAAACGGCCAATGTAACTGCTGTCGGGATGCGCTGAATCGCAAACCGCACGAGTGGTGGACTGGCCCGGAAGGCGATATTCGAATGCGGCGATTGATCGCCACATTGAAGGAAGAAGGCGCAGGTAAGCCATACGATGCGATGGTCGGGCTTAGCGGTGGAATTGACAGCGCGTTTCTTGCGCATCTCGCCGCCCGAAAGCATGGTCTTCGTCTTCTGGCGGTCCATGTTGACGGCGGTTGGAATTCCGAGCCCGCCGTCCACAATATTGAAATTCTTGTCCGAAAACTCGATCTCGACCTTCACACCTATGTAATCGAGTGGCAGGAGATGCGCGATCTGCAGATCGCGTTTATGAAGGCTTCTGTCCTCAATCAGGACATCCCGCAAGATCATGCATTCTTTTCCACCCTCTATAGGACAGCAGCTAAATTCGGCATTCGTCACTTCCTCAGCGGCGTAAACTTCGCGTCAGAATCGGTGATACCCCGCGGCTTTGGCTATCCCTCGATTGACGGAACGCATGCGAGCGCGATTCAAAAACGCTTCGGCTCCTTGAAGCTCACGACCTACCCCTTCATGAGCCCTCTTGAGTATATTTGGCTTACCCGCGTCCGCCGGCAACTCACCATTCACCGTCCGCTCAACTACATCGACTACAATAAGGAAGAGGCGCGCACTGAGCTTCAGCGCGAATATGGGTGGCGTGACTACGGTGGCAAACACAGTGAATCCAGATTCACAAAATTCTATCAGGATATCTATCTTCCGAAAAAATTTAACTTTGACAAAAGACGGCTTCACCTTTCAAGTTTGATTGTTGCTGGACAAATGACACGGGAGGAGGCGCTGCGCGAAATTTCAAAGCCCATCATCTCCGTTCAGGATGCCCGCAGGGAAACAAAGTTCGTGGCCAAAAAACTGGGATTGAAGCCGGAAGAGCTCCAATCGTATATCGAGGCACCGCCAGTACCGCACAGCAATTATCCGAACGGCATGTGGCTTCATAAAGCGCTTTTGCGCCTGCGTAACATGACACGGACACTCCTGCCGACACGTAACGCAGCCGCAGAGGCAGCAGATGTCGACTAGCCTCGTCTTTGCCATGGCTGTTACATGGTCGGTGGCGTTCTACATCTGGAGGGTGGGGATCAATCTGACGCTTTCGTCAGTTTTTTTAGGTCTCATGCTCGCGCTTCATGGGCCCATGTATCTCTATTACACTCGAATATGGGGTATACAGACTAAGTTTTTTGAGACAATTTTGTCTTCTGCTCCTTATACCGATGCTATCGGCGCACTGGATCTCTCCCTTGCCCTTTCATTTGTTTGCATCACTATCGGCATAGCAGGAGCGGATTTCGCGTTCGGTGTTAACCATCAACAGATCCAGGCGGCACTGCATTCCTGGCGCACTCAGCCTGTCCGGATAGCCAGTGGTGTCGCTCAACGACTCAAAATAATCTCGGCCATCGGCTTCTTTATCATTCTCGCCTTTATTATTGTCGAAAACAAAATCCCCCAAATTATTGTCTACTTCATTTCCGACGCAAGCGAAGTCGCGAAGATTGCGATGCGGCGCGAGTCGGGTGGAAGCCGCTTTTATCTCTTCAATCTCCTGGTCTCCAACCTATTTCCCTTCTCTGCTTTTTGCTGTTTTATAGCTTTAAGACAGCGGTCAATGAAACTGCCAGCGATCGCGTGGGCTTTTATCGTTGCCGTCATGGTGGCCAAGGCCTCGACTTTGAGCAAGGCGCCATTGGCGATATTTGTACTGCAGTTGATAGTCGTGGAACATCTTCGAAAATCTTTGGATCTGCCATTGGGGATGGCGATTAGGTTTATTTCGTTTTGTGTTCTTTTGTTTGGTGCGATGGTACTTGTTGCCATTCGTGAATTGCATGGTGTCGGCGACGCGCTCGATTTTCTATTTTATCGTGTATTCATGATCGCAAACGAAAGTTTGCTTGAGTATTATGCCGCAATTCCAAGTGTTCTCCCCTATGGTTGGGGTAGTAAGTTCAGTTGGCTGGTAGGCTCTCTGACCGGTCAACCCAGTCAACCTACCTATGTACTGGTCGGCGCCGTCCATCGCGGCATGGAGGGTTCCACCTCGACAGCGATGTTTATCGCCGATGCCTGGGCCGACTTCTCTTGGGTGGGTGTGTTTCTATTTTCGCTATTCGCCGGATTTTTTATCCGCTTGCTGGATATCCAGCTAATAGTGAAACGAGGGAAGACCGTCGCAACGATTGCGGGGCTGGCTCTCGGCCACTATGGAATATTCGTGATGCTTTCGACCGCACTTCAAACTGCGATGATGACCGGCGGTTTGTTTTTGATTGTTCCATTAGTGCTGGCGCTGTCCAGCTCGCTGAAATGGGTGCCAGATAAGAACGACGGTGGACAAGAGCATCTTGTCCAGCTCGGACGGGTATAGAATCCAATATGCGCGTTTTTCAAAATTCCGGGGTATATGCTGCTTATATGCGGCGGCTTGATATACTCGCAGTTGATGCGAGAAGTTTTTCAGACAGATTGTCTCATTTTCTGGATGATCGCTATGGCGCTTGCCACATACTGAACCCGGTGATGGAGGCCTCTCCAGATACCTTCTTTACGAACGGCGATGACGAGATACTTCAACGATACTGGGCGGTAGAAAACGGTTTGCCCGCCACCTCCGACATGGAGCAGATCTTGCTGAGCCAGATCGAACATCACCGCACCGAGATATTTTATAATTCGGATCCGATGCGATACGGGAACGATTTCGTCCGCAAACTTCCTGGCTGCGTGCGGAAGTCAATCATGTGGCGAGCGGCGCCTTCCGGCAATACCGACTTCGGCGCCTACGATTTGATCGTCTGCAACTTTCCTACCATATTGGAAGGTTATCGGAAGCTTGGCTGGCGCGCGGAATATTTTGCACCAGCCCATGATCCGGCAATGGATAGCTATGCCGAAAATCGAGACCGGCCAATCGATGTGCTTTTTGTCGGAGGCTATAGCCGTCACCATCGTCGGCGTGCAGAGATACTGCAAGCCGTGTCGGCTATTCGAAGGGATTTTAAAGTTCGTTACCATCTTGATCGGTCGCGATTGACTAGGCTTGCTGAGAGCCCGATTGGCTGGCTTCTGCCGCTTGGGAAGCACAGACGTCCGAAGAATATTCGCGCAGTGTCCCGTACCCCTCTTTTCGGACGCGAGCTTTATGAAGCGATTTCGCAGGCGAAAATTGTTCTAAACGGCGCCGTGGATATGGCGGGAACGGACAGGGGAAATATGCGATGCTGGGAGGCGCTAGGATGCGGTGCGCTAATGGTCTCGGACTCCGGTGTTTATCCCGAGGGGATGGTCAATAATATCAGCATGGTAACATATGAAGATGCGGAATCCGCGGCGCGGACAATTGTAAATCTGCTTCGGGAACCGGGGCGCCTCCAGGCGTTAGCCAACGAGGGAACCCGTACTGTGCGAACCGTGTACAACAAGCGTGCCCAATGGCTCAACTTCCAGCGGCTGGCTGCAAGCGCATGAAGCTTAGCCTGACCACGATCGCAAACATGGCGGCGGGATGGTTGGCCCGCAAGCGGAGCAAATTTCTCGTCGGGAGTGGTAGCAATGTCCGTTGGCTGGCGTTGCGATCCATTCGCGGAGGCAATGTGAAGGTCGGCGAGAACTGTATCATCAATTGCAATATCAGCTTCGATGATCCCCGCGGCCGCATCAGCATTGGTGATCGCTGCTATATTGGTGCCAGTCACCTGGTATGCCATTCCGGAATTACGATTGGAAACGATGTCATCATCTCATGGGGAGTGACAATCGTCGATCATGATTCTCATTCTCTCGACTGGGAATTGCGCAAGAGCGATGTGACCGATTGGGGCTTGGGAAGGAAGGATTGGACGGGGGTTTCCATCAAGCCGGTGTTTATTCAGGAGAAGGTGTGGATTGGTTTTGGCGTGAGTGTCCTGAAGGGGGTGACAGTCGGCGAAGGGGCAGTTATTGGAGCCCATGCTGTTGTCACGCGCGATGTCCCCCCTTACACCGTCGTCGCCGGTAACCCCGCTCGCATAATTCGGAATCTCAAGCGGACGCAAAAAGAGACAGAAGGTCAACCATGACGGCAACAAAGTTGGACACGTGGGAAGCAGCCGTCCAGTGGCTTCGGCAACAGCCTGACCAGCAAAAGCTGGTGCTCGATGCCTACTACGACGATCCGATTCTGCAGGCGGCCGAGCGGTATTGGCGGAGCGGCGAGTGGGGTGCCATTCGCGAATTTCTCCCGCAGGCGCCAGGAACTGCAGTCGATATCGGCGCCGGTCGTGGTATTGCCAGCTATGCTCTGGCAAAGGAAGGTTTTGAAGTAACGGCACTGGAGCCCGACGCGAGCGACCTCGTGGGTGCTGGTGCAATTCGTGCCCTTTTCAATGAAGTTCATCTTCCCATTTCGATCGCCGAGGAGTTTTCCGAAAAGCTCCCATTCTCCGACAATGCCTTCGATGTGGTCTTTGCCAGAGCCGTTCTGCATCACACCTCCGATCTGTCGGCCGCGTGCCGCGAATTCTTTCGAGTGCTCAAGCCCGGCGGGCGCTTCATCGCAGTTCGCGAACATGTGATATCGAGCGAACGCGATTTGCCGATCTTTCTGGATCGCCATCCCCTGCACAAACTCTATGGAGGGGAAAACGCCTTTCTTCTGAAGGAGTATCAGAACTCTATTGTTTCGGCCGGTTTCACGATGGACAAGCTCCTTATGCCGCTGGAGAGCGAGATCAACTTCGCCCCCTACACTCGGGCGGAGTTGAAGGCGCAGATTGCCAAGCGATTGCCGCTCTTCGCAAGAGCCGTTCCAGCGCTTTTGAATTCTCGGTCGGTCTGGACGATCTTCTCGCATATCGCAGCAAAGTTCGATCGGCGGCCGGGCCGGCTATATTCGTTCGTCGCCACGCGACCCCAATAAAGAAAAAGAATGGCTCGTATACTCATCACAGGTGCTCACGGATTTATCGGAAGATATCTGGCAAAGTCGCTTGCACTTGCCGGGAACTCCGTTTTCGGCCTTGGGCACGGTACCTGGTCACCACTTCACGCCCAGCGCTGGGGGCTAGTCTCTTGGCATAACGGCGAGGTCGATATCCCCAATCTCCGGTTGATTCAACAGCAGTTTGGGACGGTGGACATTGTGTACCATCTTGCGGGGGGCTCGTCGGTCGGAGCAGCAATCGCAAATCCTCGCGAAGATTTCCACCGCACGGTCAGCTCGAGCATTGAACTGCTTGAATGGATGAGACTGGAGGCCCCTAAAAGCAGCTTAGTGGCGGTTTCTAGTGCTGCTGTTTACGGGGCAGGGCACACAGGTCAGATAGCTGAAACGGCGAAACCCAACCCCTTCTCTCCCTACGGTCATCACAAGCATATAATGGAATCTCTCTGCATCTCCTATTGCGAGAGTTACGAGTTAAAGGTCGTGATCGGTCGTCTGTTTTCAGTTTATGGGGAGGGATTACGCAAGCAATTGCTCTGGGACGTTTGCTCCCAGCTCGAGGTTCATCCTGAGCGACTCCTTCTCGGTGGCAGTGGCAACGAGCTTAGAGACTGGACGGCGGTGACCGACGTCGCGCGCGCGCTGTCGCTTATCCACACCGAGGCGAGCCCCTCGCCAAAAGTTATCAATATCGGCACCGGCCGCGGCACCAATGTTCGTGCGATCGTTGAAGGTATTGCCCAAGCATGGGCGGTCGATACCAATTTGGAAGCCAGGATTGAATTTTCGGGTAAAGCAAGAGCTGGCGACCCTCAAAGCCTGATAGCCCAGTCCGAGCAGCTCGCAGCCCTCGGGTTCGAGTGGCAAAAGGATTTGATGGAAGGCCTCTCAGGCTATGTCAGGTGGTTTCGATCGGAATCCGGTGTGAGATCATGACCCGTATTGCCTTTACGATGATCGGCGGGAAAAACTGGACCGGCGGTTATAACTATCTGATAAATCTCGCCAGGCTGCTGTCCGCTGATCAGAGCAGAGCTCTTACGCCGGTTATGTTCTTTGGAACCGACGTCGATGAAGAAGATATAACTCCATTTGCGGCTCTCAATTGCGTTGAGGTGGTCCGTAGCCCGCTCTTTAACAGATCCAGGAGCTTTAGATCTCTGCTCACCGGTCTTGTCACCGGCGCCGACTGGCGTGTGCGTAAGCTGTTTAGAACTCACCGGATAGATGTCGTGTTTGAGGTGGCACAATTTTTTGGTTTCAATCTCGGCATCCCCGCTATTGCCTGGATCCCAGATTTCCAGCACCGCTTCCTCCCCCATCTCTTCAGTAAGCTTGGCTACTGGAAACGCGATATAGGGTTTAGAATTCAGGTCCTGGGAAAACGCGAGATCATGTTGAGCAGTGAAGACTCGCGCGTCTCGTGCGAAGTTTTCTATCCGTCCTCCCGGGGGCGCACACACGTCGTCAGGTTTGCGGTGCCGCCCAAGGTAGTGATTGTTCCTGCGGCTGCTCGTGCTCTTGCCGACAAATATGGACTGCCTGAGCGATATATCTTCCTTCCCAACCAGTTCTGGCAGCACAAGAACCATCTTCTTGTCGTGGAGGCATTGACGATCCTCCGCCGCCGCGGTCAAGACGTTACTATCGTAGCATGTGGCAGCCAGTCTGATCCGCGCGACCCCTCTTATTTTCCGCGTGTGAAGGCTGCTATCGACGGTTCCGGTCTCTCCTCAAACTTCATTCTTCTCGGTCTTATCCCATATGGCGATCTTGCTCCACTCGCAACCGCTAGTATGGCCTTGCTGAATCCATCTCTCTTCGAAGGATGGAGCACGACGGTCGAAGAGGCCCTGTCGTGGGGCGTGCCGTTGATTTTGTCGGATTTGGACGTCAACAGGGAACAGGCGGGCGAAGTGGCCGTATTTTTCGACCGCCATGACGCGCAGGCGCTTGCAGACGCACTTGCTTCGGCAAATCTGTCTTCGCCGGATATTCTGTTCGAACGGGCGGCGAAGGCACAGGCCATCGCGAATGAACGCGTCGACCGCTTCATCACTGATTTCCATGCGCTTGTTCAACGGGCTGCCACCGAACGCCGGTAGCAAACCACAGTAGAAGGCCGGGGGACCTCGCCTCTACCCACCAGCTATGAAAGTAAGTGTGAATGCGCGAACCGAAAATTTCAATCATCACCGTTGTCTTCAATAACGAAGCCACGATTGCTGATACGATCGAATCCGTTCGCGCTCAAAACTATCCGAATATGGAGTATATCGTCGTCGACGGACTCTCAAAGGACCGCACGCTTGATCGGATCAACGAACGCCGCGATGTTATCACGCGCCTGGTTTCCGAAGAGGACTTCGGCATCTATGATGCTATGAATAAAGGAATAAGTCTTGCGACCGGCGATGTTATCGGCTTCATCAATGGAGACGACTTCTACATGCCGGGCGCTGTGGCAAAGGTCGCGGAGGCGTTCCGGGATCCGGCCTTGGACGCATGTTACGGGGATCTCTGCTATGTTCGGCAAGACGATACCTCAAAGATCGTGCGCGACTGGCGCTCTTCGCCTTTTGTACCTCGGGCTTTCGAAGAAGGCTGGTGCCCGCCTCATCCGACCTTCTTTGTTCGGCGCGAGGTCTACAAGCGCCTTGGGTCATTTGACCTCCGTTATGGGATTGCTGCTGATGTAGAATTAATGATGCGCTTTCTGGAACGCCACCGTATCAAGTCGAAATACCTGCCCGGCATTATGGTGAAGATGCGAATGGGCGGCACGACAAATCGCAGCTGGAAGAATATCCTGCAGCAAAACAAAGAAATTCTACTTGCGCTTGAAACTCACGGGTTGAGAGCCAGCCCAGTACATTTCTTCTCTAAGAAGCTTGTATCGCGGGGCATGCAGGTACTTCGTGCGGCCTTGCTCAGGGTGCGCTAACGCATTAGCCGTTCGACCGGCTACGGCGATTTCGCTGCATGAGGTATGCGCTTTTAAGGATGTTGACCAGAACGCCGATAACGAACCCGACAAAGAGACCTGCAGTCAGAATAGTTATCTTGGTCGGGGAGACGGCATTTGATGGAGCGTAAATTGGGGTAAGCAGAGTTGCAGACTTGCTTAATTCTAGTTTACCCGTCAAGTCGGCAATGTCCTTACGCAATGCGATCGCATCGTCGCGTGTCGCGAGATATATTGCCTGCTGCCATCCGGAATCCTGCGCCTCCTTCAGGAGCTTCGAATTTTCCACGAGTTGATCCTGCAGTGACTTGATTTGAGATTTCAGATGTTCCGAGCTGGTGGAGGCAACCAACGTCTGCTGTTCTTGAACCCCCCGCACGATCGCGGCGACGCACTGCCGCGCCAATTCAGCGGTTGGGGCAGTAAAGGAAATTGCGATGATGTCATTGGGAACTGATGGTGCCGTCACCCTCACATTTTGCGAAATCTGTTCGGCGGTTACCGGGCCGCCGTCGGAGCACGCGGAGACGATCTGCTGATCGAAAGCTGATGGAGATCGCAGACGAAAAGTAACATGCTCACGAGGCTCCACAAGAGCGACGGCATCAGGATCGAGCTGTGTCGGAGCCGACGTGGTTGCGAGCACTAGTTGCGCTGAGGCTTGATAGTAAGGTTGGCTACGCCAGAGGAACACGCCTGCCAGTGCAACTCCAATGGAGCAGCACACAATTATGATGGCCATGCCACGTCTTAGAAAGGAAACAACAGAGAATAGATTAATTTCCTCGTCAAATAATCTTTTTTCCATGATCGCAGCTTTCAGAATCCGCCATAGGCTCCAATTTAGCAAAGAATTTCATAGCAGCTGGGAGCCTAATGACGCTTCAATCCTATCGGACCTTCAATGTCAATCGTCAAAAGACTGCAACCTGGGCTTATCACGATGCCTGATGGGATCCCGTTAACCGCACGGCTATGCAGATCTTCGCCGGCCTCGTCGCGGTGATTTTACGGACTCCGCAGCCACGTTCACGCCGCCGTATTGGTTTCTACGCCGACCAAAGCAAAATCCGAGACCTCACCTGTCGAAGAATAGCCGGAAACAAGCTCAGCCAATGTTGCACGTGCAGCGATCATGTCGTTGCGATCCAATGCCGCATTGAGCGCGTTGAGCTTTTTCAAAAGCTCCGGCCAGAACAGGAAATCCTCACGTGCCTTCATGATCCGGGGATGTTCGGTTGTCTCAGGATTATCGCCGATCAGCAGCTCTTCATAGAGCTTCTCGCCGGGCCTGAGACCGGTCACGGAAAGCTCGATATCCCCTTCGGGACTGTTCTCGTCGCGGACGGTCAATCCGGACAGCTCCACCATCTTGCGGGCGAGATCGGCAATGCGAACCGGTTCTCCCATATCGAGCAGGAAAACATCGCCGCCCTCGCCCATCGCGCCGGCCTGGATGACCAGCTGCGAGGCCTCCGAAATGGTCATGAAATAGCGGGTTATCTCGCGATGTGTCAGGGTAACGGGGCCGCCTTCCTTGATCTGCTGCCGGAACAGCGGCACGACGGATCCGGAGGAGCCGAGGACGTTTCCGAAGCGGACCATGGAAAAATTCGTTCGCGTTCTGTCGGTCGCCGATTCTGCCGCGAGCGCCTGCAGAACCATCTCCGCCAGCCTCTTGCTGGCACCCATTACATTTGTCGGACGCACAGCCTTATCCGTACTGATCAGCACGAAATTCGAGACGCCGTATTTATGCGCCGCGCGTGCCGCAACAAGCGTCCCCATGACGTTGTTCTTGATGCCTTCGACGGCATTGTGTTCGACAAGCGGCACATGCTTGTAGGCGGCGGCATGATAAAGCGTCTGCGGGCGCCAGCTCTGGATGATGTGCTCCATGCGATCCTGATCGCGGACGGAACAGAGGATCGGAACGATCTGCAGATTTTCATGCTCGTAGAGTTCGGCCAGCTTCCGCAATTCGGCATCGATATTATAAAGCGCAAACTCGTTCTGATCGATGAGGATCAGGCTGGAAGGCGCGTTGCGCAGAATCTGGCGGCATAACTCGCCACCGATCGAGCCGCCGGCGCCGGTGACCATCACCACCTTGTTGCGCATCGCCTTGTCGAGCAGCTCCTGGCGCGGCGCCACCGCTTCTCTGCCCAGCAGATCTTCGATCTCCAGCTCACGAATGTCGGAGACGGCGACCCGTCCCTGAGCAAGCGCCGTGAGATCCGGCAATGTGCGAACATTCACCCTGGCCTTGCGGATATGCTCCAGGATTTCGTTGCGCCGCTGCCGGGAGGCAGATGGCAGCGCCAGAAGCACATTGTGCACGCCAAGGGCTTCGGCAAGCACCGGAAGATCCGAGGGGTCATAGATCGGCAAGCCACCCATGACGCCGCCCTTGAGGCGCGGATCATCATCCAGATAGCCGACGACTTTGAGTTCGGCGCTGTTCGTCAGGGCAGCCGCCAGTTGCCGCCCGGCCTTCCCGGCCCCATAGATCAGCACCTTCGCGAGCATATTCTGGTGAAGGATACGCTGGTAGGCATCCCCGAGCCAATAGCGGATACCCAACCGCGACAGCCCGATCCCGATCAGCAGCAGGAAAGGCTGGAGAATGCCGACGGTTCTCGGAACACCCGGCACGCTGAGAGCGGTAAATATCGTCATGAAGGCGAAGCCGTAGATCGCAATCGCCTTTAAAACAGTAATGAACGCAGCCAGATTGGCATAACGGAAGATCGCCCGATACATGCCCATGACGATGAAGATGGGAAGGGCCATGCACAGCGAAACGAAAACCGGCAGCCACTGCACGCCGGTCAGCACCGTCCATTCGTTCAGCCGGAAGCAATAGGCCAGCCAGATCGTCAGAACACAAAAGCTGGAATCCACCAGCAAAGCCAGAGCGCGTTTGGCAACCCGCGGCATCGCCAGCAAAGGGGCGACGAGCGCTTGCATCGGCACCAACAACCATCGTGAGCGCGATGTCTCAGAGGAAGAATTTTCGGGCATCGCTTACCAGCGTCTCGCAGATCTACAGACAACCACCTTCTTGTCGCTTTCTGCAACGAGCGCAACTGAAATAATCGGAAATCAAGGTCTTCCGCACCGCTTATCTATCAGAAGTAGGTAGCCTAATGCCTATTACCTTCTGACAAATACCTTGCCGCTGCTGCTGGAGTCAGGCTGGCGGAGCGCGGGGGAGAGAGCTTAGTCTCGTTGTCGCAGTCTCACGTCAACCGAAGAGATCGACGATGCCCATTTCGCCGGCCCGGCCGAAGTTACATGGGGGTTGCACTCGTTCGGCCGTTTCCATAAACACGATCCAAAGATTGTATCGAAAGACGATGTGAAAAAATGACAAAAACCGCGCTGATTACTGGGGTGACTGGTCAGGATGGTGCCTATCTGGCCGAATTGCTTCTGAGCAAGGGCTATACGGTGCACGGTATCAAGCGGCGGTCCTCGTCTTTTAATACCGGCCGCATCGAACACATCTATCAGGATCCGCATGAGACACATCCTCGCTTCATTCTCCACTATGGCGATATGATCGACTCGACCAACCTGTTGCGGATCGTGCAGCAGACGCAGCCTGACGAAATCTATAATCTTGCCGCACAAAGCCATGTGGGTGTCAGCTTCGAAACGCCTGAATATACGGCGGATGCCGATGGCGTCGGGACGTTGAGGTTGCTCGAAGCGATCCGTATCCTGGGGCTGCAGGAAAAGACTCGGTTCTACCAGGCATCGACCTCGGAGCTCTACGGTCTTGTGCAGGAAGTGCCGCAGAGCGAAAAAACGCCGTTTTATCCGCGTTCTCCCTATGCGGCAGCCAAGCTCTATGCCTATTGGATCGTCGTGAATTATCGCGAGGCCTATGGCATGCACGCATCCAACGGCATTCTTTTCAATCACGAAAGCCCGCTTCGTGGCGAAACCTTCGTCACTCGCAAGATCACGATGGCAGTGGCTGCCATCCATCTGGGTCGGCAGGATAAGCTTTTCCTCGGCAATCTCGACGCCAAGCGTGACTGGGGCCACGCGCGTGAATATGTCGAAGGCATGTGGCGCATGCTGCAGCAGGACACGCCGGATGACTACGTCTTGGCGACGGGTGAGACCACGAGCGTCCGCCAGTTTGTCGAGTGGGCTTTTGCCGACGTGGGCATTGCATTGGAATGGAAGGGGTCCGGCGTCGACGAAAAGGGTTATGACTCCGCGTCCGGTGCGTGCCTCGTCGAAGTCGATCCTCGTTATTTCCGCCCGACGGAAGTTGACCTTCTGCTGGGTGATCCGACCAAGGCACGCCAGAAGCTGGGCTGGCAGCACAAGACCCCCGTTCGTGAACTCGCCGCCGAAATGGTGCGCGAGGATGTCAAGCACTGGAAGGCTCTAACCGGCCGGAAAGAGATCTGAGTGTACGATTTGCCCAACAAGAAGATCTGGGTTGCCGGTCATCGCGGTATGGTCGGCAGTGCTCTTGTGCGCCGGCTTCAATCCGAAGACTGCAACGTCATCACGGCCACGCGCCGTGAGGTCGACTTGAAGCGGCAGGACGAGGTCGAGAAATTTGTTGAAGCAAACCGACCCGACGCGATCATTCTCGCCGCTGCCAAGGTTGGCGGTATCCTCGCCAATGACAGCTACCCCGCAGAATTCATCTACGACAATCTGATTATCGAAGCGAATATCTTCGAAGCTGCCCATCGGGGCGGAGTGGAACGGCTGCTGTTCCTGGGGTCGAGCTGCATTTATCCCAAGCTCGCCCCGCAGCCGATTCCCGAAGAAGCTCTGTTGACCGGTGAGCTCGAGCCGACCAACGAATGGTACGCGATAGCCAAGATCGCCGGTATCAAGCTCGCGGAAGCCTATCGTAAGCAATATGGTCGCGATTATATTTCGGCCATGCCGACCAATCTTTATGGCCCGGGCGATAATTTCGACCTGAATACCAGCCACGTGCTGCCGGCGCTTATCCGCAAGGCGCACGCTGCGAAACTTCGCAAAGACCCGCACATGGTGGTCTGGGGCACGGGAACCCCGCGCCGCGAGTTTCTGCACGTCGACGACTGCGCCGACGCTCTGGTGTTTCTTCTCAAGACATATTCGGGCTCGCAGCACGTCAATGTCGGCTCGGGGACAGATCTCGAAATTATCGAATTGACGCGTTTGGTCTGCCGCGTTGTCGGTTACGAGGGGGAGATCATTCATGATCTTTCCAAGCCCGACGGCACGCCGCGCAAGTTGATGAGCAATCAGAAACTGCAGGACATGGGCTGGAAGCCGCGCATCTCGCTCGAGGATGGCATTGCAGCCACTTACGCCTGGTTTCTGGAATTCGAAAATACATCCGACCCGGCGGTCTGATATCAGGCCGGGGGAACCAGTATTTATTCCTGGGTCGATCTCCGCGACACAGACGGTGTCGACGGGCCGGCGCCCGGGCAGCATAGGGGTGAGAAGATTGCCGCTATGTCGGGAGGGATCCATCAGCCCATTGACGGCAGCACGTTTCCTGTCCAGAGCCGCTCGAACACGGCAAGCCGCCCGGGAAATCTTCGCCGCCTGGATTCAATAATGCTCGATCAGTGAAATTGTTGGCTGGGGAACCTGGACTCGAACCAAGATTAACGGAGTCAGAGTCCGTCGTTCTACCATTGAACTATTCCCCAGCAGTTGCCGCCGAAGCATGGCTTGGCTGCTGTGCGGCGCTTATAACCAAAAGCGGGCGGATTGCAAATACCCGTTTTGAAAAAATTCAGTGCTGTCGCGGAAGAGGTGAAACGGTCCGCAAAACCCCGTCCAAAAAAGAATTTGGCGATTTCGGCGGGCGCTGATATTCTTGCCGCAACGCAAAAATCGAATGAGCGCCTGCTGCATACCTCAGGACTTGCGCGGCGCGATGGAAAGATAACGTGGAAGACCCCGAAGGCGGCGCAAAGCCGCAATTTGACGGGGCGTCGGCGGCAGGGCGCAAGGACGGCAAGAAGTCCAGGCGCCGCAAGGGCAAGCGTGGCGGGCAATCCCGCAACGCGGCTCATCCCGCTTCGCATGAGCTTTCCGGCAATGCCGGGCAGTCTGCGCGCCCGATGGAAGATGCGGCCGGAAATCCGGCCCGCAAGCGAAAGCGTCGCCGTCGTGGCGGCCAAGGCGCTGCGCAGGACGGTTCCCTTCAAGCCCATGCAATGGAGCAGACCCAGGCAGCGAGCAGTGCTGCTCGGGCCGAAGGTGATTCCACGCCGAACCGGCGCAACCGCCGCAAACATCGCGGCAAGCGCGGTCTTCAGGGCCGGCCGCTGACGACGGCAAAACCATCCCCGCCGCAGCAGGAGCGCCGCGCCGAAGAGACGGTGCAGCGCGCCGAGCCGCGGGAGGCGCAGACCAGCGCCAATGCCGGCCGCAGGGGGCGCCAGGATGGTCACGCCCATTCCGGTTATCAGGGCGATCGCCAGGCCGGCGAACACGCATGGCCCGACGAACTCTATGCCGCTCTCGACCTCGGCACCAACAATTGCCGGCTGCTCATCGCCCAGCCGACCCGCCCGGGTCAGTTTCGGGTGGTCGACGCCTTTTCCCGCATCGTGCGCCTTGGTGAGGGCCTTGCGGCCAGCGGCCGTCTGTCCGACGAGGCGATGGAGAGGGCAGTCGACGCGCTGAGGATCTGCGCCTCCAAGCTCAGAAACCGCGAGATCCGCCGCATGCGGCTCATTGCGACCGAGGCCTGCCGCCAGGCGGTCAATGGTGAGGAGTTCCTCGCCCGCGTCGTTGCCGAAACCGGCCTGGCGCTCGAGATCATCGATCGCGAGACCGAAGCACGGCTCGCCGTCTCCGGCTGCTCCTCATTGGTCGGGCGCGAGACCCGCTCCGTCGTGCTTTTCGATATCGGCGGCGGCTCGTCGGAGATCGCCGTCATCCGCATCGGCGACAATCGTTACAGTCGCCTCGCCAATCACATCACCCACTGGACCTCGCTGCCGGTCGGCGTCGTAACGCTGTCGGAGCGTCATGGCGGGCGTGACGTCACGCCGGAAGCTTTCGAAGGCATGGTCCGCGAAGTCGGCGGCATGCTCGAAGGCTTCGATTGCCCGGAGATCGAGGTCGCCCAGACCGGCGACTTCCATCTGATCGGCACATCGGGCACCGTGACGACGCTTGCCGGCGTCCATCTCGACCTGCCGCGATATGACCGGCGCAAGGTCGACGGCATCTGGCTGTCCGACGACGAGGTCTCCGCCATGCAGGCAAAACTGCTCTCCTGGAATTTCGAAAGCCGCGCCGCCAATCCCTGCATCGGGCCGGATCGGGCCGATCTGGTGCTCGCCGGCTGCGCCATCCTCGAGGCGATCCGCCGCCGCTGGCCGAGCCCGCGCATGCGCGTTGCTGATCGCGGCTTGAGGGAAGGGCTGCTCACCGACATGATGGCCGATGACGGCGTGTGGCGGCGCAACCGCAACCGCCGCGGCCAGCGAGCCAGATAGGGAAAAAGGCATGACCAAAGCACCGATCGCGGGAAACCGCACCGGCCGCAAGCTCGGCCAGCGCGTCAAGAACAAAAAGATGAAGGCCTCTTCCCGGCAATGGCTGCAGCGCCACATCAACGATCCCTATGTCCAGCGCGCCCAGCTGGAGGGCTATCGCGCCCGTGCCGCCTTCAAGCTTTTGGAGATCGACGAGAAGCACCATATCCTGCGCGGCGCCAAGCGCATCATCGATCTGGGGGCAGCCCCCGGCAGCTGGTCGCAGATCGCCGCCAAGGTCACCGGCTCGACCGATGAGGACATCCGCGTGGCCGCGATCGATTTTCTCGAAATGGCCCAGCTGCCCGGCGTCAAGATCCTGCAACTCGATTTCCTCGATCCCAGTGCGCCGGAAAAGCTGCTGGAGGCCGTCGGCGGCACGCCCGATCTCGTCATCTCCGATATGGCGGCACCCACCACCGGCCACCACCGCACCGACCATTTGCGCACCATGCATCTCTGCGAAGTCGCGGCCCAATTCGCCGTCGAGGTGCTGGGGGAGGGCGGGCATTTCCTCACCAAGACCTTCCAGGGCGGCACCGAACGTGAGCTGCTCGCCATGCTGAAACAGAACTTCCGCCAGGTCGTCCACGTCAAGCCGAACGCGTCGCGCGCCGAATCGGTCGAGATGTTTTTGCTGGCCAAGGGCTTCAAGGGCCGCAAGGCAGAAGGTGAAGCAGAGCAAGCTTGATCTTGGGCCGGTCCCGGCCGATGATGGCAACATCAAGAGCTGAGCTGCTGGTCCCATGCTTCTCTACGTCACGCTCGGAACCAATGATCTTTATCGCGCCGGACATTTTTATGATGCCGTGCTGCCTCTGCTCGGCTATCGCCGCCAGCATTATTCGGAAGAGGAGGTCGGCTATTCCGCCGAAAGCGATACGCGCTGCCGCTTCTGGGTGGTGACGCCCTTCAATCGCCGCCGGGCGGCTGCCGGTAACGGCACCATGGTGGCGTTCGCGGCCGAAACGCGGGCCGCTGTCGATGCCTTCCACGCGGCTGCGATTGCCGCAGGCGCCATCGATGAAGGCGGGCCGGGCCTGCGCTCCTACCACGCCCATTTCTATGCCGCTTATGTGAGGGATCTCGACGGCAACAAGCTCTCGGCCGTCTGCGAAAACCCCGAATAGCTTACAGCGCCGCGCGTCTTTTGAGGCGCGCGAGGGACGCTGTAGCGGCTTGAGCCTATTTCACCGCCGGCTGCTCGGTGTCGATCGGAGACTGCGTCACCGCCTTCGCGCGGTGGCCGGAAACGAGTGCGCCGGCGTTGCGGTCCATTCTGACGAAGGGAATGGTGGCGATGACGGTCAGTCCGGCGATGATGTAGAAGGCGAGATGGAAATCGGCGACCTGCAATGCTTCGCCCCTGATATAGATCGAACTTTCCAGGATCGCCGCGGCGACCGCAACGCCGAGCGCCAGGCTGATCTGCTGCATCACCGAACTCATCGATGTCGCTTGGCTCGCTTGCGCATCGTCGATATCGGCGAAGGCAAGCGCATTGACGCCGGTGAACATGAAGGAGCGGGAGAAGCCGCCGAGCAACAGCACGCCGATGATGACCAGATGCGGCGTTGCCGGCGTGAACAGGCCGGTGACGACGGTCACGAGCGTCGTCACCATGGCGGCGCAAAGCAGCGTCGTGCGGAAGCCGGCGGCCGCAAAGACGCGCTTTGCCATGAATTTGGTGGTGATCGCCCCGATCGCCCCGGCAAAGGTGATCATGCCGGATTGGAACGGCGTCAGCCCGAAACCGAGCTGCAGCATCAGCGGTGTCAGGAAGGGCATGGCGCCGACGCAGATGCGAAACAGTGTGCCGCCGAGCGTCGAGGCCCGGAACGTCGGGTTCTTGAACAGGTCGAGGTTGAGGATCGGCGCCGGGTGGCGCCTGGCATGACGGATATAGAGGACGCTGCAGACGAGGCCGATCACGGTGGCGGTGACGCCGATGATCGGCGGCAGGGCGGGCAGGCTGACCACCGACAGACCGAAGACGACGCCCGCGGCCGAAAACGAAGTGAGCACGAAACCGGTGAAATCGAGCCTCGGCGGCGCCGTCGCCTCGACCTCCGGCAGGAAGATCGTCGCCAGCCAGATGCCGATGACGCCGACCGGCACGTTGATCAGGAAGATCCAGTGCCAGCTGAAATAGGTGGTGATGAAACCGCCGAGCGGCGGGCCGGTGAGCGGGCCGACCAGCGCCGGGATGGTGAGCAGCGCCATGGCCGAAACCAGATCGCTGCGTTTTGTCGTGCGCACCAGCACGAGACGGCCGACCGGCGTCATCATCGCCCCGCCCATGCCCTGCAGGAAGCGGGCGAAGACGAATTCGACGAGGTTGGACGAGATGGCGCAGAAGATCGAGCCGATGACGAAGACGGAAATGGCAAGGCGGAAGATGTTCTTGGCGCCGAACCTGTCGGCCATCCAGCCGCTGACCGGGATGAACACCGCCAGCGCCACCATATAGGAGGTCAGCGCCAGCTTCAGCGTGATCGGCCCGACATTAAGATCCGCTGCGATTGCCGGCAGCGCGGTTGCAATGACGGTGGAGTCCATCTGCTCCATGAAAAGAGCGACGGCGAGGATCAGCGGAACGATGCGGTTCATAGGCGGGAGGCCTTGATGGGCTGCAGAGCTGGAAGGCTCGTGCTGTTTAGTCCCACTTCAGAAGCCTGCCAATCCCTCAATCCGCCTCGACGACAGGTTTGCTTCACGTCTGCGTGAGACGGGTTGTCCGACAACGTCGGGTGGCAAGATTGAGATATAAATCCGGCTGGAACCGACATCGGGGGCCGTGCGGCGACGCACCGCACCTCATGGGAGGATAGACATATGGCAATTTCGTCGGGAATAAAGCGGCGCACCCTTTTTGCCGCAGGCCTCAGCCTGCTCGCAGCGCCGGTCATTTTAAGAAAGACGGCCGAAGCGGCCGCGACTGGAGAAAGCAATAAAATGGATTTAACGCCTTTGCCCGAAATCAATCAATTCAAGCTCGGCTCCTATAAGCTCACCGTCGTCCGCGACGGCATCAACATTTCCGAAAAGCCTCATGAAACCTATGGCACAAATCAGGACCCCGATGCGGTCAGGGCATTGCTGACCGCAAACTTTCTGCCGGCCGACAAGCTCGTGAACGGCTATGCGCCGGCTCTGATCGATACCGGTTCGGATGTCATTCTCGTCGATACCGGCTTCGGCGCTGGCGGTCGTCCACGCGGCGCCGGAAAGCTCCTCGAAGGCCTGAAGGCCGCGGGATACTCGGCCGACGACGTCACCGTCGTCGCGCTCACCCATCTGCATGGCGACCATATCGGCGGGCTGATGGAAAACGGCGCGCCCGCCTTCAAGAATGCCCGTTATATCATCGGCCAGGCCGAATATGATTTCTGGTCGAACAAGGCGCGGGAGGGCACGCCCGCCGAGGGCGGCCATAAGGCCGTGCTCGCCAATGTGACGCCGCTCGTCGAAAAAGCCACCTTCATCAAGGATGGCGACAGCGTCGCGCCCGGCATGACGGCGATGCTGGCAGCCGGTCACAGCCCGGGGCACATGGTGTTCCACGTCGAATCGGAAGGAAAGCGCCTGGTTCTCACAGGCGATACGGCCAATCACTATATTCTGTCGCTGCTGCGCCCGGATTGGGAAGTGCGCTTCGACATGGACAAGGCGCAGGCAGCGATCGCCCGCCGCAAGGTCTTCGACATGATCGCGACCGAGAAGATCGCCTTCCTCGGCTATCACATGCCGTTCCCGGCGGTCGGTTTTGCCGAGAGGCAGGATGGCGGCTATCGCTTCGTTCCGAAGACCTATCAGTTCGACATCTGATCTACCGCATGTCGCCCGGAAGTGTGCGGCGGTTCCGGGATTACGACATGCGCAAACAAAGAGCTAAAGCGCGTCGCATCAACCAAGTTTGACGCGATGCGCTTTAGATGCATGGCACCCATGACGAGCCCGGCGGACAGGCCGGGCTTTTTGCTATTTCCTTCCTGTCATAGACGTGTTACCAGCCCTCGCCAACTTCCAAGCAATCTCATGCACACCGCCGGGGCGGACGATTCGTTTCCGGGCCAGGTTGCATTTTCTTAAATGAAGGAATTTGGCCATGGCACGCATCATTGAAACGGCAACCGGCGCGGACGCGCTTACCTTCGACGACGTGCTGCTGCAGCCCGGCCACTCCGAGGTCATGCCCGGCCAGACGAACATCGCGACCCGCATCGCCCGCGATTTCGATCTCAACATCCCGATCCTGTCTTCGGCCATGGATACCGTCACCGAAAGCCGTCTGGCGATCGCCATGGCCCAGGCCGGCGGCCTCGGCGTCATCCACCGCAACCTGACGCCGGTCGAGCAGGCCGAAGAAGTCCGCCAGGTGAAGAAGTTCGAAAGCGGCATGGTCGTCAATCCGGTTACCATCGGCCCGGAGGCAAAGCTTGCCGAAGCGCTCTCCTTGATGAAGTCGCACGGCATCTCCGGCATTCCCGTCGTCGAGAAGTCGGGCCGCCTCGTCGGCATCCTGACCAACCGCGACGTCCGCTTCGCCTCCGATCCGGAGCAGAAGATCCACGAACTGATGACCAAGGACAATCTGGTCACTGTCAAGGAGAGCGTCGATCAGCAGGAGGCCAAGCGCCTGCTGCATTCGCATCGCATCGAAAAGCTGCTGGTCGTCGATACCGAAGGCCGCTGCGTCGGCCTGATCACCGTCAAGGACATCGAGAAGTCGCAGCTGAACCCGAACGCCTCCAAGGATGCGCAGGGCAGGCTTCGCGCCGCCGCCGCCATCAGCGTCGGCGATGACGGCTTCGAGCGCGCCGAACGGCTGATCGATGCCGGCGTCGACCTGCTGGTCGTCGATACCGCCCACGGCCATTCGCAGCGCGTGCTGGATGCCGTCACCCGGGTCAAGAAGCTGTCCAACTCGGTGCGCATCATGGCCGGCAACGTCGCCACCTATGACGGCACGCGAGCGCTGATCGACGCGGGTGCGGATGCCGTCAAGGTCGGCATCGGCCCGGGCTCGATCTGCACGACGCGCATCGTCGCCGGCGTCGGCGTTCCCCAGCTCGCCGCCATCATGTCGGCCGTTCAGGCAGCGCAGGCTCAGGACGTGCCTGTGATCGCCGATGGCGGCATCAAATTCTCCGGCGATCTTGCCAAGGCGATCGCCGCCGGCGCTTCCGCCGTCATGATCGGCTCGCTGCTGGCCGGCACCGATGAGAGCCCGGGCGAGGTCTATCTCTACCAGGGCCGTTCCTTCAAGGCCTATCGCGGCATGGGCTCCGTCGGCGCCATGGCCCGCGGCTCGGCCGACCGCTATTTCCAGGCGGAAGTGCGCGACACGCTGAAGCTCGTGCCTGAAGGCATCGAGGGCCAGGTGCCGTACAAGGGGCCGGTCTCGGCCGTCGTCCACCAGCTTGCCGGCGGCCTCAAGGCGGCCATGGGTTATGTCGGCGGTAAGGACCTGAAGGATTTCCAGGAGCGCGCCACCTTCGTGCGGATCTCCGGCGCCGGTCTGCGCGAAAGCCACGCCCATGACGTGACGATCACCCGCGAGAGCCCGAACTATCCGGGCGCCGGCCTCTGATCATGAAAGCGGGCAGCGCAATTCCGTTTTGGATCGTCGCGCTGCTCGCAGCCCTCTGCCTTGCCGTGCTCGCCTGGACCACCTTCGGCTTCGTCGTGCCGTTCAAACATGAGACCGGGCAGGCGGTGCTCGATACCTATTTCGCCGGTTACGACGAAGCGGCCGTCTTCCACATGCAGAAGCTGCTCGATGAGAACGAGACGGCGACCCGGCTGCTCAGAGCCATGTATTTCGGGCCGGAACTGATCTTTCCGGCCCTGCTGACGGCGCTGCTGTTCCTCGCCTTCGTCAAGCTTGGTCCCGCAGGCGCGTGGTTCGGCCGATCGGAACATCCGCTCGCCGCCAAGGTGGCCTACCTGCTGCCGTTCCTCTACGGCATTGCCGACTATGGTGAGAATATTGCCAGCCTGATCGCCTTCGGCGACAGTGGATCCGCAAATCTCGCAGCCGAGCTGCTGCCGTGGATGACACGGCTGAAATTCGCAAGTCTCGCCATCTGCTTCATCCTTATCGCCCGGCTTTCCATCCTCCGCTGGCTGTCGCCAGGCCGGGATTGAAGCGGCGTCAGCTCCTCCTCCGCCAAACCGGATTTGACAGTCTCGCCATCATGAAATCGGCAAGGACGTCGACCTTCGCTGGCCGGCTCCGAGCCGAAGGTGTGACGAAATACAGTGCGCCGGTCGCCAGCGTCCAGTCGGGAAGGATTGGCGTCAGTTGGCCGTCGACGAGATAGTCATGCGCGAGAAATTCGGGTAGTTCGATGATCCCGAGGCCCCGTAGCGCCATTGGCACCAATGCTTGCGAACTGGTGGACCTGAGAGAGCCGCTTGGCACGATGACCTCCTCCTTGCCTTCGCTATTGCGCAGGCGCCAGACATCCTGTCGCGCCCTGTAGGCGTATCCAAGGCAGTGGTGAGCCGTTAGCTCGCGGGGATGTTCCGGCACGCCGTACTGTTCCAGGTATGCGGGTGCCGCGAGAATGAAGCGATCCACCGGCGCCAGCCTGCGCGCGACCAATGACGAATCCGGCAGGACCGCGATTCTGAGTGCCGCATCGAAGCCGTCGCCCACGATATCGACGACGGCATCGCTCATGTGCAGGTCGATGGAAATCTCCGGAAAGAGCTCGAAAAAGTCAGGCAGGATCGGCGCCAGCCAGCGTGTCCCGAAGTCCATCGGCGCGGCAAGCCTGATGAGCCCCTTCGGCCGGGTCGCAAGCTCCCGGGCGGCGTCCTCTGCCATCTCTGCCTCAGCATAGATCCGTGCGGCGCTGTCGACCAGTCGCAGGCCGAAATCGGTCAAAGCGAGCTGTCGAGAGGTGCGGTTGAAGAGCCTTGCGCCCAGCCTCTGCTCAAGGCGGCTCACGGCTCGCGAAACCGTCGGCACCGACACGCCGAGCGTCTGCGCAGCCCGCACGAAGGAACGCTCCTCGGCGACCTTTGCGAACATCGCCAGGCCTTCGAAATCGGGAAACTTAGTCATTTCATTCCTGAAACAATGGCTTTCAATTCTTTCTATTTCGAAACGATAGCCTCGTCCATATCTCAGCTTCGGTCGAACCAAAGGAGACGACAATGACACAAAGATTGAATGCGAAGACTGCGGTTATCACCGGCGCCACCTCCGGCATTGGCCTTGCAGCAGCGAAGCGCTTCGTGGTCGAGGGCGCACGGGTTTTCATCACGGGCCGTCGCAAGGACGTTCTCGACGCAGCAATCGCTGAAATCGGCGGCGGAGTTGTGGGAATTCAGGCTGATTCAGCCAATCTCGCCGACCTCGATCGCGTCTATGAGAAGGTCAAGGCCGAGGCAGGAGGAATTGACGTGCTCTTCGTCAACGCAGGCGGCGGCTCCATGTTGCCCCTCGGCGAAATCACGGAAGAGCAGTATGACGACACATTCGATCGAAACGTGAAGGGGGTTCTCTTCACGGTGCAGAAGGCCTTGCCGCTGCTCTCTCGAGGAGCATCGATCATCTTGACGGGATCAACAGCAGGCTCGAGCGGCACTCCCGCCTTCAGCGTCTACGCCGCATCGAAAGCCGCCTTGCGCAGCTTTGCGCGCAACTGGATCCTCGACTTGAAGGATCGCGGCATTCGGATCAACACGCTCAGTCCTGGCCCCACGGAAACGACCGGACTGGTCGAATTGGCGGGTAAGGATCCAGCCCAACAGCAGGGTTTGCTCGATGCCCTGGCGGCTCAGGTGCCAATGGGCAGGGTTGGCCGTGCCGAGGAAGTTGCCGCTGCCGCACTCTTCCTCGCCTCGGATGATTCCAGCTTCGTTACCGGGGCCGAACTCTTCGTCGATGGCGGCAGCGCCCAGGTGTAAAGACAATATCGGGTTTGAGGATGCCAGCGGCGAGCCGCCCCTGGCATCCGCTTAACCTTTCCGCTAATGCTCCTCGCGACATGCGAAAGCGGAAAGGAAGTGCCGAAATGACCGGCTATGAAATCTTCTGGCCACTCCTTGCCCATGTGGCGCTGGTCTACGGTCTTTATGCGCTTCTTGGGCAGCGGCGCGCAAAAATGGTCCGCGCCGGCAGCATCGCAAAATCGGATTATCGCGAAAATCGCGGCGAGCCGACCGAAAGCCTCGTCGTCAAGAATTGCCTCGCCAACCAGTTCGAATTGCCGGTGCTCTTCTATGCCTGCTGTATTCTTCTCTATGTCACCGAGGCCGATAATATCGTCGCCGTCGGCCTCGCCTGGCTCTTCGTCGCCCTGCGTTATGCCCATGCCGCCGTCCATGTGACCAGCAACGACCTCCGCTACCGCAGCCCGCTCTTTGCCGCAGGCTATCTCGTGCTCGCCGCCATGTGGGTCTGGCTCGCCGCCTGGATGGCAATGGGATAGCACGCTATTGCGCAACCTTGGATCGGAATCGGTTCAAGGGCAAAATTATCCAGCAATTCAGAATGTTACAGCATCCCCCGCGCGTCTGAAAAGACCCGCCGTGCTGTAGTCTGCCGACAATGTAGTCATGCGCAACAGCGTCGGTTCACAAGGGTGGACAGGCTGGGAAAACCGCTCTTCTTCTGCGCCCGAAGAACAATGTCAGGAACATGGTTACCAATATTTAAATTGATTGGCCTATTTCTACGCGAGCGAATAGTGGCGGGGACGATTTGCGAGCGAAGATGGACGAGAAGACAGGCGGAGCGGCAACTCATCGGAGGGCCATGCTGCGACTTGCGGGATCGGCGAGCAGCGCGGCGCTGGCGCTGATGCTGGCAGCAGAGCCGGGATCGGCGCAGCAGGTCATCGGCGGCAGCGACACGGAGATCGTCGACGGCAACGACCCGGGCGGCACCGGCCCGGGCACGCAACCGAGCCCATGGACGATCAATGACGATCTCGTCATTGGCGATCAGAACGGCGACGATGCGACCCTGATCATCCGTAACGGTGGCACGGTCAGCAATGACACCGGCGTGCTCGGCGTCGATCCCGGCGCCAGCGGCACGGCGACGGTCACGGGCTCGGGCTCGAGCTGGAGCAATTCCAACGACCTTTACGTCGGCCATGAGGGCGCCGGCACGCTGACCATCGACGACGGCGGCGCCGTCGACAATACAATCGGCCACATCGGCTATTTCTCCGGCGCCAGCGGCACGGTGACGGTCACAGGCAACGGCTCGACCTGGACGAATTCTCAGGAACTCACTGTCGGCGACAGCGGCACCGGCACGCTGACCATCTCAAATGGCGGGACGGTCAGCAGCACATTCGGCTATATCGGCAACGATATCACGGCTGTCGGTGCGGTGGTCGTCACGGGAGCAAACTCGCTCTGGAGCAATACCGATGATGTCTCGGTAGGTGAGGTAGGCGCGGGATCGCTGACCATTTCGAACGGCGGCACTGTCACCGGCAGCTTTGCTTACGTCGGCTTCAGTACGGACGGCAGCGGCGTGGCCAGCGTGACCGGTGCGGGGTCGAGCTGGATCAATTCCAATGAGCTATCTGTGGGCGAATTCGGCTCGGGCAGCGTGACGATCGAGAACGGCGGCCTGATTTCGGCTTCCGGGGTCGTCATCGCCGACGATTCGGGTGCGACGGGAACGGTGAACATCGCCGGAAGCGCCGGAAACGGGCGTGGCGTCCTGGAGACCGGTTATATCGACAGCGGCGCCGGTGATGCCAGCCTCGTCTTCGATGGCGGTATTCTGCGCGCAACGAGCAATGAGGCAAATTTCCTCGGCGGTTTCAGCGCCGGCGAGGTCATCTTCGATGCCGGCGGTGCCTTTATCGACACCAACGGCTTTGCCATCGGCATATCAACGGATCTGCAGGGGACCGGCGGCCTCACCAAGCAGGGCGCCGGCACCCTGACGCTTTCCGGCACCAACATCTACACCGGGGTGACCACGGTCGAGGCCGGCACCCTGCTGGCGGGCAGCGCCGGCGCCTTCGTGCAGAACGGCGCCTATGCGGTCAACGGCGGTATCCTCGATCTCGGCGGCTTCGACCTGACCACGGGGCAGCTTTCGGGAAGCGGCGGCGAGATCGCGATCGGCAGCGCCGACTTGACCATCGACCAGGCGAGCGACAGCATCTATGGCGGCATATTCTCCGGCAGCGGCGACCTGACCAAGCTCGGCAGCGGCACCTTGCGCCTGACCGGCAACAGTTCGGCCTTTACAGGCACGACCACGGTTTCGGGTGGCCGCCTCATCGTCAACGGCAGCCTTGGCGGCATCCTCACGATGACCGGTGGCAGGCTGGGCGGGTCTGGTGATGTCGGTGCGCTGAGCGCCGGCGCCGGCGTCACCATTGCGCCCGGCAACTCGATCGGGACCTTGACGGTCGGCGGCAACCTCACTTTCGATGCGGGCGCCACCTATGAGGTCGAGGTCGATCCAGCCGGCACCGCCAGCGATTTGATCTCGGTCACCGGCACCGCGTTTCTGAACGGTGCCACCGTTAGCCACATCGGCATGAATGGTGACTACAAGCCGTTCTCCACCTATACGATCCTCACCGCGAGCGGTGGGATCAGCGGGACATTCGGCGCCGTCACCTCCAATTATGCCTTTCTGGATGCCGACCTCTCCTACGATCCGAACAATGTCTATCTGGAAATCGCACGCAACGATGTGCGCTTCAGCGACATGGCGGCGACACGCAACCAGTTTGCCGCGGCGCAGGCTGCCGAAGCGCTCGGCTTCGGCAACGACATCTATGATGCCATTGCCAGCTTGCCCGACGACGAGCCCCAGGTCCAAGCGAGCTTCGACGCGCTTTCCGGCGAAATCCACGCCTCGATCAAAACGGCGATGATCACGCAGAGCCTGTTTGTCCGCGAGGCCGCCAACGAACGCCTGCGGTCGGCTTTCGCCAATGCCGGCGCCACCGCGGTCCCGATCCAGGCCTTCTGGCCGGGCGCGCCGGAACTCACCGCCGCCGATGCTTCCGACGCGCCGGTTTTCTGGAGCACGGCCTTCGGCGGCGGGAGCGAGATACGCACGGATGGCAATGCCGCCACCCTCAACCACCAGACCGGCGGTTTTCTCGCCGGCGTCGACACCGGCTTCGATGACATCCGGTTCGGCCTGATGGCCGGTTACAGCAATTCCGGCTTCGACCCGCGCCACCGCGCGTCCTCGGGATCGAGCGACGATTATCACCTCGGTCTTTACGCCGGCACGCAATGGGGCGATCTCACCTTCCGCTCCGGCCTGGCGCACACCTGGCATCAGATCGACACCAGCCGCCGCGTCGCCATCGGCAGCTTCGAGGACAGGCTGGAAGCAAGCTACGATGCCGGCACGTTGCAGGCCTTTGCGGAGCTCGGCTACCGGTTTGAGACTGCGGCGGCCGCCTTCGAGCCCTTCGCCAATCTCGCTCATGTCGGTGTTCGAACGGCGGGTTTTACCGAAGAGGGCGGGGCCGCCGCGCTCGACAGCGCCGGCCGCACGACCAGCACCACCATAACAACGCTCGGCCTGCATACCGAAATGGAAATCCGCCTGGGCCGGACGAACGCCACCCTGCGCGGCATGACAGGCTGGCGGCATGCAGCCGGCGACATCGTTCCAGTATCGACGCAGGCTTTCGCAGGTGGAGAGGCGTTCACCGTCGCCGGCGTGGCGCTGGCGGAGAACGCCTTCGTTCTCGATGTCGGGCTCGACTTCGACCTCAGCGAGGGCTCTGCCCTTGGCATCGGCTATTCCGGCCAGGTCGCCGATAATGCGCAGCAGCATGGGGTCAGGGCGGCCTTGTCGATGAAATTCTAAAATCGGCTGAACCCGTCATTCCTTCGCAACGAAGGGTAGCGACGTCTGCACCTTTCCAGCCCGGAATTTCGCAACCATTTACCGCTTCGGGATGTAAATGCAACTCAGCGGAGCACGCCTAGAGTCCCGTTTTTTATACGCTTTTGCCGGTCGTTAAAATGCGGGCGTTTTCATTTACGACTGATGAAGACCTGCAATGTCATACCCGCCCGACGCGCTGATTTGGCATGATGCCTGCCCCGCGCGAACGATAAGAATGGGAACGACATGGGCGTGGAGAGCATGGATCGGATCGGCTTGCGCAGGCAGCCGAAGCAGGAGCGCAGTATCCAGAGGCTGGACGTCATTCTCGCTGCCGCCGCCAGGATCATTGCCGAAAAGGGCGTCAGCGCCATGCGGATGACGGAGCTTGCCGTCGCCGCCAAAGTGCCGATCGGCTCGGTTTACCAGTATTTTCCCGAAAAGGCGGCGATCGTCAAAGCCCTGTTCGACCAGCACGCCTCGGCGATCCAGACGAAGACGGCGGCGATGTTTGCCGACGTTCAGACGCTCGACCAGGCGCTCGACCTCGTCTGCGGCATGATCGATTGGTATTACGAGTCCTACCACGATGATCCCGTCTATCTCGGCGTCTGGATGGGAACAGAGACCGACCAGGATCTGCTTCAGCTGAACATCGAGCATAGCGGCCGCGTTGCCGGCATTTTTCATGAGGCCGTGCGCAAGCTGGCGCCCGATCTTTGCGACGAAGAGATGTATGCGCGCACTTACCTGTTCAGCCACCTGATCGGCGCCGTCATCCGGCTTGCCGCCGTCAGCGAGGAAGCCCTGGCGCGACGCATGCTCGATGAGTGGAAACGCGTCATCCGCGCTTCCCTTTTTGCCGCGACCGCGAAGCGCGCCGCCTGAGGGCGCTTACCTCTTCCTTCTTACCAGCTCGGCACCATATTGGCGGCCTTCAGCCGCGGATAAAGGCGGGCCTGAGCGGATTTGACATCGGCCTCCAGCGTGTCGTCGACGACGGCAGGCGTGATGTTGTCGAGGCAGGCGGTGATATGCGCGGTGATCGCGTTCATCAACGAGAGCGAAACCCCCGGCCGCTTCATGATGCCGATCTGCACAGGCGGCAGCGCCGGAAAGCCGTCCGCCTGGCTCAGCACCTTCATGCCGGTACGCAGCGCCGATTCAGGCATGACCGAGACCGCCATGCCGGCAAGCACGGCGGCGGCAACGACGGTGCAGGACCAACTGGTGAACAGGATCTGGTGTTCGCGTCCCACCGCATCGAGCGCCGAGCAGGCAAGCTGGCGCCACTGGCAATCGCGCCGGCCGACGGCAAGCGGCACCGGCGCGTCGTCGCGGATCGGATGGTTGGCCGAGCCCACCCAGCAGAGCGGCTCGGTTCTGACCACATCGGACATGCGCTCGCGCGGATTGTGGGTAACGAGGGCGATGTCGAGCTCGCCCTTGTGCATGCGCTCGGCCAGATCGACCGACGGCTCGCAGACGATGTAGAGTTCGACATTCGGATGCGTCTTGGCGAAGCGGCCGATGATTTCGGGCATGTAGCGGTCGGCATAATCATCAGGCGTGCCGATGCGCAGCGTCCCCTCCAGCCTGTTGTCGTCGAAGGCCGCGATCGCCTCATTGTTGAGGCGGATGATGCGCCGGGCATAATTGAGAAGTTTTTCACCCTCGACCGTCAGTCGGTTGCCGCGTCCATCCTTGATGAACAGCTGCTTGCCGATGCGCTCTTCGAGACGGCGCATCTGCATGGAGACGGCCGATTGGGTCTTGTAGACCCTGTCGGCCGCCTTGGTGAAGCTGCCGGAATCGACGATGGCGATGAAAGTCTGCAACTGGTCGAGATCAAGAGGCGCGGACATGGTGTCACCCATAAAGATAGCTGATGATAATCATTAGAAACATTCGTTGGACTGATCAATAGCTCTTTGGCATCTTCGGGATGCAAATCAAGCAAAGTGAAGGACAGACACCCTGCCTGTCCAAGCAGAATTCAGCCTTATCCCTTCCCGCACGACCTCGCGGGAGGGGTGGGTTGTTGCGTGCCCGAGAAAGGAGAGTTCGATGCACACGACAGAACGAACACTAGAACTCGACTGCAGCAAGCTTACCCCGACGCTTTTCCAGCGTCTGGCGGCAGGCCTCGCTCCGCTGGTCTCCCTCTTTCGCGGGTTCCGCAATCGCATGGAGATCAACACGCTGCACGATCTGAATGACAGTCAGCTGAGAGATATCGGCCTGAGCAGGGCCGACCTGACCTCCGCGTTCCTGGCCTCGACCTTTTTCGAGGACCCTTCGGAACATCTGACGCGCTCGGCGCGCAATCGCTGGCGCCTGCAGCTCTTCCGCTCCTACAACGAATAGGCGCGTCGAGTTTCCCCGCAGGGTGATAGCCAATAGCCCTGCCGCTTGACCCGGTGATCGGCTTTCCCAAGCAATCTCCGGGTTTTTTTATGCCTTGGTTTCAGGCGGCTTCGGCCGATAGGTTTCGAAGATCGCTTCCAGGTTCCTCTGGTAGGTCTTCTGCACTTCCAGCCCGCTATCGAACATGGCGTTCAGTATCTCGGTATAGCTGTCGGCATTGACCTTCGTCTCTTCCTTCGGCGCCTCGGGCGTCTTGGCAGCCGGCTGCTTGGCCGCCGGCGGTTGCCCAAGCCCGGCCATCATTTCCTGGAAGGCCTTGGCGAAGGGATTGTCGAGGAAGGGGTTCGGCTGAGGAGCCGGTGCGGCCTTCGGTACCGAAAACATCTGCTGCATCGCCTGGGTGAAGGGATTGTCGAAGATGCTCGGCTGCGCGGCTTTCTGCTTCGGTGCGAAGCCGGTGCTTTCGAGCCATTGCTGGATGGTCTCGCCCATTGCCTTGTTGACGAAGGGGTTGACCGGCGAGGCCATCTGGCCGGTCGTCTGCTTGAAGAGCCCGCCCATCAGCGTATCGGCCAGCACCGGCAGCATCCGCTTGTAAATATCCTGGCCGATGCCGGTCATCTGTGCGGCCTGGGCGGCGACCGCGCGCGAAACCTCCTTCGAACCGAAAAGCTGAGCAAGGATATTGTTGCCGTCGGAAATACCCTCCGGCGTGAAGGCCCGGCTCATATCCTCGAAATAGCGCGCATAATTGCCTGAGGAGACGGCCTGCATCAGCCCGACGAAATCGTAAGGGTTGCTGGTGCTGCGTTTCAGGCCGGCTGAGAAGGCCGGCATCAGCGCCGCCATCGCCTTGGTCGCCTGTTCCTGCGCGAGGTTGAACTGGCGGGCGATCGCCTCCATCGCCGCGCCGTTCTGCGCCTGCATCATCATGTCGAAGAGTGGCAGCATGGAGGTCCCTTTCCCCGAGTCGTGACGCGTGTAACGCCACTATATCCGGAAACGATAATGTGCAAACGGCTTTTTGCCATAAGAACTTAAAGCCCTTCCGGCAAAAGTGCCGGACGGTTTTCCGAATTGGAGCGAAATCGGCGCAGGCTCAGTACTGATAGTCCTCGAACACCGGCTCGACGGAGCCGTTCCAGCGGCCGTGATAGAGCGACAGCAGATCCTCGGCGAGCGTCGCCTTCTTGGCAAGCACCTCGTCGAGCGGCGCCAGGAAGATCGTCTCGTCCTGGCCTTCGCGATTGAGCTTGCCGCGCGCCTTGAGGCCGGCCTTTGATATGCCGATCACTTCGCGCGCGGTGTCGAAGAGCGGATGCCCGCGGAACTCGGCCTTCAGCCCTTGCGCCGGAACGGCATTGCGCAGGGCCTCGACCTCCGCAAAGCCCCAGTCTTTCGTCAGTTCGTCGGCGGCGTCGAGTGCGGCATCGTCGTAGAGCAGGCCGACCCAGAAGGCCGGCAGCGCACAGATGCGCCGCCATGGGCCGCCGTCGGCGCCGCGCATTTCGAGGAAACGTTTCAGCCTGACGTCGGGGAAGAGCGTCGAAAGATGGTTCGTCCAGTCGCCCATCGTCGGCGCCGGATCGGCGACCTCGCCCTTCAATGCGCCATTCATGAACTGACGGAAGGTGACGTGGGTACAGTCGTGATAGCGGCCGCCGCGGACGATGAAATACATCGGCGCGTCGAGCGCCCATTCGGCATAGTCGCGGAAACCGAAGTCGTCGCGGAAGGTGAAATCGAGCAGGCCGGCGCGCCGGTTATCGACATCGCGCCAGATATCGCCGCGCCAGGAGAGCAGCCCGTTCGGCTTGCCCTCGGTGAAGGGCGAGGATGCGAAGAGGGCGGTCGCCAGCGATTGCAGCTTCATCGAGACGCGCATCTTCTGGCGCATGTCGGCTTCGGAGGAGAAATCGAGGTTCACCTGGATCGTGCAGGTGCGGTACATCATGTCGAGACCCTGGCTGCCGACCTTCGGCATATAGCGGGTCATGATCTCGTAGCGCGATTTCGGCATTTGCGGGGTTTCCGCATAGGTCCATTTCGGACTGCCGCCGATGCCGAGGAAGCGGATGCCCATCGGTTCGGCGATTTCACGCACCGTCGTCAGGTGCTGGTTCGATTCCCTGCAAGTTTCGTGGATCGTTTCGAGCGGCGCGCCTGAGAGTTCGAACTGGCCGCCGGGCTCGATCGAGATCGCCCCCATGCCGTTCTGCTCGGCAAGGCCGATGATGTTGCCGCCGTCGATGATCGGCTCCCAGCCGCTTTTCGCCTGCAGGCCGGTCAAAAGGGCCGAAATGCTGGCATCACCGAAATAGGGAACCGGACTGTTGTCGGCACGGAAGAAGGCAAATTTCTCGTGTTCGGTGCCGATCCGGAAGCGCTCCCGCGGCTTGTTGCCGGCGGCGATATAATCGGTCAGATCCTGAACCGAAGAGAGCGGCGTCTGGTCGGTGGTGTCGCGGGCCATGCGGGGTACCTGCATTCGAAAAAGGCGCCCAGGGGGCCGGGCAGCTGGAAGGGTGATTAGGACCCAAGCCACGTATGTTGCAAGTGAAATTCTTTCAATGACGCATCAAAAAAATAACAGCAATTTCCGTGTCCACCCGTTTCGCTCTTCAGCTCCAGTCGCCGATCGCCGCCTGGACCACGGCGAGTGCCGCAACGGCTGCCGTATCGGCCCTCAGGATGCGCGGTCCGAGCGGAATGGCGGTGACGAAATCGAGGCTTCGAAGCCGCGCCCTTTCCTCTTCCGAAAAGCCGCCTTCGGGCCCGACTAGCAGCGCGAGATGCCTTTCCTTGATTGACGACAGCACCGGCAGCGGGTTTTGCCCGGCATCACCCTCGTCGCAATAGATGATGCGGCGCTCTTTCGGCCAGCGGTCGAGCAGATCGAGAAGCCGCACCGGCTCGGCCACCTCGGGAATGCCGAGAACGCCGCATTGCTCCGCCGCCTCGACGACATTGGCACGCAGCTTGTCGAGATTGGTGATCTTGCCCTGGACGTGCTGGGTCATGACCGGTTGCAGCAGTCCGGCGCCCATTTCAACTGCCTTCTGCACCAGATAATCCATGCGGCCGACCTTGAGCGGCGCAAAGAGATAATGGAGGTCGCAGGGCGCCGGCTGCGGCCGCGTCTCTTCGATTGCTCTCAGTTGAATGCGTTTGCGCGTGGGGAAGGTCAGGGTCGCCTTCCACTCGCCGTCACGGCCGTTGAACAGCAAAACCTCTCCACCTTCCTCCATCCTCAGCACATTGGCGAGATAGTTGAACTGGTCGGCATTCACCTCAAGGGCGGCGCCGGCAGAAAGCGGCGCGTCGACGAAAAGCCGTTGCATGCGGAAATTGGCGCGCATTTAAAACTCACGGGGTTCAGAGCACGATGCCGAAAAGCGGTGAGCGGTTTTCGGACGGCATCCTGTTCTAGACGAAGAGCGCGAACATAACCCAATAAATCCCCGCCGCAAGCGCTGCCGAAACCGGCACCGTGACGATCCAGGCAGCGACGATGGTCATGAAATGCGAGCGGCGCACGAGATAGCGTCGCCGGGTCTCGTGGACGTTCGGCTCCTCCGGCTCGTCGATATCGAAGCTCTCGACCCTGCGCCTGATATAGGCGATGCGGCGCTTCGAATGGCGCGTATACCATTCGCGAAAGAAACCGACGCCGAAGACGGAACCGACGGCGATATGCGTGGTGCTGACCGGCAGGCCGAGCCAGGAGGCGACGATGACGGTGAAGGCGGTCGACAGCGCGACGCAATAGGCGCGCATCGGATTGAGTTTGGTGATTTCCTCGCCGACGAGGCGGATGAGGCGCGGGCCGAACAGCAGCAGGCCGACGGAGATGCCGAAGGCGCCGATCAGCATCACCCAGAGGGGCGGATGCCCGACGCTGCCGTCACCGCCGCCGACGCCGACCGAGTGGACGATCGCCGAAAGCGGCCCGACCGCGTTCGAAACATCGTTTGCGCCATGCGCGAAGGAAAGCAGTGCCGCCGAGCCGATGAGCGGCAGCCGGAACAGCACCCGCAGCGAGCTGTTGCGGTTTTCGAGATCGCGCGCCTGGGCGAGCACGAGCGGCCGGGCGATAAGCCAGCTGACAAGCCCGATGCCGATGCCGATGAGGATGATGGTGAAAGACGGAAATTTGCCGGTGGGCGACAGCTGCAGCACCATATAGGCCATGAAGCTGCCGGTCATCACCGCGACCAGCACCGGCACCCAGCGCCGAGCCGCCGCGATCTTGTCGTCGCGATAGATGATCAGCGTCTTGACGAGGTAGAGCAGCCCGGCCGCGATCAGCCCGCCGATCAGCGGCGAGGTGATCCAGCTCGAGGTGATTTCCACCATCACCCGCCAATTCACCGGTTCCGGCCCGACGGCTGCGATGCCGGCGCCGATCACCGCGCCGACGATCGCATGGGTGGTGGACACCGGGGCGTTCATCCAGGTCGCGAGATGGATCCAGAGGGCGGCCGCCATCAGCGCCGCCATCATGATCCAGCCGAGTGCCGCCTGCGGCACCTGGACGGCGTCGACGATGTTGGAGGAAATCGTCCTGACGACCTCGCCGCCGGCGATCGTCGCGCCGAGAACCTCAAAAATCGCGGCGATAACAAGCGCCTGGCCCATCGTCATGGCGCGCGCGCCGACGGCCGCGCCGACATTGTTGGTCACGTCATTGGCGCCGATGTTCATCGCCATGTAGCCGGCAAGGGCTGCCGCCGCCACGATGAGCACCGCTCCCGGCCGGTCGAACACATAGACGCCGGCAAAAAGCATGGCGAGACCGACGAAGATCAGCCCGAGACCGGGCGCCACCAGCCGCCGCAGGACATGCTTCGCCGCGTCCTCGGCATGGGTGATCTTGGCGAGGTCCTTATCGAGCGTGCGTTTCGTGAGGACTGTGGGACGTGGCGGCATTCTTTTCCCGGGCTATGAAATCTGCTTCTACGCCACTTTTCTAGCAGCGCAAGATGGCAGGATTCATTCCGCCGGAATTTGCTTTCCTGCCAGTCCCTGCTTTATCGCTTTGGCCGAAAGCCTCTCGGTCATCTTTCGCTTGAAGGCCAGCAAAAGGCCGCGCAGCTCCGGCTCGCGCACGCGCCCGGCCGCCTCGTCGAAGGAGACCCATTCGATGCGGCGTTCGCCCTTTTCCTTGAAATTCTTCGCGATGTCGGTGACTTCGAGCGCATAGACCTGCACCTTGCAGGCCACCTGCACGCCGTCGCGCAGGACTTTCGAATAGCTGTAAGCGCCGAGCGTTTCCGTCTCGACCGCGCCGCGGACGCCGGCTTCCTCGAAGGCTTCCTGTGCGGCGACCTCATGGGCGCATTTGCCCGTCATCGGCCAGCCCTTGGGAATGACCCAGCGGCCGGTATCGCGGCTGGTCATCAACAGCACCTCGACCTCACCGCTCTTCTTCTTCACCCGATAGCAGATCGCACCATATTGCTGTCGCGGCGGACGCCGGAACATCAGCTGCACATCGGATGCCAATCGGGCGAGAAGAGTCAATGGTCGGGTCACCTTCGCAGTGGTTGTTAGGAATCACTCATATACGTGTATCACGAAAAGCTTACACAATCCAAAAGCCGCGGACGCTCCGAAACGCGACTGGATCGCCGTTCCTTAAGGGAAATCGAGCTGGGGCAGGCTCAGAAATCCGTCATGTCCTGTCTCGAATGCGTCACATTGCACAGCTGTACAATATGGCGTGGTCTTGCCTTTCCTTCAATGGCAAGATCAAGTGATCCACTATCATTTGTGATCGTGGTCATCATGCGTCTTCCGCCGCTCAATGCCGTCCGCGCCTTCGAGGCGGTCTGCCGTCATGGCAGCATTCTGAAGGCTGCGGAAGAGCTGAACGTCGTGCGCGGCGCCGTGCGCCAGCAGATCGCCACGCTGGAAGGCCACTTCGGCCGCAAGCTCTTTCTGCGCGACGGACGCAGGCTGGTCCCGACCGCAGAGGCGAGCGCTTTCGCCGAGGCTTGCGGTGCGGCTTTCGACATTCTGCAGCGCGCCGCTTGTGAGCTCGAAGGCGTCGTGCCGGGCCGCATCCGGCTCGGCGTGCCCTCGGCTTTTGCGGTCTGGTGGCTGATGCCGCGCGTTGCCGCCATGCAGGCGAACCTCGGCGATATGGCGATCGATATCGTGCCGATGAGCGTGGTCGAACCGCTGCAGATGCACCCGGAACTGGACGCGGTGATCATGGGCGGCGAATATCGGCCGGCCGCCGGCGTGACCGCGGTGCGCTTCATGGAAGACGAGTTCGGCCCGGTCGCCACACCGGCGCTTGCCGCAATGCTGTCGGAAGAGCCGGCGGCGATGGGCCGGCTGACCATGCTCGCCAGCCGCAGCGTTCCCAAGCTCTGGGACGAATGGTTTGCCGAAAGCGGCACGCCGCCGGTTGCCTTTTCCCGCCGTCAGGAATTCGAGGATCTGCTGCTGGCCCTCGCTGCCGCCCGCTCCGGGCTCGGCATCGCCGTTGCGCCGCGCGCCTCGATCGAGGACGATCTTCAGCGCGGGCAGCTGGTCGCGCCCTATGGCTTCATCGCGCGTCCGTCCGGCTACAGCCTCTGCTGCCGCACGCCGGATGCCAAACGTCCGGGTTTTGCCGCTTTGTCCGGCTGGCTGCACCAATCCGGGAAGCCGAGCGGAAAGGGCAGATTTTCTGCTCCGTCGTCAGAATAACCTCCATATTCGCCGCCCTGTGGCTTCGCTAGAAATGTCGAGAAATCGGCAACAGGGATGAGATGATGGAAAAAACCGCGACACGCATCGACTGGATCGGCGGCAGCTACCGGCTGCTCAAGGCGACGGCGGCCGAATTCGAGCGGACGCGGCCCTTCGAAGGCCTGTCGATCGGCACCGGCATCCACCTGGAGCCGAAGACGGTGGCGCTGCTGATGGCGCTTCGCGCCGGCGGCGCGCGTCTCGTCTGCACCGGCAATCTCAACAGCACCCAGCCGTCGACGGTCGAGTTCCTGCGTTCGCAGGGCATTACGGTCTTCGCCACGCAGACCACCGATGCCGCCGCCCATCATGGCAGCCTCGAAGCGGTGATTGCCGAAAGGCCGGATCTGCTGCTCGACAATGGCGGCGATCTCTTCGCCATCGCGGCGGAAAACCCCTATGCCGATCTGCGCGGCGGCACCGAGGAAACCACCTCGGGCCGAACACGCCTGCTGCCGCTGCGCCAGCGCCTCGCCATGCCGATCCTCGTCATCAACGACAGCCCGATCAAGCAGTTCGCCGAAAACAGGCATGCCGTGGGACAGAGCCTGTTCGAAAGCTATTTGCGCTTCACCAACCGCTCGACCAATGGCAAACGCGTGACGGTCTTCGGCTACGGCGCCTGTGGCAAGGGCACGGCCGCCTGTTTCCGCAACGCTTTTTCCACCGTCAGTGTGGTCGATATCGATGCGGTGGCCACCCTCGAAGCTCATCTCGATGGTTTCGTCACGCCGCTGCGCGAAGCGGCGATCCGCTCGGCCGATATAATCGTCACCGTCACGGGCTTTGCCGCTATCGTCACAGCAGCCGACCTGCCGCTCGTCAAGGACGGCGCGATCCAGATGAATGGCGGCCATTTCCCGCATGAGATCGATGTCGAGGCCTTCCGCCGCCATCCCGACGTCATCGGCATCGATTGCTACGAGGCCGATCATATCGAGACCTTCCATCTCAGGGACGGCCGCTCTTTCCATGTGCTCGGCGGCGGTCACATGGCCAATCTCGCCGGCCCGCGCCCGCTCGGCAACACGGTCGAATCGATGGATCTCGGCTTCACCCTGCAGGCCCGCTGCCTGGAACGCATCGCCAGGGGCGAGGCCGGCCCCGAATCCTGCGTCGTGCCTGTGCCCGGCGATATCGACGCGATGGTGGCCAATGCTTATCTTGCTCTGGCGCGCTGAGGATGATGCCGAAAAATGTGAGTGTTTTCGGACGACGCCACGCGCAGTTCTCTGATTTGGCAAAGGATTAGATTTAAGGCCGACCCTGGCCTCAGTCATCCTGTTCCAGTCATTCGGTACCCTGAGATCGGTCGATCTCGACGACGACTTTCCCGTCCGCCTGCCGGTTTTCGATCAGCCGATGTGCCTCGTCGGTATCGTTAAGTGTGAAGCGGTGCGGGTCGAGCCTCGGCATCACCTTGCCGGCTTCCACCAGTTTCGTCATTTCCCGCATAATCTCGCCGTGATGGGGGCGTCCTTCGCCGGTCAGAAGCGGCAGCAGCGTGAAAACCCCGGAATAGGTCGCCGCCTTAAAGGAGAGCGGCGCCAGAGCGTGATTTCCCCAGCCAAGGCAGCTCACGACATGGCCGAACCGGCTGACGGCCTGGAACGCCGTATCGAGCCCCTGGCCACCGACCGTGTCGTAGACCAGATCGAAACCCTTGCCACCGGTATATCTAGCGACATAGGTTTCCACCGTTTCTGCGGCACGATCGATCGGCGTTGCACGAAGACCGGCGAGATAGTCCACTTTCGAAGCGCCATCGACGACATAGACCTCCGCCCCGACGGCCTTGGCGATCTGCGCGACGATATGGCCGACACCGCCGCCGCCCAGCACGAGCACCTTGTGATCGGCACTCACCGCAGCGCGGTCGACGAGCCCTTCCCAGGCAGTAATGGCGATCAGCGGCAATGCTGCCGCCTCGCGCATCGAAAGGTTCTGCGGCTTTGGAGCCAACAGTGCGGCGTCGACGGCTGCGAACTCGGCAAGCGATCCCTGAACGCCGCCGACGCCGCCGGTCATGCCGTAGACCGCTTCGCCGCGACGGAAACCACCGACGCCAGGTCCGATCTCTTCGACATTGCCGGCCATATCGATGCCAAGCACGGTCGGAAGGGGGTGGCGTGCATGGGCCGCATTGCCGGCCCTGATCTTCAGGTCGAGCGGATTGACACCGCTCGCCAAGATACGCACCAGGACCTGGCCTTCACCCGGCACCGGCTTCGCAACATCGGCGATCCGCAATGGCGAATTCGGCGATTCCGCCAGCATCACTTTCATCGTTGATTGTCTCGACATGCAACTCTCCTTCGTTTGCTGTGCGGCGTCTACGGTCACAACGGGCTTTTCTGGGAGAAAAGATCGCTCATTGAAACGCGAATGAAAATAAAAGAGAAAGACTGAAGCCCATGCATTTTTGTTTGACGGATACGAGCGATGGAATGGAGTGACCTGAAGATTTTTCTGGCGATCGCGCGGTTCGGAACGCTGGGGGCCGCAGCCCGCAGCCTCGGTCTGACCCAGCCGACGATGGGCCGGCGGTTGCGTGCCCTGGAAGCGTCCGTTGGGCAGACGTTATTTCAGCGCACGACCGAGGGCTTCGTGCTGACCGAGGAAGGCGCGGCCGTGCTCGCCGGTACCGAACGCATCGAGGAGGAGACGTTTGCTATGCAGCGCATCCTTGCCGGCGGCAGCCGCCAGCTCGGTGGTTTTCTCAGGCTGTCCTCGTCCGACTGGTTCGGCGCGCATGTGCTTTCGCCGGTGCTGACGGAATTCTCGCAACTCCATCCCAAAGTGGTAGTCGAATTATTGACCGACAGCCGACTTCTCAGCCTGCCGCGACGAGAAGCCGACCTCGTATTTCGTATTCAGCCTTTTACAGAGGCGGAGATCATATCGCGCAAGCTTATCCATATCAAATACGGCCTTTACAGCCAGCGCGGCGCGCCGCACCCGAGGGCATTTGACGGAGCGGGCGCCCGCCTCGTCACCATGGACGAGGCTTTCGGCGACATGCCGGATGTCGGTTGGCTGCAGCGCCTCTTGCCGCGGGCCGAAATCGTCATGCGCAGCAACAGCCGCGATGTGCAGGCGGCGCTCTGTGCCAATGGAGCGGGGTTCGCCGTCCTGCCGCGGCCTCTCGGCGATTCCCTTGCTGCTATTGAACTGGTCGATCTTGGGGAGGCACCGCCCGGCCGCGACACCTGGGTCGGCTATCACCGCGACATGAAGCGCCTGGCGCGGCTGCGCGCCCTGCTGGATCTCGTCATCGAGAGATTGGCGCGCTGAACCGACGGGGGAGCATGATCCGAAACATGTGAGCGGCTTTTTGAGGCGACATCGCGTCATTTGGTTATGTGCCGTCAGCGCTCCCAATAGGGCACAGGCCCATAAAGCTCGGCGAGATAGTCGATGAACAGCCGCACCTTGGCCGGCAGGAATTGCCGGCTGGGATAGACGGCCGACAGTGCGACATTATGCGAGCCCTCATAGGCCGGCAGCACCTGCACCAGCCGGCCGGCCTTCAGCTCTTCGCCGATATCCCAGGTGGAGCGCAGCGCGATCCCGAGGCCTGAGATGACCGCCTCGCGGATCACCTCGCTGGAATTGCTGATCAGCATGCCCTCCGGCCGCAGGCTGAGCATCCCGTCCGGCCCGTTCAGCCGCCAGGTATCGCCATTATGCGCCGGCAGGCAGCGATGATGTTTCAGTTCGTCGATGTGCCTCGGCTTGCCGTGGGCTGCGAGATAATCCGGCGAGGCGCAGAGCAGCCGGCGCACCGGCGCCAGCCGGCGGGCGACGAGGCTCGAATCGGTGAGTTCGGCGATGCGGATCGCCAGATCGAAGCCGCCGCCGACGATGTCGCTGAATTCGTCGGTCAGCACCAGATTGATCGCCAGTTCCGGATGCGCCTGCATGAACGCCTTCAGATGCGGCGCGATGTGCATGCGCCCGAAGGAGGTCGGCGCAGAGATCTTCAGCGTGCCGTGCATCTGCGCCGAGCGGCCGGAAATATAGAATTCTGCCTCTTCCAGCCCGGCGAGAATGCCGAGAACGCGGTCGTAGAAGCCCTGTCCGGCTTCCGTCAGCGAGATCTGCCGTGTCGTGCGCTGCAACAGCCGGGTGCCGAGCCGGTCCTCCAGCCGCTTGATCCGCTTGGAGACGACGGCTGGGGAGAAGCCGAGCGCCCGCCCGGCAAGCGACATGCTGCCCGTCGAAACGACCTTGGCAAAGATTTCGAGATCGCCCAGATTGGTCATGCGGTTTTCGATTATTTCCCCTTTTGGCATAAGTGCTTAGCATTTGCGCCCCTTTCGGGAAAGTGCTAAGCCGATTTATCGGCGGCAGGAGGTTTGCGGCCGTCATTTCCCGTCGTCACGATGTCAGAGGCCTGAGAGCGCCATGTCCGACGCCATTCCGTTTCTCAAACCCCGCGCCGACGTCCTGGCCCGCCGCGACCAGATCGTCGCCGATCTCACAGATCTTCTGCCGCCGGAATGCCTGGTGCACGAGCCGCGTGAGCTGGTTCCCTTCGAGACCGATGCTTTCGTGTCCTACCGCCGCCTGCCGCTCGCCGTTGCCCTGCCGCGTACGACGGCCGAGGTCTCGGCCATCATGCGTTATTGCCACCGCTACGGCATTCCTGTCGTGCCGCGCGGCGCCGGCACCTCGCTTTCCGGCGGCGCCATTCCGCAGGAGGATGCCGTCGTGCTCGGCCTGTCGAAGATGAACCGCATCCTCGAAATCGATCTGCCCAATCGCGCTGCCGTCGTTCAGGCCGGCGTCACCAATCTCAATATCTCCGAGTCCGTTTCGGCGGATGGATTTTTCTACGCACCGGATCCGAGCTCGCAGCTCGCCTGCACCATCGGCGGCAATATCGGCATGAATTCCGGCGGCGCCCATTGCCTGAAATATGGCGTCACCACCAACAATCTGCTCGGCATCAGGATGGTGCTGGTCGACGGCACGGTGATCGAACTCGGCGGCAAGGCGCTGGATGCGGCTGGTTATGACCTGCTCGGCCTCGTCTGCGGCCATGAAGGCCAGCTCGGCATCGTCACCGAGGCGACCGTGCGGCTGATTGCCAAGCCGGAAGGAGCGCGCCCGGTGCTCTTCGGCTTCGAAGCTTCGGAAGAAGCCGGCGCCTGTGTCGCCGATGTCATCGCCGCCGGCATCATTCCCGTCGCGATCGAATTCATGGACAAGCCGGCGATCGAGATCTGCGAAGCCTTTGCCCATGCCGGTTATCCCCTCGATGTCGGCGCGCTGTTGATCGTCGAGGTCGAAGGCTCGGAAGCGGAAATGGACGCGACCTTGAAGGACATCGTCGAGATCGCCCGCCGGCACGGCGTCAAGACGGTGCGCGAATGCCAGTCGGCGACCGAAGCGGCGCTGATCTGGAAGGGCCGCAAATCCGCCTTCGGCGCCACCGGCCGCATCGCCGACTATATCTGCATGGACGGCACCGTGCCGCTCAGCCAGCTGTCCCATGTGCTGAAGAAGACCGCGGAGATCATCGATCATTACGGCCTGCGGGTCGCCAATGTCTTCCATGCCGGCGACGGCAACATGCACCCGCTGATCCTGTTCAACGCCAACGATCCTGAGGATGCCGCCCGCGCCGAGGCGGCCGGCAACGATATCCTCAAACTCTGCGTCGACGCCGGCGGCTGCCTCACCGGCGAACATGGCGTCGGCATCGAGAAGCGCGACCTGATGCGGCATCAATATTCCGAGGCCGACCTTGCCCAGCAGATGGCGGCGCGCGCCGCCTTCGATCCCGACTGGCTTCTCAATCCGTCGAAGGTCTTCCCGCTCGAAGGGCGCCCCGCGGCATGATCGATCTGATGCCGACAAGCGAGGAACAGGCGGCGGCGATCGTCCGCGCCCATGCGGAGATGAACCGGCCACTCGCGATCTGCGGCGGCGATACGCGCTCGGGTTTCGGCAATGCCGTTGCATCAGAAGACCGGCTGCGATCAACCAGGCTTTCCGGCATCGTCGCCTACAATCCCGGCGAAATGGTCATGACAGCCCGTTCGGGTACGCCGCTTGCCGAGGTCGAGGCGGCGCTGACCGAAAATGGCCAGATGCTTGCCTTCGAGCCGATGGATCATCGCCCCATTATGGCCAGGTCGGGCGAGCCGACGATTGGCGGCGTCTTTGCCGCCAATGTCTCTGGCCCGCGTCGCATCATTGCGGGCGCTGCCCGCGACAGCCTGCTCGGTGTTCGCTTCGTCAACGGCAAAGGCGAGATCATCAGGGCCGGCGGCCGGGTGATGAAGAATGTCACCGGCCTCGACCTGGTCAAGCTGATCGCCGGCTCGTACGGAACACTCGGTTTTCTGACGGAAGTCACTTTCCGCGTGCCGCCCCGTCCGAAAACTGAACGAACGCTGCTTCTGTCAGGCCTCAACGACGCAGAGGCAGCCAGCGCCATGGCAGCGGCGATGGCGCTGCCGGTCGAAGTCTCGGGTGCCGCGCATCTACCGCTGACGGTGACCTGGAAATTCCTTGCCGGCAAGCTGCCGGAAGGCGAGGCGACGGTTCTGCGCATCGAAGGCCTCGCCGGTTCGGTCGATGTGCGCATCGAAAAGCTTGCGGCTGTAATGTCGGCCTTCGCAGCGGTGACACGGCTGGATGAACCGGAAAGCCGCAGGCTCTGGCGGGAAATCCGCGAGGTGCTGCCCTATGCCGACGGCACGGCGAGGCCGGTCTGGCGCGTCTCGGTCGCCCCCGGCACCGGCCATCAGCTGGTCGCCGCGCTCCGCCTCGAAGCCGGCGTCGACGCCTTCTATGATTGGCAGGGCGGTCTTGTCTGGATGCGCATGGAGGCCGGCCCCGAGGGCGAGCTGGTCCGCCGCTACATCAAGGCGCTCGGTGGCGGCCATGCGACGCTGATCCGCGCGTCGGGCGAGGCGAGGGCGGCAACTGCGGCGTTTCATCCAGAGCCCGAGGCAGTGGCGATGCTATCGCGGCGGGTGAAGGAGAAGTTCGATCCGGCCGGGATTTTCAATCCGGGGAAGATGGGGTGGTGAAGATGCTTGTTGCCGACTGCCCACGCTCGATGGATTGCACGAGGGTGCCTCTTGCTTCCCCTTCGCCCCGGCGGGGGTCCGAAGGACGGGTCGAGACCAGTGGCTCGAACCGGGTGCGGCCCCCCGCTGGGGCGAAGGGGGCACGGGAGGCCGCGTAAATGCAAACCAACTTCACCCCCACCCAGCTCCTCGACCCCGACGTCGCCGAATCGGAACAGATTCTGCGCAAGTGCGTCCATTGCGGTTTCTGCACCGCCACCTGTCCCACCTATGTGACGCTCGGCAACGAGCTCGACAGTCCGCGCGGCCGCATCTACCTGATCAAGGACATGCTGGAAAACGGCCGGCCGGCCGATGCCGAGGTCGTCACCCATATCGACCGTTGTCTCTCCTGCCTGGCCTGCGTCACCACCTGTCCCTCCGGCGTCGATTACATGCATCTGGTCGATCACGCCCGCGCCCATATTGAAAAGACCTACAAGCGCCCGTTGATGAACCGGCTGACGCGTGCCATTCTTGCTGCGGTGCTGCCCTATCCCGGCCGCTTCCGCCTGGCGCTCAATCTCGCCCGCCTCGGCCGACCCTTTGCCGGCCTGATGCGAGGGAGCGCGCTGAAACCCTTTGCCGCCATGCTGGCGCTTGCGCCGCGCCGCGTGCCCGCAGCGTCGGCCTTCGCAAAACCCGGCAGCTACAAACCCGAGACGGAACGACGCGGCCGGGTGGCGATCCTTTCCGGCTGCGCTCAGCCGGTGCTCGACCCCGGCATCAACGCGGCGGCGATCCGGCTGCTGACGCGGCTCGGCGTCGAGGTCGTGCTGCCGGAGGGCGAGGTCTGCTGCGGGTCGCTCGTCCATCACATGGGCCGCGCCGAACAGGCGCTCGCCAGTGCGCGGGCGAATGTCGATCTGTGGACGCGCGAGATCGACGGGCAGGGGCTCGACGCGATCATCATCACCGCCTCGGGCTGCGGCACCACGATCAAGGATTACGGCCATATGCTGCGCCTCGATCCCGCCTATGCGGCCAAGGCGGCGAGGGTCTCAGCGCTCGCGAAAGACATCACCGAATATCTCGCAACCCTCGACCTGCCGGCGCACATGCCGAAGAGCATCACGGTCGCCTATCACTCCGCCTGTTCCATGCAGCACGGCCAGCGCATCACGCTGACGCCGAAGCAATTGCTGAAAGCGGCGGGCTTTACCGTGCGCGATCCCGCCGAAGGCCATCTCTGCTGCGGCTCGGCCGGCACTTATAACATCATGCAGCCGGAGATTTCGGCGGCGCTGAAGGCACGCAAGGTCAAAAACATCGAAGCCACCAAGGCCGATATCATTGCCACCGGCAATATCGGCTGCATCACCCAGATCGCCACCGGCACCGGCATGCCGATCCTGCATACGGTCGAGCTGCTCGATTGGGCTTATGGCGGCGCTGTGCCGGAAAAATTAAGAGATTTGCCGTTAGGCTGACGTGAAAGGCCTGTCGGGCCGGTCTCGGGAGTTTAGACGATGTGGCGGGGAATGATCGTATTTGCGGGACTGCTCGGTGCGGCGGGCGCCGCCCATGCCGACAGCCGTTTCTTCTGTTCTGCCGATGACAAGGAAGCGCGCTTCACGCTCGAGAGCGGCTTCGAAAGCGATGCCGGCCACAAGCTCAACCATTTCCGCGGCGCGCTTGTTATCAAGGATCCGGCCCAGGCGACCGTGTTCGGCAAGCGTGTTTTCGAATCGCAGCATCTGACCAACCATTGGTCGCGCGATGGTGATCTGCTGCTGGAGGTCTTTGATGGCGGCGAAGACGACACCGGCGGAGCAACGCTGGATCTGGTCGTGGTTGCCGGCGAACGCGGCAAGCCGGCGGCAAATTTCAGCGGCACCTATTCCCTGACGATCGCAGGCGGTGAAAAACCCTTTGCCGTCGAGGGCAAGGTCAGCTGCGGCACCAAATAGAGCAATTTCAGGAAAAGTGCGAAGCGGTTTTCCGTCCGGAATTGCGTCACAGAAAAATAAACAATTTCAGGAAAAGTGCGAAGCGGCGTTCCCTCAGGAACTGCGCCACGGCAAAATAGAGCGGTCCTGAAAACTGGACCGCTCTAACGATTCAATTACCAGTGGAACGACACGCCGACATTGACGGCGTTGGTGAAGATGTTGGTCTTCAGGTCCACGCCGCTGTCGATCGGAACGTCGACGCGCGAATAGGTGCCCTTGTATTCGACGAAGGTCGACCAGCGGTCGGTCACCTTGAAGTCGACGCCGGCCTGGGCCTGCAGCGTCACGCCGCCGAATTCATAAGCCCAGGTCTTGCCTTCGGGGCGAATCACTTCGACATGCGGAATGTTCACGCCGACACCGGCGCCGAGATACGGCGTCCAGCGGCGGCTCGGATCCTGGAAGCGATAGAGGCCGTTCACCGTCAGCAGGTTCAGGCCGTCGGTGAATTCGAAATGCGACCAGCCGGTCTTGGCGAGTGTATCGTCGTCCGCATAAACCTTGTCATGGGTATAATCGAGCGAGATACCCCAGTTCGGCTTGTTGAAATTCTCCAGCCACCAGGTGACGCGGCCGCCGTAGTAAGGCGGGGCGCCGAAGGATTTGCCTTCCCAGCCGGCGGTGAAATGCGTGCCGTCGGAGAGATCGACGCCGCTGTGCGGTGCCGTCTGATAGCCGCCGTAGATGGAGAATTGCAGGTCTTCCGCCGAGGCGGAGGCTGCCGAACAGATGGTGAAAAACGCGATGCCCGCAAGCAGGGAGGCGGAGGAACGCAGCGCATATGTCATTGAATAGCCCCGAATATTGCAAATATGTCGACTCCTAGGCACATCTGCCAGCTTTCCGCCGCAAAGTCCAAGGGAAATAAAGGCGCCGTCGAGAGGCGCCTTTCGTTTTTTAGCAAGTGTTGCTCAGCCGCCGAACATCGTCCGTAGCACGTCGATGCCCCTGTCCTCGAACGCCACCTTGCCCTGCCTGTTGCCGGGGCCGATGACGATTACCTTGGTGCCGACGGGGGCGCGATCGTAAAGATGCGTCACGTCCTGGTTCATCATCCGGATACAGCCGGAAGACATGTTGAGGCCGATCGTCCAGGGCTGGTTGGTGCCGTGGATGCGGAAGATGGTGTCGCGGCCGCCCTGGTAGAGATACATGGCCCGCGCACCGAGCGGATTGTCCTCGCCGCCTTCCTGGAAAGCGGGAATGATGTGGCCCTTGGCGGCTTCGCGGCGGCGCATCTCGGCCGGCGGCGTCCAGCTCGGCCATTCGGCCTTGCGGCCGATCTTGACGATACCCGACCAGCCGAAGCCGTCTCGGCCGACGCCGATGCCATAGCGGGTGGCCCGGTTGCTGCCTTCGACGAGGTAGAGATATTTGTTGTTGGTATCGATGATCACGGTGCCGGCCGCTTCCGTCGTCACCAGCCGCACTTTCTTGCGCTTGAACTGCGGCTTCACATATTTCGGCATCTGCGCCACACGCACGACTTGCGCCGGGCGCTGCGTATTGTCGGAGCCGGCAGGCGCGGCAAAGGCGGATGTAGACATCAAGGACAGGACAAGTCCGGCCGCGGCCAGACCTGGCATCAATTTGATCATGATCGATTCCCCTCAAGCAAATCCGCCTGAAGCTACATGAACTTCTGCCCGATTCAAGATCGGCCCGGCCGGATAAAGCATTTTCGGGAAAGGAAGCCGCCTGTTCTTGCGGCTTCCAAGATATCGTATGTGCCGTTACATGACGACGACGCGGGTTCCGACGCTGACGCGGTCATAGAGATCGACGACATCCTCGTTGCGCAACCGGATGCAACCGGAGGAGACGGCGCTGCCGATCGACCAGGGCGCGTTGGTGCCGTGGATGCGGTAAAGCGTCGAGCCGAGATACATGGCGCGGGCGCCGAGCGGGTTTTCCGCGCCGCCATCCATCCGCGCCGGCAGGTAGTGGCCCTTGGCGGCTTCACGGCTGATCATTTCGGAAGGCGGCGTCCAGTCCGGCCATTCCTGCTTGCGGGTGATCTTGTGGGCGCCGGCCCATTCGAAGCCGGGCTTGCCGACGCCGACGCCGTAACGGCGCGCCTTGCCGCCGTCCATCACCAGATAGAGGAAGCGGTTGTTGGTATCGATGACGATCGTGCCGGGTTTTTCCTGGGTGTCGTAATCGACCATCTGCGGCAGGAATTGCGGCTCGATCGGATGACGGATCGACGGTATGCCCGGATTGATCGCCGAGACGGTCTGCGGTGCGACTTGCGGCGCCTGGCGCAGCACGCGGCGCTGGAAAAGCCCACGCTGCGGCTGCCGGACGACCGGCCGCTGATAGACGACGGGACGAACCGCGCCGCCGCCGAGCTGGTTGATCCAGGGCGCGGTCAGATCGGGGCTGAGCACGACGGGCGGGCGCGTGGCGTAGCGGTCGTCTGCAAGGGCGGCCGTGGAGAAAATGCCGAAGACGGCTGCGGCAAGAACAAGCTGTTTCATCATCGGACGGACTCTCTACAAATGGCCGAAAATGCGCTGGCGGAGACGTTCCGCCCGGGCGGAGATGTTCACGCCCGGGAAAGACGCTGCCACCCAATCCGCCAGCGAATGGTAAAGATCGATTCATGAAAACTCGACCTGTGGGATAAACTTTTCGTCAGGGTTACCGTTCGGTTTGGAAAGACGGTTTGCAAATGGTAAAGCCGGAATCATGACCGGAAAACCAGGCGGACCGGCAAACAGACGGACCCGGGAATGAAGCGGACATGAGCGAGACAGGCATCATCATCGGCGAGGACGGCAGGAGCCGCTGCCACTGGCACGCCAATCTGCCCGATTATCTTCGCTATCATGACGAGGAATGGGGCCGCCCCGTCACCAACGACATCCGCCTCTTCGAGAAGATCTGCCTTGAAGGTTTCCAGTCCGGTCTTTCCTGGCTGACCATCCTGCGCAAGCGCGAGAATTTCCGCGCCGCCTTCTCAGGCTTCGACTTCGAAAAGGTTGCACTTTTCGGCGACGAGGATGTCACCCGCTGCCTTGCCGATGCCGGTATCATCCGCCATCGCGGCAAGATCGTCTCGACCATCAACAATGCCAGGCGCGCCATTGCGCTGAGGGACGAATTCGGCTCGCTCGCCCATTATTTCTGGCGCTACGAACCCGGTCATAACGAGCGGCCTGGAGTGGTCGACCGCGAGCATATCGTCGCCAATCCGACGACGCCGACCTCGGTCATCATTTCCAAGGATCTGAAGAAACGCGGCTGGACCTTTGTCGGCCCGACCACAGTTTATGCTTTCATGCAGGCGATGGGTCTCGTCAATGATCATCTGGAGGGCTGTTTCTGCCGGCCCGAGGTCGAGGCGATGCGCGCCGTGCTGGTCCGACCATGAAAGAAGATGCATCCGTGAGAACATTGATCGCAGCCGCTGCCCTTTTCCTCCTGATGGTCCCCGCTCTGGCGCAGACGCCGCAGCTCGATCCGGGCGAGAAGCTGGAGAAGCTGCAATTCCCGGCCGTCACCATGCAGCTCAAGGGCTGGACGAAATTCGGCAACGGCCATGTCTACACGCTGCCGGTGCGCGCCGGCCAGCATGTGAAGATCGACTTTGCCACCAAGAGCAAATTTGCCTTCCTGGCGATCTTCGACCTGTCGAAACCCGATGACGAGGCCTTCTTCGGCACCGACGAGGACGGCTTGAGCTTCGAGACGACGGTCAAGGAAAACACCACCTGGCTGCTGCGTCCTTATTATTCCAAGGTCTCGCCCCGCCGCGGCCTCGGCGCTCCCTTCAGCATCCTGATCGAGCCTTTGACCGCTGCCCCGAAGCAGCCGCAGCCGCCGGCCGAGCCGGAGCGCCCGTCGCTCTTTCCGAAGGCGCCTGCCAAACAGCAATAGGGGGAGCGTCCGGCTATGCCAGCCGGTCGATCAGGTCGCGCAATTCGCCGAGATGGCCGATCTTGCGGAAACGCGGCGCCTCCGTCGGTTCGTCCACATGTTCCAGCACCCAGGTGAGTTCGTGCGGCACGAAGACGCCGTAGCTGCCGGCGGCGATCGCCGGCACGATGTCCGATTTCAGCGAATTGCCGACCATCATCGCCCGTTCCGGCCCGTCGCCGACCTTGGCGAAGATGCGGCGATAGGTGACGGCCGTCTTGTCGGAGACGATCTCGACGGCATCGAAGAAGTCGCCGAGCCCGGACTGGGCAAGCTTGCGCTCCTGGTCGAAGAGATCGCCCTTGGTGATCATTACAAGCAGATATTTGCCGGAAAGCGCTTCCAGCGTGTCGCGCACATGCGGCATGGTTTCGACGGGATGGGAAAGAAGATCGCGGCCGGTATCGAGGATCTTGGCGATCACGCCGGCGGGCACCTTGCCTTCGGTGATCTCGATCGCCGTTTCGATCATCGACAGCGTAAAGCCCTTGATGCCGAAGCCGTAATGGCGAAGATTGCGCTTTTCGGCCTCCAGCAGCCGCTCGGAAATCTTCGGCCCTTCGGCAAAATCGGCAAGAAGCCCGGTGAAATGCGCTTCTGTCAGCCGGTAATATTGTTCGTTCTGCCAGAGCGTGTCGTCGGCATCGAAGCCGATCGTGGTCAGGGGTCGCGTCGTCATATGCGTACCTTTGAGCATGATGCCGAACAGTTTGGGCGGTTTTCGGCCATCATGCTCTAACTCTATAATTGAGAACAGGATTCAGATTTTAGACCGACCCGGCCGAAAATCATCCTGTTCTTGAAATATCGCCGGCAATCTATCGCTCGCCTGTGTCGAGACAAGGGCTGTGTCGAGACAAGGCCGCTCATCTCCGCCGCGGCAAGGCAGGCGTTGAAAAGCGCCGCCGCCGCACTACATCGATTGTGCCTCACCTTGCAGCCAGCCACGGCTGTGCCTGTCACACGCAGGCCAATAATCAAGAAATGAAGTTCTTCAGTTCGCAAGCCCCTCTTGCGGCAGACACAAAGGATTTTTTCGACCATGCGTTACAATCAACTCGGAAATACGGGACTTTTCGTCTCGGAAATCTGCCTGGGCACGATGACCTTCGGCGAAGCCAAACAGGGCACCATGTGGGGCGCCATCGCCGATGTCGACCAGAATGCCGCCGACCGGATCGTCGAGCGCTCGCTCGCCTCAGGCGTCAACTTCATCGATACGGCCGACGTCTACTCCGCCGGCGAGTCCGAAAGGCTGCTCGGCCAGGCGCTGAAGAACCTCGACGTCCCCCGCAAGGACGTCGTCATCGCCACCAAGGTCTATGGCGTCATGGGGGACAAGCCGAACGACCGCGGCGCCTCGCGCGGCCATATCATGGATTCCGTCGAGGCGAGCCTGAAGCGCCTGCAGACCGATCATATCGACCTCTATCAGATCCACGCGACCGATACGGTGACGCCGATCGAGGAGACGCTGCGAGCTCTTGACGATTTGGTTTTCCGCGGCCTCGTGCGCTATATCGGCGTCTCCAACTGGCAGGCTTGGCGCATTTCCAAGGCGCTCGGCCTCTCCGAACGCCGCAGCTTTGCCCGCTTCGAGACGGTGCAGGCCTATTACTCCATCGCCGGCCGCGATCTCGAACGCGACATCGTGCCGATGATGCAGGAGGAAAAGCTCGGGCTGATGGTCTGGTCGCCACTCGCCGGCGGTCTCTTGTCGGGCAAATACGGTCCCGGCGCGCCCGGTAACGGCGAGGGCCGCCGCGCCAGTTTCGACTTTCCGCCGGTCGACAAGGACAAGGCCTGGGCCTGCGTCGCCGTCATGCGCGAGGTTGCCGAAAAGCACGGCGTCAGCGTTGCCACCGTGGCGCTTGCCTATATCCTCGCCAAGCCTTTCGTCACCACGGTTATCATCGGCGCCAAGCATGTCGACCAGCTCGACCAGAACCTTGCGGCCGTGAAGTTGAAGCTCGACGGTGACGATATGTCGAGGCTCGACGAGGTGAGCGCCCTTGCCCCCGAATATCCGGGCTGGATGCTGTCGCGACAGGCAGCCGGCCGCCGGCCGGTCGATTTCGAGCCGAAGGATTGAAAGCGCCGTGAACTTGCGGAACGCCGGATATTCCGGCGTTCACATTTCTTGCAAACCTCGCTCTTTACTCGGCGTCGTCCTCGGCCTTGTGCCGAGGATCTGCTGCACTCGTTGCAGATGCTCGGGACAAGCCCGAGCATGACGAAAGAGGAGTGGACGACTTTATCGGCAATCAAGGACGGCTTGTTACTTGCCGTGGGCCTTCAGCCAGGCGTTCATCTCGGCGATCTCGGCCTCCTGCGCCTTGATCACCCCTTCGGCGAGTTTGCGGATATCGGGATCCTTGCCGTATTGAAGCTCGACTTTCGCCATGTCGATCGCGCCCTGATGGTGCGGGATCATGCCGCGGACGAAATCCGCGTCGGCATTGCCGCTATATTCGATCATCATATCCTTGTGCATCTTGTCGTTCGCCTTGCTGAAGGCCTGGCTGGATGCATCGTGGCTGCCCATCGGCTTGCTCATGTCCATGGACATGTCTTCGGCAAAAGACGGGGCGGCGACGATGGCGAGCATGGCGGTAAGCGTGATGATTTTCAAAGACATGAGAGTTCCTTCCTCTGTCTGACAATAGGTTTTCCAGGCAGCCGAGGCCGCCCATTCCGTATGGAGGGATGCGATGTCAGGACAATCGGGGAGGGGGCGCCTGCGGGGCCGGGCGGTTATCATCCAGGGCACGGGCAAGCGCCGGCGCAGGATAGGCGAAAACAGGCTTTGCATTGTCTGCGACCAACATCGCCGGCGGCAGCAGCAGGCAGGCGGCACAAAGCGGCATATGCGCCGCGTTGCCGGTGGCGCAGGGATCCTTCATGGGAGCGGCCTTGCCGCTCGCATCGGGCATTGCCATGCCGGCCATTTGATGGTGCATGCCGCCCGCCTCGGCGGCACTAGGCGCGTTCATCGACGCGCAGGTCGGACAGCCCGCCCAAGCGGACATGGCGCTGTAGACCAGCCAGCTGAGAACCATCGTGACGAGGGCGAGCGTGCGCATGGTCCTTCATATAGGGGAATGCCGGCCGGAAGCCAATCCGGCTGGCGGTGAACATTCGGTGACCGCATCGTCATTGCCTCTCACCAGGCGGCAATCACCTTGTGCTCGATCCGGTAATCCCGGCTCTCCTCGCCGAGCGGCGCCACCGGCCATGTCCAGGCTGCTTTTGACGGCGGCGGCGGGACGCCGTGCAGCAGGTCGGCCTCCTCGTGCGTGCGGCCGTTGCGGTCGATGACGGCATAGGCGATGTCGCTCACCAGGCAATGGCGACAGGCAAGCCCCGCAAGCCCGGCCAGATGCGCCGCAATCAGCCTTTCCACCGTGTCTTCAGGCATGCCGCCGGCCTCGGCCTCGTAGCGCCGTTTCACGCCGCGGCCGATCTGCGACAGGAGGTTGGCCGAAACCACGAAATCGAGATAGGGCACGGTGCGCAGGAAGCCGAGCGGTTCGGGCGCTCTGCCGGCGGCGAGATCGTCATAGCCGGAGAGATCGCGCTCGATCAGCCTGACATTGCGATAGCCCTTGGCCGTCAGCCACAGACGCAGCGAGGCGAGATGGACCAGATCGACCAGCACGACGGTGTCGAACTCGCGCGCCAGCTCTTCGATCGGCACGTCGCGCAGCAGGCCGGAACCGAGCACGACGGCGGTCCGCTTCTGCCGGAGACCGGCCGCCGCCGCGCGGATCGCATTCCGGCTCATCTCTTCATGTTCGGCCCAGTCCTTGGAACAGCGCCCGGCCCGCGACCAGAGATTGACGGAATAGCGGATGAACTTTCGATAGGGCTTGCCGGTAAATGGCAAAGTCGCCGCATAGAGAAGCGCCTCGGTGATCATGAGTATTTCCGCATTTCTGATGGACGCCTCTGCTTCAATCGATTCTGCCTGCGGCTTCAAGACCCTTCGCCCTTGCCGCTCCCGGCCCGATCGGTTAGGAAACCGCCACTGTCACAGTCAGCGGAATTCCCGGAAATGAACGACAAGCAGAAGAAACCGCAAAAGCTCAAGGCCCGCCTGCCGCGCGGCTTCGTCGACCGGACGGCCGGCGATATCCGCGCCGTCAACGAGATGACGGCAAAGATCCGGGAAGTCTACGAGCATTATGGTTTCGATCCGCACGAAACGCCGCTGTTCGAATATACCGATGCGCTGGGCAAATTCCTGCCCGACAGCGACCGGCCGAACGAGGGCGTCTTCTCGCTGCAGGACGACGACGAGCAGTGGATGTCGCTGCGTTACGACCTGACGGCGCCGCTCGCCCGCCATGTCGCCGAGAATTTCAACGAGATCCAGCTGCCCTACCGCACCTATCGCGCCGGTTACGTCTTCCGCAACGAGAAGCCGGGCCCCGGCCGCTTCCGCCAGTTCATGCAGTTCGACGCCGATACGGTCGGCGCGCCGGGTGTCCAGGCCGATGCCGAAATGTGCATGATGATGGCCGATGCACTCGAAGCCCTCGGCATCAAGCGCGGCGACTACGTCATCCGCGTCAACAACCGCAAGGTCCTCGACGGCGTGCTCGAGGCGATCGGTCTCGGCGGCGACGACAATGCAGGCCAGCGGCTCAGCGTGCTGCGCGCCATCGACAAGCTCGACAAGTTCGGGCCTGAGGGCGTGGCCCTGCTGCTCGGTGCCGGCCGCAAGGATGAGTCCGGCGACTTCACCAAGGGCGCCGGCCTCGACCAGGCGCAGATCGACAAGGTGCTATTCTTCGTCGGCATCAAGAACTATGCCGAAAGTGCAGAGCGCCTGGCCGAACTCGTTGCCGGAACCTCGAAGGGCGCTGAAGGCGTCGAGGAACTGAACTTCATCGGCGCGCTGGTCAAGAGCGCCGGCTATCAGTCCGACCGCATCAAGATCGATCCCTCGGTCGTGCGCGGCCTCGAATATTATACCGGCCCGGTCTACGAGGCCGAACTCGGCTTCGACGTCACCAACGAAAAGGGTGAAAAGGTCGTCTTCGGTTCGGTCGGCGGTGGCGGCCGTTATGATGGCCTGGTCTCCCGCTTCATGGGGCAGCCGGTTCCGGCAACCGGCTTTTCCATCGGCGTCTCCAGGCTGATGACGGCGCTGAAGAACCTCGGCAAGCTCGGCGCCAGCGAAGTGATCGAGCCGGTGCTGGTCACCGTCATGGATGGCGATGTCGAGGCGATGGGCCGCTATCAGAAGATGACGCAGCAGTTGCGCGCCGCCGGCATCCGCGCCGAAATGTTCCAGGGCAACTGGAAGAAGTTCGGCAACCAGCTGAAATATGCCGACCGCCGCGGCTGCCCCGTCGCCATCATCCAGGGCGGCGACGAACGCGCAACCGGCGTCGTGCAGATCAAGGATCTGATCGAGGGCAAGCGGCTTTCCGGCGAGATCGAGGACAATGCCAGCTGGCGCGAAGCGCGTGTGGCACAGGAAACGGTGCCGGAAGCCGACCTCGTCGCCAAAGTGAGGGAGATCCTTGCGGCGCAGGCGGAGGATCGGAAGAGGGCAGGCGATGCGTGATAGACCCCTCCCCAACCCCTCCCCACAAGGGGGAGGGGCTTCAAGCGGCGCCGCTCTGCCCAACTCAACGTTCGCTTCACCGACGATGTTATTGATGTGTTTCGACGGTCGCAGCGGGTTAGTCCCTCCCCCCTGTGGGGAGGGGTTGGGGAGGGGAATTTTCTCAGGAGGGATGCAATGCCCCTGATCAACCTCCCCGAATTCTCCGCCGACCTGCTGGCCGAATTTGACGCCCGCAACGTCGAGCGCATCGATACGCCTGTCATTCAGCCGGCCGAGCCGTTCCTCGACATCGCCGGCGAGGATCTGCGCCGGCGCATCTTCATGACCGAGAGCGAAACCGGCGCCAGCCTTTGCCTGCGTCCCGAATTCACCATCCCTGTCTGTCTGCGCCACATCGAGACGGCGACCGGCACGCCGAAGCGTTACGCCTATCTCGGCGAGGTTTTCCGCCAGCGCCGCGACGGTGCCAATGAATTCTACCAGGCCGGCATCGAAGATCTCGGCGATATCAACATACCGAGCGCCGATGCCCGCGCCATCGGCGACGCCACCGGCATTCTCGCCCGCCTGCTGCCGGGCCGTCGCCTGTCGGTGACGCTTGGCGACCAAGCGGTGTTCGAAGCCGTCGTCCAGGCGCTCGGCCTGCCGCTCGGCTGGCAGAAGCGCCTGATCCACGCCTTCGGCAACATGACGCAGCTGGAAGCGCTGCTGGCCGGCCTCGTCAGCCCGCAATTCGTCACCGGTCTCGACGACGATATCGCCAGGCTCGTCGCATCGGGCGACGAGCAGGCGCTCATCGCTCATATCGAGCAGGAAATGCAGACGACGGGTTATTCGACCAATGCCGGCCGCTCGCCGCTGGAGATCGCTCGAAGACTCAAGGAAAAGCTCATCCTGTCTGAGACGCGCCTCGACGATGCGGCCTTCCATGTGCTGGAAGAGTTCCTGTCGCTCGACGTGCCGCTCGTCAATGCGTCGGCGGCGCTCGCCGGTTTTGCCGATGCTGCCGGCCTGAAGCTCGGCAATGCACTCTCCCGTTTCAACGGTCGCGTCGGCGCCCTTGCCGATGCCGGCGTCGATCTGTCTTGCCTGGATTATCGCGCCGCCTTCGGACGACCGCTCGATTATTATACCGGCCTCGTCTTCGAGGTGACGGTTGAGGGTTCGACGGCGGTTCTGGCCGGCGGCGGCCGCTACGATAAGCTCTTGACCTTCCTCGGCGCGACGGACCGCATTCCGGCCGTCGGCTTCTCCTTCTGGCTCGACCGCATCGAAACCGAAAGGGCAGCCGCATGACCATCACCATCGCGCTTCCCTCCAAGGGCCGGATGAAGGACGACGCCTCGGCGATCTTCGAGCGTGCCGGCATGCCGATCACGGCCGTCGGCAACGACCGCTCCTATCGCGGCCGCGTCGAAGGCTGGGACGATGTTGAGGTCGCCTTCCTCTCGGCCTCCGAAATTTCCCGCGAGCTCGGCAACGGCACCGTCGATTTCGGCGTTACCGGTGAGGATCTGATGCGGGAGGGTTTTGCCGAAGTCGACAAGCGCGTCGATTTCTGTGCCCGCCTCGGCTTCGGCCATGCCGATGTCGTCGTCGCCGTGCCGGAGATCTGGCTGGATGTTGAGACCATGGCCGATCTCGGCGATGTCGCCGCCGATTTCCGCGCCCGTCATTCCAGGCGCCTGGCCATCGCCACCAAATACTGGCGGCTGACCCAGCAGTTCTTTTCGAGCCAGCACGGCATCCAGCTCTATCGCATCGTCGAGAGCCTCGGCGCCACCGAGGGCGCGCCTGCCTCCGGCTCGGCCGATATCATCGTCGATATCACCTCCACCGGCTCGACGCTGCGCGCCAACCGCCTGAAGGTGCTCCAGGACGGTGTCATCCTGCATTCGCAGGCCTGCCTGGTGCGCGCCCGCAAGGAAAGCCATGCCGACGAACCCGTCGTGCAGGCAATTATCGAAGCGGTGCGCGCGGCTCTCTGATTTCGGCCATCAATGCATAAGAGAACCCGCCGTCAATTCAATGACGGCGGGTTCTGCATGTCTGGGAGGATGTCTGCTGGATCAGGCAGCCGCATAGGCGCCGCGGCGGGCGTCAATCGAATAGGCACCGGCACCGACTGTGGCGAGCAATACATACGCGCCGGCAAGCGTGATGTTCTTCATGACCATGATCTGGTTGAGAATATTCACGAGTTCCGTGCCACTTGCGTAGGGCAGATGGAAGGCAACGCCCGTGAAGACACAGAAGGCGGCGAGCAGCCAGCCGGCGATACGGACCTGGAAGCCGGTGAGAACCGCAAGGCCGGCCAGCAGTTCGAAAAGGCCTGCGACATAGGCCAACAGGGTTGCTGCCGGCAGGCCGGCACCGGCGATCATGCCCGCAGTACCGGCAGGATCGGTGAGCTTCATGAAGCCGGAAAGGATGAACATGAAAGACAGAAGAATACGGGCAATCAGGATAATGGCGTTCGACATGGATGCTGTCTCCGTTGAATGGCTCTGGAGATCTTGGTGCCCCGGCACCGTGTGGACCTCGGATGCCTCCTATGTCGCTCTTTTCCGGCGTTATGGAAAGATAAACAGATGCGGACAGTTTGTTCAATAATATGGAACGATGCGCTGCCGACCGCCGCTTGCCTTTGGCGCGTCCGGTCTCTTATGGTCGGCGCCCAATAAGGAGAATCCGATGGCAGATCTGTCCGCATTTCCGATCACGGCGCGCTGGCCGGCTAGAAATTCCGACATCATCCAGCTCTATTCCCTGCAGACCCCGAACGGGGTGAAGGTATCGGTCGCGCTTGAGGAACTCGGGCTCGCCTATGAGCCGCATTACATTTCCTTCGCCGTCAACGAGCAGAAGTCGCCGGCATTCGAATCCCTCAACCCGAACGGCCGCATTCCGGCGATCATCGATCCGAACGGCCCGGGCGGGAAGCCGATCGGCCTGTTCGAATCCGGCGCCATCCTGCTTTATCTCGCGGAAAAGACCGGCAGGCTCATCCCCGAGGACGCCGCCGGCCGCTACGAATGCATCCAGTGGGTGTTTTTCCAGATGGCCGGCATCGGCCCGATGTTCGGCCAGTTCGGACATTTCTACAAATTCGCCGCCGACAAGGTCGCCAACAATTCTTATCCGGTGGAACGCTACCGCGACGAGTCCAAACGGCTGCTCGGCGTGCTCGAAGGCCGGCTGAAGGGCCGGCAGTGGATCATGGGTGATCAATATACGATCGCCGACATCACCACCTTCACCTGGGTTCGCGGCACCGACATCTTCTATGGCGGCCGCGAGGTTCTCGACTATGCAAAATTCCCCGCCGTCATGGACTGGCTGCAGCGCTGCATCGCCCGCCCGGCCAGCGAGAAGGGGCTGAACATTCCGGTCAAGCCGGAGTAACGGACCGCCGGAAAATACAAAGGCCGTCTTCGGGGACGGCCTTTTGCCCTGCAATGCCAGTTTTATCGCGGGCTTGTGATCTGTCTGGAACCTTCAAGCTTGAAGCGCGGAAAGATGAAGACGCCGACCATGCTGCCGCTGTATTTTTCCTCGAGCCCGTTCGACTCGCCCATGCAGAAGAGCGGCTGGCGCAAGCCGTTCGGCATGATGATCGTCGTCGAAAAACAGAAGGAGGAGGAGAGCGTGGCCGCCTGCTCGAACAGCTCCAGGACGTGGCTGCGGTCCTTGCTGTCGTAGCAGCGGATCAGGCTCAAGAGCCCGCAGTCCCGTGCGGAAAGGCCGTGCAGCATCGCGCTCCATTCGCCGAGGCGGAGCATGCCGCTCGACAAATCTCCGGTCCAGGTTTCGGAAATCGAAAACTGAGCCACCATCTCGTCATTTTGATTGTGGTGCTCAAGCGAGCCGGGTGTCAAAGGTACGGCTGCATTGGCTTTGACGATCTTAAACAAGGCGTTCCCCCGTTCGCATGCAGCTCCTCCGCCGCACGCTCGGTAAACACAAAAACAGGATCACGCAGCAGCAGGCATGATGCCCGTGCTTTTACCGGCGATCGTTGCCGCGGCCATCGGGCCGGCGGAACGTCTCTCGCGCCCGTTTGGTGGGCGCGCTTCAATTGCAGCGCGGATTTATAGGGGCTTTTGAACAAACGGCAACGGCTTTTTAAGGGTTGTTCGGATCGGCATTTTTCCGGGGATGCCGGCGTCCTCAGCCTATCCAGCGGGGAAGCAGCGCCGAAACATCAAATTTGCGGGCTTTGGATACGGTTCTACGCGATATGAGGTGAAGAATGGTGCGGCAACGCTGCAATCTCTCACGCAGACCGATGGCCTGAGAAAGCGCGGCAACGCAAGCTTCGCGAAAGCTTCAGCCGGGAAGCGGGCGATGCGCCATGAAATTGCGCACAACGGAGCGAATCGCCGGAGACAAGAAATGGGCGCAAAAGAAAAGGGCGACCCGAGGGCCGCCCTTCCGGATCCGGATGTGCCGGAATGGATGTCAGTGACGGCTTTCGCCTATCACATCATGTCCATACCGCCAGTTCAGCGCGCTTGACGCGCTGAACCATCTTAGATGATGGGCGGTTTTACGGACGATGCTGTGAAAGGCCGTTGGCCTATCACATCATGTCCATACCGCCCATGCCGCCCATGCCGCCAGGCATGCCGGCAGGGGCATCCTTCTTCGGCAGTTCGGCGATCATGGCTTCGGTGGTGATCAGCAGCGATGCGACAGAAGCAGCGTTCTGCAGCGCGGTACGAACGACCTTGAGCGGGTCGACGATACCCATGGAGATCATGTCGCCGAATTCAGACGTCTGGGCGTTGTAGCCGAAGTTGTCTTCATTCTTGTCGAGGACCTTGCCGACAACGATCGAGGCTTCGTCGCCTGCGTTTTCAGCGATCTGGCGAACGAGGGCCTGCAGGGCGCGGCGAACGATGTTGATGCCGGCTTCCTGGTCGTCGTTTGCACCCTTGACGGTGATCTTCGTGGAGGAGCGCAGCAGAGCGATACCGCCGCCGGGTACGATGCCTTCCTGAACGGCAGCGCGCGTCGCGTTGAGCGCGTCGTCGATGCGGTCCTTCTTTTCCTTCACTTCGACTTCCGTCGAGCCGCCGACGCGGATGACGGCAACGCCGCCGGCGAGCTTGGCAAGACGTTCCTGCAGCTTCTCGCGGTCGTAGTCGGAGGTGGTTTCTTCGATCTGGGCCTTGATCTGGGCAACACGGCCTTCGATGTCGGACTTGGCGCCCGAACCGTCGACGATCGTGGTGTTTTCCTTGGAGATCGAAACCTTCTTCGCACGGCCGAGCATGTCGAGCGTGACGCTCTCGAGCTTGATGCCGAGGTCTTCGGAGATCACGGTGCCGCCGGTCAGGATGGCGATGTCTTCGAGCATGGCCTTGCGGCGGTCGCCGAAGCCAGGCGCCTTGACGGCAGCGATCTTGAGGCCGCCGCGCAGCTTGTTGACGACGAGGGTCGCAAGAGCTTCGCCTTCGACGTCTTCAGCGATGATGAGGAGCGGCTTGCCGGTCTGGACGACGGCTTCGAGAACCGGGAGCATCGACTGCAGGTTCGAGAGCTTCTTCTCGTGAAGGAGAATGAAGACGTCTTCGAGGTCGGCGATCATCTTTTCCGGGTTGGTCACGAAGTAAGGGCTGAGGTAGCCGCGGTCGAACTGCATGCCTTCGACGACTTCGAGTTCGGTTTCGGCGGTCTTGGCTTCTTCAACCGTGATGACGCCTTCGTTGCCGACCTTCTGCATGGCTTCGGCAATGTCGAGACCGACCTGCTTGTCGCCGTTTGCCGAGATCGTGCCGACCTGTGCAACTTCCTCAGATGTGGAGATCTTCTTGGCCTTGGCCTGGAGATCCTTCACGACGTCGGCAACAGCGAGGTCGATACCGCGCTTCAGGTCCATCGGGTTCATGCCGGCTGCAACGGCCTTGTTGCCTTCGCGAACGATCGCCTGGGCAAGAACGGTTGCGGTCGTGGTGCCGTCGCCGGCGATGTCGTTGGTCTTCGAAGCAACTTCGCGGACCATCTGGGCGCCCATGTTTTCGAACTTGTCTTCCAGTTCGATTTCCTTGGCGACGGAAACGCCGTCCTTGGTGATGCGCGGAGCGCCGAAGGACTTGTCGATGATGACGTTACGGCCCTTCGGGCCGAGCGTTACCTTGACTGCATCGGCGAGAATGTCGACGCCACGCAGCATCTTTTCGCGCGCGGTGCGACCAAACTTGATTTCTTTAGATGCCATGATTGAAACTCCTCAATTCGAGTGTCCGGGTTCTGGGACCCGTCGGCTACGTCGGAAAGGCCAGCGGCTGATTAGCCGATGATGCCCATAATGTCGGCTTCCTTCATGATCAGAAGGTCTTCGCCGTCGATCTTGACTTCGGTGCCGGACCACTTGCCGAACAGGATGCGGTCGCCAGCCTTGACGTCGAGTGCGACGACCTTGCCGGACTCGTCACGAGCGCCGGAACCGACGGCGACGATTTCGCCTTCCTGCGGCTTTTCCTTGGCGGTATCGGGAATGATGATGCCACCCTTGGTCTTGGCTTCGGACTCAACGCGGCGAACAACGACGCGGTCGTGAAGGGGGCGGAAGTTGGTGCTTGCCATTGTCTAATCCCTCGATCGAATGACATTCGCGGACCGGAGCGGCCCACATGGATAGATGTTAGCACTCCCTTGCGGTGAGTGCTAGCGACGAGCATTTAGGGATGGCTCCAAGAGGAGTCAATGAGAGCCATCACGAATTTTTGTGCCGGAATTGTGAAGAGGCCGGAGAATTGCGGAGATTGCCGCCGAAACCCGCTGCCGCGGGCCGGCCGCGAAGAAAATGCCTTGCCATCGCCTTGCGCCTTTGCAATGTCACCGGTGACTGAAGCAAATCGGGAAATCGGAATGGCCAGGCGGATAGAAAACTTCTCGGAGATAACCGGTCATTATGACGTGGTGCTCTGCGATGTCTGGGGCGTCGTTCACAACGGCGTCGAGCCGTTTCCGAAGGCCGCTGCTGCCCTTGAAGCGGCCCGCGTAAGCGGCGTCGCCGTCGTCCTCATCACCAATTCGCCGCGCCTTTCCTGGCAGGTGGTCGAGCAGCTGCGCCAGATCGGCGTTCCCGACAGCGCCTATGACCGGATCGTCACCTCGGGCGACGTCACGCGCCGGCTGATTGCCGAAGGGCCGAAGACGGTCTTTCTGCTCGGCCCCGAGCGCGACAAGGCGCTTCTCGAAGGCATCGGCGTCGAGCGGGTGCCGGCCGGCGAAGCGCGATCGCTGGTCTGCACCGGCTTTTTCGATGATGAGACCGAGAAGCCGGAAGATTACACCGAGATGCTTCTGGATTTCCAGGCGCGCGAGGTGCCGATGATCTGCGCCAATCCCGACCTCGTCGTCGAGCGCGGCCATCGCATCATCCCCTGCGCCGGCGCCATGGCCGCCTATTACGAGCAGCTTGGCGGCAGCACCCGCATCGCCGGAAAACCGCACCAGCCGATCTATGAGGCGACGCTCGCCGCTGCCCGCGAGCTTCGCGGCGATTTCCCTGTCGAACGTGTGCTGGCAATCGGCGACGGCATGCCGACCGATGTGCGCGGCGCCTTGAATTACGGCCTCGACCTTCTCTACATCAGCGGCGGTATCCATGCCAAGGAATACACCTTGAACGGCGAGACCGACGAGGCGATCCTCAACGCCTATCTCGATCGCGAAAAAGCCACGCCGAAGTGGTGGATGCCACGCCTCGCATAAAGAGAAGCCAGCCGATGACCGTCTTCCATCGCAATGAAACCCGGGAACCCTTGCCCGCCCATCTCAAGGGCGGCGTCATCGCCATCGGCAATTTCGACGGCGTGCATCGGGGCCACCAGTCGGTGCTCAGCCGCGCGCTCGAAATCTCCAAGGCGCGCGGCATCCCCGCGCTGGTGCTGACCTTCGAGCCGCATCCGCGCACGGTCTTCCGGCCTGAGACGCCGGTTTTCCGCCTGACGCCCGCGCCCCTGAAAGCCCGCATCCTGGAAACGCTCGGTTTCAGCGCCGTCATCGAATATCCGTTCGACTACGAGTTTTCGCAGCGCTCGGCCGATGATTTCATCCATTCGATCCTCAAGGACTGGCTCGGCGCCTCCGAGGTCGTCACTGGCTTCGATTTCCATTTCGGCCGCGGCCGCGAGGGCGGTCCGGCCTTCCTGATGAATGCCGGCCAGACCTACGGCTTCGGCGTCACCCTGATCGATGCCTTCCGCGACGAAAACGCCGATGTCGTCTCTTCGAGCCATATCCGCGCGCTTTTGAAGGAAGGCAGCGTCAGCGAAGTCGCCGGCATGCTCGGCTACCGCTATACTGTCGAAGCCGAGGTGATCGACGGCGAGAAGCTCGGCCGGCAGCTCGGTTTTCCCACCGCCAACATGCGCCTGCCGCCGGAGGTGGAACTCGCCGCCGGCATCTACGCCGTCCGCTTCCGCCGCCAGGACGGCACGCTGCACGACGCCGTCGCGAGCTACGGCCGCCGTCCGACGGTGACGGAAAACGGCGCGCCGCTGCTCGAAACCTATCTTTTCGATTTCAGCGGCGATCTCTACGGCCAGCGCTGCGCCGTCTCCTTCTTCGGCTATATCAGACCCGAGCTGAAATTCGACGGCCTCGATCCGCTCGTCGCCCAGATCAAGCGCGACGAGGAGGAGGCTAGGGCGCTGCTATCGGGTGTGACGCCGCTCGGCGAACTCGACCGGAAGCTTTGTTTTTCCTGAGGTCGCCGTCAGCGTGGCTGTGATCGGCTATCTCCGGCTCAAGGGAAATTGAGCGGAATCGTTCGTCCACGGATCGAAGACATCAGCGCCGGAGAAGCGCGTATCCCTGACGTTTCGCGTCACCAGATAGAGATTGTGCTCGATGGCGGTGGCAGCGAGCATCGTGTCGACCACCGACGGCGCATGTCCGGTCCTCAGTTTCACGCGTCCCGAAATGACGCCCCAGCGCCAAATGGCTGCATCGTTCAACGAGAGAATGCGCGTAGAGAATCTCGCCTCCAAAGTATCGCGCGCAGCCGCATAACGATAGCGGTTCTGGTCATCCTCTGGCAGGTTCTCGATGCCCTTGTCATATTCCGCCAGAGTGAGGATGCTGATGAACATCCGCTCCTCGTCTTGAGCCGCAGCCCAGGATTTGACGGAGGGTGCACCGTTCGGATTGATCAGCGCCGATATGACATTCGTATCCAGCAGCCAGCCGATCACAGCTCGGCATCCCGTCCGTAATCGGCCTCCCGCTCGAGATCGAGATCCTTGAGATCGAGGCTCTCCATGAAAGTGACGAAAGGCATTTTCGGTTCGGCCTTGGTCAGCCGGTCGAGCTCTTCGACGCTGATGACGACGACGCTGTCGTGGCCGCGCACCGTCACCCGCTGCGGTCCTTCGCTGTGGGCCCGGCGAACCACCTCGCTGAAACGCGCTTTCGCCTCTTCGAGCTTCCAGCTTTGTTTCGTGATTTTTTTCATGCGCCTCCGCCTGCTGGTCAGATAGTCAGATCATACTACAGGCGACAAGGGTTTTCCAGCCTCTCCACTTTCTTGAGAGGTGGATCGGCGGTAATTCCAGCCATCGGTGCCGATTGCGGCCCCACGAATTCTGCTCTTCCTTTTCCGGGCAAAAACGCCTATGAACCGGCGCTATGACGAAATTTCGGCTGGCGATGACGATGCGAATTATCGGCCCGGCCTTCCGCGCGCGCTAAGCGGCCGGGAGGTCCGGGTTTTTGGCGCTTGGATACAAGCGCTTCCGTCACCAGCTTTTTCACGCCGTTGCGCCCCTTCCTGGGCCGCCAGAAACGATTGTCCCGATATGACCGACACCGCCGAAAAGATCGACTATTCGAAAACCCTCTATTTGCCCGAAACCGATTTCCCTATGCGCGCCGGCCTGCCGCAGAAGGAGCCGGAGCTGGTCAAGCGCTGGCAGGAGATGGGCCTCTACAGGAAATTGCGCGCCTCGGCCGCCGGCCGCGAAAAGTTCGTGCTGCACGACGGCCCGCCCTATGCCAACGGCAACATCCATATCGGCCACGCGCTGAACAAGATCCTCAAGGACGTCATCAACCGCTCGTTCCAGATGCGCGGCTACGACGCCAATTACGTGCCCGGCTGGGATTGCCACGGCCTGCCGATCGAATGGAAGATCGAAGAGGAGAACTATCGCGCCAAGGGCAAGGCCAAGCCGGATCTCAAGGAGCCGGCGGCGATGATCGGATTCCGCCGCGAGTGCCGCGCCTATGCCGAAAAATGGATCAAGGTCCAGGGCGACGAGTTCCAGCGCCTCGGCATCGTCGGCGATTTCGACAACCCGTATCTGACGATGAATTTTCACGCGGAGAGCCGCATCGCCGGCGAGTTGTTGAAGATCGCCGCCAGCGGCCAGCTCTATCGCGGCTCCAAGCCGATCATGTGGTCGGTGGTCGAGCGCACCGCGCTGGCGGAAGCCGAAGTCGAATATCACGATTACGAAAGCGATACGATCTGGGTGAAGTTCCCGGTGAAATTCGTCGTGCGTGACGGCGCGGAAGCAAAGTTCCATCTGCTGGATGCCTCAGTCGTCATCTGGACGACGACGCCCTGGACGATCCCCGGCAACCGGGCGATCGCCTATTCCTCGCGGGTTGCCTACGGCCTCTATGAAGTCACGGCTGCCGAGAATGATTTTGGCCCGCGCCCGGGTGAGAAGCTGATCTTTGCCGATCAACTGGCCGAAGAATCCTTCGCCAAAGCGAAGCTGCAGTACAAGCGCCTTGCCGACGTTACTGCTGCCGATCTTGCCGGGATCACCTGCGCGCATCCGCTCAAGGGGCTCGGCGGCGGCTATGAATTTGCCGTGCCGCTGCTCGAGGGCGACCATGTCACCGACGATGCCGGTACGGGTTTCGTGCATACGGCGCCCAGCCACGGCCGCGAAGACTTTGACGTCTGGATGGCGCATGCCCGCGAGATCGACGCGCGCGGCATCGAGACCAAGATCCCGTTCCCGGTCGACGACGGCGGCTTCTACACGGCAGACGCCCCCGGCCTCGAAGGCGCCCGCGTCATCGACGACAACGGCAAGAAGGGCGACGCCAACGACCGCGTCATCAAGGCGCTGATCGAAGGCGGCGCGCTTTTTGCCCGCGGCCGCCTGAAGCACCAGTATCCGCATTCCTGGCGCTCCAAGAAGCCGGTCATCTTCCGCAACACGCCGCAGTGGTTCGTCTATATGGACAAGACGCTGGCGGATGGAACGACGCTGCGCACCCGTGCGCTCACCGCAATCGACGACACCCGCTTCGTGCCGGCTGCCGGCCAGAACCGCCTGCGCGCCATGATCGAGCAGCGCCCGGACTGGGTGCTTTCTCGTCAACGCGCCTGGGGCGTGCCGATCTGCGTCTTCGTCGACGAACATGGCGCCGTGCTGCAGGACGAGGCCGTCAACCGCCGCATCCTCGATGCCTTCGACGTCGAGGGCGCTGATGCCTGGTTCGCCGAAGGCGCCAAGGAGCGGTTCCTCGGCAACGAGCATGACCCGGCCAAGTGGTCGCAGGTCATGGATATCCTCGACGTCTGGTTCGATTCAGGTTCGACTCACACCTTCACGCTCGAAGACCGCCCGGACCTGAAGTGGCCGGCCGATCTTTATCTCGAGGGCTCCGACCAGCATCGCGGCTGGTTCCATTCGTCGCTCCTGGAATCTGCCGCCACTCGCGGCCGCGCGCCTTACAACGCCGTCCTCACCCATGGCTTCACCATGGACGAGAAGGGCGAGAAGATGTCGAAGTCGAAGGGCAACGTCACGGCACCTCAGGAAGTGATGAAGGATGCAGGCGCCGACATCCTGCGCCTCTGGGTGATGACCTCGGATTATGCCGACGACCTGCGTGTCGGCAAGACGATCATCCAGACCAATGTCGACGCCTATCGCAAGCTGCGCAACACCATTCGCTGGATGCTCGGCACGCTTGCCCACGACAAGGGCGAGGAGATCGCCTTTGCCGATCTGCCGGAGCTGGAGCAGCTGATGCTGCACCGGCTTGCCGAACTCGACGAGCTGGTGCGCGAGAATTACGACGCCTTCGACTTCAAGAAGATCGCCCGCGCGCTGATCGACTTCGCCAATGTCGAGCTTTCGGCCTTCTATTTCGATGTCCGCAAGGATGCGCTCTATTGCGACGCGCCGTCGAGCCTGCGCCGGCGCGCCAGCCTGCACGTCATCCGCCGGATCTTCGATTGCATGGTGACCTGGCTTGCTCCGATGCTGCCCTTCACCACCGAGGAAGCTTGGCTGTCGCGCAACCCTGCCGCCGTTTCCGTGCATCTGGAGCAGTTTGCCCCGGTTGCCAAGGAATGGCGCAACGATGCCCTGGCCGAGAAGTGGAAGAAGATCCGCGCCGTCCGCTCGGTTGTCACCGGCGCTCTGGAAATCGAGCGCAAGGACAAGCGCATCGGCTCCTCGCTGGAAGCAGCACCGGTTGTCCACATCGCCGATCCGGAGCTCATCAAGGCGCTCGAGGGCCAGGACTTCACCGAAGTCTGCATCACCTCGGGCATCACCATCAAGGCGGACGCCGGTCCGGCGGAAGCCTTCCGCTTGGCCGAAGTGCCCGAAGTCGCGGTCGTGCCGACGCTGGCCGAAGGTGTCAAATGCGCCCGCTCCTGGCGCATTACCAGGGATGTTGGTTCCGATCCCGAATATCCCGATGTCTCGGCCCGTGACGCTGCCGCCCTTCGCGAGCTTGCGCTGCACAAGTGAAGAATATTGCCGGGTGAATTGCGCTTTCGCGGTTCATCCGGTAAAAGCTGCCTGAAAATGGCCGGATTTTTGCGTCAGGGGGACGGTTGTCCGGTTGGGCAACGATTGCACCGGTGGCTGGAAGGGTTTTCATGTTCGCAACGCATTGGTTCCGTATGGGCGCCTGCCTGTCTGTTGTCATGGCGGGATGCTCCCTGGTATCCAGCTGCGCCAGCAGCCCGACCTACGGCACCGACAAAACAGCCATGGAGCAGCTGACCGACGACCTCGGCCAGTCCGTCTCGCTGACCGGGCCCGACCCGAAGAACAAGGGCGTCAAGTACACGCCGCGCCCGACGCTGGTGCTGCCGGCCGAGGCGCAGAGGGAGACCCTCGTTGCGCCGCAGCCGACGGTCGCCAACAAGGACAATCCGCAATGGATTGAATCGCCTGAGGAAACCCGCGCCCGCCTGGTTTCCGAGGCCGACGCCAATTCCGACAATCCGAACTACCGCTCGCCGCTGGCAAGCTCCGCCATCGAAGGCGGCCGGCGCACGACGGAAGCCCAGACCAAGGCCTATCGTGAAGCCCGCGCCCTGCAGAAGGGCTCCTATATCGATCAGCGCCGCTATATTTCCGATCCGCCCCCCGGCTACCGCACTGTCGACGATCCGGCAAAGCTTGATGATGTCGGCGAGCCCGAGCTCAAGAAGCAGAAGAAGCGCAAGAAGGATGCGGCGATCGCCAACAGCGGCAAGCAGTGGTGGAACTTCCTGCAATAGCGGCTTTCAGCGCTTAGACGCAGCCTCAGGGATCGGGGAGGGTAGCCCCTCATCCGCCTGCCGGCACCTTCTCCCCGCCTGCGGGGCGAAGGGACATGTTGCAACCTCTCCGTTCCCCACCAGCTTCCTGCAGGGCACGTCCCCTCTCCCCGCGAGCGGGGAGAGGGTTAGGGTGAGGGTGAGGGGCAGCCATTGGCGCGACAGTCGAAGATGGCGACGCGCCTCAGGCTACGGCGCCTCTCTCTTTTGCGAAAAGAACGTCCGCAGGATCTCGGCCGATTGCACCTCGTTGAATCCGGAATAGACCTCCGGGACGTGATGGCAGGTCGGCTGCGCGTAAAATCGCACGCCATTGTCGACGCCGCCGCCCTTCGGGTCTTCGGCGCCGTAATAGAGCCTGCGGATACGCGCAAACGAGATGGCTGCCGCGCACATGGTGCAAGGCTCAAGCGTCACATAGAGATCGGCGCCAACAAGACGCTCCTGTCCGAGCGCTTCGCAGGCCAGCCGGATCGCGGCGATTTCGGCATGTGCGGTCACGTCATTGCGCTCGCGCGTGCGGTTTCCCGAGCGTGAAACGGCGATATCGTCGATGACGACGACGGCGCCGATCGGCACCTCGCCCCGTTCTCCGGCGGCACGCGCCTCTTCGAGCGCCATTTCCATGAAACGATTTGTCTTCACGATCGCACGAATTTCCACTTAACCGCAGATGCGTGACCTGATAGACAGGCCCAAAAGGCAGGCAAACAACAAATGACACCCAAAGACAAGCCAAAACGCCCGGGCGCAAAGCCCTTTTCACGCGACACCGGGCCGAAGGCCGGCGCGAAGTCGGGCGGCGTAAAGCCGGCAAAGGCTGCGACCGCGGCCGAGACCGAAGGCGAGGCCAAGGCCGAACGCATTTCCAAGGTGATGGCGCGCGCCGGCGTCGCCTCCCGCCGCGACATCGAACGCATGATCATGGAAGGCCGGGTGACGCTGAACGGCAGGGTTCTCGAAACCCCCGTCGTCAACGTCACGCTCGCCGACCGCATCGAGGTCGACGGCGTGCCGATCCGCGGCATCGAGCGCACCAGGCTGTGGCTCTATCACAAGCCGGCCGGGCTGGTGACCACCAATGCCGATCCGGAAGGCCGCGCGACCGTCTTCGACAACCTGCCGGAAGAACTGCCGCGCGTCATGTCGATCGGCCGTCTCGATATCAACACCGAAGGCCTGCTGCTGCTGACCAATGACGGCGGTCTTGCCCGCGCGCTCGAGCTGCCGGCGACCGGCTGGCTGCGCCGCTACCGTGTCCGCGCCCATGGCGAGATCGATCAGGACGCGCTCGATAAGCTGAAGGACGGCATCGCCGTCGACGGGGTGCTCTACGGCTCGATCGAGGCGACGCTCGACCGCACGCAAGGCTCGAACGTCTGGATCACCATGGGCCTTCGCGAAGGCAAGAACCGCGAAATCAAGAACGTGATGGGCGCGCTCGGCCTTGACGTCAACCGCCTGATCCGCATTTCCTACGGCCCGTTCCAGCTCGGCGACCTGCCGGAAGGCCATGTCATCGAGGTGCGCGGCCGCACATTGCGCGACCAGCTCGGCCCGCGCCTGATCGAGGAAGCCAAGGCGAATTTCGACGCGCCGATCTATAATGCGCCGGCCGTTGCCGCCGAGGAAGAGGCTGAAGCCGCGGCCCCGGAAAAGCGCGAGCAGCGTCCGCGCCGCGACGAGGACAAGCGCGAACGGGCGCTGAGCCGCCTCGACACCAAGCGCGACGATCGCCGCGGTGGCGGGCGCAAGGATGACGACCGCCGCGATGGCGGCCGCTTCGACGACGATAAGCCGAAACGGCCGCAGCCGCTCGGCCAGCGCCGCAGCGCCAATGTCTGGATGGCGCCGGGCGCCCGGCCGCTCGGCGAAAAGGCGGCCGCGAAAGCCGCCAAGAACGAGCAGACCGCGCGTCGGCGCGGCGAGCAGGCGCCGGCAAAGGGCGCCGGTTTCCACCATATCGAGGATCGCCCGCGCACGCAGATCAACCGCGTGCGCGAGGAGGACGGCGAATGGATCCGCTCGAGCGAGGAGCCCCACCGCAAGGATGAGGGCGAGGGCCGCGGCCGCAAGCGCTCGTTCGGGGATCGTCCGGCCCGCGAAGACCGCGGTTATGGCGACCGCCCGGCGCGCGGTGACCGGCCTTTCGGTGATCGTCCCTCGCGCGGCGATCGGCCGTTCGGCGACAAGCCGCGTGGTGATCGCAAACCCCGTGCAGACGGTGACGAGCGTCCTCGTGCCGCCAGATCTTCCGCGGGTGAGGCCCGTTCGGAGCGTCCGCGCGGCGACCGGCCTTTCGGGGATCGTCCCTCGCGTGGCGATCGGCCGTTCGGCGACAAGCCGCGTGGTGATCGCAAGCCGCGGGATGGTGACGAGCGGCCGCGTGCCGCCAGAGCCTCCACAGGCGAGGCCCGTTCGGAGCGTCCGCGCAGCGACCGGCCTTTCGGCGATCGTCCCTCGCGTGGCGACCGCCCCTTCGGCGACAAGCCGCGTGGTGATCGCAGACCGCGCGAGGACGGCGACGAGCGCCCGCGCGCAGCCAGAAGTTTTGCCGGCGAAGGCCGCTCCGAGCGTCCGCGTGGCGAAAAATCCTTCGGCGACAAATCTGCGGGTGGCCGGCCTTCGGGCGATAAGCCGCGCGGCAAGGGCTTTGGCGCCAAGCCGGGCGGGCCGAAGAGTTTTTCCGGTAAGCCGAAGGGCGCCAAGCCAGGCAGTGACAGGTCGGGCAATGACAGGCCGGGCGGCGACAGGCCTGCGGGCGGCCCGTCCAGAGGTGGTGCAAAAGGAAAGGGAATGACGCGCGGTGCGGATCGTCGGCGGTGAGTTTCGCGGACGGCCTCTCGCCGTGCCAAAATCCAACGAGATCCGGCCGACTGCCGACCGGACGCGCGAGAGCCTGTTCAACATATTGAGCCATGCCTATCCGGAATGCGTCGACGGCACCCGGATACTCGACCTTTTTGCCGGAACCGGCGCCGTTGGCCTCGAAGCCGTGTCACGCGGCTGTCGCCATGCGCTCTTCGTTGAAAACAGCGTCGAAGGCAGGGCGCTGCTCTGGGAAAACATCGATGCGCTCGGCCTGCACGGCCGCACGCGTATCCTGCGCCGCGATGCGACCGATCTCGGCAGCGTCGGCAATCTCGAAGCCTTCGACGTGCTGTTTGCCGACCCGCCCTATGGTAAAGGCCTCGGCGAAAAGGCGATGGCGGCCGCGGCCGCAGGCGGCTGGCTCAGGCCCGGTGCGATCGCGGTGCTCGAAGAACGCGCCGATATTGTCGTTTCCGTGCATCCTTCCTATGTTTTCCTCGAAGACCGCATCTTTGGCGATACGAGGGTGCATTTCTTCCGGTATCAGCCGCAATAAGCGGGGGCGGGCGTGCAGCAGGCAGAGATCATCAGCCCGAAACTGCCTGCGATCAGCGACCTTCCGACGGTCGCCGTCGCTTTCGGCGGCGGCGGCGCGCGCGGACTTGCCCACATCCATATCATCGAGACGTTCGACGAACTCGGCATCCGCCCGGTGGCGATATCGGGTTCGTCGATGGGCGCGATCATGGGGGCCGGCATGGCCGCCGGCATGTCCGGGGCCGAAATCCGCGAACATGCGCTGACGACGGTCGGCAACAAGACGGCGGTCGTCGCCCGCATCTGGGGCCTGCGGCCGGCGACGGTGCGCGATGCGGTGGCCAAGGGTATCCGCATCGGCCAGTTCAATCTGGAGCGGATCCTGAAAGCCTTTCTGCCGGCCGAGCTGCCGGCCCGCTTCGAGGATCTGCTGGTGCCGATGAAGGTCATCACCACGGATTATTACGGGCAGAACGAAGTCATCATCGAAGAGGGCGAGCTGTTTCCGGCGCTTGCCGCCTCTTCCGCCATTCCCGCCGTCTTCATGCCGGTGCGCCTGCGCGGCCGGGTGATGATCGACGGCGGCATCAGCAATCCGGTACCCTATGAACCGCTGATGGATCTTGCCGACATCGTCGTCGGCATCGATGTCGTCGGCGCGCCGGAAGGCGACGGCACGCATATTCCGAACCGCATGGAGAGCATCTTCGGCTCCGGCCAATTGATGATGCAGACGGCGATCACGCTGAAGCTGAAGCTCTGCCAGCCGCACATCTTCCTGCGCCCGGCCGTCGGCCGCACCGGCGTCATGGATTTCCTCAAGGCCCGCGAAGTCCTGGCCATGTCCGCCGGCGTCAAGGACGAACTGAAATTCGCCCTCGACCGGGAAATCGAAGCGCGGCTGAAGCGCTGAAGCGCTATTGGGCGTGGCCCTCATGGCCGCCGCCCGCGCCATTCGATGCCTCGTTCATCATCATGACCGTGCCCTCGAAGCTCGAGAGCAGTGCAAGCGTGGAGGAATCGATGTTTGCCTCGGCATCCCGCAGTTTCGCAGCCAGCGCGGTCGCGTCATTCGCCGAAAGCCCGATCTTCTCCAGCGTACCGGCATCCTTCAGACTGTCGCCGCTGCAGAGATAGATGCTCCAGCCATGATGCGCCTTTTTCATCAGAGCGCGTCCGCCGCGTCCGTCCTGCCGCCAGCCGACGATCGCCCAATCGGCCTGAACGGCGACGACCGGCGTGAGGTCCAGGGGCTTGTCCACCGTTTCGAACATCAGCTTCAGCCTGGCCGGGATCGCCTGCTGCGGATCGTCGTCTGCGGAGGCCATGGATGCGAGCAGCACGCAGGCAAGAAGAGCAACGATCGTCTTCATCTTTTGGTCTCCTCAGGCGAGAACGCGTTTCAACACGGGGATTAACCGCACGACGATCTGGTCGAAGGCGATCATGGCTACGATGGCGAGGCCGCTCATCGGGAAGGCGAGGGCAAAGATCCCGGTAATCAGCCACAGGCCGTAATAGACCGAGCGCTTCGGCGGCATGGTCGGCACGCCGAGCCGGCCGGCCGGGCGCCGTTTCCACCACATGATGACACCGGTCACGCAGCTCAGAATTATTGCGAGGCAGGTCGCGAGCATCAGCAGCTGGTTGAAACGCCCCCATTCCTGTCCCTGGTGGACATTGATGCCCCACTCGATCGCCTTGCCGAGGAACGGATACTGATTGAAGCCGATATCGATCAACGGTTTGCCCGAATACTGGTCGATATGGATCGTGCGTTCGTCGGCGAGATCGTCGGGATAGAGCGAGGCGGTATAGACGCCGGTCTCGTCGGAGGGGATCGCCATGTCGAAGCCCGGCGCCATGCCCAGCCGCTTGGCAATCGCCACTGCTTTGTCGAGGCCGATCGGCTCGGCCGATTGCGCAGCGGCGATATCCGAAAGCGGAACCGGCGCCTTCGCGACGATCCAGCCGCTCTTCGGCAGGATGTCCTCGGTGACCTTCTGCGACTTCGGCACGTCGTCCCAGAGCTGAACGGGATAGCCGAGGCCGTGTTCGGTCAGCCAGGCATTGGCGTTCGCCCCCCAATAGCCCGACCACGGCATGCCTGATATCGCCAGGAAGAAGATCAGGACGCCGGCGAAGGCACCTGTGACCGCATGCAGGTCACGCCAGAAAACCCGGCGGCCGGGCGTTCCCCGCACGCTGACGACACCGCCCGTCTGGCGGCGCGGCCACCACAGATAGATGCCGGTGACGACGAGCACCATGGCAAAGCCGCCGGTGACCTCGATCAGCCGGTTCGGTATGCCGCCGAAATAGGCCAGGCTGTGGATGCGCTTGACGACATGATTGAACTCGTCGGTCGATCCGACCACATCGAGCACCTTGCCGTCATAGGGGTTGACGAAGACCAGCGTCGCGCCGGCATCGCCGGCGACGGTGACGATGGCCGATCGCTCGGGCAGGGCCGGTTCCTTGTAGGAGCTTGCGGACGAGCCCGGCACCGCGGCAGCGGCGATCGCTGCGATCCGCTCGGCCGGCAGCGCCTGGCCGGAGGGCTGGACGATGTAGCGGTAGCCGAAGATGGTTGCGTTGATCTCGTCCTTGAAGAGATAGAGCGACCCGGTCACGGCCAGATTGAGCATGAAGGGTATGACGAGAAGCCCGGCAAAGAAATGCCAGCGCCAGATGGCGCGGTAGAGCGAAACGCCGCTGGCGGCGTGCTGCGCCGGTTCGGCGGCAGTGATAGTCGACATGAAGATGGATCCGTATCGGCGACAGGCTGCGGGAGCGCAGTTCAGCCGGCGTTGAAGGCGCGTCACGGCGCCTGCCGCAACACGAGGTTCAGGTCAGGAACGGATCGGAAGGGGGAGCGCGGGGACCTGAGTTGGGCGGGAAAAGCTGGCGATGAAAGACCTCGGCCCGGATCGGCAGTTCGACCGCGACCGCAAAGCCTACGGGAGCGCCTGCCACATCCATCGGCGCCGGCAGCAGCGTCGAGGCGCCGATCCGGCAGGCCTCGCAACCATGCGAATGGGTTTTGTCGTGCTGGCCTTGATCGGACTTGTCGCTGACGGTGACGCAAAGCGTCGGCAGCGTTCCATCGGGCAGCACATATTGGGCGAGTTCAGCCGGACCGGACCGGCCGGCGGCGGCGTTGGGAGCCTGATGGGCGAATGCGATAAAAACGAGCGCGGCCGCGCACAGGATGCGCAGTGCCCATTGCTCGATCTGTCTCGCCCGTTTGATCAACTGTCCCTCTCCGATCGCCCGCTGATAAACGCCGCCGGGTTCATATTCAATGCGTCAAATTAACAAGCCGGCCCAGCGGCGATCAGGCCTCCGCCGTCGCATCCACGGTGCCCGCCAGCGGATCGTCTTCGAAGGGATCGGCGGCGCGTTTCGGCTTGACCAGCGGTTCGGGGCGGACGGGATGGGAAAACAGCATGTCGCGGCCGGCTTGCAGCCCTTCGGACACTTGCAGCACCAGACGCGCTTCGTCGCGCTTGCGGATATCCTCGCCGATCTCATAGGCGTCGACTTCGGAAACGCCGAGCGCCTCCAGCGTCCGCCGCCCGAAGAGCAGCCCGGATTCCAGCGTTTCGCGCAGTTCGTAATCGACGCCCTTGTTGCGCAGCTCGATCGAGTGGATGCGGTCGTAGGAGCGAACGTAGAGCCGTGTGTGCGGATAGTCCGCCTGCACCAGTTCGACCACCTTGTCGGTGATCTCCTTCTTCTGCGTGCAGACGAGCACGATCTTTGCCCGGTCGATGCCGGCCGAGCGCAGCACGTCCTTGCGGGCGCCATCGCCGAAATAGATGCGGAAGCCGAAGGCGGAGGCCTGGCGGATGCGGTCCGCCGAAAAATCGATGACGGTGACGCTGCGCCCGCCGGCAAGCAGGATCTGGGCGGCGATCTGGCCGAAACGCGAGAAGCCGACCATCAGCACGTCGGCGCCGGCGCCTTCGAAGTCCTCGTCCAACTCCTCATGTTCGTCGCCACGCAACAGCCGCTTCGAAAGTGCCGCGCCGATCGGCGTCAGCGCCATGGACAGCGTGACGATCGCCACCAGCAGCGATGCCGTGCTCGCCGCCATCAGCCCGACGGTTGCCGCCGCGGTAAACAGCACGAAGCCGAATTCGCCGCCCTGCGGCAGCAGGAAGGCAATGCGGATCGCATCATCGTGCGGAGACCCCGAGATCCGGCAGAGCCCGTAGATGACGATCGCCTTGACCGCCATGATGATCGGCACCGCGACGATGACGAAGAGCGCGTTGTCGGCAAGCACGTCGAGCTGCAGCGACAGGCCGACGGCGATGAAGAAGATGGCGAGCAGCACGCCGCGGAAGGGCTCGATATCGGCCTCCAGCTCGTGCCGGTAGGAGGATTCGGCGAGCATCACGCCGGAGAGGAAGGCGCCCATCGCCATCGAAAGCCCGGCAAGCTGCATCAGGCTCGCCGATCCCATGACGACGAAGAGGGCAGCGGCGATCATCGCCTCGCGCGCGCCGGTCCTAGCGATCACCTGGAAGAGCGGCGTCAGCAGGTAACGCCCCATGACGACCATCGCCGCGACCGCGCCGACGGCGACCGCGAAATCGGCAAGCGGCGCGTGGCTGCTCTTGCCGCCGCCGTCGAGCACGGTGATCAGCGCCAAGAGCGGCACGATCGCCAGATCCTGGAACAAAAGCATCGAGAAGGAGCGCTGTCCGTATCTGGTGTTGACGTCGCCGTCGCCCTCGAGGATCTGCATGGCGAAGGCCGTCGAAGACAGCGCCAGGCCAAAGCCGGCGACGATGCTGCCGCGCCAGTCGAGCACTTCAGAAAACCAGGCGAGTGCGGTCAGCGCCAGCCCGGTCACCACCACCTGCGCCGTGCCGAGGCCGAAAATGTCACGGCGCATCTGCCACAGGCGGCTGGGTTTCAGCTCCAACCCGATGATGAAGAGCAGGAAGACGACGCCGAGTTCGGCGACGGCAAGGATCTGTTCGCCGTCGGTGATGCCGTGGAAGACGGGACCGATGACGATGCCGGCTGCGAGATAGCCGAGCACCGTGCCGAGCCCGAGCTTCTTGAAGATCGGCGCGGCGACCACTGCTCCGCCGAGCAGCAGGATCGTTTCGGAAAAAAAGGCATTGGGCGCGGACATCAGGGCGAATTCTTTCGACGGCGGGGAACAGGCCGGCAGCCCCGACAAAGAATCGGCGGCGGCGGCCTTGATGCTTGGGAGAGTGCACAATAAATGGAAGCCGAAGGAAAGGCCAAATCATGTCCTCAGAAATCGATTCCTCGACACTTCTTTCCCGCGCAAGTCAATTGATCGATCTGGCCAGGAAGGCGGGGGCCGATGCCGCCGATGCCGTCGTCGTCCGGTCGCGCTCGCAATCGGTCAGCGTTCGCCTCGGCAAGGTCGAGGGCACGGAATCCTCCGAAAGCGACGATTTTTCGCTGCGCGTCTTCATCGGCAAGCGCGTCGCCAGCGTTTCGGCCAATCCGGGCTTCGATCTGCAGGCGCTTGCCGAACGTGCGGTCGCCATGGCCAAAGTCTCGCCGGAAGACCCCTTCGCCTGCCTCGCGGATGAGGCAAGCCTTTCGAAGTCCTATCCCGACCTGCAATTGCTCGATGCCACCGCGGTCTCCTCCGAGATGCTGCGCGAGGCGGGGCTTGCCGCCGAGACCGCGGCCCTTGCGGTCAAGGGTGTCACCAATTCCTCTGGTGCCGGCGCCTCGGCCGGCATGGGCGGCCTGGTTCTCGCCACCTCGCACGGTTTCGAAGGCAGCTACATGGCCTCGCGTTTCGGCCATTCCGTCAGCGTCATCGCTGGCGAAGGCACCGGCATGGAGCGCGATTATGACTACGACAGCCGGCTCTATTATGCCGAACTCGACAATCCTGCCGAGATCGGCCGCCGCGCCGGCGAACGGGTGGTCAAGCGCATCAATCCGCGCCAGGTGCCGACCGGCAAGGACGTCACCGTCATCTTCGACCCGCGCGTCGCCCGCGGCTTCGTCGGCCATATCGCCGGCGCGATCAATGGCGCCGCCGTCGCCCGCAAGTCGAGTTTCCTGCGCGACAGGATGGGTCAGCAGGTGCTGAAATCGGGCCTGTCGATCACCGACGATCCGCTGGTCGTGCGCGGCCCCTCCTCGCGCCCCTTCGACGGCGAGGGCGTATCGGGCGAGCGGCTGGTGATGATCGAGGACGGTGTCCTCAAGCACTGGTTCCTGTCGACCTCGACCGGGCGCGAACTCGGTCTTCAGACCAACGGCCGCGGCGTGCGCGGCGGCACCGCCGTCTCGCCGTCCTCCACCAATCTTGCGCTCGAACCCGGCGACATCACGCCCGAGGAACTGATCCGTAGCGTCGGCAACGGCTTTTACGTCACCGAACTGATCGGCCACGGCGTCAACATGATCACCGGCGAATACAGCCGTGGCGCCACCGGCTTTTGGGTCGAGAACGGCGAACTGACCTTCCCGGTCTCCGAGGTGACGATCGCCTCGAACCTCAAGGAGATGTTCATGCGCCTGACGCCGGCCAACGACATCGACCGCAAGTTCGGCGTCGCGGCCCCGACCTTCGCCATCGAAGGCATGACGCTGGCAGGCCAGTAAGAAACGGCCAGTACGAAACGGTCAGTGAGAAACGGACGGCAGGAAACGGATTTGACGGAATGAGCGATAGGGAAAAGGCCCTTTGGCCGAGCGATCTCACGCTGATCGCCGATGCTGCGAAAGAGGCTGGGGCGGTCGCGTTCGGCTTCTTCAACCAGTCTCCCGAGGTCTGGTGGAAAAACGGCGACCGCTCCCCCGTCAGCGCCGCCGATTTCGCCGCCAACAAGACGCTCGAGACCATTCTGCGCAAGGCCCGGCCGGATTATGGCTGGCTGTCTGAAGAAACCGACGATGATGCCGGCCGCCTCTCGCATGAGACGCTGTTCATCGTCGACCCGATTGACGGCACGCGCGCCTTTCTCGGCGGGCAGAAGGTCTGGTGCGTCAGCGTCGCGGTCGTTCATCGCGGTCGGCCGGTCGCCGGCGTGCTCTATGCGCCGGCGCTCGAGGAACTCTATGAGGCGGTCGACGGTGGCTTGGCGACGAAGAATGGCGTGCCCTTCACCGTCTCCGCTGCCGGACCGGAGGAGACGAGCCGCCTGGCGATCGGCGAGGACCTGTTGAAGACCTTTCCACCGGAATTTCGCGACCGGGTCAGCCGCCAGAAACACATTCCCTCGCTTGCCTATCGCATCGCCATGGTGGCGGACGGTCGCCTTGAAGGCACCTTCGTCAAGAGCAATTCGCATGATTGGGATCTGGCCGCCGCCGATCTGATCCTTAGCCGCGCCGGCGGTAGCCTCGTCGATCTCGAAGGCAGCCCGATCGCCTACAACAGTGCCGACGTGACCCACAACGTCCTCTGCGCAGCCCCCGCGCCCCGCATCAGCGAGTTTCTCGCGGCCTTTGCGGGACGACGAGACAGTTGACGTTTCCGTCAAAATCCCGCAGATGGGGTGGCGGAGGAGAATAGCAGAAAGAGAACAAAAAATGACTGACTCCGGTGACAAGAAGCAGCTTTTGCATCTCGTTTTTGGCGGCGAACTGGAAAGCCTCGATGAGGTCCAGTTCCGCGATCTGAAGGGTCTCGATATCGTCGGCATTTTCCCGGATTATGCCACGGCGCTGTCGGCCTGGAAGTCGAAGGCGCAGCAGACGGTCGACAATGCGCATATGCGCTACTTCATCGTCCACATGCATCGTTTGCTCGATCCGCAGGCCAAGGGCAACTGACCCTGGCAGGTGCCGTCGGCCGATCGACCGCTCGGCGGGCGGCCTTTCGTGCATCGGGCGCCGGTCGATCCGGATCGTTTGACGCATTCTGAACAAATTGATCGGTCATTGCGGCCGCAACGATAATGGGGGAATGGGTTTGATATCGATCTTGGATCGGAGACTGGCGCGATGAGCTCCCGGATGGCGCGCTTCGGTCTGAGCGCATACCGTCTGGCGGGAACCGTGGCCTCTCCTGTCGTCGGCCTCTATATCACCTACCGCACGGCCAAGGGCAAGGAAGACCGGGCGCGCCGCCTGGAACGCTTCGGCTATCCGAGCGCCAACCGGCCGCAGGGCCCGCTCGTCTGGTTCCATGCCGCAAGCGTCGGTGAAACCAATGCCGTCATCCCGCTGATCCGCGAAATCCGCCGCCGCGACATCCATGTCATTTTGACCACAGGCACCATCACCTCCGCCAAGCTCGCCGCCGAGCGGCTCGGTCAGGACGCGATCCACCAATATGTGCCGCTCGACCTGAAGCCCTCGGTCAGCCGCTTCCTCGATTACTGGCAGCCCGATTGCGCCATCATCGCCGAATCCGAAATCTGGCCGGCAACGGTACTGGAGCTTGGCCGCCGCCGCATTCCGCAGATCCTGATCAATGCCCGCATGTCGGACCGTTCCTTTGCCCGCTGGCGCCGCCGCCCGGCCATCGCCGAAGCCTTGTTCGAGAATCTCGCCCTCGTCATCGCCCAGTCGGATATCGATGCCGAACGTTTCCGCGATCTCGGCGCCGTTCCCGTCATCACCTCGGGAAATCTGAAGGTCGATACCGACGCGCCGCCCTATGACAGCGCTGTCCTTGCCCGCTACAAGAAGCAGATCGGCGACCGCAAGACTTGGGCGGCGATCTCGACCTTCGACGGCGAGGAGAATGCCGCTGCCATCGTCCATCGGGCGCTGAGGGAGCGCGATCGTCAGCTGACGATCATCGTGCCGCGTCACCCGGAGCGCTGCGACGAGATTGAGGCGGCGCTGGTCAAGCTGGGGCTGAAGGTCGCCCGCCGCACCCGCGACGATGTCTTGTCGGCCGATGTCGATATTTTCCTCGGCGATACGATCGGCGAAATGGGCCTCTATTTGAGACTGACGGAAATCGCCTTCGTCGGCCGCTCGCTCTTTGCCGAAGGCGGCCAGAACCCGCTGGAGCCCGCCATGCTCGGCTGCGCCGTTCTCTCCGGCGGCCATGTGCAGAATTTCCGCGACGCCTATCAGAAGCTTGCCCGCAGCGGCAGCGCCCGCATGGTGCGAGATACCGAAATGCTGGCCAAGGGCGTGCATTACCTTTTGATCAACGACGAAGCCCGCCGCAACATGATCGAGGCCGGTATCACCGCCGTGCACGAGATGCGCGGCGCGCTGACCGCGACCGTCAAGGGGCTGGAACCCTATATTAATCCGCTGACGGTGAAGGCGCGGCTGCTGCCCAAGGCCGTGGCCCAGGTCTGAGGATAGAGCATGGCGGCAGCATCCCATATCAAAGGCATTCTCTTCGACAAGGACGGCACGCTGCTCGACTATGACGAGAGCTGGCTACCGGTAAACCGTGAGCTTGCCCGCATTGCCGCTGAAGGGGACCCGCTTCTCGCCGACCGGCTGCTGTCTGCCTGCGGCATGGATCCTTTGACCGGCCATATCGTTCCCGACAGCCTGCTGGCCGCCGGCAATACCCGACAGATTGCCGAGGGTCTGGTTGCCGCGGGCTCGATGGTCGATGTCGGCGAACTGACGGTACGCCTCGACGAGCTGTTTTCCAACGCTGCCGAATTTTCCGTGCCGGTGACCGACCTCGCCGGCTTCTTCGCCAGGCTGCATCAGCGCGGCTTCAAGCTCGGTGTCGCCTCCAGCGACAATGAACGGTCGATCCGCCAGACGGCGGAACGTTTCGGCTTCGCGGGCTATGTCGATTATATCGCCGGTTACGACAGCGGTTTCGGCGTCAAGCCGGAGCCGGGCATGGTGCTCGGCTTCTGCGCCGCGACCGGTCTTTCGCCTGCGGAAGTCGCGATGGTCGGCGACAACAATCACGATCTGCACATGGGGCTGAATGCCGGCACCGGACTGAGGATTGCGGTGCTGACCGGCACCGGTTCGCGCGATTCGCTTGCCGCGGCCGCCGATCATGTGCTCGAAGATATCACCGCCATCGAGACGCTGCTGCCGGATCTGCAGCCCGCCTGAGGGGTAAGGGCTTGCATTTTCATTGATTTTGGCTTCTCAATCCGGCCGGTCGAAAAGCAAGGGGCTGGCTGCCGCAAGGCGGGCAGGGGAGCGGAACGGCAAGATGATATCCGAAGCGCCGCCGTTCTGGTGGAGGAAAGCCGATTGGCGGGCCTGGCTGCTGGCGCCGGTTTCCTTTCTCTACGGTCGTATCGCCGGCTACCGCATGGCCCATGCGCGCCGCGCCTCCGTTGCCATTCCGGTCATCTGCATCGGCAACTTCACCGTCGGCGGCGCCGGCAAGACGCCGACGGCGCTGACGATCGCCCGCGCCGCCAAGGCGAAAGGGCTGAAACCGGGCTTTCTCAGCCGGGGTTACGGCGGCTCGCTCGATGTGACGACGGTGGTCGACCGCGATCATCACCGGGCGGTCGCCGTCGGCGATGAGCCGCTGCTGCTTGCCCAGGAGGCGCTGACGGTGATTTCCCGCCGGCGCGTCGACGGGGCGCAGCGTCTCGTGGCGGAGGGCGCCGATCTCATCATCATGGACGACGGTTTCCAGAGCGCCCGGCTGGCGATCGACTATGCCTTGCTGGTCATCGACGCGACCCGCGGCCTCGGCAACGGCCATATCGTGCCGGGCGGCCCGATCCGCGCGCCGATCCGCCAGCAGCTGCGTTCGGCGACGGCGCTGTTGAAGGTCGGCGGCGGCAATGCCGCCGACAGGATCGTCCGCATGGCGGCGCGCGCCGCAAAGCCCTATTTCACCGCATCGCTGAAAGTGCGCGGCGACAACACGCTTGCCGGCATGAAGGTGCTCGCCTTCGCCGGCATCGCCGATCCCGCCAAATTCTTCCGCACGGTCGAATCGCGCGGCGCCGAGATCGCCGTCGCCAAGACTTTCGGTGATCATGAGCACCTGACCGAGGAGGAGATCGACGACATCCTGACGACCGCCGAGCGTCAGGGCCTGCTGATCGTCACGACATCCAAGGATTTCGTCCGCCTCTCCGGCCATCCCGGCAAGGCGGCACAGCTCGCCGAAAAGTGCCGGGTGATCGAGGTCGACATGGTCTTCGAGGATCACCTGGCCCCGAGCCTGATCATCGACCGGGCGATCGTCGCCTGCCGCGAGCGGCGTTTGCGGGAGATGAAGACCGGCGATAAAGCCATTCCACGCAAGGCTGAACCGCTGTAACGAGTGCTGCGAAACGCGGTGACGTCACGCGATCGAGCGGAGTAACGTTTCGCGGGCGGAGGTGAGATGCGCGCGGCAAGCCTGATCGATCGAGGCGATATTGCGGCTTTCCAGGGCGTCGATCAGGGCGAGATGCTCCCTGATGGCGACCTCATTGCGCGTCCGCTCATCGCGCTTGTTCCACTGATAGTGATAGTGGAAGATGATGGCTATCACGTCCTGGAAGCTTTCGATAAAGCGGTTTGGCGCGACCACGGCAATGAGCCGATGGAATCGGCTGTCGAGCTCCGAGAAATCCTGAAAACGGGCGTCGATATCCGCGAGCAGCTCCAAATGTGCCGCCCGCATGGCACGGACCTGCTTCCAGATGGGCGAGCCGTCGGGCAGGCTCGCGAACAATCGCGCGGAGCGCATTTCGAACATTTCCCTGATCTCGAACAGTTCGAGCGCGAAATTCGCGGTGAAACCTTTGAAAACCCAGCCTGCATTCTGGCGTTTCTCGATCAGCCCATATTTCTGAAATCGATTGAGAAACTCACGCACGATCGTTGTGGCGACCCCGAATTTCCTTGCGAGTTCCGCCTCATTGATCTCAGTGCCGGGACAGGCATTGTCGCGCAGCATCCACTCCATGAAGCTCGTCTCAACCTGTTCCGAAATGGCTAAGGTCTCTTCCTTCGGATAGCGCTCTATCTGCTGCGGGTGCTCACGGATGATCCGCCTGTGCACTTCAGATACGATGACCCCACGGGCGGACATGCTCGCCAGCACCTTCCGCACCGTCGTTCTGCTCACGCCAAGCTGGGCGCGCAGTGCGTTTTCGGAGGGCAGTTCCGCTCCAAGATCGAGCGTCCGAAGAAGATCGATCATATCGTTGAAGGCTCGCTTGAAGGTCGTATCCGTTCTCATGAAGCAACCTCTGGTATGATCATCTATCTATAAAAAACAAGTTGACGTACGTGTATCATATGTTTCTTATGTATAAAAAACTGGGGAGGCTAGGGGAATTTGGAAGATTCGGGGATTCTGCCTCAAAATTCGTCCCGGCCTGGTGGTCCGCAAGATGCAACCTTCCATCCGAGACAATCTGGCATCTCATTGGGGCTGAAGCTATTGAGCCTGGGCCCACTCTTGATCCTCGTTCTGCTCATCGCCGTCGTCAGTTTGATCACGCCGGCCTTTCTAAAGCCCGTCAACCTGGGGAACATCCTGGCGCAGACTGCAGGGATTGCTGTTGTGGCGATGGGGCAGCAGCTCGTCATCCTGACGCGCGGGATCGATCTGTCTGTCGGCTCGAACCTGGCGCTGGCGACGGTCATCGGCGGACTCGTCTACCATCAAATTGATTCCTCGATCGTCGTCATCGTGGCCATGCTGCTTGCAGGTGCTGTTGTCGGGGCGGTAAACGGCGTGGTCTTTGTCTATGGCCGGCTGCCGCACCCCTTCATTATCACAGTTGCGACCTTGAGCATCTGCCGCGGCCTGGCACTTTCATTGGCGCCCGGCCACACCACCATGCGCGGGATGCCCGATGCGGTTGCCGTGATCGGCGGCGGTACGACGCTTGGTGTGCCCAACTCCTTCTTTGTCGTCGCCATATTCACGCTTCTTTTTCTGATCCTGACGAAGTCGATGGTCTTTGGCCGATGGATCTATGCTGTCGGCGGCTCGCCGAATGCCGCCAGAAGCATGGGTATCCCGGTTAATGGCGTTCTGCTCGCGACCTACATCATCTGCGGCTTTTGTGCAGGTGTCGGCGCGGTGCTGCTTGCAGGACGGACTGCCGCTGCCTCGCCAATCTACGGCAATCTCCTCGAGCTCGACACCATTGCTGCGGTGATTATCGGTGGCGCCAGCTTCCTTGGCGGACGGGGCCATCTCGGCCATGCACTGATCGGCGCCGTTCTGATCGGTGTTATCCGCAACGCCCTAAACCTGCTCGGCGTCGACGTGTTCTTTCAAATGATCGCGATTGGGCTCGTCATCGTCATTGCCGTAGAGGCCGATGTGCTTCGCAACCATCTCGAGGCGCGCGCGCGCGTGCTTCAAACGGCGAGAATGCAATGAGCGCTGGATCCACGACACCGGCACTTTCGGTACGCAACGCGCAGAAGCGCTTCGGGGCGATTCATGCCTTGAAAAATGTAAGCTTCGATGCCTATGCAGGTGAAGTAACCGCTCTTTTGGGTGACAACGGCGCCGGCAAATCGACGCTCGTCAAATGCATCAGTGGGCTTCACAGTCTCGACGAAGGAGAAATTCTCGTCGACGGTGCTCCTGTTTGGCTCAATTCAACCACGGCGGCCCGCCGCGCCGGTATTGAAACGGTCTATCAGGACTTGGCGCTTTTCGACAACCTGACTCCCGTCCAGAATTTCTATTGCGGCCGAGAGATCTCCTTTCCGTCCTGGCTGCCGCGTCCGCTCCGCTTCCTCAACACGGGCATGATGAGGCGCGACGCAGCAAGCGTCATCGATCGCCTGAAGGTCAAGCTGCCGAGATTCGACGCGCCGGTTGCACTGATGTCCGGGGGGCAGCGCCAGGCGATCGCGGTCGCGCGCGCCATCGTCTTTGCGCGCAAGCTCGTGCTCCTTGACGAACCAACGGCGGCCCTCGGCCTTCGCGAGGCCCGCCAGGTTCTTGATCTGATCAATCAGCTCAAGGCCGCCGGCAATGCGGTGATCTTGATCACGCACAATATGGAACATGTCGTCGAGATCGCCGATCGGGCGGTTGTGCTGCGCCAAGGTCGCAAGGTCGGTGAATTGAAGCCAACGGAAGCGAACAAGCAGGACCTTGTCGCGATGATTGTCGGCGCCGGGGCTTGAGGGAGATCGCTGCTTCGTTGGGGCAGCGAACAACGAGATCGCTCTAGAGGAGAGCGGTCAAAACATGGGAGGTGTATCATGAAACGGCATTTCCTGCTGGGAGCTCTTGGGATCCTGGCCGTCGCTGTAGTACCGTCCTTGGCGCAGGAGCCGGTCAAGCTCGGCTTCATAACCAAATTCCCTGTACCGTTCTTCGCAACCATGGAGAACGCCGCGAAAGATTATGCGAAGAGAAATCCCGGCGTCGAGATCATTTACGGGCAGGGTACCTCCGCGACCGACATCGAGGGCCAGATTGCGCAGATCGAGTCCATGGTGACGCGAGGCGTGCAGGGCATCGCCCTTACCCCCGTCGATCCCACCGTATCCACTGCCCTGGACAAGGCGGTTGCCGCCGGCATCAAGGTCGTGTTGATGGATAACAATATCCCGGACTGGAACGGCAGGACGGCGCTTGCCACGACCAACAATTTCGCCGCGGGCAAAATCGCGGGCGAATATCTCAAAACGGTTCTCAAAGCCGGCGACACGCTCGGGATTCTCGAGGGCGTGCCCGGCGTGCCGGCGCTTGATGACCGTGTGAAGGGGATGATGGAAGGGCTGAACGGCCTTGACGTCAAGATCGTCGGAAAAGGCGCGACAAATTGCACCGAGGAACTCGGCATTAATGTCGCCGAGGATCTGCTCACCAAGAACCCAGACCTTAAGGCCATCTATGCCGCCTGCGGCCCGCCCGCTGCCGGCGCAGCGCGCGCAATCAAGAATGCCGGCATTGCCAATGACAACATTGTGCTGGTCGGTTTCGACTTCTGCTGTGGCGAAGAGGAAGCGCTGAAGAGTGGAGTCGAGGACGCATCGGTAGCACAGTTCCCAACCAAAATGGCTGAGCTCGGTGTGGATGCCCTGGTGAAATCGATTCGCGGAGAAAAGGTCGAGTCGTTGATCGACTCCGGCGCGGCGCTCGTAACGCCCGACAATATGGCAACCTTCAAGTGAACCGTCGCCCCTGTGGAGCGTCAAAGGCGCGAAGCAGTCTCACCTCGTTATCGGATTGATATCGTGGAACTCTGCGGCCCGGAGCTCTATTGGCCAGTCGATACGGAAGGCGCGGCGGATGAGCCGATGCCTTCCGGTCGTCGGGCGACCGGAGTGGATATTCTCGCTGCAACAAGCTGGCGCCGCAGACCGGAGAACCATCCTGCTTGGCCCCCGGACTCTCCTTGCACTCGCCTCCGCCGCAGCGTTTGCGATGTCTGTTCCGTCCTCAAAACTGCACGGTTTGAAGGTGATAGAGCGTCTTGAGCGCGCCGGTAAAGGGCGGCTCCCTTCTAACGCCGCTGGTTCGGCAGCACGCCGGCGCGTTTATCGGCTTCGATGGCCGAGATCACGTCGGCATAGGGTTCCTGGCGCGCGACGCTCCAGTAGCGCAGCTCGTCGAGCGGGATCTGTTTTCCCGTCATCGCGCAGACGACATAGGAGCCGGGCGAGAGAATCTGGAAATCGCCATCGAGATACCGGATCTTCGCCTCGCGGTTTCCGTGCCCTTCGAACAAATTCATGCGCTCCGTTCCCTGCAGCCTCTCATCCGTTTGCCATACTCCGGCAAAGGCGGCTTTTCCAGCTTTTTTAGCTTCTGCCGAAAAGCCGCTCGATATCGCTGAGCTTCAATTCGATATAGGTCGGCCGGCCGTGATTGCACTGGCCGGAGCCGGGCGTCACTTCCATTTCCCTGAGCAGCGCGTTCATTTCCTCCGGCCGCAGCCGCCGGCCGGAGCGCACCGATCCGTGGCAGGCCATGGTCGCCGCCACATATTCGAGCTTGGCCGACAGGCCGGACGCCGTGTCCCATTCGGCGATCTCGTCGGCAAGCTGGCGGATCAGGCCATGTGCATCGACCTCGCCGAGCATGGCCGGTGTCTCACGCACGGCGATCGCCCCGGGGCCGAAACGTTCGATCGCCAGGCCAAGCTCGGAAAGCTCGCCCGCATGCTGCATCAGTCGGTCGCAATCCTCTTCCGGAATGTCGACGATCTCCGGGATGAGCAGCACCTGCGAGGCCAGCCGCTTCGAATGCAGCGCCTTGCGCATCGCCTCGAAGACCAGCCGCTCATGCGCGGCATGCTGGTCGACGATGACGAGCCCGTCCTCGGTCTGGGCGACGATATAGTTTGCGTGAATCTGCGCCCGCGCCGCGCCGAGCGGATAGCGCCCGGTTGTTTCGGGAGAGGTGGTGTCGGCTGCTGCCGGCTGCGGCGAAAACTGCGGCTCGGCGCGCGCCGTCGGCATCGACAGCCCGTCGAAAGAGGCCTGCGGCCGTTCACCGAGACCGCTTGCCGGCTGGTAGGGCCGGGAGGGCGAGGTCTCGGCCGACCATGCCGTCTGCGGCCGCTGCGCGTACGGCTGAAAACCGGGACGGAAGGCGCGCAGCATGTCGCTCGCCCCGGTCGTTGCCGCCCGGCTGCCGTCGCGCGACAAGGCCTCGCGGACGGCGCCGACGATCAGGCCGCGCACCAGGCCGGGGTCGCGGAACCGAACGTCCGATTTGGCCGGATGCACGTTGACGTCGACGAGTGCCGGATCGAGGCTGATCGACAGCACCGCCACCGGATAGCGCCCGGAGGGAATCGTCTCGGCATAGGCGCCGCGGATGGCCGACAGGATCAGCTTGTCCTGCACCGGCCGGCCATTGACGAAGGCATATTGGTGGGCGGAGTTGCCGCGGTTGAAGGTCGGCACGCCGGCAAAGCCGGTGAGCGAAATCTCCTCGCGCACGGCGTCGAGCGCGATGGCGTTGTCGCGGAAGTCCTTGCCGAGCACCTGCGCCATACGCGCCAGATGATCGTCGCCGGTCGCCGGAAATTCCAGCGTCGTGCGGTCCGAGCCCGACAGCACGAAGCGCACGGCGGGAAAGGCGATCGCCATGCGTTTGACGATCTCGGTAATGGCGCCTGCCTCGGCTTTCTCGGTCTTCAAAAATTTCAGCCGGGCGGGTGTGGCGAAGAACAGGTCGCGCACTTCGACGATCGTGCCGGGATTGGCGGCGGCCGGGCGCAAATGCGCGATCTTGCCGGCGTTGACGGCGATCTCGTGGCCGCCGGCGCTGTCGCGCCTGCGGCTGGCGATACTGAGCCTGGCGACCGAGCCGATCGAGGGCAGCGCCTCGCCGCGGAAGCCGAGCGTGCGGATATTATCGAGCGTGTCCGATAGTTTCGAGGTGCAGTGACGCCGGACCGCCAGCTCCAGATCGGCCGCGTCCATGCCCGAGCCGTTGTCGCTGACCCGCAGCAGCACCTTGCCGCCGCCCGATGTGGCGATCTCGATGCGCGTGGCACCCGCATCGAGCGCGTTTTCGATCAGTTCCTTGGCAGCGCTCGCCGGCCGTTCGATGACTTCGCCGGCGGCGATCTGGTTGATGAGCGTTTCGGAAAGCTGTCTGATGGCCATGGGCTATTTTCGAGGATTCGTGGGGCGGAGGGAAGGGCTTTCGATGTACTTTCCCAAAGCGTAGTTCCGGCTCCGCCAAATTCGGGGACAGGTAATGTTAAGCCGGTTTTAACATAAAAATGGCATTTCTATTCATATACCTCCGGAAGTTTTCGAAATCGAACAGATGTGGGACGCAATTGCATGAGTGCCGGCTTCGAAAAGGCGGACCCATCATCGGAAGCCGACGGGATTTCCGCCGGGGCCGATCTGCAGGCGGCGCTTTTCGATGTGGTGTGCGACAGCCTTGCGGCGGCTTTCATCATCTATGACAAGAACGATCACCTGATCTTCGCCAGCCGCCAGACGCTGGAATTCTTCCCGCTGCCCCTGGAGATGCTGAAACCCGGCACGCGGCTTCGCGATTTCCTCGGCGCGGTCTACGACACTGGCATTCGCCAGCAATATGACGTGAAGCAGCGCGGCTCGCTGAGCCGCGAGGACTGGCTGTCGCAGAAAATCGCCTCGCATTGGCGCGAGCGCTTCGAAGCCGTCGAGCGTCACGGCGCCGACAGCTGGGTCCGTTTCGTTAAACGCAGGCTGCCCGGCGGTTACGGCGTCACCATCATTTCCGATATTTCCGAGGACAAGAAGCGCGAAGAGCAATGGCGCTCGGATCTGGAGCGGGTGCAGCTCACCGAGGACATTCTCGACAATCTGCCGTTCCCGCTTTTCGTCAAGGACCGCAACCTCACTTATGTCGCGGTCAATCTCGCCTTCTGCGAGAAATATCAGACGACTGCCGACGAGGTGCTCGGGCGCAAGAGCAGCGACCTTTTTTCCGAAGAGATCGCCAAGCGCTTCGAAGAGAGCGACCGTCACGTGCTGGAGACCGGCGAGATGTCCGTCTCCCGCCAGCGGCAGATCTCCCGCGACGGCATCGAGCGCGACATCGTCAGCCGCAAGCACCGCATCGGCAAGCCGGGCCGCTATTTCCTGGTGTCGACCATGCAGGACCTGCCGCGTGACGGCGCCGATCTCGACGAGTTCGGCCGGGCATCTGCGATCACCACCTCAAGCAATCAAAGCTATCGCCGCGCCTATGTGCCGGTGCCGAGCGCCGTCGAGCGCCGCGAGCCGGCGGCGATGGAAGCGATCGTTCCGGAGAATTTCTCCGGCCGCAAGGTCCTGGTCGTCACCGCCGACCTCGCCGCCGAGACCGCCGCGCTGCGGACGCTGTCGAAATACGGTTTCGAATCCTGCTCGGTCCGCGGTGAGGACGAGGAGGAGCGGTTCCTGGAAATTGCCACTTCCTCCGGCATCTCGCTCGATCTCTTGATCATCGACAACCAGATGGGCATGCGCTGCCTCGAACTGTCAGAGCAATACGGCATCCCGGCGCTGGTGATGGACGGTTTCCAGATTGCCAACGAGCTCACCTTCCAGATCGCCCGCCACTTCAACCGCAACAGCCGCAACAGCGGCGCCGGTGCGGATACGGATTGGGAAATCAGCATTTCCGACGACGTCGTCGGCCTGCAGGTTCTCGTTGCCGAAGACAATGACATCAACCAGATCGTTTTTTCGCAGATCCTCGAGGGTCTCGGTTATCGCCATATGATCGCGGCGACCGGCGACGAGGCCGTGCGCCTCTGGGCCGAGCACCGGCCGCAGATCGTGCTGATGGATATTTCGCTGCCGGGCTTCAACGGCTTCGAGGCCGCCCGCCTCATCCGGCAGATGGAGGAAACCGGCGGCGGAAGCCGCACCCCGATTATCGGCGTGCTCACCCAGGCCTTCGAACGAGACCACGCCGAATGCGTCAAAGCAGGCATGGACGATGTCATCATGAAACCCGTCAGCCCGGATATGCTCGAGGCCGTCTTTCAGAGGCATCTGATCGAAGAGGTGATGCGGGCGCGCGGCTGATGCATGCATCAGGAGGTGTGCAGCGGTTCCGGGTGAACGACATGCCTGAAAACCAAAGACCTTAGCCGGACCAGCCGTCAACTCCTCGATTCTGGGGTGGTTCAGCGTCAATGCCTACTGATTTACTATCAAATTGTTAAGACATGCCGGTCATTCTTTGCATGGCGCGGGAAAGCTCGGGTGGATGATGAAATCGGCGGATATGGCTTTCTCGACCGTCGGTCAGAATGAGCTTCAGGCAATGGCCTATACCGATCCGCTGACCGGATTGGGTAACCGCAATCGCATGCGGGAGAAAGTCCTGCAGATCTCTTCCGAGCGCGCCAGCGATCCGGCCCCTTTCACCATCGGCATCGCCAATCTCGACAGTTTCAAGCCGATCAACGATCTCTTCGGCTCGGCCGCCGGCGACGAAATTCTTTGCCAGGTCGCTCATCGCCTCAGAGCCTGCATTCCCGATGGCGCAATGGTCACCCGCCATGACGGCGATGAATTCGCCTTCGTGCTGCCGTTGATTTTCGAGCGGGCGAGTGCCGAGAAATTCGGCCAGATGATCCGCGAAGTGCTGTCGGCCCCCTATGATCTCGGCGACCGTAATGTACGTCTCTCTGCCTCCCTCGGTTTTGCCATCTACCCCTTCGCCGGAGAAGATTGCGAGGAACTGCTGAAGAGCGCCGAAACCGCGCTCTACCGTTCCAAGCGCCGCGGCCGCGGCCAGATTACCGTCTATTCGCGCGAGATCGCCCAGGAAATGAAGCGCGCGACGCAGCTGGAGCAGGCGCTCAGAAACGCCATCATATCGGACGCGATCGACGTGCATTTCCAGCCGATCGTCTCGCTCTCCAACAATCAGGTCGTCGGCTTCGAGGCGCTTGCCCGCTGGAACGATCCCGATCTGGGCTTCGTCTCACCCGGCGTCTTCGTGCCGCTCGCCGAAGAGCGCGGCTTCATCGATGCGCTGTCGGAAGCGCTGCTGCGCAAGGCGGCGGAAGCAGCGCTCTCCTGGCCGCGCGAACTCTTTCTGTCCTTCAATCTCTCCTCGGCCCAGCTGATGGACCCGGGCACGAGCGGCAGCGTGCTGTCTATCCTCGGCCGCGTCGGCTTCGATCCGCATCGCCTGGAGCTTGAAATTACCGAGACGGCGGTGATGAGTTCGGCCGATACCGCCCACCGCATCATCGCCGACCTCCGCGCCGCCGGCGTGCGCATTTCACTCGATGATTTCGGCACTGGCCAGTCGAGCCTCGGGCGCCTGCGCGACTTCATCTTCGACAAGATCAAGATCGACCGCGCCTTCGTCTCCCGCATCAATTCCGACCGCGCCTCCGAACACATCATCAAGGCGATCCTGACCATGTGCGACGGCCTTGAGCTGGAAGTCGTGGCCGAGGGCATCGAGGATTATGCCGAAGCGGTGAAACTGCGCACGCTCGGCTGCGGCATGGGCCAGGGCTATCACTTCGGCCGCCCGGCCGACGGCATCGCCACGCTGCGTTTCCTGCACGAGAATTACTACGATCCGGGCTTGGTGGAGCGTGTCAGCGCCTAAACTTTGGCGCGGCATAAAGCGATGGCGCCCCTAGGAGCGCCATTGCCTACGCTATACTACCGCGCGCGCGGTTTGCTTGGCCCCAGCCTGGTTGGCGCCAATCTACTTAGGCGTTGTTGAGCCGGTTGCCGTGGTATCGGTGCCGGTCGCAGCCGGTGCCTTTTCGGCGGACTGCATGGCCAGCGTCTTGAACTCAGGTGCGGCCTTCAGCGATTCAGCCGTTTCGCTGGTCGTCAGCTTGACGCTGCCGTCCTGGGTATTCTGGGCGACGGTGATCTTCTCCATCGGCACGGCGACGTTCTTTTCGCCGATGCCGAGGAAGCCGCCGACGCCGACGATCGCAGCAACCAGGCCGCCATCCTTCTTCATGATCAGGTCGTTGACGCTGCCGATGCTTTCATTGTTGCCGTTATAGACCGATTGGCCGATATAGGTGTTGGCGCTGATCTGGTCCGGAGCCTGCTCGGTGATATAGCCGGCCTGTGCCGTGTCTGCCGTCGGTGCCGGAGCCGGAGCCTGTGCGGCATCGCCTGCGGGTTTGGTGACGTCAGGGGTGACCGGCGGCTTCGGGGCTGCCGGATCGGCAGGAGCTGCCTGTGTCGGCGCGGCTGGATCCGCCGGCTGCGGCGCCGTCTGCGAGAATGCCGCCGGTGCGAAAGCCGTGGCAAACAGCGCGCCAGCGGCAACGGTCGTCAAGAGTTTGCGTGTCATTTCGAACCTACCTTCATGTCCTAGAGTGGTCGCTGACCCGGCAATGTTCCTGTTATTGCCGCGCCGGTTCGAAAGGACAATGACTGGTGCGGCGATTGGTTCCGGTTGAAAACACGGAAAATTTCTCGATTTTCACGGAACTTTTATCGCCAAACCCCACCAGAACGAGAAAAGGCGCCCCGGTCGGGAGCGCCTCTAATGGCCGCTGGCAGGCAAGGTAAGATCACCCGGCCAAATCACCCGGTCAGATTACATAGACCGGATCGAACACGCCTTTGACGTCGATGCCGAGTTCCAGCAGCGCGCCGGCGCTGGGCTGCGCAGAACGGGCATCCTCATCGAGGCCCTCCCAGGCTGTTGTCACCGCCAGCCGGTCGGCATTGACGCCGATGAAGGCGGGGCAGGAGGGCTGGACGGCGGGAACCTTGTAGCGCGAGATGCGCAGCCCGTCCGGGTTGTAACGGTCGACGACGCCGGCGCCCCAGCGCGAATTCCAGATATAACCGTCGGCATCGACCACCGAGCCGTCGATGTCGCCGGGCTCGTTGGCGCTGTCGACCAGCACGATCGGCTCGCCTGTGGGCAGGCCGGTCTGCGGATCGACCATGACGCGCATCAGCCGGTTGAGGCGGGAGTCGGTATAATAGCCGATCGTACCGTCAGGCGAGAAGCAGATCGAATTCGGGATGCTGATGCCGTTGAAGATCTTCGTCACCTTGCCGCTGGCGACATGATAGATGGCGCCGGCCTGGTTTTCCGCCCGCTTGCTCATCGTCCCGATCCACAGCGCACCGGAAGGATGTGTGCGGCCGTCATTGGAGCGGTTTTCCGGCTTGTCGTTTTCGAGCGCGGCGTAGAAGGTGAGGTTGCCGCTCGCCACATCGCGAACGAAAAGCCCTTCCTCCGTTGCGATCAGCTGCCGTCCGGCGTCGATACGGGCAAGCACGCTCGCCATGGCAGGCAGCGGATGCACCTTTTTCGCGCCCGTCGAAAGATTGAGCTCGTGCAACTCCTTGCCGAGGATGTTGAACCACCAGACGGTGTTGCTGTCCGGATCATAGGTCGGGCCTTCGCCGAGAACGGAATTGGTGTTGCAAAGGGTCTTGCCCTCGAACTCGTAGATATCGGTCATACGCTCACGCTCCCATGGCTGCATCATAGGCGTAAATGGTCGCCTTGGCGCGCTCGGCAACCTCTGCCGCGGTCATTCCCGGTTTGTAGAGGCTGGTGCCGAGGCCGAAGGCGAAGATGCCGGCCTTGGTATAATCGCCGAAATTCTTGTCCGACACGCCGCCGACGGCGGCAATCGTCAGTTCCGGCGGCAGGATCGCCCGGATCGCCGTGATACCGGAGGGCCCGAGCACGCTCGCCGGAAAGAATTTGAGACCGGTGGCGCCGGCGCGCGCGGCCGCCAGCGCCTCGGTCGGGGTGAAGACGCCGGGCATTGTCACCATGCCGTATTGGCGCGCCCGGATGATTACCTCGGGTTCGACATTCGGCGTGACGAGCAGTGTGCCGCCGGCCGCATGCAGGCTATCGACCGCCTCGACTGTCAGCACCGTGCCGGCGCCGATCAGCACCTCGGCCGGCGCCATCTTTGCGGCGATCTCGATCGATTTGAACGGTTTCGGCGAATTCAGCGGGATCTCGATCGCCGTCAGGCCGTTGTCGATCAGGGCGCCGACAACGCTCTCGGTCTCGTCGGGCCGGATGCCGCGAAGGATGGCGATCAGCGGGCGTTTCATGTCGGGGAAGGGGATACGGTTCATCGTGTCGGCTTTCTCAATTCGGCCAGATGGCTTCGGCGGCGGCCGAAAGCCCGCGGCGCACGGCGGCGTCCGCATCGATGGCGGTGAAGGTCAGGGAGAGGGTTTTGAAGGCCTGTTCGTAGAGCGCCTGCAGGCGCCCTGAGGCGACCAGGGTGATGCCTGAGTTGGCGGCATCCTGCAGCGCGCCGGCGATTTCGAGGCCGATCAGCGTGCCGGAAAGCCGGGCTTGCGCTGATGCGGCCGAGATCCCGTGCAGGAGCTGGCCCGAGCGGGCGGTAAACAGCAGATTGGAGGCAAGGGCCGGGCGCTGGAAAGCGGCCGATACCGCCGCCTCGAAGGCGGCTGCATCAGCAGGCTGCTCCTCGGCGCCGGCAACGGCATGCGACAGGATCGTGTGTTTGCTGATGACGTCGAAGAGTTCGCCGGTCATGAAGGTCGAAAAGCCGGTGACCTTGCCGTCGCCCACATGCACCCACTTCGAATGGGTGCCGGGCATGCAGACCGCCTGGGCGCCCGAGCTTGCGGTGCCGAGCGCGCCGAGAAGCTGGGTTTCCTCGCCGCGCATGACGTCGGGTGTCGCCTTATCCCGCTGGGCAAGGCCCGGCAGGATGCGGATGTCGCGGGTTTCTCCCGGCACGGAGACCGCCGCCGTCAGCACCGAGGTGAGCGGCGCCGGCACGTCGATATAACCGGCCTCGACCCAGCCCTGCCGGGCGCCGGCCATGCCGCAGACGATCACCGGCAGGTTCTCCGGCGCCGCGACGGCGGCGAGATGGCCTGACAGCACTTGGGAAAAGCCGGTTTTTGCGGCACTCGTCATGCCTTCGCCGCTGCGGCGTTCGGCAAGAATGCCGCCGTCCCTGCCGATCAGCCAGAGCCGGAAGCTGCTGGTGCCCCAGTCCACCGCGACATAAGCGGGATTAGCCATTACAAAATGCCTCCATCGACAATCAGGGACTGGGCGGTCATTCCTGCCGCGCAGTCGGATGCAAGAAACAGGCAGGGACCGACGATCGCGTCGGGCTTGAGGGCGACCTTCAGGCATTGCTGCTCCACCGAGCGCACGATGCTCTCTTCGGTCAGCCACAGCTGCATTTGCCGTTCGGTGAGCACCATGCCGGGCAGGATGCAGTTGACCCGGATATTCTCCGGCCCGAGCCGGCCGGCCAGGCTCTTGGTCAGCCCGACGACTCCAGCCTTCGCCGCCGCATAGGCAGGAAAACCGCCCATATTCAGCTTGAAAGCGATCGACGACATATTGATGATCGCCCCGCCGCCGGCCGCCCGCATCGATGGCGCCACTGCCTGCGAGGTGAAGAAGACGTGCCGCAGGTTGACCGCCTGGTTGTTGTCCCAGTAGGCCTCGGTCACCGCGTCGAATTCATGGCGGTCGTCCCAGGCGGCATTGTTGACGAGCACGCGGATCGGCCCGGAGTTGGCAACGACGGTATCGACCGTGCGCCGGATCGCCTCGATGTCGCGCAGGTCGGCATGGTGGAAGGAGACCGGATGCGCCGTCTCCGGCGACAGCCTCTCGGCAAGCGCGCGGCCGGCCGCCTCGGCGATGTCGATGAACGAGACCTTGGCGCCCTGGCGCGCGAAGCCTTCGACGATCGCAGCGCCGATGCCCGATCCGCCGCCGGTTACCAGTACGGTTCGGTCTCTGAACTCCGGAAATTGTGCCGACATCGCAGTCGCCCTTTGATATTCAATTTGTTCCATTATATGGAACTTAATTTGACTATATGGAATTATCGAATTATGCTGACCTTGCTGTCAAGGGCGGACGAGATGATGACTTCAAATAGCGAAAGCATGGCGCAGACGCGCGAGACCGGCACGCTCGGCAAACTGATGGTTCTGCTCGATCTCGTCACCCATGCGGAGGCACCGCTGCGTTTCACCGATATCCTGGCTCGTGCCGGCCAGCCGCGCGGGACATTGCATCGCCAGTTGAGCCATCTGGTGGAGGAAGGGCTGCTTGAGCTTGATGGCGACGGCCGTTATGCGCCGGGCCTGCGCCTGCTCGATTTTGCTGCGCGCAGCTGGGCGCGCAACGAATTCCGCCTGATTGCCGAGCCGCACCTCGCCGAGCTGCAGCAGGCGACCGGCGAGACGGTGCATCTCGGTGTTTTGAGGGGCCAGTCGATCATCTATCTCGACAAGGTCGACGGCCGTCAGCCGGTGCGGATGTATTCGCAGATCGGCAATGCCTCGCCCTGTTACTGCACCGGCGTCGGCAAGGCCGCCCTTTCGCTGCTTCCGCCTGATCTCCTCGCCGATCTCCTCGCCGGCATCAACTTCACCAGCTTTACCGCCTCGACCCATGCCTCGGGCGAATCGCTGCTTGCCGAAATCCGCGAGATCGCCGATCAGGGCTATGCCTTCGACCGCGAGGAGCACGAAGCCGGCATCCGCTGCGTCGCTGCCCCCGTCTGGTCGCAGGATCGGACCTTTATTGGTGGCATTTCGATTACCGGCCCGGCCTATCGTCTGTCGATGGAACTTCTACGCCAATGGGCCGTTCCAGTTCAGCTGGCAGCTGGGAGGATCATGGAAGGCATGCGCATCCGGCTGGGCCCGCGCCGCTAATGCAATCAGGGAGCATGCTTATGATAAGGGCGATATTGAGATTTGCCGGCGAATCACGACAACTGCAAATAGTCCGCGAAATCGATTAACCACCTGCCGGCCGAACGCTGTATGCCGAGGCCGACTCCGTGTGATCCAACCAGCGATCGTCATTCCCCGATGCAATCGAGCCGGCCGTTGCGCCGAAGATGAAGAAATGTGATGGCACCCTTGTCGCAAACATCCCCGGAAGACGACGACTATATCCAGGAAATAGCCGGCCTGAAGACCCAGTTCGATATTTTCCGGTTCCTGAAACGCGTGACGGAAGCCTATCGCAGCCGCGCCTTCCTGGTTCTCAACCTGCCGCCGATCACCTCTCTGGATATCCAGGGCAGCACCGTCATCACCAGTTGGCCGGCTGAGCTTCTGGCGCTCTACGACCAGGAGAGCCTGCTGGTCAACAGCCCGGTTCTGAGGCGGCTGAGAACCTCCGCGCGGCCCTTCTTCTATGACATGTCGCGCGAGAACTGGTCGCGGGACGATGGCAAGTCGGTGCTCGTCGCCTCGCTGTTCGAACGTTTCAGGATGATGCGCGGCGCCTATTTCCCGACGCATGAGCCATCCGGCGTGCGCGGCGCCATCTCTTTCGCCGGCGACCGCGAGCCCTTCAGCCCAGCTGAGATGCGCGAGCTCTGCTATATCTCCATCCATGTCTATGACAGGCTCGCCGAGATCCGCAACCTCGATACCCGCATCACGGACACGCTGACCGACCGGGAAATCGATTGCCTCAACTGGACGGCGGCCGGCAAGACCAGTGCCGAAATCGCCGAAATTCTCACCCTCTCCGAGCACACGGTCAATCATTACCTCAACCGCGCCACCAAGAAGCTCGATACGGTCAACCGGACGCAGGCGGTGGCCAAGGCGCTGCGCATCGGCCTGATCAAATAAGATGCAGAAGGCGTGGCGGGTTTTCGCCGGGCGCCCAGCGCTTGGGCATATGCTTGCCGCTCGCGGCCGTCCCGGCCCGCATTTGTGCCATTTCCGCCAATTTTCCGTCTGGCACGCTTTCTGCTTCTCTTTTGACAAAGGCCCAGAGGGGACTTGGACCAGCGCCAGGAAATGGCGCGGCCGCGCACTGCTGTCCGACGCCGATGCCGCTTTCCCAAGCCTTCGGTGTCGGCAGCGGTTGTTGCGTTTTGGCACCGCCTCTTGCACGGATGCCCGCGATTTGGCCTTTCCTCTTAATTTTTCGCTGGCCTTTTTGTCGGCTTGCGCTAGTTCGCCCCGGATTGCGCCGGTTCTCGGGGAGACCGTTGCGGCCATCAGGGCGAAAGCCCGGCGGACTTGATGGCCGCAACGGATTGCCCGTTCTCCCCGGCGCTTTTTGCAAGCCGGCAAATCGGTTTCCCCGCCGATGATTTTGTTTGGCGAAGGCGTCCGTCTCCACTATCTCTACTGCATGATTTCAGTCTTGATCGGAATCGATGAAGGCTGAAATCATGCAGCAATTCAAAGTGCTACAGCGCTCCTTGCGCGTCTTGAAAGACGCGCGGCGCTCTGGTCTGCAAGAAGAAGCAGTGAGGGTGGAATGACCGACGTCACCAAGGAACAGGTTCTCGAAACGCTGAAGACTGTGCGTGGACCGGATCTCGAGCACGATATCGTCGAGCTCGGCATGGTTTCCGATGTCTTCATCTCCGACGGCAAGGTTTATTTCTCCATCACCGTTCCGGCCGATCGCGCCAAGGAGCTCGAACCGATGCGGCTCGCGGCCGAGCGCGTCGTCAAGGCCATGCCTGGCGTCAAGGGCGCGCTCGTCGCGCTGACCGCAGACAAGAAAGCCGCCGCCGCCGCTCCGGCCGCCCGCCCGGTGCCGAACCCGCCGCACGGCCATGCTGGCCACGATCATCAACATGATCACGGTAGCCACGCCCATGCCCCGCAACAGCCGCCGCGGGCCGGCAAGATCGGCGTTCCCGGCATCGGCGCCATCATCGCCGTCGCCTCGGGCAAGGGCGGGGTCGGCAAGTCGACCACTGCCGTCAACCTGGCGCTCGGCCTGCTCGCCAACGGTCTTCGCGTCGGCATTCTCGACGCCGATATCTATGGTCCCTCGATGCCGCGGCTCTTGAAAATTTCAGGCCGCCCGACCCAGATCGATGGCCGCATCATCAATCCGATGGAGAATTACGGCCTCAAGGTCATGTCGATGGGCTTCCTCGTCGACGAGGAGACGGCGATGATCTGGCGCGGGCCGATGGTTCAGTCGGCGCTCTTGCAGATGCTGCGTGAAGTCGCCTGGGGCGAACTCGACGTGCTGGTCGTCGACATGCCGCCCGGCACCGGCGACGCGCAGCTGACCATGGCCCAGCAGGTGCCGCTTGCCGGCGCCGTCATCGTCTCGACGCCGCAGGACCTCGCCCTGATCGATGCCCGCAAGGGCCTCAACATGTTCCGCAAGGTCGAGGTGCCGGTGCTCGGCATCGTCGAGAATATGAGCTATTTCATCGCGCCTGACACCGGCACCCGCTACGATATCTTCGGCCATGGCGGCGCCCGCAAGGAGGCCGAGCGCATCGGCGTGCCCTTCCTCGGCGAAGTGCCGCTGACAATGAACATCCGCGAAACCTCCGACGCCGGCACGCCGCTCGTCGCCTCCGAGCCGAACGGCGTCGTCGCCGGCATCTATCGCGGCATCGCCGCCAAGGTCTGGGAACAGCTGGGCGGCCAAACCCAACGGCCGGCACCGACGATCGTCTTCGAATAAGCCACGTCATCCGGAACGGTGCGGCAGTTCCGAGCGACGCATGCAGCGGCCGAATCACGATTGTCGATACCTCAAATTGTGAGGCAAACGTGGTGAAAAGCCGCGGTTCACGGAAGATGTCTTGATTATTTCACGGCTTTGCTGCATATGCCGCGGCGCCATGATGGCGTTTGCTGCAGATGCTCAATGACGGCCGTCTTCGTTTGGAAGATTTCGGCCCGCCTGCAAGTTCGGAGTTGTCTTGTCGATCGAAGGATTGATCGCTGCGATGCGGTGGAGCACAATGCGCATGCCGGCCTTCAAGGTTGGATGCAGCCGGAGTTGTATGAGCTTTTTTGATCCGCTTCCGTTGGAACCTGGGACGAGCGAGCCTCGCATTGCCGCGCTTTCGGCCGCATGGAAAGGCTGCCGGTGATCACCGCTTATTGTTCCAATTGCAGGTCGGTCGATATCCGCGATCTGTCGCATCCCGCATCCTTCCCTGGGGATGTCGTCTGGATCGACATGATCGAGCCGAGCCGCGACGAGGAGCTGTATGTCGAGAAGGTTCTCGGCATCGAGGTTCCGACCCGTGACGATCTCAAGGATATCGAGCCCTCCGCCCGTCTCTATGTCGAAAACGACGCCGTCTTCATGACCGCCTCGCTTCTCTGGAAGGCGGATACCGACGCCCCGACGCTGACCGATGTCGCCTTCATCCTGGCCGGAAACCGGCTGGTCACCATCCGCTACGCCCATCCCAAATCCTTTGCGCTGTTCATCGCCGCCCTTCACCGGCTGCCGGAGAACTGGCGCAGCGGCGCTGCCCTTCTCGCCAAGCTATTGGAGACGATTGTCGACCGCACCGCCGAGATCCTCGAAGTCTCCGTCTCACGCCTCGACATCTTGTCGACGCATGTCTTCGGCGACCGGGCGAAGAAGGTGCGTAAGCCCTCGAACTACCTCGAAGAGAAGCTGCGCGATATCGCCGGCTATCACCGGATGATCAGTAAGGTGCGCGACAGCCTTGGTTCGCTGTCTCGCCTGCTGACCTTTTTTCACACGATCCCCGCGGTCCAGCAGGACCGCGAGACGAAGGAACTCTGCCGCACCCTCTCGCGCGATATCCAGTCGCTGTCGGAGCATGCCGCCTTCGTTGCCGGCAACATCACCTTCCTGCTCGACGCTTCGCTCGGTCTGATCAACATCGAGCAGAATTCGATCATCAAGATCTTCTCGATCGCCTCGGTGGTGTTCTTGCCGCCGACACTGGTCGCCTCCGTCTATGGCATGAATTTTCAGGTCATGCCGGAGCTGGCCTGGGCTGCGGGTTATCCCTATTCGCTGGCCCTGATGGTAATATCAGCCGTCATCCCTTTTTTCTTTTTCCGCTGGAAAGGCTGGCTCTGAGGAGCCTGTTGCAACTTCATGTCCGAAGAGAGCCATCCGAACGAATCCCAGATGACGCCGAAAAAGCTGTTCTATCTCACGCTGGGTTCCGTCGGCGTCGTCTACGGCGATATCGGCACCAGCCCGCTCTATGCCTTTCGCGAGGCGCTGAAGCCCGTGGCCCATGACGGCCTCACCCGCTTCGAGGTCATCAGCCTGATTTCGCTGATGATCTGGGCGCTGACGATCATCGTCACCATCAAATATGTGCTCTTCCTGCTGCGCGCCGACAACGAGGGCGAGGGCGGCACGCTGTCGCTGCTTGCTCTTCTGATGAAGACCGCCAACGGCCATACCGCGATCCTGATGTTGCTCGGCCTGATGGGGGCTGCCCTCTTTCTCGGCGATGCGATGATCACACCGGCGCTGTCGGTGCTCTCTGCCGTCGAAGGTCTGAAGCTGGTCACACCGAGGCTCTCGGAATATATCGTGCCAATCTCGGTGGTGATCCTGGCGCTGCTCTTCGTCGTGCAGTCGCGCGGCACCGGCGCCGTCGCCAGGTTTTTCGGCCCGATCACCGCGGTCTGGTTCATCGTCATTGCCGCCGCCGGCATATCGCATATTTCGGACGATTTCGGCATCCTTGCCGCCTTCAACCCCTACTATGCCGTCAGCTTCCTGCTGCATGAAGGTTTCTACGGTATCGTCGTGCTTGGCGCCGTCTTCCTGACGGTGACGGGTGCGGAGGCGCTTTATGCCGATCTCGGCCATTTCGGCCGCCGCCCGATTCAATGGGCCTGGTTTGCGCTGGTGTTTCCGTCGTTGACGCTGAACTATCTCGGGCAAGGCGCTCTCGTGCTCGGCAAGCCGGCGACGATGTCGGATCCCTTTTATCTGATGTTTCCGCAATGGGCGCTGCTGCCGGTCGTCATCCTGGCGACCGCCGCGACGATCATCGCCAGCCAGGCGGTCATCACCGGCGCCTTCTCACTGGTGCGCCAGGGCATCAACCTCGGCTTCCTGCCGCGCATGGAAATCCTCTTCACCTCGGAAACCAATACCGGGCAGATCTTCGTGCCTTCGGTCAATGCCGTGCTGTTCATCGGCGTCATCTTCCTGGTTCTGAGCTTCAAGACGTCGGATGCGCTGGCGACCGCCTATGGCATTTCCGTCACCGGTGCCATGGTCGTCACGTCGATCATGGCCTTCGAATTCGTTCGCGCCCGCTGGAACTGGTCGCTTCCGGTGGCGGTGATCGCGCTTGCGCCGCTGGTCGTGCTCGAACTGATCTTCCTCGGCGCCAACCTTTTGAAGATCCACGACGGCGGTTACATCCCGATCCTGATCGCCACCGCCTTTACCGTCGTCATGTGGACCTGGCGCCGCGGCAGCGCGATCCTGATGGAAAAGACCCGCCACACCGATATTCCGCTCCCTTCCTTCGTCAGCGCGATCGAGCGCAAGAGCGACCATTCGCCGGCCCAGGTTCCGGGCACCGCGATCTTCCTGACCAGCGATCCGGAATCGGCCCCCGCCGCCTTGCTGCACAATCTCAAGCACAACCACGTGCTTCACGACCGCAACGTCATCCTGACGATCCGCACCGTCAACAAGCCGCGCGTGCCGAGCCACGACCGCTACAAGGTCGAGCAGATTTCCGAGCGCTTCGCCCGCGTCGAACTGCTGTTCGGCTTCATGGAATCGCAGAATGTCTCGCAGGCCCTGGCGACGCTGCGCAAGACGGGGCTGAAGTTCGACATCATGTCGACCTCCTTCTATCTCGGCCGCCGCAAGCTGGTGCCGGACGCCAAATCAGGCATGCCCTACTGGCAGGATCGGCTTTACATCGCGCTTGCCAACGCCGCCGCCAATCCCTCGGACTACTTCCGCCTGCCGGCCAACCGCGTGGTGGAACTGGGGTCGCATGTGATTATTTGATGGGTGGGAAGAGGGGGCGGTTGCACCGTCCTTTAAGCCCCGCCCCAAACCCCTCCCCACAAGGGGAGGGGCTTAACCAGTCGCACCCATTTCACAAGTATCTCAGCGTTTCGGGCGTGAATGCGACGGTGCCTCTCTAAGTCCCTCCCCCTTGTGGGGAGGGGTTGGGGAGGGGACTTTGCAAGGGGCGCAGACACCCGGCATTTTTCAGCCACATTAGAACATGCAAAACTTCGCATAGCCACATTCCGGCACGCCCCGTTAACCCGACGTCAAGGTTAATGCGAGATTTTCGATGGAATGTTCCCGCGTTCCATGCCCGGAGTTGGTGTTGCGTCGAAAGAGCTCTTCCCGTAGCAAGCTGCGTCTTCTTCCCGAGAACTGGGTGTCGCCCGCTATCTTCGGGCTCGCCGGCTGGCTGATCTTCCCGAGCGTCCCATCTCATGCCGATCTCGCCGCCATGCTGGCCGGTCTCGATCGGGAGGGGGAGAACTGGCGCATGGTGCTGACCAATTCGCCGGCCGGCTCCATCCATCAGGCCGAACTGACCTTTTTCGATCCTGAAGTGACGGGCTCGATCTCGTCAGGCGCCGGCATGGTGCTGCCCGATGGCCGCAAGATCGCTTTCTCTTCCATGGACAAGGGCACCGCCAAAGAAAAAGGCCACGAGGACACGCCCGACGAGGATCGCGTCAACCGCGGCGCCAAGAAAGGCCGAGTCGTCGCCGTCGAGAAGATGCAGCCGCCGAAGGATTTTTCCGCCGGCTCGATCCTCGAACGCACGAAGATGCTCTTCACCCCGAGCTTCGATCTCAAGGACAGGTCGGCCTTCGTCAAGCCGAAGATCCAGGGCAAGGAAATCGCGATCGCCACATCTTTCTATAAGAAGCAGCCTGTGGTGACCGATAATGGCGTGCCGGCAATGCTGGCAAGCCTCGTCACCAGCGACAAGGCCGATATCCTGGCCACTGCCTACGGGCCGGCCGCACCCGACTATTCCCGCCAATCGCCCTTCGATTCGATCCTGACCGAGCAGGACAGCGGCCGTTTCGTTCCGGAGATCGGCCCGCGCGACCATGCATGGGCCGCCAGCATATTGGCGCCGAGCGTCTTTTCCGCCCGCGAACAGCAGTGCCTTGCCTCCGGCATCTATTTCGAGGCGCGGGGAGAATCGGTGAAGGGCCAGGCGGCCGTCGCCCAGGTGATCCTCAACCGCGTCCGCAATCCCGCCTATCCCAAGACCATCTGCGGCGTCGTCTACCAGAACGAGGATTGGCGCAACCGCTGCCAGTTCTCCTTTGTCTGCGACAGCATCAAGGACAGGGTGAACTCGCAATATCACTGGCGGATGGCCCGCGATGTGGCGATGGCGGTGACATCAGGCAAGATCTGGCTGCCGCAGGTGGGCTCGGCGACTCACTACCATGCCGTCTATGTCAGGCCGAAATGGGCAAAGACCATGGAAAAGGTCGGCCGCATCGGTCTTCATGTCTTCTATCGCACTTATGGCGGCGGCTGGAGCTGAGATAAATCGCTTGGGCAAGCCGATTTGCCGGGCATAAAAGCGGATTCTTTCCATCGAATTTAAGAGATCGGCCATAAATAAGCCTATCTATTTGATTTAACGCGATTATTTTCTGGCTGGACAGAAACTGTCTACGCCTTGACTATACCAATCCCTAAAACTATGTTGCGCGCGACTTCAGAACGGGCCGGAAGGGTTTCAACCTTCGCGTCCGGTGTCCGAATGACCGGGGTAGCGGGAGTGCGGGCGACGGGCAGGCGAGGAGAGATCCATGGCGGATGACCGCGAAGAAAGTCTTGAGAAGCGCCGTGCGCAACTGGAAGCGAAACTCGCGACCAAGCGTGTCGAGGCGAAAGTGGAAGAGGCAAGTGAAGCTCGTTCCGAGGTAAGCCGCAAAGGTTATGCCCAGGCGATGAAGCTTTCCAGCGAGTTCATTTCCGCCATCGTCGTCGGTGCCGTCCTTGGCTATGTCTTCGACCGTTTTGTTGGCACGGCGCCTTGGGGGATGATTGTTCTTCTGCTTCTCGGATTCTGTGCCGGCGTTCTGAACGTGCTGCGTTCTGCGGGGGTGGTGGCCCATCCCCTGGACGACAAGGGCGACAAGAAATAAGGACCGGTTCCCGGTCCAGTGCAATGACCCCGCGTCCTGCGGGCCAAAGAGAGAGAACAAGCGGTGTCTAACGATCCGACTCATCAGTTCCTGATCCATAAGATTGTGCCGATCGAAATCGGCGGAATTGATTTTTCGTTCACCAACGCATCGCTCTTCATGGCCGCTTCGGCTGCCGTTGCCGTCGGCTTCCTTTATTTCGCCACCTCGAACCGCGCCATCGTGCCGGGCCGTTCGCAGTCGGTCGCGGAAATGTCCTATGAATTCATCGCCAACATGCTGAAGGAAGGCGCCGGCAAGCAGGGAATGAAATTCTTCCCGCTGGTCTTCTCGCTCTTCATGTTCGTGCTGACGGCGAACCTGCTCGGCATGTTCCCGTATTTCTTCACGGTGACCAGCCAGATCATCGTGACCTTCGCCCTTGCTTTGCTCGTCATCGGCACCGTCGTCGTCTACGGCTTTTATAAGCATGGCTTCGGCTTCCTCAATCTCTTCGTGCCGCACGGCGTGCCGGGCGCGCTGCTGCCGCTGGTGGTGGCGATCGAAATCATCTCCTTCCTGTCGCGTCCGATTTCACTCTCGGTTCGTCTCTTCGCCAACATGCTCGCCGGTCACATTACCCTCAAGGTGTTCGCAGGCTTCGTCGCCTCGCTCGGAACCCTGGGTGCTCTCGGCATCGGCGGCGCCGTTCTTCCCCTCATCATGACCGTCGCCCTGACCGGTCTCGAGTTCCTCGTCGCCTTCCTCCAGGCTTATGTCTTTGCGGTACTGACTTGCATGTACCTCAACGACGCAATCCATCCGGGCGGGCACTAAGGATAACGACATCGACGTCTCCAGGGCGTCAGTCATTCGCCGCAACAACCATTTCAAAGGAGTTCAACATGGAAGCGGAAGCAGCAAAGTACATCGGTGCAGGCCTGGCTTGCTTTGGTATGGCCGGTACGGCTCTCGGCCTCGGCAATATTTTCGGCAGCTACCTCTCCGGCGCACTGCGCAACCCGTCTGCCGCTGACAGCCAGTTCGGCCGTCTGGTATTCGGCTTCGCCGTTACGGAAGCTCTGGGCATCTTCTCGCTGCTCATCGCTCTCCTCCTCCTCTTCGCCGTCTGATATCGGCGAATAGATGGATCACGGCCTGCCACCGCAAGCCGTGATCCTTTGCATTTGCAGTCCACCTGGAGGTGAGAATGTTTTTTGTGACCCCGGCTTACGCTGAAGAAGCACCGGCGGCAGCGACGGGTACGGATGCGCATGCCGCTCCGGCCGCAGGCGAGGTCCATACCGAGACCGGTGTTGCCGAAGGCGGACACGCCCGCGGCCCTTTCCCGCCTTTCGATTCGACGACCTTTGCGTCCCAGCTGCTCTGGCTGGTGATCACCTTCGGCGTCTTCTATTTGCTCATGCAAAAGGTCATCGCGCCGCGCATCGGAGCAATCCTTGATCAGCGTCACACGCGCATTTCCCAGGATCTGGAAGAAGCGGGCCGCCTGAAGGCGGAAGCCGACGCTGCCGTCCAGACCTATGAAGGTGAATTGGCCGCCGCCCGCGCCAAATCCAATGCGATCGGCTCCGCCGCACGCGACGCCGCGAAGGTCAAGGCCGAAGAGGATCGCCGCGCTGTCGAGGCGAGCCTGTCGGAAAAGATCAAGGCTGCCGAGCTCCGCATCGGCGAGATCAAGGCAAAGGCTTTCGCCGACGTCGGCACCATTGCCGAGGAAACCGCGGCTGCCGTGGTCGATCAACTGATCGGCGGCACCGTCGCCAAGGCCGATGTCGCCGCTGCTGTTGCAGCCGCCAAGAAGGAGGCTTGATCGATGGAATTTGCCTTAGACGCAACTTTCTTCGCCTTTGTTGGCCTCGTCCTCTTCCTGGCGCTGGTCGTTTACCTGAAGGTTCCGGGCATGATGGCAAGGTCGCTCGACGACCGCGCCGACCAGATCCGCAACGAATTGGCCGAAGCCAAGCGCCTGCGCGAGGAGGCCCAGCACCTGCTCGCCGAATACCAGCGCAAGCGCAAGGAAGCTGAAGCCGAAGCGGCCCATATCGTTGCCGCAGCCGAGCGCGAAGCCGAAATGCTGACCGCCGAAGCAAAGAAGAAGACGGAAGAATTCGTTGCCAACCGCACGGCGCTTTCCGAGCAGAAGATCAAGCAGGCCGAGGCCGAGGCGATGAAGGCGGTACGTTCCGCTGCTGTCGATCTCGCAATCGCCGCCGCCGAAACGGTGCTCGCCAAGCAGGCCGACGCCAAGGTTCAGTCCGAGCTCTTCGGCAACGCCGTCGGCCAGGTCAAGACACGGCTCAACTGAGCGGTGTCGCATGGAATAGAAAGAGGCCGGGCATGTCCCGGCCTTTTCTTGTTGATGACCGTTTATTATTCCAAGCCGTGCGCCAGTTGAGGAGAAAACCCCTCCCCAACCCCTCCCCATAAGGGGGAGGGACTATGCTGTGATGTCCGGCAGCGACCAAAAGGCGAGTTCTTGCTGGCTGTTGCCGTTCGATGAATTACGATGAAGGGTTACGCAAAACGGTTCGGCACGTTAGCCCCTCCCCCTTGTGGGGAGGGGTTGGGGAGGGGTCTTATGTAGCTCTCGGCAGTCTGAAGCCCAGACCTATTCCGAAATCAGCTCGTCCATCTCGGGATCGTCCTCGACCTTGCGCAGCGGCCGAAAACTCATTCGGTGCAGCGAGCAGGGGCCGAGCTTTTCGATGCCGGCGCGGTGCTGCGCGGTGCCGTAGCCGACATGGGCGGCAAAACCGTAAGCCGGAAAGACATGATGCGCGCGCGCCATCATCCGGTCGCGTGTCACCTTGGCGACGATCGAGGCGGCGGCGATCGAGACCGAGCGGGCGTCGCCCTTGACCACGGCCTGTCCGGGGCAGTCGAGGCCGGGCGGCACGTCGAGCCCGTCGGTCAGCACATAACTTGCCGGAACGGCAAGGCTGCAGATGGCGCGACGCATGGCGTCGAGGCTCGCCTTGCGGATATCCGTCTCGTCGATCCGCGTCGAGCTGGAGGACGCGATGGAGACGGTGGCGGTCGCCAGGATCTGCACGAACAGTTCCTCGCGCCGTTGCGCCGAAAGCTGCTTGGAATCGTTCAGACCCTCCGGGATGCGCTTCGGATCGAGGATGACGGCGGCCGCGACGACCGGCCCGGCCAGCGGCCCGCGGCCTGCCTCGTCGGCGCCGGCGACCGGCCAATGGCCGGCCTTGCGGGCTTTGAGTTCCAGCCGAAAATCCGGCACCAGCGGAGCCGCTTGGAAAAGCTGGGGAGAATCGGGTGGCGTGCGAGGTTTCATGCGGCTGAACCTCGCACGCCAACCCGATTGCCCGCAAGTCCCCGATCAGGGCGGCGGTCGGGGACCGGGTCCGGCGGATGGTGGCGGTCATTGCCATCCGCGGGAATTGCGCTCGGGGCTCGAAAACAGGGCGGTTTTTCTGAGCAGCCGATGCGCAAGCTTCAAGCAATTCCAGGAAAAGTGCCTTGCGATTTTCCGTCCGGAATTGCGTAAAAGGTCAGATTAATTCCAGGAAAAGTGTTTTGCGGTTTTCCCTGAGCAAAGCGCGAAGCGCTTTTGCCAAAAATTGCGTAAGAACAAAGCCTAAAGCAGTGACAGCTGCACGCCGCTGCCATCCGGCGGCACGAACAGATCGTCGCGCAGCGGCATGCCGCGTCGCGTCAGGCCGAAACGCCTGGCGGCCATTTCGAAACGGCGGGCGATCTGCCAGGCATAGGGACCGGCGCCCTTCATGCGCTTGCCGAATTCGGCATCGTAATCCTTGCCGCCGCGCATCGAGCGCACCAGCGACATCACATGCCGGTAGCGATCCGGATAGTGCTGCAGCAGCCAGTCGCGGAAGAGCGGGCTGACTTCGAGCGGCAGCCTCAGGATGACATAGCTCGCCTCGGCGGCGCCGGCGGCCTTGGCCGATTCGAGAATGCGCTCCAGCTCGTGATCGTTCAGCGCCGGGATCAGCGGCGCGGCCATCACAGCCGTCTGGATGCCCGCTTCCGACAGCGTGTGAATGGTCTCCAGCCGGCGCGGCGGCGTGGCGGCGCGCGGCTCCATCGTCCGGGCAAGCTTGCGGTCAAGCGTGGTCACGGAGATGCCGACGCGCACCAGGTTCTTCGCCGCCATCTCCTGCAGAATGTCGAGATCCCGCAGGATCATCGCCGACTTGGTGACGATCGAGACCGGATGGTTCGCCTTGTTCAAAACCTCGAGAATGCCGCGCATGATGCGCCACTCCTTCTCGACCGGCTGATAGGGGTCGGTATTGGTGCCGATCGCGATCGCCCGCACCTTGTAGCCCGGCTTGGCAAGTTCCCGCTCCAGCAGCTTTGCCGCATCCGGCTTGGCAAACAGCTTCGTCTCGAAATCCAGCCCCGCCGAAAGCCCCATATAGGCGTGTGTCGGCCGGGCGAAACAATAGATGCAGCCATGCTCGCAGCCGCGATAGGGATTGATCGAGCGGTCGAAGCCAATGTCAGGCGATTCATTACGGGTGATGGCCGTGCGCGGCTTCTCGATCTGCACGTCCGTCTTGAACGGCGGAAGCTCTTCCAGCGTCTGCCAGCCGTCGTCGAAAGTCTCGCGCTGCTGCGCCTCGAACCGCCCCGTCGGGTTCAGTCCCGCCCCACGCCCGCGTCGCCGATCGACCTCGATCCTCAGACCGGAGGACACGATCATCGCATCGGCAATATCTGCCGTATTGGCAGGCGCGAATGCGGCCTGCCCTGCAAGGGACTGCTCTCTCATCGGATTCTCCCGCGGCAAAAGCCATCGCTTCCGCCCGTTTTGATGATTAAATTCCTATCCGCAAAGCAAGAACAATGCAAGAACAAAATGCGGAAAACGCCGCTGGCAAAAATTTGTGCGGCGCATTATGAATGAGCAATGTTGACGGTTGTTCTCGAATGTCAGGATCAGGAATCTGAGCTGGCCCAGACTTTATCGGTATTGGTGGCAGGTGCCGTGGAGGGGCTTGTCAGCGATGTGATCGTGCTCGATCACGGCTCGCAGGACGGCACCTCGCGGGTCGCCGACGCCGCCGGCTGCCGTTTTCATTCGCGATGGGATATCAAGGACATCGTTCGCTCGGCCCGCGGCGAATGGCTGCTCTTCGTCGAGCCGGGCGCCCGGCCTCAGGCCGGCTGGATCGACGAGATTGCCGAATATATCGCGCTCAACAAGCTGCCGGCGCGCTTCACCGCCTCGCGCGGCTACCGGCGTCCGTTTCTCAAGCGCTTCGGCCGCGCCGTGCCGCCGCTGGAGCTCGGTCTGCTGATGCCGAAGATCCAGGCGCTGGCCACTGCCAGAAGCGGCATGGCCCTTGCCGAATTCGCCAAGGGCCAGAAGCCGCGCAAGCTCGCCAGCGAACTGATTCCCTCCTGGGTGGCACGCGCGGCGCGGTAAGCTCTCGGTCATCCACGGCTGGCCGGTTTCCACCGCCCAAAAACCCCTCCCCAACCCCTCCCCACAAGGGGGAGGGGCTATAATGCCGCGCTGACGCTATCCCTTTCACCGTCTCATCCGCAGAATCGTTGATGTTTGTCGTGGGGCGGTGCCGCGCCTAGCCCCTCCCCCTTGTGGGGAGGGGTTCTTTCGCGGCGATCGCACCCTTCCACCATCGTGCAAAAGATGGCGCCCAATAGGATTTCGCGCTATAATTCACCATGGCGCCGTCGAAGCGCCGCGCTTCGCAACGGATGGCCATGGAATGCCGGTGGACGGCAGATCAGGTCGGCGACAATCTCCTCTTCTGCCGGGTTCCCGGCGAAAGGAGGTGCGTCATGACACGCGGTAGGATCTACGGCGTACGCAATATGGTCTACGGCCTGCTGGCCGTCATATTGCCGACATTGGTGATCGCGCATCCGCATTCGGCAGCATCGCAGACGATGCTCAGTTGCGCAGGCCGATCCGATGTCGTCAATTTCCTCGACAGGAATTTTGCTGAAAAGCTGACAGCGGTTGGACTGGTCAACCAGAACGCCGTTCTCGAGGTCTATGCCGCCGAAAGCGGAACCTGGACGCTCGTCGTCACGGGTGTTAACGGCATCAGCTGCATCCTGCTGTCGGGTGACAGCTGGGAAACGATGCCGGCTCTGCCGGGCCTTGCCACATAGCCGACGCCGGCGGCAGGCAGCCTATGGTTTGGCGCCGCGTTTCAGGTGCTCGTCCAGACGCGGCATGATCTCGACGAAATTGCAGGGAACGCTGCGGTAGTCGAGCTGTCCTTTCAGGATGCCGTCCCAGGCATCCCGGCAGGCGCCGGGCGAGCCCGGCAGCGCAAAGATGAAGGTGGCGTTGGCAACGCCCGCCGTGGCGCGCGACTGGATCGTCGCCGTGCCGATCTTCTCATAGGAAATACGGTGGAAGACGGCGGAAAAGCCGTCCATGCGCTTTTCGAACAAAGGCTCCAGCGCCTCGGGCGTCACATCGCGGCCGGTAAATCCGGTGCCGCCTGTGGTGATGACGACGTCGATCTCATCGCGCTCGGTCCAGGCCTTCACCCGTGCGGCGATTTTCTCGCGATCATCGGGCACGATCGCCCGGTCGACCAGCCGGTGGCCTGCTTCGGCGATCCGCGCCGCCAGTGTGTCGCCTGATTTGTCCGTCTCCGGCGTGCGCGTATCCGAGACGGTGAGGATCGCAATGCCGACGGCGATGAAGGGCCGCTTTTCGTCCAGACCTGCCATCACCTGCCTCCCGAAACCGTTTCCGTCGCCTGGACATACCAGTCGGGCCGCTCGTCGTGAAGAGCTGCCGCCGTCTCTTGTGCCGCCGCCATGGTCGCAAAAATGCCGAAACAGGTGGCGCCGGAGCCGGACATGCGGGTCAGCAGCGCGCCGCGCGCCTGCAGCATCGCCGCGATCTCCGCAATCTCCGGCACGATTGCGCGCGCCGGCGGCTCCAGGTCGTTGCGGGCAGCAGCAATCACTTCAAGCCAATCGGCACTGCCGGCAAGAGCCGGAGCGAGGCTCAGAGCCGGATTGTCCTTTGCCGCCAGCCGACGAAAAACCTCGGGTGTCGACACACCTTTCAACGGATTGGCGAGCACCATGGCAAAGGCCGGCAGATCAGGCACGGCTTCGATCTGTTCGCCGATGCCGCGGGCAATCAGCGGCCGGCTTTCAAGACACATCGGCACGTCGGCGCCGAGCTTCAGGGCGAGGCCGGCAAGCGCTTCCACTGGTAGGCTCATGCCCCAGAGCCGCATCAGCCCGCGCAGCGCCGCGGCCGCATCGGCCGAGCCGCCGCCGATGCCGGAGGCAACAGGCAGGTTCTTTTCCAGGTGGATATGGACAGGGAAGGCGAGGGCGCCGACCGCCTCGCGCAGGAGATCGCGGGCCTGCAGCACCAGATTGGTGCCGCCATCGCCGGCAAGCGTCTCGCCGAAACGGCCCGACAGGGTGAAGGCGTCGGCTTGTGAGGGCAGGAAGCCCAGCCGGTCGCCGCAATCGGCGAAGGTCACCAGCATATCGAGCAGATGATAGCCATCTGCTCGCTGGCCCGTCACATGCAAAGCGAGGTTGATCTTCGCGCGCGCCGCTTCGATGACGCCGAACGCCTGGGCGAGGCCCTCTTCAGGCATGCGTCTCGCCCGTCAGGATTTCTTGTCGACCGGCGGCGGGGTGACCGGGGCCGGATCCGGCTGTTTCTTGTCGGCCGCCTTGGCATCGTCGCTGACGGCGGGCAGGCCGTTGGCGACCTTGTCCTTGATCTTCGGGATCTCGGCGGCTTCCGGCTCGGAGGCAAGCGCCCGGTTCCACTGATAGACGGCCTCGAGCTTGCGGCCGACGCGCCAATAGGCGTCACCGAGATGGTCGTTGATCGTCGCGTCGCCGGCCTTGATCTGGGCTGCCCGCTCCAATTCGTCGACGGCATCGTCGAAGCGGTTGAGGCGGAAATAGGCCCAGCCGAGCGAATCGATGATGTAGCCATCGTCAGGACGAAGCTCGACGGCCTTCTTGATCATGCCGAGACCCTCGTCGAGGTTCCGGTTCATGTCGATCCAGGAATAGCCGAGATAGTTCAGCACTTGCGGCTGATCGGGATTGAGCTCCAGCGCCTTGCGGAAGTTCGGCTCCGCCTGGTCCCACTTCTTCAGCCGCTCATAGGCGATGCCGCGCTGGAAGAAGACGCTCCAGTTGACGCGGCCGGGAATGGGGCCGATCGCTTCGACCGCCTTGTCGTAATTGGCGGCCATCGCCTCATAGTCCTTGGCATCGGAGAGCACGCTGCCATAGGCGAGGTAGCTGCGGATGTCCTTCGGGTCGGAGGCGATCAGCGCCTGCAGGTGCTTGCGCGCTTCGTCCACCTTGCCGCCCTGGGCAAGGGCAAGGCCGAGCTGCAGCTCGGAGATGCGCCGCATCGGCGAATTCTCCGGCACCTTCTTGTAGAGTGCGATGGCGCGGTCCATCTGGTTCTGCTTCTCGGCGATGCCGCCGAGCAGCACCAGCGTATCGGCGCTGTTCGGATCGAGCGCATTGGCGGTCTGCAGGTAAAGCGAGACGATGTCCTCGGCGCCGTCGCGGTTCAGAGCGCCGCCGACCGAAAACAGCACGCCGGCAGCGCCTTCTTCGGCCGTCTTGACCTGCTGTTCCTGCTTTTCATCCTTCTCGATACTGTCGCGCAGCGCGTTCAGCGGCGCATAGTTCGGCAGCAGGTTGTCGCCGACGGAAACGGCGTCGAGCGCCTTCTGCTTGTTGCCTTGTGTCGCTTCGAGGCGGGCAAGCGCCATCACCGCGCGCATGAAGGTGTCGGGCGCCGTCGCACCCCCTTCCTTGTCGAGCACGGCATCGTTCAGATGCTTTCGGGCGGATTTGACGTCGCCGGTGGCGATGGCGATCGCGCCGGCATTGTAATTCTGGAAGATGCGGACCCAGTCCGGCCCCTTCATCTTCTCGACCATGGCGAGCGCATCCTTGCCGCGGCCGGCGCCGACGCGGGCCCAGGCAAGCAGCAGGTCGTTCATCATCCGGTCGAGATCGTTCGGCCCCTTATATTTGAGGATGGCCTCGGCGGTCTTGTAGTCGTCGCGGCGCACGGCATCCATGCCGCGCACGATCGTGGTGATGCGCTCGACGGAAGGATCGGCCTTCAGGTCGTCGGCATATTTGACGCCTTCCTTGATGTCGCCGTTGAGCAGCAGCGAGATCATCAGCCGCTGGCGGATCTCGGGATTGCCGGGCTCGATCTGCAGCGCCTTCTTGTAGAGTTCGATCGCCGTTTCGTAGTCGTGATCGACATCGGCCGTGCGCGCCGCAAGGAAGGCGCCGGAGAAAGTGGTAACGCTATCGGCATTGAAGCTATCGGTCTTCTCCGCATCGCCCGGCTTGGCCGCATCCTCGGCACTCACGCCGCCGACACCGCCCAGCGAAAGAACAGCGGCAAGCGCTGCGCTCGTAAGAAGACGGATGGCAAATCTCTGCCGCATTAGGAAACCTTTCTTCGACAGCGTCCCGACAATGGTGCCGGTCGCAAAAATCAGTTGTGTTCACTGATTCATAACAGGATGGCTTTTTTGAAGCGGCGCCGCAAGAAATTCAGCCTGCGATCAAGGACGTTTGATCAATTGACGCGCTCGATGCAGAAGTCGATCACTTCCATCAGGGAGGATTTCCATACCGTATCGGGAAGCGGCGCAAGCGCGTCCCTTGCGATCGTGCCGTAATGGACCGCCCGGCCGATCGTGTCGGCGAGCGTGCCGTATTTGGTGATCAGTCCCAGCGCTTTTTCGAGGTTGGCGTCGGTGCTGTTGCCGGCTTCGATCGCATCGCGCCAGAAGGCGCGCTCGTCCTCGGTGCCGCGGCGATAGGCGAGAATAACCGGCAGGGTGATCTTGCCCTCGCGGAAATCGTCGCCGACATTCTTGCCGAGATCGGCCGCCTTGCCGCCGTAGTCGAGCGCGTCGTCGACCAGCTGGAAGGCGAGCCCCAGGTTCATGCCGTAGGATTTCAGCGCGTTGCGGCCGGATTTGCCGGCCTCGGCGACGATCGGCCCGACTTCGGCGGCGGCGGCAAACAGCGCCGCCGTCTTGGCGCGGATGACGGAGAGATAATCGTCCTCGGTCGTCTCCATGTTCTTGGCGACGGAAAGCTGCAGCACCTCGCCTTCGGCAATGATGCAGGCGGCGGAAGACAGGACGTCGAGCGCGTCGAGCGAGCCGACATCGACCATCATGCGGAAGGCCTGGCCGAGCAGGAAGTCGCCGACCAGCACGCTGGCCTGGTTGCCCCAGATCATCCGCGCCGTCGATTTGCCGCGGCGCAGGTCGCTTTCGTCGACGACGTCGTCATGCAGCAGCGTCGCGGTGTGCATAAACTCGACCGAGGTGGCGAGCTTGACGTGGTTTTCGCCCCGATAGTCGAACAGCGACGCGGACGCCAGCGTCAGCATCGGCCGCAGCCGCTTGCCGCCCGAGGAGATCAGATGGTTCGCCACTTCGGGGATCATCTGCACGTCGGAGCCGGCCTTGGACAGAATGAGCTGGTTCACCCGCTCCATATCCGCCCTGGTGAGATCGACCAATGGCTTGATGGATGCCAGTTTGTTTTTGCTTTCTTCAAGCGGTATGACCACGCCCAACGACCCGGACTCCTGTTCATTCTTTGCATCCGACAATAGAAAGGGGCGATGGACGCGGCAAGGGGTGAATTGTCGCGCAAGGCGAAATTGGAAGGAAAACGACGGCAAATGCATGAACTTATCCGCGCCAACGACCCCGTTCTGCTTTCCTTTGCCGAGAGCTTGATGAAGGATGCGGGCATTCACTGCTTCATCGCCGATCAGGGCATGAGCGTGCTGGAAGGCTCGCTCGGCATGCTGCCGCGCCGTCTGCTGGTGGATGAGGAGATGGCCGATCAGGCACGCCGCATCCTGATCGACGCCGGTCTCGGCGGCGAATTGCGCGACAGAACGTGAGCGGGCGATGACCGGCGAGCCTGCCCAAACCATCGATGCCTTCCATCGCGGCGCCTTCCATCTGGTGCAGCCGAAGGGCAGGGGCCATCGCGCCGGCATGGACGCGATGCTGCTTGCCGCTCTCGTCGCCGACGATCGCCCCATCAGGGTCGCCGATCTCGGCGCCGGCGCCGGTGCGGCCGGCCTTGCCGTCGCCTCGCGGCTTGCCGATGCTGAGGTGGTGCTCTTCGAGCGTTCGGCTGAAATGGCCGATTATGCCCGCCGCAGCATCCTCCTGCCGGAAAATGCCCATCTCGCCGCCCGCGTCGGCGTCGTCGAGGCGGATGTAACGCTGACCGCCAAGGCGCGCAACGATGCCGGCCTCATCGACGAGAGCTTCCACCACGTCATCATGAACCCGCCCTTCAACGACGCCGGCGACCGGCGCACGCCGGATGCGCTGAAGGCCGAAGCCCATGCGATGACCGACGGCCTGTTCGAAAGCTGGATCCGCACGGCGGGTGCGATCATGATCCCGGGGGGGCAATTGTCGTTGATCGCCAGACCCGAATCGATCGCCGAGATCGTTACCGCCTGCGGCCGGCGCTTCGGCGGCATCGAGATCACGGCGATCCATCCGCGCGCCGGCGAAAACGCCGTGCGTATCCTGGTGACGGGTATCAAGGGGTCGAGGGCGCGGCTGTCGCTGCGCGCGCCTTTGATCATGCACGAAGAGGGGAGCCACAAGTTCTCCCCTCTCGTCGATGATTTCAACAATGGCCGGGCCGCCTATGCCAGGCTTCGATCCACAGCAGCTAGCCGGTGACGAAGTCGAAGAGCAGCTTGACGTTCAGCCCGGCGATGACGACTGCGATCAGATAGGCGATGCCGCTCAGCCAGCGCGGCGCCACGAGCTCGCCCATCTTGGCCTTGCTGGCGGTGAACATCACCAGCGGGAAGACCGCGAAGGAAAGCTGCAGGCTGAGCACTACTTGGGTGAGGATCAAAAGCTCCGCCGTGCCCTTGTCGCCATACCAGATGGTGACGATCGCCGCCGGCACGATGGCGATGGCGCGGGTGATCAGCCGGCGCATCCACGGCTTCAGCCGGATTTTGAGGAAGCCTTCCATGACGATCTGGCCGGCCAGCGTTGCCGTCACCGTCGAGTTGAGGCCGCAGCAGAGAAGCGCGATGCCGAACAGCGTCGGCGCGATGGCGAGGCCCAGCAGCGGCGACAGCAGCGAATAGGCGTCGCCGAGTTCGACGACATCGGTCTTCCCGTGCGCATTGAAGGCGGCGGCCGCCAGGATCAGGATCGAAGCGTTGATCAGCAGCGCGAAGCACAGCGCCACCGTCGAGTCGATCGTCGCATAGGTCAGCGCCTCCTTCTTTTCGGGAACGGTATGGCCATAGGCCCGCGTCTGAACGATGCCGGAGTGAAGGTAGAGATTGTGCGGCATGACGGTCGCGCCGAGAATGCCGAGCGCCAGATAGAGCATCTCCGGATTGGTGACGATCTCGGTCGTCGGGAAGAAGCCGGTGACGACGGCACTCCATTGCGGATCGGCAAGCAGGATCTGCACGCCGAAGCAGACCGCGATCACGCCGAGCAGCGCGATGATGAAGGCCTCCACCCAGCGGAAGCCGAGCTTCTGCAGGAAGAGGATGACGAAGACGTCGAGCGCGGTGATCAGCACGCCGAGCTCGAGCGGGATGCCCATCAAGAGGTTGAGGCCGATCGCCGTGCCGATCACCTCGGCAATATCGGTGGCGATGATGGCGATCTCGGCAAAAGCCCAGAGCGGCACCGAAACCCATTTCGGGAAGGCGTCGCGGCAGGCCTGCGCCAGGTCACGGCCCGACGCGATCGCCAGACGGGCGCAGAGCGATTGCAGCACGATCGCCATCAGGTTGGAAAGCAACGCGACGGTCAGCAGCGCATAGCCGAATTTCGAGCCGCCGGCGAGCGAGGTCGCCCAATTGCCGGGGTCCATGTAGCCGACCGCGACCATATAGCCCGGCCCGGCAAAGGCCGCCGCCCGCCGCCATCTGGAGCTGTGACGCCCGGTTCCGATCGTGCGGTAGACGTCCGATAGCGACGCCTCGCCGCGTTCGTGCCGCCAGCCGTTTGTTGCATTCGGGTTTAGGGCGTCCATGCGATTTCCACTTGTTTATCTCAGCTGCACTATGCCGGATTGGAATGATAATGCAAGTCATTCGCAACAACAAAATCAATCCGATGTTTTCGGGCCTAATGTTTTCGAGAACGCGGCCATTGCGTTTGTCGTTCCAGCGCATACATGGATGCCGATCGCGGATTGACGATCGGGACGACCCGAAGCGAAGGATTGGAAATGGCCGGATTGTTGAGAAAGCTGCTGCCGAAACGGTTCCGCAAGGACGGCATCACCATCCCGGTCGTCCGGCTGCAAGGCGCGATCGTCAGCGGCGGCGGCCCGTTCCGGCCGGCCCTCAATCTCGCCAATATCGCTCCGGTTCTGGAAAAAGCCTTCGCCATGAAGGACGCGCCGGCGGTCGCCATCTCAATCAATTCACCGGGCGGCTCGCCCGTCCAGTCCCGCCTGATCTTCACCCGCATTCGCGAGCTCGCCCGCGAGAAGCAGAAGAGGGTGCTGGTCTTCGTCGAGGACGTCGCCGCCTCAGGCGGTTACATGATCGCCCTTGCCGGTGACGAGATTATCGCCGACGCCACCTCGATCGTCGGCTCGATCGGCGTCGTCTCCGGCGGTTTCGGCTTTCCCGAGCTCCTGAAGAAGATCGGCGTCGAACGCCGCGTCTATACCGCTGGCGAAAACAAGGTGATCCTCGATCCTTTCCAGCCGGAAAAGGAGAAAGACATCGAGTATCTGAAGAGCCTGCAGCTCGAAATCCACCAGGTCTTCATCTCGATGGTGCGCGAGCGTCGCGCCGGCAAGCTGAGGGACGATGCCGCGGTCTTCTCAGGCCTGTTCTGGAGCGGCACCCGCGGCCTCGAACTCGGCTTGGTCGACGGCCTCGGCGACATGCGCCAGGAGTTGAAGCGGCGCTATGGCCAGAAGACGAAGCTGGAGCTCGTCACCGCCGGCCGCGGCCTGTTCGGCCGCCGAATTCCGGGCGTGTCGCCGGTTTCGTTCGAAGCGGCGGCATCCGGCCTTGCGACAGGGCTTGTCGAAGCGGCCGAAGAAAGAGCATTGTGGAGCCGTTTCGGGCTTTGAGGAAGGCGGAAGAGGGGAATGGCGCAGCTTATCACGATCCTGGTGCTGGTCTTCTCGGCCTGGTGGCTCTACCGCCGCTTCGTCTCCGATGCCCGCAAGCTCGCCGAAAAATCCCGCCGCGCCGAAAAGGAACGCCAGACCGGGGCGATCGGCACATTGGTCAAGGATCCCGTGACCGGGGAATACCGGCTGAAGCGGGATGAGGAATAAAATTAAGGGCGTCGCCACTGCTCTGCCCTATCCGGCATCCTAGAACCCTCCCCAACCCCTCCCCACAAGGGGGAGAGGCTTAACTTGCCGCACCCGCGTTCCAGATATTCGACGTTTCGGGAGGAGCGAGGCGGGCGCTCCGGGTTAGTCCTCCCCCTTGTGGGGAGGGGTTGGGGAGGCGTCTTAGATCTCGCGACCGCCGCAAAACCCTTGACCCCTGCCGCCCTCCATGGCACCTGTCGCGCCGATAATCCCCACGCAATCGGTGCCGTTTCATGTCAGCCATCCCAGACCATATGAACCCGAAGCGCTCGTTCCAGGCGCTGATCCTGACCCTGCATAGCTACTGGGCGGACAAGGGTTGCGCGGTGCTGCAGCCCTATGACATGGAAGTCGGCGCCGGCACCTTTCACCCGGCGACCACGCTACGCGCCCTCGGGCCGAAGCCGTGGAAGGCGGCCTATGTCCAGCCGTCGCGGCGCCCGTCGGACGGCCGCTATGGCGAAAACCCCAACCGGCTGCAGCATTATTACCAGTATCAGGTCATCCTGAAGCCGAACCCGCCCAATCTGCAGGAGCTCTATCTCGGTTCGCTGGCGGCGATCGGCCTCGATCCGCTGCTGCACGACATCCGTTTCGTCGAGGACGACTGGGAAAGCCCGACGCTCGGCGCCTGGGGGCTCGGCTGGGAGTGCTGGTGCGACGGCATGGAGGTGTCGCAGTTCACCTATTTCCAGCAGGTCTGCGGCATCGAATGCGCGCCGGTCGCCGGCGAACTGACCTATGGCCTCGAACGCCTCGCCATGTATGTCCAGGGCGTCGACAATGTCTACGACCTGAACTTCAACGGCCGCGAGGGCGACGAAAAGATCAGCTATGGCGACGTCTTCCTGCAGGCCGAGCAGGAATATTCCCGCCACAATTTCGAATTCGCCAATACCGAGATGCTGCATCGCCACTTCGTCGACGCGGAGAAGGAATGCCGGGCGCTGCTCGATGCCGGCGCTCCCGGCGACAATGCCAACCAGCGCCTGCACAAATGCGTCTTCCCGGCCTATGACCAGTGCATCAAGGCCAGCCATGTTTTCAACCTGCTCGATGCCCGCGGCGTCATCTCGGTCACCGAGCGCCAGAGCTATATCCTGCGGGTGCGCACCCTCGCGAAAGCCTGCGGCGAAGCCTTCCTGCTGACCGATGCCGGCGGCGTCAATCTGGGCAAAGAGGCGGCGTGACGCAGAATCCTGCCAGCCGTATCGTCCATATCAATGGCTGGCCAGGCACCGGGAAGCTGACTGTCGGCCGCTTGCTGGCGAAAAGCCTCGGCGCCCGCCTCATCGACAATCACATGCTGCTCAATCCGGCCGAAGCTCTTTTCGCCCGCAGCAACCCTCTGCATGCATCACTGCGTGAGCAGATTCGGCGAGCGGTTTTCGACCATGCCGTGCGCGCCGATCCGGCTGACAGTTTCGTCTTTACCGATGCTCTTGCGGATGACGAGCATGATAGTGCGATGTTCTCCTGGTATCCCGATCTGGCGGCCGCCAGAGGCGCGGATCTGGTCGCGGTTCTCCTCGATTGCGCGCCGGAGGAGAATGCCAGGCGCCTCATCTCTTCCGGCCGATCCGAGGCCCTCAAGCTGACGGATACGGCGAGGCTGCAACAGCTCCGGGCAAACTATAAATTATTGCGTGGACTGGCTGAACACACCGTCGAAATTGACACGACGGACCTTTCGCCGGAGCGGACGGCGGCCCGAATTCTCGCGCATATCGGTGTTTGACGACAGCCGGAAATCCTGCGTAGTCTTTGCACAAACATTACTTCGTTTGGGAGATTCGCGATGTATATTGCACTTGGCGCCATTGTTCTGGTCGCACTCTACATCGTCTTCATCTACAACGGCCTGGTTCGCTCCCGGCAGATGGCGGAAGAAGCCTGGTCGGGCATCGATGTGCAGCTGAAGCGCCGCGCCGATCTGATCCCGAACCTGATCGAGACGGTCAAGGGTTATGCCGCCCACGAAAAGTCGACGCTCGAAGAGGTGGTTGCGCTCCGCAACAAGGCGCAGGCCGTGCCAGCAGGTGATGTCGCCGGCAGGGCGCAGGCGGAAGGGCTGCTCGGCCAGGCGCTCGGCCGTGTCATCGCGCTTGCCGAAGCCTATCCCGATCTCAAGGCCAACCAGAATTTTGCCGAGCTGCAGGCTTCGCTCGAAACCATGGAAGGCGAGCTGCAGATGGCGCGGCGTTATTACAATGGCGCGGCGCGCGACCTGAACGTCAAGGTCGAAAGCTTCCCCTCCAATCTCGTCGCCGGCCAGTTCGGTTTTGCCAAGCGGGACTATTTCGAAATCACCAACGAGGCCGATCGCGCTGTCCCCAGCGTCAAATTCTGACGATCCGGCATTTTGCCTTTGCAAGAAAGCGATTAAGAGCAAGGGCAGATTGCGGCCGGCAATGGTCGCTCCATGGAAGAAACAACATGACACCTACAGCCAAACTCACGATCATCCCGCCGGGCGGGCCGCTTTCGGGCCGCGCCATGCCGCCGGGCTCGAAGTCGATCACCAATCGGGCGCTGCTGCTCGCCGGCCTTGCCAAGGGCACGAGCCGGCTGACCGGGGCGCTGAAGAGCGACGACACGCGCTATATGGCCGATGCGCTGCGCGCCATGGGCGTTTCGATCGACGAACCCGACGACACCACGTTCGTCGTCACCGGCAGCGGCGAGCTCCAGCCGCCGAAGGCGCCGCTCTTCCTCGGCAATGCCGGCACGGCGACGCGCTTCCTGACGGCGGCCGCCGCCCTGGTCGACGGCACCGTCATCGTCGATGGCGACGAACATATGCGCAAGCGCCCGATCGGTCCGCTCGTCGAGGCGATGCGCACGCTCGGCATCGACGTCAGCGCCGAGACCGGCTGCCCGCCGGTCACCGTCCGGGGCACCGGCCGCTTCCAGGCCGACCGCATCCGCATCGATGGCGGCCTCTCCAGCCAATATGTCTCGGCGCTTCTGATGATGGCGGCCGGCGGCGACAGGCCGGTCGATATCGAACTTGTCGGCGAGGATATCGGCGCGCTCGGTTATATCGATCTGACCACGGCGGCGATGAAGGCCTTCGGCGCCAGGGTCGAAAAGACCAGCCCCGTCACCTGGCGCGTCGAGCCGACCGGCTACCGCGCCGCCGACTTCATCGTCGAACCCGATGCCTCGGCTGCGACCTATCTCTGGGCCGCCGAAGTCCTGACCGGCGGCGCGATCGATCTCGGCGTGCCCTCCGACGCCTTTTCGCAGCCGGATGCGCGCGCCTACGACATGATCGCCCGTTTTCCGCAGCTGCCGGCCGAAATCGACGGTTCGCAGATGCAGGATGCCGTTCCGACGCTTGCCGTGCTCGCCGCCTTCAACGAGACGCCGGTCCGCTTCGTCGGCATCGCCAATCTGCGCGTCAAGGAATGCGACCGCATCCGGGCGCTTTCCTCCGGCCTCAACCGCATCCTTCCCGGCCTTGCCCGCGAAGAGGGCGACGATCTGATCGTAAAGTCCGATCCGGCCCTTGCGGGAAAACGCCTGCCGGCCGAGATCGACAGCTTCGCCGATCACCGCATCGCCATGAGCTTCGCGCTTGCCGGGCTGAAGATCGACGGCATCACCATTCTCGATCCCGATTGTGTCGGCAAGACCTTCCCCGCCTACTGGCGGACGCTCGCCACCCTCGGCGTGACCTATCGGGACAAGGATTGACGAGAAGCAGCCGAGGCTGCCGGCGGGGAGACAGGGATGGGGCGTCGGTTTTTCGGGTTTTGTTTTGCACTGCTGCTGATGCTCGCCGCTCCGGCGGCCTTCGCCGCCGAGGTGATCGACAGTTTCGCCTCCGACATCGCGCTGGAAAAGAGCGGTGCGATGACGGTGACGGAAACGATTACCGTCAATGCCGAGGGCAACTGGATCAATCACGGCATCTTCCGTGATTTTCCGCTCTATTTCACCGATGCCGGGGGCCGTCGCCGCAGCGTCGATTTCGATATGGTCTCGGTCAAGCGCGACGGTGCGGACGAGCCCTGGCACACGGAGTCGATTTCGGGCGGCATCCGCATCTATGCCGGTTCGGCCGAGGTGACGGTGACGCCGGGGCGCCATCGCTACGTCTTCACCTACAAGACCGACCGTCAGATCCGCTATTTCGCCGATCACGACGAACTCTACTGGAACGTCACCGGCAATGGCTGGATCTTTCCGATCCGCTCGGCCACCGCGATGGTACGGCTGCCGCCGGGTGTCGCAGCCACGGACACGATCTTCTTCACCGGTCCTCAGGGCGCGACGGGAAAGAATGCCCGGGTCGGCCAAACTCCGGCCGGCCCCGTCTTTGCCACCACCGCGCCGCTCGATGCCAAGGAGGGCCTGACCTTTGCGATCCGCATGCCGAAGGGATCGATCGATCCGCCGAGCGCCGATATGGAAAGCACCTGGTGGCTCAAGGACAACCGCAATTATTTCATCGGCTTCGGCGGCCTGATCCTGGTCTTTGCCTATTACCTCAGAGCTTGGCTGAAGGTCGGCCGCGATCCCGCCCGCGGCGTCGTCGTGCCGCGCTGGGACGCGCCTGAGGGCATCTCGCCGGCGCTGGTCAATTACATCGACAATAAGGGTTTCTCCGGCGGAGGCTGGACGGCGCTTGCTTCAACCGCGCTCAATCTTGCGGTCCGCGGCTACGTCAAGCTTGAAGACCTGAAGAATTCGATCGTCATCCAGGGCACCGGCAAAGCGCTCGGCAAGGAAAAATTCCAGGCCGGCGAGACCGAGCTCCTGAAAGCCGCCGGCGGCGCAGGCAGGACGCTGACGATCGACAAGGTCAACGGCGAACGGGTGAAATCCGTCGGCCAGGCCTTCCGCTCGGCGATCGAGAAGGAACACCGCGGCAAATATTACAATTCCAACATCGGCTACACCAGCGGCGGCATCGCGCTCAGCGCCGCCGCCCTGGTGGCGCTGTTCGTCTTCGGCTCGCTGGAACCGGAGACGATCGCGCTGATGCTGATCCCGACCGCCATCGCGGTTTTCGTCGCCGTCTTCGTCGCCGGTTTCATGCGGTCGATGCATCGCGGCAGCTCGCTGTTCGGCAAGATCATCGCCATCATCGCCACGGCGATCGGCGTTTTCGTCGGCATCAGCATTCTTGCTGTCGTCGTCCTGGCGCTTGCCTCGTCGCTGGTGGAACTGCACGAAACCCCGATGCTCTTTGCCGTCGGCGGCATCGTGCTGCTCAACATCCTCTATTTCTTCATCATGGGCGCGCCGACCCCGCTCGGCGCCAGGATGATGGACGGTATAGATGGCCTGCGCCAATATCTGACGCTGGCCGAGAAAGACCGGATGAATACGGCAGGCGCGCCCCAAATGTCGCCGCAGCATTTCGAGACGCTGCTGCCCTATGCGGTGGCGCTCGGCGTCGAAAAACCCTGGTCGCGCACTTTTGAGACCTGGCTTGCGGCTGCCGCTGCCGGTGCGGCCGCAGCCTATGCGCCGGCCTGGTATTCCGGCGATTTCAACAGCGGCAGCTTTTCCGACCGTGTCGGCGGCTTCTCCTCGTCGATGGCCTCGACCATCGCTTCGACGATCCCTTCGCCGCCGCCGTCGAGCTCGTCTTCCGGTTTTTCCGGCGGCGGCTCGTCCGGCGGAGGTGGCGGTGGCGGGGGAGGTGGGGGCTGGTAAGCTTTCCCGCTTGACCTTTCGGCGCTTGGCCCTTAACCGCCAGAGGCAAAAGGAAAGGGTGGCGCATGAAGGTTCTGTTGATCGGATCGGGCGGCCGCGAGCATGCGCTCGCCTGGAAGCTGGCGCAATCGCCGTTGATGACGGAATTCTACGCCGCGCCCGGCAATCCCGGCATTGGCGAACACGCCGTGCTCGTGCCTATCAATATCGAGGATCATGAAGCGGTCGCCGCTTTCTGCAAGGAGAAGGCGATCGATTTCGTCGTCGTCGGCCCCGAGGCGCCGCTTGTCGCCGGCCTCGCCGACCGGCTGCGCGCCGATGGCCTTGTGGTTTTCGGCCCCTCGGCCGGCGCTGCCCAGCTCGAAGGTTCCAAGGGCTTCACCAAGGATATCTGCGCCCGCTACGGAATTCCCACCGGCGCCTACCAGCGCTTCAACAATGCACCGAAGGCCAAGGCCTATATCCGCGCTCAGGGCGCGCCGATCGTCGTCAAGGCCGATGGTCTTGCCGCCGGCAAGGGCGTGACGGTGGCGATGACGCTGGATGAGGCGCTTGATGCGGTCGACGACTGCTTCGAGGGCGCCTTTGGCGCCGCCGGCGCCGAAGTCGTCGTCGAAGCCTATCTCGACGGCGAAGAGGCGAGCTTCTTCTGCCTCTGCGACGGAAAACATGCACTGCCGCTGGCGACCGCCCAGGATCACAAGCGGGTGGGCGAGGGCGATACGGGCGTCAATACCGGCGGCATGGGCGCCTATTCGCCGGCGCCGGTGATGAGCGCCGAGATGGTCGAGCGCACCATGAAGGAGATCATCGAGCCGACGATCCGCGGCATGGCCGAGAGCGGTCATCCCTTCTCCGGCGTGTTCTTCGCCGGGCTGATGATCACGGAGAAGGGTCCGGAACTCATCGAATACAATGTGCGCTTCGGCGATCCCGAATGCCAGGTGATGATGATGCGGCTGAAGAGCGATCTGCTGCCGCTGCTGCTCGCCACGGCCAACGGCACGCTCGACCAGGTGAGCGCCGAGTGGAGCGATGATCCGGCCCTCACCGTCGTCATGGCCTCGAAGGGCTATCCCGCCGCTTATGAAAAGAACACGCCGATCCTTTCGCTGCCTGAGGCAGGCGAGGGTGAGAAGGTGTTTCATGCCGGCACGGGTCTGAAGGACGGCGCATTGGTTGCGACCGGCGGCCGCGTGCTGAACGTCACCGCGTCAGGCGGCACGGTCGCCGAGGCCAAGGACCGCGCCTATGCGCTGCTCGACAGGGTGACGTGGGAAAACGGCTTCTCCAGGCGCGACATCGGCTGGCGGGCGATCGAGCGCGAAACGGCCGCAGGCACTGCATAATTCCTTAAAGCGGAATCGATTTAAGGACAAAATTATGCAGCATTCAGAGTGCTACAGCGTCCTTTGCGCGTCTGAAAAGACGCGCGGCGCTGTAGAGTATAAATCGCCGCGTTCTTTAAAACTTTACCTTTTCCCCTGACGGGATGGAAACAAAGCTGCGCTATACCGCTCCCATAGTGAGACGGAGGTGCGTTGATGCGTCAGATTTTCCTCGGTGCGGCAATCCTGCTGATGGCAGGGTCGGCAATGGCCTCCTCGATCGAGGTGGTCGGCAAGACCGCGCCGCGGACTGAAGGCAGCATCGTCACCGAACGCTGTGCCGATTGCCCGCCGCTCCAGGCCGAACTAGTCAAAAAGGACTATACGGTGCCGGAGCTGAAGCCCGGCGTCCTCCAGGCGAGTGAAGTCCGCGATGTCGGCGGCGAAAAGAAGATCTATCGCACCGAAGGCTGGATGGGCGGCTCGCCCGTCGTCTTCGTCAGCAAGGCGACCCCGGAAGCGATGATCGCCGCCGCGCCTTCAGCCCCATCCGCGGATGGCATCGATATGAGCGCGACGACCGCGGCTGTCATCGGCGGCGATGCCAGGCCTGTTGTGGCCGGCATGGCGGAACAACCGGCAGCCCTGAACGTTTCCGAATTCGAGCTGCGTTTCTAAAGTTCCCTGCCCCTGCCCGATCAAGGTTTCGATCGTTTGGGGTTCCACCTCGGGTGGACCGAATGCACCCTCGAAGAGAAGCGGGGGTGCATTCTTACTTTGAGACGCTCTTTGAAAAACGATCGGTCTACGACCAGCGGATCAAAGTCCGGCGTTTTCCGCTTAATTCCCACCCCAGATTTTTAGTGAAACTTTGCATCGTTTTTCGTTAAATTAAAGCTTTCTTATGGGATAAGCGGTGATGCTTCCTCGCCGGTCGCAGCATGTTATTTAGCAGCGGTAGACGCGTCGTCCCTTCGGCGTGCTCGCACAGGCGGTAGAAGACCGCACCGGAATGTACTTTGCCGTTCCCGTTGCGAGGAATCATGAAAAATCTGAAAATATCGAAGCAGCTCATATTGCTGGTCGTCGGCCTGATGATCGCCTTTGCGGTGGCCACGTCCCTGCAGATCCGCTCCTCGGTCGATGCGATCTACAAGGAGCGTTATGACATGCTCCGCGCCGAGGTTCAGTCGGCGGTTTCCGTTCTCAAGCTTTACCAGGCCAAGGTCACCGCCGGCGAAATGACGCTCGAGGATGCCCAGAAGCAGGCCTATGCCACCGTCAACGGAATGAAATACGATCCGGACGGCTATTTCTTCGGCTATAGCTACGACGTCCAGATGATGTTTCACTACGACGCCGCGAAAGTCGGGCAGAACCTGAAGGGGCAGGCGGACAGCAAGGGCAAGCTCTATCGCGAAGAACTGGTCAAGCTCGGCCAGCAGGGCGGCGGTCTCGTCGAATTTTATTCCACCAGCAAACCGGGCCAGCCGGCCGGCGATTACCGCAAGACGGCCTATGGACAGGCCTTCGAGCCCTGGAAAGTCGTCGTCGTCACCGGCGTCTACATGGACGATCTCGATGCGCAGATAGACAGCACGATCCTGACCGCGCTCTCCGGCAGCATCGTTCTGTTCTTTCTTGCCATGGCCGCCGCCTATTTCATCATCCGCGGCATATCGGGCCCTCTCAACAACGTCCATGCCGCCCTGCAGGCGGTGGCCGAAGAGGATGTTTCCATCGCCATCCCGCATACGGCCATGAACAATGAAATCGGGAAGATGGCGAAAGCCACGCTGGCGCTGCAGGAAAAGATCCGCGAACGCCATGCGATGTCGGATCGCGAGGCGGCCCAGCAGCTGGCGCTGGAAAACGAGCGTGAAAACAATCAGCGCCAGCAGCAGGACGAGACAGCCCTCCAGGCCCGTGTGGTGGCGACGATCGGCCAGGCGCTGGAGATGATCGCTCGCGGCGACCTCACCGTGCGCTGCGCCGATCTCGGCCAGAAATATGCCGCCCTGCGCGACAACTTCAACGATGCACTGTCGCATCTCGAAGCCGCCATGGCCAAGGTCAGCGCCAAGGGCAGCGATATCGGCACCAGCAAGGAAGAGATCCGCCGTGCCTCCAACGAGCTGTCGCAGCGCACCGAGCGGCAGGCCGCCAGCCTCGAGGAAACCTCGGCGGCCCTCGACGAACTCACCGTCGCCGTCCGCCAGACGGCCGATGGCGCCCACGAAGCCAGCAAGCGTGTCCACTCGGTCAGCACCGAAGCCACCCATAGCGATGCGATCGTCGGCCAGGCGATCGAGGCGATGAGCGGCATCGAGAAGTCGTCATCGGAGATCACCAAGATTATCGGCGTCATCGACGAGATCGCCTTCCAGACCAACCTCCTGGCGCTGAATGCCGGTGTCGAGGCGGCCCGTGCCGGCGAATCCGGCAAGGGCTTTGCTGTCGTCGCCCAGGAAGTGCGCGAACTTGCTCAGCGCTCTGCCGCTGCCGCCAAGGAGATCAAGGACCAGATCGCCCGCTCCTCCAGCCAGGTCGACCACGGCGTCCGCTTGGTCGGCGAGGCAGGCGAGGCGCTGAAGCGCATCTCCGACCAGATCAAGGCCGCCAACGAAATCGTCGCCAAGATCGCCCACAGCGCCTCCGAACAGGACACGACGCTGCGCTCGATCTCATCGTCGATGAACCAGCTCGACGCGGCCACCCAGCAGAACGCCGCCATGGCCGAGGAAACCACGGCATCGGCCGAAACGCTCGCCAGTGACACCGACGAGCTGATCGACCTGATCCGCGGCTTCCGCGTCAGCGACGAAAGCGCCGCCCCGGCCATGCATCAAGGTCGTCGCGCCGCTTAAACGGCGTCGGGACGACAGGCATTCGTATTGCCAAACAACACAGCCGCCGGTTCTCCGGCGGCTGTGTTGTTTTAGACGCCGACCGGAGCCAAAAATCACGCGAAGCGCGTGCGGCATGGATACTCGGTCAAGCCCGAGTATGACGGAGGGTGGGGGTAAGGAGCGGCAAGAGGCGAGAGGTCCGGAGGAATTTCAGCGAAATCGAGCGGGCGGCTTTGACCGGGAATGAGGCAGACAGCGGCAATTCCAACAATACCACCACGCACGTCGCTATTTAACGCATGCGTTCCCCCACCCTCCGTCGTCCTCGGGCTTGACCCGAGGACCCATGGCCGCAAGCACTGCGTCTCCCTCAAGCACCCAGCCGAAACCCGGCTCTCACCCCGAAATCTTCGAGAAATCCGCCACCGTTCCCGTCGCCTGACGGATCAGCCGCAGCAAAGCGAGGCGGTTGGCGCGGATGGCGGCGTCCTCGTCGTTGACGAGCACGTCTTCGAAGAAGCGGTCGACCGGGCCGCGCAGCTTGGAAAGGGCTGCCATCGCCGAGCGGAAATCTTCCCCGGCGACGGCGTCAGCCGCTTCTTTCGATGCACCGGAGATTGCCGCGAACAGCTCCTTCTCCGCATCGAGCTTCAGCAGCGCCGGCGAAACGGCATCGGCGATCACGGTGCCCTTCTTTTCTTCGGCGGCAAGCAGCTGCGTGGCGCGCTTGGTGCCGGCGAGCAGGTTCTTGCCGTCCTCCGAGGTGATGAAGGCCGTCAGCGCTTCGACGCGGCGGGCCACCATCAACAGGTCGTCGGCATCTGAAGTCAGCACGGCGTCGATGAGGTCGTGGCGGGCACCCTGGTCGCGCAGATAGACCTTGAGACGGTCGTGGAAGAAGGAGAGGAGGTCGAAGAAAGTCTCGGCCGGATCGGCTGCGAAGGCAAACACCGCATCGCCGCTCGTCTTGGCGAGCAGCGACGTCTGGCTCATCAGCTTCAGCAGCGGCAGCCTGACATTGCGCTCCAGCAGGATCCTGACGACGCCAAGGGCGGCACGGCGCAGCGCGAAGGGATCCTTCGAGCCCGTCGGCTTTTCGCCGATCGCCCAGAAGCCGATAAGCGTGTCCAGTTTGTCGGCGAGCGCGACGGTGATCGCGACCCTGTCGGCGGGAACACGATCGGACGGGCCTTGCGGTTTGTAATGGTCCTCGATGGCCGCGGCAACCGAGGCATTCTCACCCTGCAGCCCCGCATATTTGCGGCCCATCAGGCCCTGCAGTTCCGGGAATTCCCCGACCGCTTCGGTGCGCAGATCGGCCTTGGCGAGCACGGCGGCGCGATCGGTGAGCGCCGTATCCGCGCCAGTGATCTTTGCCAATTCACCGGCCAGTGCGCGGATGCGGGCGACGCGCGCGCCCTGGGTGCCGAGCTTGGCATGGAAAGTCACGTCGAGCGCATCGAGCTTGGCCATACGCTGGTCGAGCGGCTTCTGCAGATCGAGGCCGAACCTTGCCGCCGAAGCGTTGAGCGTCTCCAGATCCGGCAGGTCGCCCTGATCGCGCTTCCAGAAATGCAGCGCGTCCGAAAGCCGGGCCCGCACCACCTTGCCGTTGCCGTGGACGATTTCCTTGCCGCCGTCATGCGCCTGGATGTTGGAGACGAGGATGAACCGGTTCGACAGCGTTTCCTCGCCCTGCTTGCGCGTGACGAAGCACTTCTGGTTGGTCTTGATCGTCAGCCGGATGATCTCGGAGGGGATCGACAGGTAATCCTCCTCGAAGGAACCCATCAGCACCTGCGGCCATTCGACGAGGCCGGAGACTTCCTCAAGCAGGCCCTCGTCTTCGACCAGTTCGAGACCGTTGGCAAAAGCGATGTCGCGGGCGTCATGCAGGATGATGTCCTTGCGCCGCTCGGCATCGAGGATGACCTTCGCCTTCTCCAGGCTCGCGGCATAATCGTCGAAGCGGCGGACAGTGATCGGCTCGGGCGCGTGGAAACGATGGCCGTAGGTGACGTTTGAGGCGGTGATGCCGTCGATCTCGAAGGGGATGACGACAGTCTCCTCGTGCTCAGGCCCGAAGGTGCAGATGATCGACTGCAGCGGCCGCACCCAGCGCAGTGCGCCCGGCCTGGAAGAGGCCGTGCCCCAGCGCATCGACTTCGGCCAGGGAAAGTCGCGGATGATACCGGGCATTACCTCGGCGACGATCTCCTCGGCCGCGCGGCCGGGCTTCGAAATGACCGCGACGTAGAAATCGCCCTTCTTCGGATCGCTGATCACCTGCGCCTCGGAGACCGACGACAGCCCGGCGCCGCGCAGAAAGCCTTCGATCGCCTTCTCGTTGGCGTCGGTGCGCGGCCCCTTGCGCTCCTCGCGCACGTCGGCCGAGCGCGCCGTCAGCCCGTGAATGTCGAGCGCCAGCCGCCGCGGCGTCCAGTATTCGCGGGCGCCCTCATAGGAAAGACCGGCTTCGACAAGCGCATCGGTGACGAGCTTCTTCAGGTCGCCGGCAGCCTTGCGCTGCATGCGGGCCGGAATCTCTTCGGAGCGGAGTTCGAGAAGAAGGTTTGGCATGTCACACTTTTCCTTGCGCCCGCGGGCAGGGCGATCCAAAACGTTGCTTCTGCTATCAAAGAATGCCGCATCTGCACAACCGCAAAAACGGAAGAGGGCGATAGGGTGGGGCGACCTGGCAGGCGTGTTGCCGCATGGCCCCCTCATCTGCCTGCCGGCATCTTCTCCCCGCTGGGGAGAAGGGGAATCGTGGCAACGTCCCTTTTCCTAGAAACGTCTGCAGTGGAAAGAGAGGCAAGCGGCTTGTTCCCCTCTTCTCCCCAGCGGGGAGAAGGTGGCCCGTAGGGTCGGATGAGGGGGCCACACGGCACAATGCCGATGATCCTCCATCCTTCAACTTCCGCTGTGAAAACCACAGTCGGGCATTGCCTTGCCGCTTTTCGCCGCTATGGTCCCGCAACTTTCGTCGAAACAGGAAATCCCAGGAAACCCTATGGCCGCTGACCTTCGTTTTCTCGCAGCCCGCATCTCGGCCGAAATCAATGCCCGGCCGGATCAGGCCAAAGCCGCGATCGAGCTGCTCGACGAGGGCGCCACCGTGCCCTTCATCGCGCGCTACCGCAAGGAGGTGACGGGCGGGCTCGATGACACGCAGCTGCGCAATCTCGCCGAGCGGCTGGTCTATCTGCGCGAACTCGAAGCCCGGCGCGCGGCGATCGTCGAATCGATCACCGGTCAGGGCAAGATGACCGACGAACTGATGGGTAAAGTGGCCGGCGCCGAAACCAAGGCCGAACTCGAAGACCTCTATCTGCCCTATAAGCCGAAGCGCCGCACGCGGGCCGAAATTGCCCGCGAACGCGGCCTCGGCCCGCTTGCCGAGGCGATCCTTGCCGAGCGCAACAGGGAACCGGCGGGGCTCGCCGAAGGCTTCGTCACCGCAGATGTGGCCGACGTGAAGACGGCGCTCGAAGGCGCGCGTGATATCATCGCTGAAGGCATTGCCGAAAATGCCGACCTGCTCGGCAGGTTGCGCGGCCATATGCGCCAGGCGTCGCTGCTGAAGGCCAAGGTCGTCGACGGCAAACAGGCGGCGGGCGAAAAATTTTCCGATTATTTCGACCATTCCGAACGCTGGGCGACCGCCCCCGGCCACCGCGCGCTCGCCATGCTGCGCGGCTGGAACGAGGAGGTGCTGACGCTGACGATCGAGGCCGACGCCGAGACCCTCTCGCCGAACAAGCCGGTCGAACGGATGATCGCCGCGGCCTATGAGATCGGGACGAGCCGCCCCGGCGACCGCTGGCTGATGGAGGTCGCGAGCTGGACCTGGCGCGTCAAGCTTTCCATGTCGCTGTCGCTCGATCTGATGCGCGAACTGCGCGAGAGGGCCGAAGAGGAGGCGATCCATGTCTTCGCCCGCAATCTCAAGGATCTGCTGCTCGCCGCCCCCGCCGGCTCGCGCGCCACGATGGGCCTCGACCCCGGCATCCGCACCGGCGTCAAGGTCGCCGTTGTCGACGGCACCGGCAAGGTCGTGGCGACATCGACCGTCTATCCCTTCCAGCCGCGAAACGACGTGCGCGGCGCCCAGATCGAACTCGCCTCGCTGATCCGCAAGCACAATGTCGAGCTGATCTCGATCGGCAACGGCACCGGCAGCCGCGAGACGGAAAAGCTGGTGGCCGACATGCTGACCGAACTGCCGGCGCCGAAGCCGACCAAGGTCATCGTCTCGGAAGCCGGCGCCTCGGTCTATTCCGCCTCGGCAACCGCAGCGGCCGAGTTTCCCGATCTCGACGTGTCGCTACGCGGCGCCGTCTCCATCGCCCGCCGTCTGCAGGATCCGCTCGCCGAACTGGTCAAGATCGAGCCGAAGTCGATCGGCGTCGGCCAGTATCAGCACGACGTCGACCAGCAGAAGCTGTCGCGCTCGCTCGATGCCGTGGTCGAAGACGCGGTCAACGCCGTTGGCGTCGATCTCAACACGGCGTCGGCGCCGCTGCTTTCCCGCGTCTCCGGCCTCGGTCCGTCGATTGCCGATGCCATCGTCCGCCACCGCGACAGCGAGGGCCGTTTCGAGACCCGGCGGGACCTCATGAAGGTCGCCAGGCTCGGCGGCCGCACCTTCGAGCAATGTGCCGGCTTCCTGCGCATCCCGAACGGCAAGGAGCCGCTCGACGCCTCCTCGGTTCACCCGGAGGCCTATGGCGTCGCCAAGAAGATCGTCGCCGCCTGCGGCCGCGATCTGCGCGCATTGATGGGCGACAGCGCCATGCTGAAATCGGTCGATCCGCGGCAGTTCATCGACGAGAAATTCGGTCTGCCGACCGTCAGGGACATCATCTCGGAACTGGAAAAGCCCGGCCGGGACCCGCGCCCGAGCTTCAAGACCGCGACCTTCGCCGAGGGCGTCAACGAAATTTCCGACCTGAAGCCCGGCATGGTGCTTGAGGGAACGGTGACCAATGTCGCCGCCTTCGGCGCTTTCGTCGATATCGGCGTGCATCAGGATGGCCTGGTGCATGTGTCCCAGCTCGCCGACCGCTTCGTCAAGGATCCGCACGAGGTCGTCAAGGCCGGCGATGTCGTCAAGGTGCGAGTCGTCGAGGTCGACGCCAAGCGCAAGCGCATCGCTCTGTCGATGAAACGCGACGACGGTTCCGCAGCGCCGCCGCCCCGTGGTGATTCTCGCGCGAACCAGGGCTCGCGGCCGCAGAACGAGCGCCGGCCGGCCGCACCGAAGCCGGAGAGCCAGGGCGCTTTCGGCGCCGCCCTTGCCGAGGCCATGAAGCGAAAATAAAGGCTTAGCCGCCATATCGGCAAAAATGCAACAGTTTGGCAGCGTAATTTCGAGAGTGCTAAATCCGGCGCTTGTAAGGCGAAAGAGATCGCCTAAGTTGATGTGACCATCCTGTCACATTTGCGAGGCGTCCATGGCGTCGGCTTTCCTTTCGATCGTCCAGCAAATCATCCGCAAGGGTTCGTTGGAACTTACCCTTGCCAATGGCGACACCTACATGATCGGCGACGGCACCGGCGACACGGTGGTCGCCCGGCTTGCCGATCAGGAGGCTGAGGACGCCATCCGCCGCGACCCGACGATGAAGCTCGGCGAGATGTACATGCAGGGCCGGTTCATTCTCGAACAGGGCAATATTTACGATTTCCTGTCGCTGGTGAAACAGAACACCACCAATGAAATCTTCGATTTCAAGATGGCGGCACTGCTCGTCGGCCGTATTGCCTGGCAGCAGTTGAAGAGCCGCGTGCCGGTCAATCGCAACAAGCACAATGTCGCCCATCATTACGACCTGTCGGCCAAGCTCTTCGATCTGTTCCTCGACGAGGACTGGCAATATTCCTGCGGCTATTTCGAACCGGCCGGCATCGGTCTCGACGAGGCGCAACTCGCCAAGAAACGCCATATCGCCGCCAAGCTTCTGCTCGAGCCGAACCAGCGCATCCTGGAAATCGGCTCCGGCTGGGGCGGTATGGGCATGTATCTGACCGAGGCGACCGAAGGCGCCGATTTCACCGGCATTACGCTGAGCGAAGAGCAGCTCAAGGTTTCCCGCAGCCGCGCCGAAAAGCGCGGCCTTGCCGAGCGCGTGCGTTTCGAGTTGCAGGATTACCGCAGCATGACCGGCAGGAAGTTCGACCGCATCGTCTCGGTCGGCATGTTCGAGCATGTCGGGATCGGCAATTACCCCAATTTCTTCCGCAAGGTAGCCGACCTGCTCGACGACAACGGCGTCATGGTGCTGCATTCGATCGCCCGTCCGAAGCCGAGCTTCGGCACCAACGCCTTCATCGAGAAGTATATTTTCCCCGGCGGCTATATCCCCTCCGTCGGCGAGGTCGTGCCGCCGCTCGAAAAGGCCGGGCTCCTGGTCAGGGACGTCGAAATCCTGCCGATGCATTATGCCTATACGCTGCGCCATTGGCGCGAGCGTTTCGTGGCGCGCAAGGCCGAAGCGGTGGCCCTTTACGACGAGCAGTTCTTCCGCATGTGGGAATTCTATCTGGCCGGCTCGGAAATGGGCTTCCGCTGGGATGAGCTCTTCATCCTGCAGGTCCAGATCGCCAAGAACCAGTTCACCGTTCCCGACAATCGCAGTTATATCGCCCGAAACGAAGCCAGGCTCAGGGAATTCGAGGCAAGGCGCCCGCCGCTCGAAAAGGTGACGTTCTGAGCGGCAGCAGCGAGATGTGATGAAAGGACATGCCGATGAGCAGTGCGTTTCCCGAGATCTATCTGGTGCGCCACGGTGAAACCGAATGGAGCCTGTCCGGCCGCCATACCGGCCGCAGCGATATTCCGCTGACGGGAAACGGCGAGGTCGCCGCCCGCAAGCTCGCCGAGCGGCTCGCCGGCCACACCTTCTCCGCCGTCTGGTCGAGCCCTTCGGCGCGTGCCCGCAAAACCTGCGCGCTCGCCGGCTTCGGATCGGGTGCGGTGATCCGCGACGATCTCGCCGAATGGGACTATGGCGCTTATGAAGGCATCACCACCAAGGCGATCCTGGCGGAGCGCCCCGGCTGGCAGCTCTTTCGCGACGGCTGCCCGGATGGCGAATTCGCCGCCGACGTCGGCGCCCGTGCAGACAGCATCATCCACGCGCTTCGCGAGGCGGCTGGCAGCATCCTGATCTTCTCAAGCTCGCATTTCCTGCGCGTGCTCGCCGCCCGCTGGCTCGGCCTGCCGCCGCAAGGCGGCGCGCATTTCGTGCTGGATACGGCTTCTATCAGCGTGCTCGGTTACGAACATGATCTGACGGAGCCGGTCATTCGCCGGTGGAACCAGAGTTAGGATGCCATCAGCCGGGTGGCCCGCACGGCATGACTTTCAATAGCGTCCTTTGTCCCCCGTGGTTAACATTGGGGTAACGACCTCACGATAAATGTAGCCATCGCCGCTCTCCGCGGCTTTGTTTTTGCGTTTTCTGGAGTGCGGACGTGTCTCATCGATCAGTCGTATCGATCTCTTTGGCTATTGCCCTTCTATCCCCAGCTTTGGCGCTCGCGCAGGAAAGCGGCCAGCCCTTCTGGTCCGGCGACTGGTATCTGAGCGTCGGCGTCGCCGGCTTCTCCGCGCCGAAATTCGAAGGCTCGTCGCATAATGAATTCAAGTTCAGCCCGCTGATCTCGGTCGGCCGCCAGGGTGCAGGCCCGCGTTTTTCCTCGCGCAACGACAACCCGTCCTTCGCCCTCATCGACAAGGGCGCCTTCCGCGCCGGCCTCGTCGGCAAATTCGTGCCGTCGCGCGATGCCGGTGACGACAGTGACCTGAAGGGCTTGAGGAAGGTCAAATGGGGGGCGGAAGCCGGCGGCTTCGTCGAGGTTTACCCCACAGATTTCCTGCGCGCCCGCGCCGAAGTCCGCCAGGGCATTCGTTCCCACGACGGCATCGTCGCCGATCTCGCCGTCGATGCCTTCACCGATATCGCGCCCAACCTGCAGCTGTCGGGCGGCCCGCGCGCGACATTTGCCACCGCCGGCTATTACGACGCCTATTACGGCGTCAGCGCCAAACATGCCGCGGCAAGCGGCCTTGATCCTTACAAGCCGTCGTCGGGCATCCAGTCCTACGGCGCCGGAACGGCCATCACCTGGAAGGCGACGGAAAATCTCTCGGCCAGCTCCTTCCTCGAATATAAGCGGCTGGCCGGTCCCGCCGCCGACAGCAGCCTGGTGCGCGACCGCGGTTCGAAGAACCAGATCGTGATCGGCGTTTCGGCGACCTACAAGTTCAATTTCTCCCTGCAGTGATCCAATGCATGTCGCCCGGAAGTGTGCGCGGTTCCGGGATAACGACATGCATAAGACGGAGAGATCGCTTCTTGACCGGATCGCCGGCCGGTCGCTAGATGGCGGCATGCAAGATTCCGGCGATTTCAACGACCGCGTCTCCGACGCACCTTCCGACAACTGGGTCTACCGGATCCTGCCGCCATGGCTCTGGCCCTATGCGCAGCTCGCGCGCTGGGATCGCCCGATCGGCTGGCAGCTGCTGATGTGGCCGTGTTTCTGGTCGGCGACCCTTGCCGCCAATGCGGCGATCGGCGAGGGGCTCTATTCCGGCAGCCTGCTGGTGTCGCACCTGTTCCTTTATTTCATCGGCGCGGTCGCCATGCGCGGTGCCGGCTGCACCTATAACGATCTCGTCGACCACGAGATCGACATGGAAGTGGCGCGCACGCGCTCGCGTCCGCTGCCCTCCGGCCGCGTAACGCGCGCCCATGCGAAGATCTTCATCGGCCTGCAGGCGCTGGTCGGGCTTTTCGTGCTCTTGCAGTTCAACTGGTTCACCGTTTTCCTCGGCCTGCTGTCGCTCGGCATCGTCGCGCTTTATCCCTATGCCAAACGCTTCACTGACTGGCCGCAATTCTACCTGGGGCTTGCCTTTTCCTGGGGCGCGCTGATGGGCTGGGCCGGCATTTTGGGCGGGCTTTCCTTTGCTTCCGTCCTGCTCTACGCCGCCTCGGTCGCCTGGACGATCGGCTACGACACGATCTACGCCCATCAGGACAAGGAGGACGACGAACTCATCGGCGTCCGCTCGACCGCGCGCCTCTTCGGCGACAGGACGAGGGCATGGCTGATCGGCCTTTACGGGCTGACGCTGGTGCTGATGTTTGCCGCTTTCGCGCTCGCCGGCGCCAATCTCATCGCCTTCCTGGCCTTGCTCGGCGCCGCCGGCATGTTTGCCTGGCAGATCGTTCGGCTCGATATCGATGATGCCGCCCAATGCCTGGCGCTCTTCAAGTCGAACAATCGTGTCGGCCTGATCATCTTCTTCGGCCTCTTCATTTCGCTGCTCTTCGCGATTCCCTGATTGGGGCCCTGATTGCAGCGATGGTAAAACGACAAACCCGGCGCGGGCGCCGGGTTTCAAATGCGTGCGAAAACGAAGTGTCGCGAAATCGCTCAGTTGCGGGCGATGATTTCCTTGCCCTCGATCCGCATGGCGACGCCGAGTTGGCCGGTGGTGCGGCGCACGAGGAAGCGCGGGCGGCGGTTGGCGAAGTAGGAATGGCGGCGGCGCGGCTTGAGATCGCTGGTGCGTAAGCCGCCGATATGGTCTTCGAGCGGCCGGGCGACACCGTCGGCCTCGACCATCAGCATCGGAATGCGGAAAGCTTCCGACCAGCCGCGCCAGTCGGCGGCGATATCGCTGAGATCATGGGCGACGAGCAGCGGAATGCAGAGCTCCGGATCGGCATGATGGAGTTCGAGGGTGACGGTAACTTCGCCGTCGCCATGGTCGATGGCGCGGGCGGCGACACCTTGGAAGACGCGCTTCGGTAGCGCAATCGAGAGCGGCAGGCCGCTGGAGGGGAGGACCTTGCGCAGGACCGCACCGCGTTCGTCTATGGTAATATTCACGTCATCCGAACAATCATGGATGGCGTAGCTGACCTGCTGCGGAAAGCGGGACGGATCGAGGCGCAGCGTCGTACCAGCCCAGGCGGGCTTCATTACGGGATTGTTCATGTCATTCTACCCTTGTCTTACCTGAGAGCCGATTTCCGGTCTTCTCCTTGGGACTTTTCGTCCTCTATGGCCGACAATAGGGGCCTGCCGTTCCGTACAGCTTAAAAATTGCGGTTAAGAAAACTTTGCGTCCTCAGATGGTTATCAAAACCGAATCCGGCAGGGTTTCCGGAAGGTGAACGCCATGCTGTGCTGAAGTGATGCATCCTGAGGTAAGGCTCAGGTAAGCTTTCTGTGGCAAAATATGCTTACCAGCAGTTCGTTCTTTTAGAGATTTTGCCGAGAAGGGCGCGTTTGATGATCACGGCTTCCCTCGCTTACACGATCCTGTCGAAGGACATGACGTCGAGCCTGAACAAGGTCGCGTCCCAGGCGACGGTCAAGAAGGACGCTCAGTATTACGCCGACCATATCAACAAGGTGACTGATGTTGATGACTTCCTCGGCGATTACAAGCTCTACAGCTATGCGATGAAGGCCTATGGCCTCGAGGACATGACCTACGCCAAGGCCTTCATGAAGAAGGTGCTGGAAAGCGATCTCACCGACCCCAACAGCTACGCCAACAAGCTCTCCGATACACGCTACCGCGAATTCGCGGCCGCCTTCAATTTCAACGCGCCTGACAAGGACGTGCAGACGGACGCGCAGGAGGACGATCTCATCGGCCTCTACAAGCAGTCCTTCGTCGACGCCGACAAGGCGGCGACCGCCGAGAGCACCTATTACGGCAACAATATCGACAGCGTGCAAAGCGTCGACGATCTGGTCAACAACACAAGGCTTCGCACCTATGTGCTGAAGACCTTCAACATCGATCCCACCTATGCGTCGAAGGATTTTCTGCGCCAGGTGCTGACGAGCGATCTCAGCGACCCCGCAAGCTTCGTCAACACGCAGGGCGGCGACAAGTACAAGGCGCTTGCCGCCCAGTTCAGCTTCAACGCCGACGGCACGGTCACCGGCACGGCCCAGACCGCGGCGCAGAAGGCTTCGGTCATCGAGGCCTATACGCTGAATTCCCAGTCCGTCATCATCGACAATTCGGTCGGTTCCGACGTCGTCTACGTCAACAAGACGGCGGCCGACTACAACAAGGCCTATTATACCGCCAAGATCGGCACGATCACCAACGTCGACGATCTGGTCGCCGACAAACGCCTGATCTCCTACATCACGACGGCCTACAGCATGGGCGCCGATTTCACTGCGGCGGCGCTCCGCACGGTCCTGACCGATCCCGGCTATGCCCAGCTGATGGGCTTTACCAATGTCTATAACGCTTTCAACTTCAAGTCGGACGGTTCGACCTCGAACACGGCGCGCGTCCGCACGCTCGACCAGGCGAACAAGCTGTCGTCGGCGGCGTCGCAGACCGCCAACTACTATAAGGTGACCTCGCAATCGAGCGGCATCACCAATGTCGACGACCTGCTCGCCGATGGAAACATGGCGCGCTATATCAAGGACGCCTATGGTCTCGGGACGGATTTCAGCAATGCCGAGCTGAAGAACATCCTGACCGACCCGGCCTATGCCACCGCCCAGGGGAAGGCCGGCATCAATGCCGACTTCAACTTCAATGCCGACGGCTCGATCAACGGTGCGGTGATCCAGACGGACACGCAGCGCAAGTCGACCACCGACAAATCGGCGGCGAACGCGGCCCACTTCAACGCCATGATCGACAATGTCACCAATGTCGACGACATCATGTCCGATCCCGTCGCGGTCAGCTATCTCAGAACCAGCATGCAGATCGCCGACAGCGTCTCCGATGCGACGTTGAGGACCTTCCTCGTCGATCCCGCCGCCGCCAGCGCCCAGGGCTATAGCGACGTCCACGATCTCTTCAATTTCAAGACGGACGGTTCGGTCGCCACCCTCTACGCCTCGCAGACGGCTACGCAAAGCGCAAGCACATCAAGCAAGGCCGACAGCGCGGCGGTCTATTACCAGTCGACCATCGCCGGGATCTCGAACGTCGATCAGCTGCTGGCTGACCAGAAGCTCAACAATTTCGTCCGCAACGCCTTCGGCATCCCGTCCACCGTGACCGACGTCGCTCTTCGCGCCATCCTGACCGATCAGAGCGGCACCGGCACCTATGCCGACGTCGCCGCCGCCTTCAATTTCAAGGCGGACGGCACGCTCGAGGATGGCATGCAGGCGCAGACGGCGGCACAGATCACCAACACGAAAATTGCTGCCGGAGCCCGCACCGACGACTATTCCGCCCGGATGGCGACGATCGCCAATGTCGACGATCTCATCGCCGATCCCGCCATAACCAATTTCCTGAAGAGCACCTACAATCTGCCGTCCAATATTTCGGACGCCGATCTGAAGAGCTTCCTGACCGATGCGACCGCCGCCTCGGCCGCCGGATATGCCGATCTCAACGCCGATTTCAACTTCGCCGCCGATGGCTCGCTGCCGGTCGTAAGCTCGGTCCAGACGGCCGATCAGGCGCAGACCACCAATGACAATTATATGGCGCGCTATGACGACGAGCGCGACGAGGCGATCGACGAGGTTGTGTCCAACTATTCGAGCATGATGGCCGACAGCACCAGCCTGCTCGATACTGCCGAGATCAAGTCCGTCAACGATTTCCTGCGCACCAATTCCGCGGCCGATTTCAAGAAGAGCAACGACAAACTGCCGGATCCCTATCATGTGGCGCTGCAGGCCTTCGGTCTGACCGACCAGGAGGTGCCGCGCTCGATGATGCGCAAGATCCTGACGAGCGATGCCTATGATCCGGACGGCTATATCGCCTCCTTGAAGGACGAGCGCATCACCAACCTTGCCCGGGCCTTCAACTTCGGCCCCGACGGCAAGGCGGCGTCACCCTTCCAGGCGCTGCCCGACGCGACCATGGCCAAATACGCCACCGACTACAAGGCGCATATGACCATGCTGCTGAAGGCCGGCCCGGTAAAGGACAAGGCATCGAAGGACGCGACGGCCGAGGTGGATTATTTCGCCAAGGGCATGGCGAAGGTGAAGTCGCTCGACGATTTCCTCGACGACAGCCGTCTGACCGGTCTGGTGCTGAAGGCCAATAACCTCGACCCGAAGGATTACGACAAGGCGACGCTGAAGAAGATCTTCACGTCAGATCCCGACGACAAGAAGAGCTACCTGAACGCCAAGGCCGATGCCCGCTTCCAGGATATCGTCGCCGCCTTCAACTTCGACAAGGACGGCAATCTGACCCGCGCCAAGATAGGCACCATCCAGAACAAGGCGGCCGAGGATCACACCCAGAAGCTTTTCGTCCAGCAGACGCTGGAAGCCCAGCAGGGCGAAAGCAACGATGGTGTGCGCCTGGCGCTCTATTTCAGCCGCAAGGCCCCGAGCATCACTTCGATCTATTCGATCCTCGGCGACAAGGCGCTGTATCAGGTGATCACGACAGCCTACAGCCTGCCCTCGCAGATATCGGGCATGGACGTTGCCAAGCAGGCCGACCTTATCAATCGCTTCGTCAAGCTCGAGGATCTCCAGGATCCGAAGAAGGTCGACAAGCTGCTGCGCCGCTTCACCGCGATGTACGACGTCCAGAACGCCACCCAGCAATCGCCGGCCCTGCAGATCCTGACCGGCGGCGGTACGCAGTCATAATTACCCTTCAGTTTCAATAGTTTGCCCCTCATCCTCTCCTCGTAAAAAACGGGGCGAGGGGACGTGCCCTGCGAGAGGTGGGCGAGGGACGGAGAGATCGCTGCATATGCCCTTCGCCCCGCAAGCGGGGGTCCGAAGGACGGGTCGAGACCCGTGGCTCGACCCCGGTCGGTGCCGGCAGGCGGATGAGGGGCGACCCCGTGACCGCCACCCTCACACCTCGAGGCTGACCACCTTTCCCGGGTTCATGATATCGGCCGGATCGAAGGCGCGCTTGATGCGGCGCATCAGCTCGATTTCGATGGCCGGGCGGATCGCCGCCAATTCGTCGCGCTTCAGCTGGCCGATGCCGTGCTCGGCCGAGATCGAGCCGCCATGGGCGAGCACCAGCTCATGCACGATGTGGTTCATTTCGCGCCAGCGGGCGATGAAGGCGGCCTTGTCGGCGCCGACCGGCTGGGAAATATTGTAATGTATATTGCCGTCGCCCATATGGCCGAAGGCGCAGATGCGGGCTCCGGGCATCGCCGCCATGACGGCTTCTTCGGCCTCGGCCATGAAATGCGGGATCCGCGACACCGGCACGGAAACATCGTGCTTGATCGAGCCGCCTTCCGGCTTCTGGGCATCCGACATGCTTTCGCGCATGTGCCAGATGGCCTTCTGCTGCGCCACCGATGCGGCAATCGCCGCATCGAGCACCAGCCCGGCCTCAAAACCCTGTTCGAGCACGCCGTTCATCATCCGCTCCGCCGTTTCGGCCGAGTCCGATGTCGAAATGTCGATCAGCACGTACCAGGGGTAGGCCGCCTCCAGCGGATCGCGCACGCCGTCGATGTGGCGGGCGGTGATTTCCACGCCGAAACGCGGCATCAGCTCGAATCCGGTGAGCGAGGCGCCGCAGAGGCTGGAGGCAAGGTTGAAGAGACCAAGCGCATCCGCCACCGAATTCAGCCCGGCGAATGCCACCTGATGGCCGAGCGGCTGGGGAAACAGCTTCAGCACCGCGCCGGTAATGATGCCGAGCGTGCCTTCGGCGCCGATGAAAAGGTCGCGCAGGTCGTAGCCGGTATTGTCCTTCTTCAGGCGGCGCAGGCCATCCCAGATCTCGCCGGTCGGCAGCACCACTTCAAGGCCGAGGCAGAGCTGGCGCATATTGCCGTAGGCCAGCACCGCCGTGCCGCCGGCATTGGTGGAGAGGTTGCCGCCGATGCGGCAGGAGCCCTCCGAGCCGAGCGACAGCGGAAACAGCCGCCCATGCGCCTCGGCCGCCTTCTGCACCTCGGCCAGAATGGCGCCGCCGTCGGCCACCAGCACGTTCGCCACCGGATCGACATCGCGGATCCGGTTCATGCGCTCGAGCGACAGGATGATATCGCATTTGCCGGCGCGTGGCGTCTGGCCGCCGACGAGACCGGTATTGCCGGTCTGCGGCACGATCGCCGTCCCGGTCTCGGTCGCCAGCTTCATGATATCGGAGACTTCCTCGACCGAGCCGGGCCTCAGCAGGAGAGGGGAGGCGCCGTGATAGAGCCCGCGGTTCTCGATCAGATGCGGTGCAAGATCGGCCTCGCCCCGAAGCGCGTATTTGTCGCCGACGATGGCTGCGAAGCGGTCGAGAAGTTCGGTGGAAATGCCGGTGCTGCTCATCGGGGTCGGTCCTTCGTCGATTTGATCAGGTCTGTCAGTCGCGCGGAGCCGCCGCCCGCTGCAGGCGATCGTTGATCGCTTCGCCGAGCCCCTCCTCGGGAATGGCTGAGAAGGCGATGCTCGACGCGCCGCTGGCATCGGCCCGCTTCATATAGTCGAAAAGATTGGCCGCCGCCTCCGCCAAGTCGCCGCGCGGGCTGAGATCGAGGACGATCCGGGCACTGTTTGTGCCGGAGACGGCCGCGCCGCCAAAGGCGATCAGCGCTTCGCCGGGTTCGACCGTCGTCGCATTGAGGCGCACCGAAGCGCCCGGCGCGTAATGCGAGGCCAGCATGCCCGGCGCTTCGATCGCCGCCGATGCCGTCTTCGCCCGGAGCAGCGGCCGGCCTGCGACCCGCTCGATCTCGCGCGCCGCCAGGCCGCCAGGGCGTAGCAGCCTCACCCGGTCACCCTCCACCTTGACGATGGTCGATTCGACACCGACGGTGCTGGGGCCCGCATCGAGAATCAACGGGACCTTCGCCCCAAGATCGGCCTCGACATGGGCCGCACTCGTCGCGCTGACGGCGCCCGACGTATTGGCACTGGGGGCGGCGAGCGGCCGCCCGAAGGCGCCGATCAGGGCGCCCGCAAAACCTTTCGGCACGCGCACGCCGACGCTGTCGAGACCGGCGGTCGCCAGCGAATGGATCGGGCTTTGCGGTTTCAGCGGCAGCACCAGGGTCAATGGCCCCGGCCAGAAGGCCGTGGCGAGCGCCCGCGAGACGGGGTCGAATTCGGCGTGCTCCTCGGCCATTTGAAGATCGGCCATATGGCAGATCAGCGGATTGAAGCGCGGCCGTCCCTTGGTCTCGTAGATGCGGGTGATCGCCGCCGGATTGGTGGCGTCGGCGGCAAGGCCGTAGACGGTCTCGGTCGGGATGGCGATGGCAAAGCCGTCGGCAAGAGCGGCTGAGGCCGCCTCGAGTGCTGCCCGCCTGTCTGCCTCTATGTCGATGATGCGTGCCATGTGCTGCCCGATGCTTTGGTCCCGGCAGTCATTAGGCTTTCCGCTGCTTGCGATCAATCGCGTTGTTGGTCTCACCCATGCGTACGCGTCACAGCTGGCGGATGATTTCGCGCAGCTGTTCGTTGCGGGCGCCGAGCAGCAGGATGTTGCGGATCGCCGCCTGCGGATCGTGGGTGCGGAAGAGCAGGCCGTTGCCGCGCACCGACCGGTCGATGCTCATCTTTTCCTGGGAGTTCTCGCCCGCCTTGATGGCGACGGCGAAATACATACGGGAATAGCCGACATCGATGCGTTCGAAGAAATTGTCGTTCTCGCCGATGTCGGAATAGAAATTGGCGATGTAGAAGGCCCAGCTGACCTCTTCGTAATGGGCGAACTTCGTCCGTGCTGCGGTGACGTGGCAATAGCCGAGATGCGGGCTGTCCTCCAGCGTCCGGTGAAAGATCATCTTCGGAAACTGGATCGAGTGGTGAAAGCCGTTGATGTGCTGATGCGTCTTCTCGCCGGCCACCTGCAGCTTGCGGCCGGTCTTTGCAGCGACTTCGTCATGGGTGAAATAGCGCTTTTCCTCGGCTAGCCAGTGCCGCCGCTCGCGGGGGATGCGGCCGGTGCGCAGAAATTCGGAATGCGCGGCAATCGGCTGCCGCTCCTGCGATCTGCTTGCATCTCTAGCGTCGAAATAACGGAGTTTGGCCATGGTTCGCGTGCTTCGTCGGTCTCGGATCATGATGAGGATAGGACCGTATGCTTAAGGCGGTGTTAAAATGGTGCGGGTTGCCGCCCGCGTGGCAGGCAGATATCGGCCCATGTCGCAAATGCGATGGCGGTCTCTATCGGGCCGCGGGCCTCTTTGTGGATCGGGTCTTTACGCCATGTCGCAATTGACGATAATTGCCGGCAGAGTCGGCCGAGGCGATCGACCGGGTCAGCGAATTTAAGCCCTGCCGCATCCTGTCGTCAATTTCGAAGCCGATGTCGCATTACAACCGAGCGGCAGAGATGCCAGGTGATTAAATGGGTCCAGGTGATTAAATGGGCGCCATGAACAATTCTCCCGAAGGAGAAGGAAGCGGGCGCGCTTCCGCCGGGTGCACGAGGACATGAAGATGGATATTCGCAACAACGTTTTGCGTCAGCTCAAGAACCGCCGTGAGGGCTTCAGCCTCGAGCGGCCATTCTACATCGACGAGGATTATTTCCAGCTCGACATGGAGATGATCTATTATCGCGACTGGCTGTTCATCGGCCATGATTGCGAGCTGCCGAAGCCGGGCGCCTATTTCACCGTCCAGATCGGCAGCTACCCCGTCGTCGTCGTCCGCGGCCGCGACAATGTCATCCGCGCCTTCCACAACAGCTGTCGCCATCGCGGCTCGCGCGTCTGCACCAAGGAGCACGGCTCCTCCGTGCGTCTGGTCTGCCCCTATCACCAGTGGACCTACGATCTCGAAGGCAAGCTCGCCTTCGCCCGCCACATGGGCGATGATTTCGACAAGACCGGCTTCAACCTGAAGCCCGTCCATTGCGAAATCGTCGCAGGCTATGTCTTCATCTGCCTTGCCGACACTGCTCCGGACTTCCAGCCGGTGCGCGACAAGATCGAGCCCTATGTCGCGCCGCACCGGATCAGCGAGAGCAAGGTCGCCTTCCAGAGCACGATCATCGAGAAGGGCAACTGGAAGCTCGTCTGGGAAAACAACCGCGAGTGCTATCACTGCGCCGCCAATCACCCCGAACTCTGCCGCACCTATCCCGAAGCCCCGAGCGTCACCGGCACGGATGGCGGCGCCGACGATCCGGAAATTGCCGGCCATTGGGCGCGCTGCGAGGCCGCCGGCCTGCCGAGCAAGTTCCAGATTTCGCCGGACGGCCAGTTCCGCACCGCCCGCATGCCGCTGATCGAGGATGCCGAGAGCTACACCATGTCGGGCAAGCCGGCCGTCAAGCGCCGGATTGCCGACGATATCGCGATTGACCGTATCGGCACCATGCTGCTCTTCCACTATCCGACGACGTGGAACCACCTGCTTGGTGACCATGCCATCTCCTTCCGGGTGCTGCCGCTCAGCGCCAACGAGACGGCGGTGACGACCAAGTGGCTCGTCCACAAGGACGCCGTCGAAGGCGTGGATTACAATCTCGAGGAACTGACCCACGTCTGGACCGAGACCAACGACCAGGACCGCCGCATCGTCGAGGAGAACGCCTTCGGCATTCACTCTCCGGCCTATGAACCCGGCCCCTATTCTTCCCTGCACGAGGGGGGCGTCATGCAGTTCCTCGAATGGTATTCGAACTTCATGGTCAACCGTCTGCAGGGTGATAAGGCCAAGATCTCTGCCGTTGCCTAACCACACTTCGGAAGAGATGGATTGAACGGGCTCCGTCCCGGTTAATGCCCGGTTCAGATCGATTTCTTTAAAAATACGAAAGCAGCCGGCCCCCCGGCCGCTTTCGGAACCATTCCGGCACGAAAGCGTTGCTGAGCAGGCGGTTACCGCTGTTGAATGGGAGAGAAGAATGTTCGGTTTGAGTAACAAGATCGCGACCGCAGTTCTGGCTGCCGCCGTCGTTCTGACAGGGTTCGTGCCGTCGCAGGCAATCCAGATGCCGACCGCCCCGCAGGTGGAAAAATCCTCCGCCGTCGAGAATGTCCAATACCGCCGCTACTATCGCCGTGATTATTACCGTCCCGGCTATCGCCCCGGCGCCTATTACCGTCCCGGCTATTACGGCGGCTATCGCGGATATTCCTACTACCGCCCGGGCTATCGTCACTATAACGGCTACTGGTACCCGCTCGCCGCCTTCGGCGCCGGCGCGGTCATCGGCGGCGCCATTGTCGCCCAGCCGCGTTATGTCGAGCCCGCGCCCCGCATGGGTTCAAGCCACGTCGCCTGGTGCGCCAACCGCTACCGCTCCTATCGCGCCTACGACAACACGTTCCAGCCCTATAACGGCCCCCGCCAGCAGTGCTATTCGCCGTATTGAGGTGAGGTGAGGCAAGCGCGACGCGAGTTGCTTCGGCGGAGGAATTGGCCGAAACATCACCCACCCTCCTTCCTCCTCGGGCTTGAGTCGAGATGACGGAGGGTGGGGGAAGCTCTGCCCCTAATTCCGTGGGATATCCGGGTCAGAAGCGCCCGTGGTCCGAGATACGATGCGCCGCGACTTTGTTGGACGGGCTTCCGTCAGCAACCGCTCATGGACCTGCGCATGCGGCGCAACGAGAGGGCGCTGGCATGAAAGCCGGTGAACCATTTCATCGTCGGCTGCGAAAAACTCAGTGAACGGCTGTTATCACCGACATGCCAGCTTCGTCGGCGGCACGGATCAGCGCTGCTCGCGCGTCGTCAGCCGGAATTTCCCCACGAATCGCATCCCGGCATGCCCTAATCGCAATGAGATATTCGTCTCCATCGTCGATCGGCCAGCCAACCGTCAGCATCTCGGCAGCCTGCACAAGGCTTGCAACAAGCTTGTATTTTTCCGGCCCACTCACAACGAGCATCAGAGGGACGAACTCTTCGGATATGCACCATTCCATGACAATTGGCCTCCCCACGGTAAATGTATTAGTAACCGTGCAAGAACCGTTCCGGGTGAGGTGGGGTACGCGCAGCGTCGCGCAATTGCGTTGTGCCGACCGTGAGTTTCGCCGAACGTAACCCCACCCTCCGTCCTCCTCGGGTCAAACCCGAGGAGGACGGAGCGTGGGGCAATCTCTGCGGCTAGAACGGTGACGTTTGCTGAATAGCAGCGGAATTGCCAACACCCACCGCACGTCTCAATTCAAAGAATATCCACCCGCCGCAGCAGCCACCAGGCAAAGGCGATCGAGGCGACGATGAGGGCGACGGCGTATTCGGTGCCGTAGTCGCCGACGGCGAAGGGCAGGTTGGCGGTGTTCATGCCGAAGAAACCGGTCACCAGGGTCGGCGGCAGCAGGAAGGCCGTCATGATCGACAGCAGATAGAGGTGGCGGTTGGTCTCGGAGGATTGCTTCGAGTCGATTTCTTCGTGCAGCAGGCGCGCCCGGTCCTGCAGCGCATAGATGTCGTGGTCGACCGTTTCCAGCCGGCTCGTCAGCCGCCGCGCCACATCGTCGAAGCCGAAGGGCATTTCGTCGTCGTCGGCGGCCGCCGCGCGGCGCATCAGCGCCAGCACCGTGCGCAGATGCCGGTGCAGCCTGACCACGGTGCGCCGCACCGGCGCCAGCCGTCGGCGTTCGTCGCGCGGCGCGTTGTCGTAGACGAAATCCTCGATCAGGTTCAGTTCATCGGTGAGCTCGATGACGATGGCGATCAGCGTGCGCTGAAACTCGATCACCAGCAGTTCGAACAGATCGACCGGCCGTGAGAATTTGCCCGGATTCTTCTCGATCAGCGCCCGCGCCCGCTCGACGCTGCGCAGCGGCTGCAGCCTGGTGGTGATGATGAAGCGGTCGGACATGGCGAAATGCAGCCAGCCGAGATTGCTGGTGTCCTCAGCGAAATCGCGCTGGCAGTCGACGAGCGTGCCGTAGAGCATCTGCTCGTCGACGGTGATGGTTGCATGCGTGTCACGCGTCGTCAGCGCCGATTTCGCATCCTCCGTCAGCCCGGTAAGGGTTTCGAGCAATGCCGGCACGCGGGCGTCGACAAGGTTGAGGTGCAGCCAGTAGAAACAATCGTCGGCGGTCAGATCCGCTACCGTCGCACTGTTATTCAGCCGCACCGCCGTCTTTTCACCCGGCGAAAAGCGGTAGGCCCAGACGAAGCCGGGTATGTTGGCGGGCAATGTATCCATTGGTCGCCGATCCTTTGCGAAGGCGATGTCGTTTTCGGAGATTTCCCCTAGAGAAACTTCATGACGTCCATTTGTGCGAGGGTGCAAGGGCCAAGCGCTGTTTCCGGTGAATTATCACATGGCAGGCCGGGAAATCGAAATTGACGTTTACGTAAAAATCAATTAGCCCTTTGCCACGGAAGGCTTTGCCCAAGGGCAGACAATGCAGGCCGGTCCCGCGGAGGAAGACAATGTACAAGGCGCCCGTCGAGGAAATCGCGTTCACGTTGAAGCACGTAGCCGGCATGGGCGAGGCGGTTTCCCAAGGGCATCTCGGCGATCTCGGCGAAGATCTGATCGACGCGATCCTCTCCGAAGCGGGACGTTTTGCCACAGAGGAGGTGGCGCCGCTCGCCGACATCGGCGACCGCCAGGGCGCCCGTCTGGAAGGGGACGAGGTCAGGCTGCCGGACGGCTGGCGCGATCTCTATCGCAATTGGATCGCCGGCGGCTGGAACGGCCTGACGGCGCCCGCAGCTTTCGGCGGCCAGGCTCTGCCGCATATGCTGAATGTCGCCGCACTGGAAATGTGGAATTCCGGTTCCATGGCCTTTGCGCTCGCCCCGACGCTGACGATGGGCGCCATCGAGGCGGTCAGCGCCCATGGCAGCGCTGCGCTGAAGGAGACATATCTGGCAAGGATGGTGTCCGGCGAATGGACCGGCACCATGAACCTGACCGAGCCGCATGCCGGCTCCGATCTCGGTGTACTGAAAGCCCGCGCCGAGCGCCGCGCCGACGGCAGCTACCGCATCTTCGGCCAGAAGATCTTCATCACCTGGGGCGAGCATGACGCGGCCGACAATATCATTCATCTGGTGCTGGCCCGCCTGCCGGATGCGCCGGCCGGCACCCGCGGCATTTCGCTCTTTCTGGTGCCGAAATTCCTGGTGAACGACGACAGCTCGCTTGGCCCCCGCAACGATCTGTTCTGCCACTCGCTCGAGCACAAGCTCGGCATCCACGGCTCGCCGACCTGCACGATGATCTATGGCGACGGCCGGTTCGGCGACGAAAAAGGTGCTGTCGGATGGCTGGTCGGCGAGGAGAACAAGGGGCTCGCCTGCATGTTCACGATGATGAACAATGCCCGTCTCGCCGTCGGCATGCAGGGCGTGGCGATCGCCGAGGCCGCCACCCAGAAGGCGCTCGCCTATGCCAGGGAGCGCACCCAGGGCAAGGCGCCCGGCTGGAGCGGGCCCGGCATGAGCCAGATCGTCGAACATCCCGATGTCATCAGGATGCTGCTGACGATGAAGGCGCTGACCCAAGGGTCGCGCGCCATCTCCTATGCCTGCGCCCATGCGATCGACATGTCCCACCGGGCAGGCGATACGAGCCGCCACTGGCAGGAACGCGCCGCGCTGCTGACGCCGATCGCCAAGTCCTTTTCCACCGACGCCGGCGTCGACGTCGCCTCGCTCGGCATTCAGGTGCATGGCGGCATGGGCTTCATCGAGGAGACCGGTGCGGCGCGTTATCTCCGCGACGCCCGGATCGCGCCGATCTACGAGGGCACCAACGGCATCCAGGCGATCGACCTCGTCACCCGCAAGCTGCCGCTCTCCGGCGGCGATCAGGTGACGGGCTTCATCGCTGAATTGAAGGAGATCGCCGACAGCGTCCGCCGCGCCAATCTCGATGGCTTCGGCGAGACCGCCGCCAGGCTCGACGCAGCGATTTCTGATCTCGAAGCGGCGACCGCCTGGCTGACGAAGATGCTGGCCGATGGCAAGGCGGCCGAGGCGCTCTCGGGTGCGACACCCTATCAGCGCCTGTTCGGCCTCGTGCTCACCGGCTGCTATCTCGCCAAGGGCGCTCTTGCCGAAAGCGGCGACGGCAGGGGCGAGGGCCGCGTCGCGCTCTGCCGCTTCGCCGCCGAAAACCTGCTGGCCGAGACCGCAGCCCTTGGCGACCGCGTGGTCAATGGCGCGGCAAGCCTTGCCGCCGCCCGCATCCTGCTCGCCTGAGGCGACCCCAAGACCTCTGAGGAGATTCCATGACCGATCACATCATCGTCGAGCAGCCTTCCGCCCATCCCGGCGTCCAGCTCATCCGCTTCAACCGGCCGGAGAAGAAGAACGCCATCACCCGTGCCATGTACCGGACAATGGCCGATGCGCTGAAGGCGGCCGATGCCGATCCCGCCATCCGCGCCATAGCCTTTCTCGGCACCGAGGGCTGCTTTTCCTCAGGCAATGATCTGAACGACTTCCTTGCCGCCGCGGTCGGCGGCGGCGGCCTGGAGCAGGAAATCCTCGATTTCCTCTATGCGCTGGTGAAGGCCGAAAAACCGGTGGTCTCCGGCGTTGACGGTCTGGCGATCGGCATCGGCTCGACCATCCATCTCCATTGTGACCTGACGATCGCCTCGAGCCGCAGCCAGTTCCGTACCCCCTTTGTCGATCTGGCGCTGGTGCCGGAGGCTGGCTCCAGTCTGGTTGCGCCGCGCCTGATGGGCCACCAGCGCGCCTTCGCCATGCTCGCGGCCGGAGAGGCCTTTTCCGCAGCGGAGGCAAAGGAGGCCGGTCTCATCTGGAAGGTGGTCGAACCCGGTGAAGTCGATGCTATGACGCTGACGACCGCCGCTCGCCTTGCCGCCAAGCCGCCGCAGGCGCTGCGTATCGCCCGCGATCTCGTCCGTGGCGACAGGGACGAGATCATCGCCCGCATCGACGAGGAGGCCGGCCATTTCTCCGCCCGTCTGAAAAGCGCCGAAGCCCGGGCCGCCTTCGAAGCCTTCATGCGCCGCTGAAGCGCTTCACATTTTTGCTGGAACTGCTTTAAACCGCCGGCACATCGAAGACCTCGCCGGCCCTCAGCGGCCGGAACCGCTCCGGGGGAATATCATGCTCGCGCATTGCATCTTGCAATGCCCTCGTCGGCGCATCGACCGCTTCATTCGTCAGTTGGAACGTCGCGAAGTGATGCCCCGCCACATAGGCCGCGTTTGCCAGCGTCATCCCGATCACCGCCTCCCGCGGATTCTGGTGCTGGCCTTGCATGAACCATCGCGGCTCATAGGCGCCGAAGGGTAGAATGGCCAGGCGAAAGCCGCCATGCTTCTGCTGTGCGGCTTTGTAATTGATGCCGTGGTGAAAGCCTGTATCGCCGACGTGATAGATCTTTCCGGCCGGAGTCGACAGAACGAACGAGGCCCAGAGCGCCATGCGGCGGTCGGTGCCGCCGCGGGCGGACCAATGATGCGCAGGTTCCGCATCGATGCTGATTCCGGCGTGCGCAATGCACTCGCCCCAGTCCATCACTGTTGTCTGTAGATCGGGCACGGCGCGGCGGATGATCGTGTCATTGCCGAGCGGCGTCACCACACGCGGCCGATGCTTCGCATGCAGCCGCCTGAGCGTTGCGATATCGAGATGATCATAATGATTGTGCGAGATCAGCACGAGATCGATCGACGGCAGATCATCGAATGCGATGCCCGGTCGGACGACGCGTTTCGGCCCGGCAAAGGTGAAGGGACTGACGCGCTCCGACCACACCGGGTCGGTGAGGATATTGAGCCCGGCGACCTGCACCAGCATGGTCGCATGCCCAACCATGGTCACCCGCAGATCGCCACCGTCGACACGTGGATCCGGCTTGACCGCCGGATATGGGCTTGGGACCGACCGTGGCCAACGCTCACGGCCACCATCGAATTGCCATCGCAGCAAATCGCGGAAACCAAGGGGCTCAATACCGTCTGGATTGAAGAAGTATGTGCCGTCGAAGTGATCGGACACCGGGCCGGTATAGTAGGGATTTCGTCTTTTGGTCTTGCGCATTCAGAATCGGTTTCCTTGGCCGAGAACAGGGTGACTTTAAGCGTGTCGGCTCGAAATCTGAATCCTGTCCTCGATTAAAGACTCAAGCCGAGGCCGGAAACTCGTTGACCTTGCGCAAGAGGCTGTCGACCAGCCGCTCCGGCAGGTAGCGACGAAGCGAGCGGACCTGGCGTGACTGCTTGCCGGCGGAATAGCGCAGCTTCGGCTTCTTGGCTGTTGCGGCTTTGACGACCATGTCGGCGACGACCTGCGGCGCGTCGCCCGTTTCCACCCATTTGCGCATCAGCGCTTCGCTACGGGTCCGCTCCGACGCATAGACCGGAAGAGGTTGGTCTGCGCGTGTCAGGTTTTCCTCGAAAGATGTTCTGGTGACGCCGGGTTGGACGAGAATGACACGAATGCCGAAGTTGCGCACTTCGTGATCGAGCGATTCCGAATAGCCCTCGAGCGCATGTTTGGTTGCGGCATAGAAGGCGTTGTAGGGGGATGGGATAAGTCCCAGGATTGAGCTCATGTTGACGATCCGGCCGCTCTTCTGCTTGCGCATGACCGGCAGCACGGCATTGACGACGCGGGCGACACCGAAAAGGTTGACGTCGAAAAGCCGCTGGGCCTGGTCGATCGATGATTCTTCGGCGCCGCCGAGCAGGCCGATCCCGGCATTGTTGACGACAAGATCGATCCGGCCGGCCTGTTGCAGGATCTCGGCAATGGCAGCCTCCACCGATGCTTGATCCGTCACGTCGCAGATCAGCATCGTTATCCCGGGCCTGTTGGCGACTGGTTTGCGGCTTGTTCCATAGACGCGATAGCCGGCCTTCACCAGCGATTGGGCCGTGACAAGGCCAATGCCGGAGGACGCACCGGTGACCAGCGCAACGTTTCTGCTTTTGTCGATCATACTGTCCGCTTTCAAAGGGTGGATCATTGTTGGCCGATCTGTTACTATCTTTTCGATATCGTGTCACTATCGAAAAGATACCTAATGAAAAAAAATCCGATTCCGCAGTGCCCGGTCGCCCGCGGCCTTCAATCCGTCGGCGATGCCTGGAGCATTCTGGTCTTGCGCGACGCCCATACCGGCCTTACCCGCTTCGACCAGTTCAGGAAGAGCCTCGGCATCGTGCCGACCATGCTCACCAAGCGCCTCAAGGCGCTGACGGATGACGGCCTGCTGGAAAAGCGCCTCTATTCCGAGCGGCCGCCCCGCGAGGAGTACGTGCTGACGGAAGCAGGCCGGGATTTCCTGCCGGTGCTGATGATGATCGGGGCGTGGGCGCACCGCCATTGCGATGGCGAACTCGCCCGCTATGTCGATGTCGAAACGGGCTTGGAGATCGAGCCGATCGCCATCGATGGCGTCAGCGGTGCGAAACTTGGAACGCGGGCAATTCGGCTGAATGTGGGTGCGGAGCGCGAATCCGGCACGCAATAAGGATGCTTGAGGGCATCGCGCCCTCGGCATTGATATGGACGGGGTGAGTCGGCGGGCGGCCGACTATTTCTCCAGCGTCGCCACCACCTCGACATGCGAGGTCCAGAGGAACTGGTCGATCGGCGTCACGCCGGTGATCCGGTAACCGCCCTCGACGAGGATTGCGAGGTCGCGCGCCAGCGTCAGCGGATTGCAGCTGACGGCGGCGATCTTCTTCACCGCGGAGCGGGCAAGCTCCTTGCACTGGAACTCCGCACCGGCGCGCGGCGGATCGAAGACGACGGCATCATAGGGCTTGAACTCCTGCGTCATCAAGGGGCGGCGGAAGAGATCGCGCTTTTCGATGCTGACCGGCTTCAGCCCCTGCGTGTTGCGGGCGGCGTGGTCGAGGGCGGCAAGCGCCTTTGCCTCGGCTTCGACAGCATGCACGCGGCCGATCCGCGCCAGCCGCAGCGAAAATGTGCCGGCGCCGGCAAAAAGATCGGCGATCCGTTTGGCCTTGCCGGCATGGGCAAGCACCAGCTCGGCCATCGCCTCTTCCGCCGGCTTTGTCGCCTGGGCAAAGCCGCCCGGCGGAGGCGAGACCTGGACGCCGCCGAAATCGATCAGCGGCTTCGACGGCTCGATGAGGATTTCGCCGTTCAAAGAAACACGGGCAATGCCGCGCAGGCTGAGCACGATCTCCACCGCCTTGCGCCGCTGCGCATCGGAGAGTTTTTTCACCTCGTCGACCGCGATATCGAGGCCGGACAGCGTTTCCAGCACGGAAACGCGGAAGGGTTCGGCGTTGGTCGCGAGTGCCGCGGCAATCGCCCGTATCGCCGGCAGCCGGGCGACGATCCCCGCCGACGAGATCGGACATTCCTCGATCGCGACGATATGATGGCTTTCGGCCTGGTTGAAACCGATCAGCATGTCCTTCTCGGTCTTGCGCGCCGCAAATACCACGCGCCGGCGCTCGCCCGGCCGGGCCGGCACGATCTCGCCGACCTCAGGCGTCAGCCCCTTCGATCGCAGCGCATCGATGACCAGCTGGCGCTTGAAGGCGCGATAAGGGCTATCGGCCATATGCTGCAGCGTGCAGCCGCCGCAGGTGCCGTTGACGCCATCCGGGCCGAAATGCCGGCAGGGCGGCTCCTGCCGGTCGGGCGAGGCTGTCGTGATCGACATGATCGTGCCCTGGCTTTTGACGCGGGCGATGGCGACGGTTTCCCCCGGCAGCGAGAAGGGCACATAGACAGGCCCGCCGGCGCTGCCGGCAATGCCGTCGCCCTGGGCGCCGAGTTTTTCGATCGTGACGGTTTCGGTGCTCACGGTTTCAATCCTGCCAGAAGATATTCCTGATTGCCGTCGCCGCCGGCAATCGGGGAGGGGATGAGGCCGAGGCTGTTCCAGCCCATGTCCTCGGTGAACCAGCGCGCGAGTTGCGCAGCGACGGCGGGCGCAGACGAGGGATCCTTCAGCAGCCCGCCCTTGCCGATCGCCTCGCGCCCCGCCTCGAACTGCGGTTTGACCAGGAGCACGGCGACCGCACCCGCTTCGGCGATGTCGAGAGCCGGCGCCAGCGCCAGCTTCAGCGAGATGAAGGAGACGTCGGAGACGATGAATGTGGCGGGCTCGCCGATATCGTCTGCCGTCAGGTTGCGGGCGTTGAGGCCTTCCTTGTTGGTCACCCGCGGATCGGCTGCAATGCGCGGATGCATCTGCCCATGGCCGACATCGATCGCCGTCACATGCCGAGCGCCGCGCTGCAGCAGCACCTCGGTGAAGCCGCCGGTGGACGCGCCGATATCGAGACAGTGATGGCCGGCCGGATCGAGCCGGAAATGCTCGAGGGCGCTAGCAAGCTTCAGCGCCGCACGCGAGACATAGTCCTGCGCCGGATCGTCGATCTCGATGGCAGCGTCGTCGACGACGAGCGCGCCGGCCTTCGTCACCACCAGGCCGGCGATCCTGACGGTGCCGCGCTGCACGGCGTCGCGGGCTCGCGAGCGGCTGGCGAAGAGACCGCGGGAGACAAGAAGTTGGTCGAGGCGTTGGCTGTTTTGATCGGACATCGGCTGTGAATGACCGGCAAAGCCGCCGGTTGCAAGCATTTTGTTCCAGACAGCGTCATTGACCCTCTAAAGCTTTCGGCGATAATCCTGCGGCGGCGATGACGGGGCGGGCCGCGGACACGGGGGTGTTTTATGCTGAAGCTCTTCACTCTTCTTGTCGCCGCGGGGATCGCATCGCCGGCGCTGGCGAACGACACCATGGCCGAGGTCAAGACCGGTGGGCTGATCTTTGCCCAGTCCGACGATGTCAGCATGGTGCAGGAGGATCTCTTCATCTCCGCTTCGCAGGTGCGTGTCGATTACGTGTTCGAGAACACATCAGACAAGGATGTCGAAAGCCTGGTCGCCTTCCCGATGCCCGATATCTCAGGTCAGGTTGACAGCAACTCCGCCATTTCAGACTATGACAGCGACAATTTCCTGCATTTCTCCACCGTGCAGGATGGCAGGCCGATCACCGCCAAGCTGCAGCAGCGTGTCGTCTCGCTCGGTATCGACGTCACCGACGAGTTAGCCAAAAACAAGATTCCCGTCCTGCCTTACAGCCAGAAGACCCGCGATGCGCTCGCCAAGCTCCCCGACACCGTCCGCAAGGACTGGATCGCCCGCGGGCTGATCTATCCCATGACCGACGCCGATCTCGTACCGCTCTGGACGCTGCGCTCGACCTATTGGTGGCGCACCACCTTTCCGGCCAAGAAGAAGGTCAGCGTCGAACACAGCTATCAGCCGGCGGTCGGCGGCACCGTCGCCATCAGCTTTCTCGATAACGGCCAGCCGAAGGGCGAGCGCTTCGAGGAATATTCTCGCAAATACTGCCTGGATGCGGACTTCGTCAGGGTCGCTCAGCAGCGTGCCGGCGAAGCCGAGGCGGGCGGCGCCAACTATACCGAAAGCTGGATCTCCTATGTGCTGTCGACCGGCGCCAACTGGGCGGGACCGATCCGGCGCTTCCAGCTGACGGTCGACAAGGGCAAGCCCGGCAGTCTCATCAGCTTCTGCGGAAGCAATGTCGAAAAGATCGGCCCGACGACCTTCCGGATGACATCAGAGGATTTCGATCCGGCAAAGGATTTCGACATTCTCATCCTCAATCCGCCGGAAGCGGAACCGAAGCAGCCTTGATTTAAGCAACTTTAATCATGGTCCGCGCCGCTTCGACGGCGGCTAATTTAAGCAAATCTAAAGCTCGCCCGCATAGCTTCGCTTCGATTGCAGCGGTTCGTCCGGACCGCTCGGCGCCATGACGGCGCAAGCGTTTCAACGCCGATCATGGTCTCAATTCAGAAGGTCTTGCGGTTGCGCCTCACGCGCGACCCACTTTCGCCGCGTCGACTGTCGTCAGGAGAAATTCACCGATGTCCGCTAAAAACATATCCTTGAACGGGAAGCTCGCGGCCACGTTCGCAGCCCTCATTCTTATTTTCGTCGCCGTTTCCGCCTTCGTCTATTCCAAGGCGACGGCGTCGGCGGCCGCGTCGGCCGAGCAGGAAAAGTCGGAGCTGCTCGTCAACCAGATCGACGATGCGCTGCAGGCGATGCTCGAACAGGCCGTCAACCTGCGCGGCTTCATCCTGTTCCGCAGCGACAGCACCTATGGCGATGTCTTCGCCAACCGCGAGCGCATGCTGAAGGCGATTGCCGCCGCCAGGCAGACGGCCGCGGCCGAGCCGCAACTGGTCGAGATGATCGACGGCATGCAGAAGGCCGCCGACCTCTACTTCCATGAACTGGCCGAGCCGCAGACCAAGGCGCGCAAGGAGACCGACATGCCGATCGAAGAGGTCGTCAAGATCGGCGTCAACGCCACCAAGGGCCAGCTCGACGGCTTCCGCCAGGCCTCGGCCAAAATCAAGGCCAGCGCCCGCGAGAAGTCCGAAGCGCTTGCTGAAATCCGCGCCGATGCCAACAGCGATCTGAAGACGACGCTGCTGGCCGGCGGTATTGTCGCCTCGCTTGCCGCCGCCGGGCTCGCCTGGCTGATGTCGCGCACCATCGTCCGCCCGATCGTCGGCATGACCGGGGCCATGGATCGCCTCGCCGGCGGTGAGAACGATATCGAGGTCCCGGCGACCGACCGCGGCGACGAAGTCGGTCGCATGGCCCAGTCGGTGCTGGTCTTCAAGCAGGCGGCGATCGAGAAGCTGCGGCTTGCCGGCGAAACCGACCGCATGCGTGATGACGCCGAGCGCCAGCGCCGGGCAACCGACGAGCAGAAGGCCCGCGAGGAAGGCGAGATCCGCCACGCCATCGATGCCCTGGCCGGCGGCCTTGCCGAGCTTGCCAATGGCGATATGGCCGGCCGTATCCAGACGCCGTTCGCGCCGCAATATGACAGCCTGCGCAATGACTTCAACCATGCCGTCGAAAAGCTGCAGGCAGCCCTGCAGTCGGTCGGCCGCAACGCTTCGGCGATCAATGCCGGCGCCGGCGAAATCCGCTCAGCCGCCGACGATCTTGCCCACCGCACCGAACAGCAGGCTGCCGCCGTCGAGGAGACCGCCGCAGCGCTCGAGCAGGTGACGACCACCGTCCGCGACAGCGCCAAGCGCGCCGAGGATGCCGGCAATCTCGTCGAGCGCACCCGCCTCGGCGCCGAAAAATCCGGCGAAGTCGTCCGCAAGGCGGTCTCCGCCATGCAGCAGATCGAAAAATCCTCGGGCGAGATCTCCAACATCATCGGCGTCATCGACGACATCGCCTTCCAGACCAATCTCTTGGCGCTGAATGCCGGCGTCGAAGCTGCGCGCGCCGGCGAAGCCGGCAAGGGTTTTGCCGTCGTCGCCCAGGAAGTGCGCGAGCTTGCCCAGCGCTCGGCCAAGGCGGCGAAAGAAATCAAGGCGCTGATCACCACATCGGGCGAACAGGTCGTTGCCGGCGTCTCCCTCGTCGGCGAGACCGGCAAGGCGCTGGAGGCCATCGTCGCCGAGGTGCAGGAGATCAACCACCACGTCGGCGCGATCGTCACCGCCACCCGCGAACAATCGATCGGCCTGCAGGAGATCAACACCGCCGTCAACAACATGGACCAGGGCACCCAGCAGAATGCCGCCATGGTCGAGGAACAGACCGCGGCAAGCCATGCGCTCGCCAGCGAGGCAAGCGCGCTGGACGAGCTGCTGCGCCAGTTCAAACTCGGCCAGACCAGGCCGGACGCCGCAGCACCGCGCGCCACCGTCGCCGCCCCCAACGCCCGCCCGGTCGCCTCGCCGGCCCGCGCCCTGACCCGCACCGTCGCCAAGGCGTTTGGCGGCAGGCAGGCGAGCGCTGCGGTTGCGGTTCAGGAAGACTGGACGGAGTTCTGAAGACGCTTTTCTTAGGAAGCGGATGTTGCTCGAGGCCGAGCATGACGGAGGGTGGGGTGGCTGCTGGAGCAAGTATAGCGATGAGCAGCCGACGCGCGCCCTTTTTCACGGTCGAACGGCATAGGCGGGAGCAAGAGCCTGCCCCTCACCCTAACCCTCTCCCCGTAAAAACGGGGCGAGGGGACGTGCCCTGCGAGACGTTGGCGAGGGACGGAAAGGTTACGGCATATCCCCTTCGCCCCGTTTACGGGGAGAAGGTGCCGGCAGGCGGATGAGGGGCCTTCACACGGCACACCCTCACAAATTCACCTACCCCGCAACCCCAACTGCAACCCCGCGCCCCAGCGCCCTGAACACGGTCGAAACAATCCCGGCGCGGTCGAGGCCGGCATGGGCGATCATCGCTTCGGGTTTGGCTTGTTCCATCCAGATATCGGGCATGACAAGCGAGCGGATCTTCAGGCCGTTGTCAAGCAGGCCCTCGCTTGAGAGATATTGCATCACCTGGCTGCCGAAGCCGCCGACGGAGCCTTCTTCGACGGTGATCACCATCTCGTGGTGGCGGGCGAGCTGGCGGATCAGATCGTGGTCGAGCGGCTTGGCGAAGCGCGCATCGGCGACCGTCGTCGAAAGCCCGGCGGCATCGAGGTCTTCGGCGGCAAGCAGGCAATCGGCAAGCCGGCTGCCGAAGGAGAGCAGCGCCACCTTGGTGCCTTCCTTGACGATGCGGCCCTTGCCGATCTGCAGGATTTCGCCGCGCGCCGGCATGTCGACGCCGACCCCTTCGCCGCGCGGATAACGGAAGGAGATCGGCCCGGCGTCATAGGCGACAGCCGTGCGCACCATGTGCTTGAGTTCGGCCTCGTCGGCCGCCGCCATCACCACGAAGCCGGGCAGGGTGGTCAGGAAGGCGGTGTCGAAGGAGCCGGCATGGGTCGGTCCGTCGGCGCCGACGAAGCCGGCGCGGTCGATCGGAAAACGCACCGGCAGTCCCTGGATCGCCACGTCGTGCACGACCTGGTCGTAGGCGCGCTGCAGGAAGGTGGAATAGAGCGCCGCAAACGGCTTGTAGCCTTCCGCCGCAAGGCCGGCGGCGAAGGTCACGGCATGCTGCTCGGCAATGCCGACATCGAAACAGCGCGACGGAAAGGCGTCGGCGAGCTTGTCGAGGCCGGTTCCGTTCGGCATGGCGGCGGTGATGCCGACGATCTTGTCGTCGAGGGCGGCTTCCTGCACCAGCGCTTCGGCAAAGACGCTGGTATAGCTCGGCGCATTCGGCTTGACCCTGGCCTGGGCGCCGGTGATGACGTCGAACTTGTTGACGCCGTGATATTTGTCAGCCGCGGCTTCCGCCGGCGGATAGCCCTTGCCCTTCTGGGTGACGACATGGATCAGCACCGGTCCGCGGCCATTATCGCGTACGTTGCGCAGCACCGGCAGCAAATGGTCGAAGGAATGCCCGTCGATCGGCCCGATATGATAGAAGCCCATCTCCTCGAACATGGTGCCGCCGGTGACGTAGCCGCGCGCATGCTCAACGGCGCGGGTGATCGCCCGGTCGATGTTCTTGCCGAGATAGGCGGTCAGCTTCTTGCCGAAGTCGCGGAAGCCCATATAGGTGCGACCGGAGGCAAGGCGGGCGAGATAGGCGCTCATCGCCCCTGTCGGCGGCGCGATCGACATGTCGTTGTCGTTGAGGATGACGATGAGCCGCGCGTCGAGCGCGCCGGCATTGTTCAGCGCCTCATAGGCCATGCCGGCCGACATCGCCCCGTCGCCGATGACGGCGATGACGCGTCGGTCGGTCTTGTCGAGATCGGCGGCGATCGCCATGCCGAGGCCGGCCGAGATCGAGGTCGAGGAATGCGCCGCCCCGAAGGGATCATATTCGCTCTCGGCCCGGCGGGTGAAACCGGACAGCCCGTCTTCCTGGCGCAGCGTGCGGATCCGGTCGCGCCGGCCGGTGAGGATCTTGTGCGGATAACATTGATGGCCGACATCGAAGATCAGCCGATCGTCGGGCGTGTTGAAAACGTTATGAATGGCGATCGTCAGCTCGACCACGCCGAGACCGGCGCCAAGATGGCCGCCGGTGCGCGACACCGCATCGATCATTTCGTCCCGGACTTCGCGGGCAAGCTGCGGCAGCTCGCGATCCTCGAGCTTGCGCAGGTCGGCGGGGTAAATGACCTGGTCGAGCAGGGGGGTCTTCGGCAGTTGTGTCACGGGCGGGCGCTCTTTCTTACTTTTCCTTGTACCGCTTTATTCGATTAGAACGAGGCAAAACAAGTGGTTTCAGGAACCGAAGGTTTTCACCTTAGAGCATGGCGGAAAAATGTGTGAGCGGTTTCGGGGCATATCACATTCTATTTCTGTGAGTTGCATTCACCTGATCTTGGCCTGCTTCCGCCCTGGTTTTCCACCCCGCCGATCGAAGCGCCAAGCGCCGGCGAGCCGCTTGAATATGACACGGAATGGTAGCAATGTTGGCTCGCACTGACTTGGGGGCGGGCCATGGGAACGATTGTTGCAGCGCATGCCTATGTGAACAACGAGGTCGCCTTCGTGGCCTGGGACATCGACGCCAAGATCGACGGATGCCTCGGCTTTGAAGTCGTCCGCGTCTATCTCGACGAGCAGGGAAACGTGTCGAAAAGACCCGATGGCAGCGAGGACCGCGTGACCTGCGCCGCCTGGGTCGCCTTCAAGGGCCAGCGCAACCCTCACTGGCTGCCGCAGACGACGTCGCTCTGGCCGGTGCAGAAGCTTTCCTGGCGCGACCTGACGCTGCGCAAGCGGCGCAATGAAATGAAACGGCGGCCGGACGAGGTCCGCGTGCGTTACGAGATCCGTCCGCTCGGCGATCTGAAGCCGGGCATGCAGGCAGCCCCCGATCCGACGCCTGCGCTGGTCGAGATCAACAAGCGGGATCACAACGGCAAGCCGATCAGGAAGGCCGACGGCAGCTACGAGAAGGTTGCGGTCAAGGCCTATGAGGGCGCCCCGCGGCCGCTCGGTTATCTCGGGCCGGCCGTCTCCACCAACCCGGTCCATGTGACGCGCAAGCGCGGCCAGTTCGAGTCGACCTTCACCAACGGCATTCTCGCCGCGCAGTGGCTGCGCAACGTCCTGCTCGAGGACGGCGTGAAACAGCCGAACGAGCTGATCGACATGATTTCCAATCCTGAAAACGGCATCCGCAAATATCTGGCCGGCGATGTCATTCCGATGCTCAGGGAATTCATGAATGCGCCAGGCCGCTTCCTTGTCGCCCTCTACGAACTGGAGGACGAGGAGCTGCTGGCGCTGCTGATTGCCAACAAGGAGAAGCTGCGCATCATCCTTGCCAATACCGGAAAGGTCGGGGACGATTGGGATGTGCGCAATGAGCATGCACGCCAGGCGCTGATCGATGCCGGCGTCGAGATTCACCACCGGATGTTCAACAATTCGAGCCAGATCGGCCACAACAAATTCGTCGTGCACATACCGCCGGATGGCGCTCCGCGCAGCGTCTTCACCGGCAGCACCAACTGGACGGCGACCGGACTGGCCGGCCAGTCCAACAACGCCTTGATTGTCCGCAACGATGCGGTTGCCGCGGCCTATGTCGCCTATTGGGAGCGGATGCTGGAAGACAATGCGACGCTGGAGGCGCCCGTCGAATTCGATGACGGCATGCCCGACAACCAGCAGAGCAAGAAATTCCGGCGCTCGAACGAGACACCTTCCATCGTCTCGGCCGGCAACGGCGCTTCACTCGAAGCCTGGTTCTCGCCGAACATGCAGAGCCGCAGAAAAGGCAAGGCAATTCCGCCCGATCTTCGTGAAGTCTACCGCCTGATGCGCCGTGCCGAGCACGCGGTGCTGTTTCTGGCCTTCTATCCCGGCCAGTCGGGCAGGGATTGCATTGTCGGCGAGGCGATCGATATCGGCCTCAAGGATCAGAAGCTGATCATCACCGGCGCCGTTTCAAGCGCCCAGGCCATGCCCAACTACGTCGCCGGCAAGGAGAACGATCCCGACGATGAGGACGACGATACCGACGCTATCTCGCCCCATACGTTCGACGAGGCCAATGTCTCGATCGTCCGGGCCTCGCGCATTGACGACCGCCAGCTGCTGGCGGATTTCGGCGCCGAAGAACTGACGGCCAAGAAGGTCGGCGCCATCATTCACGACAAGGTGCTGGTGATCGATCCCCTGTCGGACGAATGCGTCGTCGTCCTCGGCAGCCACAATCTCGGCTTCAAGGCCTCCTACGCCAATGACGAAAACATGCTGATCGTCAAAGGCGACCGTGCGCTTGCCGAGGCCTATTCCGTCCATATCCTCGACGTCTATGACCACTATCGCTTCCGCGCCGTCGAGGCGGAATTGAAGCGCCAGGGCAAGAAGGGCTGGTCGGGCTTTCTCAACGTCGACGACAGCTGGCAGGACGGCTACGTGAACCGCACCAAGGGCGCGCTGACGCGGTATTTCGCGGGTTGAGAATCCGCAGCCAGTCGTCGGCGGCGCATCGCCGCCGCCGTCACCCTTCCGGCAAAGGCACGAATTCCTCTTCGTCGCCGGGAACGATATCGAAACGGCCGCTGCGCCATTCCTCCTTGGCCTTTTCGATCCGCTCCTTCGAGGAGGAAACGAAATTCCACCAGATATAGCGTTTCGAATTCAGCGCCGCGCCGCCGAACAGCATCAGGTGACAGCCGTCGGTCCCGGCTTCCAGCGTGATCGGATCGCCCGGCCGGAAGACCAGCAGCTGGTCGGCGGCGAAACGGTCGCCCGAGATGACGACCTCGCCTGACAGTACGTAGACGGCGCGTTCTTCATGCGCCGCGCCGAAGGGAAACTTTGCGCCCGTCTGCAGGCTCAGATCGACATAGAGCGTGTCGGAGAAAACCCCGACCGGCGATGTCATGCCTTCGAACGAGCCGATGACGACGCGCCCGCGCACGCCTGGCGTCTCGATCAGCGGCATGTCGGACTTTTCCGTATGGGCGAAGGAGGGATCGATCTCCTCCTTGTCGTCGGGCAGCGCCAGCCAGGTCTGCAGCCCCGACATCAGCAGCGGATGGCCGCGCAGATTGTCGGGCGTGCGTTCCGAATGCACGATGCCGCGGCCTGCCGTCATCAGGTTGATATCGCCGGGACGGATGACCTTTTCGGTGCCGAGGCTGTCGCGATGGCGGATCTCGCCGTCGAAGAGATAGGTGACCGTCGACAGCCCGATATGCGGATGCGGCTTCACATCGAGCGCCTCGTTGGGCTTCAGGATCGCCGGCCCCATGCGGTCGAAGAAGATGAACGGCCCGACGAGGCGCCGCTGCCGCGTCGGCAGCGCTCGCCGCACCTGAAACCCGCCGATATCGCTGGTGCGCGGAATGATCAGATTCTCGATCGCATCACAGGCGAAAGCATCGCCGGGCAGGGGATCTTTACCGGGAAAAAAGGACATGGCGGCTCTCCGATCGCTAGGGTGTGGGCTAGAGATAGTGCCTGAAGCGCCGCGCGTCCAATCGGGCGCTGAGCCCGCTCTATCTCAGATCGCCGTAAAACCATTGTCGACGAAGAGATGGGCGCCGTTGACGAAGTTCGATTCGTCGCTGGCGAGGTAAAGCGCGGCCCGGGCCACGTCTTCGGGCTCGCCGATCCGCCCCTGCTGCGCGGCGATGGCGGCATCCGAGACATCGACGCCGAGCGCCTGCAGGTCGGCGACCTCGCGCAACCCGTGCGGCGTGCGGATGAAGCCGGGGCAGACGGCGTTGCAGCGGATGTTGCGGTCGCGGAATTCCACCGCGATCGCCCGGGCAAACATATGCACGGCGCCCTTGGTCGTGTCGTAAAGCACTTCCATCGGCGTGGCGGCGACCGCCGAGATCGACGAGGTGCAGACGATCGATCCGCCGCCGGCCGCAATCATCTTCGGCAGCACCGCCCTGGTCATCAGGAACATCGAGCGCACATTGACCGCATGCAGCCAGTCCCACTCCTGCAGCGTCGTTTCCAGGAAGGGTTTGATGACGATGGTGCCGGCATGGTTGAAGAGCACGGTCACCGCGCCGTAGCGTTCCTCGACGCCCGCGACGGCGGCATTGACGGCGGCCTCCTCGGAGACATCGGCCGTCCAATAATCGGCCTCGCCGCCGGCATCACGGATCTGTTTGACGGTCTCGGCTGCCGCCTCTCCATTGCGGTCGATGATCGCGACGCGCGCGCCTTCCGCCGCAAAAAGCTTCGAGGCGGCCCCGCCCATGCCGGTCGCGCCGCCCGAGATGATAGCGACCTTGCCCTTCAATCTGTCCGTCATTGGTGAGTCCCCTCAAGATTCTGGAAGGGGATCATAGATCGGTCGCAAGCCGATCGCCAAGCGCCCCGGCAGCGGTTTCGCCTCAGGCGCCGTCGAGCGGTTCGACGGCCTGCGGCTTGCCGGCGCGGTCGAGTCGGATCTTCTCGATGCGGTTCTCGGCGGCCGAAAGCAGCGTCTCGCAATGTTTCTTCAGCGCTTCGCCGCGCTCATAGATCTCGATCGATTCATCTAGCGCCACGTCGCCGCGTTCCAGCCGGGCAACAATGCTTTCGAGTTCGGCCACCGCCTTTTCGAAGGAAAGGCCCGATACCTCAGGCTTGGCGCTGTCAGTCATTCTCAACCCTTCATCATTCGCAGAATATGCATGCCTGCCGATTCGGCGAGGCCTTCGAGATCATAACCGCCTTCGAGCAGGCTGACGACCCGGTTCTTCGCGTACCGATCGGCGAGCTCCAGGACCCGCCCGGTCGCCCAGTCGAAATCCTCGCCCGTCAGGTTGATCTGCGCCAGCGGATCGCGGTGATGGGCGTCGAAGCCGGCGGAGATGATGACGAGATCCGGCCGGAAATCGGCAACGGCCGGCAGCACGCGCGATTTGAACGCCTCGCGGAAATGGTCGCTGCCGACATTCGGCGATAGCGGCGCATTGACGATGGTATTGTGTTTGCCCTTCTCGTCCTTGGCGCCGCTGCCGGGATAAAGCGGCATCTGATGCGTCGAACAGAACAGCACCGAGGGGTCGTCCCAGAAGATATCCTGGGTGCCGTTGCCGTGGTGCACGTCCCAGTCGATGATGGCGACGCGCTCGGCGCCATGTCTTTTCTGCGCGTGGCGGGCGGCGATCGCCGCATTGTTGAAGAAGCAGAAGCCCATCGCCGTCATCTTCTCGGCATGGTGCCCCGGTGGGCGGGCGGCGACGAAGACATTGTCGGCGGCACCGGAAAAGACGTCGTCCACCGCCGCCATCGCTCCGCCGATGCCGGTCAGCGCCGCCTGCAGGCTTTTGACGCTGGCATAGGTATCCGCTTCGAGCTGGTTGATCCGATCCTCCTCGTCGGGGATCTCACGCATGACGGCTTTGAGATGTTCTTCCGGATGCGCAAGCAGCACCGCATCCTCGCTTGCCTCAGGCGCCTGCCGGCGCTCCAGCCGCTCGAAATTCGGATGTTCGAGCGCGACATTGATGGCGCGGATCCTGTCCGATCGCTCCGGATGGCCGGCGGGCGTCACATGTTCCAGGAAGATCGGATGTTCATAAAGACGGGTGCTCATGGAGACACTCTATCGGTCGCTTATGTCATGTTCCACAGCAGATGGGGCATCGCCTGACGATTTCAACAAGCGCGCCTGCCGCACCATCTCGCCGCCGGCGTCATTATAAATTCCTGTCATCTCAGCCGTTTACTTCGAAAAACCCCGTGCTACTCTCATGGACGGGGAATTTTGTAGGCAGAGTTGTTGATGAGTCAGTCTAAACGCCCGGGTGTGACGGAAATACATGTGCCGTTTCGCGATGTCGATATGACCGGCCGGATGTTCCTGGCCTCCTATATTTCTTATGCCGAATCCGTCATTGCAAGCTTCTGGTCGTCGCGGCCCGAGGTCGAGGACGAACCCGTCTACAGCGCCAGCAAGATTACCTGCGTTCTCCACCGCCCGCTGCATTACGACGAGCCGGCCCTTTTTACCGCGGCCGTCGACAAGATCGGCGTGCGCTCCATCGGCTTCATCGTCTCGATCGATACGGGAGAGGAACGCGCCGCCGAGGTGGAGATCATCTGGCAGGCCCGCGCTCGCGAGGATCAGCAGCCGGTGTCTTTGCCGGAGGAGACGCGGGACTGGCTCTATGGGTTTCTGGATTAAAGCCTGTCATCAGGACGCGTGCGGCAGTTTCATCCGAAATCGACGTGTGAATTCCATTGCATTTCCGAATTCAACCCTATTGATTATTCGAAGATGCTTTTATTCGCCGATGTTGAAAATCGATCATGGTTCACTCGACTGACGTCTCATCTCATTTGACGGATTTGATTTACGGGAGCCTCTTCGGCGAGTGCAGCTGGCAGGATTTCCTGGATCGGGTTGCACAGACGTCGCCGGGCGGCAAGGCCGCACTGCATTACCACGATCTGAGCGCGTCCGTTGCCCATGTTCCCTTCATGTCGGGCTTCTCGCAGGCCGAGGTCGACCAGTTCAGCAGCCACTTTGCCGCGGTCAATCCGTGGATTCCGAGATTGAGCCTGGTGCCCGTCGGCCAGGGCCTGTGCGGGGACGAGATCTTTCCGCGGGAAGAGCTGCTCAAATCGGAATTTTACAATGACTGGCTGAAGTCGCAGGCCGGATGCGAGACGAGTGTCGGTGTTTCCATCATTCGGGAGGAAAGCCGCACCTTCATCCTGTCGACCTCGACGTCTTCGGCGGACCCCGATCTCAACAGAGAGGCGGCCGCGCGGTACACGATCCTGGCGCCGCATCTGAAGAGGGCGTTCGATTTCATTCGCAAGCGCGATCTGTTCGCGCCGCACGAACACGCATCCCAGACCCTGTTCGACAGCATCGGGGTCGGCTTGATCTATGTTTCGGAGCAAGGGAAAGTTCGTCGCTGCAATAAAAGCGCGGCCGCCTTGATGGAAGCCGGCTTGCCGGTGCGGATCACCGCTGATGGCAAGCTTGGACTTCAATGCCAGAAGTCCGCCGCCGTTCTCGAATTCCTGACCTCCCGAAACGGTGCGCAGACAAAACCGCACACGGCGATCGTCAAGGGCCGGAACCAGGATAACTACCGCCTCACACTCGTCCGGCTTCAGTCCGATGCGTTCACGGAGTTCCTGGAGGGGCCGACCGTGGCCGTGATTGCCGAGCCGATGATGGCGAGCCCCCTCGCTGAGCGGCGCGATCTGCTGATGCAGCTCTACAGACTGACCGCAACCGAAGTCCGGATCGCATCGAGCATCGCATCGGGCCATTCCGCCAGGGAAGTGGCCGTCGCCGACGACATCAGCTACGAGACGGTCAGAACCCACCTCAGAAACATCTATTCCAAGCTCGGGGTCAACTCCCAGGCTGGCCTGGTGTCGCTGCTGATGCGCTGAAACGGCATCAGCCAGCAGAGCGGTTCGGCCGGCCGAAGTTGTTATTCCGCGCTTTTGCCGCAAAGGAGCGGTGAGCTGAGTATATTGGTGTCGACATTTGGATAAACGCGCTCTTCCAGCAAGGTGAGGGATCCAGCCCGCACGCCTATGGGCAAACAACCGGCGTCGAAGCTGACCGTCGGCACCGGCTCTTCGCCAAAAAACCGGAACAGTGTCATATGCGCTATATCAGGCGGGCTTGGATACCACTCTTCGAAGCCGATGGCCTGTGAAATGGCCGAACGAAGCTGGCGCAATTCCGCCGGTTCTTCCGCTTTGACGAAGACAGCGGCTGCCGAAACCGCCACCTCATCAAAATGAAGATCAAACGATGGGGTCTCTTCGATCAGTCTCGCGACGATCTCCTTCCATCTTTCCCCGTTGCGCTTCCAGACCTCGTCGTTTGGAATGCTGAATTGGGCTGCCGCGTTGATCAGGGTGACGACCGTCATGTGCAGGCTGGTCGCCGGGACGCGTGAGAGCGGGGCGGCGCTGTCCCGCTCGATACTGTCTTGCAAGACGCAGAGCTTTGACAGCGTATCGCGATCGGGAAGAAACTGCAGGTGAAACGCGCAGCACCGCTTGAACCACAGCGTATCGATCTTCGTGCGGATCACGGCAGCAGGCCTTCCATCCAATGTGGGCGCGCCGCAGCGGAGCGCGCAATTCCCACCCCTTGCTATCACATCGCCACACCGTTCACCAAGGATAGTCGGCAGCTGAGCAATACGGCAGTGATGGTGAAGGTCTTGAAGCCGCTCAAGAAATTCTAGCGCCCCCGCCGCGTCGCCAGGGCTCAGTATTCCGAACCGCTTCTGTTGTTCAGATCGTGACGTTCCGTCCCTTTCAACGGCGGATTGAAGACGCTGACGAGAATGAGGTCCTTGTCCTTGCCGCCCCGCAGATAGTGTCGATCATGTTGGTCGAGGACGTAGATGTCGCCGACGCGGATGGGAAAGACGTTCCCGTCCATATCCTCGACCTCGCCTTCTCCCTGGATGCAATAGCAGGCCTCCAGGTGGTTGCGATATTGCAGCAGGGCTTGCGTGTTGGCGCGAACGACGGTGTGGCAGACCGTAAATCCCATCCCGTCATCATTCGTCAGCAGGCGATGGCTGGTGCCATTGCCCCAATCGACGAAGCGCTCGGTCTGCTCCACGTCTTTCAGGCTTCTCACAAACATGTTCTTTCTCCTGTGAATGATGGAAATGTTTCCGATCTCCATGATCCATTAGGCATCGAAATCGCCGGATGCTTCAAATGATCAAAATTGCGAAAACTGTTAGAATAATTTACATATAGTGTTTGAATGCGTTGCGCTATCCTGGGATAGATCTGAATAAATTTGACATTTCTGCCGGATAATAAATTCTGCCGGTCATGTGAGGAATTCGAACATATGCAGCTGCCGCCATTGAACGCCTTGAGAGCCTTCGAAGCGACCGCCCGGCTCATGAGTCTCTCAAAGGCCGGAGACGAACTGCATGTGACCCATGCAGCGATCAGCCATCAGCTGAAACATCTGGAGGCATGGCTGGGACGCAAGCTGCTGCAAAAATCCGGGCGCGGCGTTGCGCTGACCCCGGCAGGCAGCGAATATTATCTGGCGATCTCGGGCTCCTTGGCAGCCATCGCCCACGCCACGGGCAATATGCGCCGAGACCACAATATGCGTTCGATAACCGTCGGATGCATTCCTTCGATCGCGTCGCGCTGGCTGGTTCCCGCACTTCCGTCCTTCCGCGAGAGCGATCCCGAGCTCGACGTCAGGATCGTCTATGCAAAAGCGGAAGAGCGCTTCGACGATGAAAGCCTGGATGCTCTGATTACCATGGGAGAAGACCCGTCGGGGGGACGCGAGAGCCGCCTGCTGTTCTCCCGCCGCAACCAGCCGGTGGCCAGCCTTCACTATCTGGCAAAGCGGAATTGGACGGTCGACAACGTTTCCTTTGCCGCGGCCGACCTGCTGCACGACGAATCCGTGGACGGCTGGAAAGAATGGTTCCGAAAGTCCGATGCAAAGCCGCCCGAGCCGGTCCGGGGGCCGATATTTCAGGACTTCAATATTCTTGCCACGGCGGTGATCGCCGGGCATGGCGTGGCATTGTGCCCGGTCGAAGTGTTTCGGCGAGAGATCGATCGCGGCGACCTCGTCGTGCTTTCGGACATCTCGACGGCAGAGACCCAGGGATATTACCTGATCACCAGCTCGTGGGCGAAGAAGCCGGTGCGCCGTTTTACCGAATGGTTCATGAAGGAATGCCGATCCGCCGGTCCGCCGGTAATGGAATGAGAGCCGCCAAGCCGGGGCTGGGCTGCTTGCCGAAGAGAGGGCGTTTCGACGCGATCCCGGATGTCATAAAAGTTTCATATTGCAGCAATTGTCGGGATCGGGAAATTACTCTATTATTTCAATAGGGAAACGAGATTTCCCGATGCAAACGAAAGGACACTGATTGGACAAATTTTTCTCGGATGGCTTGTTCATTACCTGCTTCATCCTGTTTGCCGTGATCTCCGTCACTAGCAATAAGTTGGGCAGTGATGGCGATGGCGATGGAGCTGGAGCTGGGTGCGATGTCTCACATGGCAGCGACTGCCACGGTGGCGGCTGTGACGGTGGCGACGGAGGAGGTGGAGATGGAGGAGGAGACTAAATCAAACTGAAATCGATAGAATGCCCGACCGCCTCAAGGCGGTTTTTTGTTGCCCGGATTCCAGGTCATGCCAAGATCGCAACGAAGACGGTCCCTTATCCCACGTTATAGAGACGTGTGGCTCGCCTCCTATGTCGAGCGATGGATATTGCGCGCGCCATTAACGCACAATGGCCGCCTTTTGACGAAGACGGCCATTGCGAGCATTTGCGAAGGGACGGTTATGCGCGCGCCGGCAGCAGGGGATAGCCGACCATGACGGCGCGGCCGAGGAGGGCTGCGACGAACGCCTTGATGACGTCGCCCGGAATGAAGGCCATCGAGCCGACGAAGGCTTTGGTGAAGCCGAGGCCTGCGACGGTGGCGAGATAGGCAATGCCGAAGGCATAGAGCACGACGACCCCGCCGACCATGGCGGCGAGGAAGAAGCTCACCGTCTGCACCAGGCCGGATTGGCCGTGGTTGACCAGGCGCTCGCTGAGATAGCCGGTGACGAAGGCGCCGAAGATCCAGCCGACGAGGAAGCCGGCCGACGGCGAGGCGAAGATGGCAAGGCCGCCGCGGCCGCCGGAAAGCACCGGCAGGCCGATGGCGACGAGCAGCAGCACGATCAGCACGGCAATCGCGCCGCGGCGGGCGCCGAGCACGACACCGGCCATCATGACGCCAAGTGATTGGGCGGTGATCGGCACCGGAATGAAGCCGAGGGAGATCGGCGGCAGCAGGCCCAGTGCCACGATGATCGCGGCGAAGAGGGCGGTAAGGACGAGGTCGCGGGTGCTCATCATGAACTCCGTGGTTAAAACTGGTTAACTCCCATGCCGCCGAATGCGGCGCGCGTCAATCGCCGCGGCGACATTATCCGCATCCCTGAGCGTCAGGATGATCAGCGGCGCCAGCAGCGTCGTCGGCCGGGCCTTCAGCCCGCGCGCTTTATGGGCCTCGCGGATCGCCTGATAACGGCCGATGATGTCGGGCACGAAGCGCAGGACGAGCCCGAGCGCCAGGCCGATATCGTCGGCCTGCACAAAGCCGGTGCGCTCCAGCGGGCGGGCGAGTGCCGTCACCTCGTCGATGAAGGCAGTGATCGACGTCGTCGCCGTCACCGCGGCGGCAAGAAGCATCAGCGCCGTCAGCCGCAGCACCGGCACGAGTGCCGCCTGCCAGGGATTGAAGAGGAGATTGAAGAGCGCCACCACCGCAATGGTCAGGAAGACCGGCCGCAGCCGCCGAAGGCCCTCGCCGAGCGGTAGGCCGGTCGTGCGGTAGAGAGCCGCCGTCAGCACCACCAAGCCGGAAAGCAGGGCGATGTTCTGGCTGATGAACAGCACGATGCCGAAGACCGCAAGCGACACCAGCTTGACCCGCGGCGAAAGCCGGTGCATCGGGCTGTTGCCTTCGACATAGAGCGACTGCATCAGGCGGCGATCTCCTTGTAGCGGGCGATCGCCTCCGTCGCCGGCGCATCGGCGGCCAGCCGTCCTTGATGAAACAGCAGCACCCGTTCGAAATCGGCGATCAGCTCCAGATCATGGGTGATGACGATGGCGCTTTCCGGCAACCCGGCGATAATCCGCTCGACCAGCGCCCGGTTCTTCAGGTCGAGCTGGTTTGTGGGTTCATCGAGGATGAGAATGCCTGGCCCAGTCACCAGCACCGAGCAGAGGGCTGCCACCTGCAACTCGCCGCCGGAAAGCTCATGCGCCCGCCGATCGGCGAGCGCCTCGGCGCCGAAGCGGGCGAGCACGCCCTCGACCTTCGCCTCGACTTCCGCCTTGGTGAAGCCGTACCGCTTCAGCCCGAAGGCGATGTCGTCGCGGACGATCGGTAGGATGATCTGGTTCTGCGGCGACTGGAAGATGAAGCCGACATCGACTGCGGCAGCCTTGTCGTCAGCCGTGTCGCGGCCGTTGACGGTGACACGTCCGACCGTCGGCCTGGCCAGCCCGTTGATCAGCCGCGCAAAGGTGGTCTTGCCCGAGCCGTTCAGCCCGATGACGCCGATGCGTTTGCCGCTGATGCCGAGCGTCAGCGGCTCCAGCGCCACCCGCGCTCCGAAACTGACCCCGGCACCTTCGAATTGTATGTCCAAACCAATCCCTCGCATCCGGCCTTCAATGGGCAGATCTGCGAAGACCAGCCCCTCATCCGGCTGCCGCCACCTCCTCCCCTTAAAACGGGGCGAAGGGATATGCCGCGACCTCTCCGTCCCGCGCCGACGTCTCGCAGGGCACGTCCCCTCTCCCCGCGAGCGGGGAGAGGGTTAGGGTGAGGGGCAGCCACTGGCGCCAACCTGACAGCGTGCTTCTACACGGGGAATCCAGGGTGATGAAGAGCAAATCTCGATATCGGGTGGCTAGGAAGATTTTCCGCGTTATGATGCATCCATGACGAATCTGCTCTCCAATGCCGACGCCCGCCGGGTCTTCCTCGCCAAGCAGGGATTGAGCACGCCACCGAACCGCGCCCTGACCAAGGAGGGCCTGCTGCAGCTCATCCGTGAGCTGGGTTTCGTCCAGGTGGACAGCATCCAGACGGTCGAGCGGGCGCATCATCAGATCCTGTTTTCCCGCAACCAGACCTATCGGCGCGAGCACCTGACCGCGTTGCTCGAAAAGGACGGCGCGCTGTTCGAGCACTGGACGCATGACGCCTCGATCCTGCCGAGCGCTTTTTTCGTCTATTGGAAACACAAGTTCTGCCATCAGGAGAAGGTCATCGTCGAGCGCTGGCGCAAATGGCGCGGCGAGGGGTTCGAGGCCGCATTCGACGAGACCTATCAGCGCGTAGAGCGCGACGGCGCGATCCTGGCGCGTGACATCAAGGCCGACGGCCATGTTTCCGGCGGCTGGTGGAACTGGCATCCGAACAAGACGGCGCTCGAATATTTCTGGCACACCGGCAAGTTCGCCATCGCCGGCCGCTCGAACTTCCAGAAGATCTATGATCTCACCGAGCGCGTCATTCCGACCGAGTTCCGCGAGCCGGAGGTGAGCCGCGAGGAATTTATCGACTGGGCCTGCCGCAGCGCTCTTAGCCGCCTCGGCTTTGCCACCCATGGCGAGATATCGGCCTTCTGGAGCCTCGTCTCGCCTGAAGAGGCCAAAACCTGGGTCGCCGCTCATCGCGACGAGCTGATCGAGGTGCTGATCGAACCGGCGCTCGGGGCCAAGCCGCGCCCCTCCTGGGCCTTTGCGGATTTCCTCTCGACGCTCGACAGCTACCCCGGCGCACCGCCGCGCATCCGCGTGCTCAGCCCCTTCGACCCGATGATCCGCGACCGCAACCGCACCGAACGCCTGTTCGGCTTCTTCTACCGCATCGAGATTTTCGTGCCCGAGCCGAAGCGCGAATATGGCTATTACGTCTTCCCGCTGCTCGAAGGCGACAGGCTGATCGGCCGCATCGACATGAAGGCGGACCGGAAGAAATCGACGCTCGATGTCAAGAGGCTCTGGCTGGAGCCCGGCGTGAAGGCTTCGGCGGGACGGCTGGAGCGGCTGGAGGCGGAACTCGACCGGGTGGCGCGGTTTGCGGGGGTGGAGAAGGTGGTGTTGATGGAGGGGTGGAGAGGGTAGTCTCTTCGCCGGAGATGTAGCGCCTTGTGGGAAAACCCCTCCCCACAAGGGGGAGGGGCTGCCGTGTGGCACCCGTCGCATTTCATTCCTGATGCTGCAGCATGTGGTCGCGTATTTTTGGGGGGCAGGGCTCGCCACGGGTTAGTCCCTCCCCCTTGTGGGGAGGGGTTGGAGAGGGGCCTTTCTCTCGCTGGGGAGAAAGAGGAAACCCTCAGCATATCTCCGTCTTGCTGATCTTGATCCCGAAACCTTCCAGCCCGACATAGTGGCGCTCGCGGCTGGTCAGCAATTTGATCGAGCTGACGCCGAGGTCCTTGAGGATTTGGGCGCCGAGGCCGATTTCCAGCCATTCGCTGTCGCGGCTCTGGGCTTCGGCATGGGCTTCGCGGCCCTGGTTGCGGGCCTTGCGGCCGTTGTCGTAATGGCCGACGCCGACCGAGCCCTCGCGCAGATAGACGATGACGCCGCGGCCTTCCTCGGAAATCTTCTGCATGTAGAAATCGACCGGGCTGTTCTTGCCGAACAGATCCTCGGCAACATTTTCCGGATGCAGGCGCACCGGGATGTCGACGCCGTCGCGGATGTCGCCGAAGACGACGGCGAGATGCTGCATCGGATCCCAGGGCAGGGCATAGGTATGGGCCTTGGCCTTGCCGAACGGGGTGTCGATGTCGAAGCTGGTGCCGTGCTCGACCAGCGTTTCCTTGCGCTGGCGATAAGCGATGAGATCGGCGACGGAGACGAGCTTCAGCCCGTGCTGCTCGGCGAAATCGACCACCTGCGGGCCGCGCGTGACGGTGCCGTCGTCATTGACCAGTTCCGAGATGACGCCGATCGGCGGCAGGCCGGCGAGCTTGCAGAGGTCGACGGCGGCTTCCGTATGGCCGGAGCGCATCAGCACGCCGCCTTCGCGCGAAACCAGCGGGAAGATGTGGCCGGGACGGACGAAATCGGCGGCGCCGACATTCGGATTGGCCAGGTTGCGCACCGTCAGCGTCCGGTCGTCGGCTGAGATGCCGGTCGTCGTGCCATGCTTGAAATCGACCGAGACGGTGAAGGCCGTCGTATGGGCCGAATCGTTTTCCGCCACCATGGCGTTGAGGTTGAGGCGTTTCGCCTCTTCCTTCGGCATCGGCGCGCAGACGATGCCTGAGGTGTGGCGCACGATGAAGGCCATCTTTTCAGGCGTCGTATGCACGGCGGCGACGATCAGGTCGCCCTCGTTTTCGCGGTCATTGTCGTCCATGACGACGACGATTTCGCCGGCCTCGAAGGCCCGGATGGCGTCGACGACGCGCTTCTGATCATAAGACATGGGGCGCTCCTATTTCAGACGGCCGGTCTGGCCGCGGTCGCGAAGATAATGGTCGGCGACGGCGCAGGCGACCATCGCTTCGCCGATCGGCACGGCGCGGATGCCGACGCAGGGGTCGTGCCGGCCCTTGGTGCGGATGTCGACATTCTTGCCGTCGGCATCGATCGACTGGCGTTCGGTCAGGATCGAAGAGGTCGGCTTGACGGCGAAACGCGCCACAACAGGCTGTCCGGTCGAGATGCCGCCAAGAATACCGCCGGCATTGTTAGAAAGGAAGATCGGCGTGCCGTCATTGCCCATGCGCATCTCGTCGGCATTGTCTTCGCCCGATGTTTCGGCGGCGGCAAAGCCATTGCCGATCTCAACACCCTTGACGGCGTTGATCGACATCAGCAGCGAGGCGATATCCTGGTCGAGCTTGGCGTAGATCGGCGCACCGAGGCCGGCCGGCACGCCTTCGGCGATCACTTCGACGACGGCGCCGATCGACGAGCCCGCCTTGCGGATGCCGTCGAGATATTCCTCCCAGACCGGCACGATCGCCGCGTCGGGGGAGAAGAACGGGTTCTGCCCGACCTGATCCCAATCCCAGTTGCGGCGGTCGATCTTGTGTTTGCCGATCTGCACCAGCGCGCCGCGCACGGTGACACCGGGAACGACCAGGCGGGCGATGCCGCCGGCGGCAACCCTTGCTGCGGTCTCGCGCGCCGAGGAGCGGCCGCCGCCGCGATAGTCGCGAATGCCGTATTTGAGATCATAGGTAAAATCGGCATGGCCGGGGCGGTATTGCCGGGCGATCTCGCCGTAATCCTTGGAGCGCTGGTCGGTGTTTTCGATCAGCATCGAGATCGGCGTGCCGGTTGTCGTCATCGTCTCGCCGTCGGCATCGAGCATGACGCCGGACAGTACCTTGACCAGATCGTCCTCGCGCCGCTGCGTGACGAAGCGGGATTGTCCGGGCTTGCGCTTGTCGAGCCAGACCTGCAGATCGGCGAGCGTGAAGCGCAGCCCTGGAGGGCAGCCGTCGACGACGCAGCCGAGCGCCGGCCCATGGCTTTCGCCCCAGGTGGTTACGCGGAAGAGGTGACCGAATGTATTGTGCGACATGTGTTCCCACGGTGGCGCGCCAAAGCCGGTCGCGCCATTGCTTGAAAAGGCGCGACACTCATAGGCCAAAAAGCCATCGAGGCAAAAGCCTTTCTTTGCGCCAAACCGGCGGCGGCGGAAATGCTGTTCCGTCCAGATCAAAGGAAGACGGTCAGGACGCCAGCCGCCATCCCGTTCCGGTGGCTTCGGTGGTGAAATCCTCGAAGGAGAGCGGCCGCGAGAAGGCATAGCCCTGCAGGATATCGCAGCCGAGATCGCGCAGCAGTTCGGCATGGGCTGCCGTCTCCACGCCTTCGGCCACCGTCTCGACGCCGAGCGAGCGGGCAATGTCGATGATCGAGCGGACCAGCGCCCGCTCCTGCGTGGCGCCGACGATCGGCTGCACCAGCTGGCGATCGATCTTCAGCCGCTTCGGCTTCAGCTTCAACAGGCTGACGATCGAGGTATGGCCGGTGCCGAAATCGTCGATCTCGATATCGATGCCGAGCGCCTTGATGCGCTCGAGATTGTGCGACGCGACATCCTCGCTCTCGTCGAGGAAGATCGATTCCACCAGTTCGAAAGAGATCTCGCCGGGGCGGATCTGCAGATCTGTAAGTGATTCCAGCAGGCTGCCGTCATGCAGCCGCCGCGCCGAGACATTGACCGAGACCTTCGGAACCGCAATCCCCAGCGCCGTCCAGCGCATCTTGTCGCGCAGCGCCGTTTCCAGCACGATCCGGTCGAGCATCTGCACGACATTGATCTCGTCGGCGATGCGCAAGAATTTGTCGGGGGTCAACAGCCCCTTGGCCGGATGGTTCCAGCGCACCAGCGCCTCCACGCCCGTCAGTTCCATCGTCCTGGCTGAGAATTGCGGCTGATACCAGGCGGTGAATTCGCCATTGTCGATGCCGGCGAGGATCTCGTCGGCGGTGCGTTTGGTGTTGATGATATCGGCCTGGAGATTGTGGTTGAAGAATTCGAAGCGGTTGCGGCCCATGCTCTTGGCGCGGTAGAGCGCGATATCGGCATTGATCAGCACCTTGCGCGCATCGACATGAATGCCGTTGGCAAGCGCCACGCCGATCGACACGCCGCAGCGGCAGGAAAAACCCTGGAAATCGATCGGCTGGCGCATCTCCTCGATGATCCGCGCCGAAAGCTCCGCCATCTCCGTGTCGCCGACATCGACGGCGAGGATGACGAATTCGTCGCCGCCGATGCGCGCCACGAGATCGCTGCCGCGGACATTCTTGGCGAGCACCTTCGAGGCATGCACCAGCATGGCATCGCCGGCGGCGTGGCCGAGCGTGTCGTTGATCTCCTTGAACCGGTCGAGGTCGATGTGCAGGATCGAGAATTTCTGCCGCTGCCGGCGGCCGTCATTCGTCAGCTCTTCGAGGGCGATGTCGAGCTTGCGGCGATTGGCGAGCGCGGTCAGTGGGTCGTGCAGCGAATTGTGCTCGATCCTGTTTTTGGCAAGCTCGAGTTCGATATTCTTGGCGACCGCCTCGTCCTTGGCAGCCTTCAGCCGGATCGTCATCAGCACGTCTTCGGTAGCATCGAAGGCGATGCCCATGATCTTCATCTCGCCGGTCCCCGTCTGGTGGACCTTGCCGACCGAGCGGACATAACGCACCGCGCCGTTATCGGCGATCACCCGGCAGACGAGGGTGTGGGTATCGCCGTTCTTCTTGAAGTGGCGCGCGCTTTCCAACGCCAGCCCCCGATCCTCGGGGTGGATGCAGCCGAGCCAGGTCTCCTCGGTCATGAAGCCGTTGCGCGGCGCCAGCCCGTAGAGTTCGTGCATACGCTCGTTCCAGAGCGAACCGCCGCGGTCGGGCCGCGCTTCCCAGATGCCGCATTGATAGGAATTGAGCGCCAGATCGAGCCGGCTCGACAGTTCGGCGAGCTGCCCCTCGCGGCTGGAAAGCTCTTCAAGCGCCAGCTCCAACTCGGCATTCTTGACCTCGCTCATGTCTTTCGCCTTGCGCAGCGTGTCGGTCGTTTCCGCATCGGCGGTCACGTCCCAGACGATGCCGATCGTCTTGCTGACGCCGCCGGCATCCGTGTAGAAGGCGCCGACCGAGCGCAGATGCCGGATGCCGCCATCGGCAAGCAGGATGCGGTATTGCGCCGTGCAGGCAGTGCCGGCGATGCTGCAGCTGAAGAAATGCACTTCGGCGATGTCGCGGTCCTCGGGCAGGATCGCTGCCAGCCATTCGTCGAGCGCCCGGCTGCCCTCCTGCGCCGGCTTGCCGTGCAGGGCTGCGGCGCGCGCATCCCAGAGCAGGCTGCTCGAATGATCCTGCAGTTCCCAGATGCCGATATTCGAGGATTTCAGCGCCAGATCGAGCCGCTGCGACAGTTCCTTGAGTTTCGTCTCGCGCGTCTCCAGCTCGGTGATGTTGCGATTGCGCTCGCCGAGCAGCAGGGTTGCGAAGAAGATCGGGATGATGATGATGCAGCCGGCGGCAAGGACGATCAGGCGCAGCTCGGTTCGGTTTTCCGGTATCGCGTTCCAGCCGCTGTTCGGGACGACGGAGAGTTCCCACTTGCCGCCGGCAAAGCCGATCTTCTGGCGCATCGGATCCTTGTCGTCGATCTCGGACGACCCGAAGAAGGGCGCTGTTGTCGCGGCCCTTGCCGGTGAGCCGATATCCCGCATGGCGATCGAAAGATGGTTGAGATGCGGAAAACGTTCCCGGTTCTCGCGGTCGCGCGCCGGCATCAGCCCGGTCGCCTCGTAGAACATCTGCTGGTCGATGACGAGCTCGACCGCCCCCCAGAGCCGCCGCTGGCCGTTCTCCTTGACGAAGACCGGGAAGAATATGGCAAAGCCGTCCCGGCCGTCGATGCTGACAGGGCCGTAGAAGCGGGCCGACTGATCGCCGGCCGCCGGCGTCATCGCCTGGCGTGAAAACAGCGTTGCGCGCACGTCGCGGCCGATCTGCTCATTGCCGGGTAGCCTGGGATAGACGTTGTCGATGATGAAATCCGGTGCGACGGCGATTTGAATGAAGGACGGGTTCTGGATCAGCAGCCAGTTGATCTGCCGCTCCATCTCCTCTCCGTTTGCGGCGCTGACGGAGATCAGATTGGTAAGGTCGCGGACCATGCTGAGATCCATGTTGATCTCAGCCATCACCCGGGCGCGGATGAGGTTCGCCTCGCTTTCGGTGCGGATATGAAGTTCGCGCACATAAGATTGAGTATTGGCCCGGTCGAGGCCGAAGCCGACCATGATGACGACAAGGGCGACAAGCGATGAAACCAGAAATGAGACGCGGGTATTCTTCAACACGCGCCGTAACTGCTTGTTGTCGCTCAGCCTGGATAGCAAAATGAAACCCTCAGATTCCGGGTAACTGTAGGGCGAGGGGGTTAATTTACGATTGCCCGCAGGCGATGCCGACACGTCATGGGGAGGGAAAAGCCGCGGTTAACGCTTTGTCTTGATTATATTTAAAATCCTATTCATCAATTAGGCGGGAAAAGCCATTCTTACGGGCAATTTTCGCCATATTCAGGAGGCTATCTGTGGCCAGTCATATTCTCGTGCAGCGTTTCAAAAGGATTGTCGCCATGCGTTTCGTCGTCGCCACGCTTTTGGCAACAGCAAGTTTCCTGTCGCCGATGAGCGGTTTTGCCGAGAGCGCCGATGTCGAGGCGACGATCAAGAAGGTCGACACCGCCAATCTGGTGCTGACGCTTGATGACGGCAAGACCTATCAGGCGCCCGAGGAATTCAATTTCGATGGGCTGGCGGCCGGCGTGAAGGTGATTGTCTTCTACACCGAAGTCGACGGCAAGCGCGTCATCAACGATCTCGATATCGTCAAGTAGGGCGGGATTCAGAAGAATGGCTGGATGAGGTTTGCGCCTGTGGCTGCCCCTCACCCTAACCCTCTCCCCGTAAACGGGGCGAGGGGACGTGCCCTACGAGAGGTATGCGGAGGACCGAGAGGTTGCGACGTATCCCCTTCGCCCCGCCTGCGGGGGTCCGAAGGACGGGTCGAGACCCGTGGCTCGCCCCGGTGGTGCCGGCAGGCGGATGAGGGGCAGGCGGCGTTCGCTAATTAAGCACTATTTACAGCCAGACGATCGTCCGCTCGGCGGTGTCGATCCTGACGATCTGGTCCTGTGGGATTCCGCCTTCCGCGGCACTGCTTTTCGGCAGGTCGGCGATCATCTGGAACAGCGTGCGGATGACGCCGCCATGGGTGACGCAGACGGTCGGACGATCGACGGATTGCAGCCATGAGCCGGTGCGCCAGGAGAGGATCTCGTAGCTCTCCGCATCGTCGCCGGGCGGGATGAAATCCCATTTCGCGGCGTTGCGTTCGGCCACCCGCTCGCGCTGGGTCGCCTTCAGCTCCTTGAGCGTCGAGCCCTCCCAGTCGCCGAAGGAAATCTCCACCAGTCTCGGATCGGTGCGATAGGCACGCGGCGGCAGGCCCATGGCGGCGCGGACGATTTCCATCGTCGCGCGGGTGCGCTGGAGCGGGCTTGCGACGAAATCGAATTCGCCGACCCTGTCGCCCAGAATTTCACCAAGTGCCAGCCCGTTCTGCCGGGCCTGTTCCAGGCCCGTGGCATTCATCGGGATATCCTTCTGGCCTTGCAGGCGGCGCTCGGCATTCCAGTCGGTCTGACCGTGTCTGATCACGTAGATAAGCACGGGTCTCGACTCCGGAATGCTTTAGTCCTTGACGACCGAAATGTCGGGCGCGTCGACCGCTTTCATGCCGATGACATGATAGCCGCTGTCGGCATGGTGCACTTCGCCGGTGACGGAGCGCGACAGGTCCGACAGCAGATAGAGGCCGACATCGCCGACTTCCTCGATGGTGACGGTCCGGCGCAGCGGCGCGTTATATTCGTTCCACTTCAGAATGTAGCGGAAATCGCCGATGCCGGAGGCGGCGAGCGTCTTGATCGGGCCGGCCGAAACGGCGTTGACGCGGATGTTCTGCGGTCCGAGGTCGACGGCCAGATACTTGACGCTCGCTTCGAGCGCGGCCTTGGCGACGCCCATGACATTATAGTTCGGCATCACCTTTTCGGCGCCGTAATAGGTCAGCGTCAGCATGGCGCCGCCATCCGTCATCAGCTTCTCGGCGCGGCGTGCGACCGAGGTGAAGGAATAGACGGAGATCTGCATCGTCTTGGCGAAGTTGTCGGCCGAGGTGTCGACGTAACGGCCGGTCAGCTCGTCCTTGTCGGAGAAGCCGATCGCATGCACGAGGAAATCGATCTTGCCCCAGAGCTTTTCGACGTTTGCGAAAACCTCGTCGATGGTGGCTTCGTCGGCAACGTCGCAATGGCCGACCAGCGTCGCGCCGATTTCGGCGGCGAGCGGCTCGACACGCTTCTTCAGCGCATCGCCCTGGTAGGTGAGCGCGACTTCTCCGCCCTGCGCATGAATGGCCTTGGCAATACCCCACGCAATCGAGCGATTGTTGGCGACACCCATGATGACGCCGCGTTTGCCTGCCATGAGGCCGGATGCTTGAGCCATATTTCGCTCCCTAGGAATTCTGATCGATCCTGCCTATGGCATAGGCCGCTAATCGGTTCAAGCTTGGCCTGGATCATCAACTGTTAGGTATCGTAACAAAGGGTGCGAAAGTCATAAATATTTCACAGGAACAGGCCTTCGCGCATGCTCCGCATGAGATCGGTGACTTTGTCGTCGGGCTTTTCCCACAGGATAATGCGCAATTCGACGACCAGATCGCCTCTGCCGCCGTCTTCGCGGGGCAATCCCTGGCCGGGGATTTTGATTGTCTTGTCCGAGCCCGACCATGCGGGGACCGTAATGGCGAGCGGCCCGCTCGGTCCCTCGATGCGCGCCTCGGTGCCGAGAACGGCATTTTCGATGCTGAGCGGCAGCACGGCGTGCAGATCGAAACCATCGACCGTGAAGCGCGGATCGGGCGCGATGCGAATATTGATGACGGCGTCGCCGCGTTGCATGCCCGGCAGCTTGAAGCCTTGCCCCTTGAGCCGCAGTTCGTGGCCATCCCTGGTGCCGGCCGGCAATGCGAAGCCGATCTCGCGGCCCTCCGGCAGTGACGCGGTGATCCAGCCGCTCTTCAGCACGTCGTCGATCGTCACCGTCGCCGTCGCCACCTCATCCGGTGCTTTTTCCAGGCCCGTATCCTTGGCGCCGGTGAAACGACGCACCAGGGATGTCAGGATGCTGAGCGGCAGCGGCAGGTTGGCGCCGGCATTGCCTGCGATCTCGCCGGCCTCCTCGTCGCCCCTGGTGTCGGCCTCGGCGGCATCGCCGTCCACGCGCCGGCCGGCCTCGCCCGCCTGTTGGTTCTGGGCCTGTTGATTTTGGGCCTGCTGGTATTGCCCCTGCTGCGCGCGACCTTGCGCCTGGCCGCCGCCGGCAGCGCGGGCCTGGGCGCCGAAAATACGCTCGACCATTTCGTCGGCGGGCTCGGCTGCTCCTGCCTGTTGTCTGGAGCTCTCCGCAGCAGCCTTCTGGGCGGCGCGCGCAAGCTCTTCCATCACCCGCTCGGCATTGGCCTGCGCCGCCTTGGCGCGCACGGCAGCCTCGCGCGCGGCGTGGCGCTGCTGCATGATCGTCTGTTCCTGCTTCTTGGTTTCCGCCATCCGCATGGCATTGTCGAACAGGCTGCGTTTGCGCGGGTCCTTCAACGTTTCATAGGCGCGGCCGATCTCGGCGAACCGGGCCGTCGCCGTCGGGTCGCCCTGATTGTGGTCGGGATGGACCGATTTGGCCATGTTGCGCCAGGCCGCCTTGATCTCGTCTGCCGCCGCGTCGCGTTTGACGCCCAGAATTTTATAAGGATCGCGCATGTCAAACCGCCGGTGTTGCGATGCGGGAAGCCACGTCCTTGCCCGGCATCCCGAAATTCCAAAATCAAAGCCAATATCAACTCGTGACGCGCCATCCCGCCGCAACGGCATGGACAGCCACTCTCAACCCCGATCGTGCGCGGGAGTTGCTAATCACTTCTTATTTCTATGGAGAGATGTGGAGTGTTTTGCGCCGAATGGTTAGCTCTTTGCTAAGCATTCGGCAGAGAGCCGTCAGGCGTTAACCTGTCGGGCCGGATCGGCTTCCAATCAGCTTTCCGGCTGGAAATTAACTTTCCGGCTGGAAGCTCAAAAGCTGCCAGTTGCCGCCGCCGACCAGGCAGGTCTTGCCGTAGAATTTGGCGATGCCGACATAGGAATGCCGGGTCGTGCGGAACTGGCGGCAGACCTGGCCCGATTCGTTGTTCTCGACGATCGTATCGATGACGCCGGCACTGCCCGTCGACGCGTTCGCCCAGGGAAGCGGCTGGCCCTCGAGCCTTTGCACATCGGCCGAGGTCACGGCATTGCGCACGGTCATCTCGTCCGACAGCGTATCGGTGCTCGGCGGCGTCTGAGGCACGGTGCCGGTTGCCACCGACCGATCGACCTTGGCTTCACTCAGAAAATCCATGCCGCCTGCCAGGCAGCCGGAAAGCGAAAGCATGGCAACGCCGATGACGAAGAACGCGCAGCTGCGTTGCCGCAGGCCCTTTGTATGGCGATATGACTTTGCTATGACTTCCACCCTGCATCCTGTCCAGTTATCAAAAGCTGGGCGAGTTTTGAATAATCCGGGGCATTTGAACCAATATGTCGGCAAACGAGTTAACAAGCGGTGACTTTACCGAAAGTGGCGAACCCTTCAAGCTCTTTGCCGAATGGCTTGGAGAAGCGGAGGCTTCAGAACCCAATGACCCGAATGCCGTGGCGCTGGCAACGGTCGATGAGGATGGTCTTCCCAATGTCCGCATGGTTCTCCTGAAGGGATTCGACGAAGACGGTTTTGTCTTCTACACCAATTTCGAGAGCCAGAAAGGCCGCGAAATCTTGGGGCAGAAGAAAGCTGCCATGTGTTTCCACTGGAAAAGCCTGCGCCGCCAGGTCAGGCTGCGCGGCCCGGTCGAGATCGTTACCGATGCCGAAGCCGATGCCTATTTCAAGACGCGGGCCCGCGGCAGCCGCATCGGCGCCTGGGCATCGAAACAATCCCGCCCGCTCGAAAGCCGATTCGCGCTTGAAAAGGCGGTGGCCGAATATACCGCCCGTTATGCCATCGGCGAAATTCCGCGCCCCGCCCACTGGTCGGGCTTCCGCATCCGGCCGACCTCGATCGAATTCTGGAAGGACCAGAACTTCCGCCTGCATGACCGCATCGAGTTTCGCCGGCCCTTGCCCGAAGGCGCGTGGGACAAGGTCCGGATGTATCCGTAAGCGGCTCTATTTGCCCATCAGCTTCAGCGGAATGCCGGAGGCAAGGGCTGAGACGTAGCGTCGCTTCTGGTAGAAGCCGTTCAGCGAAATGCGGCTGAGATAGCCGGTTTTCCCAGCCACCGGCAGGCCCGGCTGGGTGGTGACCGCAAGCTCGAAGCCGAGATTGCGGGCAATCGCCGCCTCGCGCCCGGTCGCCGCCTCCGGCGTGCCGTAGGGATAGGCGATCGTCCTGGGACGGATGCCAGTCACCGCCTCGACGTAATCGGCCGAAACCTGCATCTCGATCCGCGCTTCGGCTTCCGGCAGGCGGGCCAGCGCCCGGTGGCTGATCGTATGGGCGCCGAGTGTGGCGAGCGGGTGGGTCGCAAGCCATTGCAACTGACTAGGCCCCATCACCAGTTCGCGGGTGATATCGGTCGGCTCGATGCCGTTTTCCCGCGCCAGCATGTCGATTGCGGCAACGGCGCGTGCCTCGTCGGATCGGTGGATATACCAGGCGAACCGGTCGAAGGCATTCCATTGCTGCTGCGGATCGTCGAGCGCCAGGCGCTCGCTGCCGCCGCCGAAATCGAAGCGGAGTTCGCTTGATCGGCGCAGGAGCACGGCGAGCGTCTCCCACCAGATGCTGTGAGAGCCCTCGGCAAAACCCTTGGCGACGAACACTGTGAACGGCGCCCGATGCTGTTCGAACACCGGCAGCGCGTGCTCCAGATTGTTGATGTAGCCGTCGTCGAGCGTGAAGGCGGCAAACGGCCTTCCACCTTCGGGCTCGGCCAGCAGCGCCGACACCTGATCGAGCGGCACGAAGCGATAGCCCTCCCGCCGCAGCCGCCGCAGCGCCGTATCGAGGAAGCCGGGGGTGATTTCGAGATGCGCATTCGGTTCGAAAGCCTCCGGCACGTGCGGGCGGACATGGTGCAGCGTGAAGACGACGCCGCGCCCACGCGCCTCGCGCATCAGCCCGGCGGCGGCGATCAGCCAGGAAAGCTCGAGCCCGGCACCGATCGCTGTGCGTTTTGCCAGTCGCTTGAATTGTCCCGCCATGCGCCGTCCGTTGCTTTTTTTCGGAAACTAGCAAGCGCGGCTTAAGCCTTGCTGAATCCCGATTTCGCACGGGTCTTTTCATTTCCTGTTAACCAAGGCGATGAAAAGACTAGAAAAATGATAGGAGTTGCCTCAAAGTCGCGCCAAACTTGCCGCTTCTGTCACATTACGGCACAAAGGCCGATCCATTGCGAGCCGACGCATCAAGGGGAACTGCATGAGAACGCTTCTGGCGGCTGTTTTGACCGCAACGCTGGCCGTTTCGGCGCCTCTTGCGGCCTGGGCCGGCAGCGCTTCATTGATCCTCGATGCCCGCACCGGCAAGGTTCTCGCCGCCGAAAACGCCGATACGCTGAACCATCCGGCCTCGCTGACCAAGATGATGACGCTCTATCTCACCTTCGAGGCGCTGAAGCGCGGCAAGATCGCCTGGGAAACGCCGATCAAGATGTCGAAATACGCCGCTTCCCGGCCGCCGACCAAGCTCGGCGTCAAGGCCGGCGGCACGATCACCGTGCGCGAGGCGGTCTACGGCATGATCATCAAATCCGCCAATGATGCCGCCTCCGCCATGGGCGAGACGCTCGGCGGTTCGGAAAGCGGTTTTGCCCGGATGATGACCGCCAAGGCCCGCCAGCTCGGGATGAGCCGCACCGTTTTCGTCAACGCCTCCGGCCTGCCGGACGGCCGTCAGGTTACGACGGCGCGCGATATGTCGACGCTCGCCATCGCGCTGATGAAGAATTATCCGAACGAATACCGGCTGTTTTCGGCGGCAAGCTTCAATTTCCGTGGCCGCAACGTGCGCGGCCACAATAATCTCATGTACCGCTACCAGGGCATGGACGGCATCAAGACCGGTTACACCAACGCCTCCGGCTTCAATCTCGTCAGCGCCGTCAAGGACGGCAACCGCCGCGTCGTCGGCGTCGTCCTCGGCGGCCGCACCGCCCGCAGCCGCGACGCCAAGATGGCCGGTCTGCTCGACCGCTATCTCGGCCGTGCCTCCTCTTCCGGCGGCGCCAAGCTGGTGGCGAGCGTCGGCGCCAGGGAGCCTGTCGAAGTCGCCTCCGCCGCCGATGATTCCGATGTTCCGGTGCCGCTGAGCGCCCCACGCCCAACCGACGATCTTGCCGCAAAGAGCCTGGCCTATGCCGATGACGCCGTCGTGCCGCTGGACCGTCCGGTCGCGATGGACGAGATCCTGAACGCCGGCAAGGCGCCGAAAATGTCGGCTGATAAGACCGCTGGTGACTGGCAGATCCAGATTTCGGCCGCCCCGAGCGCCGATGCCGCGCGTGCGCTTCTCGCCCAGGCGAAGTCGGAAGGCGGCGCGCCGCTCGTCTCCGCCTCGCCCTATACCGAGGCGGTCGGCACGGGCGCCAACAAGATCTATCGCGCCCGCTTCGTCGGCTTCGCCAGCAAGGATGCCGCCGTCTCCGCCTGCGATGCGCTGAAGCAGCGCTCCTACGACTGCATGCTGCTGCCGGACCACGGCTGATCGCCGCAGCAATTCAAAGTGTTACAGCGTCCTTTGCGCGTCTGAAAAGACGCGCTGCGCTGTAAGACAATCGACCTGGACAAGCATCGGGAATCAGCGTCTCTTCCATAAACAAAAGGAGAACACCGATGTTGCGTCGTCTTGCCGACCAGTTCGAAATCTCATCCGCCACCTATGCCGCGGCCAACGGCATCGAGCGTGACCCCGACTGGTTTCTCTTGAAGCTGCAGGAGGAGGTGGGTGAACTCACCCAGGCCTGGAACCGGGTCACCGGCCGCGGACGCCGCAGGGATCGAACGCCGGAAGAACTCCACCGCGATCTCGCCGACGAAACCGCTGACCTGCTTGGCCACATCCTGCTCTTTGCCCGCCGCAACGATATCGATCTTGCCGCGGCGATCGAACGGAAGTGGCGGTTCGAGCCGGCGGAAGTGTCGACGAGCTGAGGCATGTCGGCCGCCCGCGTCAGCCGACCTTATGCCGATAAAACTTGGTGTCCACCGCCATCAGCGGGAAGGCGCGGGGCAGGGTGGTTTTGGCGATCTCGGTAAAGCCGTTCTTCTCGTAGAAGCGGTGGGCGGCGACGAACTTGTCCGTGGTACCGAGGAAGATTTCGGTGAGGCCGGCATCCCTGGCGTGGGAAAACATGCGGTCGAGCAGCAGCGCCGCCACGCCATGTTCATGGCCGCGAACCTTCGCGGCGACGAACATCTTGCGCAGCGCCGCCTGATTGTTGCCGATATCCTTCAAACCAAGCGTGCCAACGATGGCGCCGTCCTTGACGGCGACCCAGAATTCTCCCTTGCCGGACTGGTAGAAATCCGGGATGACCCTCAGATCGGGCTGCGCATCGGCAGTGATGTCGATGCCGAACTCTTCGCGCTGGATCGGCAGGATCACCGAAAGCACGGCATCGGCGTCGCCTTCCGCAAAACGCCTGATCTCGACCTCCGCCATCACAGGCTCCTTTCGCCTCAGGTCTGCGTACCGCCGACCGTCACCTGATCCATGCGCAGATGCGGCTGGCCGACGCCGACCGGAACCCATTGGCCGCCCTTGCCGCAATTGCCGATGCCGGTATCGAGCTTCATGTCGTTGCCGATCATCGATACACGCTTCATCGCATCCGGGCCGTTGCCGATCAGCATGGCGCCCTTGATCGGCGCGCCGACCTTGCCGTTCTCGATCAGATAGGCCTCGGTGCAGCCGAAGACGAACTTGCCGGAGGTGATATCCACCTGGCCGCCGCCGAAGGAAACGGCATAGATGCCCTTCTTCACCGAGGCGATGATCTCTTCGGGCGTCTTGTCGCCGCCGAGCATATAGGTGTTGGTCATGCGCGGCATCGGCACATGCGCATAACCCTGGCGGCGGCCGTTGCCGGTGGGCGCCATGCCCATCAGCCGGGCGTTCTGCCGGTCCTGCATATAGCCGACCAGCTTGCCGTTCTCGATCAGCACGTTATAGCCCGACGGCGTGCCCTCGTCATCGATGGTGATCGAGCCGCGGCGGTTGTCGATCGTGCCGTCGTCGACGACGGTCACGCCAGGGGCGGCGACCATCTGGCCGAGAAGGCCTGAAAAAGCCGACGTCTTCTTGCGGTTGAAATCGCCTTCCAGTCCGTGGCCGACGGCCTCGTGCAGCATCACCCCCGGCCAGCCGGAGCCGAGAACGACGTCCATCGTGCCCGCCGGCGCATCGATCGCTTCGAGGTTGACCAGCGCCTGGCGCAGCGCCTCGTCGGCGCCGTATTGCCAGCTGCCCTCGGCGATGAAGTCGCCGAAGCCGATCCGTCCGCCGCTGCCGTAGGAGCCGCTTTCCTGCCGGTCGCCTTCGCCGACCATCACCGAGATATTGATGCGCGTCATCGGCCTGATGTCGCGCACGCGATGCCCGTCGGCGCGCAGGATGTCGACCACCTGCCAGCTTGCCGCGACCGAGGCCGTCACCTGCCGCACCTTGTCGTTCTTGCCCCTGAGATAGGCGTCGATGTCCTGCAGGAGCTTGACCTTTTCCTCGAAGCTCGGCTGGCCGATCGGGTTCTGGTCGCCGTAGAATTTCTTGTTGGTGCCTTGCGGGGCCGCCGCATAGGAGCCGGAATAGCCGCGCGTCACTGCGCCCACAGCATCCGCCGCCCGCTTCAGCGCCGCCACCGAGAGATCGCCGGCATGGGCAAAACCGACCGCTTCGCCGGCAACGGCGCGTAAGCCGAATCCCTGCTCGGTGTTGAAGCTGCCGCCCTTCAGCCGGCCATTGTCGAAGGTCAGCGCTTCGGCCTGCGCATGCTCGATAAACAGCTCGCCGTCATCGGCGCCGGCGAGCGCCTCGGCGACCAGACCACGCATCGTGGCTTCGTCGGCATCGAATAGCGTCAGGAGATCGGTGGTCATGGTCTTGCTCCAATGGGCATGCGTTTGGGAATGCGCTTACGCATCTAGATAGGGCTCCCAATGATAAGGAGTGAAGCCCTGCTGTCGAATTTTCTTTGTGGGAGAGGTTATCTTGGCCTCGTGCGACACCGTCCGGTTCGTGCGGATGCTGCCCCTCACCCTAACCCTCTCCCCGTAAACGGGGCGAGGGGACGTGCCCTGCGAGAGGTATGCGAGGGACGGAGAGGTCGCGGCTATCCCCTTCGCCCCGCGCGCGGGGAGAAGGTGCCGGCAGGCGGATGAGGGGCGGACCCGCGACAGGCCGCGAGCTGCCCTTACGGCAGCGCGTCAAAACCCTCAGCGAAGCCCTTGAGGTCGACGGGGATGCCGATGCCTTCTTCCGGCGTCTGGAAGACGATGAAGGTTGCCTGGGCGCCGCTGCGGAAGGTCTTCAGCAGCTCGTCCTCGAGCACGACCTCGGCATAACAGCCATCGGCGAAGCAGCGCACGAAATAGGCGCGGCCGATATCCTTGCCGTCGACATTGAGGCCGAGGCCGTTCGGCAGGAGCACGCCGAGCGGCGCCAGCACGCGCAGAATCTTCGACTTGCGGTCGGCCGTCTTCAACACGACAACGGAAAGCCCGACTTCCGGCCGGTCCTCGGCGATGACGTTCTGCATCAGCGCGCATTGTTCGGTCGAGGCACCTGCCGGCTTGTCGCAGACGACGGACCACGCGCCATGATTGGATTTCACCGTGCCCGGCGCCTGCGGTTGGGTCTGGCCGGGTGTCGCCTGGATATTGGGATTGGCCGCACTCGGCTGCTGCGGTGCCGTAGTGGGAGCAGGGGCAGGGGCTGGGGCGGCAGCCGGCGGCTTGGCCTGGGCCGGCGTGGGTTGCTGCTGTGCGAAAACAGGCGTCGTCGCTGCGGCCGCGATGCTGACAGTCACGAGAAGCGACTGCGCGAGGGAACGGAAACCCATGGAAACCTCTGGATATCGAATCATTTGCGGCTATTGTTGAAGCTGCCCACCAAAAATGAAAAGCCCCACCCCGTGAAAACCGGGGGACTGCGGCGGAAATTGGACCTTTCGGCAAGAATGTGCGGCGCGCGGATTGGCCGGAAAGCCGATTTTTCATATGCTGATGAAAAACTTGGGATGTTTTGCCCTTCCGGCCTGCCTATGCTTTCAGCAAAAATGCCGCATAGACAATTGCTCTGACCTGTTGCGGCAAATGCCAAACTGTGGTTTGAAGCGCTGAAGATGGCAAGGATTCTGCGTTCTATGCTGCAGGTCAAGCGCTCGAGGGAGATAATAAGGTGATGAAGAAGGCTTATGCAGCCCTGACCACGCTGGTCTGTCTGCTTTTTGCTTCCGGCACATATGCCGACCAGCCAACGCCGTGGCAGGCAACGCTGCAGCCGGCGGCAACGCCGATCATGCGGGAGATCCACTGGTTCGAACAATATACCCTGTGGTTTATCGTTCCGATCACGCTCTTCGTTCTGGTGCTGCTCATCGTCGTCTGCGTCAAGTTCCGCGCCAGCGCGAACCCGGTTCCCTCGAAGACGAGCCACAACACGCTGATCGAGATTGCCTGGACCGTGGGGCCGGTCCTGGTGCTGCTTCTTCTCGCCATTCCCTCGTTCAACCTGCTGACGGCGCAGCTGACGCTGCCCGAAAACCCCGACGTGACGATCAAGGCGACCGCCACCCAGTGGCAGTGGAACTATGAATATGAAGGTTCGGGCGACAGCCCACTGGCTTTCGACAGCTATCTCTTGAAGGATCAGGACCGCGCCGCCGCCGGCAAGGAAGACAAGTCGGTCTATCCCAGGCTTCTGGCCGTCGACAACGAACTGGTGCTGCCTGTCAACAAGACGGTCCGCGTTCTCGTGACCTCCGCCCCGACCGACGTCATCCACGCTTTCGCCATGCCGTCCTTCGGCGTCAAGATCGACGCTGTGCCGGGCCGCCTGAACGAGACCTGGTTCAAGGCCGAGCGCGAAGGCCTGTTCTATGGCCAGTGTTCCGAGCTCTGCGGCAAGGACCATGCGTTCATGCCGATCGCCATCCGCGTCGTCTCCGAGGACAAGTACAAGCAGTGGCTGACCGCAGCCGCCAGCGACCTGCCCGGCGCCTACAAGACACTCATGGCTGCAACCGATGGTCCCGCAAAGACCCTCGACGTCGCCGAAGCACAGTAATTAAGGGGATCGGGACAATGGCTGGACCTTCCGCTCACGACGATCATTCTCACGGTCATGCCCATGATGACCACGCCCATGATCATGACCACGATCACGGGCATGGGCACGGGCACAAGCCGAGCTTTGTCAATCGCTGGCTGTTCTCGACCAACCACAAGGACATCGGCACGCTCTATCTGATCTTCGCGATCATTGCCGGCATCATCGGCGGCGCGCTGTCGGTGGCCATGCGCATGGAGCTGCAGGAGCCTGGCATCCAGATCTTCCACGGCCTGGCCTCGATGGTCTACGGCTATGAGGGCGATGCCGCGATCGACGGCGCCAAGCAGATGTTCAACATGTTCACCACGGCGCACGCGCTGATCATGATCTTCTTCATGGTCATGCCGGCGATGATCGGCGGTTTTGCCAACTGGATGGTGCCGATCATGATCGGCGCGCCCGACATGGCCTTCCCGCGCCTGAACAACATCTCCTTCTGGCTGATCGTTCCGGCCTTTGCGCTGCTCTTGCTGTCGATGTTCGTCGAGGGCCCGGCAGGCGCCTACGGCACCGGCGGCGGCTGGACGATGTATCCGCCGCTGGCGACCAGCGGCACGCCCGGCCCGGCGGTCGATCTGGCGATCTTCGCGCTGCACATTGCCGGCGCCTCGTCGATCCTCGGTGCGATCAACTTCATCACCACGATCCTCAACATGCGCGCTCCCGGCATGACGCTGCACAAGATGCCGCTGTTTGCCTGGTCGGTGCTGATCACCGCCTTCCTGCTCTTGCTGTCGCTGCCGGTTCTGGCAGGCGGCATCACCATGCTGCTCACCGACCGTAACTTCGGCACCTCCTTCTTCTCTCCGGAAGGCGGCGGCGACCCGATCCTCTACCAGCACCTGTTCTGGTTCTTCGGTCACCCCGAGGTCTACATCCTCATCCTGCCGGGCTTCGGCATGATCAGCCACATCATCTCGACCTTCTCGAAGAAGCCGATCTTCGGTTATCTCGGCATGGCCTACGCCATGGTCGCGATCGGTGCCGTCGGCTTCGTCGTCTGGGCCCACCACATGTACACGGTCGGCCTGTCGCTCGACGCGCAGCGCTACTTCGTCTTCGCGACGATGGTCATCGCCGTTCCGACCGGTGTGAAGATCTTCTCCTGGATCGCGACGATGTGGGGCGGCTCGATCTCGTTCCGCACGCCGATGCTCTGGGCGATCGGCTTCATCTTCCTGTTCACGGTCGGCGGCGTCACCGGCGTCCAGCTCGCCAATGCCGGTCTCGACCGCTCGCTGCATGACACCTATTACGTCGTGGCCCACTTCCACTACGTTCTGTCGCTCGGCGCCGTCTTCGCGATCTTCGCCGGCTGGTACTACTGGTTCCCGAAGATGACCGGCTACATGTACAACGAGTTTGTCGGCAAGCTGCATTTCTGGGTCATGTTCATCGGCGTCAACCTGGTGTTCTTCCCGCAGCATTTCCTCGGTCTCGCCGGCATGCCGCGCCGCTACATCGACTATCCTGATGCTTTTGCCGGCTGGAACTATGTTTCCTCGATCGGCTCCTACATCTCGGCCTTCGGTGTGCTGATCTTCCTCTTCGGCGTCTTCGAAGCCCTGGCCAAGAAGCGCGTCGCCGGCGATAATCCGTGGGGTGAGGGTGCAACGACGCTCGAATGGCAGCTGCCTTCGCCGCCGCCCTATCACCAGTGGGAACAGCTTCCGCGCATCAAGTAATTGCGCGGGTGTCAGGACGCCGTATCGACTGCGGCGTCCTGATATTCTGACATTCGGGACGGAATGATGACGGTTATCGACAATCACGGGGTGCTTGCAAAGGACGGCGAATTGTCGGAAGCGAGTGCGCGCGATTATTTCGAATTGCTGAAGCCGCGGGTGATGTCGCTCGTGGTCTTCACCGCCTTTGCCGGCCTGGTGCTGGCACCGGGCCACATCCATCCCGTCCTCGGCCTGATCGCCATTCTCTGTATCGCCGTCGGTGCCGGCGCCTCCGGCGCGCTCAACATGTGGTATGACGCCGATATCGACGCCATCATGAGCCGCACCGCCAACCGTCCGATCCCGGCCGGCCGCATCGCGCCGTCGGAGGCGCTGGCCTTCGGCCTGGTGCTGTCGGGCTTCTCGGTCGTCATCCTCGGCCTTGCCGTCAACTGGCTCTCGGCCGGCATCCTCGCCTTCACCATTTTCTTCTATGCCGTCGTCTACACCATGTGGCTGAAGCGCTCGACGCCGCAGAACATCGTCATCGGCGGCGCCGCCGGCGCCTTCCCGCCGATGATCGGCTGGGCCTGCGTGACCAACAGCGTGACGATCGAAAGCACCGTGCTTTTCCTGATCATCTTCCTTTGGACGCCGGCGCATTTCTGGGCGCTGGCGCTGTTCAAGATGCGCGACTACGAGGCCGTCGGCGTGCCGATGCTGCCGAACGTTTCCGGCGAGCGGGTGACCAAGCATCAGATCGTCGCCTATGCGGTCCTGACTGCGATCTGCGCGGTCTTGCCCTCCTACCTCGGCTTCGCCAGCTTCGCCTACGGCCTCGTCGCCGCTGCGCTTGGCGCGATCTTCATCTACTGTTCCATCGCCGTCTGGCGCATGCCCGACGGCGATCTGAAGATGATCCCGGCAAAGAAGCTGTTCGCCTTCTCGATCTTCTACCTCTTTGCCGTGTTCTCCGCCCTGATGATCGACCGGTTGGCCTCGATCTTCGTTTCGCACGCTGGAGGCTGGTTCTGATGGATCTCGTCAAGCTCACCGAAAAGCAGATGAAGTCGCGCCGCAACCGCAACATCGCCCTCGGGCTGGTGCTCGCCGGCCTCGTCATTCTCTTCTATGCGATCACTATCGTGAAGATCGGCGGGGGAATGGCCGGATGAGCGAAAAGCCCGCCGCACCGAAAAAGCAGGGCCGCAACAACGGCGCCGTCGTGATGATGTGCCTGAGCTTCGTCTTCGGCATGGGCGCGATGAGCTATGCCGCCGTGCCGCTCTACCGTATCTTCTGCCAGGTGACCGGCTATAACGGCACGACGCAGCGCGTCGACCAGATGTCGAGCGTCGTGCTCGACCGGACGATGCGCGTCACTTTCGACGCCAATGTCGCGCCCGGCCTGCAATGGGACTTCAAGCCGGTCGAACGCGAGGTCAATCCGAAGATCGGCGAGACGATCCAAGTCCATTTCACCGCCGAGAATCGCTCGAACGAGACGCAGCGCGGCCAGGCGGTTTTCAATGTCACGCCGGGTGAAGCGGGCGTCTATTTCAACAAGGTGCAATGTTTCTGCTTTACGGAAACGGACCTGAAGCCGGGCGAAAAGCTCGGCATGCCGGTCGTGTTCTACATCGATCCGGAAATCGTCAAGGCCGTGGAATCGAAAGACATACATACGGTCACGCTGTCATATACGTTCTACCCGAAAGAGGGTCCGAAGCCGCTGGCTTCGAATGAGGGTGGAGCGGAAAAGAGTGAAAAGAAACTTTGATCAAGGCTCGTTTCCGGCTATGCCGGGAGCGGAGTGAAGGAAGACATCCGGGGATAGCTACATGGCCGATGCTCATCAGAAGAATCACGACTATCACATCATCGATCCGAGCCCGTGGCCGATTCTCGCCTCGCTCGGCGCCTTCATCATGGCGATCGGTGGCGTCTGCTACATGCGTTACCTGAACGGCGGCTCGTTCAAGGTCGCCGGCGCCGAACTCGCCAATCCCTGGCTGTTCTATATCGGCTTCGCGCTGGTTCTCTACGTTATGTACGGCTGGTGGGCCGATACGGTGAAGGAAGCCCATGAGGGCGCCCATACCCGCGTCGTTTCGCTGCACCTGCGCTACGGCATGATCATGTTCATCGCTTCGGAAGTGATGTTCTTCGTCGCCTGGTTCTGGGCCTATTTCGATGCCAGCCTCTATCCGAACGAGGCGATCCAGGCGTCGCGCCTGCTTTATACCGGCGGCACCTGGCCGCCGAAGGGCATCGAAGTCCTCGATCCCTGGCACCTGCCGATCTACAACACCGTCATCCTGCTGCTCTCCGGCACGACGGTCACCTGGGCGCACCATGCGCTGCTGCACAACGACCGCAAGGGCCTGGTCCAGGGCCTGGTTCTGACGGTGCTGCTTGGCATTTTCTTCTCCAGCGTCCAGGCCTATGAATATGCCCACGCGCCCTTCGCCTTCAAGAATTCGATCTACGGCGCGACCTTCTTCATGGCGACCGGCTTCCACGGTTTCCACGTCCTCGTCGGCACGATCTTCTTGGCTGTCTGCCTGATCCGGGCGCTGCGCGGCGACTTCACCCCGAAACAGCATTTCGGCTTCGAAGCCGCCGCCTGGTACTGGCACTTCGTCGACGTCGTCTGGCTGTTCCTGTTCTTCTGCATCTACGTCTGGGGCGGCTGGGGCGCCCCTGTCGCGGCCGGCTGATTGCAGCGATTTTCAAGGAAAAGGCGGGCCGGGTGCCCGCCTTTTTTGTATGGCGGACGTCTACTTGGTTTGTCCGGTTTGCGCGGAAAGCTGCCCCTCACCCTAACCCTCTCCCCGTAAAACGGGGAGAGGGGACGTGCCTTGCGAGAGGTAGGAGGGCAACCGAGAGGTTGCGGCATATCCCCTTCGCCCCGTTTACGGGGAGAGCGACTGTCTTCGTTGTCAAGCGTTTTGCCATGGTCGTCCGTCCCTGATGATGGCATTGAGGATGGTGAGCAGCTTGCGCATGGTGGCGACGATTGCGACGATCTTGGGCTTGCCGGCCGCGACCAGGCGGTCGCGGAAGGCCTTGAGGTCGGGGTTGTAGCGGCTGGCGACGAGGGCGGCCATGAACAGCACGGCCCGCACTTTGCCGCGCCCGCCGCCGATGAAGCTCTTGCCCTTCCACTTCCCCGATTGCCGCGTCCAAGGAGCAAGCCCTGCCAGTGAAGCGATCTGGCGACGGTCGAGGCTGCCGAGTTCGGGCAGCTCGGCCAGCAGCGTCCGCGCCGTTGTCGGCCCGACACCCGGCACCGAGGTCAAAAGCGTCTCGCGCACCCGCCAGACCGGCGATTTGCGGATATGGCTGTCGAGATCGGCATCGAGATTCTCAAGCTCGCGGCGCAAGGCTGTCAGCAAGCGCTTGATGCTCTTCTGCGCCTGTTTGGCCAGCGCCATGCGCAACCGGTTCTCCTCGGCAACGACCATCTGGACGATCTGTCGCCGGCGGGCAATGAGCTCGGACAGGGTCTGTGTCTCGGCATCGCGCAACGGCCGGATGGCCGGCTTCGTCGCCAGGAGGAAGGCAGCGATGACGGCCGCATCGATCGGATCGGTCTTGGCCCTGCGGCCG
>NZ_LFIO01001001.1 GCF_001187535.1 Rhizobium ecuadorense
GCAAGGAACGACGTCAGACGCCGCTCCTCGCGGCCGGTTTTGATGAAAGACAAGATCCGCGCCGCCGCATCGGGCCTGTAATGGTCCGGTGGCGTGCCGTAGCTGTCCCAGATCTGCAGACAGTGCCCCACTAGGATATCATCCTCGCCGGGCGTTGCCATTCGAACATCCATCATTTCGTGACCGGCCGGGGCATGTTGCGGCGTGTGAAACGCCCTTTGGATGGGGTGGCGCCCCTGCCGCGTCGCGGGGGGCGCCAAAGGCATATCAATTGTCGGCCGTCAGCGTCATCGAGGCACTGCCGGCCGCAACGTTGAGGCCAAGCTGGCCGGTCAGGCTGACCGTCTGTAGATGGATCGAGCCCGAGGTGCCGCCAACCAGGAGATTGGCGCCGACACCGGCGCCGAGCGTCGCCTCGGCGGTGGCGCCGACATAGAGGCCGGCGAGCGATCCGCGGTGATAACCGGCCGTCGGCGCGAACACGGCCCAGATCAGGCGGCTGCGCGTGGTGAAGCCAAGGTCGATGCCGAGTTTTCTTACCTCGCCGGTATAACGATCCGAAAGCTCATTGCCGACGGTTGACTGGAAGATGCAATCGGCCTCCTTGGAGGAACCGAGCACATAACCCGTACCGCCGCCGATATCGCAGGTGAGGTAACCGATCTTGACGCCATTGCGCAGGTCCGGCTCTTCATATGTCCTGGTGACCGGGTCGGCGGCATTGACTACCCCAGCGCCGACCAACGTCAATGATACCGCGGCAAACGCCGTCGCAAGAATTTTCTTCATAAGTCTCTCCTTCTCAAATCGTGACGGGAGCATAACCCGGCTACTCGCCACCAGATTCGGCAACAGATAACGGACGGAACCGCAATCCCGACCCCACCCTTTTCGCATTGCATGTCAGAGCGCATGGGAGGCGCAGGCGACAAACAGGTTTACGGTTCAGCCCCCAATGGGACATTTCGAAGGCACTATTTCGCGTCATCCGGTTATTTCATGATGTTGTCAGGAATGGTTGCCGGAAAGGCACGATCCGATTGCCATCACCTCTCCGGGGACGGCATTCGTGCAGCGGGTCATGCGAAGATCGCGACAGCTGAACGCAACCGGAACGGAAACCATGCGTGGTGGAGACGTCAAACATCGCAACAAAAAACCCGGCGATGTGTTCGCCGGGTTTTTATACTTGTTCCATTCGCGCTATACTCTGCGCATAAAGCGCATGACAAGCGATACGACGAACAGCACCAGGAAAATAAAGAACAGAACCTGGGCAATGGAAGCTGAAGCTCCTGCTATACCGCCAAATCCGAGGACGCCGGCTATCAAGGCCACAACGAGAAACACCAGAGCGTAATAAAGCATCGCAATCTCCTTTTACGTTGCTGCTCACATAACGGAGGCCGCCCCCATTTGGTTCCCTGTCCCTCTCACGGCCGGCGGATACGGCGTCGCATCGGCCCTGTTCAGCCGAAATGGAAGGCGCCGCTCACCATCCGGTCGCCTTCATTCGGCTCGGGAGGTTCGGCGGCATCGAGATAGGCCTTGAGCGGCCCGGTCAGGACGAACCAGATGCTTGCCCCCAGCATGAAGCAGGCTCCCGCCGGATCGTCGATGCGGGCGATGAAGGGAAGGCAGGCGGAGGAAAACAGGACGATGATCCGCACCGACCACTCCGCCTCGCGTTTGGCGATGGCGCGCGCTCTCAGCGACTTGTATTCCCGGGCGCCGTAGCCGCCTCCCCGCGCGTTGACCGCCGAAAGCAGTTTTCGCGCGGACGGCAGCGCCAGCATGATCAGCGCGGCAACAGCGAGCGCGAAAGGTTTGCCGGCCAGGACCTGCCCGCTGGCGATCAGGAGAAAGGAGAGCACGACGAGATTCCATGTCGGCTCCAGCAGCTCCGGCGGTTGCCGCGTGCGAAGATGCCAGCTCCGCAGCAAGCCCGCCGCGCCGTGCAGCAGCGGCTGATCGATATAGCGATTGATCCAGTCCATGCCGTTGCGCCCGTCCCCGATTGCATGAAGAGGGCTCCGAACACCACGGAATTTGGTCATCATCGTGGCAACAGCCGCCAAATCCGCCCTTTGCGTGCAGGAGGCGGCCTGCCAAGGCCTTCGATGTGACGTTTAGCGCAGTTCCTGCGCGACCTCCCAGACATGGCCGGACGGATCCGCAAAGGCCGCCGTGCGGCGCCCCCATGGACGATCGATCGGACCATTGAGCAGCATCACGCCAAGCCTGCGCAGTTCCGCGCAGACCGCATCGGCATCCGACCGCTATCGATGGCCGGCTCTTTGCTGGTCGCTTCGACGCCGCCGGTTTCGACATGCCGCACAAAATAATCGTCAGCTCCTGAGACCCGGCGCCTCGTGGCCGGTGCGCGCCACATATTCCGTGTAGCCGCCGCCATATTGATGGATGCCCTCAGGTGTCAGCTCCAGCACCCGGTTCGAGAGCGCCGCGAGGAAATGCCGGTCGTGCGAGACGAACAGCATGGTGCCCTCATATTGCGAGAGCGCCTTGATCAGCATCTCCTTGGTGTCGAGGTCGAGATGGTTCGTCGGCTCGTCGAGCACCAGCAGGTTCGGCGGGTCGAACAGCATGATCGCCATGACCAGCCGCGCCTTCTCGCCACCGGAGAGCACGCGGCACCGCTTCTCGACATCGTCGCCGGAAAAGCCGAAACATCCGGCAAGCGCCCGCAAAGGCCCCTGCCCTGCTTGCGGAAACCGGTCTTCCAGCGCTTGGAAGACGGTGTGCTCGCCGTCGAGAATATCCATCGCGTGCTGGGCGAAATAACCCATCTTGACGCTAGCGCCGAGAGCGACGCTGCCTTCATCAGGCTCGGCGGTACCCGTCACCAGCTTCAGCAGTGTCGACTTGCCGGCGCCGTTGATGCCCATGATGCACCAGCGTTCCCGGCGCCGCACCATGAAATCCAGCCCTTCATAGATGCTGCGGCTGCCGTATTTCTTGTGCACGTTCTTGAGGCTGACCACATCCTCGCCGGATCGCGGCGCCGGCTGGAATTCGAAGGAAACCGATTGACGGCGCTTGGGCGGCTCCACCCGGTCGATCTTCTCCAACTTCTTGACGCGGCTCTGCACCTGCGAGGCGTGCGAGGCGCGCGCCTTGAACCGCTCGATGAACTTGATTTCCTTGGCGAGCATTGCCTGCTGGCGTTCGAACTGGGCCTGTTGCTGCTTTTCGTTTTGCGCCCGCTGCTGCTCGTAGAATTCGTAGTCGCCCGAATAGGTCGTCAATGTGCCGCCGTCGATCTCGATGATCTTGGTGATGATCCGGTTCATGAACTCGCGGTCGTGCGAGGTCATCAGCAGCGCGCCTTCGTAGCCTTTCAGGAATTCCTCCAGCCAGATCAGGCTTTCGAGATCCAGATGGTTGCTCGGCTCGTCGAGCAGCATGACATCGGGACGCATGAGCAGGATGCGGGCGAGCGCCACGCGCATCTTCCAGCCGCCCGACAGCGCGCCGACATCGCCGTCCATCATCTCCTGGCTGAAGCTCAGGCCGGCGAGCACTTCGCGGGCGCGTCCTTCGAGCGCATAACCGTCCAGCTCTTCGTAGCGCGCCTGCACCTCGCCATAACGCTCGATAATCTTGTCCATATCGTCGGCCTGGTCGGGATCGGCCATGGCCGCCTCGAGTTCGCGCAACTGCCCGGCAACGACGCTGACCGGGCCGGCGCCGTTCATTACCTCGGCGACGGCACTATGGCCCGCCATCTCGCCGACGTCCTGGTTGAAGTAGCCGATGGTGACGCCCTTCTCACAGGAGACCTGCCCTTCGTCGGGCTGCTCCTCACCGTTGATCATCCGGAAGATCGTCGTCTTGCCGGCACCGTTCGGGCCGACGAGACCGATCTTCTCGCCTCTGTTGAGCGCTGCAGACGCCTCGATGAAGAGAATCCGGTGGCTGAGTTGTTTGCTGATATTCTCGATACGAATCATGATGTGCGCGGGACCCGGGAAACGATTTTGGCGCCCTTATGCCACGCATGGAAATGACAGGATAGGCCTGTCTCAAACCCTCTCGATCTCCTGAGGATCCAGAAACCCGTAAGCGGATTTCGCACGACATCACGCTCGCTGCTTTAATTCGGAGCCGGATTGGATAGTATCGTGGCTCGCCCGAGGAGAAGCTGTGCCAATGAGCGTCCGTCCGCCGCAATCCTTCATACAATCGCAGCAGAATGCAAACGGCTTCCACGTCCTCGAATACGAGCTGATGTCGGAACGCGCCGATGCGCTCGGGCGTCACGGGCTGAAGGTGGAGACAGCACTTGCCGCGCTGAAGGGTTGGACCGCCGACCGCCAGAGTGCCGAGGAACGCGAGACACTTCTCAATGCAGCCTCCGACGCCGTCTGGGCCTTCTTCATTCAGCGTGAGATCTGCGGGCTCAGAAACAACCGCGACGCCATTCAGCGCTACGGCATCCCGAATGAAGTGATCGCGAGATTGGGCGTGGTGCGGAAATAACGCGTAGCGACGGCGGAGGCCGCTCCCTTCCCTATTGAGTGGAAATCAACGGCGCAGAAAGATATGGCTTGGTGCAGAACCAGGCGAAAGGGAATTGTGATGCCAAGCTCAACCCGGATTGGAAACCAGCATCTCACCGTCGACGTCTCGTCTCTGGGTGCCGAGATGCAGGCTCTCGCCACCAGCGACGGGCGCTCATGGCTGTGGACGGGTGACGCAGCCTTCTGGACCGGACGGTCGCCGATCCTGTTTCCGATCGTCGGCAAGGCGCCGGACGACAAGATAGCAATCGACGGCACGATCTATCCGATGGCTCAGCATGGTTTTGCCCGCCGCAGCGAATTCGCGCTTGCGGCATCCACCGCGACGATGTGCCGATACGAACTGGTCGCCTCGCCGGCCACCCGGGCGGTCTACCCATTCGATTTTCAGCTGGCGGTGACCCATGCGATCGAGGGCCGCGCGCTGACGGTGACGGCAGAAGTCACCAACCGCGATCAGCGGGCGATGCCGTTCGGGCTCGGATTCCATTCGGCCTTTGCCTGGCCGCTGCCGGGTGCCGCCGGGCACGACCATGTCGTTACGCTCGACAATAAGGGCGAGCCGCCGCTCGTGCGGCTGCAGGGTGGCATCATCAATCCTGCGCCGCTGCCCTCGCCATTCGAGGCCGGCCGGCTGGTGCTCGATCACGCAATGTTCGATGAGGATGCGATGATCTTTCCGCAAGGGGCAGGCGAAGGCTTAACGTATGGCACAGAAGGCGGGCCGACCATGCAGTTCCGGTTCGAAAATCTGCCCAATCTTGCCCTGTGGACCAAACCGGGCGCCCCCTTCCTCTGCATCGAACCCTGGCATGGAACGGCCGCGGAGGCTGGACGTTCGAGCGAACTTTCGAAGCGGCCCTCCACGACTACCCTGGCACCGGGTGCGGTCGCTCGCTTCGCCTTTACCGTCGAGATTTTACAATAGAAGGCCGCGCGCCCGACAGGGCGCACGAGGGAGGCTTTTGCAGCTGTCGCGGTGCCGTTGTCAGTGCGCGCCGGCACCACCGCCGGCCCGCGGCTTTTGGGTAAGCAGCAGGGCGACGGCAGCAATGGCAAGAACCACGCCGATGACGGCGAAGGTATCGGCAAAGCCCAGGATCAGGGCCTGGCGCCTGACGATCTGAGCGAGAGCGACAACGGCCTTCTGCCCGGCGAGAGCGGGGTCGGAAATGCCGTGCTGCATGAAATAGCCGGTCGTTTGCGCCAGCCGGTCGCGGACTTCATCACGTGAGAGCGTGACCGACTGGCCGATGATATTGGAGTGGAACTGCTCGCGTTTGGTCAACACCGTGCCGAGCGTTGCCGTGCCGACGGCGCCGCCGAGATTGCGCAGCATGTTGGTCAGGCCCGACGCGGCCGCCGCGTCCGTGGCTGCGATGCCGGCGGTGGTAATGGCGGTGATCGGCGTCAGCACCAGTGCCTGGCCGATGGCGCGGACGATGTTCGGGATCCAGAACTGGTCGCCCGCGGTATCGGCCGAAAGCGTAACATTCATGAAGCAGCTAATCGCGAAGATCGAGATGCCGAGGAAGCCAATGTAACGCGCGTCGAAGCGCTTCATCATCATCGGAACGAGCGGGATCAGCAGCAGCTGCGGCAGACCGGTCCAGGCCAGCACCATGCCGATCTGCTCGGCATTGTAGCGCTGAACCTGGCCGAGATATTGCGGCAGGATATAGACGGTGCCGAAGAGGGCGACGCCAACCAGCACGTTGACGGCAACGCCGATGCCGAAATTTCGCTGCGTCAGCAGGCTGAGCTTGACCAGCGGCTTCTTCACGGTGAGCTCGATCCAGATGAAGGCGGCAAGAAAGACGAAGGCGAGGATGCTGAGCTTGACGATGAAGGGCGAGGAAAACCAGTCCTCCTTGTTGCCTTCTTCGAGAACCGTCTGCAGCGCCGAGAGACCGATCGCCATGGTGAAAATACCCGCCCAGTCACCTTCCCTTAACAGGCGGAGCTGCATCGGCTGCTTGTCGAGCGTTATGGCCAGCGCTACGGCCATGACGGCGCTCGGGATGGCATTGATGAAGAAGATGGTCTGCCAGCCATAGTTTTCGGTGAGGTAACCGCCGATGGTCGGGCCGATTGCCGGTGCGAAGGTGACGGAGAGCGCGAAGATCGCAAGGCCGAGCGGCTGCTGTGGTTTCGGCAGCTTGGTCAGCACCATGGTGAAGGCCATCGGGATCAGCACGCCGCCGGCAAAACCCTGCAGGCCGCGCAGCACGATCATCGTGCCGAGATCATGGGCGAAGGCGCAGGCGATCGAAAACAGTGGAAACAGGATCGAGTTGACGAGGATATAGCGGCGGAACGAAAACACGCTGCTGAAATAGGCCGTCAGCGGAATGACGACGATTTCGCCGATCAGGTAGGAGGTCGAGATCCAGGCACCGTTGTCGACGCCCGTTCCGATGCCGCCCTCGATATCGAGGAGAGAGGCGTTGGTGATCTGGATATTGAGGATCGCCATGAAGGCGCCGATCATGCCGGCGAGAACGGCGATCCATTCTCTGGTGCTGGCGCGGGGCTGCGATGTGGCGACGGCTGTTGCTGCGATGGTGGACATGACACGATCTCCTGATCCCGGCACCTATTTGCGGTCGGCATCGGCCATGGTGTCGATGCTCGGTTGAACCGACATGCCGGGACGCAGGTCGCCATCGGCGGCTTTGCCATCAAGCACGATCTTGACGGGGATGCGCTGAACGACCTTGGTGAAATTTCCCGTCGCATTGTCAGGAGGCAGCAGGGCAAATTCCTGGCCGCTTGCCGGAGCAAGACTGTCGACATGGCCGTGATAGATGCGGCCCGGGAAGGTATCGACCTCGATATTGACCGGCTGGCCAGCCCGAACATCGGTGAGCTGCGTCTCCTTATAATTGGCAATCACATAGACCTCGCTCGTCGGCACGACCGACATCAGCTGGGTGCCGGCCTGGACATACTGGCCGACACGCAGCGTGCGGTTGCCGACGGTGCCGTCGACAGGTGCGGCAATGGTTGCATAGGAGAGGTTCAACTCAGCCTGATGCTGGACGGCCTGGTCACGGGCAAGCGTCGCCCTCGCCTGGGCGAGCTCGGCATTCAGGAGATCGACCTGCTTGACGGCGGCATCGAGAGCGGCGTTGTCGCGAACGATGGTTGCCTGGGCTGCAGCGATGGCAGACGCCGCCTGCTGTGCCGTCTGAACCGGAGCATAACCGTTGGTCGCGAGATTGGCATAGCGCTTGTTGTTTTGTTCGGCAAAGGTCTCATTGGCCTTGTCGACCTCGACCGTGGCGCGGGCGGCGGCAATCGTCGAGTGCTGAATATCGAGCGACGCCCGCTTGGCATCGAGCACCGCCGCAGCCGCAGCGACATCGGCCTTGGCCTGGTCGAGCGCTGCGCGGAAGTCGCGATCGTCAACGCGGGCAAGCGGCTGGCCGGCCTTGACCAACTGGTTATCGCTGACCAGCACTTCGGCGATATAGCCGGACACTTTCGGAGCGACAGTCGTATTGTCAGCCTTCACATAGGCGTCGTCGGTCGAGACTTCGAAACGGCCGACAGTCCAGTAGTTGTGGCCGTAATAGCCGGCGGCGGCGATCAGCACCAGTGCCGTTGCGCCGAGCAGCAGCCCGCGCCCGCCGCGTTTGCGAACGGGAGGCTCCGAAACGACGGCAGGCTCGACGATGCGCGGCGAATTGCCGGCATCAAGGGCTGCGGGTGCGGCTTCCGCAGTGGTCTGCGGCACAGGTGCGTTGTTATTAAGGGCCTGCAGCGTGATGGACATGTCTCTCTCCTTAGAGTGGTCGCTGTCGCTACCGGCCGCGGCCTTCGAATTCAGGTGGAATACGCTTTTGGAAACTTGATATTTTCCAAAATATGTATTAGAAAACGGATGTCAACGAGAATTTGGAAAATTATGATGGTCCAAAATCACGAAATCGAGAAGAGGCCGCGAGGCCGACCGCAAGTGCGTTGCGACGACGACACGAGAAGCGTCATCATCGAGGCGGCCAACAGACAGTTCCACGAGAGCGGCTATGCGGCTGCAAGCATCGCTGCGATCGCACAAGAGGCGGGGGTTTCGACCAAGACGCTCTACCGCCTGTTTCCAACGAAGGCAGACCTCTTTTCCGAGATGGTCACGGAGCGCACGGGTCGCTTTCTCATGGCGCTTGACCCGGGCACCCTCGCCGTGGCCGATCTCAGACAGGGACTTGAACGCATGCTGATGGCCTATGGCATGCTGACGCTCTCGCTGGATACGATCACCGTCACCCGGCTCGTCATCAGCGAGTCCGACCGCTTTCCCGAGATCGCCAATAGTTTCTATGAGAAAGCCATCGTCAGAACCAATACGGTGATGGAGGACTGGTTGCGCAAGCAGATCGATCGGGGACTGGTTGCGCTTGACGATCCGCACGCCGCCTGCGGCATGCTGCGCGGCATGATGATCATGGAGCCGCAGCGCGCCTCAATGCTGCGCCAGCAACAGCCGCCTCAGATCGAGGAGATCGCTGTCAGGGCGAAAATGTGCGCCGATCTTTTTTTGAAGGGTTGCGCGCTCTGAAGCGTTGCTCAAGCTTCAGAGCGCGATGATTTCTGCTGAACGTCGCAGCAACGCACGCCGCCGAATGCCTCAGTTCGGCGCCGCGCCCAGCGCATGCAGGATGCCGCGCAGTTCGGCAAGTCCGCGCATGCGGCCGATGGCCGGGTAACCGGGGGTGACGATCTTGTCGAGATCGTCGAGCATGCGGTGACCATGGTCCGAGCGAAAGACGATCGTGTCTTGCGCGCTGCGGCGCTGATCTTCCGCAACCAGTTCCCTGAGCACCGCAACCATGTCGACGTCGCCTTCCAGATGGGCGCTTTCATGGAAGGTCCGGCCGTCGCCTTCGCGCGTCGTGGCACGCAGATGGGCAAAGTGGATGCGCGACGCGAAACGCCGGGCGATCGCCGGCAGGTCGTTTTCGGCGCGCACGCCGAGGCTGCCGGTGCAGTAACACATGCCGTTGGCCGGCGACGGCACCGCATCGAAGAGAGCGGCATAATCATCGCCCGTCGAGGCGATGCGGGGAAGGCCGAACAGCGAACGCGGCGGATCATCGGGATGCAGCGTCAGCTTGACGCCGCGCGCTTCGGCAGCCGGCGTCACCGCCTCCAGGAATTCGATCAGATGGCGGCGCAGCCTGTCGGCGTCGATACCGCTATAGGCGACCAGCTTTTCCCGGAAGGCCGGAATGGTCAGAGGCTCGGTGGTCGAACCTGGTAAAGCCGAGGTGATGATACGGGTGATCTCGGCAATCTCCTCCTCCGACATCGCCTCGAAGACGACACGCGCCCGTTCGCGGTCCTCGGCGGAATAGTGCCGGCCCGCATCCGGCCGTTCGAGAATGAAGAGGTCGAAGGCTGCGAAACGTTCGTGATCGAAGCGCATGGCGGTGGCGCCCGTCGGCGTGACGAAATCGAGCTCGGTGCGGGTCCAGTCGACGACCGGCATGAAATTGTAGCAGACGATTGGAATGCCGCAGGCGGCGACCGCTTCGAGGCTGGCGATCCACGCCTCGATTTCGGCCCTCGCCTCCCCGCCCTTGCGCTTGACCGCGTCGGGGATCGGGATGCTCTCGACCACCGACCAGACGAGCGGCGAACGATCGCCAGGCGTGGTCTCGATCAGCGACTGGCGCTCGCGCACTTCCCTTTCCGTCCAGGCCCTGCCGATCGGCACCTGGTGCAGCGACGAGACGATATTGGTCGCGCCCGTCTGGCGGACATCATCCAGCGTCACCGGTGCTTCCGGTCCGAACCATCTCCAACCTTGCCGCATTCTTCTTCCTTTCCTTGCTTTTTCGTTTCATGCCCGCCGTCAGCAGAAATAATCGGGATAACGCGAGCGCAGCTCGTCGACATCGGGAATGACGGCGCTCAGATGATGGATCATCGCATCACGTGCAGCCGTCGCGTCATGGGCGGCGAGCGCATCGCGAATGATCATATGTTCGTGCACCACATTGTCCATTCGCCCGAGCACCGGCAGCGTCAGCCGCCGCGCCCGGTCGATCTGCACCTTGACCGTCTTCAGGATCACCCAGATTCCGGGATAACCTGATATTTGTGCGATCGCCTCGTGAAAACTCTCGTCTTCTTCATGGAAGCTCGAGGCATTGCCTGTTGCGGCATGCGACCGCTGCCGGGCGATGATGGCATCGAGACGCGCGATGTCGGCAGCGGTGGCGAGCAGCGCAGCAGCCTCGACGGTCGTGCCTTCGAGCGCCTTGCGCACGACGACCGCCTCGGGAATCGCAGAAACCGGCACGCGCGACACGACGGTGCCCGACTGCGGGTAAATGTCGACCAGCCCGCCTTCGGAAAGCCTGAGCAGCGCCTCACGCACCGGCGTGCGGCTGACGCCGAAATCGTCGGCGATGCGTTTTTCCTGCAGCGCCATGCCAGGCGGCATCCGTAGCGAGACGATATTGGCATGCAGGCGCTCATAAATGGCGCCGGCCGTGGTAACCCGACGCAGCCTGCCGCCGATTGCTTGCGATGATACGACCAAAACTTCGGTTTCTGATGCCTGCGGCATAACGATACCAGGAGGGTGCGACAGTTTGGCATACTAGTATACCAGTTATCTCGCCTTGCCAACACGTGTCGCCGAGGTGACGGCATGCATCGCGTCATGAACCTTTGTTTGGAACTTAGATCGGCCGAGTTGGTTGGAATCTCCAAGGAGACGCGCATGAAAAATCCAGCACGACGCAAGACAAGCGAAACGAAGGCAGACGGTGCCCGGCCGGAATTTCCATCCGCTGCGGATGCGCGCCGACAGAAGAGAGCTCGGCAAGCCGCAAACGAAACCGACAGACAGAGCGGCGGGTCGCTGGCAGCCAACCGCGAGGAGGAAATTCGCAAAAGGGCATATTGCCTCTGGGAGAAGGAAGGCAGGCCGGAAGGTCAGCATCGGCATCACTGGACCTTGGCCGTGCATGAACTCGATGCACCGGGCGACACCGGCAATCCTCTAAATCTCGCGGCCCTACGAGAGGCCTCGCGCGAACATACCGATGCGTTCCTCGTCAAAACGGATCTCGAAGATGCCGATCAACGCGAAGCCTCCCCCGGCACGCGCGAGCAGAGCTGAACTTCCGCCTCGAGCTAATTTCAGGAAAGGTCTCGACATGGCCGACAAACAAAACTTGAACGCCGGATTCACTGGAACACCCGCCGAGCAGCCGGAAGGATTGACCAAAGCCGCCAAGTTGGCCGCAGATGGGGTGAAGCGCGAGGCCTACGCGGTCGCTTCCGGCGTCAGGGATCACCCGCATACCGCAAGCGCATTATTGCTTGGCACCGGCATTCTGGCATTCGGACTCGGCTATCTCCTCGGTCGATCGTCGACCGAAAACATGACACGCCGATATTGGCGCTAGCGGTGACACGTTACCAACGGCGAAGTCATATAAGCGGTGGTCTCCATGCGACCTATCGCATCATCTCCGTCAATGCTTCGCAGCCTGCCCCGCACTCCCCGAACGTGACGTCGCGCTCAACGATCTTATCCTATGAAAAACATGTGACGACCAAAGCTGCACCTCAGACGTGTTTACTGCTGAAGCTGGCCTCATGTCGGATTCCCACATTTCATGAAACCACCTCCGTCCACAGATCCTGTTGCTGGAATACCACGAGGCTTAAAGCCATAGATTGCACGCAATCCCCCGCTTGACAGGCGTGATCACGATCCTTAGCGAAACGGCATCAGCATGGTCAGGATCGGCAAGTGAAATACCTCAAACAACTGAAGATAGCAGTGCTCTATCCAGAAAATGGGGCCGGAAGCACACGTGATCGGAACAACCGCATTGCGGTCTTTTTCTTTGCAATCCTTCCCGGACTTTCGCCGAACTTTAACTTGTTTATCCTTCTCGCATCGATGGTGTGGGGCCTCTATTGTCTGGCGACAGGCAGCCTGACCTTGAACCTGTCGAAATCCGACCGGCTGGTCGCCATTGGCATGTCGATCTACCCGCTGGTGATGATCGCGAGCATCTTCGTCAATCCGCCCTACTCCGAAGAACTGGACTGGATATTCCGGCTGCTGCCTTTCTTTTCGGTCTGGCTGTTATTGCCGCGAATGCGCCGGTCTCCCGATGGCCGCCTCGTGCCGCTGTTCATCCTTGGCGCAGGTCTCGGCATGATCGTCACCTTTGTTTTCAGTCTGCTGCAGATCATGTTCCTCATGGACAGGGCAGAGGCCGGGACATCGAATGCTGCCCTGCTGGGCGTCATCGGCGTCCTTTTCGGCGGCATTGCGCTCCTCAACGTCCAATCGCCCAAGAGTGTCGAGCAACGAATTGCCATACTGGGATATGCCGCCGGTCTAGGCTGCGTCCTGCTTTCGGGAACGCGCTCGGCCTGGCTTGTCATTCCCGTTCATATCGTCATTCTTCTCTGGTATTTCCGCAAACACAGTTTCCATCTGAGTTTGCGCAGCCTCGCCATCACCGGCTCTTTGCTGTTTGCGGGACTTATCGCTTTGGGCAGTGGCCAAATCCTCCATCGTATCGAGGCGCTGCAGGAAAATATGGCATCGCTCGAACGCAGCGACGGCGAGGTGACGTCGCTCAGTGCACGGTTCGCCCTTTACAAAGGCGCAGTATCGGCGATCAGCAAGGACCCATTGACGGGTTATGGCCCGCAAAACCGGATGGCTTCGGTGTTGGCGGAGCTGCCCGACAGCCTAAGGCCGCAGCTGACCTATTCGCATGTTCACAACGGCTTTCTGACTGCGGGGATCGACGCCGGCATTTTCGGCATTGCAGCGCTTTCGCTGATGCTCGCGACGCCCGTGATCGGCGCCTGGAGAAAGGAAGCCGGGCCGGGCCGGGATCTGGCCATCGCGCTCGCTCTGCTGCTCGTCAGCAGCTATGTCATAACGGGCAGCTTCGGCATCATGTTCAATCAGAAGGCCCTGGATCCGATCTTCGCCTATCTCGTCGCTCTTATTTGCGTGGATCGCGGTAGCACAGGCTTTGCGCCCGTCGTTCGAAACTGATGCATGTCGCCCGGAAGTGTGCGGCGGTTCCGGGATAAACGGCACGCATAAAACACAACGCGCTTTAACGTCTGTGATTGCTCAGGCGGCGGTATTGGTTTCGGCGCCGGTGAAAGCCAGATCCGAAACCTCACCTGTCGAAGAATAGCCGGAAACAAGCTCAGCCAATGTTGCACGGGCAGCGATCATATCGTTGCGATCCAATGCCGCATTGAGCGCGTTGAGCTTTTTCAAAAGCTCCGGCC
>NZ_LFIO01001055.1 GCF_001187535.1 Rhizobium ecuadorense
GATCCTCCGGACGCAGCTTGAAGTCGGCCTGCTCGTGGCAGGGGACAGCGACCGGGACGCCGCCGGCGAATTTGACGATATCGGCATAGCTGACCCAGGAGGGCGTGGGAATGACGACCTCGTCGCCCGGATTGCAGGTTGCCAGCATGGCATTGAAGATCACCTGCTTGCCGCCGCCCGAGACGACGATCTGGCTGGCATCGTAGTCGAGATTATTGTCCCGCTTGAACTTCCTGATGATGGCGGCCTTCAGTGCCGGCGTGCCGTCCATCGGAG
>NZ_LFIO01000739.1 GCF_001187535.1 Rhizobium ecuadorense
GCTGTCGGAGGCCAATCCGCAGACCGTGCGCGTGACGCCTTCCGACACCGTCCATCGCGAAGGTGAGCGCGTCGGCATCACGGTTTCGGATCTATCAGGCCGCGAGCTCGTGCTCTTCGACGTCACCGGCGATGGAACCGTGCAGTTCCTCTATCCCAACGACAAGGAGGTCGATGCCGAGATGTCTCAGACCTTCGATCTCGATCTTTCGGTCGTCGCCCCCTTCGGCACGGACTTGCTCGTCGCCGTCACCTCTGAAAGCCCGATGCCTGAACG
>NZ_LFIO01001761.1 GCF_001187535.1 Rhizobium ecuadorense
CCCAGTTCTACGGCCAAGCCGGCCGGTCGATCAGCCGGCCCGTTTCAGCCAACCCTCCCGCAGATTTGCCTGGCAAATCTGCAAGACCTGGAAATCGCCGGACGCACTTATCGCTTCGCCACGGCGAAGCGGTGCGGCCGGTGGGCCGGGCATCTCTAGCCAGGATCAGAGGCGATCGGCTCGGACGTACCTGGGGTATGCCCGTCGCCAATCGCCTCTGCCCTGACGAAAACCTGCTCCGGCAGAATGCTTCAATCTAACCAGGAAAGGCTCTAG
>NZ_LFIO01001676.1 GCF_001187535.1 Rhizobium ecuadorense
CGCATGAACAGGCTCTGCAGCCTTCTGGAACGATTGTCTGACAACATCACTCTATCTCCTTTTTTTGAGTTCCCCTGGGGGAGTGATTGTGCGTCGTTGTTTGCATGCGGTTGACATCATGGCCCGGCAGCTTTCAGCGCTGCTCTTCATGGCTCAGTCGTTATGATCCTCCGTCCAGCGCCGGACCGTCGGATGATGAAGCCCGAATTGATCCAGCGCACGCCCCACGGTCTGGTCGACCATTTCGGCGATTGATTTCGGCAGCGTGTAAAAGC
>NZ_LFIO01000582.1 GCF_001187535.1 Rhizobium ecuadorense
GGTCTACCTTGTCCCCACAGCCAGCGAGCTTACGTGCATCTCCTCGCATCAGCGTATAATCTGCGCACGGCCGATGCTGAAACTTTCTTAGATCATATAGAGCCGTAAGAACTCTGTCCTTAAACAATCTATCGACATCTCGAGACGAGACATTATTTGGTTTATTTCGATAACGTCGCCCCTTACCGCTTACCAAGACGTTACTTACGGAAATTATAATTCCACCGAGGAGAACCCTAAACAGCCTCGATATGGACTGGTCAGGTAGGTTATTG
>NZ_LFIO01001440.1 GCF_001187535.1 Rhizobium ecuadorense
CGCCAGCCCTCTACATTCCCGTGACCAGCCAGCACGCCGAGGAAGCGCGAAAATTCGTCGATTTCGCCGGAAGCGTCGAGGCCTGCAAGATCATGGTGGAAACCAATGCCGTTCAGGGACCTTCCCTGATCAACGGCTGCGACCTGCCAGCTAGCGTACCGCCTGCGATAAAGGACATGCTTCCCTATTTCGAGGCCAAGGACAAGACGACCCCGGCGCTGGAATTCGTGTCGCCGATCAAGGGACCGGCTCTTGAGCAGATCACCGTCGAAGT
>NZ_LFIO01001330.1 GCF_001187535.1 Rhizobium ecuadorense
GATCCGGCCATCCCTAAGGCTCTTGGTCATCTTGATCAGATAGAGCTCGGGATTGTCTCGTGCCATCTGCTGGCACACATCGTGGGCAAAACCCTTCGCTTGCGCCCACGAAAGCGGCTTGCGCTTGTTGGCCGCAAGCGGAGTGACAACGTGCAGACCCTTGCCGCCAGTGGTCTTGCAAAAACTGACCAGGCCCAACTCGTCGAGACGGTTCCGCATTTCCCGAGCTGCCGAAACGACCGCGGAGAATGGCACGTCCGGACCTGGATCAAGG
>NZ_LFIO01000351.1 GCF_001187535.1 Rhizobium ecuadorense
CCCCTTGAACCTGGCTGCCGAGGATTTGCTCATGATGAAGCCCTCGATTGATGGACAGCTTTCCGCCCAGCAACCTGTTTTACTGCCGATTATGGCACCACGCCTTCAGGCGGACATTCATCCAGATGGACACGCTGATCTTCCCTTGTGCGGGGCAGGGAGTCTGGGGCGTGTGAGGTTTTCGCCAATCAATGGTTCTCGTACCCATGAGCCTTGCCGTGCCTCGCAGAAACCAGGAAGTACTTCAACCCAATGCCTGATCAATCCGCATGGC
>NZ_LFIO01000700.1 GCF_001187535.1 Rhizobium ecuadorense
AAGAGACACGGAAGGTCTCGTCGGCCCAGCCAACCACGTCGGCAAGCGCGAGATCGTATCGGGACGGGGTGACGGCGATTAATCGGGCGCGGAGTGCGGCTGCGCACTCCACGTCCTCAAGTCTGCCAACCGCAGCGTCTCGCTGACGAACGTGGTTTTTCCGGCGGTGTAAAAATCCCAATCGCCGCCTGCCTCTGCGGCCAGCCGGCGTTTCAACTCGGCATAAGCCTTGGCTCTCTCGGGGTGAACCCTGAGATAATCGCGAAACAGAATG
>NZ_LFIO01000553.1 GCF_001187535.1 Rhizobium ecuadorense
CGTACCCCTGCAGCAGGGCAGCTCGCTTGGCACCTATGCGGGAATGACAGCGTCGGGCGGCTCTCTGACCAAAGCAAAATTGCGCGTGAATCCGCCAGCGGTTCTTGCCGCGCAAACGGTGCGCATCGCTCCGACGAGTGTGGAGAATGCCGGCGGTTCTTTCGACGCCAAGGACCTGGCGCTTCTGACCAACGCCGTCGACCGGGCGCTGTGCATGGGCCTCATCGACCGCTTCAAGGTCGTGGTTGCAAGCCAGCCGGCAGACCTCGTCGTC
>NZ_LFIO01000425.1 GCF_001187535.1 Rhizobium ecuadorense
ACTGCCTGCTTGCGGGATAAAACGCGAGGTCGGATAGATGGCGTCTCCCTGGAAATTTCTTGCCCGACTGGTCTCACCGGGACGCGAACAAAAGCGAAAAAACGGCTCGACCGAGAAGGTTTCGCCGGAGGCGTTGCCTAGTTCTGGTCCGACTGAAACGCCTGCCGAGGACAGCCTGAATAGCGATGGTCGGCCGGCAGGCGCGGAGCTACCTCGTCACGGTCAACCCGGTGCAATTTCCCTCAAGCCTGTGCATTCCGAAGAAGCCGAAAGCGATGTCCACGACAAGGTCGACGGCGAAGTTGCCGAAATCGTGGAGGTCGCTGATCCCGCTATATCAGGTGGTACTGGTTTCGACGTCACCGCTGCGAATGATGCCGCTAGGCTCAAGCGAATTGCCGAGTCGCACCGCGCGAGCAAAGGAGCCGCAGCAAGGAAGCGGTGGCGATTGCAAACGATCCCCAATTTATCCAAACTGCAAACGGGATGAGCCTCGATGACGAGATCAGGATGCTCAGGGATCAGCTGGCCAGAAAGCTAACGTTGCAAAACGCGCAGTTGAGAAAAATGCTGGAGCGGTTTGAACGATGAGCGTGACGCGCTGCCTGCCTTTTAAGCTTGTTGCAGGTGTCCTTTCAAGGCGATAGAGGCGGCATCCTATCTTGCGACCTATCCTCACGACCGTTATACTGTTTTTGAAAAACAGTATAACCCTGGAGTCGAGCTATGAAGTCCATCGACCTCATGTATCAGACGATGCTCGCTGAGCTCGGTCAGCGCTCGCTCGACGCCGCTTGGACGGCCGATTTCCCTCCGGAGGGTCGGTTCACCCCGGCAAACATCAAGGGGCGCAAGTACTGGTATTTCGACATCCCGGATGGACATGGTGGTACGAAACGTCGTTACGTCGGTTCCGCTGATGATCCGGTTATCGCACAGCGCGTAGCTGATCATAAGCGGGACAAGGACGATCTACGCGCTCGCAGGCGCTTGGTAAATACCCTGACCCGCGAAGGCGGGATGATCGCCCCTGACGCCATGTCGGGCGATATCGTCGAGGCTCTTGCCGATGGCGGTCTCTTTCGGCTCCGGGGTATTCTCATAGGCACGGTGGCCTTTCAGTGCTATTCAGGACTGCTCGGTGTCCGTCTTCCCATGGCTGCGATCCTGACCGGCGATGCTGACATCGCCCAGGACTATGCCATCAGTCGGGAGGTCGAAGATAGTCTGCCTCCGATCCTTGAGTTGCTGCAGGGCGTCGACGCCAGCTTTCGTCCAGTTCCACATCGATCGGGAGCCGCGGTCTCGTCAGCGTTTCAGAATGCCGACGGCTACAGGGTTGAGTTCCTGACGTCGAACCGTGGTTCGGATGACTACATCGATCAGCCGGCGAAGATGCCCGCTCTTGGTGGCGCCAGCGCGGATCCACTGCGCTTTCTCGACTTCCTCATAAGGGAACCCGTCAGGACAATGCTGCTCCACCGAAGCGGTGTTCCGGTCGTCGTCCCTGATCCGTCCCGGTATGCCGTCCACAAGCTAATAGTCGCCAGCCGCCGAAACACGGACGGGCAGGGGCCGGCGAAGCGTGAGAAGGACATCCGACAAGCTGCGCTGCTCTTCGAAGCGCTGCAGCAGACAAGGCGATCTACCGACTTGGCGCTCGTCTACAACGAAGCATGGAGGCGCGGGCCTACATGGCGAGAAGGTATTCGAACCGGGGCGGGAATGCTGCCAGCACAAGATGCCGAGCGGCTCAACACGGTCCTGACCGAGGGCGGAAAAAGAAACGGCGAAGAAATTGAACTTCCGTTTGGAGAATAGGCCGTCTTTCAAGGCTAAGCAGTTGATTTGATTCGAAGTCGTGAAGACAATGAAGATGAATATGGTCCTGCGGGGTCCTGTGCCGAATATCTGCATCGCACGGTCTCAGATCTGGCCCCGGCCAGCGCCGGGCAGGCGAAGCGCTGATCTACATAGCAAGGGGGTCAATCGAGAAGATCGCGGTCGGCGACGTGCTCCTGATACGCAAGGGCGACGTCGTACCGGCCGACGGGGCTCTCGTCAGCGAAGTCGCGACGATCGACCAGGCGGTCCTGACCGGAGAGCCCTTAAGGGTGCGCATCGCGAGGGATGGCAACATTTCAAGTGGCCCTACGAACGAGGGGGACGTGATCGAAATCCGCGTTCTAAGTCGCGCCGAGACAGCACCTATGCCGGAATACCGGAATAGTGAGGCTCGTGGAAGCATCGAGGCGCTCCAAGGCGAAGCTGATGCGACTGGCCGACCGGTTCTCGGTGTGGTTCTTGTTCGCCACGGTAGCGATTGCAGGCGTCTCGGCGTTCATGTCCGGAGACCTGTCAAGGATCGTGGCCGTGCTGGTCATCGCCACGCCCTGTCCGTTGATCCTGGCCGTACCCGTCGCACTTGCGTAGGAGGGCGTTCTGGTGAAGGGTGCGGGACCTCTCGAGGCACTCGTCCAGGCCACCGTGGCGGTGTTCGACAAGACGGGGACGCTCACCGCGGGACAGCCCGAAGTCGGCCACATCGAGGGATCGGAGCATCCTAACAGGATCCTGCGCCTGGCCGCCTCGCTGGACCAGGCGTCGGGCCATGTGGTCGGACGCGCGCTGGTGGACGAGGCGCATAGACGTGGGTTGGTAGTGAGCCGCCCATCGGAGGTGACCGAGACCGCGGGATCCGGAATCGTCGATGGCGTGCGCGTCGGCGGCGGAGGAGACGCCTAACGGGTCAGGCAGCGCAATGCGTGTCAAGGTAGTGTTTGACGGCACGCCGGCTGGCACGATCACGCTCGAAGACCGGCTTCAATACCTTCCGCCAGTCGGCGGGGCATTGCTTCAGGAGGCCATCGACGTCGCGGTCATTCTAAACGCCCTTCGCGCCCTCTAATGGGCGAGAAGCACTAGTAGCTCGGCCTTGACGAGAAGTTCTCGAGTGACGCCGCCGAGGATGAACTCACGAAGCCGCGAATGGCCAAATCCGCCCGCGACCAGAAGGTCCGCCTTTCGTTCCAGCGCGGCCGATTGGATGGCGCCTGTCGCGGTCTCGCCGCCTGCCTGGATCGATACGTCATCCACGTCGAGTCCCGAATGCTTCAACGAAGAGATCAGGAGGGCGCGGTTCGCCTCGTCGATCTCCTTGTCGTCGGTGATCGAGATGACCTGCACCTTGATCGCGCGTTCGATGAAGACCCGTGCGCTGGAAAGGGCGCGCGCTGCGGTGGCGCTGCCGTCCCAGGCGACGGCGATCGTGTCCACACGAGAGTAGACGCTGGTGGCTGGAAATAGCACGAGCGGACGGCCGCTTCCGAATAGCAGCGTTTCGGAGAGTTGCCGGGAGAGCTCCGAGGCTTCGACGATGGAAAGGTCGTAGCACTTGGCAATTTCAGAAAAGCGTTCATAGACGAACGGTTCCCTGACCTCGAATCCGTGGATTCGCACCTCGAAGCCAGTTTCCGAAATAGCGTCGGCGATGTGTCCCCGCAGCGAAGTCCCGCTGTCCCGGCTATACCGTTCTGCTTGTCCCCGCCATGTCTCGACATCGATAACGGTGGGAAAGGGCGGATGGACCTGGGGGATCCGGACTTGTGGGATACTGGCGACGAGATGGGCGTCATTCTGCCTAGCGAGGCCGATAGCATCGATTATGGCGAAGGAACTCGCGTCGGGATAGGTCGACAACGGGAGATGGAACTGCGGCTTCATGCTTGCCTCCTGAGGTTAAACTTCCGTCATGATGCATGCCGCTGAGAGAGTTCGCATTGCGCTTGGTCAAGGCCGCGGCGCAATGAAGCTCCTATAATCGCGCCTTCATCGAAGCTGGAGGACACGGCCATGACGATCAATCTGACGGAGATCAACCCCGGTGAGTGCTACCGCATCCTGGAGAACGAGCGTTTCGGTCATCTGGCATGCTGCAAGGATGGGCAGCTCTACGTGGCGGCGATTTATTTCGCCTTTTCCAACGGCGTCGCCTATAGCTTCACCATGCCCGGCAAGAAGCTCGACTGGATGCGGGGAACGACAAGATCTGCCTACACATCGAGCAGCGTTCGAGCGCCGGCGGGTGGACGAGCATCGTCGTCGAAGGCAGGTTCGAGGAATTTCCTGACAGCGAGGCGCGACAAAGCGAACGGCTCCACGCGTGGTCTTCTCCAAAAGTATTCGGACTGGTGGGAAATCGGCTCTATGAAGCCCCAGGAGTTCCCCATGCCCGATGGCTCTCCTCATGTCTTCTACGGCATTGCCGTCACGGCCGTGTCGGGACGCAGTGCAGTCAGAACGGAATGACCGTCGGTGCTCGAGCCGAACCCGCATCCCACAATCGGAGCACCACATGCCATATCTACGCGGCCTATATCCAAGCGCCACATCTAATTTCACCTCGCACCCGCGTTTCGCGCGGGCGCTCTGATTCAAGACGAGATCTTTGCCGGTCGGCCGCGGTCACTGCGGATTTGACGGCGTCCGCCGCCCGGCGAGGGCTTCGATGCTTTGAATTTCTGACTCGACTTGCCCGCAGTATCGACCACGGTGATGCGGTCGAGGTTCTTTCGGACTATGTCGAGGGCGAGCTGGAGGAGTATCCTAGAGAGGTGGCGCGACTGTGTGAGGCCGGGTCACGAACGTTGTCGCACGCCGCCGAAATGTGTCGCGACGTCGCCGCCGGTCAGGCCAACGAGGCTGAAGCGAAGACGGTCGTGTGAAGCCCGCGGCTCATCGGATGGTTCGCAAGACGAGCACGGAGCATGGTGCGCGCTGCACGACGTGGTCCACGACCGAGGCGAAGACGCGGTCGAGCACGTCGTCGCGGCGAGAGGCGATCACGGCGAGATCGGCGGCATCTCCTTTGCGATGGCGACGATGAGCTGCGACGGGTTGCCCGCTCGGACGTGTATAGAAGCAGGAGTCTCGGTCGACCGCGGGCCTTCCGAAAGTCTGGTCTCGGAGGCTCACATCACCTCAACCGCCCAATCGTTCGGCGAGGCCGACGAGGGCAGGCCCTCCACCGCGTGAACGAGGTGGAGGCTTCCGTTGGGCGCGATCTGCGCGTGGGCCGTTTCGACGAGGTGGAGCATGCGTTGCCGGGATCCTCGGCCGATGGCGCCGTGGCGAACAGTCAGTATATGTCCTTGCCAGACAGGCTAACGAACTCGGTCGTCAGTCCGTCGTCATGCGCTTCCTTGAGAAGCCGATCGGCGCTCATGATGTCGAGACACATGGTGCCCGTGAAGGATTGCCGCAGGGCGCAGCAGAAGTGATCTCTCGCCCATGCCTGGCCTCGCGGCGTCGCCGCCGTCACTTCCCAGCGATCCTCGTCCCGACGTCCGAGAACAAGGTCTGCGGACGTTCGCTCGACGGGAGGAATGGTCGTGGCAGCGTTCGTTTCTGTCTTGCCGGTCTTTTCTTGTTCGCGCATGTCCGTCTCCTTTGGATGAGGTCGTGGCGCTGTGTCCAGGAGCCTATCTGTCCCCGGGCGTTTGTTTTTGACGAGCATCAATCCGGATGTTTGACCGGGATCAAGCCAAGGTGGGGAAGGTGGCGATACGACTGTGGCCTGCGGCGTCTGCCGGACGGACCTTCACGTCTGCGAAGGAGACCTCTCCCAGCCAAAGCTTCCTCTCGTTCCAGGGCATGAGATTGTCGGAACCGTGATCGCAACGGGCGAGGGCCTTCCTCGTCGCCTTGTCGGTCAAAAAGTCGGGGTACCTTGGCTGGGCCACACCTGCGGGCACTGCGCATATTGCCGAGAGGGTCGCGAGAACCTGTGCAACGATCCTGGCTTCACGGGTACACCATCGACGGCGGCTTTGCGGCCCATGCGGCGGCCGAGGCGGGCTACGCGTTCGAACTGCCTGAAGATGCGGACCCGGTGGCGACCGCGCCTCTTCTCTGCGCGGGCCTCATCGGGTGGCGATCCCTGAAGATGGCGGGCGAGGGGAGGACGATCGGCATCTATGGGTTCGGCGCGGCCGCCCACATCCTCGTGCAGGTGTGCAAGCATCGAGGCCAGAGCGTCTATGCGTTTGTGCGTCCCGGTGACGAGGCCGGACGGAAGTTCGCGCTTGATCTTGGCGCCGTCTGGGCCGGGTTTTCCGGTGAAAGGCCGCCGGTGCCGCTCGACGCCGCCATCATCTTCGCGCCGGCCGGCGAGCTCGTGCCAATGGCGCTCGACGTGGTGCGGGAGGGCGGAACGGTGGTCTGCGGCGGCATCGACATGTCAGACATTCCGAGCATGCCCTATCGTCTGCTCTGGGGCGAGCGGCGGGTCGTCTCGGTGGCGAACCTGACGCGGAGCGACGGGGCGGAATTCTTCTCGATCGGGAAGGCGGCAGGGGTCAGATGCTTCACCAGCGTCTACCCCCTCGAGCATGCGAACGAGGCTCTCGACGATCTGCGCGCAGGCCGTGTCTCTGGAGCCGCCGTGATCGTTCCGTAGCCGATGTTCCCCTTGACAAGGATCAATGCGCTTTGCTTGCGCTACACGGAAGCTTCTTCGTCAAGACGTCCGCCGACAACCGGCGGCGCTTCCGCAAGGAGATCAGAGATGTCGCGTTCGTTGCTCGCCTTGGCGGCGCTCTTCATCGCAGGTGAGAGCCTATTGTCGGCTCCAGCCGTTGCAGACAGCCTGTCGCTCGCGCCGATGCTCCAGCGTGTCGTGCCGAGCGTCGTCAGCATCTCGGTGCAGGGCAGGGAACTCGACGACGCGGATGCAACGCTTGCTGATCCCTTCTACAGAAAGTTCTTCGGACTACCTGACGACGCTGCGCCGGCAGAGCACAGCTTCCAATCGGCCGGATCGGGTGTCGTCATCGACGAGGTCCACGGCTACATCGTCACCAACCAGCATGTCATAGCAAGCGCCTCAAAAATCGAGGTGGCGCTCTCCGACGGCCGACGCTTCCAAGCGAAACTTGTCGGCGCCGATCCCGAGACGGATGTCGCTGTCGTTCAAATTCCACCTGATCATCTTGTTCAAGCCGAGTTTGGAAGCGCGTCCTCGCTTCACGTCGGCGACGTCGTCGTGGCGATCGGGAATCCCTTCGGCCTGGGCCAGACCGCGACGATGGGCATCGTAAGCGCGCTTGGGCGCCGTGCCGTGGGATCGGAGGGGTACGAAGGATTCATTCAGACGGACGCGTCGACCAATCCCGGCAATTCGGGCGGCGCGCTTGTAAGCGAGGACGGCGTCGTGGTCGGGATCAATAGCGCGATCATCGGCCCCGCCGGAGGAAGCATCGGCATCGGTTTTGCGGTCCCAGCCGAGACTGTCGGCATCGTGATGCGGCAGCTCATCCTGACCGGCAAGTTGGTACGCGGCGAGGTGGGAATTTTAACGCAGGACCTGACGCCCGGTCTCGCAAAGGCGTTCGGCGTCGATGAAGGGGCGGGCGCGCTGGTCAGCGAAGTCCTTCCGGGTTCGCCGGCGGCAAATGCAGGAATTCAGCCGGGCGACGTCATTCGGATGGTCGACGGAAGGACGGTGCGCGGCGCGTCCGACGTTCGAAGGCTTGTGGGATCGCTACCGTTGCAGTCCAAGCCGTCCTTCCAGATCGACCGCGCGAGCCGAAGGATAGAAGCATTTCCCGTGGTGTCCGACGCACCGGTTGCCGAACCGGCTGCTCCGCGTACCATTCATATCGCCCGCGGCCCTCTCGCCGACGCCGAGATGGCGAACTCTCCCGATGGTCCCGGCGCCCGCGTCGTCGTCGTCGCCGAGGGTTCGGTCGCGGCACAGGCCGGCCTGCAGCCGGACGACGTTATCGTCGCTCTCGACCAGCAGCCGGTGACGGACGTCGGGCAACTCCTCTCAATACTCGTGAAGGAGCATGCCCGTGCTCTCATCACCGTCGTGAGGAACGGCCACCGCCTCTTCGTGGCCGCTGACGTGCAGACCCAGTAGCAGCCCGCAGACCGTGTTCTGTCCGCTGAAATTCCAAGGTCGCTCTCGTGCTTGATGAAGATCAACGACGAAAATCTGCGGCGCTGTCACGATCGGCACGTCGCAAACCTGAAGGAGGTTGTCATGAACGACATTCAACTCAGACAGAACATTCTCGACGAAATGGAATTCGAGCCCAGCATCGACGCGGCTGATATCGGCGTCGCGGTCGATAGCGGGATCGTCACACTGACTGGTCACGTGCGCACCTACGCGGAGAAAGAAGCCGCAGAGCGCGTGGTTAGTCGCGTCAAGGGCGTGCGCGGAATAGCTGCCGATATCGAGGTCCGGATTTTCGGGCCGAAGGAAACAGACGACGACGACATCGCCCGGCGAGCTGTCAAAATGCTCGACTGGAACGTTTCCGTGCCAAAGGATTCGGTGCAGGTGCGGGTCCTCAAAGGGTGGATCACCTTGCGGGGAGAGGTCGAGTGGCAATATCAAAAGAACGCGGCCTACGACGCCGTGCGGGATCTCGCCGGCGTAGTAGGGGTGTCCAACCTAGTGGAGCTGAAGCCGCATATTACGGCGGTGGATGTCAAGAAACGCATCGAGGATGCTTTCCAGCGCGACGCCGCTCTTGAGGCCGATGCAATCAGAATCGACGTCCAAGGCAGAAAGGTAATCCTCTCCGGCAAGGTGAAGACCTGGTCGGAACGGCAGGCGGCGGAGCGCGCTGCATGGTCCGCTCCAGGGATCAGCACTCTTGACGACCGACTGACGGTCGGGTGATCGAATATCGGGATTGGCTAGACATTACTGCTCTGCCCACACTCAGCAGCAAGGGCGCCGCTGAGCGCCCTTCGCATAGAGCCCAATTTCCTTGATCGACTTGCGCGCAGATCTCGTCTTCGGAACGAAATTCCGCACCACCCGTTGCAGAGCCTCCGTCGCGAGCACAAGGCGACCATTGATGTTCTTGGAGAGCGACCTTGGGTGGCGACGTAGGCTGGGATCTTCCGCGAAGAAAGATATGAGTCCCCGCAACGGCAGCGCGATTGAGGTTCGGGTTTGATTTTTCTAAATTGAAATCCTGCTGTCGAGCAGAATCGCTATTAGGCCTCGCGGCGAGCAGCAGCCTGAGACGGGTCGACATCTCCGATGCAGTGTACGGCTTCTTCAGCCAGCCGGCGCCCGCTTCGATCTCCTTGTCCGCGGCATGGGGTTCAGAAAAGCCCGACGTCAGGAGAATTTTCACACTCGGCCAGCGCTCCCGGACATTCCGGGCCAGTTCGTCGTCGTTCATTCCCGGCATGGCCACATCACTGAACAGGAGCGCTACGTCATGCCCCGCCTCCAGCTCCTTCAACGCGTCGATCCCGTTCGTAGCTTCGATCACGAAGTAGCCAAGCGTCTGCAGGCGGCTGACCGTCACTCGGCGAACTCTCGCGTCGTCCTCGACCACCAGGATAGTTCCGTGCCCCGAGGCGGGGCTTCCTCAGCCCGCTGCTCGTTCGGATGAGAATCCTTTCCGGCGTCGGCGCGTGGAAGAAAGAGGCGCACCGTCGTCCCTTTCGCCAAGTTCGCTGTAGAGCTGCAGGTGCCCTGCGGATTGCTTTGCGAAACCGTAGACCATGCTCAGCCCAAGCCCCGTTCCCGAGCCCGTCGGTTTCGCGGTGAAGAACGGTCGAAAGCCCTCTCCATCACATCGGACGTCATTCCGGTGCCGGTGTCGGTCACGGAAATGAGGACGTAGCTGCCGGGGCGGATCGCCGGGGTACATCCCGACATAGTCGGAGTCGATCTTGCAACAGAGCCCTTGCAGGCGGGCACCTCAAAGCAGACAGGAGCTGCGATGGAGGACAAGGCTTCGCAGGTTCTATCGAGCACGAAATACAGCACTCCTACCAAGCAGTTGGAAGGATCCGTGCTCTCACAATCCAACAAAAAGCGCTGATGAACGAACAAGAACTTTCGAACCAGTTTCTGTTGCTTTCCCCGGGCTTCTCGTCAACCAGTCTTATTCCGTTTCCTGCCACCTTAACTCATCATCTTCCGGAAAAGCAGCAGTTGGTTGCGAACATCCAGTGCCTCGGTCGGTGGACTCCGCTGAAGCGCCTATTTGAAGTCACTCTGCCCCAGATACGCTTTAATGCAGCTAGGAATGGGAAGCGATGAGCAAAGTGCGTAGGAGATCAAAGTTTCCCACTCCTTGTGGCCTGCCGAGGTCGGCGATCGATGACAGGTGTAATCGAGAGACACTGGCCCCCGAGACATCAATGCCGCTTGAGGGAGACGTATCTGACAACGTTGGTTGTAAATCCGCTTTTGTTTGCCGATGCACATTCAGTGCCATGGCTGGATCGCATGGTTCAGATACACGCAGATAGACATCGCGACCGATCGCGCGCGTGCCCGGCCTCGCCGAAAAGGTGCCAGATGTGACGGCAGCCTTGCATGCAAAGCTCGCCGAGCACCGGGCGTTCGTGCGGGAGCGTGGAGAAGACTTGCCGGAAATCCAGAATTGGCGCTGGGCACGCTCCTCCTAGTGCGACAGAGGACCGAACTGGGTAGCGACTACCACCAGCCATACTGCCGCAGCTACGCCGGCACGCAGGAGAAAGGATTCGAGTGCGAGGTGGCAACCTCGCCTTCGACTTGGGGTGTCCCACGGCAATCGCAGCCTTTGCAGCGTCAGCTACCTGTTTCGAGTCCTGTTCGTTCTGCAAACGATGCGATCTTAAAACGTCCTGGAGAATGATCGCCGGGTCATGCTGCAGCCGTCAACGAGAGGCAGCTAAGGGTGAAGCCCGGTCCCATCGCCGTCAGGACAGTTCTCCTGGGTAGTCCTTGCGCAAGAAGCTTCTCGAGTACGAACAGCGCGGTTGGCGAGGACATGTTCCCATAGTCCGAGAGAACCTCACGTTCCTGGTCGAGGGTTCCCTGGCTTAGTTTAAGCGCCGATTCCAAGGCGGTGATAACCTTTGATCCACCGGGGTGGCACGCAAACCGGTCAACGTCGGCAGGAGCAAGATCTGATCGGGCGAGTATGGACGTTACGCCCTTCAGCACATGAGTTTCGGCGAACGGTGGTATCGCACGATCGAAGATCACGCCCAGACCCTCCGGATCGACGCTCCATCCCATGATGTCTAGCGTGTCGGGCCACGTATGCTGGCCTGCAAGTTCGACCTCGGCCAGACCGGTCTCACTAGCACGCACCACGCAGGCGGCGGCCCCGTCGCCGAAGAGGGCGGTCGCCACGATGTTCGCCTTCGTAAGCTTGTCCATGCGAAATGCCAACGTGCAGGTCTCGACGGCGACCACCAGCACGACTGAGCCTGGCCGGGATGCCGCCAGCCGTGACCCGATTGAAAGCCCAGAGACTCCGCCGGCACAGCCGAGGCCAAACACGGGAACCCGTTCGACATCGTCCCGGAAGCCCAGTTCTCGGCTTACCCTCGCTTCCAGACTAGGTGTCGCAATACCAGTCGAGGAGACGGTTACGATCGTGTCGACATCGCCTGCTGCAATGCCCGCCGACACGAGAGCCTTGCTGGCGGCGGCGACGAACATTGCACCCGCGCCCTCGATATGAGCGAGGTTTCGTTCGGGCCATCCCGACGTCTCGAGATACCACTCGATCGGCCGGACGGCATAGCGGCGCCGAATTCCCGAGGTTTCGAACACCCTTGCCAGCTTTTCGAAATCGCCAAATCGCGATGAGAACGCGGTGTGCGAGGCTCGCGCCGCGTCACGCTGGTCGATGACATGTGGCGGAACGGCGGTGCCGACGGATACCAGCTTGACGGGTTGCTGCATAAGACTCCTTGCGACGGCGCGGGAAGAATTTGGTACGCCGCGCGAGGACGAGACCGAACCGTAACGCCTCGATCCTCAATAAGTTGCAATGCGGGCGAGCCTGACGCCGCACTTCGTCGGAAGGCTTCAGAGACGACGACGCGTGAAGAATGCCTCCCGCGGCTTCGTGTCTGCCTTGATCCACGTCAATGCGCTCAACAAGTTGGCTCCGTAATTGTCCGATCGAAAAGGAGACAGCGCGATGCTTGCTAGAGACATCATGACGACCCCGTGACGACGCTCGACGAGGGACACAACGTCAGGGAAGCCGTCGAGATCGTCAACGCCAGCAAGATCGGCGCGGTGCCCGTCATCGATGGCGAAGGGCGGCTCACCGGCATCGTCACCGGGGAGACCTGCTGCGCCGGGTGGCGTCATCCTGGGCGAGACGGGCGGTACCGCATACGCGCGACCGCGAAGATGCACTGGCGGACTATGTGAAGGCCCGAAGCTGGCGCGTCAAGGACGTGATGTCGACGCCCGTCGTCAGCGCCGCCCCGAGCGCAACCGCGAGCCAGCTCGCAGAACTCCTGCAGGCCCACGACATCAAACACCGAACGGCAGACTCGCCGGCATAATCAGCCGTCACGACTTGATGCGAGCGCTTCTCGATGTTCGACGGCAGTGTACTGCTTCCGGCGACGAGGCCCTAGGGACGGCCGTTCGTGGCCGCCTGGAAACCGAGTTCGAAATAAGGTTCCCCATCGTCAATGCGACCGTCTCCGACGGGGCAGTGACCCTGAGGGGAGAGGTCGAGACGGAGCTGGAATGCTCGGCGGCCAGGGTGGCGGCGGAAAGCATCCGCGGCGTCGGCGGCGTGGTAAACAACATCACCCTGGCTACCGCATGGTGAGCTCTCTCAAACTATGAAATCGTCCCTGGAGTTTCCGTCATGTTTGTCAGGGTCATCGCAGACGCCGTCGTGTCGAGGCTTCTCCTCGTCATCCTGATCCTCATGGTGGGGACGGTCGTGAGCGTCCTACTGGTGAGGCCATCCGACGACTCCCGAACCGGGCGCGTCGAGCGCTCTCTCTGACCCCTGAGTGCGCGATGAACATCTGGCCCTCCAGGATTTAATTGTCCGGCCGCGTCCCGCAAATGGCGCGACGGATTCGATGCTCTCCGAACTATTCGGCTTCATCTGGCTGATGGGAAGGCGTCATCAGGCGTTGGTCGCAGGGCTGTCCGTGGCTCTTTTCGTTATCGGCGCGGCGCCTCTCGAACTCCAGCGCCGGATCGTCAATGAGGCGACCGAGCAAGCGTCATACCGGTCTCTTCTCTTTCTCGTCTCCCTCTATCTCGCGGTCGCAGTGTTGAAGGGCGCGATAAATTCACCTCCAACCTCTAAAGAAGCTGGGTGGGCGAAAAAAGCACGCTTTGGCTCGGGGCGCGCGTTCTGCATCGGGCCGAGACGCCGCCATCGGAATCCACGCTCGAGGGGGTTGAGCTGTCGATCGTCTTTGCGGAAGCGGAACCGGTGGGCAGTTTCGTTGGGACCAGCATCTCCGAGCCGCTACTCCAGATCGGCATCCTTGTCACCGTGGGCGGTTATCTGATCTATCTCCAGCCGCTGATGAGGATGGCCGTCGCAGCCACCTTCGCCCCGCAGATTGCGTTCGTCCCGATGTTAGGCTGCTCACCTGGCTTTTGGAGATGCCGCTCATACCCATGGCCTTGACCAAGTCGTCGACAGAACGAGTCGAGATTCCCTGGATATACGCTTCCTGGATAACGGCC
>NZ_LFIO01000300.1 GCF_001187535.1 Rhizobium ecuadorense
CCGTCTTATCGCCACTGAAGGCACCGACCCGGTGAAAAGCGAATTCCGGCGTGTGATCGAGGCGCAGCAGGTGGGCCTCAGCATCCCCGACGCCTGCGCCCGCATGACGCTCCACATGCCGCTCCAAGAAGTCAATTTCTTCGCCATCGTCATCGCCATCCAGTCGCAGGCGGGCGGCAATCTCTCGGAAGCGATCGGCAACCTCTCCAAGGTCCTGCGTGATCGCAGGAAGATGAAGGCCAAGGTTACGGCGCTGTCGATGGAAGCCAAGGCG
>NZ_LFIO01000864.1 GCF_001187535.1 Rhizobium ecuadorense
AAGAGCCAGCTACCAGTCAGCCGATGGAATTCACTACGGGGTCGAAAGCGAGGGCGGGATCGAGCGGATTATTGGCGATCCCTTCCAGGCAATCGAGCGAACCGGGCAGATGGATTATCTTTACGACGTCCGCCTACTATGCCCGGTAGAGCGGCCTCGCATATTTGGGGTCGCGTACAATTACCGGCAGCACACCGACGAGTCGGGAAAGGAGCAGCCGACGCTCCCAGTGCTGTTCATGAAGCCAAGCACGGCAGCCAGCGGCAACGGAGAT
>NZ_LFIO01000934.1 GCF_001187535.1 Rhizobium ecuadorense
GCACATGTCATGTCTCCCTGAAATTTATGGCCTTCCCGGTTAGCGCCGGGAAGGTTCGATCCTTGGGTCTATTGCTTGACGTAGATCGCGTCGTAATTGATGACGCGGGTCGGATCGATGTAGATGTTGTCAGCGCCGCCCATGCGCAGCGACTTGGCGACGACGCGGCGTTCGTTGATGACGGGGATCCACGGCGCATCGGCCATGATGTCGGTAAAGATCTTGCCCCAGGCGGCGGTGCGCTCGGTCGCCTTTGCCGGATCGGACATGGAG
>NZ_LFIO01000241.1 GCF_001187535.1 Rhizobium ecuadorense
GAAGGAAGCTAGCATGACGGTTCCACTGGTCAGCTTGAGCAATCTGTCGACGGAGCCATCCCCCTCGCCTCAGGTCGCCGCTATCTGGGAGGCTCTTTGCGCGGAGGCCGTCAATGCTTCGGCCAAGGATGCAGCACTCACGCGCGCCATGAATTCCGCAGTGCTTTATCATGCGAGTTTCGCCCAGGCGCTCGCTCAGCGGGTCGCAATCAAACTGGCCAATCACGACCTCGACCATGACGAGTTGCTGGCGGTGATTGCCCAGGCATTCGT
>NZ_LFIO01001204.1 GCF_001187535.1 Rhizobium ecuadorense
GCTCAATTCATACCCCTTCACATCCATCGGATCGCTTCGGATCATAAAATCCGGAGCGAAGTGAGTGAGCGCGCGTCACCAATGGAATCTGTGGAATGACCCCTAGCCGAATTTCTCAGTCGTGTCGGCCTTGCCGAACACCCAATAGCCGGATGCCTTGATCCAGCCGAGCGGGCAACCTCGTTCCAGCAGATAGGCGCGGAGATCGCGTGTTACCGAGGCTTCCGCCGCGACCCAGATGAAGGTTTCCGGTTGGATATCGACCGTGCTCAA
>NZ_LFIO01001092.1 GCF_001187535.1 Rhizobium ecuadorense
AACCGGCTCGCCTGGCGCCGGCGGTCGCCATGTCCTTTGCGTGAAGGAAGTGCCAGCCCTCGGCAAAGGTCTGGGTGGCGAATTCGATCCAGGCGCGATGCCGTGCATGCAGCAATGCATCGTCGGGATACATCGCCGCGCCACCCTGCGTCTCGTTCAGATATTCGCAGATGACCACGCTTTCGAAGAGGATCGCCTCCCCACCGTTCGGTTGGCGCACCTTCAGCACCGGCACCTTGCCGGTCGGCGACAGGGCCAGAAACCAGTCAGGCT
>NZ_LFIO01001724.1 GCF_001187535.1 Rhizobium ecuadorense
GCCTGACGCCCCTTGCAAAGGAGAGGGCAAGGCAATCTTCGGCATATCGGCTTCGCGCCGCCATAAACAGGCGAAAGGATCGTGTGGAGGGGTCCTGGGCTTTCAGGTCTGCTTCGGCGCAGGCCACCTCGCCGAGGATGCGGCGGGCATAGGGGTCCAAGAAGATGGCGCCGCCATCCACGCTCTGGTGCGCTGCTCGATAGGCTGCCGCACCGATCGCAGTGCGGCTTGGTTCCGATGCTCGCATGAAAGCCTCTTTCTCTGTAAATCTGC
>NZ_LFIO01001084.1 GCF_001187535.1 Rhizobium ecuadorense
GAGCGACACCACCATCGTATCAGGAATGTCGATGTCCTCGCGGAAGACGCAGCCGTCTCGGAAGTAGCCGTCGATCTTCGAGGGATCCTCGTAGAGTGAATCGAGGAAGGGATCGGCCTCGAGATCGAGGTAGTAGTCGCATTCATGCGTGTGCGGACAGAGCTTGCAGCGCGGGCCGCGGAACGGGCCCTTGCGGCCGTAATTCTGCAGGTCGGCGAAGGAGGTGACGGCGTCGGGATCGCTGTCGAGATACCAATTCAGCAGATCGAAAT
>NZ_LFIO01001654.1 GCF_001187535.1 Rhizobium ecuadorense
TGGCCACGCTTTGCATCGGCGGCGGCGAGGCGACCGCCGTTGCCATCGAACGGCAATAGGAAAGGGAGAGAACAGATGATCCTTTCCGACCTCCAGCAGCAGATCTCAGATCTCGCCCGCGACTTTGCCCGCGACCGGCTGGCGCCGGGGGCGGCCAAACGCGACCGGGAGCATCTCTTCCCACGCGAGGAATTGAAGGAGATGGGCGAACTCGGGCTGCTCGGCATGCTGGTGCCGGAAGCCTATGGGGGATCTGATACCGGTGTGGTTGC
>NZ_LFIO01001784.1 GCF_001187535.1 Rhizobium ecuadorense
ACTCGTCTTCTAGTATTGCTGACGGTCGCGTGCCGGTCAGTATTTCTGCCGGGTCGGGGTGATGACGATTTCCTGCACGATCGCCTTTTGAGGCAGATTGTAAGCATTGAGGATCAACTCGGCGACGATATCGGCGGAAATGCCGCCGCCGATCGCCTCCTTGTTGGCCTTGTAATTGGCGAGCGTAGTCTCGTCCTTCACATGGTCGAGCACCTCGGTGTCGATGATGCCAGGCGACAGAACGATGACGCGCACATCGTGCGGTGCCAGAT
>NZ_LFIO01001576.1 GCF_001187535.1 Rhizobium ecuadorense
TGGCGGCGCGGCGGTCCGTCGCTCCAAGCAATTTATCTATTGCGCAACCTGTGCTGCGTTGAGATCAACTCGACTCAGGATATCAGGCCCGGCGTTTCTGACAGTGGTGACGCGGCGCGCAATTGGACACATCGTCAACTTCACGGCGGCGAAGGGCTTCATGAGATCGCGTGGATCTCGAACTGGCGACAGCCAACGCTCGTAATCCTCGCGACGTAGAACGACCGGCATGCGATTGTGGATTGCCGATATCATCTGGTTCGAAGGGCAGGTGACGACAGCGAAGGTCCGGATATCGATGCCTGCCGGGTGGTGCCATACTTCCCAAATGCCTGCGAGAGCGAACATCGACCGGTCCTTCATGGCGATAGCGTAGGGTTGCCTCTTATCAGGCCCATCCGCCCATTCGAAAAAGCCGCTCACCGGAATCAGGCAACGGCGTGACCGGTACGCATCGTGGAATAGTTCATTCGAGGTTGTCTCCTCACGACGCGCAAGGACCGGCGGCTGGCGACGCGGTTGGCTCATCCATGACGGAACGAGGCCCCAGCGAGCGATAGCAAGGGCGGGCTTTGGCCGAACCTGCTGCCGCTCTAGGTCCTGAATGACGACGTGATAAACCTCGGCTGGGGATCCGTTGTATCGTGGAAGACGATCGCCCAAATCGTCGACGTTACCGCGCTCAGCGAAAGAGAAGTTTTTCGCAATCGCTTCGAACGATTGATCGATGTATATGCGGCGACACATGCGGAACTCTCGTATGCGTTATCAGACGTTCCGATATGTGGCGTCGATGAATCACGTCAATATCGAGTAGAGCCCTGTATCGCAGCTCACTCTTCACTATATGTTTCCAATTAAAGCCAACGTGCCCAGTGACGCCATCATCGGACTCTCCAAGGGGGCGCGAAGGAACCCAGGCGAAGGAAATTGCCGCTTGAATCGCGGGACAGGTTCAATCCCAATATTGCGCGGGAGCCCGCCGGCAAGGGCGGCCTCCATCATCGATTTGACTTCAGTCTCAAGCAGTTCCGGACATGCGTCCCGTAGGGTCCGAGTGGACCGGGGACGGGCGCTCCAGATTGGACCCTTCATTCCCACCTGGTTCAGCGTGTCTTCGATCATGTAGATGCGGGGCTCCGCAGCGGCCTGGGCAATCGGTCAGGGCGGGATCCGGCTTTTCGCTCTTCCGAGGAACGGGGAACGTCAGCGCCCGCCTGACCGGTGGAAACAGCTTGCTGGTCCGGCGCGTGCCCCTGGGGGCGCGCGCCGGTGATCTTTCAGAGTCGATAGCGACTGCGTTCGCGTTCGATTTGTTCCGGGCCGTAGGGGTCGAGCGTGTCGTCGAACCTGGTCCACCCCTCCTTGGCATAAGCGGCGCGACGCGCTGCAGGGTTGACCCAGTTGGAGCGCTTGAGGATTGCTTCTGCTTCTGGGACAAGGGCGTCCTGAACCCGGGCGGTGACCAGCGTACCGCCCCTGCGAACTCCTTCGGCATAGAAATTTGCGTCTTCGTCAGAGACGCCGGAGCTCGTCATCGCGCCGATGATGCCGCCTGTCGCACCGCCAGCGACCGCACCGGCGGCGGTGCCAGCGGCCGTTGCCGCCAGCCACCCGGCTGCGACGACCGGACCAACGCCCGGAATCGCCATCAGGCCCAGGCCCGTCAGAAGGCCGCTAGCGCCGCCGACGACCGCGCCAATGCCGGCACCGACACCGGCGCCTTCGCCGGCATTCGAATGCTCACCGTGGCGATTGTCGGCATTGTTGGAAACGATGCTGATGTCATTGGAAGGGATGCCGGCGGCTTCAAGTTCGCTGACTGCAGAGCTTGCGTCGGTATAATCATCGAAAAGTCCAGTTACGGTTCTCATAGCCGTTTCTCCTGAAGGATTTTGTTGGGGTCACTTGGCGACGATGTTGCCTTGATAGTCGAGTGCGATCACGACGGCTTTGCCGTCCTTCATGCCCGACGCCATCCAGATGCCCTTGTCATCCTTCTTGAGGTCTTTGACGTCGGTATAACCGGCCTTTTCAATGCGGTCCTTGGCCTGACCCTCGGTGAAGCTGTTGGCGCCTTCCACCGGCGCGGTCGCATTGTTCGATCCGGGCGTTGCGATGGCCGGAGTCTTGCCGTCGCTTGTCGTTGCGGGCGCCGTCTGGGCGATAGCTGACAATGCTGAAGCGCCCAGAAGCGCGGCGGCGAAAAAGAACTTGTTCATTGGAATTTCCTCTCGTGTCGAACCTCTCGGATCCGTGAGCTGGAAACCCCACTCGAGCCTATTCGTTCCAGGTTCCGGAACATATAGCTGAACGCCTGGCTTACCGCTTTGCCGTTGAACTCATATATCCGTCGCACGGGGTTCGGAGCGTCAATTGTGGGCAGGATCGGGACGGCGATATCGATAGAAAAACCCGTCTGTCAACGATGGTGTATGCCCGGAGACGCGTCGAGGGCGTTTTCAAAAAGGACATATTGATGAAATTCAAGTTCCCGAAATCCATGTCGCAAATCCGCAAATCCCAAAAGAGACTGCGTCGGATCCTGGAGAAAAACTGGCTTCAGCCGGCGATCGGACCCAAGAAGGCCCGGCGTCCAGCTGCAAAAATAGGATTAAGCGAAGTCAAGGGTTTCGGCAGCAACCCGGGACGGCTGTCCATGAAGCTCTACGTGCCCAGCCGGATGGCCGCCAAGCCACCCCTGGTGGTGATATTGCACGGATGTCGCCAGACGCCCGAAAGCTTCGACGCCGCGAGCGGGTTCTCCGTGCTCGCGCGCCAATGCGGATTTGTTCTCCTCTATCCGCAACAGTCTGAGGCAAACAACCCGCAGCGATGCTTCAATTGGTTTCGTCCGAGCGCGATCGCTCGCGATCGGGGCGAACTGATGTCGGTGCGCCAGATGATCGAATTCACCTGCAGCCGGCATCGGATCGACCGTTCCAGGATCTATGTGGCGGGATTGTCGGCGGGAGGCGCGCTTACCTCTGCCCTGGTTGCGACATATCCCGGACTATTTGCAGGAGCCGCACTTTTCGCCGGCATGCCGCTGGGAGCCGCCAGGGACGCGATGTCGGCCATGCGTGCAATGAAATCCGGTGTGACGCGCTCGCCGGATGACTGGGGTGATCTGGTTCGCACCGTCTCGCCCGACCAAAAAACCTGGCCGCCTATTTCCATCTGGCATGGAACCGATGACAGGGTGGTAAACTCGTCCAACGCGCGGGCGTCCGTCTCCCAGTGGCTCGCGGTCGGCGGGATCAACGTGGATGCCGGCCGAACGATCTTAAAGCCCTGGGGTGAGCTCACCCAATGGAGGTCCAAAAATGTGGTCCGGGTGGCGTTCTATTCGTTGAAGGGTTTCGGACACGGATTACCGGTCCGCCGCTCGGCCAGGGAGGGTCAAACAGCGCGCTTCGATCCATACATTCTCGACGCCGGCATTTCTGCGCCGCTGACGCTGCTGCGGACATGGGGACTGAAAGGCTGAAGAGGTGACCCGGCCCATTGAATCAGCGTCGCGATCGCCGTTTCGCATCCGCGGTCGAGGTTGGTCGATGCCGACGCTCGCAGCGTTGCGGATGGCCCGCCGCGGTTCGAAATCCACGTGGCGGGCGAGAGAGCGCAAGCAGAAGGACATTTCTACCAGTGAGAGAACAGCAGACCGCCCTGGAGGAGTTTCATAGCCTGCCGCCGATCGAGCCGCGCGAACTCGTCGGCCTCTGGAAGGGACGTGGCAAACCGGCAGGGCACCCCTTCGATGGCGTCCTGGAAAATCTCGGCTGGTTCGGCAAGCGTTTCACGCCGGACATGCGTGCGGATGCATTGCTGTTTCGGTCGGACGAGCGGCGGTTGGTTCCCATTGATCCGCGATGGAGGATCCCGATCGGCATTGCGCTTCGTTTCCACAAGCTTGGCAGGACGGGCGTCGCGAGAAATCTGGCTTCCTATCTTCAGGTCCGCTTTCGGGCGAGGGGGCCGGTCGCTTCCCTGAGGACCATGGTGTTTGGGGGCGTCGAGAGTGCCGCCATGGTCTACGACCGTCAGCCAATCGTTGATCATTTCCGGCGGATCCATCAGGAGAGGGTTATGGGAGCGATGACGATCAGCGGCGACGAGCGGATCTATTTCTTCGAGCTCGAGCGCGTCGGTGAACCTTGAAAACCGGTCTCCCGCACATCATCTATCGTTCACCACCCGTTTTGATGACCGCTTGCCCGAGCAGCCTGTCTGCCGCGCGCGGTCGTCCGGGTCGGACAGGGCGCTCCCCGCAAGGGTCGAGCGCCCTGTCCATTTCAGCCGCTCGGCTTTTCGCTCATGTCGAAGACCGCAGCATTGTCCTGGACCTCGCGCAGGCCTTTGTAGGAGGCGTGCCGTAAACTGCCGTCATGGGTCCATCCGCGAAACTCGATCTCCGCGATCAATGTCGGCTGGGCGAAGACCAGATTTCTGCCCTTGAGCGGCACGACCGGCCGCTTGGTCATGAGCTTGTCGAGCGACGTGCGCAGCTCTTCGGCGTTCTTGGCGTTGAACCCCGTTCCGACCGAGCCGACATAGACCCAGTCATGCCCGTTGCGGCCGGCAAGAAGCAGACTGCCGATACCACTGCGCGCAACGCTCGATCGCTCATAGCCGACGATCATGAAGCTTTCGCTTTGGACGCATTTGATCTTCAGCCAGTCGCCGGTGCGGCCGGAACGATAGGGCCGATCGCGATGCTTGGCGATGATGCCCTCGAGCCCCATCGAGCAGGCGTGTTCCAGAAGCACGGCGCCATCACCATGGACTTCGTCCGACAGTTGGATCGCGCCGGTGGCGCCATCGAGAAAGTCCTCGAGCAGGTGCCGGCGGACGGAGAGTTCGGTGTTGGTCAGATCGTGACCGTCGAAATAGAGAAGATCGAACGCGAAAAAAACGGACTCCGTCGACGTTCGCTTGCCGCCGCGGCCGCCAAGCGAACGCTGCAGCGCCCCGAAATCCGATCGCCCTTCTTTATCGAGCACGACCGCCTCGCCATCGAGGATCGCGGTGCCGACGCCGAGCTTTCGCGCGCCCTCGGCGATGGCCGGAAACCGATGCGTCCAGTCGTGGCCGCCGCGGGTGATGATCCGCACCCCCTTCGGGTCGATGTGGATGGCGAGGCGATAGCCATCCCACTTCACCTCGAACGCCCAATCCGGTCCTTTGGGCGGAGCGGGCTTCAAGAGCGCCAGGCACGGCTCAATCCGCTCCGGCATCGGGTCGAACGGAAGATTGGGCTGGTCCGGATCGCGCGGCCGGGCCGGCTTGGACTTGGCGACAGAATCGTCCCGCAAGAGCGGTTTTGCACGACGGCTCATCTGCCGGCCCGCTTTTCGGCCGCGACCGACTTCTTCAGGGCATCCATGATATTGACCACGTTGTTCGCCGGAGTCGACGCGGCGGGTTTGCCCTTGGCTTTGGCAGGCTTCTTCAAGGTCTTCTTCTTGGCAGAGATGATATCGAGCAAACGCTCCTGGACGGGATCGGCCACCATTTTCGGGCTCCAGTCCTTCATCTGCTTTTTGATCAGCTGCCGAACCAGAGGCATCATCTCCGAGTCCGCCGTTCCCTCACCGATCGCCTCGAAATAGCTGTCTTCATCGCGGACCTCATCTCCATAGCGGAGCGTCCAGAGGACGATACCCTTGCCGCGTGGCTCGAGCATGACGGCGCGCTCGCGGCGCGAGATCACCAGCCGGGAGATGCCGACCATGTTCTGCGCCGCCATCGCATCTCGGATCACTGAAAACGCCTCCTGTCCGACTGGGTCGTTCGGTGAGAGATAATAGGGCGTGTCGAGCCAGATCCAATCGATGCTGTCGCGCGGCGTGAAGGTGGAAATGTCGATCGTCTTGGTGCTCTCAAGCGCCACGTTCTCGAGCTCGTCATCCTCCAGCATGACATACTCGTTCTCGCCGCGCTGATAGCCTTTGACCTCGTCTTCCTCTTTGACGGCCCTGCCGGTGACGGAGTCGACGTAGTGACTGACGACACGGTTCTGGGTCTGACGGTTGAGCGTGTGAAAGCGAACCTTTTCGCTTTCGGAGGTCGCCGGCATCATCTGCACCGGGCAGGTGACGAGCGAGAGTTTGAGATAGCCTCGCCAGTAGGGACGCAGGGCCATGGCACGTTCCTCCGATCAGCTTGCCCGGCGCGTCGGCGCCGCGGCCGGCTTTGATTTCGCGGCGGGCTTGGCTGCTTTCTGTCGGCCGGCGCCCCGGTTTGCATTGGCGGCGGTGCGCTTTGGCTTCGTCTCCTTTGCACCGAGACCGGCGCTCTCGCGCAGGGCCTGCAGAAGATCGCTAGGCTTTGACGCCACCGGCGCTTGTCTCTTCGGCAGGGTACGGCCCTCGATCTTGGCTTTCACGAGCTCGGCGACCGCCGCTTCATAGCGGTCGTCGAAGGTGCTGGCGTCGAAGCTGCCCTTCTTGGTGCCGATGATGTGTTCGGCGAGCTCGAGCATTTCGCCTTCGATCTTCAGGTCCGGCATCTCTTCGAACGCCCTATCCGCCGAGCGGACCTCATAATCGAAGTTCATCGTCGAGGCGATCAGGCCCTTGCCATGCGGCCGAATGAGCACCGTGCGCAACCGGCGGAAAAGCACGGTTCGGGCGATGCCGGCGACCTTCTCCTGCTTCATGCCGTCCCGCAGCAGCAGGAAGGCATCCGTGCCCATCTTGTCCGGCGCCAGGTAATAGGGCTTGTCGAAATAGGTGGTGTCGATCTGCGAGCAGGGGATGAAGGCGTCGATCTTCAGGGTCTTGTCGCTCTCTGGCACGGCGGCTGCGACCTCCTCGGGTTCGAGCACGACATACTGGCCGTTCTCGACTTCATAGCCCTTGACCTGATCCTCGCGCTCGACCGGATCACCGGTTTCGCTATCGATGAACTCACGTTTTACCCGGTTTCCGGTCTTGCGATTGAGGGTGTTGAAGGCGATGCGTTCCGACGAGGAAGCCGCTGTGTAAAGCGCCACCGGGCAGGACACTTCTCCGAACTTGATATAACCTTTCCAATTGGCTCTTGGACCCGCCATGACACCGACACTCCGGACGCAACTCAAGCGATTCAAGTGATTCGGCGGCGAATCGTTCCGAGTCGAAACGAATCATTTTTCAATGACTTAGCTCCATTTGGCTACGCGTTTTGCGAGTCCTGCCTAGATCCATGATTCCATGCATCTTTTAGCGCCGGCGCGCGTTTTCTGGGTGGAACAACCCCAAAGGAGTCCTGCCATGAGCAAGCGTGAACTGATCGATACCGGCACCGATAAACGCTACGTCCGCCGCGACAAGAAAGGCAGGTTCAAGGAGAGCGACGACGTTTCGCGATCGCTCTCCACCGACGCCCGCCGCGACGCGAAACATGAGGCCAAGCCCGGCCAGGGCGACAAGGGTGACCGAAAGCATTGACGTCGCAAACGTGCCGCCACCCGTCCGAACATCCGACGCGGATCGCTTCCGCCGTCGCGTGCGAAAAATTTCCAGTCCGGTCATCGACTTGAATCCGCTCAGGGAATCCGCCGAGGACGCCAACACGCTCAACTTGAGCGCGTCCGGCACGCATTGACTCGTTTTCACTTTGAGAACAAATAGAGAACATATTTGCATTTCTCAAGTAGAAAACGGGTACCGCTAAGGAGATCATGACTACAGCCCTCGTCACTTCGCATGCCGTTCTCAACGAGTTGCGCGAGAAAATCGCCAGCCTGGAAGGAGCCGGTTCGCGCCGTCGCAGTGTCCTGCCGTTTGGCGTTGGCGAGATCGATGCGCAGCTTCCGGGAGGTGGCCTTGCCTTCGGCGCGCTGCACGAAGTCGCCGGCGGCGGCAATGGCGCGATCGACGGCGCGGCCGCGGCCCTCTTCATCGGAGGCATAGCGGCCCGCACCAGCGGCAAGGTGGTCTGGTGCCTCACCCGTTTCGATCTGTTCTTTCCAGCGCTCGCCCAGGTCGGCCTTCATCCCGATCGCGTCATCTTCGTCGAATGCGACAAGGAAGAGACGGTGCTCGCAAGCTTCGAGGAAGCTTTGCGCTATGGCGGCCTCGGCGCCGTCGTCGCAGAACTGGTGCGCCTACCGATGACGGCATCGCGCCGGCTGCAGCTTGCGGCGGAAAAGTCCGGCACATTGGGCTTGGTGATCCGCCGCTGGCGGCGCCAGACGGAAGCCTCCGACTTCGGCATGCCGACGGCCGCGGCAACCCGCTGGCGGATCTCGGTACTGCCGTCCGAGCCGCTTCCCGTGCCGGGCGTCGGGCGGGCGCGGTGGCTGGCGGAACTCATGCGGGTCAGGGCAGGCGAAGGAGGAGAATTCATTATCGGAGCATGTGATGGCCAGGGTCGTATCTGTCTTTCTTCCGACGCTGCCGACCGACCGGATCAGGCGCGCCGATCCTTCGCTCAATCCTGATACGCCGCTGGTGGTGATCGCCAGGAGCGGATCGAAGCGATGGGTTACGGCGGCCGACCAGGCAGCCGCCAAACTGGGCTTGCGCGTCGGCATGCCGGCCGCCAAGGCGCAGGCGCTGGTCCAAGGGTTGACGATGGTGGATGCCGACCCGGTGGCCGACCTCGCGACACTTGAACGGCTGACGCTTTGGGCCTTGTCGCAATATTCTCCCGTTGTTGCCATGGATCCCCCTGATGGTATCGTCATGGATACCGAGGGCGCCGATCACCTGCAGGGCGGCGAGGACCTGATGCTCTCCGGTTTCGTCAACCGCTTCCACGCCCGGGGTCTCGCGGCGCGCGCGGCGATCGCCGACACCTGGGGCGCGGCGCATGCGCTCGCAAGGTCCACGGATCGCGAGATGGTCATCATCCGGCGCGGCGAGACCGCCAAAGCGGTCAATCGTCTGCCGCTATCTTCGCTGCGGCTGCCGGCCGAGATCATCGCGAGCCTCAGAACTCTCGGCTTCGCCACTGTCGGCGATCTGGCAACGACGCCGCGGGCGCCGCTGACGCTGCGTTTCGGGCCCGAGGTCGGGCGGCGCCTCGACCAGATGTTCGGCCGGCTCGCCGAGCCGATCGATCCGATCCGGCCGGCGGATATCGTCGAGGTTCAAAAATCTTTTGCCGAACCGATCGGCGCACCGGAGACGATCGAGAAATATGTGAGCCGCCTAGTGCGGCAGCTTTGCCTGGAGCTCGAGAAGCGGGGGCTTGGCGTGCGGCGCGCCGATCTGATCGTCCACCGCGTCGACAACACAATCCAGTCGCTCCGGGCCGGAACGGCCAAGCCGGTTCGCGACATCGCCTGGCTGACGAAACTCTTCCGCGATCGGATCGAGAAGATCGAGCCGGGCTTCGGCATCGAGAAGCTGAGCCTGACCGCCGTCATCGCCGAACCGCTCGTCGAGGTGCAGTCGGCCTCCTCCCTGATCGAAGAACAGGTGACCGATGTGACGCCGCTCATCGACGTGCTTGGCAATCGCGGCGGCCAGCGGATTTTCCGTGTCGCGCCGGTGGCAAGCGACGTCCCCGAGCGCAGCGTCCAGCGGATCGCGCCGACGGCAGACGAGATCGGCGCCACTTGGCCGTTGCATTGGCCGCGGCCGTCTCGGCTCCTGCCGCGTCCGGAAGCCATCGAGGTGATCGCGCTTCTGCCCGATCATCCGCCAGTCTCCTTCACCTGGCGCGGCAACCGGCGCCGGGTGAAACGCGCCGACGGCCCGGAGCGGATTTTCGGGGAATGGTGGCAACGCAGCTCCGAATGGGTTGCCGTTCGCGACTATTTCGTCGTCGAGGATGATGCCGGCGAGCGCTTCTGGATTTTCCGCTCCGGCGATGGCGTGGACGCCGACACCGGATCGCGCAAATGGTTCCTGCATGGGGTGTTTGCCTGATGCGCTACGTCGAACTGCAGGTCACAACGCATTTCTCCTTCCTTCGTGGCGCAAGCTCAGCCGAAGAACTCTTTGCGACCGCCAAGCTCATGGGCATCGAGGCGCTTGGCGTCGTCGACCGCAACAGCCTGGCGGGCATTGTTCGGGCGCTCGAAGCTTCCCGCGCCACCGGCCTGCGGCTGGTCGTCGGTTGCCGGCTCGATCTACAGGACGGCACGTCGATCCTCGTTTATCCCACCGATCGCGCCGCCTATTCGCGGCTGACGCGGCTTTTGACCTTGGGCAAGGGCCGCGGCGGCAAAGCCAACTGCATCCTGCATCTCGATGATGTCAGCCTTTATTCCGAAGGCCTGATCGGCATCCTGGTGCCGGCTATGCCGGACGATGCCTGCGCCGCGCAACTGAGAAAGATGGCCGAGATTTTCGACGACCGCGCCTATGTCTCGCTCTGCCTGCGCCGGCGGCCGAACGATCAGCTGCGGCTGCACGAGCTGTCAAACCTGGCGGCGCAGCACCGGGTGAAGACGGTCGTCACCAATGACGTGCTGTTTCATGAGCCCGGCCGGCGGCAGCTGCAGGATGTCGTCACGTGCATTCGCACCGGCACGACCATCGATGACGTCGGCTTCGAGCGCGAGCGGCATGCCGACCGCTTCATCAAACCGCCGGAAGAAATGGCGCGTCTGTTCCCACGCTACCCGGAAGCGCTGGCACGCACGGTGGAGATCGTCGAGCGCTGCAGGTTTTCGCTGGAAGAGCTCGTCTATCAATACCCTGAGGAAGCACTGATCCCCGGCATGACGGCGCAACAGTCGCTGGAGCATTACACCTGGGAGGGCGTTACGTCGCGCTACCCGGAGGGCTTGCCGGCCCATGTCGAGAAGACGATCCGCCATGAACTCGCTCTGATCAAGACGATGAAATACGCCCCCTATTTTTTGACGGTGTTCTCGATCGTCCGCTATGCCCGATCGCAGGGAATTCTCTGCCAGGGCAGGGGATCGGCGGCGAATTCCGCAGTCTGCTACGTGCTCGGCATCACCTCGATCGACCCGGATACCAATGATCTGCTCTTCGAACGTTTTGTGAGCCAGGAGCGCGACGAGCCGCCTGATATCGATGTCGACTTCGAGCACGAGCGGCGGGAGGAAGTCATTCAATGGATCTACAAGACCTACGGCCGCCACAAGGCGGCCCTCTGCTCCACGGTAACTCGCTATCGCGCCAAGGGCGCCATTCGTGATGTCGGCAAGGCGCTCGGCCTGCCAGAGGACCTGATCAAGGCGCTCTCCTCCGGCATCTGGTCCTGGTCGGAAACGGTCGGCGAAGAGCAGCTGCGCGCCGTGGGTCTCAATCCGGAGGACCGTCGTCTCGCCTTGACGCTCAGGCTTGCCCAGCAGCTGATGGGAGCCCCGCGGCATCTCGGCCAACACCCGGGAGGATTTGTCCTGACCCATGACAGGCTCGATCATCTCGTGCCGATCGAGCCGGCGGCGATGGCCGACCGCCAGGTGATCGAATGGGACAAGGATGACGTCGAGGCGCTCAAGATGATGAAGGTCGATGTCTTGGCACTCGGCATGCTGACCTGCATGGCCAAGGCCTTTGCCCTCATCGGCGAGCACAAGCATCAGCATCTCGACCTCGCCACAATCCCGCAGGAAGACCCGGCGACCTATGCGATGATCTGTAAGGCTGACACCCTTGGCACCTTCCAGATCGAAAGCCGGGCACAGATGTCGATGCTCCCGCGGATGAAGCCGGAGACCTTCTACGACCTCGTCATCCAGGTGGCGATCGTCCGCCCCGGCCCGATCCAGGGCGACATGGTCCATCCCTATCTCCGCCGCCGCGAAGGCAAGGAGAAGGTCGAGTATCCGACGCCCGAACTGGAGGCGGTCTTGCACAGGACGCTGGGCGTGCCTTTGTTCCAGGAGTCGGCGATGAAGATCGCGATGGTCTGTGCCGGTTTCACGGGCGGCGAAGCCGATCAGCTCCGGAAATCCATGGCGACTTTCAAGTTCACCGGCGGCGTCAGCCGGTTCGAGGACAAGCTGGTTTCCGGCATGATCCGCAACGGCTATTCACCCGAATTTGCCAAACGCACCTTCGGCCAGTTGGAAGGCTTCGGATCCTATGGTTTCCCCGAAAGCCATGCTGCCAGTTTCGCGCTGATCGCCTATGCCAGCAGCTACATCAAATGCCATTTCCCGGATGTCTTCTGCGCGGCGCTGTTGAACTCGCAGCCGATGGGTTTTTATGCCCCGGCGCAGATCGTAGCAGACGCGAGGAAACACGGCGTCGAGGTTCGGCCAGTCTGCATCAACCGCTCGCGGTGGGATTGCACACTTGAGGAGGTGGAGGGCACAAACCGTCATGCGGTGCGGCTTGGCATGCGCCTGGTGCGCGGACTGGCGACCGCCGACGCTGCACGCATTGTCGCTGCACGCGCCGACGAGCCCTTCGCCTCGGTGGATGACATGTGGCGGCGGTCGGGTGTGCCCGTTGCGTCGCTCGTCGAGCTTGCCGAGGCTGACGTGTTCCTGCCGTCATTGCGGCTCGAGCGACGCGATGCACTCTGGGCGATCAAGGCGCTGCGCGACGAGCCGCTGCCACTGTTTACGGCCGCAACTGAGCGCGAGGCGCGGGCCATTGCCGAGCAGCAGGAGCCGGACGTCGAGCTGCGGCAGATGACCGACGGGCACAACGTCGTCGAGGATTACAGTCACATCGGGCTGACACTGCGGGAGCACCCCTTGCGGTTCCTGCGGACCGATCTCACCAAACGCCGGATCGTCACCTGCGCCGAGACGATGACGGCATGCGACGGCCAGTGGTTGATGGCGGCCGGCCTGGTGCTGGTGCGACAGCGACCAGGCTCGGCGAAGGGCGTGATGTTCATCACCATCGAGGACGAGACGGGCATTGCCAATGTCGTCGTCTGGCCGAAGCTGTTCGAACGGTCGCGCCGGGTGGTGCTCGGCGCCAGCATGATGGCGATCAACGGCAAGATCCAGCGAGAAGGCGAGGTGGTTCACCTGGTCGCCCAGCAGCTCTTCGATCTATCGGCCGATCTGTCGGGGCTTGCCGGGCGTGATGGCGAGTTTCGTGCCACCACCGGCCGCGGCGACGAATTCGCTCACGGCTCTCCCGGAAGCCCCGATTCGCGCGAAAAAGCGCCTCCGGGGGTTCGGGCGAGGGACATGTTCATCCCGTTATGCCGAGTTCGGCATAACGGTGTTTATCCCGAGTCCGAGACTATGCCGAGCGCGTTCGCTAAAGCCCGAGATTTCCGGTAATTCAAGATCGAAAGCTCGGCATAAT
>NZ_LFIO01001226.1 GCF_001187535.1 Rhizobium ecuadorense
GGTTGGCATTGCCGGGATCGGTGGTAACGGTGACATGCAGCTTGCTCTTTTCGAGCAGCGGATGGTCGATGGTCGACTGGCTGATGAAATCATTGACCAGCTGCGATCGCTCCTGGCTGGTCATGCCAGCAACGGCGGTGCGCGCGGCATCGGCGGTCAGCTGCTGCACTGCATGGGATGCGCTCAGATAGATGCCGTAGGCGATCATCGTCAGTACCACGAGAAGGAAGAGCGGCGCGACAATGGCGAATTCGATTGCTGCGGCGCCACGT
>NZ_LFIO01001314.1 GCF_001187535.1 Rhizobium ecuadorense
CGCAACAACACACCGCGGATCGGTCGCATCATCGTCGCACGCGGGCGCGATGCCGCCGACATACCGCTCATCAATTCCTTCGGACCGCATGTGCTGAAGGCGTTTCGAGTCTGGACCTATGAGGTGACGGAGCTGCAGCAGATGCAAAGCGTCGCCGAGGGCGCTGTTTAGAACGAGACCTGGGTGGGATGCGGCAATGTCCGGCCTCAGGCTTTGCCGCAGGCGGCAGCAGTCGTGGGGCTGCCTATCCCACACACTTTTGCGCGACATGC
>NZ_LFIO01000127.1 GCF_001187535.1 Rhizobium ecuadorense
CTGATCTACCGGCAGGCCGGCCTTGGCAAGAATATCGGCGCGATAGTACTCACCGCTCATCTCCTCCTCGTTTTCCTCCTGATGGAATTTGAAGAAGTAGGGCTTTCCGTCGGCCTCGAAGAAGCCATTCAGTGAATTGAGGCTGTATTGGTCGTGGTTGATCGCCAGATCGCGTGCGTCGACCCCAAACAGATCTCGCAAGAGGTCGGCAAGAAGAGCTTCGGCACTGCCGTCGCCCCACTTGGCTTTTTCCCGTATGGCTGCCGTCCGAC
>NZ_LFIO01000704.1 GCF_001187535.1 Rhizobium ecuadorense
GGATTGATCGATGACGGATAGCTGCCGCCATGTCTGTGGCGGCAACTATCCGATTGCTGTTCCGCCGAGGTCACGGCCGATCAGACCGGAGGCCGGGAAGTCCCCTTGCCCGCAGGCACTGGAACGAATAATGTTCCGCTCGATACTTCGATAATCGATCAGGGGGAATTAAATCCGATGAGATTGATGGTAGTCGTTGGTCTTGCACTTAGCCTCGGCTGTATATCGGCCGCAGAATCTCCTTCAAACTATCATTCCTACAGCGGCATTC
>NZ_LFIO01001889.1 GCF_001187535.1 Rhizobium ecuadorense
CTCCCCGACAGGTGCAGTTGGCGAACCGAGCAAGATTTCAGAAGGCTGATCTCTTCTCAACTGTGTGAGGTCCACCTACCCGTTCAACCCCTTCGGTTCTTGCACGCCATTTGATCTTCCGCTTCTCGTTCCGACCTTCCAAGCAGGTATTTGCTCGTCGAAACCTTTGAGCTGTCGCGGGCCGAGAGCGACCAATAAAATTTCTCCACGCACGGATTGCGCTACAGCGTGATCGACGAGGATTTGCTGATCGGCGGCGGACGAACAGAGT
>NZ_LFIO01000145.1 GCF_001187535.1 Rhizobium ecuadorense
CCCTCGCAAGGGGCAATTCGACCTCAACGAGGCCATTCGTCACGTGATTGCCTTGACCAGCGGTGAAGTGCTCCGGCAAGGCGTCACGCTGCGGACCCAATTCGCGAGGAGCCTCCCGTCGGTGGAAGGGGATCGTGTCCAGTTGCAACAGGTGATCCTAAACCTCATCATGAACGCCATCGAGGCGATGAACGGCGTTAATGAGGAAGAGCGCGAGTTGCTGATCAGCACCGGGACAGGCTCGGGAGGCGTGGTCGTCAGGGTGCGCGAC
>NZ_LFIO01001301.1 GCF_001187535.1 Rhizobium ecuadorense
GGCGATCCCGAAGATCTCGGCCGCCGCTACCGCAAGCTCATCGACCGCATGCCTGCGGTGCGCGTGCTTGGCGGCTGCTGCGGCACCGACCACCGCCATGTCGCGGCGATCTGCGAGGCATGCCTGCCGCAGGCGGCGTAACGACCTGAGAGGGAGGAGAGAATGACGATTGGGGGCACGATGATGCGTGGGCGCGGCTGGCACGATCTGTGGCTTGTGATCACGGGACGGCAGAGGCGCACCGAGCCTGAGGCGACCGTGGAGGTGGCGC
>NZ_LFIO01000416.1 GCF_001187535.1 Rhizobium ecuadorense
GGGCTCCGCAGATCATCAAGCAGTTCGGCCTATCGGCACTCCAGGTCGGCTTCATCAATGCTATTCCCGGTATCTTCGCCGTCATTGCCATGGTTCTTTGGGCACGTCATTCCGACAAGACCGGCGAACGGACATGGCACGTCGTCGGAGCCTGCCTGCTGGCAGCCGCAGGACTGGCCTTCGCAACGGGTGCGACCAGCGTATTCACCGTCCTCATCGCTCTCACCCTCGTCAACATCGGCATCAGCTCCTCGAAGCCGCCGCTCTGGAG
>NZ_LFIO01000859.1 GCF_001187535.1 Rhizobium ecuadorense
CCTGGCGCCCCCGTAAGCCTGCCGCTGATCCGGCCGGAAGCCCGATTGCTCCATACGCAGGTGCGTGCCCGCGCCCGTAGGCGTGAGAGTCCAGGTGACGACGCTTGCGAGATCATAGGCAGCCCACGTGTAAGACAGGGTTTTGTTCGGCTCGACTTCCAGGACCTGGCAATCGACGGATCCCCAATCCGCGCTGAGCTTAAAACGGTGATCCACGACCGGCACGAAGTCATTCTTCATCAGCCAGTCCGCGATCAGATGCGGCTGGGTG
>NZ_LFIO01000323.1 GCF_001187535.1 Rhizobium ecuadorense
GATCACTTCGTCCATGCGGCTACCAGTATCGATCAGCGCGGTCGCGATGATCGTCAAAGAGCCGCCTTCTTCGATATTACGCGCCGCGCCGAAGAAACGCTTCGGCCGCTGCAGAGCGTTGGCGTCCACACCGCCGGTCAGGACCTTGCCTGACGAGGGAACGACGGTGTTATAGGCACGGCCCAGGCGCGTGATCGAATCGAGCAGGATGACAACGTCGCGTCCGTGTTCGACAAGACGCTTGGCTTTCTCGATGACCATCTCGGCCACC
>NZ_LFIO01000796.1 GCF_001187535.1 Rhizobium ecuadorense
GACGTGCCCCGCGAGACGCTGGTGAGGGACGGAGAGATTGCGGCTTGGTCCCTTCGCCCCGTTTACGGGGAGAAGGTGGCGGCAGCCGGATGAGGGACAGGCGGCTCTCTTCAGACGAACCTTACCCATGAAGGCGGGCAGCCATGCCCGTCAACGCAACCGCCATGCCAAGGCCCTGAGGTGCGCGACATGACCAGAACCATTTTTGTGCTCAACGGACCGAACCTCAACCTGCTGGGTGAGCGCGAGCCCGCCATCTACGGCTCGACGACGCTGGCCGATATCAGGGAGAAGTGCCTGGCGAAGGCCGACAGTCTCGGCTTTGCCGTCGACTTCCGCCAGACCAATTTCGAGGGCGAGCTGGTGGAAAGCGTGCATCAGGCCCGCAAGGGGGCCTGCGGCATCATCATCAACCCGGCCGGTTATACCTTCACCTCGATCGCGCTTCTCGATGCGCTGAAGATGTTCGATCCGCCGAAGATCGAGCTGCACATCTCGAATGTTCATGCGCGCGAAAGCATCTACCACAATTCGCTGATCTCGCGCGTCGCCACCGCCATCATGATCGGTTTCGGCGCCCGCGGTTATGAGCTTGCCATCGAAGCAATGGCCGACATGGCGGGAGCAGCGAAAGCATGAATTACAAGCTGGATTTCACCCCTGTCATCGATGGGCTGCCGAGCCTTCTGCTCGGTTGTCTCGGGACCTTCCTGCTTGCCATTTGCGGGATGCTGCTGGCGATCGTCATCGGGATCGGCGGCGTTGCCCTGCGCGACTCCGCACTCAAACCCTTGCGGTGGCTGGTCATCGCCTTCGTCGAGCTGATCCGCAACACGCCGTTCCTGGTGCAGATCTTCTTCATCTATTTCGCGCTTCCGCTCGCCGGCATCCGGCTGGATCCGACGCCGACGGCGATCATCGCGCTCGGCATCAACGGCGGCGCCTACGCGATCGAGATCATTCGCGGCGGCGTCCAGTCGATCCCGAAGGGGCAGATGGAAGCCGGCCTGGCGCTTGGCCTGCACAAGGCGCAGGTCTTCCGGCTGATCATCCTCAAGCCGGCGCTGCGGGCGATCTATCCGTCGCTGACCAGCCAGTTCGTGCTGTTGACGCTGACCACCAGCATTGCATCGGCGATCTCGGCCTATGAGCTGACCTCCGTTTCCCAGCGCATCGAATCGGAGAGCTTCCGGAGCTTCGAGGTCTACTTCACGGTCACGCTTTTCTATTTCGTGATTTCCTGGGTGATGATGCGCCTGTTTGCGGCGTTTTCGGCCCGCTACTTCAAATATCCCGTCAAGTAGGAGGAATTCCATGGGTCACGATGAGTTCGTCTTCCTCCTGATCGGCCTGAAATGGACCGTGGTCCTGTCCGCCGTCGGCTTCGTCTGCGGCTGCATTGCCGGGCTCAGCGTCGCTCTCGCCCGCGTCTCGGGCAACCCGCTTCTAGAACGCCTGACCGCCGGCTATATCGCCGTCTTCCAGGGAACGCCGCTTCTGATGCAGCTTTTCGTGGTCTATTACGGCCTGGCCCTGCTCGGACTGATGCTCGATGCCTGGGTGGCCGTCGCCATCGGGCTGACGCTGCATGCCAGCGCCTATCTCGGCGAGATCTGGCGCGGATCGATCGAAGCGGTTCCGCGCGGCCAGACGGAAGCGGCAAAGGCGCTCAGCCTCCGTTACGTCTCCCGCATGAGGGATGTCATCCTGCCGCAGGCGCTGCGCATCTCGCTGCCGGCCACGATCGGCTTCCTCGTGCAGCTGATCAAAGGCACCTCTCTTGCCTCGATCGTCGGCTTCACCGAGCTGACCCGGGCCGGCAACATCATCTCCAACCAGATCTTCCAACCGCTGACGGTCTTCGGCGTCGTCGGCATCCTGTACTTCCTGATGTGCTGCCCGCTGACGATCCTCGGCGCGCGCCTCGAGCGGAAATTCGCCGCTTCGGCGCGCTGATCCGCAGCCTTTTTTCTTCGATGCGGCCTTGGCCGCCAATCCTGGAGTTCTACCGATGACCAGACCCGTTCCCCCCCAACGCGCGGAAGCCATGATCACCATGGCGCAGGTGGAAAAGTGGTACGGCTCGTTTCAAGCCCTTCACGACATCAACATGACGGTTCGCAGCGGCGAGAGGATCGTCCTGTGCGGGCCTTCCGGCAGCGGAAAATCGACGCTCATTCGCTGCATCAACCATCTCGAGACCTACCAGAAAGGCGAAATCCGGGTTGGCGGCATCGTTCTCAGCGATCAGGCCAAGACTGTCGATGCGATCCGCCGTGAGGTCGGCATGGTCTTCCAGCAGTTCAATCTGTTTCCGCATCTGACCGTGCTGCAGAACTGCATGCTGGCGCCGATGAAGGCGATCGGTGTCGGCAGGGCGGAGGCCGAGGAGCGGGCGCGCGGGCTGCTCGAGCGGGTCAAGATCCTGGAACAGGCCGACAAATATCCAGTCCAGCTTTCCGGCGGCCAGCAGCAGCGCGTCGCCATCGCCCGGGCGCTCTGCATGCGGCCGAAAGTGATGCTGTTCGACGAGCCGACCTCGGCGCTTGACCCGGAGATGGTCAAGGAGGTGCTGGATACGATGATCGCGCTGGCCGACGAGGGCATGACGATGATCTGCGTCACCCACGAGATGGGCTTTGCCCGCCAGGTCGCCGATCGGGTGATCTTCATGGCCAGCGGCGCGATCGTCGAGGAAGCTCCGCCCGCCGAATTCTTCACCAACCCGCGGCACGAGCGCACCAGAAAGTTTCTCGGCGAAATCCTGCGGAAATAAGCGGTCTCAAGGCCGATACCTCGTCAAATTCCGGAGCCGATCATGAAGCCATTGAAGATTGCAGTCATGGGGGCCGGCCTGATCGGCAGACGCCATGCCGAGCGCGTCATGTCCGAGCCCGGAACCATTCTCTCCGCCGTGATCGATCCGTCTGCGGCCGGCCGCGACTTTGCCCGCAATGCCGGCATCCCATCCTACGCCTCCTTCCAGGACATTCCCGGCGAGGACAGGCCCGACGGCGTCATCGTGGCAACGCCGAACCAGCTTCACGTCGAGAACGCCATGGAGCTTATCGCCGCCGGCACTCCCGTTCTCATCGAAAAGCCGATCGCCGACGACGTCGACGCTGCCGCAGCGCTCGTTGCCGCCGGCGAGAGGGCAGGGATACCGCTCCTCGTCGGCCATCACCGGCGCCACAACCCGATGATCCAGGCGGCCAAACAGATCGTCGACGGCGGCAGGCTTGGCCGGATCGTCACGGTGCACGGCACCTTCTGGGTCGCCAAGCCCGACAACTATTTCGACATCCCCTGGCGGCGGGAAGCCGGCGCCGGCCCGATCTTCGTCAACCTGATCCATGATGTCGACCTGTTCCGATTTCTGTTCGGCGAGGTCGAGGCCGTGCATGCGATGGAATCGCACACCGTGCGCCACCACGCCGTCGAGGACACGGCTGTTGTCTCGTTGCGGTTCGCAAACGGCGTTCTCGCCACGCTGACCGGCAGCGATGCGGTGGCCGCACCCTGGAGCTGGGAGGCGACCACCGGCGAGAATCCTGCATTTCCCCTCTATCCCAAACATTGCTACCAGATCGGCGGCACGAAGGGATCGCTCGGCATTCCCGATCTGACGCTTTGGACGAGCACGGCCGAGCCGGATTGGCTGGCGCCGCTTGCCGAGGAGCGCGTCGCCTACGAAGCCGCCGATCCGCTTTGCCGTCAGCTCAGCCATTTCTGCGATGTCATTCGCGGCGATGCCCCGCCGCTCGTGAGCGGGCAGGAGGGCCTTGCCACCCTCAGGGTTGTCGAAGCGATCAAGAGATCGGCGCGCTCGGGGCAGATGATCCACCTCTCTGACGCCGGCGCGTCTGCCGATCCTGAGAAAGTCTAGCCACATGATCACCGGGACGACCAAACTCATCGCGCACCTCGGTTATCCCACCGAGTCCTTCAAGGCGCCTCTGATCTACAATCCGTATTTCGAGAAGAACGGCATCGATGCGGTCGTCGTGCCGATGGGCTGCATGCCGGAGGATTATCCGGCGTTCCTGAAGCTTGTCTTCCGGCTCTCCAATATTCACGGCGCGCTGATCACCATGCCGCACAAGATCGCGACGATGGCGCTGCTCGACGAAACCTCGACCAACGCCATCGTCGCAGGCTCGTGCAATGCGGTGCGCCTCGATTCGAAGGGCAGGCTGATCGGCGACATGTTCGATGGCGAAGGCTTTGTGCGGGGCGTTCTGCGCAAGGGCAAAAAGGTCGAAGGCGCAAATGCGCTGGTCGTTGGCGCCGGCGGTGTCGGCTCGGCGATCGCGGCATCCCTCGCGAAGGCGGGTGTCGCCCATCTCGCGCTCTTCGACGCCAACGAGACGACCGCCACCGCGCTGCTCGACCGGCTGAAGACACATTATCCCCACCTCCACGTCACGATCGGCTCACTCGATCCGGCCGGCTTCGACATCGTCGTCAACGCAACACCGCTTGGAATGCGGCGGGGCGACCCTCTGCCGATCGACGTCGACCGCATCTCCCCCTCGACCTTCGTCGGCGAGGTGGTGATGAGCAAGGAGATCACCCCGTTCCTGGAGGCGGCCCGGGCGCGCGGCTGCGCCTTTCAGGTCGGCACGGATATGCTGTTCGAACAAATCCCGGCCTATCTCGAATTCTTCGAATTCCCGACAACGACGGCCGACAATCTGCGGGCCATCGCCAAGCTTGGTTGATGCTCGTTTCGCGTGGCTTTAGGCAGTTCCAAGCCGCTTGATATTCCCTGTCAATTCCCCCGCCAGCCGCAGCGAAGCGGCCGTTGCCATCGTCATTTGCGGCAGCAGCAGCCATTCGAGCGTCCAGGCAGCACCGGAGCGTTCCTGTTCATGGACGAGGGACTGGTGGATGCCCGACAGCGCCGTCGCGTTGAAGCGGGCGAGCGCGACCAGGGTTTCGGCGGCGACCGGGTTCTGCTTGTGGGCCATCGCCGACGAGGTGCCGCCGCCTGCGATTTCGATCTCTTGGCCTGCCTGGGCAAGCAGGGCGATATCCTGGCCGATCTTGCCGAGGCTGCCGGAGATCGACGCAAACAGGCCGGCGATATCGGCGATCGGCAGACGGCCGCTCTGCCATTGCCTGGCGTCGGTCAGGCCGAGTTCCTGGGCGAGTGCGGCGCGAACGGTTGCGGCCTGCGGCCCGAGCTTGTCGAGCGTGCCGGCGGCGCCGCCGAACTGAACGGGAAAACTCTGCTCGGTGAGGCGGTCGCGATAGGCCTCCAACGGCGCGCGCCACGCAGTGAGACGGTCGGAGACGGTGATCGGGATCGCCGCCTGCATGCGGGTATGGCCCATCAGCCGGTTGCGGCCGAACTGGCGGTCGAGCCCATCGAGCCCTGCGACGATGGCGGAAAGCCGGCCGGCGAACAGGAACACCACCGCCTTCAGCCGGATCATCAGGCTGGTATCGATGACATCCTGGCTGGTGGCGCCGAGATGCAGGTTTTTCGCCGCCTCCTCGCCGACTGCGGCGCGCAACTGCTTGATGAGCTCGGGAACGACAACACCGTCCCGTGCCGTTGCTGCCCGCAGACGGGGCAGATCGGGCGAAAAGCCGGCGCGGATTTCGGCAATCTTTCTTGCCGCTTCCGCTGGGATCAGGCCATGCGCGGCTTCCGCCCTCGCCAGCGCGGCCTCGAAGGAGAGCATGGCGCGGATATCGGCCTCGGCGGAGAAATAGGGCGCGATTTCATCGTCGCCGAGCAGGCCGGAGAGAAAGGGGTGGTCGAAGGGCGATGCGGTCATGGATTGCTCGTTTGTGGTCGTGGCCCCTCATCCGGCTGCCGCCGGGGTCGAGCCGCCGGTCTCGACCCGTCCTTCGGACCCCGAGGGGAGAAGGGATTTGGGGCGGTGTCGGCGCCTATCGGCATGTCATCTCGTCTGGCACATCCCCTCTCCCCTCGGGGAGAGGGTAGGGTGAGGGGGCTACGGGCACAAGGCTCTTCGTACAGGCCGCTGGCCAAGCCCCTTCAAATATCCAAAAACACCGTCTCGTTGGCACCCTGCAGATGGATGTCGAATTGGCAGGTGGCGCCGTCGCGGGTGGCGATCATGGTGGCGACACGCTCGCGATGTTCGATGCGGGCAAGCAGCGGGTCGGCGGCATTGGCCTCCGTCTCCTCCGGGAAATACATGCGCGTGTGCAGGCCGATATTGATGCCGCGGGCGACGATCCAGACGGTGATGTGCGGGGCTTGACTGCGGCCGTCCTTGAAGGGGACACGGCCGGGTTTGATGGTGTCGAAGCTGTAGACGCCGTCTTCACTGCGGGTCGGGCAGCGGCCCCAGCCGGTGAAATTGGGATCGGCGGCGCCGCGCATTTCCGAGGGGCTGTTGTAGAGGCCCGCGCTGTCTGCCTGCCAGATCTCGACGACGGCATCACGCACCAGCGCGCCGGCGCCGTCGAGGATGCGGCCGGTAACGGTGATGCGTTCGCCGAGCGTCTTGTCGTTGACCATCCGGGTGCCGAGATCACTGTCGTAGACGCCCGTTATGTCGCAGAAATTCGGCGTCAGGCCGATATGGACATAGGGGCCGGCCGTCTGCGACGGGGTTTCCTTGAGGTAGCCGAGTTGCTGCATGATCAGTTGCCCTCCAGCCTGTTTTCGAACATCGTCGAGCGGCGGCCGCGCAGCACGATGTCGAATTTATAGGCGCGTGAATCCATCGGGATGGTGTTGCCCCAGTCGAGCGGCGCGATCAGCTGTTCGATCGCCGCCTTGTCGGGGATGGTGCCGACGATCGGACATTTCCAGATCATCGGGTCGCCCTCGAAATACATCTGGGTGATCAGCCGCTGGGCAAAGCCATGGCCGAAAATCGAGAAATGGATATGGGCCGGGCGCCAGTCGTTGACGCCGTTCGGCCAGGGATAGGCGCCGGGCCGCACCGTGCGGAAATGATAGCGGCCTTCCTCATCGGTGATTGCGCGGCCGCAGCCGCCGAAATTCGGGTCGATCGCCGCGAGATAGCTTTCCTTCTTGTGGCGATAGCGGCCGCCGGCATTGGCCTGCCAGAATTCGACCAGCGCGCCGGCAACCGGTTTTGCCCGCTCGTCCAGCACCCGGCCATGGACGATGATGCGCTCGCCGATGGCGCTTTCGCCGGGCTGCGCATAATTCAGGATCAGGTCGTTGTCGAGATCGCCGATCATCGAATGGCCGAAGACCGGGCCTGTCGTCTCCGAGATCGTGCCGTCGAGCGAGAGCAGCGCGCGCTGCGGCGCCCGCAGCACAGAGGTTTTGTAGCCGGGGGTCAGAGCCGGCGCGTGCCAGGCGCGGTCGCGGGCGAAGAAGGCGCCGGTCTCCGGCTTGCGGTTCGGTAATTCGGACATTTTCCTCCCTCAGGCCGCCTTTTCGGCGTCCATTTGTTCAAAGGCCTGCTTGGCGATCTTGATCGCATGATTGGCGGCGGGAACGCCGGCATAGATCGCCACATGCAGGAGCGCCTCGCAGACATCCTCGCGGGTCGCACCTGTGTTGGCGGTGGCGCGCACATGCATGGCGACCTCGTCGTCCTGCCCGAGTGCCGCGAGCAGCGCGATGGTGACGATCGAGCGCTCGCGTTTGCTTAGCCCCGGGCGCGACCAGACATGGCCCCAGGCGGCTTCGGTAATCAGTTCCTGGAAGGGCCGGTCGAACTCGGTTGCCGCGGCCGCAGCACGGTCGACATGGGCGTCGCCGAGCACGGCGCGGCGGGTCGCCATGCCCTGCCGGTAGCGTTCGGAGGCGGTCTCGTTCATCGGTTGGTTCCTCCAGCAGGAAGAGATGTCAGGAAGGTGCGGATGATCGCCGTCAGCGCCTCCGGCTGCTCGACACAGGGGATGTGGGCGCAATCCGGGATGACCTCGTAATGGGCGCCCGGGATGAGCTTCGCTGTGGAAAGCACGAGATCGGGCGGCGTCGAGCCGTCCTGGTCGCCGACGATGCAGATTGTCGGGACAGCGATCCTCTTGGCCGCTCCGGTGAAATCGGCATCGCGGATCGCTTCGCAGGTGGCGATATAACCCTCGACCGGCTGGCGCGTCAGCATGTTGCAATAGCCTGAATAGGCGGTGTTCTCGGGCCGGCGGAAGGCAGGCGTGAACCAGCGCTGCATGATGGCGTCGACAATGCTGGCGATGCCGTTTTTCTCGACCGCGGCGATGCGGGCGTTCCAGCTTTCCGCCGTGCCGATCTTAGGGGCGGTGTCGCTGAGAATGAGCGCGCCGACGAGATCCGGCCGGCGCTGATAGAGCGACTGGGCGATAAGACCGCCGACGGAGAGCCCGCAGATGACCGCATTCTTGACCGAGAGCAGATCGAGCAGGCCGGCGAGATCGGTGGCATGGTCCTCGATCGATGCGGGCAGCTGGCCGACATCGGAAAGGCCGTGGCCGCGCTTGTCGTAAAGCACGATGGCGAAGTCGCCGGCAAGCCGCACCACGACGTCGCGCCAGATGCGGAAATCCGTTCCGAGCGAGTTGATGAAGACGATCACCGGCCGGTCGGCGGGCGCGCCGATGACCTGATAGTGGATCGTCACGTCGTTTATGCTGGCGAACTGCACGTCATGTCCTCATCAAGTTGGCTCAGCCGAGGGGCCGGCATTGTTTGGTTCCGCTGGCGGGAGCGCGACAACGCCGCGATGGCTCTGTCCGTCCCTCCATTCTCCGTCATGCTAGGGCTTGACCCGAGCATCCACGCGGCACCCACCGGCAGCCGCGGCATGGATCCTCGGGTCAAGCCCGAGGATGACAGAGAGTGGGGGAGGCGCCCCTCACAAATTGCACGTCACTGCCATCTTCATCAGGTCAGTTCCGCCGGCAAGCGCGTTTCCGACACGGGCGTCAAACGCCGCGAATGGCTCTGTCCGTCTCTCCACCCTCCGTCATCCTCGGGCTTGACCCGAGCATCCACGCGGCATCCACCAGCCGCCGCGGCAAGGATCCTCGGCTCAGGGCCGAGGATGACAGAGTACGGTTAGGCTTCTCGCCAAACTCGCCCATCCAATCAGAAATACTCCGACAGCAAAACTGACCGGTTGATCCGGTTAAGTAAAATGATATTTATCAGCCTTTCGATAACCCAGGAGTTATGCGAGCGATGATCGACAGTCGCGTCAAGTTTCGCCATTTGCAGACCTTTGTCGAGGTGGCGCGGCAGAAGAGTGTCATGAAGGCGGCTGAGTTGCTGCACGTCAGCCAGCCGGCGGTGACGAAGACGATCCGCGAGCTGGAGCAGGCGCTGGGCGTCGACGTCTTCGAGCGCGACGGCCGCGGCATCAAGATCACCCGGTACGGCGAGGTCTTTCTGCGCCACGCCGGGGCGGCGCTGACGGCGCTGCGCCAGGGTCTCGATTCCGTCTCGCAGGAGCAGTTTGCCGATGCGCCACCGATCCGCATCGGCGCCCTGCCGACGGTGTCGTCGCGCATCATGCCGCGGGCGATGGAGCTCTTTCTCAAAGAACAGACCTGGAGCCGGGTGAAGATCGTCACCGGCGAGAATGCCGTGCTGCTGGAGCAGCTTCGCGTCGGCGATCTCGACATGGTCGTCGGACGTCTGGCGGGTGCGGAGAAGATGGCGGGTTTTTCCTTCGAGCATCTTTATTCCGAGCAGGTGGTGTTTGCCGTGCGCGCCGGTCATCCGCTGCTCGACGCCGGGCAATCGCCCTTCTCAGGTTTCGGTGATTACACGGTGCTGATGCCGACGCGGGGTTCGATCATCCGGCCGGTGGTCGAAAACTTCCTCATCGCCAACGGCGTCTCCAGCCTGCCGAACCAGATCGAGACGGTGTCGGATTCCTTCGGCCGGGCTTTCCTGCGCTCGAGCGATGCGATCTGGATCATTTCCAACGGCGTGGTGGCCGATGACGTCGCCGACGGGCGGCTGGCGCTGCTGCCGGTCGATACCGGCGAGACCAGAGGCCCGGTCGGCTTGACGATGCGCGCCGATGCCGTGCCGTCGGCGCCGCAATCGATCCTGATGCAGACGATCCGCGAGGCGGCAGGAGAGGTTTCCTGATATAATGGAGGTGGGCCGATGGAGGGTCAAAAGAAGAATCTCGGCAGGCGGGCGACCGAGGCGACGGTGAAATTCGTCGCCGTGCTCGCGGTGATGATCTTCGTCGCTGCAGGTTCGCTGTCCTATTGGCAGGGCTGGCTGTTCTTTCTCAATTTTTCCGCCTGGATCGTTTCGACGACAGCCTATTTCCTGAAATATGACCGAGCCTTGCTGGAACAGCGGCTGCATGTCGGGCCGGCCGCGGAGCGGGAGCCGGCACAGAAGCGTATTCAGCTTTTCAACGGCATCGTGCTGATTGCGCTCTTCATCGGCTCGGCGCTAGATTATCGGTTCGGCGGCTCGGCCGTTCCGGCGTCGGTTGTGATTTTCGGCAACATCCTGGTCGCAGCAGGCTTTTACGGCTGCTTCCTGGTCCTGCGGCAGAACAACTTCGCCTCGGCGACGGTCGAGATCCGCAGGGATCAGCGGGTCATTTCGAGCGGGCTCTACAGCATCATGCGTCATCCGATGTATGCGGCGGCGCTTGTGCTCTTCATTGGCATACCGCTGTCGCTCGGCTCGTATTGGGGCTTGCTTGCCATCCCTCCTGCCTTAGGCGGACTCGTCGCGCGGCTGCTCGACGAGGAGAAGCATCTGGTAAGAGACCTGCCGGGTTATGCCGAATACCGCCGCAAGGTCCGCTACCGGCTACTGCCTGGTTTATGGTGACGCCCGAACCGGCAATCGGAATGGCAACCTCTTGAAATCTGGTTGATGTATGCCCAGATTTGGACTATGTCTAAGTCGAGACTGGAGGCTGTTATGCAGCATGCACGACGCAGGGAGCAACGGGAAAGCCTGGGGCCACAGCGACTGGACACAGAGCGGTTTGCTCCGGCAAGCCGCAAGAGGTTGAGCGCCCCTGCGCTACGAACCTTCCTGGCGATCGCCGATCTCTGGGGGCTGAGCGAAGAGCAGCGGCTGCTTGTGCTCGGCTATCCCTCCCGGTCGACCTATCACAACTGGGCCAAGCAGGCGCGCGAGCACGGAGCCTTCACGCTCGATGTCGATACGCTGACCCGCATTTCAGCCGTGCTCGGCATCCATCAGGCGCTCGGCGTGCTGTTTGCCGACGAACGCGCCGGCGTCGCCTGGCTGCGCATGCCGCATCAGGCGCCGGTTTTCGGCGGCTATCCACCGCTCGATATCGTCACCAACGGAACCCAGGACGGGTTGATGACCGTGCGCCGCTTTCTCGATGGCGCCCGCGGCGGCGTCTATATGCAGCCGAACAAGCTCGACGAGGCCTTCACGCCTTACGAAGATGCGGACATCGTCTTCCGGTGAGTGACCGTTTTGCCGAGGCGCCGCGTCCCTCCTGCCGGCTGATCCCATCGCAATTTCCGCCGATCGGGCTTTTCGACACGGTGACGCGGGCGGCCGACCTCGAAGCCGTGATGGAACTCGTCGGCTGGACCAACGACCGTCTTGTCGCCGACCGCATCCAGCGGCTGCCCAGGGATGAATGGGTTTACGGCACTGCGAATGCCAGCATCGTCATGGCCGCCTTCCTGCATGTCGCCCCCGGCGGCATGCGCTTCAACGGCCCCGATCTCGGCGCCTGGTATGCCGCCGACAATCTGAAGACAGCCGCCGCCGAGGTCGGCCATCATCTCCGGCGCGAGGCTGTCGCGCGCGGAGTGGCGACGATGGCGCGCACCTATCGAAGCTATTCGGCCATCCTGATCGGCGACTATCTCGACATTCGCGGCGAACAGAGGCTGCGGCCCGACGTCTATGACGGCGCGAGCTATGCGGTGTCGCAGATTTTGGGTGAGCAGGTGCGTTCGAGCGGCGGCGCCGGCATTCTCTATGACAGCGTCCGGCTGAGAGGCGGGGTGAACATCGCCGCGCACCGGCCGCGCAACATTCGCGATGTGGTGCAGGCAGACCACTTCGAAATCACCGTCTCCCCCACCGACCGTCGCATCGATGTCAGGAAGCTTGCAAGCTAGAGGCGTTCCGCCCAGGCCCTTGCCGTCTTCGCCATCGCAGCGAGGTGATCGGCAGCGGAGAAGCCGGAGATTGTCTTGCGCGGCTTGAGGTCGTGGTCGCCGTCCTCGAGCCAGAGGATTTCGATCCTGGCTGAGAGATCGTAACCCGGCACCTCGTCCCGCGTGCCGAATTCGTCGCGCGTTCCCTGGCAGATCAGCGCGGGCGTTGTCAGCCCCTTGAGGTGGGCGGTGCGCAGTTTCGTCGGCTGGCCAGGCGGATGGAAGGGATAGCCGAGGCAGAGCAGGCCAGCGATATTTCCGCTGCGATAGAGATCGTCGGCGATCATGCTGGCGACCCGGCCGCCCATCGATTTGCCGCCGATGATCAGCGGGCCATCGGCACCGAGCGCGGCAATCGCCGCCTCATATTCGGGATTGAGCGTTTCGGCCCGCGGCGGCGGCTTGCGGCCCTCCGCCGTACGCCGCGCCGCCATATAGGCGAATTCAAAACGGGCCACACGGAAACCGACCGTGGCGAGCGCCTCCGCCGCCGATGTCATCGATGCCGAATCCATCGGCGCGCCGGCGCCATGCGCCAGCAGAATGGTGAAGCGCGCATCCTGAGGCCCCTGCGATAGAAACCTGTCAAGCATCGGTAATCCTCCATCCCATCGTCGGAACCATGTCGATGGCCGTGACTTCTTGCTGGAAAGGAGACTGACAATGTCGACGAATGATCAAAACGTAAAGCCCGAGCAACGGCGCCCCAAAGATGTCGGCGCCGTTCCCGACAAGCCGGAGCCCGCAGACGCAGAATCGATGGCGCCGCCGGCGGTTATGCGGTGGCCGCCAGCCAGATCACCGGCAAGTCGCTTTCGGCTGTTTCCGTCACGCCTTGATGACGTGATCGGCCGAGAGGCCAAGCCGGTTGAAGACGTTGCGCGTGTCGACAATCAGCGAGGCGTTTTTTGCGAGCGTCGCATAATCCACCTTGTCGTGGTCGGTCGCGACCAGCAACA
>NZ_LFIO01000906.1 GCF_001187535.1 Rhizobium ecuadorense
CACCATCTCGGCACGGCTGCCATTCAAATCCGCAAACAACAACTTTCCATCGTGGAGATGTGTAAGCAGCAAACCGCAGAGACCGCCTATCGTCCCGCAGCCGACTAGAAGAATCGCCTCGCCTTGGGGTGGGTTAAGCCGTCGTATCGCATGTAGGGCGACAGCCAAAGGTTCGGCCATGGCCGCCACTGCAGGATCAAGTGACGGCTCGTGTTTGAAAACCAGACGAGCGGGTAATTGGGTCTGTTCCGCAAATCCTCCGTCGCATACC
>NZ_LFIO01000699.1 GCF_001187535.1 Rhizobium ecuadorense
CAGGTCAGGATGGTCGAGGAGGCTATCTCGATGGGGCCGTCGTGATCTGGGTAGGGCTCGAAATAGGTCAGCCCGACATTCTCCAGCCCGTGCTGCAGCGTGTAAGTCGAAATGGTGCGATTGTTGGCCCGGCGCACCACAGCGTGGGGTACGCGATGGGCGGGATGGTTGGTTTCACACGCGGTGATCACCGCATTTACCCTGGTAAGATCAGGCTCTAGGCCCGAGATTGCGTCTTTCTTTGTTATGACTAGCGGGACCATGGAGCGGG
>NZ_LFIO01001816.1 GCF_001187535.1 Rhizobium ecuadorense
GCTTCCGCAGTCTCCAGCGCCCCGTCCTGATCGGCCTGCCGGCTGGAATGGATGGTCAGGGTGCCGACGCCTGTTATGTCGAGCTTCGCGATCCCGGCAAAGCTTCTGTCCTCGCCCCCAATCAAAGGCTGGCGGTCCATGCTCACCAATCCGGAGACGTCTTTCCGGTAATCGATCCTGAGCGTGGGAAGGTCGACTTCGGCGGCTGCGCGCAAGCCAACGATCTTGAGATCCAGCGCTTCGAGCCGTTCGACCGCATCGGCTGGAATGG
>NZ_LFIO01001710.1 GCF_001187535.1 Rhizobium ecuadorense
CTTTTTGGCGGCTCGCTGGGCGGCGGTCTCTATGATTTCGCCGCTTCGATCGGCGCCCCCTTGGCGCTGCGCGATCTGGGTATGAAGGAAGCCGATCTGGACCGTGCGGCGGAACTCGCCGCCCAGAACCCCTACTGGAACCCGCGCCCGATCGAACGGGAAGCGATCCGGGTTTTGTTGCAGAGCGCCTGGGAGGGCGCGCGGCCGCGTTAACGCCTTAGGAGGATGGCCACGTGCCTGAATATTTCAGCGAAGAGAGATCCGCGGAAGC
>NZ_LFIO01000775.1 GCF_001187535.1 Rhizobium ecuadorense
GGCCTTCATGAAATAGGCGGCCATCATCGGCGTCAGCAGGCGTGCGACGACGAGCGAGACGAGGACCGCCACCGCGGCGGTGATACCGAACTGGCGGAATATAAGTCCCGGTATGCCGCTCATGAAGGCCGTCGGCAGGAAGACCGCGACCAGCGTGAAGGTGGTTGCAATGACGGCGAGCCCGATCTCGTTGGCCGCCTCCAGAGCGGCGTCGATCGGCCGCTTGCCCATCTGCAGGTGGATGCCTCTTATACACATCTGACGCTGCCGA
>NZ_LFIO01001527.1 GCF_001187535.1 Rhizobium ecuadorense
GCGGCTACGATCTCGTTACCATGGATATCGTCTGGTCCGGCCAGTATGCCGAGAACAACTATACGGTCGACCTCACCGACTGGATGAAGCGCGATGCTGCCGAACTGCAGCTCGACGACATCTACCCGACGCTTCTCAATGCGCTCGGCCATTGGGGCGACAAGCAAGTCGCTTTCCCCTTCGCCGGTTATGCCAACGTGCTCGCCTATCGCAAGGATCTGTTTGACGCCGCCGGCCTGAAGGCGCCGACGACGATGGAAGAGTTGGTCG
>NZ_LFIO01001332.1 GCF_001187535.1 Rhizobium ecuadorense
CGGGCCGCCTGCTGCATCGAGATGAAGAGCAGGCGGCCCGAGGCCGTCCACGGGATCGGCACCGACTGCCCGACATCCGTCGAAATGCGGAACGGGCGTGCGCCTTCGCGCATGCGAACGACCGTGTATCTGTTTCCATCCAGCATGCAGAACTGCGCCGTCTCCCGCGTCTCGTCGGCAAGCTGTTCCAGCGCTGCCTCGCATTCGCGGGTGAAATCGAAATGGTTCTCATAGGCTGCGCCGAGGAAATACAGCTTGCGGCCGAGATAG
>NZ_LFIO01000073.1 GCF_001187535.1 Rhizobium ecuadorense
GGCTCGGATTGCTCATAAAGGAGCTGTCACCGCCTCGAGAAGGATTCGCCAGAGGTCGTGCATGCCGCTTCGGCCTCCTATCAGGTCAGGGACGAGAACATCGACACGACGTTCAAACTCCCGGTGGTCCGCATGTCGCTCCCGACATTGGACTCATCCCACTGGTCCCAGGCGAAGCAGGACGCTCTCGCGCAGCAACTTCTCGATACGGCAAAGGCTCTCGAAGCCAAAGGTGTGACGACCATCCATCTCCTTTTGGCATGCCAGAAC
>NZ_LFIO01000766.1 GCF_001187535.1 Rhizobium ecuadorense
GGGGAATGACATGCATTCAAAACTGATCGCTTCCGCCGCCTTGCTGGGCCTGATGATGACGACGTCGGTGTTCGCTGAGGAGGCGGCCGTACCAAAACAGACCGTCAACGACGCGCTTCACGCCCGCCTGCCGGAGAAGATCCGCACGGACGGCAAGATGATCTCCGTCAACAATGGTTCCTTTCCTCCCTATGAGATCGTCACCGGCACGAAATTGACGGGCGCCAGCGCCGATCTGACCGATGCAATCGGCCAGATGCTCGGCGTTAC
>NZ_LFIO01000898.1 GCF_001187535.1 Rhizobium ecuadorense
CCGTATGGGGCGCAATGCACCAACTGTGATCATCGTTGAGCATTCTACATTGGCGCGCACCACCGTGGTGAAGCTTCTTGAGCGTGAACTCACCGGGTGGAACGTTATAGATCTGATCTCGACCGAGAGTCTCGATCGAGCTCTTGGAGCTGAGGTGCGTTTGATTGTATTAGGTCTGGCCGGCAGAGGTGTTGAGAGCACCAGCCTGCGGGATGATCTCGCGGCGATTGCTGCACGTTTTCCTGAGGCGCCTGTCACGTTGCTCTCAGG
>NZ_LFIO01000714.1 GCF_001187535.1 Rhizobium ecuadorense
CCATCCTTAAAAGAAACACACCCTGGAACGAGCCCCAACAACACGGTTGCTGAGGTGTGCAGGCCAAAGGCCGGAGCCTCGAAGGACGAGGGCGGGTGATGGGCACCCACACCCGCCTCCTCCCCCACCACCAGCCGGATGCGCGCCGCCATGGCAGGCCGCATGCCGGCAGGCGGCGACATCAGCGACAGGCGTAGCGTCACCGTCCCCTTCTCCCGCGAAATGACCGGCGCGATCTTTGACACCTCGACTGCAAAGGGCTGGCCGGGAAAGCCGTCCAGCACCGCCTCGCCCAAGAGGCCCGGCCGCATCAGCGCGATATTGGCCTCGGCCACATCGGCATCGATGACCAGGCTCGCCGTATCGGTGATGGCGAGCAGGCTTTGATCCTCCCGCACGCTGTCCTGGCGCGACAGCACCGTGTCGCCGACATGCGCGTCGAGCCGCGTGACAGTGCCGGAGATCGGCGCCCGCACGGTCAGCGCCTCCACCTGCTCACGCGCCTTGTCGATCTCAAGCTCCGCTTTTTTGACATCCTGCCGTGCCTGCAGCGCGGCATTTTCGGCCCTGTCGACAGCCGTTTTCGCCTCCTCCAGCGTCTGCACCGACAGGGCATCGCGCCCGGCCAGCCGCTCGGTGCGCGCAAACGACGAGCGCGCCTGGGCAAGGTCGATAGTCCTGGCAGCAAGCGCCAAGGCCGTTGCCCGCCCGGCGATCTCTGCACCCCGAAGCGCAAATTGGGCGCCGGCATCGTCAAGCCGCACCAGCACCTGCCCCGCGACGACGCGATCGCCCGCCTCCACCCCGACCGCGACGATCCGGCCCTCATATTTGGAAAAGACAGTGGCGATAACGGGTGCGACGACATAACCGGAGCCGGTGATTTCCTGGGTGGGCGCAGAAGTGCCCCGGATCGGCGCAGGCGAAACCTTGCCCGAGTTTCCCTCGGCGGAAAGCGCGCCCATCGCCTCGCCCGCGCCCCTGGGCGACGTCGCCGGTCCGCCAGCTGGGACCGCAACCAGATTTCCAGGCCCGAGCGCCGCGACCCCGTTTTCGACACGCCGAACGGCATCCGGCAGCGTGACAAGCAGCGCTCCCGCGCCGACCGCCGTGGCCAGCGAAAGCATTGCAAGCGGCGTTATCCACCGCCGGACAGGACGCTTCGGCGGCTCTGTCTTCAGGCTCGCCGGGGCAATCGAAAGGGATGTCAGCTTGGCGGCTAGGTCTCGTTCATGTTCCGTGGTCGTGTTCATGCCGACAGAATGGCCGGCGGCAGCAAAACCGCGACCTTGAACACATTACAGGCCGTCCTCAATCGCGATTGTGTACCTGACAGCGAATTGCGGAACTCAGGCGCCGATGTTCTAATACGGCCATGAGTATCGCATCAGCACAAACCGCAAAATTTTTCCGCGAAATCATCGCATACGGTGTCCTTTGGTCGATTCGAGATGATGGGGGATTTCCTACTTCAAAGAGTCCGGAGGGCCAGACCGTGATGCCATTCTGGTCCTCGGAAAGCAGAGCGCAGAAGATCATCAACAATGTTGTCGCCTATCGCGGCTTCCAGACATACCAACTTAGTTTATCCGAATTCATGGAGCGCTGGATCCCCGGACTGGAACGAGACGGTCTTGCGGTCGGCATCAATTGGTCCGGCGTTCACGCGACTGGCTATGACATGACGCCTGACAATGTCAGAAAACGTATTATAAATGTCCGCGACCATCCTGGGTCCACTTCCGGGAGCTAGTATGCCGCCGCTCCGTGGCACTTCCTTCACCGTCGCAAAGAGTATCCGAACCGCCGAGTTGAATGCACCAGGTTTTGTGGCGAACAATGACTGAGGAAAGAGAGACTGACTCTCACCCCTTTCGTTGCCGCCACGCAACCGGCGTCATATCCGTCACCCGCCGGAACTCGCGATTGAAATTCGACTTCGTCTGGAAGCCGACCTCGAACATGACCTCGGTCACCGGTTTTTCCGTTCCGGCAAGCAGCCGGCAGGCCTCGGCGATCCTGTAATCATTGACATATTGCGAGACGTTCTTGTCCATCGCCCGGTTGATCGCCGCCGAGATCTGGCGGGCGGGGATGCCGGTCTTGCGGGCCAGCCGGTCGAGATTGAGATTGGCGTCGCGATAGTGCTTCTTTGCCTCCATCAGCGCATCGACCGTGGCGATCGTCTCCTTGTCCTCGCTCGTCTCCGGCCGCGGCGCCACCTCCACCATTTCGGCCGGCGCCCGGCTTCGGCTGGCGGCGGCCGCCGCGATGCCGAGGATGACGAGGACGGCAAGATTTCCGACACTGATCAGCATCAGCGCACGCACACTATGGGCCGAGGTGAGGTCGAGGAAGACGAAGGTATCGATCGCGGCCGAGAGACACAGGGCGGCGGCGGTAAAGATGATCGCCCTATAGGCCGGCACCGCCCCTTCGAAAGGCGCCAGCCGCAGCGCATCGGCGCCCGGGCGCATCAGAAGCAGGATGGCCACGGCATACCCGACAAAAACAAGCACCAGCGCGATATCGATCGCATCCCGCCAGAAGGCCGTCAGAAGCAGGATGACGACGGCTGGCACGGCATGCAGCACAATCCGTACCGGCAGCGGTCGCCGGCTTGTCCGGACCAGCCGGGAAACCCCGGCATAGGCAAGCGGCGGCACCAACGCCGCGATGACAGGCGCGACCATCCCCACCGTATGCACCCCATATCCCCAACGCAGGCCGGAGAGCACGGATTGCAGCGCGGCAAGCAGGATGAGCGCCAGAAACGGCCGGTTCGGCGCCGCCTCCTCGTCGCGCCTGAGAACGGCGACGAAGAGGACAAGCAGCAGAATAGCGACGGCGAAGGGAAGCGGAATGAATAGCATGGCCTGACAGGATCGGAGCGACGAAAGACGTCCATCATTGCCGAGATCCTCGCCCGAAGCGACCTCCATCACGTTTTAGAACGCGTTTTGGTAGGGATTTTTGGCCCCGCCTCTCCGCGCTCGTCCGGTGCTCATCCGCAATCCAGCCACGGCCGCCGCCTTGCTCCGTTCGTCAAAGGTGACGGCTGTGATCGTCAGCGGTGTATCGGTCAACGCCATCCCTTACGAGATGGTGTTGACGAGGCCGCCTTCGGCCCGGAGTGCCGCGCCGTTGGTAGCGGAGGAACGGGGGCTCGCGAGGTAAGCGACCAGGTTTGCCACTTCCTCGGCCTCCACCATGCGCTGCAGGATCGAGGCGGAGCGTGCGGTTGCGAAGAATTCGGCCTCGATCTGCTTGATCGGCGCGGACGGATCGCTCGCCTGGCCGCGCAGGAAGGCTTCGATCCCGTCGGATCGGGTCGGCCCGGGCAGCACCGAATTGACGGTGACGTTGGTGCCGCGTGTCAATTGTGCCAATCCACGTGCAATCGAAAGCTGCGCCGTCTTGGTGGTGGCGTAATGGATCATATCCTGCGGGATGGCGAGCGCGGATTCGCTCGAGATGAAGATGATCCTGCCCCAGTTCCGCTCCAGCATGGCGGGCAGATAGATGCGTGACAGGCGCACCCCGCTCATCACATTGACTTCGAAGAGATGGCTCCAGTCGGCATCGCTGATGTCGTTGAATGCTTTGCTTTCATAGATGCCGAGATTGTTGACGAGGACATCGATGGAGGGCGCCGCCTTGGCGATCTCGGCAACCCCCTCACCGGTACCGGCATCGGCCAAAATCCCGCTGACGCCCTTGGCGCCCGATGCCGCTATATCGGCAATGGCAGCGTCGAGTTTACCGCGGTCGCGGCCGGTGATGACGACGCGTGCGCCTTCGGCGGCGAGCGCGCGGGCGATTTCCAGCCCTATGCCGGCGGTGCCGCCGGTGACGAGTGCAGTCCTATCGGTCAGTTTCAAGTCCATCATCTGGTCTCCAAATTGCGTTCTGGACCAATTTATGATCTGAGAAGACAAAGAACTATTGCCTGAAATGGACATGCACCTGTGAACGAGATTCCTCAATGATGCGCGTTCTGATGGAGCGTTCAGGCGAGATGGAAGTCTTCGCCCGCGTGGTCCAGGAGGGCGGCTTTTCGGCCGCAGCCCGCAGCCTCGAAATCACTCCGTCCGCCGTCAGCAAACTGATTGCCCGGCTGGAAGCGCGGCTCGGAACGCGCCTGTTGCTGCGCACCACGCGCGCCCTGACGCTGACGGAGGAAGGCGAAGCCTATCATCGCGCGGCACTCAGAATCCTGCAGGATCTGAACGACGCCGATCAGGAAGCGGCGGGCGGCGCTGTTCGCGGCCGGCTGCGCGTCAGCGTCACCGTGCCTCTCGGAACAATGTTCGTCGCACCCGCTATGCCTGATTTCGTCGCCCGCAACCCCGATCTCATCGTCGAGCTCAGCCTCACCGACGGCATCGTCGATCTGGTCGCTGAGAAAACCGACGTCGCCATTCGCATGGGAAACCTTCCGGATAGCGGCCTGATCGCCCGCAAGCTCGGCCAGTCACGGCGCGTCGTCTGCGCCTCGCCATCTTATCTTGCGCTGAAGACGCGGCCGCAGATCCCGGCCGATCTCGAACATCACGATTGCCTGACCTTCAGCTTCCGCCGCGCCCGGCCGTCATGGCCCTTCCGCTGCGACGGCAAGGATATCGAGCAGCCGATATCGGGAAGCCTTGTTGTCAACAATGGCGAGACGATGAAGCAGATGGCCCTTGCCGGCGCTGGCATCGCCCGTCTCGGTCGGTTCCACGTTGCGGCCGAAATTGCCGAGGGAAGCCTTGTCGCCTTGCTGGAGGATTGCAACCCGGGAGACTTGGAACTGATTCACGCCGTCCACGTTGCCGGCGGCCCCGTCCCCCATCGCGTTCGCGCTTTCATCGACCACATGGTCGACACGCTGAGGGCCTCGCCGCTGCTGCATGCGGATTGATTGCTCGATGAGCGACAGTGTGACGCCGGGATCAGACGCGATCCAGAAACGCGAGCACCCGGGCGGTGAGGAGCGCGGTCGCCTCCGCGTCATAGGACGGCAGCGAACTGTCGGCGAAGTAGTGCTGATCGCCGGGATAGAGGAAAAGCTCCGCATCCTCGACCTTCGCCACGATCTCGCGGGCAGCGTCGATATCACCCTCGCCTGCGAAAATCGGATCGTTGTCCATGCCGTGGATCTGGACGGCGACGCCGTCCGGCCAAGGTCCGAAGGCCCATTCGCCGCTGATCGGCAGGCAGGAATAGAAAAGCAGAGCCCCGCGGGCGCCGCGCCGTGTCTGCGCCAGCTTCTGCGCCGGCAGCACGCCGAAGGAGAACCCGGCATAAACGAGCTCGACCGGCAATTCGTCGGCGATCCGGACACCGCGCTCCCTGACGGCGTCGAAGCCGACCTCGCCGATATGGGCAAGCCCCTCCTCGATGCTGTTGAAGATGCGCCCGTCGAAAAGATCAGGCGTGTGCACCATGTGGCCGGCTGCCCTGATCTCGTCGGCGAACGCACGCACTCCAGGGGTCAGCCCTTGTGCGTGATGGAACAGCAAAATCTCGGCCATCATTGCTCCGGTTGAGATAGTCGCACCTGATGACCGATAGCTAAGGCCCAGCCCCAAAGAAAGCCAGCCGGGTGAAGATCGTATAATCCGCTTCCGATACCATCAGTGCCACGAAAACCAGCACCAGCAGCGGCGGCAGCAGGATGGCGTAGACCAGCGCCAGCCGTTCCCAGGCCATGTGCATGAAGATAGCGACGATCAGCCCGGCCTTCAGCATCATGAACAGCAGGATCAGCGTCCACCGGAGATAACCCTGGATGCCGAGATAATCGACCATATAGGAAAAGGCGCTGAGCACGAAGAGCAGGCCCCAGACGAAGAGATAGAGCCGGATCGGATGCTGCTGCCCGTGATCTTGTGCGTGCAGGGCTTGTGCATGCGGGCTTTGCCCATGCGCCGTTGTCTCGCTCATGACGACCTCACCACAGATAGAAAAACGCGAAGATGAAGACCCAGACCAGGTCGACGAAGTGCCAGTAGAGGCCCATGATCTCGACGGCCTCGTAGCGCCCTCTCCGGCTGGTGAAGAAGCCGCGCCGTTCCACGTCGAAATCGCCGCGCCAGACCTTGCGGGCGACGATGATGAGGAAGATGACGCCGATCGTCACGTGCGTGCCGTGAAAGCCGGTGATCATGAAAAAGGTCGAGCCGAATTGTGCGGCCCCCCATGGGTTCTCCCAGGGGCGCACGCCTTCGGTGATCAGCTTGGTCCATTCGAAGGCCTGCATACCGACGAAGCAGGCTCCGAGAAGTGCCGTCAGCAGCATCAGCATCGCGGTCACGCGGCGGTCGCGGCGATAGCCGAAATTGACCGCCATCGCCATGGTGCCGCTGCTCGAGATCAGCACGAAGGTCATGATCGCGATCAGGATTAGCGGAACGTCTTGTCCGCCGATGTGCAGCGCGAAAACCTCGCTCGGATTGGGCCATGGCACGGGCGTCGACATACGGGCGGTCATATAGGCGATCAGGAAACAGCCGAAGACGAAGGTGTCGCTCAAGAGAAAGATCCACATCATCGCCTTGCCCCAGGAGGCGGTCTTGAAGGCGCGCTGATCCGAGCTGAAATCGGCGGCGACACCACGCAGGCCTGATGGTCTCAGGCCTGGCTCGCCGTGCGTCTCGATCGTCTGTGCCATCTGCAACCTCCTCTTCAGCCCCTAGTTCAGCAACGTGCGGCAGAGATCGACGAAATCATTCGCCCAGCCGGCAAAAAGCGCAAAGAGCAACAGCCAGACGGCGAGCATGAAATGCGAATAGATGGCGGAGAGATCGACGCTGAGACACAGCTTGTCCGATGCGACCGTGGTTGAGAACGCCCTGACCGTCGTGTGGGTAAGCACGGCGAGCCCGCCGAGAATATGCAATCCGTGCAGGCCGGTCAGCATGTAGAAGAAGCTGTTGGCTGGATTGTCGGTGAGGATGTAGCCGGCCGCCGTCAGTTCCCGCCATGCCTGGATCTGTCCGACGAGAAAGAAGACCGCAAGCGCAAGCCCTGTCACAAGCGCCGGCCGCAGGCCTTCCATGCGGCCATGCCGCACTTCTCGTTTGGCCCATTGCAGCGCGGCGCTGCTCAAGGCAAGTGCTGCGCTGTTCACCCAGAGCAGCCGCGGAACCGGCGTGGCCCACCAGTCCGCCGACGCCATGCGCATGAAATAGGCGCTGACGGCAAGGCTGAAGAGCGCGCCGACGACGCCGAGAAACACGAAAAGGCCGATTTTCACCGCCGGCACCGGTGACCGGTCGGCGCCGTCATGAACCGGCAGTTGCATCGACCCGGTTTCCAGCCAGGGCTTCGATGTCAGCCGCTGCCCGGAAAGCCACCAGATGATGACGGCGGCGACTGCGGCAAGGAAGATCAGGGTGACGTTCATGCCGGAATCTCCCGGGTGACGCCGCCGTCTGCCGGCACATTCTGCGGGATGAAATCCTCAGCCGCCCCCGGCACACTGTAATCATAGGCCCAACGGTAGACGACGGGCAGATCCTTGCCCCAGTTGCCATGCGCAGGCGGCGTCTGCGGCGTCTGCCATTCGAGCGTCGTCGCCCGCCACGGATTGCCGCCTGCCTCCCTGCCCCGGAAAAGGCTCCACACCAGATTGAACAGGAAGACCATCTGCCCGGCCCCGACGATCAGCGCCATCACCGTGATGAAGATATTCAGCGAATGGGCCGAAGGCGGAACGAAGGCCGTCTCGCCCATTTCGAAGTAGCGGCGCGGCACGCCGAGCAGGCCGAGATAATGCATCGGAAAAAAGATCGCATAGGTGCCGAGGAAGGTGATCCAGAAGTGGATATGGCCGAGCATGTCGTTCAGCATGCGCCCCGTCACTTTCGGATACCAATGATAGATCGCTCCGAAGATGACCAGGATCGGCGCGACCCCCATGACCATGTGGAAATGCGCCACGACGAACATCGTATCCGACAGCGGCACGTCGACGACGACATTGCCGAGGAAGAGGCCGGTCAGGCCGCCATTGACGAAGGTGACGATGAAGGCGAGGGCAAACAGCATCGGCAGCGTCAGGTGGATGTCGCCGCGCCACAGCGTCAGCACCCAGTTATAGACCTTGATCGCCGTCGGGACGGCGATGATCAGCGTCGTCGTGGCGAAGAAGAAGCCGAAGGCCGGGTTCATGCCGCTGACATACATGTGGTGCGCCCAGACGACGAAGCTTAAGCCCCCGATGATGACGATCGCCCAGACCATCATGCGGTAGCCGAAGATATTCTTGCGCGCATGCGTGCTGATCAGGTCCGAGACGATGCCGAAGGCCGGCAGTGCGACGATATAGACCTCGGGATGCCCGAAGAACCAGAACAGGTGCTGGAACAGGATCGGGCTGCCGCCGCCATGTTTCAGCTGCTCGCCCATTTCGACGATGGCCGGCATAAAGAAACTGGTGCCGAGCACGCGGTCGAACAGCATCATGACGCAGGCGACGAAGAGGGCCGGAAAGGCCAAGAGCGCCATCACTGTCGCGGTGAAGATGCCCCAGACGGTGAGCGGCATCCGCATCAGCGTCATCCCCCGCGCCCGTCCCTGCAGCACGGTCACTACATAGTTCAGCCCGCCCATGGTGAAGCCGATGATGAAGACGATCAGCGACGAAAGCATCAGCAGGATGCCCCAGTCCTTGCCGCCTGGGGTGCCGGAGAGAACCGACTGCGGCGGATAAAGCGTCCAGCCGGCCCCGGTCGGGCCGCCGGGGGCGAAAAAGCCGGCGGCGAGGATCAGCACCGCGAGCAGGTAGATCCAGTAGCTCAGCATGTTGGCATAGGGAAACACCATGTCGCGGGCGCCGACCATCAGCGGAATGAGGTAATTGCCGAAGCCGCCGAGGAAGAGCGCGGTCAGCAGATAGATCACCATGATCATGCCATGCATGGTGATGAACTGGTAATAGTGATCGGCATCGATGAAGGCGAAATAGCCGGGAAAGGCGAGCTGTATCCGCATCAGCCATGAGAGCACCAGCGCCACCAGGCCAATCGAAATCGCGGTGATCGAATATTGCACGGCGATGATCTTGGCATCCTGGCTGAACACATATTTCGTCCACCAGCTGTGTGGATGATAAAGTTCGACATCCTCGACTTCGGCGGAGGGAATGCTGCCGGATGGAATCTCGACCATGATCTCTCTTCCCTTTCCCCGCCGGTTCAATTAGCCGGCGGCAGTTCTCCCGATGACGCCGTCAACTGGGTGAATGTCTGCTGCTGCCCGAGCCAGGTCTGGTAGTCCGCGTCGTTATCGACGACGACGGTGCCGCGCATTTGCGGATGGCCGACGCCGCAGAGTTCGGCGCAGAGGATCTCGAAGCTTCCCGTCCGTGTCGGCGTGAACCAGAAATAGGTGATCATGCCGGGGATCATGTCCATTTTCGCGCGGAATTCCGGCACGTAGAAATCGTGGAGCACATCGACGGAGCGCAGCAATATATGCGCCGGCTTGCCCAACGGCAGATGCAGCTCGCCGCCCTCGATGATGATGTCGTCGAGGCCGCTTGCGTCGTTCTTGTCGAGGCCGAGCGGGTTTTCGGGGCTGACGTCGCGCGTCTCGGCACGGCCGAGCTTGCCGTCGGCGCCCGGCAGGCGGAAGCTCCATAGCCACTGCTGGCTGACGACCTCGACCGATGCGGCATCGGCAGGCACCGTGATGAACTGGTTCCACACGATCAGGCCGGGCGCCAGCATCGCCGCGACGCCGAGCGCCGTTCCCCCTCCGAGCAGCAATTCCAGCCGACGGTTCTCGGGTTCGTAATGCGCCCGGTTTCCCGGCCTGTGCCGGAAGCGGTAGACGCAGTAAGCCATGAACGAAACGACCGCCACGAAGACGATGCCGGTGATCCAGAAGGTGATGACGAGGGTAGTGTCGATATAGGTCCAGTTGGACGCGATCGGCGTCCACCACCAAGGGCTCAGCACATGGAACAGTACGGAGCCGACGACAATCAGGACGAGGATCAGCACGACAGCCATTTCCGCTCCTCCTCGAGCAGGTTGACCCGTGAAACCGCATTCCGCAAAAAGTCTGTGTTTATTATCGCACAGATAGAAAATATCGGCAATTACGGCGATTTAGGCATGCCCCGCCGGCCGCGAACCCGTCATTGGGAGTATTGCCATCACTGGCAATACCCGCCACTGCGAATATTGCCCGTCACTGAGAATATTGCCAGTCATTGGGAATATTGTTTGAGATAGGCGATGAGATCGGTGATTTCCTGATCGTCCTTCACGCCGACAAAGGCCATCTTCGTGCCCTTCACCTTGGCTTTCGGATTGTGGAGATAGTCTCGTAACGTCGCCTCATCCCACACGAGACCGCCCTCGCCAGCTTCCTTCATCGAGCTGGAATAGGCGAAGTTGGGATGCGTTCCGGCCTTACGGCCGAACAGCTTGCTCAACGACGGACCGACCTTATTCGTATCGGAATCGGCCACGTGACAGGTCGCGCATTTCTTGAAAACGGTGGCGCCCGCCGTCGGGTCGCCCTCCTGCGCCCCGGCATAACCGGGGAAAAGGGCAGTCACAGTTGCACCAATCAGCAGAACAACGCGATAATCCATGGCAAACCTCATCCTCCTCAAGGTCGCCAGCCACTCACACCCTCAATTATCTCTCGCGTGTGGGTGGTGGTTGTTATGGCTCGAAGCTTAGTCCTTCGCGGATGCAAGTCAATCGCCTCACAGTTGGGGTCACCTGAACGCAGATGAGATCAGGTGAACCCGACGCGGATAACGGCCGTTAAACCCCGATCGAAAGTGCCTCCTTAACCGCCAACTCGGCCATGGCAAGTGCAGCCTCGCGGGTCCTGGCGGCGGCGATGAAACGGCCGTTGTGGCAGAAGCTTGCGCCCTCTATGCCGCAAACTGTCTCCAGCTCTCCATTGGCAAGACCGGCCCAGGCTGTCGGCAGATCGGCCCTGAGTTCGAAGCCTTCCTCGGCGCGGCGGATGCCGGTCACGCACCAATCCTTTTCGCGCGGGTGGACGACGAACAGCAGGTGATCGGCGCCCGCCTTGACGATGGCGGGACGGAAGGGCATCCCCCGCGGCAACTCCAGAACACGCCCCTGCCCCGCAGCTTCGATTGCCCGGTGCACCATCGCCTCGGCGCGCAATTTTGCGGCACTTTGGGCGATCCTCGCCTCGACGAAACTGCGGGCAACGGCAAGTGCTGCGTGGAAGGCGCGATCGTCGGCCTCGGGTTGCGCTTCGTCGAAAACCGGTTTCAGAGTCTCCAGCAGCGCCGGCAGTGTCAAACCCGCCAACGGCCCCGAGGGGCTGAGCGCGCCATTGTCGGTCAGATCGATCGGCAGCACGAAGCCGGCATCGAAAGAACCATGCACCACCTCGACATGCGCCTCGGGAAGGCCGGAGGCTGCGAGATAATCGCGGCCGTAATGCTTCCAGATCAAGCCGAACGAGCTGTAGGGCTGGCCATCGTCGCGCATCGGCGCGCCGCGCTGGTGATGATCGAATATGCCGCGACCAGCGTCATAGGCGCCGCCGACATCGTAGATGATCCGGTCTTGGCCCGGCGTGATCCATTCCGGCGCCCGGCTGCGGACGATGCGCGCCTGCGGGAAAAGCCGGGTCAGGATAACGCTCGACAGCAATTCATCGGCATGGAAGCCACCGGAATGGGTGACGAGGAAATCGGGGATCATGAAAGGCCTTGTCGTTTTGGCGGGTCCGCCTGGGTCAGCACCAGATAGCGGTTGGTGGATATGACGACAAGCCTCTATAGGAAGAGACTCTTGGACTTTGGCGCATTGGCGACGGCAGGGATGGCGGCGCTGGAATAGCAGCAAACCCTCGGCGCCGGGGCGCGGCAACCTCCAACGCCCCTCATCCTGAGGCGCGTAGCCCCGCAGGGCGAAGCCTCGAAGGACACGCTGCAGCGCTGCTCCTTGCGCTGGCACACCCGCCTCACCCTTCGAGGCCCGTGAAGGTTAGGAGTCGTGGACTCTTGGGATTCCCAAAGGTGAGCAAATCAGATTCAAGACTG
>NZ_LFIO01001482.1 GCF_001187535.1 Rhizobium ecuadorense
ATTGGTATAAGAGACAGGCCCAATGCGGATTTTACTTTGGGTTGCGCCGTCGGCGCGGACCGTGGTTGGTGCGACAACTTCAAAGCGTCGGCTGGTGGCGATTTCCGCCGAGTTCATGGCAAACAGGATCTGCGCGCGCAGCAGCTCCTCGCGCTTCTGTAGTGCCCGCCGCTCTTCACGCGTCGTGTCGAGCTTTCCGACGAAGAGATCGAAGTCGGCATCGCCAGAAAGATCGATCCGTTTGGCCTCGCTCCAGCGGTTGACGTCAAG
>NZ_LFIO01001592.1 GCF_001187535.1 Rhizobium ecuadorense
ATCCCAATAGGCCTGCGGCAGGTCGTCATATTTCCGAACCGTGCCATCTGAATTTTTCGGATACCAACGGCCGGGATCGTTGTCGCGCGTCGCATAGAAGGAGACGACGTCGCGCAGCGAGTGGAAATAGCCGTTGTGGAAGAAGCTCTGCTTCAGCGCGACATTGCGCAGCGTCGGGGTGCGGAACAGACCGCAATATTCGCCGCGTCCGGCAAAGTCGGTGCGTTGGGGACCGCAGAGACCGAGATCATGATAGTTCGGATCGTTGTT
>NZ_LFIO01001516.1 GCF_001187535.1 Rhizobium ecuadorense
ATCCGCGTCTTGCACAGCGATGCCCGCACCGCCGCCCCCAACGTGCCCGACAGCTACCACTTCCGCCCGCCCTTCGGCTGGATGAACGATCCGAACGGTTTTGGACGGTTCGGCGGAAACGCTCACCTCTTCTACCAGCATTATCCTCATGAGCCGCGCTGGAACACTATGCACTGGGGCCATGCCGTCTCGAAGGATTTTGTCCACTGGACGCATCTGCCCATGTTCCTCTTCCCGGCGGCGCATCTATCGGAAAAGGACGATGGCCG
>NZ_LFIO01000038.1 GCF_001187535.1 Rhizobium ecuadorense
GGCCATTCATCGACATTTTCAGCAAGATGATTAGCACCGTGTGTCCGTCAGACCGGCCCCTCATTGATGGTATTCAGGAAGCTCGTTTCGCTCGATGCACGGTTGGTATGTTTGACAGGCGTAATTCGAGCGATGTCCCATAATGCAAGATGATGCCATGTCCGCGGAACTCGACAGTCCAGACGCCTCCACGATGCCGAGCACCGGATTGTCGGAAATCCTCGCACCTGACCTTTCCGTGGTTTTCTGCGGATTGAATCCGGCTTTGT
>NZ_LFIO01000711.1 GCF_001187535.1 Rhizobium ecuadorense
CGTATGGAATCCCGAGACCCTCTTCCGCCTGCGCAACGAAGTCGGTCCGAAAGTCGGCATGAACCTCGACCCCTCGCATCTGATGTGGATGGGCGCCGACCCGATCGCCTCCGCCCGTGCTCTGGGCGATGCCATCCATCATTGCCATGGCAAGGATACCCGCATCGAGCGGGGCCTCGCCGACATCAACGGCTTGCTCGAGCTCAAGGACGTAACCGACGTCGCCAACCGCACCTGGAACTATGTCGCCGTCGGTGCCGGCCATGACC
>NZ_LFIO01001472.1 GCF_001187535.1 Rhizobium ecuadorense
CCGTCGGCACGTTGAGCCGCAGCGTGCCGGCCGGCCTGTCGCGGAAATTGTCGAGCGCCCCGAGCGCGGCGGCGACCTCGCCGAGCGCCGGCTCTAGTTGCGCCAACAATCGTTCCCCGGCGGCCGTCGGCGTGACGCTGCGCGTCGTCCGATTGAGCAGGCGCACGCCGAGCCGCTCTTCCAGCCGCCGCAGCGAGTCGCTGAGCGATGAGGCCGAAACCCCACGCTTGCGGGCGGCGGCGCGAAAGCTGCGCTCCCTTGCAATCGCC
>NZ_LFIO01000272.1 GCF_001187535.1 Rhizobium ecuadorense
GTCCTGGTCCGTTGGCATGCGGTCGAGATCAGCGTCGGTTGAGAGCATTTCGGGCATGGCCGCTAACCAACTATGATGTGGACGTTATGCATGCGTCCGTCATCCACAAGCGAGACGGCTTCGTTCGCGACTGGTTCACCGTCCAGAGTGACGGAGTGCACGCCTCGGCCGATGCCCTTCGCGTTGTCGAAACGGATGCGGTAGGTCGCTGATCGATATCGGTATGCGATCTCATAGGCCGGCCAGCCTGCCGGAACGCACGGCTCGAA
>NZ_LFIO01001105.1 GCF_001187535.1 Rhizobium ecuadorense
GTTCCTCGCAGCCGCTCGGACAAAGTTGCTTCAGCGATGACACCTGCTCCTCCGCCTTCGCCATCTCGCCCGTCTCGACATAGAGTTCGCCGAGATATTCACGCGCTGCCCTGTGATCTGGCTGCAGCTCTAGCGCCTTGGTGTAGTAGGTCAGCGACGTTCTGTAGTCGCCCGTCTTGCGCAGCGTATATCCCATCAGATTATAGACATCCGCCTGCCGGTTGTCTTCTGCAAGGCCGCGAAGCTCTGCCAACGCACCAGCATAGTCC
>NZ_LFIO01001253.1 GCF_001187535.1 Rhizobium ecuadorense
GTTGACAGGCGAACTGTGGAGCAGCGCGTCGTTGAAACAGACGCTCGACCAGGCGACCGTTCCGCATCGGCCGGACGGCGAGCGATGGAAGCTGACCGGAGACGATATCCGGGTTTCCGCAAAAACGGCCCTGGCGCTGACCATGGCCTTTCACGAACTCGGCACAAACGCTGTCCGTCATGGCGCATGGTCGAATGATGGCGGCGCCGTCAGCGTCAAATGCTCCCTCCAAATCATCGACGACGGAACGCAACGCTACCGCATAGACT
>NZ_LFIO01001446.1 GCF_001187535.1 Rhizobium ecuadorense
CGGCCGCGTAGATGCCGAGGCCGAGCGGCGTTGCCAGAAAGGCCTTCCAGAGCGCCAGGATCACGACGAGCAACAGGAAGGCGACGGGCGTGTGGCCGGCCAGCACCGTCGACAGCCAATCGGGAATGAACCCACCCGGCCGCGGCAGCAGGATGAGTGCGACCCCGCCGATGATGAATGAGCCGGCCAGCGTGACGATGATTGCAGGAAGCCTGAGATAGGTAACGATGGCGCCGATGACTGCGCCGATCGAAAGGCCGGCGAGGGAG
>NZ_LFIO01001083.1 GCF_001187535.1 Rhizobium ecuadorense
CGACACGGCGGCGCGCGAGACGCCCGCCGCACGCGCCACGTCGAAGGAGGTTACCTTGCGCGGTCCCTTATCCCTGTCTGGCAACTGCTTTTTCCCTCTCTGCCGACGGCCGCATCAGATCGGGAAGATCGGTGCAGATGCCGAGAACCGGAAGCGTCATGATGTCGTCGAGGATGGTCCGCCGCTCCTCGTGCCAGAGCACGATTTCGCGGCCGGCCTCGAAGGCGCGGCCTATCAAGGCCTCGGTTACCAGATCCTGCGGCCGCTCGCCTGCCCTTTCCCAGCAGAGATGCAGGATATCGGCGCCGGCCTCGTCACCCAGCGCATGCGGATCGTGGCCGACGCGGATCAGCACCGAAAGCGGAAAGTCGCAGCTCGCGTCGCGGAGTTCGCGCACCTGCGCCGTGTCGAAGGAGCCGAGGCAGGCAAAACGCTGGTTCATCTCGGCAAGATGGCGCCAGCAGAGCAGGCCGGTTCCCGATGCCTTCAGCTCGACATAGAGACCTGTGCCGGTCTCGCGGCCGAGAGCGGCGACCTCCGAAAAACGCGGCACGTCGACACCGTCGAGGGCGGCGAGCTCGGCGGCGGTCATGTCGGAAATGCGGCGGTCGACGCCGAAGACGCGCTGGAGATGATCGTCATGCGAGACGACGACCACGCCGTCGCGGGTCAGTTGCGTGTCGAGCTCCCACATCTCAGCGCCGAGTTCGGCAGCGCGGCGGAAAGCGGCGATCGTGTTCTCGCGCTCATGGCCGCTGGCGCCGCGATGACCGATGCAGAAGGGAAGCCGGCCCTTGGCGGCCGGCCAGCCGTAACGCTCGAAAAATGCCTGGAAATCGCGGGTCATCAGAGCCTCCTGCCATTTTCGTCGAAGACGAAGACGCCGCGGCTGTCGATCGCCCAGCGGACGTCGTCGCCGACATGGATGTCGTTGCGCACCGGCTGGATCGAGCGCAGCAGCGGCCCGCCGGCCAGCGCCACGTCGTAGAGGTTCTCGCGCCCTTGCGTTTCGGCGAAGGTGACCTTGCCGGACACAGTGACGTCGCCTGCCGGGGTGAAATGCTCCGGCCGGACGCCGAGCATCAGCTTCGTACCCTCGGCGGCGCCGACGGAACCTGGCAAGGGCACGCGGATTTCGCTTTCCGGAATGGCGAAGGCGCCCTTGTCGACGACGCCGCGCAGGAAGGTGATCGGCGGGTTGCCGAGGAAGCCGGCGACGAAAGCGGTCTTCGGATCATTGTACATTTCCGCCGGTGTGGCGATCTGGACGATCTCGCCTTCCTTCATGATGGCGATGCGGTCGCACATGCTCATCGCCTCAACCTGGTCATGGGTGACGAGAATGGCGGTGATGCCGGTCTCGCGCTGCAGGCGGCGGATTTCCGAGCGCATTTCGAGGCGCAGCTTGGCGTCGAGATTGGCGAGCGGCTCGTCGAGCAGCAGCACGTCGGGCTTGCGGATCAGCGCGCGCGCCAGCGCCACGCGCTGCTGCTGGCCGCCGGAAAGCTGCGCCGGCCGGCGCTCCATGAGATTGCCGATATGAACAAGTGCGGAAATGCGGTCGACCTCCTTGCGGATGTCTGCGGCCGGCACGCCCTTCACCTTCAGGGGGAAACCGATGTTTTCGGCGACCGTCATGTGCGGATAAAGCGCATAGGACTGGAAGACGACGCCGACGTTGCGGGCCTGGCTCGGCAGGTCGGTGACGTCGCGGTCGCCGAAGAGGATGCGTCCGCTGGTTGGCCGGTGAATGCCGCAGACCGCAAAAAGCGTGGTCGATTTGCCGCAGCCGGAAGGACCGAGCAGCGCCAGCATCTCGCCGTCGCCGACTTCGAGCTGCATGTTGTCGATGACCTTGGTGGAGCCGAAGCTCTTCGAGAAATTGTCGAGGAGGATGCGCATCAGCCTTTGCTCCCGCCGCCGTAGATGTTCATGAGATATTTGTTGAAGAGCGCGTAAGCAATCAGCACTGGGATGAGGTAGAAGAGGCCGACCGCCTTGAACATATTGAAATCGTAATTGTTGTCGTCGGCAAGGAAGCCCGCGAGGTAGACCGACAGCACCTGCACGTCGTTGCCCGGCGCCAGCACCTGCGGCAGGATGAACTCGCCCCAGCCGGAGAGGAAGGAGAACAGGCCGAGCGCCATGATGCCTGGTTTGACCTGCGGCAGCACGAGGCTGCGCCAGACGCGGAAACGCGAGGCGCCGTCGACGACGCCGGCCATTTCGATTTCCCAGGGCACGGTGTCGTAGAAACCCTTCATCAGCCAGATGCCGAGCGGCAGGTCGATCGCCGCCTTTACCAGGATGACGCCGATCAGCGAATTATAGAGGCCGATCATCTGCAGCACGATGAAGATGGCGATGATCAGCGTCACCGACGGGAAGGCGTGCAGCACCATGACGCCGGCAAGGAAGAAGCCGCGCGCCGGCACGTTGAGCCGCGACAGGACGTAACCGGCCATCGACGAGACGATGAGCACCAGGCTGGTGGTGCAGGCCGAAAACAGCAGCGTATTCAGCGTCACCTGCCAGATATTCGCCTTACCCGCCGTCGTCTGCCACAGGAAGCGCCAGTGATTGAGCGTCAGGCCAGAGGGCAGTAGCGCATCCGGCTGCTTCACCGTCACGGTATCGAGGAAGAGATAGACATACATCAGGAGCAGCGGCAGGCTGACGATGGTCAGCGCCGTTATGACAGGCCAGTTGCTGTAATTTGCCGAGGGCTGCGCGTGTTCTGCCATGGTCAATCCTCGATCAGGGGCTTGGCGACAAGGGTGCCGTAGTTGAAGACACGCAGATAAAGGAGCGACATTGCCACGCCGATGACAACGAGCACCAGCGCCATGGCGGCGCCGAGCCCATATTCGAGATTGCCGGCATAATTCCGGAGCGCCGTGTGATAGGCGGAGAGCGCCCAGACCTCGGTGGCGTTGCCCGGTCCGCCATTGGTGGCGAGCAGGATTTCATTGAACGAGGCGAGCAGCGACAGCGTCTGGTAGCAGGTGACGAAGAGGATCGGCCAGCGCATCTGCGGCAGAATGATGTAGCGGATCTGCTGCCAGCGCGAGGCGCCGTCGACCTCGCTCGCATGGAACTGGCTCTTCGGAATGGCCTTCATCGCCGAGGAGAACACCAGCATGCCCATCGAGGCGCCGATGAAGCCGTTGATCAGCACGACGAAGAACCAGGCATTATAGGCGGTATCGAGCAGGTAGTTCTTCGGGGGGTAGCCGAATTTGCCCATCAGAACGGAGATGAAACCGCTGTCCCAGGCGAGCCACTTCCACAGCATGACATAGATGACGACGGGCGTGATGCGTGGCAGGAGCCAGATACCGCGAAAGATCGAGGCGGACGTCGGCGGCATGTAATGCGTCCAGATGGCGAGCAGCAGGGCATAACCGACATTGAACAGCGTCAGCACCAGCGCGACATAGAGCACGGTGTTGAATAGCACACGCGCCATGTCGGGCGAACTGGCCATGCGTGAGAAATTGTCTGATGTCCATGTCCAGCCGGTATAGGTGATCTTGGCGACGGTTTCCTTCTGCTCCGGCGTCAGCTTGAAACCCAGACCGTCCAGCGCCGAAAACAGCTGCTCCTTGCTGTCGAAGCGGGTGTTGAGCACGGAGCGGTTGAACTGTTCGGAGATCTGCTTGACCTCACGTGTCGAAGGCCGCTCGGCAAGATCCTTGATCATACGCTCGACGTCGCGGCGTGCCGGGAAGACCTCGCCTGCATGTTTGGCGCGCAATTCCGCGGCAATCCCCGGCGCAAGCCCGAGGCCTTCGACGGCCGCGAGGCCCGCCTCGTCGATGGTGTAGCGCGGTTCGGCCATCTCGGTGGCGATCTCGGGCATCGCCGATTTCAGCGCGATCAGGGAGCTGGGCGCGATCTGGTAGACACCGCCGGAAATGCCGGTCGCCGTCGTCATGTTGGTCATTGAGAAGACCGCCGTCAGAACCACCGGCATCAGGAAGAACAGGATGATCATGACCGCCGCAGGCGCGATCATCACCAGTCCGAGCGTTCTGGACGATTTCATGGAAGGCCTCCTCGCGGAACCGACCGGGCGGCGGGTTTGCCGCCACCCGGAGGGGTGTTTCAGCGAATGACGATCTTGTCGCCCAGCGTGCTTTTCAGTTCGCTCTCGGCATCGCCGACCGCGGCGTCGACGGTCTTGGCGCCGGTCCAGGATGCTTCGAGGTTCTTCCACATGATGTTCCAATATTTGCCGAAATCGGAATTATTCGGCATCGCATTGGCATGCGGCAGCAGGCGCTCGGTGGCTTCACGGGTCCAGCGGTCGGCCGAGTAGAACTCGACGGTGGATTCGGACTTGGAGATGCCGAGATGGGCCGATTTGACCGCATGCAGCGCGTTGGTGCGCGGCTCGGAGGCGATCTTCACCAGCTGGGCGGCGATCTCGGTGTCTTCCTGGTCGTGACCTGCGGTCAGGAGATAGACGAGCGGATGGGTCAGCGTGTTGGCCTTGCCGCCTTCGCCGGCGGGGATCAGCGTGAAGATCACGTTGCCGAAGAAGTCCTTGAGGCCTTCCTGGTTGACGAGGCGGGCATAGTGCCAGGTGCCGGCGTCCCAGATGCCGGCCTTGCCGGTGGCGACTTCCTTCCACCACTGATCACCAGGCATGCCGATGTGGTTCTTCTTGGTGACGCCCGATTTCACGGCGTCGGCGAAGAACTGATAGGTGCGGGTCATCGCCGCCTTGTCGAAAACGAGCTTGCCGTCTTCTTCCATCGTGCCGCCGAACGAGGTGTAGAACTGCCAGTAGTCGGGGCCGTTGCTGGTGCGCGGATAGAAACCATAGCCGGGCTGGACGAGGCCCTTGTCCTGCATCTTCTTGGCGTCTTCGAGCAGGTTCTTCATGGTGTACTTGCCGTCCTGGACACTCTGCGGCAGCGCATCCAGATCGGCGTCGCTGTAGCCGATCGCCTTCATATAAGGCTTCCAGAAGAACATCGGACGGGATTCGGCATCCTGCGGAATGCCGTAGACGGTGCCATTGTAAGAGGCGATCTTCAACAGGTTTTCATAGATGTCGCTGAGCGGCCAGGAGTCGAGATCGACATAATCCTCGATCGGGACGATGAGGCCTGCCTGCGACCAGGGCGCGATGTCTTCATGGCCGCTGACGACGATGTTCGGGGCGGTCTTGGCTTCCGCCGCGAGGGTCAGCGCCTGCTTGAAGTCCTCCCAGGCGGAATAGGGCTTCTTCTCGACGGTGATCTTCAGCTCTTCGCCCTTGAGGGCGGCTTCGCGCTGCAGCTGCTGGGCTGCGATCTCGATGGCGTCGAGGCGATAGACGTCGTTCGGGCCGGTGCCGCCGGCCCAGACGCTGATGTGAACGTCCTTGGCAAGCGCAATTGCAGAGCTGGAGGCCAGGATGGCGGCAGCAATGGTGAGGGATTTCAGTGTCGGCAAGATGGTCATCTTCTTCGTCTCCCTAGAAGAGCAGTGTGAAGCCTCTTGGCGGGTCAGCGCTGCTGATGATGGCCGCTCCGAAACCCCACGAAAACGTGACGATGTCCGCTCTAGGGGTTTGATGTAACGGCCGAATGACAAAATTGAGCACGTGTGCAAAATTATTATGACGATGTCTGTCAGACTTGCAAGCGGCGGTTTTCGGCGGGTGGCTTTTGTGCTTCAAATCGCGCTTTTGCTGGTCTAGCATGGCATCATGAGTCTAGAATCCGTCCGCGCCTTCCTCCGTGCGCATGCACCCGATATCGACATCATCGAAACCGCCGAGAGCTCCTCGACGGTGGCGCTTGCGGCCGAGGCCCATGGCGTCGAGCCTGCCCAGATCGCCAAGACGATCTGCCTGCGCGTCGGCGAGCAGATGATGCTGGTCGTTGCCGGCGGCACCGCAAGGCTCGACAATCGCAAGTTCAAGGATAGGTTCGGCGCCAAGGGACGCATGCTCGACGCCGAAGAGGTGGTGGCCGTTACCAGCCATCCGGTCGGCGGCGTCTGCCCCTTCGGTCTACCCTCGCCGCTGCCGATCTATTGCGATATCTCGCTGAAACGCTTCAATGAAGTCGTGCCGGCCGCCGGCTCGACGAATTCGGCGGTGCGCATCGAAACCGGGCGGCTGGCCGAGCTGACCGGCGCCAGCTGGGTCGATGTCTGCCAGTAAGCGGCGAAAAAACTTCAAACCTGCGAAAGAGTACCTATATCCTATCCCGACCATGCCGTGACTGCGCATGACAGGAGATCAGGAATGCCGAGTGCCATTTCGCGTTTTGCCAAGTTCGCGGCGATTGCCGCTCTGACGAGCGCTACAGTTTTTGCTTCCCTTGGCGATGCAGAAGCGCGCCGGGCCGGCAGCAGTGGTTTCGGAAGCCGCGGTACCCGCACATTCCAGGCGCCGCCTGTCACCCAAACCGCGCCCGCCCCTGCCGCGCCAATCGAACGGTCGATGACGCCGCGTCCGCAGACCACGGCGCCAGCGACCGCGCAGCAGCCCTTCGGCGCCCAGCGCCCCGGTCTCTTCGGCGGCTTCGGCCGTTCGATGATCGGCGGCCTGATTGCCGGCGGCCTCCTCGGCATGCTGCTCGGTCACGGTTTCGGCGGCGGCTTCGGCTTCCTCGGCATGCTGCTGCAGATCGCACTGATCGGCGGTGCCGTCATGCTCGCCATGCGTTATTTCGCCAACCGCCGCCAGCCCTCCTACGGCGCCGGTGGTCAGAGCGGCTCCTTCAGCCGGTCCTATAACATGTCGCCCGCCAACAATTCGTCCTTCCAGATCCCGGCGATCGGTTCGGGTGCCGGTTCAGCTTCGTCCTCACGCGGCAGCCGGTCGAGCGACGAGATCGGGCTGGCGCAGGCCGATCTCGATCAGTTCGAGGAATTGCTGACCGACGTTCAGACCGCTTACGGTGCCGAGGATTACGCCACGTTGCGCCGGCTGACGACGCCTGAGGCGATGTCTTATCTTGCCGAGGAACTTGGGGAAAACGCCACCAACGGCGTGCGCAACCGGGTCTCCGACGTCAAGCTGCTGCAGGGCGACATTGCCGAGGCGTGGCGCGAAGACGGCCAGGAATATGCGACGCTCGCCATGCGCTACTCGTCGATCGATGCCATGGTCGAACGCGACAGCGGTCGCGTCGTTTCCGGCGACGACCGCCGCCCGAGCGAAAGCACCGAGGTCTGGACCTTCATGCGCAAGCCCGGCGCCGACTGGAAGCTCGCCGCGATCCAGGGAAGCGAACAGCGCGCCGCCTGAGGCGGCCCGCGTCTGCCGGCTTAATTCACTGCGACAGGCTTGGAACGCATGCGCGAAACTGTTTCGCGTTCCGCCCGCTTGCAGCGCATCGGCGGCAGGCCGCGATCCATCAGGTCCATGTCCTCGAGCACCATGTCGCCCATCTTCTTGAAGGCGCTGTCGAGCGCGCCGGCCCGATGCGCCGAGCGGATGAAGCCTTTCAGGCTCCGCACCGGGTGGTCGGCCGGCAGCGGCTCCTCAGGGTAGACGTCGCTTGCCGCGACGATATGACCAGACGAGACGGCCGCCATCAGCGCTTCGAAATCGACGACGTCGGCGCGGCTGAGCAGGATGAAGGCCGCGCCGCGGCGCATGCCGGCGAAGGCGTCGGCACCGAGAAATCCCTTGTTTTCACTGGTGACGGCGGCGACGACGAAGACGAAATCGCTCTTTGTCAGCACATCCTCCAGGCTTGCCGGCTCGACGCCGTTTTCCTCCAGGATCGAGCGGGGCAGCCAGGGATCGAACACCCTGATGCGCGCCCTGAAGCCGGACAGCAGCCGGCGCAGCGCCTTGCCGAGATCGCCGAAGCCGACGATGCCGATCTCCGAGCCGGCGATCAGCCGGGCACTCGCATTGCCCTCCCCGCCCCAGAGTTCGGCACCTTGGCGGAACGCGACATCCGCATCGACGATGCCGCGCGCCAGGGCTAGCGCGAAGCCGAGGCCGATTTCGGCGACCGGCTCGGCGAAGACCTGGCCCGTCGTCACGACATGGATGCCGCGCTCGAAAAGCACGTCATAGGGCATGTTGCTCAAAAGATTGCTTTCGACGTTGAGGATCGAGCGCAGGGCCGGCATTCCAGCCAGCGTTTCCACTGAGAGCGGCGGCTGGCCGATGATGTAACGCGCCCTGCCGAGGGTCTCGTCGCCGAGGCCGGCGATATCGTCGGGATCGGCCTCGACGATTTCGTATTTCGCATGCAGTTCGGCGCGCGCCTTGTCGGTGAAGATCAGATCGAGCGTGCGCGGCTCGGGGGCGCTGATTACCAGCGGCCGTTCGGTCTTCGTCATCGGGATCTCCTCCATCGCGGCGATCTGCCGCCTCGGCTGGATTGATAGCCGCTGTGCCTGGCTCTTTCCAGCACGCGGAAGAAACTGTTTAAAACGCGAAGGGGCTCGACGCGTCGGCCGATGTGAGGGGCGGCGCTATCGAAAGCGGCATCTGCCTATCAGATAAGCAATTGAATCGGCTTGGTATTTCACGGCATTTTCGTTGACGGCGCGAATTCTTTGAACTAGCGTGATGCGCGCGACTTGGAACCGGGCCTATGTTCGGCCGCCGCCGCCGGATTTCGAAACCTCACGAGGAAATGAACCATGAAATCAGCACTCAAGAGCGGCCTGCTGGCCTTGGCTGCCGCCGCGCTTCCAGCCGTCGCCTATGCGCACACCGGTGTTGGTCAGACCTCCGGTTTTGTGCACGGCTTCAGTCATCCCGTTTCCGGTCTCGATCATGTCCTCGCCATGGTGATGGTCGGCGTTTTCGCATTTCAGCTCGGGGGCCGCGCCACCTGGCTGGTGCCGGCGACTTTCGTTCTGGTGATGGCGCTTGGCGGTGCTCTCGGCGTTGCCGGCGTCAATCTTCCCTTCGTTGAAACCGGCATTGCGCTCTCCGTCGTCGTCCTCGGCGCGATCGTTGCGCTCAACGTCAAAGCCCCGACCGCCCTTGCGATGGGTGTCGTCGGCCTTTTCGCGATCTTTCACGGGCATGCCCACGGGGCGGAGATGCCGGAGGATGCCGGCGGGGCCGCTTATGCTGCCGGTTTCATGATCGCGACCGCGTTTCTCCATGCCGCCGGCCTCGGTCTCGGCTATATCATTGGCCGTGCCGGCAAACGTCAGGGCGCTTTCGTGACGCGCGCAGCCGGCAGTGTTGCCGCCATAGCAGGTGTCGGCATCCTGGCCGGGGTGATCTAAGCCGGCCGCCCCGCCAGCGGCGGCAGTCGCATCCATCATCGCAGTTCAATTGGAACGCCCGGTAACGCATTGCCGGGCGTTTTTGCGTCACCGCGGTAAAGTGTGGCGGAATTGACCCAAATCAAATCCAGCCATGTTGCTTCAGGCTATAGCTGACGCGCGATCGACGAACGGGCATCCAAATTGACGCAGGGCCGCCTTGCCGATTGTCGGCGAGCTGTAACAGTGAGTATAGTGATTTCAGAAATTTCTGAAATCACAGACGTAACGGAAACAACGATGAACCTGCCGCCTCTTGTTCAGTCCTTCGTTCTCCACTTCGGCGAAATGGGCTCCCGCTGGGGAATCAACCGCACGGTCGGCCAGATCTATGCCCTGCTTTTCGTCTCGCCGTCGCCGCTTTGCGCCGAGGAAATCGCCGACTCGCTCGGCATCTCGCGCTCCAACGTGTCGATGAGCCTGCGTGAATTGCAGGCCTGGAATCTCGTCCTCCTCAAACACAAGCCGGACGATCGCCGCGATTTCTTCACGACGCCCGATGATGTCTGGCTGATATTGAGGACGCTTGCCGAGGAGCGAAAGAAGCGTGAAGTCGATCCGACGCTGTCGGTTCTGCGCGAAATCCTGATGCAGCGTCCCGCCAGCGAGGCCGAACGCCATGCGCAGCAGCGCATGAACGAAATGCACATGCTGATCGAGCAGCTGACGCATTGGTATGAAGACGTAAAACAACTTGAAACCGAAAGGCTCGCAACGCTACTCTCGCTAGGCGCGAAAGTGACAAAGCTTCTGGAGGCCAAGGACCGGGTGGTTTCGCTCGGCCGCAGCCGCCGGCCGAATCCTGCGAACAAGAGTTAGCGCCATGGGCACTGCTTTCTTCGACGCGACAGACGGATCAGAGACGCGGTCGCCGGAGGGCGATGCCGTTTCGCCCCGCGGTGAGGGGGCGAAAGCTGGGCTGCGCAGGGCGGCGATGCTGCAGGCGCTGGCCGCCGCCATCTGGATCCCGCAGGCCGGCTTGCTCGCCATTTCGATCGGCCGCATTGCCGATGGCGGCGGATTGCACGACGTCCTCTGGCCGGCCTTCGGCATCCTCGCCCTCGGATTGGCAAGAAGCTGTCTCGACGCGGCCGGCGGCCGCCTCGCCTTTCGTGCCGCGCGCGCCGAACTCAGCCGCAGGCGGCAGGTCGCGGCTGCGGCCCTTTGCCTGTCGTCGCCGATCGATCGTGGCCGGCCGGCCTCCGGAAAAGCTGCGAGCGTCATCGGCGAGCAGGCCGAACTCATCGTGCCCTATCTCGCCCGCTTCCAGCCGGCGCGGGTGAAGGCGAGCCTCGTGCCGCTGGTCATCCTTGCCGCGATCCTACCGGTCTCCTGGATCGCCGCGCTGGTTTTGCTGTTCGCCGCGCCGTTGATTCCCATCTTCATGGCGCTGATCGGCTGGCGTGCGCAGGCGGCCAGCGAAAAACAACTCGTTGCGACAGGTGGCCTCAACGGTTTCCTGCTCGATCGGCTGCGCGGGCTGGCGACGATCCGGGCGCTCGATGCGGTGGAGGCCACCGCGCTCAGGCTGCGCCGCGAGGCGGAATCGCTGCGTATGCGCACCATGGCGGTGCTGAAGATTGCTTTTCTATCCTCGGCCGTGCTCGAGCTTTTCGCCGCGCTCGGCGTGGCGATGATCGCCGTCTATGTCGGTTTCAGCCTGCTTGGCGAGATCCGCTTCGGCGCCTGGGCAGGCCGGCTCGACCTGACCGAGGGACTGTTCATCCTGCTGCTGGCGCCGGCCTTCTTCGAGCCGCTGCGCGAGCTTTCGGCCGTCTGGCACGACCGGGCGGCCGGCGAAGCGGCGCTGCAAGCGCTGGATGCTCTGGCTGCTGGCGGTTTGCCGATCCGGGGATCGGCCGAGGCCGCGGCGCTTACCCGCGCCGAGGCGCCGGCCATCCGCTTCGACAATCTCGCCTTTCGCTATGGCGCAGACGAACCGCTGATCCTCGACGGTTTCAACCTCGATATCGCTGCAGGCGAACATCTGGCGCTTCTCGGCGCCAGCGGATCCGGTAAATCGACGCTCCTGTCGCTGATGGCAGGGCTGGCCCCCTGCACCGGCGGCCGCATCGTCATCGGCGATGTCGAGCTCGCGGATGAGACCGCCGCGGTATTGCGCAGCGGCATGGCGTGGATCGGCCAGAAGCCGCATATCTTTGCCGGCACCGTTGCCGGGAATATCGCACTCGGCAGAGCCGGCGTGCTGCGCGGCGATGTGGCCGATGCACTGGATGCCGCCAGACTCGGAAGGGTGGCGGAGGCCTATGGCGGCCGGCCGCTCGGCGAGGGCGGCATCGGGTTTTCCGGCGGCGAGGCGCTGCGGCTTGCAATCC
>NZ_LFIO01000247.1 GCF_001187535.1 Rhizobium ecuadorense
GGGTAGAACCTTGCTCTTTTAGAAGCTTGCGCATCAACCGCTTTGCAGCCTTGGCATTACCGCGGCTTTGGACCAGAACGTCGAGGACGAAACCATCCTGATCGACGGCGCGCCAGAGCCAGTGTTTCTTTCCCCGAATGGTGATGACCACCTCGTCGAGGTACAATTTGTCACCGAGCCTACCGGCTGATCGCTTGCGGATATCATTGGCGAAGCGCCTGCCGAATTTCTCGGCCCACAGTCTTACGGTTTTGGTGAGAGACCATGAC
>NZ_LFIO01001043.1 GCF_001187535.1 Rhizobium ecuadorense
CGGCAGTGCTTTCCCCAATCGGCTTCGTGGACTCCAGCCTGCCGTCGTGGATAAGTTCGGTCTCAGCCGTCAGGACGATTTGACCCGGCGGCCGTATTGGATGCTGTTCATGAGGACGGCGAGGACGATCACCGCGCCGGTAAATACCGTCTGCCAGTAGGCCGAGACGCCGATGATCACGAGGCCGTCCGAAAGGAAGCCGATAACGAAGGCGCCGAGCATGGTGCCGCGAACCGTACCGCCGCCGCCGGTCAGCGCAGCGCCGCCGA
>NZ_LFIO01000542.1 GCF_001187535.1 Rhizobium ecuadorense
ATTTTTATATTGCTCATCTTTTTGACCTGCTTTGCCCGGATTAGCGTCAACGATCTCCGCGGAAGCGACGATAACATTTGGCTGTATCTGACCGGCGTACAGCTCACGCACACCAAGAGCGCCGATAATCTTAACGCGCAGCTTCTGCGTGCGGTTGCCGATCGCGGTGCGAATGCAGAAAGCCAGCTTCGATACAAGATGCGTGTCGATTATCGAAAGAACTACTATCTTAGTTCCCTCGTAACTGGACTTCTCGCAGCATACCAACC
>NZ_LFIO01001037.1 GCF_001187535.1 Rhizobium ecuadorense
CTCGACGAAAGTGCGCAGGCGAATGGTGCCGTTGAGGATCGCCTTTTCGACGACCGCGGCAGCACGGGCATAGACGTCTTCCTCGGTGAAGGCCGCCTTGGCCCGGGAGGTTTCGCTGATGGCTTCCGCGAGTGTCCCGGTGCAGAGATTGCAGCGACTGATGATCCCGGCCTTATCGAGGTGGATATGGGTTTCGATGAGACCTGCACAGGCAAATTTTTCCCCGGCATCATAATGCGGGGCATCGCAGACGAAACCAGGCGCGATCG
>NZ_LFIO01001071.1 GCF_001187535.1 Rhizobium ecuadorense
GTTTCTGCTGTGGGTCATGTTCAATCGCGCGACGCAAGGCGATCGATGAGATTGGGGGGTTTCCAACGGAATCCATCACGGAGGATCTGTTGACCACCCTTTCCATGCTCAACAAGGGCTACAAGACCCGTTACCTGAATGAGCGCCTGTCGATGGGATTGGCCGCTGAGAATCTGACTGGCTATTTTGTACAGCGCGAGCGCTGGTGTCAGGGGGGAATTCAAACACTCTATCTTCACAACGGCCCACTGCGCGGACCTGGTCTGTCG
>NZ_LFIO01001395.1 GCF_001187535.1 Rhizobium ecuadorense
GCATGCTTGGAAGCGCGGTGCTCGAGCGTCTGCAGCCCTTCGGTTTTCCGCTTTCGGGCTGGAGCCGCAGCCCGCGCGAGATCGACGGCATCCGATGCGTCAGCGGCCGCAACGGCCTCGATACTCTGCTTGCAACCACCGACATTCTCATCTGCCTGCTGCCGCTGACGGATCAGACGCGCGGCTTTCTGAATGGCGAGCTCTTCGCCAGATTGCCGGCCGGCGCTGCGCTCGTCCATGTCGGTCGCGGCGCTCAGCTCGATCATCAG
>NZ_LFIO01001489.1 GCF_001187535.1 Rhizobium ecuadorense
TCGTTACAATGTATGGTGTTTACATAGTCTCCGATCACACCGGCGAAATCAGCGACCGGGAAGCCATCCGACGGGTAATCGAGCATCTTGGGCGGACAACGCACGACTTTCCTGACCTCTCCTCGCTCGCCAAGCGGACCGGTCTCAGCCGCTTTCACTTCATCCGGGTTTTTAAAGCTGAGATTGGCATGACGCCTGCGCGATACGTGGAGCAATGCAGAATTGAGCAAGCGAAGTCATTGATCGAGACAGCCGAAATATCGTTGGC
>NZ_LFIO01000966.1 GCF_001187535.1 Rhizobium ecuadorense
GATGCGCGTCGCCTGGTACATATTTTCAATACGGAATCTTGCTGGCTGATTTCCGTCGACGGCACTGAGGACAAAGCCTCGCGTTGGAAGGTGCTGGAAGAGGTCCTAAGCGCAAAGCGCCAGAAGAACGACCGGATGCCGATCTTCCTTTTCGGGGACGACACGACAGCGGAGGATGTTCCGGCCACCGTGTTGCGCCACGCTAACGCCTTCATGCGGCTATTCGAGGATTCGGCAGAGTTCATGGCGCGGGCCATCGTGCAGGCTG
>NZ_LFIO01001079.1 GCF_001187535.1 Rhizobium ecuadorense
CGACACGGCATTCTTGAATTGGCTGAGCGTCGGCAGTGGGACGGCGAGCTGGTGTTTGCCGATGTTGCCCAACGCACCAAGGGAATAGGAATAGCCGCCGCCATCAAGCCCAATCTGCCCAAGCATTGCGGCGAGCACGATGCCCATCCAGACCGGCTGCTCGCCATGGTCGGCACGCTGCAAGGAATGGCTGACGGTGATCAACGTCCTGGCGCGCGCCATGGAAAGCGCGAGGGTCTTGATGGTGTCGACGCCGATGCCACAGATG
>NZ_LFIO01000733.1 GCF_001187535.1 Rhizobium ecuadorense
CGTCACCTCAGCCGGCACGCCGGTGATTTCGGAAAGCTCCTTCACCGTTTCGTCGAGATTGCTCTGTGCCGACTTTCCGACCTTGGCAAGCTCATCGATCACGTCGACGACCACTTGCCCGTTGGCATCGGTGAAATCACGGTTGGCGAGGAAGAAACTGTAGGAGTCGACGCCGCCTTCAGCGGTCGTCAGGATACGTGTCTCCGGATCAGCTTCGGCAATCGCCAGATAAGGATCCCAAATCGACCAGGCGTCGATGCTGCCATTC
>NZ_LFIO01000781.1 GCF_001187535.1 Rhizobium ecuadorense
AGGCAATCCTCGAAAATATCCGGAAAGCATCACAATAAGCGGGCAAGGCCCGGCAAAACGAACTTAACCATCAAATCGGGAGTACATCCATGTCTCAACGTTTGTCAGGAAAGCGCATCCTCCTAACCGGAGGCGTGGCAAATATCGGCCTTGCCATTCTAGAGGCTTTTGTTGCCGAGGGTGCAACCGTTTCTGTGGTCGACATCGACGTTGCCAAGGGCAGCGAAGTCGAAAAGCGGTTCGGCGACCGCGTCCGGTTTTTCAAGGCGGATATTTCGCAGGAAGACGAAATCAAGGCGGCGATCGACCAGTCGGTCGCCTGGATGAAGGGGATGGACACGCTCTGCCTGAATGCGGGTATCCAGCTTTCCGGCAAGGTCGAAGACTTTTCCACGCGTGACTGGGATAAGGTGTTCATCATCAATGTCCGCGCCAATTTCATCTTCGCCAGGGAGTCGGTGAAACATCTGCGGGCCGCCGGCAAGTCTTCCATCGTGATGATGTCCTCGCTCGCCGGCAAGCGAGGCGCCCCGGGCCTGGTCGGTTACTCTTCGTCCAAGGCCGCGATCATCGGCCTCACAACCACGCTCGCGATCGAACTGGCGCGCGACGGTATCCGGGTCAATGCCGTGTGCCCGGGATGGATCGACACGCCGTTCAACCAGCCGGTCATCGATTTCATCGGTGGTCGGGAAAAGCAGGAATCGCTGGTCCCGATCGTCATTCCGCTTGGACGGCAAGCCACGCCTCAGGAGGTCGCGCCGCTCTTCGTCTATCTCGCCTCCGACGAGGCTTCCTACGTGACGGCCCAGGCGATCAACGTCGACGGCGGCATCTACAACTGATTGCGGGCAACGATCGAAAGCACAGAAAGGCGAGAACATGATCAAGTTGATTACACATGAGGCGGCTCTCAAAGCCCTTGAGACCGGCGCAGCCAAAGCAAGAGAGCTCGGAGAGCCTTCGTCCCTGGCGATCGTCGATGCCGGCGGCAATCTGCTTGCCTTCCTGCGCGCCGACGACGCTGCGCTGTCGACCGTCGAAATCGCGCAGGGCAAGGCGTACACCGCTCTTGCCCTGCGCTCGCCCTCCGGCAACTGGTTGGACCTGGTCCAGCCGGGCGCAGCGCTCTACGGGCTGGATGCCCTCGGCGGGCGCCGGCCGTTCGTTGTTTTCGGTGGCGGCCTGCCGGTGCGCGACGGAAAGACCGTGATCGGAGGAGTGGGCGCCTCGGGCGGGCCGGTGGATGCTGACATTGCCATTGCTGAGGTGATGGTGGCGGTGCTGCAAGCTGGTTAAGCGTGCCTGACACGCTCGAACCAGGGGCGCCGCCGCCATTGAGGCGGCAGCGCCCCAACTTTCCATGGCTGGCAATGGGAATACGTCCCAAGCCGAACAATCAGGATGATATCATGTCTGAGCACTCTATCCGCCTCGAATGGAAGGCAGCGCCGCACGCGCAACAACCGGCAACCTACAGCCGGGATCATAAGGCGACATATAGCGCGCAGGTCTCGGTGGCGGTGTCTGCCGCGTCTGCCTATCTCGGAAACAGCGATCTTGCCGATCCGGAGCAGCTCCTCGTCAACGCCCTGGCAAGCTGCCACATGCTCTACTTCTTGGCGATCTGCGAGGGGAACGGCTATATCGTCAGCAGCTACGAGGATGATGCCGTCGGCAAGGTATCGAAGAACCCGGATGGAACTTTCTGCGTATCGGATATCATTCTCCATCCCAAAACATCCTTTAGTTCGCAGAAACAGCCCGATCGCGAAACGCTGTCTCGACTGCATCATCGGGCTCATAAAGGATGCTTCATCGCAAATTCGATCAAAACCCACGTGTCGATCGAACTGGGCTGACATCCAACGGCAGCGGTGGTCGTACACGTTTTCTCATTATCGAAAGGAAGGTGCGGAATGAAAGATAAGCTTGTTGTTGTCGCCACGGTAACGGCGCACGAAGGAAAGCATGAGCAGCTTCGCGAGGCGCTCCTCACCCTGATCCCGATCGCGCAAACGGAACCGGGATTCGTCCAGTATGATCTCCATGAATCGCTAGAGCGCCCGGGCGAGTTCGTCTTCTACGAGATCTGGGAGGACGAGCAATCGCTGGAAGTCCACAACAATACCGAGTCAATGAAGGCGTTCGGCGCCCGCGCCGGTCAATGGATCCAATCGGTCAAGTTGGACAAGTACCAGCGCATCTCCTGACCCGGCCCACAGGCTCCCCGGCGCAAGGACTGCCACGGGCTGCCCATGGCAAAGCCGCAACCGATCAATCGGCACCGATCGGGTGGTCTTCGGCTGGAAGACCACCCGAAAGCAGTCCGTATTGTCCCGCAACTTTCTGCGCCAGCTGGGCCACGACGCCATTCAAGTGCGTTTCGGGACGTTTGATAAAGCTTGCCGTGAACGCCATGGTCGGCATTGTGTGGCCGACAGTTGTGAGCACCCGCAGCCTGCCGCTTGCGAGGTGATCCGAGACGACCTCGACAGGTATGGCGGCAATTCCAATACCATCAAGCGTCATGCGGACGATCGAAGACAGCGAGGAGTTCGGAAACAAGCGGACGCGCTGCTGATGTGCCTTGTTGAAAAGCTCCGTGAGTTCCCGAAAAGGTTGGGTCTGCCTTGCAAAGGTGATGATCGGAAATGCGGTGAGCTCCTCCAGCGTCACGGCCTGCGGCCCCAAGGGAAAATCCGCCGGAACCACCCAGTTCAGGGGATATTCACAAAGCGGCAGATTGGCGACGCTCCCTGAAATCACCGGCCCCATGAGGAAGGCGACATCGATGCTGTTTTCCTGAAGAGCGGCTGCGAGGTTGGCGGACCCGTCGACATTGATCTCCAGAGTGATGGACGGGTATTCGTGGTTCAGTCGCTTGAGCAATTCCGGCAGCCATGTGTGGACGATGGTGTCCGAGACACCGAGCTGCACGGTCCCCTCCAAGGCATTTGCGCCGGCGACGGAAAGCACCATCTCGGTCCGGAGCGCCAGCATGCGCTCTGCATATTTCAGAATTTCACGCCCTTTGGCTGTTAAACGGCTGCCCCGCTTGTCACGCTCGAACAGCCGCACCTTGAGCTCCTGTTCAAGCTGCGCAATGCGCGCGGAAACAGCCGGCTGCGTGGTATGGAGTTTTTCGGCGGCACGGTGGAAACCGCCCGTCTGAGCCACGATACAGAAGGTCTCCAAGGTGCGCAGGTCAATCATCAGGCCCGCCTGTTCTCAACAGTGCAACGACCGGCTAACCATTGACGACTATGAGACCGGATGCAACTGCCTCGGCGATAGGATAGGCAATCTCCCTGCCGTTGTCGCAAGAGCGATTCTGACACTATAGGGCTGGTGCCTCGAACCGGAACGTCCCGCTCACAAGATCTTCGTCGCGGATATCCGTGATTAGCATGCAGCCAGGACTGTGAGTCACTGCGATCGGCGGTTTGGCCTGCGCCAAAGCCACCTGCGGCGTGACGCCACACGCCCAGAAGACAGGCACTTCGCCTTCCTTGACCGGAACGCTGTCGCCGAAGTCGGGACGGGATAGATCCCTGATCCCAATCGCCAGGGGATCACCGAAATGCACCGGCGCCCCATGGACCTGCGGCATTGCCGCTGTAATTTCGATCGCTCTTATGGCATCGGCCGGCTTCATCGGTCGCATCGAAACCACGAACTGCCCGGAGAACGGGCCAGCCGATACGCAATCTATATTCGTCTTGTACATCGGTACATTCGAACCGAGTTCGATATGACGAACGGCAATGCCCGCGTTCAAGAGAGCCCACTCGAAGGAAAACGAACAGCCGATCAAGAAGGAAACGAAATCATCCCGCCAGATGTGGCGGATATCGGGGATCTCCTCCACCAGCCGCCCGTCGCGGAAAACCCGGTAACTCGGAACATCGGACCGGATGTCGATGTTCCTACCGGCCTTGGCGAGGGACGGATCGCCGGGATTTCCGACGGCGAGCAACGGGCATGGCTTGGGATTTTCCAGGCAAAACCTTAAAAAATCGGTCGCCCACTGCTTTGGCAGGATCACCAGATTTCCTTGCGCAAAACCTGGGGCCAACCCGGAAGTCTGCCCGGCGATCGCGCCAGTCCTGACATCGTGGCGAATATGCTCCGGCTGACGATCCAGCACCGTTTCAAGCTTATCCATCACCAAGCGTCCCTGTTCTCATGCACACACATGTGCAAGAACTCGCGATTTCGGGGCCTTTCGTCAAATCTCCATATTCGATGACCCGAGATAGATTCTGCTGATCACGCAACATATGCGGGAGCGGCGCTTGGCGGGTTGATGCCGACCGTTTCCGGCGCAGCTGATAGAACTGCGTTATCAGGCTCCATCGCCAACGACGATTTGACCTCAGGGCGGTCCGGCAGGAAAATCCGCGCTGAAACACCATGATTGGGAGGTCATTCGTGTCATCACTCCCGGGAATGGCGGCGGTTGCCGCAAGCTAAGATGAATTGCCATCTTCGAATTCGTCCGTAGCCCCGAGTGCTCGAAACCGCGATCCAACTCCACCTGCAGTTCTCATTTGAAACGATTTGAGGAGCGTTCGTCGCTGCCGCAAATTGGCAAGTAAAAACAACCACATATACCTATCTTTATTGGTTGACAGGCGTCGAATAGGGAGCGACACTCCCTCATCAATCTAACGAACGTTAGGTCGATGAATAAACTTAAGGGAGCGGTCATCCGCCCGAGGATGAGTTTTCTAAAGAAGGAGACTGCGATGGTGGAAAGACTGGACTGGCCGATGAGCGGCATCGAGGGATTTGACCGGGGCTTCTCGACGGTCGACGGCGTCAGGCTGCACCATGTCAGTGGAGGGCGCCCAGATGGCGAGGTGGTCGTGTTGTTCGCCGGATTTCCCCAGAGCTGGTACGCGTGGCGCAAAATCCTGCCGGCGCTCGCCTCCAAATACCGGGTCATCGCACTGGATCTTCCTGGGCAAGGCGATTCAGATCGACCGGTTGGCGGCTGCGATACGACAGGCATTGCCAAGATCGTGCGAGGCCTTGTCGAAAAATTGGGTGCCGATCGGCACTACCTCGTCGCCCATGATATCGGCGCTTGGGTCGCCTATCCCTACGCAGCGCTTTACGGAAACAGCGTTCTTGGTCTGGCCATTCTCGATACGGGAATCCCCGGCATCAGTCTTCCCGATGCTCTGCCTTGGTCGCCCGAAGTCGCGTGGCGCACGTGGCACGTTGCCTTTCACAACGTCCCCGACTTGCCGGAGGCGCTCATTGAAGGTCGGGAGGACATCTATCTCAACTGGTTCCTGCAACGCAAAGCGGCCAATCCGCAGGTGTTTTCCGAAAGTGATTTCGACGAATACCTGCGCGTTTTCCTTTACGGCGGCCTGAAGGGTGGGCTTGCTTACTACAGGGCAGTGTCGTTATCGGCCAACCAGAACCGGGACCTTGCCGCCAAAGGAAAGCTTGAAATGCCGGTCCTCGCGGTTCGGGCCGATCAAGGCTCAATGCCGGATCTCGTCGCACAATTGCAGAAGATTGCCGCCGATGTCCGTGGAACCGCGATCGAAAACTGCGGCCACTATCTGGCAGAAGAACAACCGGAAGCGCTGGTGCGTGAACTCCTGAGCTTTTTCAAGTGAACCCATATCGACAATCCATCCTACCCAAGAGGGATGGATTGTTCTGGCTGCGGTTGGTCGCGGTGATCGACCGCAGCCAGCCGTTTCACCGCCGATAATGTTTCGAATAGCAGACATAAACACAAGCCGCAGAGATCAGAAACGGAGGGAAGCAATGTCTGGTTTGCAGTTGCCACAGGACAAACTGATCGAGGTCTACCGCAACATGCGGATGATCCGCCGCTTCGAGGAGCGGGTGATGGACGAGATGGCGACCGGCGACATTCCCGGCAACACCCATCTTTATGCCGGTGAGGAGGCGAGCGCCGTCGGGGTCTGCCTGCATCTCGACGAGGGCGACTACATCTCCTCCACCCATCGCGGCCATGGTCATTCGATCGCCAAGGGCGTCGATATCGACAGCATGATGGCGGAACTGTTCGGCAAGGCGAGCGGCACCTGCGGCGGCAAGGGCGGGTCGCAGCACATCGCCGACCTGCGCAAGGGCATGCTCGGCGCCAACGGCATCGTCGCGGCAGGCGCGCCGATCACCTGCGGCGCAGCCCTGAGCGCCAAGCTTCTCGGCACCAGGAACGTCGCCGTCGCCTTTGCCGGAGACGGCGCGATGAACGAGGGCGTCATGTCCGAGAGCTTCAACCTTGCCAAGATCTGGATGCTGCCGATCGTCTTCGTCATCGAGGACAACGGTTTCGGCGAAGCCACCGCCAACGAGCATGTCTCCGCCGGCAGCTTCACCCGCCGCGCCGAAAGCTTCGACATCCCCGCCATCGAGGTCGACGGGACGGATGTGTTCAGCGTCTATGCGGCGGCCGGTCAAGCCGTTGCCCGCGCCCGCAACGGTGGCGGGCCGACGATGCTGCACGTCCATGTGCCGCGCTATTACGGCCACTATAGCGGCGATCCCGACAACTACCGCACACCGGAGGAAAAGGCGGCGATGCGCCGGGAGCGCGACTGCCTGATCAACTTCCGCAAACGGGTCGCCGAGGTGTCGCTGCTCGAGGCGGACGAACTCGACGCCGTCGATCGGGCGGTTGACGCCGAAATCGACCGCGCCGTCGCTGCCGCGCGCGCCGCACCCTTCCCGCCCTTGTCGGCTCTGACCACCGACGTCTACGTCAAGTATCTGTAAGGACGACGATCATGCCCAAGAAATCCTTCCGCCAGGCCCTCAACGAGGCGCTCCATTTGGAAATGGCCCGTGACCCGCGCGTGATCATGATGGGTGAGGATCTGACAGGCGGCGCCGGCGCCAACGGCGTCAAGGACGCCTGGGGCGGGCCGTTCGGGGTCACCCGCGGGCTGCTCGATGCGTTCGGGCCCGAGCGCATCCGCGATACGCCGATCAGCGAAGCCGCCTTCATCGGCGCCGCCGCCGGCGCGGCCCTGACCGGCCTGCGCCCGATCGCCGAGATCATGTTCGTCGACTTTGCCGGCGTCTGCCTCGACCAGATCATGAACCAGGCCGCCAAGTTCCGCTATATGTTCGGCGGCCGCGCCAAGACGCCGCTCGTCATCCGCGCCACCTATGGCGCCGGCAGCCGTTCCGGCTCCCAGCACACCCAGGCGCTCTATCCGATCTTCACCCATATTCCCGGCCTGAAGGTCGTCATCCCCTCCAATCCCTATGACGCCAAGGGGCTGCTGCTGCAGGCCATCCGTGACGACGACCCGGTCATCTTCCTCGAACACAAGATGCTTTACGACACCGTCGGCGAGGTGCCGGACGCCTCCTATACCATCCCGTTCGGCGAAGCCCGGGTGGTGCGCGACGGCAAGGATGTGCTGATCGTGGCGATCGGACGGATGGTCGGCGTCGCCGAGGAAGCGGCCCGCCAGCTTGCGGCCGACGGCATCTCCGCCTGCGTCGTCGATCCCCGCACCACCTCGCCGCTCGACGAAGAGACCCTGCTCGATGTCGCCGAAGGGATCGGCCGCATCGTCATCGTCGACGAGGCCAATCCGCGCTGCAGCGTCGCCACCGACATCTCCGCGCTGTTTGCCGACAAATGTTTCGACGCGCTCAAGGCGCCGATCAAGCTCGTGACGGCGCCGCACACGCCGGTTCCCTACGCCCCCAATCTCGAAGACGTCTATGTGCCGACGCCCGACGCCGTGGCCAAGGCCGCCAGATCCATCGTAAAGAGGTAAAGCCCATGTCGCTTATCGAAGCTGTCACTGTTCCCAAATGGGGAATGACGATGACCGAAGGCACGATCACCCAATGGATGGTCAATGAGGGCGACATCATCGCCCGCGGTCAGGAAATCCTCGAGATCGAGACGACCAAAGTCACCAATGTCCTGGAGGCGGCGGCAAGCGGCACCTTGCGGCGCATCGTGCTGCAGCAAGGCACGACGGCGCCGGTCGGCGCCCTGGCCGGCGTCATCACCGACGATGCCGCGACCACTGAAGAGATCGACGCCTTCATCGAAACCTATGCCGACCGGCTGGGTTCGGGCGAGGGCGGTGACGCCGGCAGCGCAGCACCGCGCATCGTCGAGGTCCAGGGCGGCACGGTCAACCTGCTCGAAGCCGGCGAGGGCGACGATGTCGTCCTGTTCCTGCATGGCTTCGGCGGCGATCTGTCGACCTGGCTGTTCAACCAGCCGCCGCTGGCCGAAACGATCCGGACGATCGCGGTCGATCTGCCGGGGCACGGCGCCTCGTCGCCCGTCGACGGTGATGTGCTTGCCAAAATAACCTCGGCCGTCAGCGCCGCGGTCCAGGATCTCGCGCCCGGCAGGCTCCATCTCGTCGGCCATTCCTTCGGCGGCGCCGTCGCCGCACGGATCGCCGCCGCCCAGCCGTCGCGCGTGGCTTCGCTGACATTGATCGCGCCGGTCGGCTTGAGCCGGCAGATGAGCCGCGACTTCCTGGTCGACTTCGTCGCCGCCGAACGGCGCCGGCCGCTTCTGAACGTGCTCGAGAAGTTGTTTGCCGATCCCTCCAAGATCACCAACGACATGGTCGAAGGAACCCTGCGCTTCAAGCGTCTCGAAGGCGTGCCGGAGGCATTGACCGCAATCGCCGACACCATCGCCGGCCAAGACGGCCAGTTGCTGTCGATCCGCGAGCCGCTTGCCGGTCTTAACTGCCCCGTCATGCTGATCTGGGGCGAACAGGACCAGATCGTGCCCGTCCCAGACGCCGGCACCCTCCCGGCAAACCTCACCCTGCGCATCCTGCCAGATACCGGCCATATGCCGCAAATGGAGGCAGCCGCCAGCGTCAATCAGGCAATCCTCGAAAATATCCGGAAAGCATCACAATAAGCGGGCAAGGCCCGGCAGGCTGTTCAAGCAGCTAATGGAAAACAGGCGGTGCATCTGACTGGTAACCGCCCTCGCCAAACACAGAAAAGGAAGACATCTGTCGTGAGTAATTATAGCGGTAAGGTGGTGGTCATCACAGGCGCAGGCTCCGGAATGGGGCGCGCCATGGTCGGGGAATTTGTATCCAGGGGCGCCTTCGTCGCCGCTCTGGACGTCAATCCGGCTCGCGCTGTCGAAACAGTCGAAAAACTTTCTACGCCGGAAAAGGCCTATCCGCTGCAGGCAGACGTTAGCGACGCCGGAAGCGTCGAAAGCGCCGTCAAAGCAATTATCCAGCGCTGGGAAAGAATCGATCTTCTTTGCAACAACGCGGGAATTCTGGACGGGCATGCTCCTGCCCACCAGGTCAGCCTCGAGGAATGGAACAGGGTTCTGGCCGTCAATCTTACCGGGCCTTTCCTCATGGCCCGCGCCATTATTCCGCATATGCTTTCGCAGGGGAAAGGTGCAATCATCAACACGTCGTCGACGTCCGGGTTCAGCGCCGCCGGCGGCGGGTCGGCTTACACCGCTTCCAAGCACGGCGTGATCGGCTTGACGCGCCAGATGACCTTCGAATATGGCGCGCGCGGGATCCGCGTGAACGCGATTTGCCCCGGAGCCACCGCAACGCCCTTGGCTCTGCCGGAGCACAACGCCGCATCGCCCGATATGGATCTTGCAATCAGCAAAGTTCCCGCACGTCGCTGGTGCCAACCGGAAGAAATCGCGAAACTGGCGGCCTTTCTCGGCAGCGACGACGCCGATTACGTTCATGGAAGCGCCTATGTGATGGATGGCGGATGGCTTACAGCCGCGCGAGACCCGTTCTGATGTTCGAGTCCGTGGCAGTCGCTGAGCCTGAAGGACCACTCGGTCGAGCACTGATGTGCTGAGCCTTCACAAGTTTGGCATCGATCGCAGCAATCGGTGGTGCTTGCGCCACCGCAACCTGTTGACTTGAATGATGTCGCGACATTCACTGCGTCAGCCACTGCAAGGATTATGTAATGAGCCTTCCGCCTCGTGTGATGACCGCGCGCAATCTATTCAAGCAGCATCTGGATCAACGCGATTGGTCCGACTTGACCCTGGGTCGGCGCCGAATTCTGGAGGTGTTTTTAAAGCTTGCAACGTTCGAAGGTTATTCGGCTGTGACGATGCGGCTACTCGCCAAGGAAGCTAACGTTAAAGCTTCCAGCATTTATTTTCATTTCCCCGAAGGACGCAGTGAAATCGTCGCGGAGTCGCTGCGCTGGCACTACAGCAACTGGGGATACGCCGTTCTTGAGGCGATCGACAAGACAAGCAGCGTCAACGAGTTCTGGGATGCCCTGGTTGTTACAGCCGCAAAACGGCAGATTTCGCATCCCGCAAGCGATCTATGGGATCTCCTTGTCCGAATGGACCGGATCGGAGGGTTCCTGGAAATCGAATTCCGTCATGAGATCGATTACTGGCTGGATCTTTGTGCCGGGCTGTTTGAGACGGCAGCAGAGGAAATGGGATATCTTCCGAGCAAACGCACCGTTCGCGCCATAATCGCGCTGCTTGATTCAGCAAGTACATGGTGCGAATGGTCGGGGGATCCAGCCGAGCTCGAGGCATGTGCTGGCCAAGCCGTGCAGCTGTCACGGACAATCCTGACGTCGCAGGAAAAGATTGCTCGGACCGTCCGTAGCTCCGGCGGGTGATACCAGCCGGTTTGCCGTCATCATTGATGTCGCCAAATTGGTGCCGCGTCGTCATCCAGTTTTCTGCGGTGCGATGACGACGAGCATTCCGAGAAACGGCAAAGGGATGGCAGAGATACCCTTGACCGCCTCGAATGGTCCCGACAGGGCTCCGCTTTGGAATGCGAGGGGAGTTGTCGAGCGCGCGGTCCCTGATGCTTCAGCGGTGTAAGACCGCCGTCTCCTGGCCATCGTCGCCAAGAACATAATATCTGAAAGCCGCGAGTTTCGCTTCAGCCTGCCTGCTTTGCATTTCGCTTAGAGCATTACCTTCGTACGCGACAAAGGTGGCAACCGCGCGCAGGTTAAATAGCATTATGATACTTAACGCGAGGGCGATCAAAATTATAACCCGATCACCAGAAATTGGGCCGTAATAACGCATCTTCGCGCCCCCTATTTTTGATCATCTTACGCTGATGAAACCCGGCGTCAACGAAAATGTAATCGTTGACATCGTGTTTTTTGTGATGTTGTATAC
>NZ_LFIO01000509.1 GCF_001187535.1 Rhizobium ecuadorense
ATGGCCTTGATCTTCTGGCGCGTATCGTCGGACATGCGGGCGGAGCCGCCGTGCAATGCGCCGGAAACCGTCTTTACCGAGACGCCCGCACGTTCCGCGATGTCAGAAAGCGATACTGCCACGATCTTCACCATCCTCCTTGGGTGATCGATTACCCAATAGTGGCAGCGGACGCGTTTTGTCAAGCGGCTTTTACGTGCACTGCTCGGTGTTCCGAACACCTATATGTCAATCGGCGCACAAAACTGACCCCTTACCGGCGTGCAAT
>NZ_LFIO01000395.1 GCF_001187535.1 Rhizobium ecuadorense
ACCTTGCGGCGCGTGGCGTGCGTCAGGGCTGGCTGCCGCTGGTCGGCGTCGTCTCCGACGGCCTCATCACTTCGCCCTTCGCCACCGAGATCGTACGTGGCCTCGATGGGGCGGCCCGTAGCGCCGGCATGGCGGTCTTTGCGGTCAACCACAGAAGCGGCCAGTCTATCGGCTCGGTGCTGGACGAGGTGCAGCAGTTCCGGCCGCGCGCCGTTGCTTATGCCGCAATGTACCACAAGCATGTCGCCCTGCCGGACAGGTTGGCGGG
>NZ_LFIO01000985.1 GCF_001187535.1 Rhizobium ecuadorense
GCGCATAGGCCTCATGGCCTTCGCGTCCCGTCATCGAGGTATGCAGAACCCCTATGTTAAACCAGCCTGCGATTGCCGAAGGATAGCCGATGGCTAGATTTTCGTATGCCGCCCGGTCTGAAAAACCCTGTCCATGGAGAGCAATCTTCTTTTCCTCGATGAGGAAGGTAGCGGGCTTGCTCGTTGTAAATTCGTGCACGTTGTCGGGCAGCGTGATCGTCTTGGTAATCACGCTGGCAGCATCGTGGTTTCCACGTAGCAGGTAGAC
>NZ_LFIO01001199.1 GCF_001187535.1 Rhizobium ecuadorense
AATGGAACCAGGGCATATCGATGACCATGGCCCGCAATCCCGGTTATTGGGATCAGCCGCGCCCCTATCTGGATACGATCAAGTTCGCGATCATTCCCGAGACCAACAGCCGCATCGCCACCGTCGTGCAGGGTGGCGCAACGATGATGGCCGGTTATCCCTATCAGTTCGGCTCGAACGCAACGGCGCCGGGGGTTGCGACCCGCGAGATCCCCATCCGCGGCATCAACCGCGCCTATCTCAACCAGGCCAAGGGGATCTTCACCGA
>NZ_LFIO01001813.1 GCF_001187535.1 Rhizobium ecuadorense
GCCCTACACCGAACTCGTCTACCAGCCGATGATCGAGCTTCTCGCCTATCTCCGCGCCAACGGTTTCAAGACCTTCATCGTTTCAGGCGGAGGCATCGAGTTCATGCGGCCATGGGCGGAAAAGGTCTACGGCGTCCCGCCCGAGCAGGTAATCGGCTCGTCGATCAAGACCGAATTCAGGATGCAGGACGACACGCCGACCCTGTTTCGGCTCCCCGAAGTCAATTTCATCGACGACAAGGCCGGCAAACCCGTCGGGATCAACCAG
>NZ_LFIO01000567.1 GCF_001187535.1 Rhizobium ecuadorense
CTTCGACAAAGAGCAGCTTTTCGGCATAGGTCCGCTCCCCCTCGACATCAACGATGCCATTGCGCAGGCAGAACAACACGAGGCCGCATTCGGCAAACCGGTTCGAGCCGAAATCGGTGACATCCCAACCCAGCTGATGGGCGCGCAAATAGGCCGATGCCTCCGGATGAGAGGCAAAATCCGCCGCCGTCCAATATCCCCATGCCGGCAGGGACCAATGCCAGCGCTCGAGGGTCTCGGTTGCCCGCAGCAACGCGGCGTTGATCG
>NZ_LFIO01000726.1 GCF_001187535.1 Rhizobium ecuadorense
TCTCGTCGATGGTGTCTGCGTCCGCATGAAACTCCGAGATCTTGCGCCCGACATATTCGCCGGCACTGTAGCCGAGCATGTCAAGCTCTGCCTGATTGGCCCGCAGAATCGTGCCGTCGGCCCCCACCAGGTGCAGCGGCAGGGCGCCGTTCTCAAAAAAGTCCTCATAATCATCTAGAGAGATATCCGTCCGAGCGACATCAGGGTTGTCACTCACCAGCTCGACTTTGCCAAACAAGTTTTGCCCCTCGTGCAACAACATTAACC
>NZ_LFIO01001515.1 GCF_001187535.1 Rhizobium ecuadorense
ATGCCGGCTTGCGCCGGCGTAGAGAAACAGGATCGAGCAGAGCTGAACCGGCAGAGGAGTGCGGGTTTGGCAACGGTGACGCGCGCTCATGCCGGGCGCAATAGCCGCAGTCGGCTCGCTGGAGGGTACGGAATGTCCGTCGCACAGGTGAAACGCATTGCAATATCGGACTCGCCGATCCCGTGGCTCCTGCCACTGGTTTGCTTGCTCGTGGTCTTTACAATCTATCCACTGATCTACAACGTCTGGCTGAGCTTTCACGAATTC
>NZ_LFIO01000490.1 GCF_001187535.1 Rhizobium ecuadorense
CATTGTAGGCCTGTTGCATCGCCGTCATCTGTTCTTTCCTTCCCGGTGCGGTTTCCCGGAGGAAACCATGTGACAAAAAAGTGCTCTCTTTTCTAATCCGAATTTCCCTGTATCTAACCTATGGAAAGATAGTTTCCAATAGATACCAAGGAGAGTGACATGAGCAGCAAGATTCTTGTTCTCGGCGCGACAGGCACCGTCGGCAAACATCTGGTGGATGGGCTTCTGGCAAAGGGCGAGGCCGTCAAGGCCGCTTCCCGCACGGGC
>NZ_LFIO01001206.1 GCF_001187535.1 Rhizobium ecuadorense
GCGCTATGCTTGCCGATGCCCGCGATCTCATTCTTGGTGAATGTGCTCCATCGATCGATTTTGTAGACGTTTTGCCCGCGGTTGCCGACCTTGGCGATCTTCTGGAAAGGATCATTTCAGCCCGTCTGGGCCCCGTTCTCGCCGTTCCAGTCGCGTCCGCGAACGATCCACATATTCATTGCGTGCGAACGATACTTGCGGGCATGCGCCCATTTACAGTCGAGCGGTGAGGGGGCGGGATGAATCAGAAAGCAGACGGTCCAATAC
>NZ_LFIO01001846.1 GCF_001187535.1 Rhizobium ecuadorense
CGGATAGCGGTCGAGATAGGGCACGAGGTCGAGGGTTTCGGCCGCCGCCTGCAGCCGCTGCTTGATGATATCGGCAGGCTGCTTCTGCAGACGGAGCGCAAAGACCATGTTTTCGGCAACGGTTTTATGCGGATAGAGCGCATAGCTCTGAAAGACCATGGCGATGTCGCGATCCTTCGGCGGCAGGTTGTTGACGACCTTTCCGCCGATCGAGATGGTCCCGCCGGTGATGCTTTCGAGCCCCGCGACCATGCGCAGCAATGTCGATTTGCCGCAACCGGACGGGCCGACGAGCACCACAAACTCGCCGTTGCGAATGTCGATATCGACGCCATGCAGGATATTTACGGCGCCATAGGCCTTGCGCGCCTCTGAAATATTGACCTCAGCCATATGCCTCCCAATCGCTTTCCGACCACCCCAGGGGCGGTCCCAAGGGATATGCATCGCTTGACAATTATCCACGGCATTGGGCTCGGGGGAACCGCGTTCCGCCATTGCTTGAGATACCGTAGGACCTCCTCCATGAAACGTTTCATTTCTTGTTGACTTTTGCCGCTTGCCGTCTAATTCTCGCTGGCGAGGCCGAGAGGAGCGGTTTCGAACATCAATATGAAACGTTTCATTTTTTTGTTTACCAGATAGTTCTGCACGAGACCAGTGCGAAAATCGGACCGGAGCCAATCCGGAAAGATGGCTGGCGGCAGCGCAAAAACGTGGAGGAGGAAAGTATGAAAGTCGAAATATACGATGCATTGATGCGCCGTCAGGCAAGTCGCCGCGACGTCCTGCGCGGAACGGCGAGCGCTGCGGCTCTGCTCGGTCTATCCGGTGCGATGGGCGGAATTCCCGGCATGGCGATTGCCGCCGCCGACGATCTGCGCGCCCGGATCCTGCAGATTCCGGGCGTCGGCAAGGGCTCGCCGACGGATGCGGACTGGCAGAAAGTCGGCGAACTCTGCCTCGGCCCGACCAAGGCCAACGTCAAGCAGGGCGAATTTGCCGGTGTCGAGCTGACCTTCATGGGGCTCAACAATCAGAACCTGCACAACTTCCTGTTCCGCGGCTTCCTGAAGCCCTGGGAGGCTTATACCGGCGCCAAGATCAACTGGATCGACCTTGCACAGGCCGACTACAACGCCCGCCTTCAGCAATCGATCGCGACCGGCACCGTCGATTTCGACATTCTGGAAATGGGCGCCCCGTTCGAAGGCGACACTGCCGGACGCGGGCTGCTGGACGAGATGCCGGACTGGGCTGCAAAGCAGATCGAGGCCGACGACCTGGTGAGTTACCTGAAGCCGCCGGTCGGCACCTGGGGCGGCAAGACCTATCGCGTCACGATCGACGGCGACTGCCACACCTTCGCCTATCGCAAGGATTATTTCGGAGAGGGCTCCATCAGCGGCATGGCCGAGCCGCCGAAGACCTGGCAGGAGGTCAACGCGGCCTCCAAGGCGCTGATCGGCAAGACCGATCCGCTGACCGGCCAGCCGGCCTACGGCTATCTCGACCCGCTCAAGGGCTGGGGCGGTTTCGGCTTCTATTTCATCGAGAACCGCGCGACGGCCTATGCCAAATATCCGGGTGATCCGGCCTGGCTGTTCGATCCCGAAAACATGAAGCCGCTGGTCAATAACCCCGCATGGGTCCAGGCGATCCAGGACGTCCTGGATCTGATCGCGGCCAAGGCCTATCCGGCCGATCAGATCAATGCCGACCCCGGCACCACGGCCTTCTCGCAGTTCCTGGCGGGCACCGGCGCCATGCTGATGTGGTGGGGCGATGTCGGCTCCAGCGCGCGCACTTCGGACTCGTCGGTCGTGGGCGATGTGGTCGGCTTCGGCATCAACCGCGGCTCCAACCGGGTCTACAACCGCAAGACCGGGCAGTGGGAAGACAAGTATAACGAAGCGCCCAACATGGCCTATCTCGGCTGGGGCATCTATGTCACCAAGCAGGTCTCCGGCGACGAGAAGAAGCGCAAGGCGGCCTGGTCCGCTGCCGCCCATCTCGGCGGCAAGGATCTGTCGCTCTGGACGTCGGCCTATCCCTCCGGTTTCCAGCCTTACCGCCAGTCCAACTTCAACTACGACGAATGGGAAAAGGCAGGTTACGACCGCGCCTATATCGAGGACTATCTGGGTTCGAACGCCGACAGCTACAACCACCCGAACGCCGCCATCGAACCGCGCATCCCCGGTATCTTCCAATATTATTCCGTCGCCGAGGACGAATTGGCAAAGGGCTTTGCCGGACAGTACAAGTCGGCGCAGGAGACCGCGGATGCGATTGCGGCCGCCTGGGAAAAGATCACCGACCAGATCGGCCGCGACAGCCAGCTGAAACTCTATCGGGCGAGCCTCGGGCTCTGATCGTTTGACACCAATACGCCGGCGGACCGGAAGCGGTTCGCCGGCGCCCATTCTGTCCGGACGAGGAAAATCATGTCGACAGTCGAAGGCGACCTGCTGCACACGGTCGAAGCCGGCTCCATTTCCGCGAGCCGTCGTTTCTGGGGCCGCACGGCTCTATGGCTCAGCGCCATATGGTTCATCACATCCTTTGTCTTGCAGGGCATCCATGAACTGGGCTGGACCGGTTGGGGTTTTGCGAACTGGCGGCCGGTTCTTTATGCCTATTTTCTCTGGGCCGCCGTTCTTTGCGTAACGCGCGTCGTCATCTACGGCGAGCCGGGCAAGAAGGCGCTTTTTGTTCTGCCGGCCGCGCTTTTCGTCGTGTCGATGGTGGTCTTCCCGCTGCTCTTTGCGCTCTGGATCGGCTTTTCCGATTGGAACCTCGCCTCCTCGACCGGGCGGCGCTTCAATGGGCTCGACAATGTGCGCCGGATGATCGCCGATCCGTTCTATGCCAATGCCCTGCTGAACATGATCCTTTATTGCCTGGCGATCGTAGTCGAATATGCGATCGCCTTCGGACTGGCGCTGCTCCTCAACCAGGAAATTATCGCGCGAAAATTCTGGCGGGTCACCTTCCTCATCCCTTTGATGCTGTCGCCGGTCGCGGTGAGCTGGATGGTCGGCAAGTCGATGCTGGAGACTCGTTTCGGCCCGATCGCGCGCTTCGCCCGCTGGCTTGGCTGGGAAAATCCCTCCTTCTTCGGCGATCCGCTGACGGCGAAGCTGTCGATCATGATCATGGATGCCTGGACCTTCATTCCCTTCATGATGATCATGCTGCTTGCTGGATTGCAGGGCTTGTCCAGGGAGGTGCTGGAGGCGGCCGAAGTCGATGGGGCCACCAAATGGCAGCGCTTCTGGAAGGTTACTTTCCCGCTCATGCTGCCGGTGTCGGTGACGGCGGTGATGATCCGCGTGATCTTCAAGCTCAAGCTCGCCGACATCATCATCACGGTGACGTCGGGAGGCCCCGGCGGCGCGACCGATTCCGTCACCAGTTTCATCTATCGTGAATACCGCGACCGGTCGAATGTCGGATACGGTACCTTGCTCGCGCTCGTCTATCTGGTGATCATCGTCTTCGGGATGACGGGGCTGATGAAAATCGCAGACCGTATCGTGAAGCGGATGACAGGAAGGCTCTGATGGTTCGCATCGATTTCGAAAAATACGGGCGGGCTCAGCGCATTCGATGGTGGGCCATGCGTCTGGCCGTCTACGGCTTGCTCGTCACCTGGGCGTGTGTCTGCATCTTCCCGCTGTTCTGGACGGTTTCGACCTCGTTCAAAACAGCCGCCGATGTCATGCGCGGCAATCTGGTTCCCTGGTTCAACTTTACGCCCAGCTGGCTCGGCTGGCGCTCGCTCGGGCTCTCTCCCGATACGATCTCCCAGGTATCGACGGTGCGCGACGAATTTATGCGCCGGCTCTGGAACAGCATCATCATCTCGGTTGCGGCATCCGCGCTTGCGGTCGTGCTCGGATCGCTGGCCGCCTACGGCCTCAGCCGCTTTTCCTACAAGTTCGGCCATATGCGCAATTCCGACATTTCCTTTTTCTTCCTGTCGCAGCTGATCATGCCGCCGGTCGTCCTCGCCCTGCCGTTCCTGGTTCTCTATAAGGAACTGGCGCTGCTCGACACTTATGCCGGCATGATCGCGGTCTATACGCTGATGGTCCTGCCGATCGTCGTCTGGATCATGCGCGATCAGTTCGCCACCATCCCGGTGGAGCTGGAGGAGGCAGCGCTCGTCGATGGTCTGTCGGTCTGGGGCGCTTTTGCCCGCATCATCGTGCCGCTGGTTCTGCCGGGCATGGTGGCTGCGTTCCTCCTGGCGCTGATCCTGTGCTGGAACGAATATTTCTTCGCCGCACTGCTGACCTCCACCAATACCAACACGCTGCCGGTGATGATTGCCAGCCAGACAGGCAGCCAGGGCATCAACTGGTGGTCGATGGCTGCCCTTTCCACCGCCGGCATCCTTCCGCTTGTCGTCGTCGGCGTCGTCCTGGAAAAGCACATCATTGCCGGGATGACCGCGGGCGCCGTCAAGTAGCTGCGGGATGTCGAACATGCCAAAGATGCCGACAGTCAAGGATGTTGCCGAATATGCAGGCGTCTCTGTCGGCACCGTTTCGCGCGTGCTGTCGGGCGAAGCCGCGGTCAAACCCATGCTGCGGGACAAGGTCAACGACGCTATTTCGGCGCTCGGTTATCGCCCCAACGTCACCGCGAGAGCGCTGCGCACCAGCAGAACCGATGTCATCGGCCTGATCGTTCCCGATATCACCAATCCGTTCTTTGCGCAGCTTGCGGCAAGCGTCGAGCGTGCGGCGCTCGAGCGTGCGCATAGCCTGATGCTGGCAAGCTCGCATGACGATCGCGAGGCGGAGCAGAGCCACGTTTCAGCCTTTCTCCACCGGTCGGTGCGCGGCATCATCGTGGTGGCTTCGAGCGACGGTTCAGGCCTCGATCTGCCGGCATCGGTGCCGATCATATCGCTGGACCGGCGCTTCGGCACCTTTCCCCTTGTGTCGACCAACCATGCGCAGGCAGCTGCGCTGATTGCCGACCATCTCTACGGGCTCGGGCACCGCCGCATCGCCTATATTGCCGGGCCGGCCGATACCGAGGCAGGGCGCATGCGCAAGGAGGGTTTTGTCGGCCGCATGGACGGGTTCGGCAAAACAGGCGAACCCGTTGAACTGGAAATTGCCTATGGCAGGTTCGACTACGAGTCCGGTGAAAGAATTGCCCGCGACCTGCTTTCGCGCCCGTCCCAGGATCGGCCGACGGCGATTGCGGCTGCCAGCGATCAGCAGGCCATCGGCGCGCTGCGCGCCGCGCGAGACCTCAAGATCGACGTGCCGCGAAAACTGTCGGTGACAGGCTTCGACGATATTTCGCTCGCCAATCTCGTCGTTCCCAGGCTGACGACCATACGTCAGCCGGCCGACATGCTGGCGCGGCGCGCGGTCGGCCTTCTCTTGGCGGAACCACCGGGTGCGGAAGACGAAATGGTCGACGGATCACTGATCGTGCGCGGTTCCAGCGGCCCGTGCCCGCAACCCAAGGCCGATAGCGCCGGCCATACGAATTGAAGCAGAGCCGGTGCTCCGGCGACGAGAAAAGGATGGAAGATCGATGCTCAAGGGAATTCGGGCCGAACTCAACGGCGACATTCTTCAAGCACTTTGCAACATGGGACATGGCGATTATCTCGTCATCTCAGACATGAATTTTCCGTCGGATTCGATTGCCCGGCAGACTCGCCTGGGGACGCTGCTGACCATGGAAAATATTCCCGCGCCGCAGGCGATCGATGCTATCCTTTCGGTCTTGCCGCTGGACACGCCGATCCAGCCTTCGGTCGGCCGCATGGAAGTGATTGGCAAGCCGGGTGAAATTCCGCCAATCCAGCAGGAAGTGCAGGCGATCGTCGACCGCGCCGAAGGTAAACCATCGCCGATGTATCCTGTCGAACGGATGGCCTTCTATGACATCGCCAAAAAGGCCTATTGCGTCATCGCAACGGGGGAACTGCGCTTCTACGGATGCTTCCTTCTGACCAAGGGTGTCATTCCAGCGGCGGAGGCTCTTAGATGAGCGAGAAAAGCGGGATCGTCATTCTCGGCATTTTTGCAGCCGACACCGCCTATAAGGCAAAACGCCTGCCTTATATTGCCGAGACGCTGATGGGATCGGGTTTCACGCTCGGGCCGGGAGGCAAGGGCTCCAACCAGGCAATCGCCGCGGCAAAGGCCGGCGGTAAGGTGACCTTCATCTCACGGGTCGGCAACGACCCGTTCGGCGAGATGGCCCTTGCGGCCTATTCGCAGGCGGGTGTCAAAGCCAATGTGATGAAGATGGATGGTGTTTCCAGTGGTGCTGCCTTCATCTTCGTCGACGAGGTAAGCGGCGACAATGCCATCATCGTCGTGCCGGGTGCCGCGGGCCTTATCGGCATCGAAGACGTCGAAGCGAACCGGGCGGCGATCGAAAGCGCCGCGATTTTCATGACGCAGCTCGAACAGCCGCTCGAGGCCGCCTTGCATGGCCTCACGATGGCGAAAAGGGCAGGGGTCACGACGATCTTCAATCCCGCGCCGGCGCGAGCCATTCCGGACGAAATCTACGGCCTGTGCGATTTCATCGTACCCAACGAGGTGGAAGCCGCCGAATTGGTGGGTCATGCGATCACAACCGATGAGCAGGTCCGTGCGGCCGGCCGCGCCCTGCTCGATCGAGGGGCGCGGGCGGCGGTCATCACCCTTGGCGGACGCGGCGCTTACTATCACACCGCCGATCAGAGCGAATTCGTCCCTGCATTCTCGGCAGGAAATGTCATCGACACCACCGGGGCAGGGGACGCCTTTCTCGGCGGTTTCGCGACGGCGATTTCGGAAGGACAGACGCCGAGCGAGGCCGTCCGTTTCGGCTCTGCGACCGCTGCAATCGCCGTAACCCGGCCGGGCACAGCCCCCGCCATGCCGTCGCGCGCCGAGATCAACGCCCTGCTGGGCTCGTCGTGATTGAACATCGCAAGGGAATTCAGGGGAACCGGACCTTGCGGTCACTTGGAGCTTTGTCTCGAGGCGCGGTCGCGTAAATTGTCGAAATAGCTGGCATCGACTGGCTCGGTCGTCTTGGATGCAGCACCCTCGAGCAGGAGATCGCGCAAATGCTGCCGATCTCTGTCGCGGCGGATCAACTCGCATACGTATTCGCTACAGGTGCCATAACCTCGGCCGACGACCTGCTGATCGACGAAGTGCTTCAGGTTCTCCGGCAGCGAGATATTCATGGTGCTCATGAGGCTACGATAGCCAGGAAACGCGGGAGTGTCCTGGCAAATTTGCCACCGGGCGAATTGCGAACGTTGATTTATCCTGCATACTATATGTATGCAGGATAAATGTCCCATGAAACCCTGGCCGAGGAGAAACGCAGCATGACGAACACCACCTTGCCGATAGCCGACCTGCATGGCCGTGTCGAAGCCATCTTCCGCAAGGCCGGGCTCAACGCCATACAGGCCGGAGCGCTTGCCCGCGTCATCGTCGCCGGTGAGCGCGACGCCTGCAAATCGCACGGCATCTACCGTATCGAGGGCGCGTTGCGCACCGTCAAATCAGGCAAGGTGAAGCCGGACGCGATGCCGAAGCTGGACCTCAACGAGGGGTCGGCTATCGTCAAGGTCAATGCCGACGGCGGCTTCGCCAACGCGGCCTTCGAACTCGGCCTGCCGGCGCTTGCCGAACGCACACGCAAGCTCGGCATTGCCGCCCTCGTCATCAATGATTGCAGCCACTTCTCGGCGCTCTGGCCTGAGGTGGAGGCGGTGACCAAGGAGGGCCTTGCCGGCCTCGTCATGTGCCCGAGCTATGCGACCGTCGCGCCCGCCGGCGGCAACAAGCCGCTGCTCGGCACGAACCCCTTCGCCTTCGGCTGGCCGCGCAAGGACACCTCGCCATACGTTTTCGACTTTGCGACCTCCGTCGCCGCCCGCGGAGAAATCGAGCTGCACCGCCGCGCCGGCAAGCAGCTTCCCGAGGGCTGGGCGATCGATGCCGACGGCAATCCGACGACCGATCCGGAAGCCGCGCTTGCGGGCGCCATGCTGCCCTTCGGCGGACACAAGGGATCGGCCATCGGCACGATGATCGAACTGCTCGCCGGCATCATGATCGGCGATCTCACCAGCCCTGAGGTGCTCGACTATCTCGGCACGACGACACTCGCCCCGTTCCATGGCGAACTCATCATCGCCATGTCGCCGCAAGCCTTTGCCGCCGGCCGGCCTGGTGATCCCTTCGCTCGTGCCGAACTGCTCTTCGAGGCGATCGTCGGCAGCGGCGCCCGCCTGCCTTCGCAACGCCGCTTCGCCGCCCGCCGGAAGTCCGAGACGGAAGGCGTCGTACTGACGGCAGCCGAGCTGGAACTGCTTGACCGTCTTCTCGACAAAGGTCTCGACGCGGTCTCCTGACAGCGTCGTTTTTCTCTGATCTACAAATGAGTAGGCCCTCCGCGAGGAGGGCCGTCAGCTTAAACCGATGGATTACGCAGAGGCTTTATGCGTCTGCACCGCGCCCGGCAGCTTGCTCCATTCGGCGTACCAGGTGTCAAACAGCTTGAGCTGGCTTTCGACATAGCCGCGCTGGCTTTCGGAGAGCACGTCCGTCTCGTTGAAGTTCAGCGTGTATTCCCGATCACCCTTCAGCACCATCATGTGCTTGAAGTAGAGAACCAGGTCCGGGCCTTCATCGAAAGAAGAGAGCACGGCGAGCGCCGATTCCAGTTCCAGCGCGCGCTGGCGGGCATCCGGATCGCCGGCGGCCGCAGCCTGGGCGAGGTTGCACATGTGGATGATTTCCTTCGGCAGCACGCAGCCGATGCCGGTGATCGCCCCGACGGCGCCGCAGTTGACGAAGCCGTGGAAGACGCAGGTGTCGACGCCGATCATCAGCGAGACGTCATCGTCGCGGCTGGTGATGTTTTCGGCCGCATAGCGCATGTCAGCCGCACCGCCGAATTCCTTGAAGCCGACGAGGTTCTTGTGCTCCTCGCGGAGCGCGAAGAACAGGTCGGCGCGAGTGGCAAAACCGTAATAGGGGCTGTTGTAGATGACGGCCGGCAGGTTCGGGGCGGCCGAAAGGATAGCTTTGAAGTGGTTCTTCTGGGCGGCGACGACCGTGCCGCGCGACAGGACGCGCGGGATCACCATGAGGCCCTGGGCGCCGACCTTCTGGGCGTGCGCGGCGTGCGCGACGGCAGAGGCGGTGTTGACGGCGCCGGTGCCGACGATGACCGGGATACCGGCCTTCACCAGACGCTCTACCCCCTGCATGCGCTGCTCATCCGTCAGCAGCGGCCAGTCCCCCATCGAGCCGCAATAGACGACGGCGGACATGCCCTTTTCGATCAATTCCTTGCCCTTGCCCACCAGCGCGTCGAAGTCTGGCGTACGGTCATCCTTGCAGGGCGTCATCAGGGCGGGAATGACGCCGGAAAAAATTGTGGCCTTCATGTCGATCTCCTTCAGCGCTGGGGGAGGCTGGATCGGCAAAGGTCGCCGACCTGTTCGCGGATGGAGATAACATCTTGTGTTCTATTTGTCGACAAGAAAAATACAAAACCTATTATAGTGCGATGTCGAGCTTGCCGGTGCGGCTGAAAAGCTTCTGCACCTGGGCGACAATCTGCTCGGCGTGAACCTTGCCCAGACGATCGGCAGCCTCGAGATCCCGTGCCTCGATCGCGGCAATGATCTCGGCATGTTCATCGACGAACTGCTGCGGGAAATGTTCGTCGTAGGACTGGTAGTAAAGGCGGAGAATGCGCCGGCCTTCATCGAGCAGCCGGCGAAAAAGCCCGGCGAAGTAGGGGTTGCGCCCGGCCTCGGCGATGGCGGCGTGGAAGGCGGCGTTGGTCGCGATCATCGCCGACGTGTCGCGCGCTTCGATCGCCGCCGAATAGTCCTCGTGGAAACGACGGATGGAGGGCAGGTCCTCGGCGCGATGGTTCTGCGCCGCCAGCCGCGTCGTTACCCGATACATCAGGACGAGGGCGTCGAAGAATGTACTGAGATTGAGAAAATCGATATTCGACACCATGGTCGAGCGGTTCGGCAGCGTTTCTATCAGCCCGTCACCGGCTAGGCGGACAAGCGCCTCGCGGATCGGTGTCCGCGACATCTTGAACCGCTCCGCCAACTGCACCTCGTCGATCGGGCTGCCGGGGGCGAGCTTGAGGTCGAGTATCTCATCGCGCAGCAGGTCGTAGACCATTTTCACGCCGGAGCCGCGCTTGCGTTCTGGAAGAGAACCGGGGTCGATGTCGGGCATAAAAACTCCTCTTGTCGACAGGACAAATAC
>NZ_LFIO01001240.1 GCF_001187535.1 Rhizobium ecuadorense
GAATAAAGGTGACCCAGACCGAGCTTATAGGGGTCGATGGCCAGATCAAAGAGGCGCAGGGTGCCTACCAGACGGCAGTCGACGAATACGAGATGAAGGCGCAGCTCCTGACGAACAACGCTGTCGCCAGGCGCGAGGTCGAACGCCTGGCAACGACGATCGACGGCCGCAAGGGAGCGCTGGATGCAACGGTCGCGAAAAAGCTGACCCTGGAGACACAGATCGCCGTGCAGTTGCCAGCTCAAAGAGCAAGCGCCGAAGCGGCCC
>NZ_LFIO01001402.1 GCF_001187535.1 Rhizobium ecuadorense
TTGCACCCGGCATTTTTAGCGATTTGGTTTTTGTTGATGGCGACGAGCTCGAAGGCCGCTCGCGCGGTGTGCACCGACGGGTTTCGGACGTGAAGCCTGAAAGAAAGGAAGAAGCCGGTGGCATGGTCGACGACCGCGCTGGCCCAGAAGCGCGCCTGCGCTTTCTCGTAAGCCTCCTGCTCCTCCTCGGTGAGATCCTCCCAGACGTCTATGATCTTGAGAAGCGTGACGATGTCGAGGCGGCATTCGTCTGCTTCCACAAGGTCC
>NZ_LFIO01001716.1 GCF_001187535.1 Rhizobium ecuadorense
CATCGGCGCAGACTTCGTGGCGGGCGGACCATCCTGCCTTATCCTCGGAGACAATATCTACTTCGGCCACGGCCTTCCGGAACTCCTCGAAGAGGGTGCGTCCAAGGGTGATGGCGCGACGGTGTTTGCCTATCATGTGCACGATCCCGAACGTTACGGTGTCGTCGAATTCGGCAGCGACATGACTGCCATTTCGATTGAAGAAAAGCCTGCGAAGCCCAAATCGCACTGGGCTGTCACCGGCCTTTATTTTTACGATGCAGACGT
>NZ_LFIO01001695.1 GCF_001187535.1 Rhizobium ecuadorense
TGCTTGGTCGTCAGATCGTCCCAGAGCGTTTCCAGCGCTGCCGTCAGGCTGTCGTCCTTGTATTCGGTGGCAATGTCGGCCATGCCCGAATAGAGGTACATGGCGCGTACCGCGTGGCCGACGACCTTTGTCTGCGCGCGCACCGGCTGATGCGCCTGCGCATATTCATAGGTCTTCTGGTGGTACTCGGAGACATCGCGCCCGTCGCGGCTTGCCTCGGCGGTGAAGAAATGCGGTTCGGTGCCGCGTTCGTCGATGAAGTATTTC
>NZ_LFIO01000999.1 GCF_001187535.1 Rhizobium ecuadorense
GCATCAGGGGTGTGCTGCCATTGCCGATGAAATTTTCCCTCAGCAGAGGTTCGAAGATGTTTCCTTGATGCATGACCGGTCGTGAATGGCCGAAAATGATGCCGTTCTCGTCGATCGCCGCATACCAGTTGTAGGCGACCCCCTGTCGGTCGGGAAATTTCCGCAGCGCCTGAAGCTGGAGCTCGATCTTGCTGGGATGCCATGTGTCATCGGCATCAACCGGGGCGATGTAGGGGCCGCGGGCCTCCTGGATGCCGCGGTTGCGCG
>NZ_LFIO01000721.1 GCF_001187535.1 Rhizobium ecuadorense
TCGGCATGCTGATAATGGCCTGGCCGATCGCGTTGCTGGCTCTCGCCTTCGGCTTCATCCATAATTTTGTATTGGGTTTCTTTGCCGGTGCCTACCGCCGTCTCGGTGCCTCTGCACTGGCTGCAGTGGAAGCATTGACACAGTTGAGCTGGACAACGCTGCAGACTTTGAAGGCCGTCAAAAGCTTCGGCATGGAAAAGCGCCACCAACAACTCTTCGAGGCGCTTTCCAACGACGTCGGCCAGACCTGGCGCCGGTCAGACGGG
>NZ_LFIO01000558.1 GCF_001187535.1 Rhizobium ecuadorense
TCGCATCGCCCATGGCCAACTCGACGTGCAATTGAACGACAAGAATACCAAGGACGAAATCGGCGACCTCTCACGCTCCCTCGCCATCCTGCTGGAAAGCAATCGCCAGAAAATCAGGCTCGAGGCCGATGCGGAAAGCTCCCGGTCCCGCGAAGAGATCGAACGACAGGAACGTTCCGTCCTCCATGCCTCCCGTGAGGATTCGATCAAGTTCGCGGTGAGCGAACTCGGCAACGGACTGGCCAGCCTTTCCAACGGAGATATGA
>NZ_LFIO01000052.1 GCF_001187535.1 Rhizobium ecuadorense
GAATCACGCCGCGCATGACAGCGAGCTGAAGTCTGCCGACAATCGGCCGATGGGCCAGATCGCCGGCATCCATCTGCTTTTTCGATTCTCGGACTGCTTCGGTACTGTAGCGAAGCATCTCGACTTCGTAGGCATGTATGGCTTCGACGAGCGGCTTTCGTCCCTGGTCCGCTTCGACCAGCATGCGTCCAAGCAGAGCGGCGTCGCGAAGCGCTGTATTGGCGCCCGCGCCTCGTCCGGGTGTCATCGTATGGACGGCGTCACCG
>NZ_LFIO01000978.1 GCF_001187535.1 Rhizobium ecuadorense
CACCTCGCCGGCATTGCGAGCGAACTCGCGGTTTGCCGTTCGGTGCGAGATACGGCGCTGATTTTCGACGAACTGAGCGGCAATTCACGAGGCCCCTTTGCGGATCCCTCCCCTGTCGATATCAATAACGGCCGTCTGCGGATCGGCCTGTTGATCGATACCGGAGCGGCCTATCCGACCGAGGGTGATCGGCTCACAGCCGTCGAGGATGCGGCTCGTGCCCTCGAGAGTGACGGGCACGTTATCGTCCCGCTAAGCTGGGCCGA
>NZ_LFIO01000329.1 GCF_001187535.1 Rhizobium ecuadorense
GTCGTCAGCCTTTCGACGGAAAGAACGGCGCTGGTTGTCTCAATCGGTTGCGCTTGGGCACTGGCCATGGTGGTTCCTCTTGCGGCAGATGAGCGCCGGCGGATCAATCCGGCCAGCGCAGCGCACCGTCGAGACCGTTGATCAGCCCGTAGCAATTCGGCCCGAGGATCGGCATGTCGCCAGCCGCCTCCAGCAAGGCCTGTTGCAGCGCGGCACCGTCGCCGAGTTCACCTGTCGCCTCGCTGAAACCCGATGCATAACAGACC
>NZ_LFIO01000382.1 GCF_001187535.1 Rhizobium ecuadorense
AATGTGATGGAAAACTCTAACCAAAATTGGTCCAGTTTGAAGGGTTCAGATCAGCATCAGCCGCAACTTTCTACCAGCGCCGTCGCTTATCCGATCCGACGACCATGTCTATTTTGTGGGGGAGAACGGTGTTGCCGGTGGTCATGTTGGCGATCGGTGCTTGTACGTTCGCAGGCCTGTCCACGTTTCAAAGCATATATGCCGAAACGCGCGGACTCTCACCGAATGTCTTCTTTCTGACATTCACCGTCACGACTGTCACATTGCGATTCTCCGTCGCGGGTATGATCGGTAAGTTGCCGCTTGGGCGCCTAGCACTCACCCTCTTCGTGACGACACTGATTGGGATCGGACTTTTGGTTTTGAACCCGGGAAGCGAGCTGCTGTACGTCGTCGCCACCGTTCTCTTTGCGATAGGCTACGGTCTCACTTATTCGACCTTGAATGCGATGGTGGTGAACCTCGCTGGCGAACGTGGTCTGTCAATCTCAACGGCCTCCCAAGTCTTTACACTCGCTTATTTTCGTGGGTTCGTTCGAATTCCCGTATCTCGGTGGCACATTAATTGCTGTTTATGGCATCGACGTTGCCATGCTCGTGATGGCGGGTCTGGTCGCTCTCAACATCGCAATCGCCAGTCAGACATTGTGGAGGGCGGTGTAGGAGACAGACGTCCTTCGATAATGATTTCCGTATCGCTGCCCACGTGCCCGCCCAACCAAAGGAAGTGTGTTTATGCAAGTGCTGGATCTCATCGGTATAGGCATCGGACCCTTTAATCTTAGTCTTGCAGCACTCGCGTGTCCGACGCCGCTGCGCACTGCCTTTTTCGAAAAGGAAAGCGGCTTCGATTGGCATCCTGGGCTGCTGCTGCCCAACAGTCGCCTGCAGGTATCTCCGCTGAAGGACTGTGTGACACTTGCAGATCCGACCAGTCCGTTTTCGTTTCTCAACTACCTCGCGGTGCATGGACGGCTGTACAGCTTCGTAAACCGGTGCGACGCGACCACGTCGCGAAGAGAGTTCACACAGTATTTCCAATGGGTTGCGCATCAGTTGCCACAACTCCGGTTTGGGGAGGAGGTTACCGACGTAACCAGATTAGACGAGGGTTACCGCGTGACGACGACTCGAGATCACTACCATGCACGCTCAGTTGCGATTGGCGTCGGTGTCGTTGCAACAATTCCCGAATGCGCCAAACCTTGGCTGGGCGAGAAGGTCTACCATGTGGCGAGCTATCTGGATCGGCCACAAATCGACATCGGTGAACGCGTATTAGTCGTTGGTGGGGGGCAGAGCGGTGCGGAGGTTGTTGAACACCTATTGGGCAGTCCGGGTATCGGTAAAATTACATGGGTGACGTCACGCGGGAACCTGTTCACGAGGGATGACAGCTCTTTTATCAACGTGTCATACACGCCGTCTTACAGCCAGCGCTTTCATTCGCTGCCACTTAAAAAACGTCGCACTATTGTCGACGACGAAAAACTCACCAGTGACGGCATTTCAGCAGAATTGAGCAACCGCATTTACGAAACTATCTATCACCGCAGCGCGACTGGCAATATTGACGATGTCATTCAACTGCTACCCGCAGTCGTCATGAAGGAGTTGTCTCCTCATGCGGACGGTTGGCACGCGCTGTTGGCTTCGCACGGCACCTGTCAGCGACCGACTGTAGTGGCTGATCGGGTCGTACTCGCCACCGGTTTCGAGCCTCGCCCGCTAGCGTTTATCGATCGCCTATTGGCTTCCGCTTCTATGGAAGGCGGTCTGCCGGTCGTGAAGGACGATTACTCCGTTCAATTCGAGGACAACGCCCCCGGCCAGGTATATCTGCAAAACCGATCCCCAGTCCAAAGTGGCTTGCAGAGTGTGAATCTATCGCTCGTCGCCTACCGAAACGGTCGCATCATCAATAGCCTGCTTCGGCGTGAATACTATCTGAACGTCCCAGATCGGCCGATCCTTGGGTGCCTAGGTTTACTTCCCGCTCAAGAGACACAAAACGCAAGATAACACTCCAGTGCAGTGCAGCTCGGGGCGCCTGCTCACGACGCAGCTTTACCAGGCGGCTTTAAATCTAAAAAGGAGTTACACATGTTAACCAAAGAACAAAAATCAACATGGGATGACGTTGGATACATTAGGATTGAGTCATTTCTCGATCTAGAAAGCCGAGATAAACTTTCAGCTCTTGTGGCTGATGTTTCGTGCTGGGAGACAAGTGAAGACAAATGGCTGATATGGTTCGAAAAAACAACTGACGGTAGGAGGATCATTTCGAAGGTCGAGAACTTCCTCGAATTTAACGCCCCCCTGCGTGATTTACTGCTGGCTGACCACCGTATCGAGTCGATCGTCGAAGAGTTACTGGGGGAAAATGCCCGCATGCTCAAAGAGTTGCTGATCTTTAAGTACTCCGACAGCGGCGGCTATCGCCCGCATCAGGACATCTACCATATCCCACATAAGCTACCAGACCGGATGGTGCACGCGATTGTTGCAATAGGCATCGACGATTCCGGCCCAGACAACGGAGGGCTTTTCTTCAGCCCCGGGAACCACAAAAAGGGCGTGTTCCCAATGGACGCCGGCGGCGTAATGTACCCCGAGGTCGCGGACAGGCTGGCCTGGGAGCCCGTAACGTGGAAGGCCGGTGACATTTTCATCTTTGACGACTATGCCCCACATTACTCAAAGCCCAACAAAAGTGAAAATTCTCGAAGGGTGATTTATCTCGTGTTCCAGCGTGCCTCAACTGGTGGGCCAACGAGGGCCGAATACAACAAACTGAAACGCGCCTACAACCCTCCCGAGGGCAAGGTCTCCAACATCGACGAGCTCAAGCCGCCGAACGGCATTTTCTATCGCGATTGAAGGCAGAGGACAGAGGCAAACATGTATACGAAACAGATCGACCGCTCAATCATGCGCCAGGAGTATGGCGTTCTGGTGTGCCGGTTACTTGAGCATCTACCGCAGGCAGTCGCAACGGCTTTCGGCACATCGATTGTGGAGGTGGTACCTGGCGATGCGGTCGATCTTCATTCGCACCCAGAGCACGAACTCTGGGTATTGATCTCGGGCAGCGGCGTGTTTCAATCCGATGGAGAAACCTCCGCAGTCAGTGGGGACACGATGGTCTATATAGCGCCGCACCAAAAACACGCGATCAAAAATAGCAGCCCTCAAACCAGCTTAAAGTTCCTTTCGATATGGTGGGATTGAATTGAGAGCAAACCAACATACTTTTTTTGCCTGCTCGGCGCCGCCGTGCCCGAACGGCAAGCTGCATCTTGGGCATATAGGTGGCGTGTACCTTCTCGCCGACGTGTTCGTACGCTACCACCGCATGGTAGGCAACGCGGCCTATCACGTGACAGGTGCGGACGAACATGGCACTTACACGCTGGTGAAAGCCCGAAAGCTTGGCAGGCCGGTTGATGACGTCGCACACATGCACATTGAAGAAATTCTGCAGTGTCTGCGGTCAGTTGATATTGAACCGGACGTATTTGTAAGGACTTCAAGCGAAGACCACAAAGACCGCAGCTTGGCGATCTACGACCAACTAAGAGCGTCCGGCTACGTTGAGCTGCGCGACGGAGAGCAACTGTATTGCGGGACGTGCGAAGAGTTCGCCGCAGACTCACTCGCGGTCGGAGAGTGTCCAGCTTGTAACGCGCCAACAGATAGTAACCTTTGCGAAGATTGCGGCTCGGCGCTGCAACACAATCTACTACGCAACCCGATTCACACGACATGCGGCCAGAGCCTTATCTTGCGCCCGATTCGACAGGTTCATTTTGAGCTTGAAAAATTTGCTCCGGGGCTCGATCACGCCATTGAGGCGAGCGGATGGCCGGAATCTATAAAGCGCAAAGAACTTGACTGGCTACGGTCAAAACTGATGGCATTGCCGATGTCGCGGCATTTCGACCGTGGTGTGACTTTGAACTACCCGGTGGAGGTGGCAGGCCAAACTTTAATGACTTGGTTTGAAGGATTGTGGTGCTATGAGACAGGAATCGAACGCCTCTGCAAGCAAAATGGCGCAGATCTCGATGACACTATGCGCAACGCGAGCACGAGACTCGTATTCTTCATGGGTCAGGATAACCGGTTTTATTACACGATCGGCGTTACTGCTAGTTTGTTCTCGCGCGGTTATGCGATTCCATACAACCATGCAATTCAGGACTTTTATAAGCTCGAAGGCGCGAAATTTTCTACTAGCCGTGACCACGCTGTGTGGGCTGACGAGGTGGCAGCAGATATCGACACGAACGTGCTGCGCTACTATTTGGCTAGCCTCGCCAAGCCATTTGGCGCAAACGACAACGATTTTCTGATCGAGGGGCTGCTTCAGACCGCGGCTAGAATTCGTGCTTTCGAAACGGCTTTGCGCAAGTACGCCGGATGTAACGAGACGCTGACGGCCGACAAGCTGACAGTCGAGCAGAACCACAATGTTAAACGATATTCCGAAGCGGTGCAGGACTTGCGCGTCTGGGATGCCATGGACGCCATAGACGCCTTTTTCGACGTTGCGTCTTTTTCAAGGGCAGATACCTCAGTCAGCGCAGCGGAAGTTTCCGTATTTCTAAGCCTTCTTAATCCTGTGACCCCGATGCTTGCGGCGCGGTATGGTGCTTTCTTTTTCGGAGCCGGATGGCGGCCGGGGCTCGATGGCGGCACTATCCGGCCAAGCACCGGCTTACGCAAACCGGTTGATTTCCCATTGTTTAGCGACCCGATTCCGGAAGCCTTCATAGAGGCTTATGAAAGACGATTTAGGCAAGTCCGGCCGAATTCTTAGCTTTTAATGACGGCAACCGCTTTGACGATCCCGAGGCGAGTAACGCGGACGCCGACCGGATGACGGCATCTCGATAGCGGAGAACGCAAGGCGGCAGTCGGGCGACCTACTTCGTTCCGAAAGGCCCACGACGGCTTTCTGGCGTGCGACGGCGTCGCGCTTGGCGGCGGGCCTTTCTATTTTTTTAAGGAGCTCGGGAAGTGGGGCCGTATCCAGGATCTGCTCGGCGAGCAGTCTCTTCAGTGTGGCGTTCTCTTCCTCAAGCGCCTTCAGGCGCGTTGATCTTTTCATCACAAATTACTGGCACGCCACCAATATCTTGAACATGCTTCCAAACAGAAGGAGCCCGCCAGTCGATAGCCAGCGTACGGCAAAGCCTCTCCGGTATCGCGATATGATGAACCTACTTCCGCCCATCCGTTCACTAGCATTTCATGTCGCTCGGTGACGCCGCTCCACATCGCCTATTGCTAAGGTGCCATTCGATATTTAAAGTGGATTATCTGCAACTATAACGTCTATCGTAACTATGCGGCCTACTTAATTGATCACCAAACTAACCTAAGCCTTTTTGACGAACCTTCATTGGATCTATGCTGGAAGGTTCTGTACTGGAAAAATCGATTGTTTGGATATAAAATATCCGTTGTTTGGATGTGACTAAAGATGCGTTTCAAGGGCCTTGATCTAAACCTGCTCGTTGCATTGGATGCGCTCACGACCGAGCGCAACCTAACGGCTGCCGCACGTAGTATCAATCTAAGTCAACCAGCAATGAGTGCCGCCATTGGTAGGCTTCGGGACTATTTCCGCGACGAATTGTTTACAATGAATGGTCGAGAACTTCGGCTGACGCCCCGTGCCGAAGGACTTGCCTCGGCAGTGCGTGAAACTCTCTTGCAGGTACAATGCTCAATCATCTCTTGGGAGCCGTTTAACCCGTCGAAGTCTGACAGATGCTTTAGAATAGTTCTGTCCGATTTCATGATGCTGATATACTTCAATAAAATCATTGAGCGAGTTGCTCGAGAAGCGCCCGCAGTCAGCTTTGAGTTGCTGCCTTTGGATAGTGATCCGTACGAGATGCTTAGCCGCGGTGACGTCGACTTCCTCATCGTGCCTGAATTTTTTCTCTCGGGCGCACACCCGAGCGCAAAACTGTTCACAGAGAAGTTTGTATGTGTAGCCTGTTCGACAAATGTGGACCTACCTTCAGCGCTGACGATCGAGCAATATGTCTCCACGGGACACGTCGCTGCCGCGTTTGGGCGCTTTTTGAAGCCATCGGTCGAGGGCTGGTTCTTGCTCGAGAATGGTATTCAGAGGCGGGTGGAGGTCGTCGTGCAAGGGTTTAGCTTAATACCACCAGTCCTGCGTGGCACGAACCGCATAGCTAACCTACCGCTTCGCTTAGTCGAGCATTACGAAAGTACTTTCCCTTTGCGGATCATCAACCTTCCGTTACCGCTCCCCGTCTTCACAGAAGCTGTTCAATGGCCAGCGCTCCATAATGCCGATCCAGGGAGCATCTGGTTCAGGGAGATATTGGTTGAGGAAGCTTCCCGTATGATGTCCTCCAACGCACCTAAAATACATGGGTTGCTACAACAATCCGGTTCCTGACCAAGGTTCCTGCTTGAGTAAGATCCGCCCGAGCCCGAATAAGTTCAACAGCCACCAAAGAGGCTTTTCAAAGGTATCCATCCGGGGAAGGCCGCTGACCTTGCCCCCAAGTTTTATCCAGTTTTGAGTTCGCTCCGACGGTTTTGGGTTGCTGTATTTGCGGCGGTAGCGGCGGGTTGCGGTGCGGAGCAATTGTGGTCCCCCAGCACCCTTCGATTTGCCGCCGAAGGTGCTAGACAGCACGTCGCGCAATCGTCCGAAGGGCGGCCGATCGGCGACGGGCGTAGCGCTCAGCTTCGTCGATAAAATGGCCTGCGGGTCACTCACAGGTGGTGCCGTCTTCAGCTAATCGGCCGCGTCGCGGGTCGTCGCTCCCAATGCAGCCCAGCTTCCTAGGTTTCAGGATGGTCACGGCAATCGCGCTGCCTCCTGAACCATTATATCTCGCATCCAGATATTTGCCGGATCTTTGTCGTGAAGTACCGGCCATTGGACTGCCTCGGTGAATGTCGGCAGCGCTATCGGGGGCGCAGTCATCCGCAATGGTATCGTGTCCTCAAAAAGCCCAACTAGTCGTAACGGAACGGTTGCGATGCGATCGGTGCCCATTAGGGCGGCGGGGATCATGCTAAAGCTTGAAACAACGACTTCGACCCGCCTCTTGAGGCCATGCTCCTGCAAGAAGCAATCTTCTATGGTAGGCTGCTGCGTCCGACCGAACCTAACTACCGCGTGCCCCATTGAAGAATACTCCTCGGCAGTAAGGGCTTCCTCAAGTTGTTTGTTATTACTGCAGCCGACGCAAGTCAGTCGTTCCTGAAATAGATCTATCTTAGGGTGCGCGCTCGACATGAATAGCGGTGGGCTAATAAGGAAGTCTACGTCGCCGCGTCGCAAAAGCTCGTCTGGATTGTCAGTAAGAGGCAGCAAGTCAAAACTAATGCCGGGTGCTTCCCGCGCAAGACGCTCCAGTATCTTCTGAAAAAGAACAACTGTAACGAAATCGCATAAGCTTACTCGGAAATGACGATCTGATTGATCAGGAGTAAATTTATCCCAGGGTATGATATTGAGCCGAATATGCTGTAAAGCCTCACGAATCGCAGGCGCGAGGTCTTCCGCACGCGGAGTTGGAACGAACTCACGACCACGCATCGTAAATAGTTCATCGCGGAAATAGGAGCGGAGCCGGCGGACAGCTGCACTCATTGCGGGCTGGCTCAGATTAATGCTACGTGCCGCCGCAGTAAGGTTGCGCTCAATCATTAGTGCATCGAGCGCGACAAGGAGATTTAGATCGAGGCCCTTAAATCGCATATCTTTTAACTATCCAATAGTGCAGCCCATTCCACAATGGCTGTTCCTACGGCGATGGCTGAATTCGCCTTGACGCTCCTCAATCGATTTGAGGGCGCGGCCACAGAGACTTAATCTCTGTGATCGGAAAGCAACCTGAGGCCAGTCCAGATTAAGCCATAACTCCAGAGTGAACGCTCGTTGCAGTGTAATAGGAAGCCTCCAATGGCAAATCACCAAACGCCAGCTGGCAAAGAAGATAATTAGCACCTGCTTCCTCGACATGATCGAGAAGATCTTGCCTAACTGAAGCAGCAGTACCAACTACGCACAACTGACAGTCTACTGCTGCATCAAAATCCGGCGGGAGGTTCTGAGGAGTCTGTATCCCGTTAATCTCGTACAGAAACCTAAAGCTCCGAAGCCACCGTTGATAAGCCGGGGCCGCGAGCGAAATGGCATGCTTCGTCGTGCTGCCGGCCACCACCATTCGGACCAACCCAAGGAACGGCGCCCGTTTCCTGTCCCCGGCGGTACGTCTCTCGTGTGCTCGGTAGGCATCAGTGATCTGGCGAACAGCAGAAGCAGGGCCCCCGCAGGCAAGATTTGTATCGTTCTCAGCCGCCCAGCGCGCAACCTCAGGACGACTGGTTGTAATCCATGTCGGAGGCTGAGGACGTTGATGTGGCCGCAACATCAACGGGACTTTGTCTAGTTCAAAGTGGTCGCCTTTGTAGGAAAGAGCCTGAGCTCCTTCCTTCATCGCTTGGATGACGATCTCGCTGGCTTCGAGATAGCGCGATGTCGCCACCTCCTCATCAATACCGAAAAAGCTCCATTCGATTGGTAAGGAGCCGCGCCCCATGCCCAACTCGAGCCTGCCACCGCTCAGATGATCCAGCATGCAAATTTCTTCAAACGCACGTAACGGATGATAAAGGTTCAACAGCATAACCAAAGGACCGAGACGAAGATGCTGCGTGCGCTGAGCTACGCTTGCTAGAAATAGATTCGGCGAAGGTCCTCTGCCGTGGGGAGTACAGTGGTGCTCTGCGACGTGATATCCATAAAAGCCAAGGCGATCGCAGACCTCTGCCAACTTCATCCGATCTTCATACTGGCGCCCAATCTCCCTTCCGTCTTCGTCCAAATGGTCGAAGATACCAACCATCAGCTTTGCGGGAAGAGAGTTTGTCATTTAAATGTCTCCAAGTTTGGCGGCGAATTTTCGGTGACCAAGACCGGAGGGTGGCCCCGATGTCTTTCGCCAGGAATCATCGAAAAGCTGCTGGTTCTAAAAAACGATGCTGACGCCGATGAGCTAATCATAATGCTCACGTTGAAATGACATTGAATCATTCGTATTCATGTATGACTTCGCGGTGGGTAACACCCCATCTCGCATACCCACAGCTCCGTTCACTTTTGAGAAGCCAAGGATTGGCAAGATCGGATAGTGGTTGTTCAGCTTTTGTGGCGACCCAAAGGTGTTAAAGCTGGTATTCGGTTTAATGCGACGAGGCTCCTGCAGTAGGCGAAGAAAGGACCCAGAGCTATGTCTCGGCGCTTGATTGGCAGACGAGAGCGCCTTCTGCAGTTCCACGTTGGCCATGTTCGTCTCCATTTACCGGCCAGGTCTGTGACCTTGCCCTCGGCTGCTCTCGGTGGAGCAACATCATGGGGTCCCCAATTCATAATCGAGGTGTTTAATAACATCCCATGGCTTCGTAAAATTGATTGTTTGTATGGCATTGATCCACCAGGTGAATAACCAGGAATCTTCACCGTCAAAGGGTTGCTGATCGAACTAGCATACGGTCGACCCAGGCGAGATCACGGCCCCTTCCGAAGGTGGAAGGATCAGGAGCCAGTGCGGTTTTGGCCGCAGCGCAACAGCGCCGATACCAGAAATAGATGTGACGCAGTTGGCTTCCGCGTCTTTCGTGCACGCTGTTGTATGTCCTTAACATTCCCCATCTTAACTTCATAGGATCACAGGTTTTACGATAGGGAAATTGCTCTCAACCCTTCAAACTGGACCAATTTTGGTTAGAGTTTTCCGGTGCATTTTCCTGGCTGGGAAAAGGAACGGAACACGATGAAGGCATCGCAGTTTTCGGACGCTCAGAAGGCGTTCATTTTGAAGCAGGGTGATGAGGGCGTCTCGATCGCGGAGATTTGTCGCAAGGCGGGGATCAGTCAGACGACTTACTTCAACTGGAAGAAAAAGTACGCCGGCATGTTGCCGCCAGAGATGAAGAGGCGCAAGCAGCTTGAGGACGGGAATTCGCGATTGAAGAAGATCGTCGCGGATCTGACGTTGGACCGTGAGATGCTGCAGGACGCCATCCGCCGAAAGCTCTAAGGCCTGAGGGGTAGCGGGAGGTGGTGTCATGTGCCGCGATTGGGCGATCTCGATCCGGCGTGCTTGTGGCGCGTTGAACTTCGATCGGTCGACCGATCACTACATCTCTCG
>NZ_LFIO01000975.1 GCF_001187535.1 Rhizobium ecuadorense
GGGTCGCCTTTCCGATGCTCTTCGTCGTCATCCTGTTCCTTGGCCTGTTCATGCTCGCCATGTCGGTGAACGAATATATCGACCCGCGCTCGCGCCTGGCCCGCATGGGAGCTTGAGGAGATGCAGAACCTGATGAGGACGCAGCCTTTGACCCTTGCCGAAAACGCCATGGATGCACTGACGATCGACGGGCTTAAATGTTATTACGTCAATGATTATTTCGGCGTGCGGCGGGAGATCCGCGCAGTCGACGATATCAGCCTGAC
>NZ_LFIO01001591.1 GCF_001187535.1 Rhizobium ecuadorense
CTCGGAGATGTGTATAAGAGACAGTTCTCCAGGTACGCAGCCTTTCGACGATGACGATGGTCATGTTGACCGCGCCTCTTGGACTTGCAGGCGTGGTCCCAGCGCTGCTTCTGTTCAATCAACCCTTTGGATTCAACGCCATTCTCGGTTTGATAGGACTGGCCGGCATCCTCATGCGCAACACGCTGATCCTGACGGAGCAGATCAAGGAAAACCAGGCTGCAGGTCTCGACGACTATCACGCTGTCATTGAAGCAACCGTCCAG
>NZ_LFIO01000524.1 GCF_001187535.1 Rhizobium ecuadorense
GGGTGCGGCAGGCTACAAGCAGGGCATCGCGATCCCCGGCGATGGCGGAGTATGGGAGCGTCTCTGCAACAAGATGGCGACGGGCGCGGGAAAGACCACGGTGATGGCGATGATCATCACCTGGCAGGTGCTGAACGCGCTGACCTATCCGAAGCGGAACAAGGATTTCAGCCGTGCGGTGTTCATCGTGGCGCCCGGCCTAACCGTGAAGGAACGGCTGCAGGTGCTATTGCCCAGCGAGGGCAGCTATTACGACGAGTTCAACC
>NZ_LFIO01000116.1 GCF_001187535.1 Rhizobium ecuadorense
CTATCGAGCCCATTGTGTACGATCCGCAATCGACGCCCAATCTCTACAAGGAACTTGCAGTCAGGCTTTGCGACGATGACCGCGTCCGGGTCGTATTCGGTTGCCATATGTCGAGCACCCGCAAAGCCGTCCTTCCCGTCATCGAGGCCCGTGACGCGTTGCTGTTTTATCCGACGCTGTACGAGGGGTTCGAATATTCCCGGCACTGCATCTATACCGGGGCGGCCCCCAACCAAAACTCCGTCCAGCTGGTCGACTTCCTGACC
>NZ_LFIO01000324.1 GCF_001187535.1 Rhizobium ecuadorense
AGGATATTCGCGCCATAGCGACCCGAGGCGAACTCGGAGCGTCTGCAGAACTGATGGCGCAATTGCCGAAACTGGAAATCGTCTCCTGTTACGGCGTCGGCACCGACGCAATCGACTTGTCCTATGCCCGCGCCAACGGCATTCGCGTCACGAATACCCCTGATGTGCTGACCGAAGATGTCGCCGATATCGCCATCGGACTGCTGCTTGCCACGGCGAGGCAGGTCCCGCAGGCCGATGTTTTGGTCCGCTCCGGCCAGTGGGGC
>NZ_LFIO01000037.1 GCF_001187535.1 Rhizobium ecuadorense
GTCCCAATATCGCTGCCGACTTCGAGGCGCTGGTTGTCGACTATATCGAGAAACGGTTCGGCCAGCGGACGGCGGCGGAATGAGCGCCCATAAGTTCGGATGAGATCGTCGGCGGTCTGATGATCGTTGCGATCCTGGGACGGCGAACCGCTGCGGTTCAGGCGCCTGTTTTAGCCGGCGCCTGAACGATCGGATCATCGGCGTCGGGGAACAGTCAAAGCTCCCCAACGCCAGAGGCGGGTCTGGGGATGTCAGTTCTTCCGGTC
>NZ_LFIO01000852.1 GCF_001187535.1 Rhizobium ecuadorense
CGCTATATCAGCATCGCCCATCGTCTTTCCATCATCGTGTTAACATCAGTACAGGTTCCATCAGTCCTCAGATTTCCTTGAGGTGGCAAGCCCGACCCAGCCGGAACGGTTGGAAATCCAGTCGGCCTGCAACGGCCGCCCGTCATTCGCGATGGTCTGGAACGCTCTCTGCTGGAACCTGATATGGTGAGAAACGCCACAATTCCAATTTCCAGAAACACAGGGACCCTATTCGTTGAGGTTTTAATGCCGCATGGATCAGGCGA
>NZ_LFIO01000167.1 GCF_001187535.1 Rhizobium ecuadorense
CGCCAGTCCCATCGAAGGCCGCAAACCGCTCCTCGACGAATTGCAGAAGTACATTCTCGATCAGGGCTACTTCATCCCGCGCACGCAGATCGTCCAGCGGATCTACGTGCAATCCCCGAAGCTCAAGGGCGAGATCTACAACGGTGTCGCCTATGCCAGCTACTACACGGCCTCGAAAAGCGAATAACCCGCAATTCAACCGAGCAACGTAAGAAGGTGACGGCATGAGCAAAGCCTACCTAAACTACGCCGCAAAACGCCTGGTA
>NZ_LFIO01001168.1 GCF_001187535.1 Rhizobium ecuadorense
GTCCGCACTGTAGGCGATGCCCAGATATTCATGAATGGGAACGCCGCCCTGTTTGGCGGTGCGGGTGAATTCGAGGCCGAGAAAGGTGGGGGCCGGAACCGGAGCGCCGTTCGGCCCGCCGGTGAAATCAAGCCAGTTGTTCAACACCAGACGAATGATCTCGCCGAATCCCAGCGTCACGATGGCAAGATAGTCGCCATGCATCTTCAGAACGGGAAAGGCGAGGATCATGCCGAAGAGGCCGGCCAGGAATGGGGCAAGGATG
>NZ_LFIO01000126.1 GCF_001187535.1 Rhizobium ecuadorense
GCGATGACCGCTTCGAAGCGTTGCACACGCATACCGGCCCCCCCCCCGCGATACAGCACCGTTTCACGATCCGCGTGATGCGTATCGAGAGGCTGGTTCTCATTTTCGCCGGCTACCGACCAGAGCGCGTGGCCGGTAAATTTTCCCCATTCGATCAAGCTTTTCGCTTGATTGCCAAACGGCACACTCGGCGTCGCGGAGACCAGGGCTTGGTGACGCAACTTCAAAAGGGTGAACATTATGGACAGACTTTTCTATGTTGGCG
>NZ_LFIO01000299.1 GCF_001187535.1 Rhizobium ecuadorense
CCACCGGCTACCGGTGAGGTGATCCATGGAAACTTACACTGCAATGAGACACTTCTCCGACAGCTGGGGCCTCCTGGCAATGGCCGCATTCTTCGTCGGCGCGGTCATGCTCACCCTTCGCCCAGGTAGCAAGCAGACGGCCAAAGATGCCGCCGATATTCCCTTGAAGGACGATTGAGATGTCGCAAAAGCATATCGATGAACTGAGCGGCGTCGAAACGACGGGTCATGAATGGGACGGCATCCAAGAGCTCAACAATCCCATGCCGCGCTGGTGGATCTGGACCTTCTACGTGACGATCCTCTGGGCGATCGGCTACGCCATCGCTTACCCGGCCATCCCGATGATCACTTCCGCCACTAACGGCTATCTCGGTTATTCAACGCGCGCCGAGCTGCAGCAGGACCTCAATCTCGCTAAGTCATCGCAGACGGAGTTCCATGACCTGATCGCTGCCAAGACAGTGGAGGAGATCGACGCGGATCCTGCTCTTCGTAAATTCGCGATCGCTGGCGGCGCATCCGCTTTCAAGGTGAACTGCGCGCCCTGCCATGGATCGGGAGCGAGCGGCGGTCCGGGGTTTCCGAATCTCAACGACGACGACTGGCTGTGGGGCGGGGATCTGAATGCCATCCAGGCCACGATCTCTCATGGCATCCGCTTCGACGGCGATACGGATAGCCATTCCTCCGAAATGCCGCCCTTTGCCGGTGTTCTGGAGCCCATCCAGATGAAGCAGGTCGCCGCCTTTGTCTGGGGGCTGACCAATACGCCCTCGGATGTCGGTCTGGCGGCGGCCGGAAAACAGGTTTTCTTCGACAATTGCGCCCCATGTCACGGCGAGGACGCCAAAGGAAAGGTGGAAATGGGTGCGCCGGATCTCGCCGACGCAATCTGGCTGAAGTCGCGGGGTGAAGACGCCATCCTTCGTCAGGTTGCCTCTCCCAAACATGGCGTAATGCCTGCCTGGGCAGCGCGCCTGGGGGACACAACGGTAAACGAGCTTACTATTTTCGTTCATGCGCTCGGCGGCGGCACGTAAGGAGAAAAGACATGACAGCCCACGACCGCAATCCGATCCTCCCTCTCTACGGCGCGCCGCGTGCTGTTATCCGATCGCGTGTCTCAGCCCGCGCCCAACAGATGCCTGCGTCTTCGGAGCAGGACGACCCGGCAAAAATCGGCAATTCGATGGTGAGTTTGATCTGCCTCAAAGACCACAAGCAGACGAGCCGATAGTTTCAGCTCCTGTGGAGGACGTCCCAGCGGTTTCTCCGCCGCTGTCCTCCGGCCACGCCCTTACTCTGGGGCGTGGCCTTTTCGCTTCTGCACGGTCGTTCTTGATCTGCATCAAGGAACGGATCCGCCACGGCTGGGAAAAGAGTGGTGAAAATCGGACAGGTCCTATGAATCTCTATACCCGCCCTAATCTAAATGACATTGACCACGTTCGCGTCGAACCCGTCAACGCCCGGCGCAACCGCCAGTCTCTCTATGCGCCGCGCAAGAAGATCTTTCCGAAACGAGCCGAAGGGCCCTTTCGCCGGTTCAAATGGGTCTTGATGCTGCTCACGCTTGGCACATATTACCTCGCGCCGTGGATTCGCTGGGACCGCGGTCCCTATGCGCCCAATCAGGCAATCCTCGTCGACCTCGCCTCGCGGCGCTTCTTCTTTTTCTTCATCGAGATCTGGCCGCAGGAATTCTACTATGTGGCGGGCCTGCTCGTCATGGCGGGCTTCGGCCTCTTTCTCCTCACCGCCGCTGTCGGCCGCGCCTGGTGTGGCTATGCCTGTCCGCAGACCGTCTGGGTCGATCTCTTTATCGTCGTCGAACGCGCCGTCGAAGGCGACCGAAACGCTCGGATGAAGCTCGATGCCGACCCCTTCACTTTCGACAAGCTCAGGAAGCGGGTGATCAAGCACGCGATCTGGTTGCTGATCGCCGTCGCCACGGGCGGAGCATGGATCTTCTATTTTGCCGACGCGCCGAGCCTGGCGGCTTCACTGTTTGACGGCAGCGCTCCTGCCGCTGCGTATGCCACGATCGCCACCCTGACCGCGACGACCTATGTGCTTGGCGGCCTCATGCGCGAACAGACATGCACCTATATGTGTCCGTGGCCGCGCATTCAGGGCGCGATGCTGGATGAGAATTCGCTTGTTGTCACCTACAACGACTGGCGGGGCGAGCAGCGGTCGCGCCATGGCAAGAAGGCTCAGGGTCTGCCGGTGGGCGATTGCGTGGACTGCAATGCCTGCGTCGCCGTCTGCCCGATGGGGATCGACATCCGCGACGGCCAGCAGATGGAATGCATCACATGCGCCCTCTGCATCGACGCCTGTGGCGGCGTCATGGACAAGCTCGGGAAGCCACACGGCCTGATCGCCTATGCGACGCTCAAGGAATATTCGAGCAACATGTCGCTTGCTACTGACGGAGGACGGACAGCCATCCAGCCCTCCAATGTCCGAAACGACGACGGAAGCTTCATGCCAGCTGTCCGGAATTTCGACTGGCGCATCATCTTCCGCCGAAGAATTGTCTTCTACGGTGTCGTCTGGGCATCGATCGGCGTCGCCATGGTCGTCCATCTCGCCTTACGCGATCGGCTCAGGCTCAACGTTATCCACGACCGGAACCCTCAATATGTTCTGGAAAGCGACGGCTCCATCCGAAACGGCTACACGCTGCATGTCCTCAACATGGTGCCGAAGCCGCGGGACGTGACCATCACCCTCGTCGGGCTGGAGGGGGGCACAATGCGCATTCCCGAGTTCGGCAGGCAGGATGCCCGCAGCTTCACCGCTCACGTCGAACCCGACGCGGCCACGACGCTCAAGGTCTTCGTCACGCGCGCCCCAGACGGGGCAGAGATCAACGAATTCCTCTTCGTCATCGAAGATATAGGTCAAGACGCAGGTCAAGCCGACCGGGCGAGCTATCGCGCCGCGTTCAACGCGCCGGGAGACGTGAAATGAAGACTTCTACTCAGGGCTTTACCGGCTTGCACGTGCTGCTTGCCACCTCGGCATTCTTCGCCGTAGTGATCGCCGTAAACGCCACCATGGCCTTCTATGCTGCGTCCAGCTGGAGTGGCATCGTCGTGGAAAACACCTATGTGGCCAGCCAGGAATTCAACACCAGGGCGGCAGCGATGAAGGCAATGGCCGCCTCCGGCGTCGAGGGCGCGCTCGTCGTTAAGGGCATCCAAATCCGTTACGACATCCACGACAAGGCCGGCACGCCTGCGATCATCGATGATGTCACGCTGAACTTCAAACGGCCCGTCGGCGATCATGAGGATTTCCGCGTGACGCTCCGGAAGACGGGCGAAGGGCGGTTCGAAGCCGATCACCAGGTTGTCGCCGGCGACTGGATCGTCGAGGCCATATCGAGAATGAACGGGGCGGTCGTCATGCATGAGGCCAAACGCTTCGACACCGCGGAGTTCCGCCAATGACCTGCTGCTCGATGGATGCGGAAAGCGTTCTCGGCCTCAGCGCGACATCCGCCAGCGCCGAGGAGGTATGCCTTGCAAGCCACCCGCTCGGGGCAGGGTTACGCCAGATCGACCTCAGCGTACCCGACGTCCACTGTGGCGGCTGCATATTGACCCTCGAAAAAGCGCTGTCGGCGCTTGCGTTCGTCAGGAAAGCCCGGGTCAATCTCACCGCCCGGCGTGTCACCTGCGTCTATCAGGAAGAGATCGAGGCGAAGGCGACCGATCCCTCCGAAATCCTCGCCGCGATCACCTTGGCCGGATACCGCGCCCATCTCATCACGTCGACAGCACCCGAAACCGACAGGATCCGGAACCAGCTACTGCTGGCGATTGGAGTTTCCGGCTTTGCGGCCGCCAACATCATGATGCTCTCGGTGTCGGTATGGTCGGGCGCCGATGCGGCCACGCGCGACATGTTTCACTGGATCTCGGCGATGATCGCGGCGCCGGCGCTGATTTATGGTGGACGCTTCTTCTTCAAATCGGCCTGGAGCGGGCTCAAGCGTAGGCGCACCAACATGGATGTTCCGATCTCGCTTGCAGTGACGCTGTCCTATGCGGTCTCCCTATGGGAAACCATGCACCATGGCGAACATGCCTGGTTCGACGCGTCGGTGTCTCTGCTGTTCTTCCTGCTGATCGGCAGAACCCTCGATCATGTAATGCGGGAAAAAGCCCGCGCCGCGATCAACGGGCTTGCCAGACTGGCGCCGCGCGGGGCGCAGCTGATGATGCCGGACGGGTCGCGGCACTACATCCCGGTCGAAGAGATCGCCGTCGGGGATAACATCGCGATTGCCGCCGGCCGACGCATTCCCGTCGATGGCATGATCGTCAGCGGCGAGAGCGATGTTAACCTCTCCATCGTCACCGGTGAAAGCAGCACGGTCGCCGTCGCCGCAGGCAGCGCGCTGAATTCGGGTGCGATGAACCTGACCGGTTCGCTCGTCCTGCGGGCGACCAAAGTGGCAAGGGATTCGCTTCTTTCCGAGATCATCGGCCTGATGGAAGCGGCCGAGGGCGGCAGGGCTCGTTATCGCCGGGTCGCCGATCGCGCCGCAGCACTTTATTCTCCCGCCGTGCACCTGTTGGCGCTGGCCTCCTTTCTCGCCTGGGGCTTGCTTGGGGGCGATTGGAAACAGGCCATGCTGGTCGCGGTCGCGGTGCTGATCATCACATGCCCCTGCGCATTGGGCCTTGCTGTACCGGTGGTCCAGGTGGTCGCCGCCGGCGAACTTTTCCGCAGGGGCATCGTGGTGAAGGACGGTTCGGCGCTCGAAAGACTGGCCGACGCGGACATGGTGGCCTTCGACAAGACCGGCACCCTGACGATGGGCCGGCCCCGCCTCGTCCGAAGCGACGCGATCGCGGGCAATAGCGCCATCGTTTGCGCAATGGCGGCGCATTCACGGCATCCGCTTTCCCAGGGTCTGGTGCGGGACATAGACATCTCTTACCCCTTCGCCTTCGACAGGGTCACGGAAATCGCCGGCGGGGGGCTGGAAGCCTGGAAAGGAGCGGACTTCTATCGGCTCGGCAACCGGGCCTTTGCCTGCGGAACCGGGCTCACGCCCGCGGGCGATACTCCGTTTTCGGAGGTGGTCCTGTCGAAAAACGGCGTCGATCTCGCCCGTTTCCTGTTTGACGACACGCTTCGTCCGGGCGCCGCCGAGGCTTTCCGCCAGCTCGCTGCAGCCGGTATCGAAACGCTGATAGTATCCGGCGACAGGCAGGCCGTCGTCGACAACACAGCGCGGGCTCTCGGTATCGGCAAAGCTCTGGGCGACCTGGCGCCGAAACAGAAGGTCGAGGAACTCCAGAGGCTGGGCGCCGAGGGCTATCGTGTGCTCATGGTCGGCGACGGGATCAACGACGCACCGGCGCTGGCCGCCGCGCAGGTCTCGATGGCGCCCGCAACCGCATCCGACGTCGGCAGGCAAGCTGCCGACCTTATCTTCTTCAACGATCGTCTCGATGCCGTTCCTGAGGCAATCGCCGTTGCGCGAAGATCCGCCAGCCTCATTCGACAGAACTTTGCTCTCGCCATCGGTTACAACGTGCTTGCGGTACCGATCGCAATCGCCGGCCTGGCAACGCCGCTGATAGCGGCGGTGGCCATGTCGAGTTCGTCGATCATCGTCGTGACGAATGCGCTGCGATTAAATGCCTTCGGCAGGCGCCCCGGCCTACGGAGCGAGCCGCTTGCCGGCGGACGTGCGGAAGTTGAAACCACATGAACATGCTGATCTATCTGATGCCGATCGCACTGCTGATGGGGGGAATGGGTCTCCTGGCGTTCCTCTGGTCGCTGACGAGCCGCCAGTACGACGACCTTGAAGGAGCAGCTTGGCGAATCCTCGTCGAGGACGAAACCGATTGCAAAAGACCTTGAACCGCTCACGGCCGAAACGAAAGGAAGATCGATGCTATCGAGACATCCCATACTTTTGCGATCTGACCTGTTTCACGGCCTGGACAAAGCAAGGATAGAAGAACTGGCCGACACGGCTCAGTTCCAGATCTTCGCACCGGACGAGCGGATTATCGCCGAGGGCCAGCAGGCGTCGTTCGTCTATTGCGTGATGCGCGGCTTCGTGCGACTTTCGAAGTCGGAATCCGCGGGGCGCCAGGCAGATATCTGCATCTGCGAACCGGGCGAGACGTTCGGCGAATATCTCCTGTCGGGAGGCGGCTCCTACACCTACAGCGCATGGTCCGCCGACGGCGCAGAGGTCGCGTTGTTCGACCTTGTGGAGTTGCGGGCGCTTGCCGACCGGGACCCCGTCATGCGTCGCAACGTGATGCGCATCATGGCCCGGCATCTGCTCGGTGCCATGGATTGCATAGCGGGAGACCGGCTGCACACGGCTGCACAGCGTGTTGCGAATTACCTCGTCAGCCGCTGCCCGGCCTCAGCATCGCAGGCCACCTTTCGCCTGCCTTACCGGAAGAGAATTCTGGCCGGCAAACTGGGGGTTGCGCCCGAAGCCCTTTCGCGGGCTTTCGCTGCCCTCGGTCCTGCAGGGGTCGAAGTCAGAGGCAGGGTCGTCGTGGTCGACAGCGTCGACCTGCTGCGGAAGGCGTGCTGACCTCGGGGTAGGGCGATAACCGCGCCGGAATTCGACCGCCGTCAATGTGGCGATCGCTTGCTCCGTTATGGCCAGGCGCAAAATGTACCAGGACGTCATGCTCATCGGGATTGTTCTTGTCATCTCGACTGTTTTCATCGCTTGCTTCAGGCCTTGTCCGCATCAACGGTGGCGCTGACGACACATGCGGATACCGTCGGACTGGCGGGCTTAATAGGGAAGTGCAGACGAACGTTCGCAACGAGCACCAACATGCGACGGAGAGCGTCCGGCGTTATTCTTCGAGGAGCAGGGCCGTCGCGAGATAACCCATGCTGATGGTGCTTGCGAAGAGGTAGATGAACAGGCCCTGCGCGAGATAACTCTCAACCGTGCCTGCCGCGGCAAATCCATTTTGCCAAACGAAGAAGCCCACGGCGGATCCAATTGCGAACCCCGTCGCCAAACGCGTGAGCATGAACCTGATCATGCGAGGCATGGCACCACCTCAGACTTACTCATTACAAATGGCCGGGCAACGGGAATGGTGGCTGGCCAATTGAGTTTTGTCAACGACTGGCGCAAGCCGTCATGCAAGCAGCGGCGGGAGCCGGAGACTACAACAGTGCATCTTCTGTCTTTCGCAGCCGGCGTTATCACGCCTGCGAATGCGTCGAGGCTGAGGGAGTTGCGAGTTGCAAGGACGATGCGCGCTAAGGACCTAGCGCGGCGGCGGCTTCTGTGGTCGAGCGGTTTGCCAGACGTGTCGGGATGCGGGAATAAAGAACGGCTCCGGCCACGCCCACGACCGCATAGAGCACGAACATCAGCTTGATGGCAATCTGTCGACCAAGCCCGACGAACGCCCTCGCATCAGGCAGGGCGTCGGCTAAGGCGCCGACGAGGCTGTGGCGCGCGAACGTCCTCGTCCCATCGGAATCGCCGACGTGCGAGCTTGCTATGCCAATGATGCGGGTCGAGCGCGCGGTGCCGTTTCCACTCACCGAAGGCGCCCAATAGCTACCCTTCACAACAATGATCCAGCAAGCCTTTGGACGCGCTAGAGCAAGTCCTGCGATCGATGAATCGATTGTGATGTGACGGCGTCCATCGATGCTGATTCAAACATCCACAGAGAAGAGGTGGATGATGGGACAAGCACTGAGCGATGATCTTCGAATACGGGTTTTGAAAGCGTCTGCGGCCGGCATGTCGGCTCGACAGGCTGCGGCTCGTTTCGGAGTTGGGATTTCGACGGCGATCCGCTGGTTTGCAAGAGCGAAAGAGGGTGAGTTAACTGCTCGGCCACAGGGCTGGAGACGACCTTCGGCAGTGGATGCACACGAGGAATTCGTTGTCGCGTTGATCAACGAGCGTAGGGATGTGACGCTCGATGAGATGGTTGAGCGCTTGTCCGTCGAGCGGCAGGTGAAGATCAGCCGCAGCGCACTTGGCGCTTGGCTTCGAGGCCGCGGATGGACCTTTGAAAAAAGACCGCCCACGCACTGGAGCAGGACCGGCCGGATGTCCTAAAGCGCCGGCGTGTCTGGTTCGACGGCCAACTGGATCTCGATCCAGAAAAGCTGATCTTCATCGACGAAACCGGCCTTTCGACCAAGATGGCACGGCTACGCGGACGTGCACTTCGAGGTGAGCGTTGCCGAGCTGGCGTGCCACATGGCCATTGGAAAACAACGACCTTTACCGGAGCGTTGCGCCTCACTGGGATGACCGCGCCGTTTGTCTACGATGGCGCCATGAACGGTAATTGTCTTCCTGGCTTACGTCGAACAGGTATTGGGGCCTACCCTGGAGATCGGCGACGTGGTGGTCATGGACAACCTACCGGCTCACAAGACAGCGGGTGTACGCGACGCCATCGAACGTGTCGGCGCCACGCTCATGTTCCTGCCCCCTTACAGCCCAGACTTCAATCCGATCGAGAACGCCTTCTCCAAACTGAAGGCGATGCTGCGAGGTCGGGCAGAGCGAAAGATTGACGCCCTCTGGGATGCAGTTGGCGCCCTGATACCCCGCTTCACCCCCGCAGAATGCGCCAATTGCTTCAAGGCTGCTGGATATGATCCGGATTGAACAGGATTTGCTCTAGACGCTAGGAGAGGATGCGCCCCCGCCTTGTCTCGTCGCGTGCTGCGCCCACATCGCGATCCAGTGAACACCTCTCCTCAATCCTGCGAGGGCGCCGAGAATTTGTTCAGCGGAGTGCCGGTTCATCAAGCCGGCTCATGCTCGGACGATTCATCAGTCAAGATCAAGCGAGTCGGATCTTTCAAGTCAAACTCAATAACACGTGGCACGAAGAGACGGGCATAGCGCGTGAAGGCGCTGGCCGGCGGAAAGCGAATTACCGTATCGCATCGGGCGAGAAGGTACATCTCTGTAAGAGCAGAGATACCGCCGTCCACTCCGAGCGATGCACTGTGTAATGGCCGGCCTGGGCCGCCTGAAAGCATTTCGGGATAGTGATTGATCGGGAAATACACCGAGTAAATGGTCCCGTACCTGCGCGCTGTCCGTACACAAGAAAACCATCACAGGGCGTCGATGCGGTATCGCTTTGGCCTTTTCGATGGCAGTGCACACTGACCTGCCACTGAGAATTTCCTCCAGAATGGATTAGAGTCCGGCCCATTGATCTGAACCCTTCAAACTGGACCAATTTTGGTTAGAGTTTTCCGGTGCATTTTCCTGGCTGGGAAAGGGACCAGAAGACGATGAAAGCGTCGCAGTTTTCGGACGCTCAGAAGGCGTTCATTCTGAAGCAAGGTGATGAAGGCGTGTCGGTTGCTGAAATCTGCAGGAAGGCGGGGATCAGCCAGGCGACTTATTTCAACTGGAAGAAAAAATACGCGGGCATGCTGCCACCGGAGATGAAGAGGCTGAAACAGCTCGAGGACGAGAATTCGCGCCTGAAGAAGATCGTCGCGGATCTGACGCTGGACCGCGAGATGTTGCAGGATGTCATCCGCCGAAAGCTCTAAGGCCTGCTCGGAAGCGGGAGATGGTGAAAGGCATGTGCTGCGATTGGGCGATCTCGATCCGACGTGCTTGTGGAGCGTTGAACTTCGATCGATCAACTCACCACTATACCTCTCGCCGTGCTGATCAGGCCGGTCTGGAACGTCGTATTCGCGAGATCTGCGAGATCCGTGTGCGGTACGGCTATCGCCGCGTGCATGTGCTGTTGGAACGCGAGGGTTGGGGCACCAACATCAAGCGAACCTACCGCATTTACAGGGACTTGGGGCTACAGTTGCGGAACAAGACACCGAAGCGGGGGGTAAAAGCCAAGCTTCGCGAGGATCGGCACATGGCCGTCGGACCCAACGACGTCTGGGCGATGGACTTCGTTCACGACCAACTCGCAACGGGTAAGAAACTGCGCGTGC
>NZ_LFIO01000890.1 GCF_001187535.1 Rhizobium ecuadorense
CGCCGATGCCGCTCAGAAAGCAAAGGATGATCTTGAGCGTTCCGATCTTAACCCTGGGAATTGGCATTGGTGACACTATCAGTTCCGCGAAACTTCGACCAAGTTCTCTTTGTCTGAACGCCGATGTAACTGCACCACCCGAAGAGAGCGAAATAGACGTATATTTGTATCGGTTGATAGATCCACGGCATATTCCCGGTGACGTCTCCGATACAAAACATGCTCGGTGATCCGGAAGCATACCTAAGAGCCCGTCTCGAAAGGG
>NZ_LFIO01001699.1 GCF_001187535.1 Rhizobium ecuadorense
GAGCTCTATCTCCATCGCCTCAATGTTCCCGCCGGCCGCATGAGCCTGTTGCCGCATCAACCCGACGACTTTGTCGACTGGCTGAAAAGCCATGGCCGCCTGACGCAGGCAGGCGATTTCGCCTCGCGCAGCGATTACGGTCTTTATGTTCGCGATACGCTTGCACGGCTGCTTCGAAAGCGGGACGGCCGTTGCCGGGTCGATTTCATCAAGGCCAAGGCGGCGGGATGCGTTGAACGCTATAGCAGCGCGCTGGCCTTCGATC
>NZ_LFIO01001464.1 GCF_001187535.1 Rhizobium ecuadorense
CCATAACCCCTTCGTAAACTTCCTTCGCGATCATCCGATTTCCGCCGACCGTGGGCGGCGCTGGTCGCGCATGTACAAATTCCTCTCCTACTATCGCCCGCATCTGCCTCTGCTGCTGGCGGATCTGCTTTGTGCCATCCTCGTCGCTGGCACGGCGGTCGCCCTGCCGCTCTGCGCCAATGTCGTCACGAGCCGGCTTCTGGCTCTACCCGATGCGCCGCAGGCCTTCGGACAAATCCTTGCCATGGGCGGCATCATGCTCGCC
>NZ_LFIO01001682.1 GCF_001187535.1 Rhizobium ecuadorense
CATGTGGGAAGCGCTGCGGGAAGACGAGATCGCCTGCCGTTCGCTCGGCGTCAATCACGTCTTCACAAAGCTCACGGCCTTCATTCTCGGCGCCTCCACGGGCGGCCTCGCCGGTGTCTTCTTCGCCGCACAACAGGGTTTCGTGAACCCGACCTCTTTCACCTTCTTCGAATCCGCACTGATCCTCGCCATCGTCGTCCTTGGCGGCCTCGGATCGACGGCGGGCGTCATCTCGGCCGCACTCGTTCTCACCATTCTTCCGGAG
>NZ_LFIO01001011.1 GCF_001187535.1 Rhizobium ecuadorense
CGCGACAGGAGAACTGTGATCGACGTGGCAGTCTGATTCAATGATCCTGATCAAGGATCGGGGAGGATGTACGCGTTTTCCGAGCGCTTGATGGCTGCACGAACGCTCTAATCGGGGGCGCCGGCTGGTTGCCAGGAGAGACGAGCCGAGAAGATGCGTGGTGCTGCCAAGCTCAGGAAACGCGCGGTGTCTTCTGATTTGGTGGTGCGGCGATTACCTTGACGGACGATTCCGCAAGCCCGTGATGACCTTCCATGTCGACGAC
>NZ_LFIO01001227.1 GCF_001187535.1 Rhizobium ecuadorense
GAAGCTGCCTTTGCTACCGTCCCGCGCGAAAAATTTCTCGGTCCGCCGCCATGGCAGATCGCCAATCTAGGCGGCGGATATCGCCCCCTCCCCTCCTCCGACGTGGTCATGGCCTATCAGGACGTGCTATTCGCCCTGCAGTCCGACAAGGGCATCAACAATGGCAGCCCCTCACTGCATGCCCGACTCCTGGCAGAGCTGGACGTACAAATCGGCGACCGTATCGCCCATATCGGTGCCGGCACCGGCTACTATAGCGCCATTC
>NZ_LFIO01001752.1 GCF_001187535.1 Rhizobium ecuadorense
CTTGCTGCACGCCTGTTCTGACTATCGCACCGTCCTGAAGGAGATGCGCGCCCAGAGCGACAACCTGCTGACCAACCCCTATTCCGGTGACAAATGCCATTTCCTCGCCGATCCGCTTTATCTCGACAGGCTTGAAGTTCACGGTCGATGTGGCCCCGTTGACAACCCACACACCTGTCCGGCTGCCGTCGTCCAGGATGGCACCGACTGGTACGGCGACCTCCGATCGCCGGTTCGCGTCGAATATTTTGATCGTCACCGTCGA
>NZ_LFIO01001656.1 GCF_001187535.1 Rhizobium ecuadorense
AGCGCAAGTGCAGTGACATATTGCACGATCGAGGCCGCGACCGCGAAGGAGATGTCGATCCCGCCAGATATCAGCACCACGAGCAGGCCAACGGCAAAGATAATGTTGACCGCGCTGATATTGAGCAGTTCGAAGACATTGCCGAGCGTGAAGAAACGGTCGGTCATGAAAGCCAGGACAATGCTCATCGCGATGATGACGGCAAACAGCACGAATTCAGTCGTATGGGACAGGAACAGCTTACGCATAGACCGCCGCCTCCAGG
>NZ_LFIO01001698.1 GCF_001187535.1 Rhizobium ecuadorense
CAGCAGATCCTTGGAGGCGGCGGATTGTTTGATGACGGCGCCGCGCGGCGCCAGATTGCCGCGCAAGACGGCGATCGTTCCGATCGGCTTCAACGGTTTCTCGACGGTGCGGATAATGGTCTGGCCCGGCTCATCGACGACATCGTCGATGATCTCGCCGATCGTTCTGCCGTAGACGGTCGGGGCGCTGGCGTCGATTTCATGGCGCACCGCCTTCAACAGGGCCGGAACGCCGCCGGCCTCATGGAATTGCTCCATATAATGC
>NZ_LFIO01001254.1 GCF_001187535.1 Rhizobium ecuadorense
GCGCCGTCTGCGGCGTATCATCCATCAGCCTGCGCGCCCGCACGCAGAGATCGTAAGCCTCGAGATTTTTGGGCCGATTGCGCGATGGCGGTGCCCGCAGCCGCCCGAGCAGCGCTTCGACGATCTTGCCAGTCACCTCGTCCTGAACGGCAAAGATATCTTCGAGGCTGCGATCGAAGCGTTCCGCCCATAGATAATCGCCACTTGCCGCATCGACCAGCTTAGCATTGACGCACACCTGCCCTGCTACGCGGCATGCGCTTCC
>NZ_LFIO01000023.1 GCF_001187535.1 Rhizobium ecuadorense
CGGCCGCAGGGCCAAGACCGATCCGATCGATGCGGCCGTCATCGCTGCCTTCCTCCTGGCGACGAAGCCGGCCATCCGGCCGTTGCGCGATGCCGAGACACAGACCCTGTCCGAGCTCATTGCCCGCCGGCGACAGATCGTCCAGATGGTCGTTGCCGAGGAGAACCGGTTGCGCATGGCGCTGGCCAAACAGGCGCAGAAGAGCATCAAGCGCTTGCTGACAGCCTTGCGCCGCGAGCTTGAGAATCTCGATGCCGATCTCGACAGCCATATCCGCAAATCGCCGGTCTGGCGGGTGCGCGAGACGCTTTTGACCTCGGTGCCGGGTGTCGGGCCGACAACGGCGCGGACGCTGCTGGCCGAGCTGCCCGAACTCGGCAGCCTCGACCGTCGCCAGATCGCTTCACTGGCAGGGCTTGCTCCTTGGACGCGGCAATCGGGGAAGTGGAAGGGCAAGAGCTTCATCGGCGGCGGGCGCGGCAAAGTGCGGGCCGTGCTGTTCATGGCCGCCCTCGTCGCCAGCCGCTACAACCCCGACCTCAAGGCCTTCCGCGACCGCCTGGTCGCGGCCGGCAAGCCCAAGATCGTCGCAATCGTCGCCACCATGCGCAAGCTGCTCACCATCCTCAATGCCATCATCAGGGACGGACGACCATGGCAAAACGCTTGACAACGAAGACAGTCGCTCTCCCCGCGCGCGGGGAGAAGGGGGATATGCCGCGACCTCGTCCCACCATCCTCTCGCAGGGCACGTCCCCTCGCCCCGTTTTTACGGGGAGAGGGTTAGGGTGAGGGGCGGATCCTGGCGCTTACGCCACCACCTGCCAATGTAGCGGAAACATCGGGTCGAACACCGTCACCGGGCCGGCGCCGGTTTCGATCCTGGCGGGGAAGACGACCGGCTCGGCCTGCTTTGACAGGGTGATGCGTTCCTCGTTCGGCTGCAGCCCGTACCAGGCCGGGCCGTTCAGCGAGGTGAAGGCTTCGAGCCTGTCCAGCGCATCCTCCTGCTCGAACACATGGGCGAGGCAGCTCATCGTGTTGATCGAGGTGTAGATGCCGGCGCAGCCGCAGGCGCATTCCTTCAGCGGATCGACATGCGGTGCGGAATCGGTGCCGAGGAAGAAGCGGGCGTCGCCGCTGGTGGCGGCCGCACGCAGCGCCAGCCGATGGTTCTCGCGCTTGGCGACCGGCAGGCAATAATAATGCGGGCGGATACCACCGACGAGGATGGCGTTGCGATTGATGATCAGGTGATGGGTGGTGATCGAGCCGGCGAGATTGCCCTTGGCCGCCTTGATATAGTCGATGCCATCCGATGTCGTCACATGCTCCATCGTCACCTTCAGCTCCGGCAGGCGGCGGCGCAGCGGATCAAGCACGGTTTCGATGAAAACGGCCTCGCGGTCGAAAATATCGACCTCAGGCGTCGTCACTTCGCCGTGGACGCAGAGCGGCAGGCCGATCCTGGCCATGCGCTCCAGCACCGGCATCGCCTTTTCCATGTCGCGTACGCCACCATGCGAATTGGTGGTGGCGCCGGCGGGATAAAGCTTGACGGCGGTGATGAGGCCGCTCTTGGCGCCCGCCTCGACATCGTCTGGGCTAGTATGCTCGGTGAGATAGAGCGTCATCAGCGGCTGGAAACGATGACCGGCCGGCACGGCTTTGAGGATGCGCTCACGATAGGCCGTGGCATCCGCTGTGGTGACGACGGGCGGCACCAGATTGGGCATGATGATTGCGCGCGCAAAGGTGCGGCTCGTATCGGCGATCACGCCTTCCAGCATGGCGCCGTCGCGCAGATGCAGGTGCCAGTCGTCAGGGCGGCGGATGGTGATCGATTGCATGGCAGGCCTCCGAAGCGATGCGTCTGCGGCCTCGATAGCACTATCTTTTATACGAAAACAATCGCTGCGGCATCACGCCAGCGCGATCTCCAAAGTCACATCGGCCGGGCGGCGGTTTTCCAGGATCAGCCGGCCGTTCGGCAGGTCGTTGCCGTAGACCTTGGCGCTGGCGGCCTCTTCGCTCAGATTATAACCGCGCCAGCGCGCCCAAAGGCGCTCTTCCAGCACTTCGATCGGCGGCGCCAGCATGATGGTGAAATCGAAGATGCCGTCGAGTTCGGCCCATTTTCCCTGGGTGAAGAGCAGATAGTTGCCCTCGACGATGATGAAACGATCCTTCGGATCAATCGGTCGGGCGGAAGCAATCGCGAGTTCGCGCGCGCGGTCGAAGACCGGCACGAGAACCTCCTGGTCGGCCGGCCTGACGGCCCTGATAATATCGAGGAAGCCTCTGACATCGAAGGTTTCAGGAATGCCCTTGCGGGCCAGAAGGCCGCGTTCGATCAGGATGGCGTTATCCATATGGAAGCCGTCCATCGGCAGGACCGCGGCGCTTTCGCCTCTGGCTTTCAACGCCGCCGCCAGATTGTCGGCCATGGTCGACTTCCCGGAACCCGGCGGACCGGCAATGCCGATGAGGAAGCGCGTTCTATCGCCGGCGCGGCTGAGCACCTCGCCGGCGATTTCCTCGGTGCTGACCGTCATGCCGCGACGGGCTCCGTCGGCACCGCCTTGGCGCCGGTCATGAAGGCGACGGCGTCGGACATGGTGTATTCCTTCGGATCGATCACCGTCAGGCGGCGGCCGAGGCGGTGGATATGGATCCGGTCGGCAACCTCGAAGACATGCGGCATGTTGTGCGAGATCAGCACGATCGGCAGGCCGCGGGCGCGCACGTCGAGGATCAGCTCCAGCACGCGGCGGCTTTCCTTGACGCCGAGGGCCGCCGTCGGTTCGTCCATGATGATGACCTTGGAGCCGAAGGCGGCGGCGCGGGCGACGGCGACACCCTGGCGCTGGCCGCCGGAGAGCGTTTCCACCGCCTGGTTGATGTTCTGGATGGTCATCAGCCCGAGTTCGGACAGCTTGTTGCGCGCCAGCTTTTCCATCGCCGGCCGGTCGAGCATGCGGAACATCGAGCCGAGCATGCCGGGTTTGCGGATCTCGCGGCCGAGGAACATGTTGTCGGCGATCGACAGCGCCGGCGACAGAGCGAGGTTCTGATAGACGGTTTCGATGCCGGCCTCACGCGCTTCCATCGGCGAGCGGAACTGCACCTGCCTGCCTTCGAGGGTGATCACCCCCTCGTCCGGAGTGACGGCGCCTGAAATCGCCTTGATCAGCGAGGACTTGCCGGCGCCGTTATCGCCGATGACGGCGAGGATTTCGCCGGGGTAGAGGTCGAAATCGGCATTGTCGAGCGCGGTGACGCGGCCGTAGCGCTTGACGAGACCGCGGGCGGTGAGAAGGGGTTCGCGAGCCATGATTACACCGAAACCTTTCTGATCCACTGGTCGATGGCGACGGCGGCAATGATCAGCACGCCTGTCAGAAGCACTTTCCATTGCGGGTCGGCGCCGAGCATGTTGAGGCCCATCGAGACGACGCCGACGATCATGGCGCCGAACAGTGTGCCGAGGATGGAGCCGCGGCCGCCGAAGAGCGAGATGCCACCGATCACAGTCGCGGTGATCGCCTGCAGGTTATAATCGGTGACCGCCGAGGAGGGCGAGATCGAGCCATTGCGGCCGATCGAGACCCAGGCGGCGAAGGCGGCGATGACGCCCGAGATGGTGTAGACGGTGAGCAGCACCTTCTTGGTCTGGATGCCGGAGAGCTTGGCAGCCTCAGGATCGTCGCCGACCGCATAGACGTGCCGGCCCCAGGCGGTGTGATTGAGCACGTACCAGAGTAAGAGGACGAGCAGCACCATGGCGATGACGCCCAGCGTCAGTACGGCGCTGCCGAGCCTGAAGCTCGCGGCGAAAAGATGCAGCAGCGGCGCCTGTTCGTCGACATCGGTGTCGCGGATCGTCTCATTGGCGGAATAGATGAAATTCGTCGCCATGACGATATTCCAGGTGCCGAGCGTGACGATGAAGGGCGGCAGCTTCATGAAGGCGACGAGGAAGCCGTTCAGCAAGCCGCAGAGGCCGCCGACGAGGAGGCCGCCGATCACGGCGATCGGCGTCGGTATGCCGTAGGTGATGGCGACATTGCCCATGATGACAGCCGAGATCACCATGATGACGCCGATCGAAAGGTCGATGCCGGCGGTCAGGATGACCAGTGTCTGGGCGGCGCCGAGAATACCGACGATGGCGATCTGCTGCAGGATCAGCGTCAGCGTATAGGACGAGAAGAACCGTCCGCCGATCGTTGCCCCGAAGATGATGATCGCCAGCACCAGCACGATCAGCGGCACGGCGGCCGGCGTCGAGTGCAGAAAATGCTGGGCACGCTTGATCAGCGAGACATCCTGGTGCTCGAAGGAGGCGACATTCTTGTCGCTGCCGTCGAGGACGCGTTCGAATTCCTGAGTTCCGGTCATGGTTCCTCCTCCGCATCCGCGCGCCGAACCCGCGCGGAGGCCGTCACCCTATTCATCCGTTCGTTGCTTAGCCGGTGGGGCGACGGCACATCGTCCGTCGAAAACGGCCGGGGATCAAGCCCCGGCCGCTCCAGTTTCAAGAGATTGGGCTCAGCCCCAGCACTTGTCGGTGCCTTCCTTGGTGTCGATCGACTTGACGCCGGAAACCGGCTTGTCGGTGACGAGCGAAACGCCGGTGTCGAAGAAGGACTTGCCTTCGGTCGGCTTCGGCTTTTCACCCGAGTCGGCGAACTTCTTGATCGCCTCGATACCGAGCGACGCCATCAGCAGCGGATATTGCTGCGAGGTGGCGCCAATGACGCCTTCCTTGACCGATTTGACACCCGGGCAACCGCCGTCGACCGAGACGATCAGCACGTTCTTTTCCATGCCGACGGCCTTCAGCGCCTGATAGGCGCCGACAGCGGCCGGCTCGTTGATCGTGTGGATGACGTTGATTCCAGGATCCTTCTGCAGAAGGTTTTCCATGGCCTTGCGGCCGCCTTCTTCATTGCCGTTGGTCACGTCATGGCCGACGATGCGCTTGTCGTCTTCGTCGCCGATCTTGTCCGGATTCTTCGGATCGATGCCGAAGCCCATCATGAAGCCCTGGTCGCGCAGAACGTCGACCGTCGGCTGCGACGGCGTCAGGTCGAGGAAGCCGACCTTGGCGTCCTTGGCCTTGTCGCCCATCGTTTCCTTGGCCCACTGGCCGATCAGCTTGCCGGCGAGCAGGTTGTCGGTGGCGAAGGTCGCGTCGGCGGCATCGGCCGGCTCGAGCGGCGTATCGAGCGCGATGACCAGCAGGCCGGCGTCGCGGGCCTTCTTCACCGCAGGCACGATGCCCTTGGTGTCCGAAGCCGTGAGCAGAATGCCCTTGGCGCCGTCGGCGATGCAGCTTTCGATCGCTGCCACCTGGCTTTCGCTGTCACCGTCGATCTTGCCGGCATAGGACTTCAGCGAAACGCCGAGTTCCTTGGCCTTGGCCGTCGCACCTTCCTTCATCTTGACGAAGAAGGGGTTGGTATCGGTCTTGGTGATCAGGCAGGCGGAAACGTCAGCCGCCATCGCCGGAGCGGAAAAAGCGACACCAAGCGCGAGCGCGCCGAAAGCGAGAACTGATTTCTTCATGGAACTCCTCCCAGAGTTTGCCGGCGCCGCCCCTGCGGGCCGGAATTTTAAGATATGGCACTTTGCCGTGGATTGTTAACTTCCAAAGCCGTCCCGTGCCCTTGACGAGGGCAATTAAGAGCGAAAAGAAATCGTCTTGTCAATAAATAAATCCAATTGAATTATTAATTCGATGTGGCATGCTCCGTTCAAATCGGGCATAGGCCAACGATCGGGAGGAGCGGCCATGTCGACCTTGGATGGACCGGAACATACACCGGTCCCGCCGCCAATTCTAAATCCGGCCGGAGGTGCGAACCAGGTCAGGGTCCGGGCCTATAACGAACGGCTCGTGCTGTCGCTGGTGCGTCTCTACGGTGCGCTGTCGAAGGCCGATATCGCGCGCCGCAGCGGACTGTCGGCGCAGACCGTCTCGGTCATCATGCGGGTGCTTGAGAAGGAAGGGTTGTTGTCGCGCGGGGCGCCGGTGCGCGGCCGTGTGGGACAGCCGTCGATCCCGATGCATCTCAATGCCGACGCCGTCTATTCCTTCGGCCTGAAGATGGGCCGGCGCAGCGCCGATCTGGTGCTGATGGATTTCGTCGGCCGCATCCGCATGCAGCTGCACCGGACCTATGCCTATCCGCTGCCGGATGAAATCCTCGCTTTCGTCACCTCGGGTATTCAGGAGCTCGAAGACCGGCTCGACGAAAAGCAGCGCGGCCGCATTGCCGGCCTCGGCATCGCAGCCCCCTTCGAACTCTGGAACTGGGCCGAAGAGGTCGGCGCGCCGCCTGGAGCCATGGAGGTCTGGCGCGAGGTCGATCTGCAGGCCGATATCGCCGCGCGCGTCTCCCATCCGGTCTTCATGCAGAACGATGCGACCAGCGCCTGCGGCGCCGAACTGGTGTTCGGCGTGGGGCCGTCCTATCCGGATTTCGTCTATTTCTTCATCGGCTCCTTCATCGGCGGCGGCATCGTCTTGAATTCGGCGATCTTTTCCGGCCGCACCGGCACGGCCGGCGCCATCGGGCCGCTGCCGGTGCGGGGGAAAAACGGCGAGACGATGCAGTTGCTTGAAATCGCCTCGATCTTCGTGCTGGAAAACATGCTGCGCGAGCGCGGCATCGATCCCGAGCCGCTGTGGTATTCGGCCGACGACTGGGTGGATTTCGGCGAGCCGATGGAGACCTGGATCCAGGACAGCGCCAAGGCGCTGGCGCAGGCGATCGTCGCGGCCGCCTCGATCGTCGATTTCAGCGCCGCCGTGATCGACGGCGGTTTTCCCCATTGGGTGCGCAGCCGCGTGGTGCAGGCCACGATCGACGAAGCCGCCAAGCTCGACCTGCAGGGCGTCGTCATGCCTGAGATCATCGAGGGCGCAGTCGGCGCCCAGGCCCGCGCCATCGGCGGCGCCAGCCTGCCGATCTTTGCGCGTTACCTCACAGACCAAAACGTACTCTTCAAGGAGGTAGACCATGCTGAAGGGACTTGATCCGCTGCTGAGCCCGGAGTTGCTTTTCACGCTGCGAGCCATGGGCCACGGCGACGAGATCGCCATCGTCGACGGCAATTATCCGGGCGTCGAACATGCCCGCCGGCTGATCCGGCTCGACGGCCATCATCTCGTGCCCGTCCTCAACGCCGTGCTCAGCGTGCTGCCGATCGACGATTTCGTGCCGGAAGCGATCTTCCGCTCGACCGTCAAGGCCGAGCGCGACAAGCTCGACCCCGTGCACGAGGAGATGATCGACTGCTGCGGCCGCCACGAGCCGCACCGGCAGGTGGTGCCGCTGATCGGCTCGGATTTCTACGGCCGGGTGAAGGCCGCCCATGCGGTGATCCAGACCAGCGAGCCCAGACTCTATGCCAACATCATCCTGCGCAAGGGCGTGATCTATCCGAAAGAACCGGGCACTCAGGCGGCGGCCGGGGTGGACCCGTTCGTCTACTGATTGGGGAATTTCTTCCCTCTTTGCCGCATAAATCAAAGTTGCCACAGAGGGCACCGCGTATGAAAAGACGCGCGGGCCCTTCTGCGTGCTGAAGCGTCTGCACCATTAAGAGCCGCTTTTATTGACTATCCCCATCAATGATATACATCATCAATAAGTCACGCTATAATGACGGCCGACATTATAACTTGGGCATGGCGGTCGAAAGGGCTGTAGAGTGCGGATCACCAAGGAAAAGAAGCAGGAAAACCACGAACGTATTATCGCCACCGCGTCAGAGCTGTTTCGGGAGCGCGGGTTCGATGGCGTCGGCGTGGCGGAGTTGATGGAGCGCGCGGGGCTGACCCATGGCGGCTTCTACAATCACTTCCGCTCCAAGGAGGAGTTGATCGCGGAGTCGACCGAGAATGGTTTGAGCGAGACCTTGAGGCGCTATGCCGGTCATGACGTCCTCGACGTCATGGAACTTTATCTCGCGCGCGAGCACCGGGATGGGCGCGGCCAGGGGTGCACCGCGGCAGCGTTGAGCTGCGACGCCGCTCGACAGCCCGAGGAAACGAAGGCCGTTTTTGCTGCAGGAATAGATAGGCTGGTGCGCGCGATCGAGGGCGGCATTGCACGACACCACGCTTCCGACACCGGGGGCCGCGCGCAAGCCATCACCATCCTCGCTCAGGCCGTCGGAGCAATCGTGCTGTCGAGGGCCTGCCCGGACGACTCCCCGCTGGCGGACGAACTGCTCGACGCCTGCCGGGCGGATTGCCGCGACGCCATCGAAAATCGAACGCGGAATAATGGGGCCGCCATATAGGCAGCCCCATGCCGTCAGGCGCCGACCGGCGCGGCCATTTCAGGATAATCCGTATAGCCCGCCGCGCCCCCGCCATAGAGCGTCGCCATATCGAGATTGGCCAGCGCTGCACCGACTTTCAGGCGTTCGACGAAATCCGGATTGGCGATGAACGGCCTGCCGAAAGCGAACAGATCCGCCAGCCCCTGCTCCAGCCTTGCCGTCGCAAGTTCCAGATCATAGCCGTTATTGGCGATATACGTGTTCCTGAACCGGTGGCGAAGCGCCTGGTAATCGAAGGGTGCAACATCGCGCGGCCCGCCCGTCGCGCCTTCGACGACATGGAGGTAGGCAATGCCCATCTCGTCGAGCTCCTCGACGATATAGTTGAACTGCGCCTGCGGATCGGTTGCCGATACTCCATTGGCCGGCGACACCGGTGAAATCCGAACTCCGGTTCGTTCCGCTCCCACCTCCTCGATGACCGCAGCCGTTACCTCGAGCATCAGCCGTGCCCGGTTTTCGATCGAGCCGCCATAGGCGTCGGTGCGGCTATTGGCCCCGTCCCTGGCGAACTGGTCGAGCAGGTAGCCGTTGGCACCGTGAACTTCGACACCATCGAACCCGGCGGCAATCGCATTGGCGGCGGCGCGACGGAAATCCTCGACAATGCCGGAGATCTCGCGCAGTTCGAGCGCCCGAGGGGCCGACACGTCAACGAAGGCATTGTTCACAAAGGTCTTGGTTTCGGCCCTGATGGCGGAGGGCGCCACGGGCGGCTGCCCATCCGGCTGCAGGTCGACATGCGATACCCGACCGACGTGCCAGAGCTGCAGGAAGATATGGCCGCCCTTGGCATGCACCGCGCCGGTCACCTTGCGCCAGCCGTCGATCTGCGCCTGCGTGTAGATGCCGGGCGTGTCCTGATAGCCCTGCCCTTGCTGTGAAATCTGGGTCGCTTCCGAGATGATCAGGCCGGCCGAGGCCCGTTGCGCATAATATTCGGCAATGAGATCGCCCGGCACAAACCCGGCACCCGCTCGGTTGCGCGTCAAGGGCGCCATGACGATGCGGTTGGATAGTGCGAGAGAGCCAAGTACGGCGGGCTCAAAGAGTGTCTTGCTGGTCATTTTTCACTTTCAGAGTTGGAAGCTATTTCTGGCATTCGTCTCGCAACGCACGCCACGCCGGTCAGGTCGACCTCAGTCTGCGACCGCGATGACCACCTTGCCCTTGGCACGCCCGGTCTCGACATAGGCCAGCGCCTCGCCGGTCTTCTCGAACGGAAACACCTTGTCGACGACCGGTCGGATCACGCCTTGCTCGATCAGGCGGGCAATCTCACCCAATTGCTGTCCCTCGGCCCGCATGAACAGGAATGAATAAGCGATGCCGAGGCGCTTGGCCTTTTTGCGAACCCCTCGGCTCAGCAGGCGCAGCACCAGTTTCAGGAAGAGGTTCAGGCCAAGTTCCCTGGCGAATGCGGGATCGGGCGGACCGGAAATGGAGATGAGCCGGCCACCCGGCTTCAGCACGCGCAGCGATTTTTCGAGCGTCTTCGGATCCTGACTGTTCAGCACCAGATCGTAGCCCGACAAGACCTTCTCGAAATCCTGGGTCTTGTAGTCGATCACCACATCCGCCCCGAGGCTTCTCGCCAGTTCGGCATTCCCGGCGCTTGTCGTCGTCGCCACCGTCGCGCCGAGGTGTTTCGCAAGCTGAATGGCGAAAGTCCCGACACCGCCGGAGCCGGCCTGAATGAAGACCTTCTGACCCGGTTTCACCTTGCCCACCTCGACGAGCGCCTGCCACGCGGTCAGCCCGACCAGCGGTATGGACGCCGCTTCGGTCATGCCGAGATTTTTCGGCTTCGGCGCCACATCGGCTTCATCGATGGCAATGAATTCGGCGAATGCACCGACCCGATAATCGCGTGGCCGTGCATAAACCTCATCGCCAACCTTGAACCGCCTGACCCTGGATCCGGTTTTGACAACCGTTCCGGCCACGTCGTGTCCGAGGACGAAAGGCGTACGATAGGGAAGAATGAGTTTGAACTCTCCGTCCCGCAACTTGGAGTCCAGCAGGTTCACAGCCGTGGCCTGAACCCGCACGAGGACATCATTGTCCTGCACTTCCGGTTCGGGCAGGTTTGCCAGGCGCAGAGCGCCCTTCTTCTTGTATTTATCGACGACAAATGCCTTCACGAGGCTTACTCCAATTCGACGTTTATTGTGATGTCAGTCGCCAAGGAAGGCCAAAGCCTTCGGCACGAAATCGGCGTGGTTCTGGAAAATCCCGCCATGCCCGGCATCTTTGTAGATAATCAGTTGCGCGCCAGGGATGCGCCGCGCCATATCGGCGCTGTTGACCGTCGGGACCATGATATCGTCGTCGCCATTGGCGATCAGGACCGGGATATTGATCCGACCGAGATCCTGAGGCGCCTGCCGCCCCCAGGCCTTGATCGCCTTGAGTTGCCGCAGAAACGCCCTTGGCGTCGGGCCCTTGTCCCTTCCCGCCTTGCGCTCTTTCAGGCGATCCAGAAAGGCTTTCGCCGCTCGGCGACCATTGGCGGTGGAGGTGAAAAACAGATAGGTTTTTGGGTCGCGCAACGTCAGCAGACCCTTGATCATCAGCGGCCAGGACACGGTGCCGACCTTCTCTATCCCTTTGCCGCCGGCCGGGCCTGTGCCGGTCAGAATGAGTTTCCGCACAAGGTCCGGCGCCTTCAGCGCGATGTCCTGCGCGACAAATCCCCCGAGAGAAAAACCGAGCAGGTCGACTTTTTTGAACCCAAGTGCTCGGATCAACGCGATCGCGTCGCGCGCCATCTCGTCGATGGTGACAGGGGCCGCGCCGCCCGAGGCGCCGATACCTCGGTAATCGGTCGCGATGACATGATGCTTGGTGGCGAGCCCATCGACAATCCGGGGGTCGAAATTGTCCAGCACCGCGCCCCAATGGTTGAGAAGGATGACCGGCACGCCGCCTTGGGGGCCGAGGTCGCGATAGACAAAAGCTGTCTCCCCAACATTGACCCAGAGATTTGGCGCCTCGGCGTAGCAGGCAGCTGACCGAAGGTATCTTATCGTCGCGTTCATCGTTTACTCCATTATCGAACGGCACGCCTAAGAGCTTTGCCGACGCCGCTCGATACCGGGCGCGCCTTCACCCCAATCATCGCCATTGCCCTTACGCCTCCTTACGAACGCCGACCGTTGCAGCAGAAAGCCGTCCGCTTCAGCCGTCTGGATATTTTAATGACATTCGTCATCATAGGTGATTAATGATAATCATCATCAAAGTTGTCAAGCGGAATTTTCTGAACCGAATCGAAAGCCGTGCTGGTAAAAACGGGCTGAAAGATCAAGCCCACGGCCGTTCTGCTGATGGCCTTAGGCACTAGCGTGCCGCAATCTTCAGATTTGCAGCCCATCCGATTTGCGGGAAAGCTATCCGTTGTGCGAAGCGAAATGCGCGCAGCGTCGGCCAGGCAACCCGTCATTAACCTTGGACATTCCAAGATATCTTTGGATGTGCCGGTCCGCGCTTGAGCGACGACGGCAAGCCGGCCTCTTAAATTCCGCCCGAATGAATTGCGGCGGTCTTCGACCACCGCTTGGGATGATGCGGTTCTGCGAGCTGGCCATGAGGGCTCTTCACACAACAGGAGCCTGTTCTATGCCTCGCATCCAAGCAACCAGACCCCAGCTGGAGATACTGGCCTGGCTCGCGATCTTCCTGCTTCTCTTCTGCCTATCCTGGCGCTTCGATTGGCATGAGGGGCTCGATGGGTTCATCGAGCGGCATCATGACTATCCGCTGGATCACGCGCTTCTTGCCCTTAATATCTCCGGGTTTCTGGGGCTCGTTTATTCCGTGCTGCGGATCCGGGATCTTTCCAGCGAGGTTCATCGCAGGCTGCAGGCCGAAAAGAACGTCGACTGGATTGCCTGCCACGACACGCTGACCGAGCTGCCCAACCGCAGATTTCTGGATTCGATATGCGCGCGGGCGATGATCGAGCAAAGGGCGCAGGAAAGCTATGCCGTGTTCAGCATCGATCTCGACGGCTTCAAGAAGGTCAATGACCTGCTGGGACACGATCACGGCGATGCGGTGCTGAAGACGGTTGCGCAGCGCCTGTCCGCCCTCTTTCCCCGTGAGCATGTTTTCCGCCTTGGCGGAGACGAGTTCGTCGTTCTCTCGCGGCGAACCGGAAATCCCGATCTTGCCGCTCTGGCGGACCGCATCGTCAGTGTGATCGGCAAACCCTTCACCTTCAACGGTGTCGCCGTCGACCTCGGCGCCAGTGTCGGCTTCGCACTCTATCCGGAGAATGGCGTCGACCTCGCTCAGGTCATCCGGCATTCGGACTGTGCGATGTATGTGGCGAAAAGGCAGGGACGCAATCTGGTGAAGCCCTTCGTGCCTTCGATGCAGGACGAGCTGGCGAAACGGGTTCGACTGGAAGGCGATCTGCGCGCAGCGATCAGGAAGGCGGAGATCGTTCCCTATTACCAACCGCTGGTCGACCTGAGGGCGAACAAGATTATCGGCTTCGAGGCGCTGGCCCGCTGGAAAACGGCTTCCGGCGAATTCATCCCGCCGAGCGAATTTATTCCGGTCGCGGAGGAAGCCGGCCTGATCGTCGAACTGACGGATCAGTTGCTTCGCTGCGCCTGCACCGATGCGCTTTCCTGGCCAAGCGAGCTTGTCCTCTCCTTCAATCTTTCTCCGATCCAGCTGAGCGACCGGTTGCTGGGCCTCAGAATTCTCAGAATATTGGGCGAGGTCGGCCTTCCCGCGCACAGGGTCGAGCTTGAGGTGACGGAGAGCGCCATCATCCAGGACGCCGTCACGGCGCGAATTGTCCTCGACGATCTGGTGAATGCCGGCGTCAGGATTGCGCTCGACGACTTCGGAACCGGCTATTCCAGCCTCTCGCAGCTCTCCAACTATCGCTTCGACAAGATCAAGATCGACAGGAGCTTCGTCGCCTCGTTCGAGACCAACGACAAACAGGACAAGGTGATCAAGGCGATCATCGCTCTCGGCGCCGGACTTGGCGTGACGATCACGGCCGAAGGCATTGAAGAGGAAAGCCAGCTTCAGCGGCTTCAGGATCTCGGCTGCGACATCGGTCAGGGATATCTGCTCGGCAGACCGGCGCCGATCGAGAAAATCACCGCAGATCAAATCGGCACCAGGATTTTGCAACGCGGTTGACGGGGGCTGCGGTATGTCGGCTCTGATTCAGAGCCGACACGAACTTATCCGTTCAAGCGCGTTCGTTCTCTGTTGCAACGAGAGAAGTACCCGCTTCAACATCCCGGGATTGGAATCGCGATATCGTCGATCGTGACCGTCAGATCCCCCCGAGGGCTACATACTTCAACTCCAGAAAGCCCTCAATCCCGTACTTCGATCCTTCGCGCCCGGTGCCGGACTGCTTGATGCCGCCAAAAGGAGCCATCTCGTTGGCGATCATGCCGGTGTTGACGCCGACCATGCCAGCCTCGAGCGCTTCCGCAACACGCCAGATGCGGGCCATGTCCTTTGCATAAAAATAGGAGGCGAGGCCGAATTCGCTATCATTGGCCATGGCGATGACGTCGTCCTCGTCCTTGAACGAAATGATCGGCGCCAGCGGCGCAAAGGTTTCTTCCTTCGCCACCTTCATTGCCTGCGTCACGCCGGTGACGACCGTCGGCTCGAAGAACGTGCCCCCGAGCGCGCTTCGTTTGCCGCCGGAAAGCACGGTCCCGCCTTTTGCGACCACATCGGCGACATGCTCTTCCATTTTCGCCACAGCCTTCTCGTCGATCAGCGGCCCTTGGCTGACGCCGGGTTCGGTACCGCGACCGAGCGAAAGTCCCGAAACCTTGGCCAGGAGCCGTTCGGTGAACGCGGTAGCGACGCTCTCCTGCACGTAGATGCGGTTGGCGCAGACGCAGGTCTGACCGGCGTTGCGGAACTTGGAAATCATCGCGCCTTCGACGGCGGCATCCAGATCGGCGTCGTCGAATACGATGAAGGGCGCGTTGCCCCCCAGTTCCAGCGACAGGCGCTTGATGCCGTCGGCTGCCTCCTTCATCAGCCAGCGGCCGACGCCGGTCGAGCCGGTAAAGGTGATCTTGGCAATCTTCGGATTGTGGCAGAACTCGAGACCGATTGGCTTGGCCGCGCCGGTCACGACCGAGAACACGCCCTTCGGCACGCCGGCGCGCTCGGCCAGAAGGGCAAGCGCCAGCGCCGATAGCGGCGTCTGCGAAGCGGGCTTCAGGATCATGCTGCAGCCGGCGGCAAGGGCCGGGCCTGCCTTGCGGGTGATCATGCCGTTCGGAAAATTCCACGGCGTAATCGCCGCGCAGACGCCCACCGGTTGCTTCAGGACCATGATGCGCTGGCCGGCATTGGGACCGGGAATGATATCGCCGTCGATGCGCTTTGCCTCCTCCGCGAACCATTCGAGATAGGCGGCATTGGAGACGACCTCACCCCTCGCCTCCGCCAGCGGCTTGCCTTGCTCGGTCGTCAGGATCAGCGCCAGATCGTCGGCGTTTTCGATGATGAGATCGTACCAGCGCTTGAGCACCTGCGCTCGTTCCTTGGCGGTGCGCCTTGCCCAGAGCTTCTGGGCGGCCGCTGCGGCATCGATCGCTTCGGCGACAACCGCCTGGCCGAGATCCGGCACATTGGCAATCAGCGCCCCGTCGAAGGGGTCCGTGACCGCAATCGACTTGCCGTCAGGCGCGGCGATCCACGCGCCGTCGACGAAAGCCTTGTCTATGAGAAGCGCGGGGTCCCTGAGGGCAAGCGTGCGACGCTCGGTCATGATGCATGATCTCCTATGATCTTCAAAAGGGCGGGAACGGCCAGCGACAGGCCGGACAAGAGAAGCAGGCCGAAGGCCATGCGGCGGATGGACAGAGCGGCCAGGGGCGGCGGCCACCTTTTGGCAACCGAGGTCATGATCATTACGACCGGAATGCAGAGCAGTCCCCACCAGAAGCCGCTGTGCGGCACCTCGCCGGCAGCCGCGACCATGGACAGCCGAATGACCGCATTGACGGCAAAGACCGCCACCAGCGTTTCGCGGATGCTGACGGCCGGCAGCGGCTGCCGGTAGAGATGATAGACCAGCGGCGGACCGGCGGTGGAAAACAAGCCGCCCATCAGGCCGGCAACCGCCCCGAAAAGCGCAAAGGAAACCGTCGATGACCGCACCGCCAGCGGCTGCGGCTTCAGCGCAAGCTGCAGGCTGGAGGCAATGATGACGATACCGAGCACAAGCTTCAGCCAATCGATGGACGTCGAAACCATCAAGCCCAGCAGCCAGTATCCGGCAGCAAGAGCCGCAAGGCTGGAGATGACGACCGGCCAGAATTCCGCCCAGGCGATATCGCGCCAGCCGCGTGCCAGGACCTGCGCCGCATTGACGAGCACCATGCAGCCGACGAGTACGGCGGCCTCCGGCAGCGGCATCAGCCCGGAAAGCCCGATGCCGCCCATCATGATCAGGCCGAGGGCAAAACCGGTCAGGGTCTGCATATAGGCGGCGACGCCCGCCAGCACCAGAAGCCCCGCAAGACCGGCGACGCTCACCGTCACAGGCCCCGAAGACCGGAAAACAGCGCTTCATCGGCGCAACCGGCGCGATAGAAAACGGGCGGCTGCCCCAGCGGCGCGGCAACTTGCACCTTTTCGCCGCCGGCAAAGGTTTCGCCGGTCCAGGCGTGAATCCACCGCTCGCCCTGCGGCAGGTAGACGAGACGATCCGCCTGCGCCGCCTCCCAGATTGGCGCGACCAGCATGTCAGGGCCGTAGAGATAGCTGTCCTGGATCGCGTATGTCTGGCGATCGTCCTGGTAATGCAGGAAGAGCGGCCGCTGCACCGGCAACCCCCGCGCAACCGCCTCATCGGACAGGCGTTTCAGATAGGGAGCGAGATGCTTGTAGATCCTTGTCATCCGGGCGAAATGCGACAATACCTGCGGATCCTGATCTATCTGGACGTTCTCGCGCGGACGATTTCCCTCGTGGCTGCGCATGACGGGCGTGAATGCCGCCATCTCAGCCCAGCGCATCAAAAGCTCCGGCGTGCGGACATTGCCGAAGAGACTGGTGTAACCGCCGATATCGGAGTGGTGATAGGCGTTGCCGAGCAGGCCGGAAGACAGGGCCGCACAGATAACCGTGACCAGCCCGTCGTGACGGGAGAAATCGACCGACTGGTCGCCGCCCCACAATAACGGGCAATGTTTCTGAACGCCGGTGAAGCCGGCGCGCATGAAGAACAGCGCCTCGCCGGTCTGGCTGCGGCTGGCAACGGCCTTGGCGTTGACCTCGGCCCAGAGCGTCGGCCACTGATTGTGCATCAGCTTGGCATCGATGCCGTTGGAAAGATGGACGTCGATTGGCAGATATTCGCCAAAATCGGCCATCCAGCCGGCAAGACCGTAGTCGAGCATCTTCTTGCCGATGATGTCCTCGGCAAACCATTCCGCCGCGGCCGGATTGGTGAAATCAACGACGCCGCAATCGAACTCGCCGAAATCAACGAGTGCGGTCCCCCCGGCCGCATCCGTTGCAAAGTAGCCGGCTTTCTCGGCGATCTCGAACAAGGGGCCATCGACACACAGATAGGGGTTAACGTAGCCCAGGAAGCGGATGCCGTGATCGTTGAGTTCGGCGATCTTCCGGCGCAGGCCCGGATAACGGTCCTCGTTGGCCTGCCAATCCCAGAAAAGACGCGCGCCGAAAGAAGTCTGACGCAGGCCGACCCAGTCCTCGCACCACAGAGCCGACACCTCGACACCCGCGTCGCGCATCGACTGAAGGCGCCGGAAGGAATTCTCCCCATCCTTCAGGCCGATAATCGCGCCGTTATATACCCAGTCGGGAAGCGGCGGCTGGCGGCCGAAGCGGTCCGACAGCACCTCGACCAGTTCGACGAACGTCGGAGCGGCGAAGAACTCGATCCGCTCCGGGATCGCCCAGACCTCGATCTCGTGAAAGGCCTTGCGGCGGAAATCGAAGACGGAATAGGCCGACGTCTCCACATGGCATGCGTAAAGAGCCGAAGAAACATAAGTCGGCTGCGGATAGTTGGTGTTGAAATAGTCCCCGCCCGCCCTGTCCTTGACGTTCGATTTGAACGTGATCTCGCTGGTTTGGTCGCGGCCGACGCCGGGCTCGGACGTCCAGAGCGGAAAGCGGCGGCCGCGCATATCGAAATACGACATCTGCTCGCCCCCGCCCCAGACATGCTCATCGTGATCGGCGGGAATTCGGATCCAGAGCCGGTTGACGAGGGGATCGGGCGCTTCAAATTCGATCGCCCCGTTCTCGATCGTCAACACCAGCCGTGGCTTCTGGCCCGACCGTTCCGACAGGGCGACCCGGTTTCCGTCGATCTCGGCATGCGCCAGTCGGCCGCGCTCAATGACATAGTCCTCGATCTCGAAGTTGCCGCGATACATATCCATGCGCTCCTCGCCGATACCGGCGAAGATGCAGGGCGCACTCGTACTGTGATCGAGGATCGTCCGGCCGTTGATGGACACGGTAAATCCGGTTTCCGTCTTTTCGAGTTTCATCGCAATGTCTTTCAGATCTTGCATCGTCTTGGTCGGTTCTCGGTCAGTTCTGGGTCAGGCCGGCATCGACGACGAAATTGGCGCCGGTGCAGCCGCCGCTTTCGTCGGAGCCGAGAAAGAGCGCCATGCGCGCTACATGGCTTGCATCCAGCCTGAATTTCAGCGCTTGCAGTTCGAGGAACTGCTGGTTCTGCTCCGGCGAGGTCCACAACTTCAGCTGTCGCTCGGTGACAACAGCGCCGGGCACGATGCAGTTGACCCGGATTCCGGAAGGGCCGAGTTCGCGGGCAAGCGTCTTTGTCATGCCGTTTATCGCGGCCTTCGCGGTCGTATAACCGACCATGCCCGGACGCCCGCGCATCCAGGAAATCGAACCGAGCATGATGATCGATCCCGTCCCCTTTTCCGCCATGCGCGAGCTGACGGCCTGGGTGGCGAAGAACTGGTGATCGAGATTGAGCGACAGCGCCCTGCGCCAGCCGTCCGGCTCGACATCGCTCATCGCGTGACGATCGTCCTTGCCCGCATTGTTGACGAGGGTATCGATGCCGCCGCACGCCTGCTCGATCTCGGCGATGGCAACCCGCAACGCCGCAATGTCGGTGATATCGCATGCGGAAAAGGCAGCACCTGTTTCGGCGGCAAGCTTTGCCCCTTCGACCGCGTCGATATCGATGAAGGAGACATTTGCGCCCTGCGCCGCAAAAGCCCTGACCATTTCCGCGCCGATCCCCGACGCGCCGCCGGTGATCAGCACGGCGCGGCCGTCAAGAGATGCATAACGAACGCTGTCATAGGTCGATGGCATGGATCAGACTTCCGGATTGAAGAGAGGTTTTTGCAGCCCGGCGACATCGGTGCGCATGGCAAAGAGGCCGCCGGACAGCGGGAATGCGTCAAGCTCTGCCTCGGAGCGGCCGACGCTGGCGCTGGTGCAAAAGAGGGTGCGCATGTCCGCGCCGCCGAAGCTGACCATTGTCGGGCATCTGACGGGAACAGGATATTCGGCCAGCAGCGCGCCGTCCGGCCTGTAGCGCTGCACCCGGCCGCCCTCGAACAGGGCCGTCCAGTAGCAACCTTCGAGGTCGACAGCGCCGCCATCCGGGCGGCCCTTGTCCGTTTCGCTGCCGAACCGGGCAAAGACCCGCCGGTTGGATGCGATGCCGGTTTCCGGCGCGTAATCATAGGCGTAGAGCGTGTAGCGCAGCGTATCGGCGTGATAAAGCCGGCGTCCGTCCGGTGAGAAAGCGACGCCGTTCGAGGTCAGCAGACCATCGGCCAGTCGCGCCAATCCGTTACGGTCATACCGGTAAAGTCCAGCAATGCGTTTTTCGCGGCTTTCATCCACCGTTCCGGCAACGAACCGGCCCATCGGATCGACCATGCCGTCATTGAAGCGGCTGATCGTCTGGTCCTCCGGATTGTCGGCGAGCTTTCGAACCGGCTTGCCGTCCGCATCGATCAGCCAGATCCCCGACCGCAATCCCGCTACGAAACCGCCCCCTGCAGAGAGGCCGATGCAGCCAATTTCTTCCGAGAGCTCAAACGTCTTCAAGCTCTGCGCCTGCGGGTCGAAACGATGGATGCGGCAGCGCTTGATATCGACGAAATAGAGCACCTGCTCGGCAACCGACCACAAAGGGCATTCGCCGAGCGACGTTTTTGCATCGAGAACGAGGTCAAAGCCGACGCGCACGAAATTATCCTCAATAGGCAGCGGCTGGTGCCGCGACAGGAGCCGCCTGTCCCTTCAGGACGCCGAGCCAGTCATTGGCGCGGCCGGTCATCATCGCGACGTCAGACGCAATAGCCGCAAAGTCGTAGCCGTAGCCGAGGAAGCGCTTCACCATATCGGGATTGGGACCGACGATGCCGACCGGTTTGCCGGCGGCATGCGCGTCCTTGGCCGCCTTCTCGATCAGCGCCTGGACCTCTGGATGGGCGATATTGCCGATATGGCCCATGGCGGCCGAAAGATCGCCCGGACCAACGAACAGCGCGTCGATCCCATCGACGGCGGAGATCTGCGGCAGCCGCTCGATCGCTTCCGGAGTTTCGAGCTGTACGATGGTGCAGACTTCGCCATTCGCCCGCTTCAGATAGTCCGGGATCGTGCCGAATTTCGAGCCGCGATGAACGGCGGCGACGCCGCGAATGCCCTGTGGCGGATAGCGGGTGTAGGACGCCGCCGCGCGGGCCTCTTCGGCTGTCTGCACGAATGGCAGCATGACCGTGCGTGCGCCAGCATCGAGCACGCGCTTGACCAGAACCTGGTCGTTCCAGGCAAGGCGCACCACGGCCTCGGCCGGCGTGCAGCCGATGGCGCGCAGGATGCCCGCCACGTCCGAAACCTCGACCGGCACATGCTCCATATCAACGACGAGGAAATCGAAGCCGGTATAGCCGAGCGCCTCGGCCGTTGCGGGAGCTGCGGCCATCAACCAGGTGCCGAGCGGCGCTGCCCGGTCCTTCTCGGCAAGCCATGCCTTGAAATGATTGGTCAGGCTCATCATCGTCTCCTCAATAGATCGCCGGATCGGGCACCACGGCCGTTCCGCTTAAGAAATCGAAATCACAGCCCTGATCGGCCTGGCTGACATGCTGCTGGTAAAGTGCTGCAAAGGACCGCTGGTAGGTCGGCGGGGCTGGTCTCCACGCCGCGCGGCGGCGGATGATTTCCGCCTCGTCGACCCGCATGTTGACGGTCCCGGCGGTAACGTCGAGTTCGACGAGGTCGCCGGTCTTCAGGAGCGCCAGCGGTCCGCCGACGGCGGCCTCGGGAGAGACGTGCAGGATGCAGGTGCCGTAATGCGTACCACTCATCCGGCCGTCGCAGATGCGCACCATGTCGCGCACACCCTGCTTCAAAAGCTTCTTGGGGATCGGCAGATTGCCCCATTCCGGCATGCCCGGTGCGCCCACCGGGCCGGCATTGCGCAGCACGATCACCGTATCCTCGGTGATATCGAGATCGGGATCGTCGAGCGTCATGTTCATGACGCCCGGATTGTCGAAGACGATGGCCGGGCCGACATGCTTCAGAAATTTCGGGCTGGCCGCGGAAGACTTCATGACGGCGCCGTTCGGGGCCAGATTGCCGCGCAGAACTTCCAGCGTCTTGCCGCGCGATAGCGGCACCACCGGATTGTCCTCGCCGCGGATGACGTCGTCGTTCCAACAGTCCGCCCCGGCAAGATTGTCGCCGAGCGTTTGGCCGTTGACCGTCGGTCGCGTTAGATCGAGGTGATGCGAAAACTTGTTGAGAAGCGCCAGAAGACCGCCGGCGAAATAGAAATCCTCCATAAGGTGTTCGCCCGATGGAAAGACGTTGACCGCCACCGGCACCTTGCCGGCCATCGCCGCCATGTCATCGAGCGATAGATCGACACCGGCGCGGCGCGCCATGGCGACCAGATGGACGGCCGCATTGGTGGAGCCGCCAAGCGCCATATAGGCAACCAGGCCGTTGAGAAAGCTCGCCCTATCCAGGATATCGGAGGGTTTCAGATCTTCCCAGACCATCTCGACGATCCGGACACCACAGGCCGACGCCATGCGTGGATGACCGGAATCGGTGGCGGGGATGGAAGAGGCGCCCGGCAGCGTCAGCCCCATGGCGTCGACGATCGATGTCATCGTCGAGGCGGTGCCGATGGTGTTGCAGGTGCCGGCCGAGCGCGTCATACGGCTTTCGAGGTCGACCCAATCCGACTGCGTGATATTGCCGGCGCGCAGTTCGTCCCAATATTTCTTGGTATGCGTGCCGGCGCCCGTCTTCATGCCACGCCATTGCCCGTTCGACATCGGGCCGGCCGGGCAGTAGATCACTGGAATATCCATCGAAATCGCGCCCATAAGAAGGGCCGGTGTGGACTTGTCGCAGCCGCCGAGCAGCACGGCCCCATCGACCGGATGCGAGCGCAGCAGTTCCTCGCATTCCATGGCGAGAAAATTGCGGTAGAGCATGGTGGTCGGCTTGACCATGACCTCTCCGACGGAGAGCGCCGGCATTTCGACCGGATAGCCGCCCGCCTGCCAGACGCCGCGCTTCACCGCCTCAGCGCGATCGCGCAAATGCGCATGGCAGGGACTCATCTCGCTCCAGGTGTTGATGATGCCGATCACCGGCCGGCCCATGAACTCGTCGCGGCGCATGCCCATCTGCTGCGTGCGCTGCCGATGGGCAAAACCGCGCATATCGTCCGAGGCGAACCAGCGCTGGCTGCGCAGTTCCGAGAGATCGCGTCTCTTCTTCACGTCGCTCATCCCTTGATGCCCCCCGCCGTCAGGCCGGAGACGACGCGCTCCTGGAAGATGACGATGAGAATGGCGACGGGCACGATGCCGGCGACCAGCGCTGCCGAGATCACCGGCCAGGGAAAGGCGAACTCGCCCTGGTAAAGCTGGATGCCGACCGGCAGCGTGCGCAAGGACGGGTTGGAGTTGAACGATAGCGCCAGCAGGAATTCATCCCAGGCATTGACGAAGGCGAGGATGCCGGCTGTGAAGACACCGGGCGCGCAGAGCGGCACCACAACCTTGAACAACGCACCCATGCGGGTGCAGCCATCGATCATCGCGGCATTTTCCAGATCGCGGGGAATGCCTTCGAAGAAGGAGACCAGCATCAGCGTGCAGACGGGCAGGCTCAGCACCGTGTAGGGCAGGATCAGCGCCGTCCAGCTGTTGAGGAGATTGAGCGCCCGCATGATTTCGAACAACGGCACCAGCAGCGTCACCAGCGGGAATGTCGAGACGGCGATGATCAGCGACAGGATCAGCCCGCGATAGGTCAGATTGAGCCGGGCGAGCGCATAGGCCGCCAGCACCGCGACGAACAGCGTCAGCGCGGTCGAAAGCAGCGCCACCATGAAGCTGTTGAACAGGAAGATGTGCAGCGGCTGGTCGGAGAAGGCCTGCACATAGTTCTGAACGGTGGGCGCATGCGGGATCCAGGTAATGGGCTTTGCCGTCAGCTCGGCTTCGGTCTTCAGCGACGTAAACAGGATCCAGAGCGCCGGGAACATGCCGTTCACCAGAAGGATGCCGGCAGCGATGAAACGCAGCGGCTTGCCGGACAGGAAGGACGCCGAACCGGTGGCTGTTGTCGTGCTCATGGATGCTACTCCTTGGTCCGGATCATGCGGAGATAGACGGCCGTCACGCACATCGACAGCGCGAACATCACGACGGCCAGCGCCGATCCATAGCCGAGATCGAGGAAGGACACGGTGTTCTGGTGGATGTACATGGCAAGCGTCGCGGTGGATGTGCCCGGCCCGCCGCCCGTCATCATGTAGGGGATGTCGAAGGTCTGCAGCGCGGTGATGGTGCGGAAGATCAGCGCCACGACGATCGAAGGCTTCAGCAGCGGCAGGGTGATTTCGAAGAACTGGCGCAGCCGTCCGGCGCCATCCACGTCCGCCGCCTCGTAAAGCGAGCGCGGAATGGTCTGCAGACCGGCCAGAATGATCAGCGCCATGAAGGACGATGTCTTCCAGACGATCGTCAGACAGATGGCGGCGAAGGCCCAGTTCGGCGAGTTGAACCAGATGATCCCCTCGAAGCCGAGGCGGTTCAGCACATCGTTGACGACGCCATATTCCGAGTGGAAAAACCACGCAAAGATCAATCCGGCAAAGGAAAGCGGCAAGGCCCAGGGAATAAGCAGCGACAACCGCACGGGCCACTGCGTCCGGAAGGGGAGGTTGGCGAGCAACGCGAGTGAAAGCCCGACCAAAAGTGCGCCCGGCACGGTGATCAGAGTGATCAGGATCGTATTCCAGGTGGTCTCCCAGAAGACCGGATCGTCGATCATCAGGCGGTAGTTATCCAGCCCGGCGAATTCCGCCGGCAGGCCTGAGGTGAGCGATAGGTTGAAGAAGCTCGTATAGATCAGCCGACAGACCGGATAGACGATGATCAATGCCAGAAGAAGACCGGCCGGTGCGAGGAGCAAAACGGCAAGAGCACGGTCGCTGAGATCGAGCCAACGAGTCCAGACCGCCGGCTGATGCTCGCGCGTATCCGTCGCCTTAAGTGTGGTTGTCGTCGCCATGGTCTCGTTCCGAAACGTTGAGAGGCTTGGAGGGCAAGGTCGATCCCTCGCCCGCAACCGGACGCTGCTCGTCCGCCTCTTGAGAAGATCTCCCCTCCCCGGAGGAGAGGGAGGGGAATGCGCAAGGAGCTAAGGGCTCCTCACCGCAGAATGCGTTTCAAGCGTGCGCCGATCTGATCGGCACCGTCTTCCGGCGTCGTCACGCCGGCAAGAACGGCGTTGACCGTGGTGCGGATGACTTCACTCACTTCGTTGTAGCGCGGCGTCACCGGGCGCGGCTTGGCGGTCTCAACCACCTGCAGCGCATCGGCAAACCACGGCGCGCTCTTCGTCACCTCGGCGTCCTGATAAAGACCGGCATAGGTCGGCAGCAGCGAGCCGTTGATTGCCATGAACTTTGAAACATCCTCGGATGACAGGTACTCGACCAGCTTCTTTGCTTCGTCCTGATGCTGCGAATAGGCGGAAACGCCCCATTCCCAGCCGCCGAGGCAGGTTGCCTGCTCGCCGCCGGTCATGGCCGGCAGACGGGCAACGCCGACCTTGCCGGCAACGGCGGAATCCTTGCCCTGAGCCTGAGCCCAGGCATAGGACCAGTTGACGGCGAAGATAACATTGCCAGCCTGGAATTCCTTCCGCGTGTCGTCGGTGCCGACTTCGGCGATGTTCTTCTTGGCAATGCCCTCATCGGCAAAACCTTTCCAGAGACTGAGCGATTTGATCGCCGCGTCGCGATCGAAGGTCAGGCGACCCTTGTCGGTCAGCATCTTGCCCTGGCTCCAATAGGGCAGCAGGAAGGTGCAAACGGCGCCTTCGATCGCCTTGCCCTGGAAGGACAGGCCCTGGAGATCGGCGTTGCCTTCGCCTTCGGCGATCTTCTTGGCGGCAACTTTCAGCTCGTCCCAGGTCTTGGGCGGCGCGATACCGTATTTTTCCAGAAGGTCCTTGCGATAGTAGAGGAACTGCGAATCCGCGAAGGCGGGCAGCGCGATCACCTTGCCATCGACCGTGTTGGCGCCCGCATAGGCCGGCAGATAGGAGGACATGTCCTTGCCGGCGAAATCGCTGGTCCAGCCGGCAGCCGCAAACTGCGCCGGGCGGATGACGTCGAGGATCAGAACGTCGAGAGAGGTATCCTTGGCCGACATCACGGTGTTGAGATACTGCGCCTGAGCTTCGGACGTATTGCCGCCGGTCTCGATCTTGACCTTCACATCCGGATTGGCGGCTTCATATTTGTCGAGCGCCTTGCGCCAGACGTCCGGCTGGTGCTGGCTGGAGATGTAGATGTTCAGCGCCGTCTCGGCCGAAGCCGACATCGCGAAGGCCAGCATCGCGCCGCAGAGCAATGCACCGGTTAATTTCGAAAACGTCATGATTTCCTCCCGTTTGATGTTTGGTCGCGCGATGCTGGCATCCTCCCCGCGCAGGGTCGTCAATGGACGGCGCGTTCCGTTGCGGCGTCAAAAAGATGAATTTTCGCGGGGTCCACCCCGATCTTCAGCGTTTCGCCGGCCTTGACCCGCGTCTCCGGCGGCATCCGGGCCGTCAGGGTCTCGCTGCCGACGGCGAAATGGACAAGCGTATCGGAGCCGAGCGGCTCGACGACCTGAACGTGACAGGTCAGGGCAACGTCTGACGCGTTCGCCGCAAAATGCTCCGGACGTATCCCGACGACGAATTCGCGGCCATCGACCGCGGGGACCTGCATCGCCGACAGCGGCAGGCGGTCCCCATTGGCAAATACCAGATGGCCGCCATCGGCCTTTGCCTTGGCAAAATTCATCGCCGGCGACCCGACAAAGCCGCCGACGAAGACGCTGGCCGGGCGATTATAGACCTCGTCCGGCGTTCCGACCTGCTCGATCTCGCCGCCGCGCAGGATGACGATCCGGTCGGCCAGCGTCATCGCCTCGACCTGGTCATGGGTGACGTAGATGATCGTCGTGCCGATCGCCTGATGCAGTTTCTTGATTTCGGTGCGGACCTGACCGCGCAATTTCGCGTCCAGATTGGACAGCGGCTCATCGAAGAGGAACACCTGCGGACGGCGCACGATAGCGCGGCCCATGGCGACGCGCTGGCGCTGGCCGCCGGACAACTGGCCGGGCCGGCGATCGAGCAGATGGGATATGCCGAGCATGTTGGCGGCCTCGTCCACCCGCACCGCCGCTTCTCCGGCGTTGATGCCCCGCACCTTCAGGCTGAAGCCCATATTCTCCCGAACCGTCTTGTGCGGATAGAGCGCATAGTCCTGAAAGACCATGGCGATATCCCGTTCACGCGGCGCCAGCCGGTTGACGACACGGTCACCGATCCTGACCTCGCCGCCGGTGATCGTCTCCAGCCCGGCAACCATGCGCAGGGTCGTCGATTTGCCGCAGCCCGAAGGACCAACGAAGACCACGAACTCACCGTCGGCGATCTCCAGATCGATGCCCTTGACGATCCGAAGGGCACCATAACTCTTGTCCAGCGCCCGCAGGCTCACTCCCGCCATTCAAACCTCCCGGAGACGGAACTTCATCCCATGCCCATCCTTACGTCTCGCTGCAATAATAGCGCTACGATTTTCTTTTTGCAAGCCCGTCTATTGAGAATCGCCACGGGCGAATGCAGGCAAACCAAGCCCGGCATCGCGAATTTGCCGACTTATCGAGTTTTATCAGGCAAATGGCGTATTTCCCGTCAATGGGAATTGTTCAATGGCGGCCTATGGGTTATTATGCGTTTAAATAATAGCGCTATTATATTGACGGGATAAATGGTGGATACTCGACGCTCCGCGAAGCCGACCCGAAAACGCCGCAAGATGCAGCGGGTGACGATGATGGATGTCGCGGCACGGGCCGAGGTCTCGCCTTCGACCGTCTCGCTTTATCTGCGCAAGCCGGACGCCGTATCGGCGTCGGCCAGCGAGGCGATCGCGCAATCCATCGAGGCTCTCAATTATGTCCCGAACCTGATGGCCGGGGGGCTCGCCGCCGCCTCTTCGCGCGCCGTCAGCATCATCGTGCCATCGGTACGCAATGCCTTTTTTGCCGAAACGGTTGCAACCATGCAGGCCGAACTGGGCAAGGAGCGGCTGCAGGTGCTGCTCGGCCACACCGAATACAGCGAGCGCGAGGAGGAAAACCTCGTGCGCATGGCCTTATCCTGGGCGCCGGCGGCAATCGTGCTGACGGGGCTGAGCCACAGCAATGCGACTAGGAAGCTGCTGCGCGAAAGCAATGTGCCGGTGGTCGAAATCTGGGAGCTCGGCTCCGAGCCTATCGAGATGGCGGTCGGTTTCCACCACGAACAGGTCGGCCGCTCGATGGCCGCGCACCTGATCCAACGAAATCGCCGCAACCTCGTCTTTCTTGGCGCCCGTCTGCAAGAAGACAAAAGAGCGACGCACCGCGCCGAGGGATTTGTAGAGGAAGCTCGCAAAACCTCGGGTGCTACCGTCGATATCATCCAGCATCCGGCACCGTCGAGCGCCGAAGTCGGCGCCATGCTGCTTGGCGAAACCATGCGGAAATTTCCACAGGTGGATGGCATTGCCTGCTCCAACGATCACGTGGCACTCGGCGTAATTTTTGAATGCCAGCGGCTCGGAATCGACATTCCCGGACAGCTTTCGGTGATCGGCTTCGGCGATCTCAGCTTCAGCGCCGCCTCGAATCCTTCGCTCACCACCATCCGCCCGCCGGGAGATCTGATCGGCACCGAGGCTGCGCGCCTGATCCTTGAGCGCATAGCCGACAGCGGCGAAAGAAAGCCGACGGTCATCGATACCCGTTTCACGCTGCTTCATCGGCAAAGCAGCTGATCGAAGACAAACTGCCGCACACGGCACGCCGCTTCGAAAATTGATCTACCAAACAGGGAAAGGACAAAAGTGCCGCTCCTTCCTTCCACAGGCAACGGCTGCTACCAGAGACACTTGCGCCAGAGCCGGGCCGATAGTGAAATGCCGTGCGCGATCGCGCCGACGAGACCGGAGAAACCCACAACATGACCACCGCCTGCGAAGTCAGCTGGTTTTCCGCCCTGTGCGACGACGATTATGAATTCCTCGGCTGTCCCGATCCACGGCTCCTATCGAGCTTCGAACACTGCCGCGATATCGTCCTGCAGGCCGAAAGCGGCGGCTTCGACAATATTCTGCTTCCGTCCGGCTACGCGCTGGGCATCGACACGACGGCGTTTGCCTCGGCGATGGCGACGCTGACCCGCCGGATCAAACTCCTGATGGCAGTTCGCATTGGTGAAAACTGGCCGGCGCAGCTGGCCCGCCAGATCGCCACCATCGACCGCATCGCCCATGGCCGCCTCTCGGTCAACATCATCTCCAGCGAGATGCCGGGAGAAACCCTTGCGAGCGGCCCGCGCTATGCCCGCACCATCGAAGCCATGTCGATCCTGCGCACGCTGCTTGACGGAAAGCCGCTTGATCACGACGGCACCTTCTGGAAGCTGAAGATCGATCCGCCGCGGATCGCTCCGCTGTCGGGACGCTGCCCGCAATTCTATTTCGGCGGCCTATCCGAGGATGCCCGGCAAGCAGCAGCGGAAGGTGCCGACGTCTATCTGATGTGGCCGGACCGGATGGAAGCCGTCCGCGAGACGATCGCCGATCTTCGCAGCCGGGCACAGAAGCGTGGCCGGGCGCTGCGCTTCGGTTACCGCGTGCATGTCGTCGTTCGCGAAACCGAATCTGAGGCACGACTTGCCGCCGACCGGCTGCTGTCGAAACTCGATGACGCCACGGGTGCAGCCATCCGGGCGAAATCACTCGACAGCCAGTCCGTCGGCGTCAGGCGCCAAACCGAGTTGCGCGATCAGGCCGGCAGTGAAGGTTATGTCGAGGACAACCTCTGGACGGGTATCGGCCGCGCCCGCTCCGGCTGCGGTGCTGCGATTGTCGGCGATCCCGACCAGGTTCTGGCAAAATTGCAGGCATATCGCGCGGAAGGGATCGAAGCTTTCATTCTCTCGGGGTATCCGCACACCACCGAGGCCGATCTTTTCGCCCGTCTTGTTTTGCCACGGCTGGATCATGGGCCGCTTTGACAAGAGGGGTGGAAACTTGCTTGCCTTGGCGGGATATGAACCGAAGATGTGATGCGACGCGTTTTTAGAACAGGGATGCCAGTCGAAAACCGCTTCCGCACAATCGGCACCAGGATTTTGCAACGCTGCTGACGGGACGATCCGCCCGGAACGCCTGCGTTCAAGAATCCTTTACACTGACGCAGCAAGGAGCAGCGTAGCGGCGTGTCCTTCGAGGCTTCAGCCTTCAGCTTGCGCACCTTCAGGATGAGGGACGTTGGGTGCCGCGGTTTTACCCCGTCTCGGTCGTCGTCGTTGGAACCCCGATGACCTCCCAAGCGGCAAGCCCGACATTCAAGAGAGCCTCATCCTGAGGTGCCCCGCAGGGGCCTCGAAGGACGAGGCGGGCCTGCGCACAGTTGTCAGACTTCCACCCGCTCGAACTGACACGAGAACTTGACATTGTAAGCACAAAAGTCGCCTTCGGGGGTGATCACCAATCCAGTGATGTTCGCGCGCTGGAAGCTGTCCTCCTCGGTCTCATTGTCGATGTTGAGCGTTACCGTCAGAGCACCGTCTTCTGATTCAATCACCTTGTAATCATCGACTACCAACTGCCCAAAGCAGATGATTTCGCCGCCCTGGACGATCAGTTCCGCGCTATGCTCTTCCACATCCCTCCAGCGGCCCTGCATGTCTTCTGGCAGCGGCGCGGCGCGTCCGAGGCGTTCCATTCAGCTCTCTCCATCAATTTCGACATATGATCCTGAGCCCAGCGAGATTGCCGCGGCCGGAGCGTCTTTCTGCTTGGTAACTTTCAGTCAAGCTAAGAGAACGTTCTCGTAACGACGATCTTCCCGACGATCGCCGCGTTGAATTGATCCATCTCTTCCGCCGGTATCCAATATTCGAGATGCGCGCGACCGCCCGCCTCCTGAACAGCATGCCGGTCAAGATAGTCCTTTCTCACCTGAAATTCCGTCACGAAACCTGACCCGCTCCTCGGCACATTCCAGTCGCGTGCGATCTTGACTGCATAATCTTCGGACAGCACCGGATAAAAGATCGGCTGATCTGGCAGGCGTGGCGGAAACCCGCGCATGTCGCGCTCGCGGATCAGCATCAATTCCTCAGGTCCGACCGGGCGCCAGAGGGTTACGGTCTCGATATCTTCGTTCATCCTGTTTTCTCCCCTGCAACCAAACGCTGTCTTGACCGGCAAGGCTTACCACAGCCTGTACGCTCAAATCTCCCCCGCCGACGGCCCCCAGACATCCGTCAGCGCAAAGCCTGCGGGATGCGGGTCGAAGGGGTCGAGGGCGACCTGGGTCATGCCGAAGGTGAAGCCGCGGCCGGTGATGGTGGGGATGACGGCGGGGCGGCCGGCGACCTTGGTCACCGCCTGCAGCCCGACCTCGAACTGCGAGCCGATGATCGATTTCGAGGTGAAGACGTCGCCGACCTTGGCCCTGCCGCGGGCATGAAGCGCGGCGAGATTGGCGGAATTGCCGGTGCCGCAGGGCGAGCGGTCGGCCCGGCCCGGCCACATGGTGGTGCAGGTGCGCACCGTGCCGTCGGCCTCGGTATCGCGAAACATCACATAGGCGATGCCCGAGATCGCCGGGATCTCCGGATGGACGACCTTGATATCGCGGTTGATCAGTTCTTTCAGGATCATGCCGGCCTGGACCAGACCGGCGGCATTGGCCTTCTCGATCTTGAGATTGATCTGGCCGACATCGACAAGCGCATAGAATATGCCGCCATAGCAGAGATCGGCCTTGATCCTGCCCCAATGCGGCGTGTCGATCTCGACGTCGAGCTGATGCACGAAGGACGGCACCATGGTGAGCTTGACCTTCTCGCAGCGCCCGTCGCGGCAGGTTGCCGTCGCCTTGACGAGGCCGGCCGCGGTTTCGAGCGTCACCACCGTCTCCGGCTCCTGCATCTCGACGATGCCGGCTTCGAGCAGCGCCGTCGTTACGCAGATCGAATTCGAGCCGGAGCTGGCATGCGCCTGATCCGGTTGCAGGATGATGAAGGCGGCATCCGCGTCGGGATGTCTTGCCGGCAGCAGCAGGTTGACCGAGCCGATCGGTGCGCCGCGCGGCTCCAGGCAGAGGAAGCGGCGCAGCTCGTCGCCCTTCGGATCGGTGTTCAGCCAATGCAGCTGGGCGGCGATGGTGTCGCCGGGGATTTTCGGCACGCCGCCGATCGCGACGCGGCCGATTTCGCCTTCGGCATGAACATCCAGCAGCTGGATCGTGCGCTTCCATCTCATAGAAGAAACTCCGGTTCAGAGGTGACGGGCGACGCCGCCATCGACAGTAAATCCTAATATCGGTCTATGCGGAACGGGGCGATGTCGAGGGACGGTTCGAGCCCGGTCACCATATCGCCGATCAGCCGCGCTGTCGTTGCGGCATAGGTCAGGCCGAGATGGCCGTGGCCGGTCGCGTAGAAAACACCGGGCATCTTCGAGGAGGGCGAAATGATCGGGATGGTATCGGGCAGCGCCGGGCGGTGGCCCATCCAGTCCGTCGCCTCTTCGAGCTTCAGCCCGGGCAGCGCGCGTTGGGCGTGGCGCACCAGCACCCGCGGGCGGCGGAAATCCGGCGCCGCATCGAGCCCGGCGAGTTCGACATTGCCGCCGACACGGATGCCGCCTGCCGTCGGCGTCACCATGAAGGCGCGCGCCGGCCAGATCATCGAATAGCGCATGGAGATGCCCGGCTTCATGATCTGCGTGTGATAGCCGCGCTCGGTTTCAAGCGGGATCGGCTCGCCGAGCTTTTCGGCCAGAAAACGGGTGTGGACACCGGCGGCGAGCACGACGGAATCGGCCTCGACGCGGCCGCCCTCTTCCAAGAGAACGACAACGGTGCCATCACCCTTGCGCTCGATGTTCCTGACCGCGCCGGAGACAAAGGCCGCGCCCGCGGCTTTGGCCGCCTCGGCCAGTTTGACCACCAGTCTATAGGGATCGCGGATCGACTTGTTGTCGGGCAGCAGCACCGCCTTGGCGATGGTAGGCGAAAGCGCCGGCTCATAATATTGGATGGCGCCGTTGCTCAACACCTCGAACTCGAGACCGTAGCGCTGCATCATGGCGATATGCCGCGGTCGGCGGCAAATTCCGCCTCGGTCTCGTAGATCGCCAGACACCCCTCTTCCGTCATCATCTCGGGCGCGCCGATCGCCTCGAGCATCTGCCTGAAATCGCCGAGCGCCTGTTGCGACAGGCTCATACCGGCATCCTCGATCTCTCTCAGGCGCGACGGGCGGCCGGCGGCAAGGAAACGCAGGAACCAGGGCAGAATCTTTGCCGCATAGGAGGGCCGCAGCCAGACCGGACCTTCCGGATCGAGCAGCCAGCCCGGCATTTTCCTCCAGGTCGAAGGGCCGGAACCGGCGGCGAAATCGAGAGCGATGCTTGCCATATTGCCGAATGAGGTGCCGCGTCCCGGCTCGCCCTTGTCGACCAGCGTCACCGCAAACCCGCGCCGCTGCAGTTCGAAGGCGATCGAGGCGCCGATCACGCCTGCGCCGACGACAACCACCCTCTTCTTCGTCTCATCCGCCATGCATCAACCCATCCAGACGGCAGACAGAATTTGCCGTTCGTCACTCTGATATATCAGATCGGTGGTGATGCCTATGGAATTTTTACTGGCTTTCCGGCAGGCTTGCGCCGACGCTGTCGCCGACCGAACCGACGGTATTGTCCATCGACTGGCCGAGACGCTTCAGCTGGGCGTCGTAATTGCGCCTTGTGCGCGGATCGAAGATGGCGATCGGCGTGCTGACGGCGACGCTGACGGCACTTCCGGCCGTCTGGGCAGCGCCCATCGCCACCGCGCCGACGGCCTCTCCGAGACCGACATTGGAATCGGTGATCGTCTGGCCGGCAATCAGCCGGTCGCCGATCAGCTTCACCACTTCGGGGCTTTCAGCGAATTTGCCATGGTTCAGCCGGTCGCCGCCCTTGAGCTTGGTGAGATCGAGCACGGTGATGCCGGCCGCCTCCAGCTTGCTGCGATAGGGTTCGGCGGAGGGATCGATCTGGCCGAGGCGATCGACATTGCCCGAGATGCGCCGCGACAACGCCAGCGCCCGATCATCCCTGGAGACGAAGATGGTGAAATGCGGCTTGTCCTTGCCGAGGCTGACGAACTGGCGGCCGAAGACGTCGACATCGAGATCCGGCGAGGCGAGGATGACATTGTTGATCTTCGACGCGACGTGGCCGTTGCGGATCGCCATCTGCCTGAGCGCTTCGACGGTCAGCCAAGTGCCCATCGAATGCGCCATGATGGTGACGTCGCTGACGGCGGGATTGGCGGCGGTGCGGGCCAGCAGCTCCTCCAGCGCATCGCGGGAATAATTGGTGCTTTCCTTGTCGTAATTGTAATCGAAGATGCTGGCGCGCGAGGGCCAGGTGAAGACGACGGGGGCGACGTCGGCATGCGAATCATGGACGATCTGCGCGAAGCGGTAGACGGCATCCTCATAACGATTGTTGAAGCCGTGCACGAAGACCAGCACCCGCCGGCTTTTAGGCATATGGCCCTTCAGCCAGGTCTCGCCCGCCCGCTCGCCTTCGAGCGGATCGACGGACACGGTGACGAAATCGCGCAAGGGATCGGCCGGCAACCGCCTTGGCCATTGCACCTGGCCGACCTTGCGATTGGCCTCCGGCGGGATGGAGACATCGACGGCATTGACGGTCAGCCCGGTGCCGCGTTCACCTGAGAAAAGCACTGCGGGATTATCATCGGCAGCGCGCGTCGTCGCGACAAGAAGATCGACCTTCGAGGTGCCGGGTGGCACGCTGCCGGCCGCCTGCATGACGCCGACCGGCCTGCCGCCGCAGCCGGCAAGCGTAAACGCCGCCAGCAGAAGACCTGTCAGAGCCGCCCGCGGGCCGCGCCATTTGCCGATCATGATCAAACTCCAACCGGTTCGCGCACCGACAGGCGGCGCCCGTTCAAATAGGCTGACGATACGTGCCGAGTCAAATTTGCGCGCGGCGGAGAGCTTGAATGGGAAAACGAAAAGAGCCTGGCGCGGGAGGAGGTGCGCCAGGCTCTTGATCCTGACTGACAACTGGGAGGAGGAGTGTTGTCAGTCCGATGTAAGAGCGCTGGGAGGAGGAGTGCGCTGCTTACGAAGATAGTGATACCCCATTCATTTGATCGGGAATAGCGAAAATACCGCAATGCAGCAATGCGTTGAGCGCAAGGCTTGCCCTGAAATTAACAGGGTGCCGCCTTATTTTTTAGCATGTTTGACCAGGTGGTCAAAATTGTGCTGAAAAATGCGTCTCAGTTCAGAGACCGCCACCAGCCCCTCATCCGCCTGCCGGCACCTTCTCCCCGCTTGCGGGGCGAAGGGGATATGCCGCAACCTCTCCGTCCCTCACCAACGTCTCGCGGGGCACGTCCCCTCGCCCCGTTTACGGGGAGAGGGTTAGGGTGAGGGGCAGCTTATGGGGTACAGCCCGGGCAGATCCCTCACGCCGCCTTAAACACCTTCCGGCCCTCGGCATCGAGCGCCGAGAATTCCTCGTCCGACAGGGTGATATCGACGGCCGCGACGTTTTCTTCGAGGTGCTTGACCTTGGAGGTGCCGGGGATCGGCAGCATGACCGGGCTGCGTTTCAGCACCCAGGCGAGCGCGATCTGGCTCGGTGCGGCATTGTGCTTTTTGGCGATCGTATCGAGCAAGGAGCCCGGTTTGGCGAGATCGCCGGCAGCCAGCGGGAACCAGGGGATGAAGCCGATATTGTGTTTGGCGCAATAGTCGAGCACCTCCTCGCTGGTGCGATCGACGAGATTGTAGCGGTTCTGGACGGTGGCGACCTTGAAGTGTTTCGACGCCGCCTCGATGTCGGCGACGGAGACTTCGCTTAAGCCCGCATGGCGGATGAGGCCGGCATCGAGCAGCGATTTGATCGCATCGAATTGCTCCTTGGCCGGCACCTTCGGATCGATGCGGTGCAGTTGCCAGAGATCGATCTGCTCGAGCCCCAGGTTGCGCAGGCTCTTATGCGCCTGCTGGATCAGATATTCCGGGCGGCCGACCGGCAGCCAGATATCGGGGCCGTGGCGGGTCAGGCCGCCCTTGGTGGCGACGACGGATTTGCCGCCATAGGGATGCAGTGCCTCCTTGATCAGCCATTCGGAAATATCGGGGCCATAGGAATCGGCGGTGTCGATGAAGTTGACGCCGAGTTCCGGCAGGCGCCTCAGCGTGCGGATGGATTCGGCATGATCGTCTGGCTCGCCCCAGATGCCCTTGCCGGTGACACGCATGGCGCCGAAACCGAGACGGTTGACCGCGATCTCGCCGCCGATCTTGAAGGTGCCTGACTTGGCTGCGTTATGACTGGACATGATCTTTCCTCTCCTGGTCAATGAAATCGTTAAAGTCGGTGGAGCGTTCAGGTGCCGCCCGGTTCACCTGCCATGGCGGGGCCTGGCCGAAAGCGATGCGGGCATGGTGATGATCCGCTCATCGTGGGGATATTGAGAATGTGGCCGTTACGACGCTTGCACATATAGGAGGGCGCCGCGTCGACGGACAGGGACGGCGCTGAAAATGCCGCAGAGTGCGCGGGTTCATCGATACGCATCAACGCCCGGTCTTCGCCTCGCCGCCGAATTCCGCCAGGATCGTCCACAGTTCGGCGAGGATTTCATAGGCGAAATCCTGCGGCGCCGCACCCGGCGGGCGCTGCTGCCAGAGTTCGGCCCCGACGCGCAGCGCGCCAATGACGACCGCCGCAAGCACGCGCATGCGCGACCGCTCCTCCGGATCATTTCCCTTGCGCAGAAGCAGCGCCTCGGCGAGCTTCTGCTCCAGCCTGGCATATTTCAGCTGGTCGCGGGCCTTCAGGGCCGGCGTGCGATGGATGAGTTCGCTAAGCGCCAGGCCGCGCTCGTCGACGGAGGCAAGGACGGCGGCGGTGATCGCCGCCTTGACCACGGCCACCGAGGGTTCTTCTGCCGGCCTTGCGGCGATCTGCGCCATCAGCCGATCGGCGAAGCCATCCTGCCAGGCGAACACCACCTCGTCCTTGGAGGGGAAATAATCGAAGAAACTGCGTTTGGAGACGTCGGCCGCCTCGGTGATGTCCTCGATGGTCGTGGCCTCGAAACCGCGCTGGAGAAAGAGGGTCATCGCCGCCTGCTCGATGCGCTCGCGCGTCTGCCGCCGCTTGCGTTGCCGCCTGCCTTCCCCAGTCGCCGTCCGCTTGCTGTCAGCCATTTCAGCCCGGCATCATCGTTCAGCCGCCGGTTTCGTTGGAAAAGGCGGCGACATCGTCGAGTTCAGCGTCGCTCGCACGATAGCTGAAACGTTCGCGCGACAGCTCCAGCGGCTTGCGGCGGGAAATCCGGTAGACGGAGGCCGGAGGCAGGTTGCGCACCGTGCCGCCGATGCGCACCGCCTTCAGGCCGAGACGGTCGAGGATCGGCCGCGGCACCGGGCAGCGCGGGCCATAGGTAAACTGATAGACAGCCCCGCCCGGGCGCAGATAGACGAAAGCGCCGGCCAGGATCGAGGCGATCTTGCGCGGCGACATGGACAGAAGCGGCAGGCCGCTGACAACCGCACCGACCGGTTCGCCCTCGAAAATATCGGCGTGGGCGAGTTGGGCCGCATCCATCTGCAACACACGCGCCATCGGGAAACGCGCCTGCAGGGCGGTGATGAACTCCGGACCGTACTCGATCAGGGTCAGATCCGCCTCACTTACGCCGCGCGCCAGCAGCGCCCGGGTGAAGACGCCGGTGCCGGGACCGAGCTCGATGATCGGCCCGTCAAGGGCGGCAATTTCACTGGTCATGATCCTGGCAAGCGAGTCGCCGGATGGCGCGATCGCCGCGACGCGAAGCGGGTTGCTGATCCAGGAGCGGAAAAAATGCAGGAAATCGGAGCATGCGGCCTTTGCGGTCATGACTATCCCACCTGTCTGAAATTCGATTTGATTATGAAAAGCGACCATCGCGGCGAGCATGGCAATTCCAAGGCAGACACATCAAGCACCCGCCCGATCAAGCGATTGACACGAATTTTTCGGTTGAAACTCGATGTTTGTTTGTACTTATTGCATCTTTGCATTGGATGCAAGATTTACTGAAGATAACTGCGCCGGGACATGCCATCTCCGGCTGAGCGATATCCCACGGCAAAAAGGCGGCGCAAAGGCCGCCTTCAGACTCGCCAGCCGCCGAGGCTCGTCAGTAGTTGCAGCCGGAGCTGCTCGTCGGGTTGAAGCCGAGCTTGCAATCCATGTTGAGGGGCTTCTTCGGGTTCGTCATATAAGGTGTCGAGCCCATGCTTTCCGCGCGCTCGCCGATCGAACCGGTCGTGCGCCTGTCATGTTCGATCCTGGTTTCCTGCCGGACAACCAGACGCGCGGTTGCACGCTGCTCCGTCGCGCTCGACTGAAGCGGGGCTGCCGCGGCTGGAAAGGCCGCGAGGCCGAGGATCGCAGCGAGGGCCGCGGCGGTCAGGCCGGTCTTGAAGGTGATGGTCATAATCGTCTCCTTGGGAGGATTCAGGGACTTTATGCCCCGGAATTAGGAAGGCGATCTGTCACAATCTACGGCGCCAAAGCGGAGGTCACGGACATGTGAGCGGCCCCACGAATGGCGAAAGAGGCGGGTCATCGCCGCCTCTTTCATTTGCCGGCTCAATAGCCGTTGTCGCAGGGCATGCTGCCGGGACCGATCGATCCCGAAAACGTAGGGTTGCACATTTCCGGGGCTGCCGGTCTGTTCACCGGCTGGCGGACGATCGAGCCCGTGGTGCCGGCCTCGACGCCGAAGGCGGCAAGCGGATACCAGTAACCGTCGGAATGGCGGCGGGTGCCGGGGCGCTCGGTGCGGAAGCCCTGATAGCCATGCCAGGACCCGGCATGTGGTTTATATCGCACCATTTTTACGGCTTGGACATCGGGCGGCCGAACCGCCTGGATGGGTGCCGCCTGCGCTGGAGCGATCGATGCGAGGGCGAGAAAGGCACTGAGCGCCATGGTGGAAGGGACAAGTCTGGACATCTTCATGATAAACCCTCCTTCGTGGATTTACCTGATGAAAATGCCTTTCCCAACGGCGGAGTTCCCCGTTCACATGCAACTTCCAAAACTCGTGATTGCAGGCGATCCGGCGTGAGCAAATCGCCGAAAAACGTGAAAAGTCGCGAACGGCGGAAGGGCTCAAGCGGCGCTCGGGCGGAATTACGAATTCTCTGTTCTCAATTCGCGTATAATGTCCGGTAGCCCTGGCCGGAGAGGCAGGCGACATATTGCCGGTGGGCCGCGGCGCGCGCTATCGTTTCCGCCTCCAGCTCATCGGCCTCGGCATAGCCCGTCAGCTGGGCGCGCAGCTCATACTGTCTCCTCGCCTCACGATACATGGCATTGCCGTCGGTCATGCAAAGGCCGTGTGCAACAGCAGGCGGATTGACCGGTACGCCGACCGCCAGGAGCACCGGATCATTGGCATGGTCGATGCAGCCGGCAAGCGCCGTCATCATCGCAAGGACTGCCAGAGCCCGAAAAATTCGCACCATCATGCATTCCTCCGGCCGAACCGCCTCTGAGATCATCAGACCTGCGGGTACAGCAGGAAGGTTGCGCGAAACTAGGCAAACCGATGTCAAAAGTTTAAATATTGCTTAAATATTATATTAATGCTTACTTATGGCCGCAGACGCTAATCTCTCCGGGGAGGAAGATGATGGCTTCGCCGTGGGTAAACGACGCGCTGTCGCATGCGCAATCAGCGTTTTCCAGCAAGATCAACACTGATATTCTCGAGGTTGGCGGTGGCTCCCGCACCCATATCCCGTTGCAGGGAGCGAGATATACGGTTCTCGACATCTCGAAGGAGCAGCTCGAGAGGAACCGGGACGCTTGCGAGCGGATCCTCGGCGATGCGCAAACCATAGACTACGGAGATCGCCATTTCGACGCCTGTGTCTTCTGGGACGTCCTCGAGCATCTGGAAAGCCCGCGTGCCGCCTTGCTCAGAGCCCATGACACCCTGTCTCCCGGCGGCTTGGTCTTCGTCAAGGGCCCGATCCTGAATTCGGCCAAAGGGATCTTCACCGACCTTACGCCCTGGTGGACCCACGTCCTATTCTATCGCTACGTGCTGCGGCAGAAAAACGCTGGCAAACCGGGTTATGCCCCCTTCCGCGTCGAGCACGCTGCCGAGGCATCCCATTCGGAGATTGCCGGGACACTGAAGGAGCTCGGCATGGATATCGTCTTCGTCGGCGAATATGTGTCGACGCAGGTGCATGCGCTCAAGGACCGGATTCCCCCGCTTTATTGGCTCTATGAAGCCTTCGGCCTTCTGCTGCGCACAGTTTCGGCCGGAAGGATCGGCGGGCGGGAGACGGAGTTCCTGATCGTGGCAAAGTGCCTGCGTCCCCACCAAACTCTATATAGCACTTCGGAATCCCGAAATTGGCTGCGGCATTGAAATCCTTCACTCTTTCCTGAGGGTGACAGCTCACGAAACGCGGCGAATTTCGGGATCCCGAAGCGGTGGGATTTCGGGATCCCGAAGTGGCGTTTTTTTCTTCCGGCCGACACGCCCACGTTTATCGGCGGCAAGTTTGCGGTCGGTCTCGGACCATTTCCGGCACCTATCGGCCGTGCAGTGTTTCCACTCGTCGGTGGCCGGCGCACCTTCATGGTCACCGACGAATGTCAGCGTGAACCGGTTGGGATGCGCCACCCCGCTGCCTGCCCGGCCGCGGTGAACTTTGATCAGCCCCTTATATGCCAGCTCATCGAGCGCATCGGCGACATATTCGCCGGTGACGCCGTAGGACACGAACTGGGGATGGGTCACCACAAGTTTGCCGTTTTCAAGAGCGGCATGGGCGGTGTGCTCAATGACGATGCGGAAGAAGGCGCGCGGCAGGCATTGGCGCTCAATGTCGTGAATGCCGGCGATTCCAACAGCTGGATCGTCAGCCATTGCCAGCGGAGGCTGCCGTCATCGCTCCCGCCGGGCGGCGCGGTATGCTTGCGCACCATCGCCCGCGTCTTCCCGGCACTGGTGCGGCTCTTGTCGCGCGGGTTGAATTCCACCATCAGCCCCTCGCCGTCGTTGCCGGACGATCCTTCGGCAAGACGCCAGGCTTGCGAGGCCGGGAATTCTGCAGGCGGCGGCCGAAGCGCGTCCAGACGACCACCTCGACAACGGGAAAAAATTTGCTCGACATTCAGCATTCCATGGTTGCAATTGCATGCAACCTAGCGCAAGCATGATCCACAAACTAGGAAAATATTCTTATCTTTGATCTTATATCACCGAGGTCTTCCTGCTAGGATCTCGGCAGGGATGTCAGAGGCCAGCCAGCATGAAATTACCGCATTGGAGAAGACTTGTCGGGTTTTGCGTCTGCGTCACGCTCTCCGGCCCGGCACAGTCCGAGGATGGCGTCACCATCCCCGGTTATGCGCCGGCGACCGGCGTTGAGCATGGCTACAGCGTGCAAAAAGCGACCGAAAGCGATATGTCGTTCTGGTTCGACAAGCCGGGCGCCTCGATGACGGCGCGCGGCGTATTTCACCCCCGCATGACGGTTCTGTCGCGGGATGAAAAGGGCATGCGTGTCCGCTGGTTGCTCAACGCCGAACTGCCGGAAGGCACTGCCGGCGCTGCCGATAGCTATCAGATGAACCTGCTCTATCAGAACTCCCTGACGGCCTACGGCACCAGCACACTCGACCTTGAAACGGACCTGAACGGCTATCCCAGCAATCTGTTCGGCGTCGATCGGATCCTGGCGCATATGCGGGAGATGGCCGCCAATGGGCCGGGTGGGGCCGCCGCGCCTCCAGAGAGCGGGGTCAACGGCATCATCGGCAAGATAGAGCAAAACCCTCTGCTGATTGTCACCGCCTTGGTGCCGGAGGCGCAGCTGCTTGCGACCGGACAATTCTATCAGGATCAGCTCATGCAGATCGGGCAGGCCACGGCGGGGTCGCGGATCGAGGATTATGGCGGCGTCAATGTCCCCGTGACGTCGACCTGGACCCTTGAGTCCACCGACGCGGCTGCGCGCACGGCAACTCTTTCCGTCTCGGAAGAATTCGACCCTGCAGCGTTGAGCCAGTCGCAGGAGCCGGCGACGGCAAAGATGATAGCGGCCTTTCCCGAACGGGCAAAGAACCTTACCGCCGATCAGCTGGCGTCCATCAAACGTGCCGGCAAGACCCGAAGCGTCAAATTCGTGATGTCGCTGGACGATGGTTCGGCGATCGAAGCCACCGAGATCGTCAGCGTGACCACAGGCGGGTTTGCTTTGCGCACCTACACCCACATATTGCGGGACGACATGCCGGCACGCTTGCCGCTCCCCGCGGTGCTGACAGCCAAGGTGTTGCAGACACCCGATCTGCATATCGAGCCGCTGCCATCTGAAAAGGCCGGGCCGGGCATCCTGGACAAGCTTTCCACACTGCCTTCACCGCCGGCATCGCAGGAGACGGCGGTGGCGACGGGCAATGACGGGGCCGAGGCGATCGCGCCTGTCTCGCTTGAGGTGAAGAGCGCCGAGGTCGGCCGGTCTCCCCTATCTTATGACCCGGGGCTGACTATCGTGCTCACGCCTGAGAGCACCGCCAAATTCCGCGATTTCACGCAAGCCGCATTGGGACGGCAAACCCAGTTGCTGGTCAATGGCAAGGTCGTCATGGAACCCTGGATGCGGGAGCCGATCATGGATGGCCGCATTGTTCTGGCGGGAACGGATGGGGAAGATCTGGCGGCGATGGCCGAACAGTTGAGGGCTCCGGGCGCTGCGATCGTCGTCCGGCTGCGCCCATGAGGGCGCCCACCCTATGTCGTGGCTCACTCCATATCATGGATTGACCCATCGACAGGCTGCAAGCGCGCCGGCCTGGTCATAGATCAACAGCGCCCTTCGATTGCCCTGCCGGCGCAACTCGAACCAGTCCAGCATGCGGGCGCGAAAGATCAGCAGGCCGAAGTGCGGCTTTCCCTTCGCTTCATCCGCAGGCTTCGGCAGAACCGTCTCATCGATGACGTCAAAGGCACACTCGTCCCCTGGGGGACCGCCGGTGTAGGTTGTCCGCGTCCAGGCGGAGAGCTTGTCCCAGGCGGCGTTCGCCTGATCGCTGCCGGGGGCATGCAGTTCGACCACCCCCTGAAGCCGAAACTGCAGCCGGGTCTGCGTGGAGAAGCCGAGGATGGTGACATGAGGATTTGCCGAAAGCTCCCGCCATTTCGGGCTGCGGCTATCTGTGTGAAATTCCAGAACCCGTGATGGACCGTCGGCGCGCCGCAACACCACCATGCGCGCCTGCGGCCTCGCCTCTGAATCCACGGAGCAGAGGTTCAAGAACCGGAAACCCGACCGCGGGCTTGCCGCCGCAGTTTCCAGCTCCCGCCATGCGGAAGCGTCTATCTCAGCGAGGTTCAACGGCACAGCTTCATGATCTGCTTCCATGAGCTGGCTCAGACGGAACGGGTAATGCCGCCGTCGACGCGGATGTTCTGACCGGTGATGTAGCCGGCGCCATCGGAGAGCAGGAAGGCAACGGTCGCGGCGATTTCCTCGGCAGTGCCGTAGCGGCCCATCGGCACGCTGTCGCGCCGCTCTTCGGTGGCGGGAAGGCTGTCGATCCAGCCGGGCAGGACATTGTTCATGCGGATGTTCTTCGCCGCATAGGTATCGGCAAAGATTTTGGTGAAGCTTGCCAGTCCCGCCCTGGCGAAGGCCGAAGTGGGAAACATCGCCGACGGCTCGAAGGCCCATGCCGTCGAGATGTTGACGATGGCGCCGCCGCCCTGGGCCTCCATGATCGGCGCGACCAGCCGGATCGGCCGCACGGCGCTGAGGAAATAGACCTCCATGCCCTTGTGCCAGTCCTCGTCGGTAATCTCGAGGATCGGCGCGCGCGGGCCGTGGCCGGCGGAGTTGACCAGCGCGTCGATCCGCCCCCACCGTTCCATCGCCAGGTCGACGAGCCGCTTCACATCGTCATTCACCAGGTTCGAGCCGGTGACGCCGACACCGCCCAATTCCTTGGCGAGCGCCTCGCCCTTGCCCGACGAGGAAAGCACCGCAATGTGATAGCCGTCCGCAGCCAGCTTCCTTGCGGCGGCGGCACCCATGCCGGAACCGCCTGCGGTGATGAGAGCGACTTTTTCTTTAGACATCGGAGCCTCCAATCGTTGAATTGCGAAGCAGTATGCCAGAGACAGCCCCGACTTTCGCCTCAGAAAGAAACGTGTCAGACTGTAGAAAATCTACTGGAAATCGCCCGGAAATGGTCCAACCCCGCCGCAAGCTGCCGCCGCTGAATGCGCTCCGCGCCTTCGAAGTCTCGGGCCGCAAATTGAGTTTCCGCGCCGCCGCCGAGGAGCTGGGAGTGTCGCAGGGTGCGGTGGCGCAGCAGGTGCGCGCGCTCGAAGATCAACTCGGCCTGATGCTGTTTCAGCGCCTGCCGCGCGGCCTGGCTCTGACCCCGCAGGGCGCGGCCTATCTGGCGGATGTGACCCGCGCCTTCGATACGCTCGGCGAGGCGACCGGGCGGCTTCTCGCCCGGCCGGACGCCGTGACGATCAGCGTCACCCCGACGGTTGCCGCCAAGCTGCTGATCCCGCGTCTCGCCGAGTTCAAGGCGGCGCTTCCCGACGTGGAATTGCGAACGGTCGCTACCGAGGCGCTGTCGGACTTCGACCGCGATCAGGTGGACATAGCGGTGCGGCTGACCCGCGGGCCTTTCCCGGCCTCGCTGGAGGCGCGGTTGCTGTTCCGCCAGGAACTCGTCGCCGTCGCCAGCCCGCATCTGGTGAAGCACCTGCCCCTTCCGCTGACGGCCGATGCGCTTCGCAAGCTGCCGCTTCTGCATGACGCAGTCAGCCCCTGGCCGCTCGTGCTGCGATCGCGCGAGAAGCTGCCGGGTGCCGTGTTCAACCACACCACGCTGGCGCTGGATGCGGCGCTGGCCGGCCAGGGCGTCGCCTTGGCCTGCCGGGCGTTCGTGGCGGCGGATTTCGAGGCCGGGCGGCTGGTGCAGGTGATCGATGAGACGACGCTCATCGAACCGGACTATTTCCTTATCCGCAAACGCTCGTCATCGCCGCGAAAGGCGGTCGATGCGGTATGGCACTGGTGCGCGGCGCGGCTGTCGCTGGGTTAAACCCATAAACCGACGCCAAGTCGGATTTCAATCATTGGGTTCAGGGATCAGGCGTATCAGCGTTCCGTTAGACGCCGCGCCGCTGATTGTCGTTGATATCTGCCGAAGCGGTCCGCGAGCGATGAGCATCTCTGGCGAAAGGTGTTTTCCCGGCCCCGGATCGGCAAAGGCTGAAAACGCGTGATCCGACTCGAGCATCGCCATGAATGATGTCGCGACGATTGCTTCGCCGCAGGCGGCGCATCGAAGAATGTACGAACCGAGGTGCACAATCGATTCTGTTTCGTCCAATCCGCACGATGGGCAAGCCAACATATTGTTCATTGGTTCACTCCAGTCCTATGACGCGGCGGCCAGGACGATGGCGATGACGAGCAGCATCGGGCCCATCCACTTGAAGTGACGAACCAGAGGCGGATTGGCGGAGTAGCCGGGCAGCGGCAGATAGCCAAAGCCCACCGAGGTCATCCACAGGCCGGCGCAAAACATGATGATTTCATCGATATAGGCTGCGATCATGGCTCTCCCGCCGTCGTAAGAACACTGTGACGCTCTGCCTCGACAAGCGGAGCCGCTCTATCCTAGCCGGACGGCGGCCTCCAATTAAACATTTGGCGGCGCCTTCGAAAAGACCAAAGGCTAAACTCAAGGTGGTACAGCCTCTGCAAATCCCGTAAGCATCTGAAACTCGCGACGAATGCGACCAAGCCACCTCGGGAATATCACATGCGCAACGCCCAATTCATTCGCTTCACTGCCTTCTCGCTCAGCATCGCTTTTGCGACATTTCAGACCGAAGACCTCATGGCCGGGCCGGCCAAAGAGAAGTTCTTCGATGCCGCCCTGTGCAAACCGCCCTATTCGATGACATCGGCAACGGAGATTTACGATGCCGCGGAAGCTCTGGCCAAGCCGGACACCTCGTCGCTCGGTGCGGCGATCTACAAGATCCCGAGCCAGATCGGCCGCGACGGCTTCAAGTCGACAGAGGTTTTCTTTGCCAGCAATGCGGTCGGAATTTTGGTCGAGGGCCAACGCGCTGACGATCTGGCGAAAAAATACCGGTTGAAGCCGGAGACCTCGGACCTGCTTGGGACATCCACCAAGGGCTATTCGCGCGAGCTTCCCGCCGATCAGCAGCCCGAACCGGGACTTGCCGGTCCCGGAAAAGTCCGGATCGTCGCCCGCCAAGGGGACGCCTTGCCGGGCAAGACATTGCTGGCGTGCGAATTCGCCCAGGATTTTTGAAAGGCGCCGCATAAGCCTGCAGTCGGCTTTGCTCGAAAAAAGCAGCTCATTCAAGCCGTCGTCTCGCCACGCGGGATAAACCGCCTTATGTGAGGATGCGGCAAAGGGCACGCAGCGGAGATCCTGAGACAATGCAAACCATTTGGAAGAAGCCGGTAACACTCGCCCTTGAAGGCCCGGATCAGTGGGTGGTCATCCAGACGACCCAGGCCGCAACATGGGCGCTGGTCGAAGACTGGCCGACCGAAGAGGGTCCGGCGCTGGATCGGGCGTGCGCGGTTTGCGCGGATGTCGTGTCGGGCAAACGAAACCGGGAAGAGGCGCGGCAGGCCTTTATCGAAGCTGCGATCGAAGCCGGCATCCCGATCAAGGAGTAGGCAAAGGCATTTGGACTCTGTTGGGCCTGATGCCTCCAGCAAGGGCACGAGCCGGCGGTTCCGACACTGGTGTGGCTTTTGTCGTTCTTTCACGCTTGCGGTGGGGAAAGTTCGGCCCAGCGTCCGCATCACCTATCGCCACATATTCTTCGACATCCAACATTCCATGGTTGCAACTGCGAGCAATCCAGCGGTGGAGGGCAGGATGCGAAAGGTCGGCATGAGGAAGAAGAGCGCCATGGTCGATGGCCAGCGGCTGCTGGCATTGGTGTCGATCCTGCTGGGAAGCGCCGTTCAGGCCTTTTCCTGCGATCAGCCGGTCGTGATTTCGAATTGGTCGCTCTGTGCGACCGGCAATGTGAGCGCTGAGGGCGGCGCCGCTGATTGGAAAGTCGTTCCCGCATGGACTCGCCAGAAAGCCATAAGCGCGTATTTCGAAAACGAGCCGCGGCTCTTGGCAAACCACGGCCTTTGCAACACCAAATTCCAACGCGTCGTACTCTGCCTGCCGGGATGGCAAACGGGCAACCCGGATGAGTGTTCATATCTGGTTTGCAGCGGCTATTACTCTTCCGTGTTCGGGAAGAAAGAAAGGGAAGACTATGAAAGAGACTTCCCGGCCAAGCAATAGTTTGTCGCTTCGCTGCCTTGGGCGGTCACTGGAGTTGCGGTCGCGGCAAACTTTTCATCCGCTTGCATTCTTGAACACGAGGCAATGGGTGAATCGGTTGCCGCTTTCCACCGCTTCAGACCAATTCACCACAATTTCCCCTTCAAGCGTCATGACCTCCGACAAAGCTCTTCCCAGATCCCAGACAAGGGGAGAGAATTGTTCGTTGGTCAGATTGTCGGCCTGAACGACAAGATAAGCGTTCGTCTTCATGCGTTTGCAGATCCGGCCGTATATTTCCTGCATTCTTTTGAGATAAACGTCATAGCCATCATAATCCGGATCGCCGTTATGAAGGGGGTTCCATTGATGCCAATGGGGCATGTATGGCGGCGACGTAATGCAAAAATCCATCTCGGGAAGGTCGAAGGTTGCCAGCTCCGCGCTATCGCCGCAGAAGAGATGATCCTTTGTCGTTATGCGTTCCCTGACCCATTCATATCTCTGCCGGTCGGCTTCTATCCCATAAGGGATTCTGCCCCTCTGCTCGCAGACAAAGAAGGTGGTCCCCAAGCCCACGAAGGGATCGAAGACGGCGTCTCCTGATTTTGTAAACCGATCAAGCAATGCCGACACCAAAGCGCCGGGAAATCTGATTTCATCGCCGTTCTGAAAGTCCGGCAAGGGAAATTGATGTTGGTTGGAGACCGTCCATAATTCTGAAATTGCCACGGCAAACTTCCTGCGCCCCACAGCTGTCACCAGACACAGTTCCTCCGCTGGCCCGTGGGAAAAATGCTCGGTCAGCTACGCACAGTATCAGAGGCACACGTCAGATGGCGTTCCCTTTCGGGAGCCAAGCGGAATTAAAGCTGATAAAAAGGAAATGGCGCACCCGAAGAGATTCGAACTCCTGACCCCCAGATTCGTAGTCGGAAAAAATCGACTTACACATGCTTAAATCCGCGCAATTCCGCTATTGCTAATTTCTTGATATCCTTCTAATATTTAGTCGTGTTAGCCGGACGTTAGCCGGTGTTCATGCCCGATTTTGTTAGCCTGGAGTTAGCCCGGCTAACGCTTGGAGGTCAAATTGACACGGCGGAAAACCCTTTCGGACCTCGGCGTCCAGAACCTCAAACCAAGGTCGGCTCGTTACGTCATCCCCGATCCAGAACTAGGCGGGCACTACGTCCGCGTAACGCCAACCGGCAGCAAGAGCTTCGTGGCACTTGCCCGTGATCCGAATGGAAAACAGGTCTGGGCGACAATCGGTGCGACTGATCTATATGAGATCGGCAAGTCCCGAGAGCGGGCGCGCGAGGCGATAAAGCGCATCAGGGCCGGTCTCCCCGCGTTTGAGGAAAAGCCCAAGGCAGAGACTTTCAAGGACGTCGCTGACGACTGGCTGAAGCGGCATGTGCGGCAAAAGGGCCTGCGCTCAGAGGCGGAAGTGACCCGTCTGCTAAACGCCCACTTGCTCTCGGCTTGGAAAGATCGCTTGTTTCATGCGATCCGGCGTAGTGACGTGGCGGCGCTGCTCGATGAGGTGGAGGACGACCACGGAGCGCGACAGGCGGACTATGTGCTGGCCATCGTCCGAGGCATCATGAATTGGTATGCTGCGCGGCACGACGACTATCACCCTCCAATTGCGCGCGGCATGCGGCGCACTGATCCAAATAGTCGCAAGCGCGACCGTATCCTCGATGACGACGAAATCCGCGCCGTCTGGAAACAGGCGGAGAAGAACGGCACCTTTGGCGCGATCATCCGGTTGGCGCTACTGACCGCGCAACGGCGCGAGAAGATCGGTTCAATGAAATGGGATGCTATCTCATCCGATGGCGTCTGGAATGTCCCAAGCGAGGCTCGCCAGAAAGGCGTGGGTGGAGCCCTGCAGTTTCCGGCGGCGGCGCGGAAGATCGTCGCCGAACAAAGCCGCATCGGTGAGAACCCGTATGTGTTTCCCGGACGCGGGGATGGTCATTTTCAAGGCTGGAGCCCTTGCAAGCGGCGCTTCGATGAAAAGCTGTTGGCCGCTCTGCGTAAGGAAGCGGTCGAGCGAGGTGACGATCCCGCGAAGGTAAGGGTCGAGCCTTGGGTTATTCACGACTTGCGCCGCACGGCCCGCTCGCTGATGTCCCGCGCTGGCGTCCGACCAGATATCGCCGAGCGCGTCATGGGCCACGTCATTCCGGGCGTCGAGGGCGTCTATAACCGGCACAGCTATTTCGAGGAAAAGAAGGACGCGCTAAATCGGCTGGCGGCGCTGATCGAAACAATCGTCAATCCGCCTGCGGCCAATGTCACGCCGTTAAGGGCAGCGCTGTGAGCGGCGAGAAGGCACTCCATTGGATGTCCGAGGCGGACGCCGTCAAGCATATCTGCGAGGTCACGGAATTTGGCGAGGCGGAGGCCGAGCGGGCGTTATATGACGAGTTTATGGATGGCAAGGTCGAGGCACACGCTCTTGTTGCCGAATTCACAAACACCAACACTTTTTGGAAGAGCCATCGCGAGTGGCAGCAATTAGACTTGTCGTTGACAGGCTGGCGGCATTCGATTGTTGAATGGGACGATGGCTGCATCTTGATCTCGGTGAATAAGCCGCACGAGCTTTTATCCATTGTCGCTACCGGCATTGAATTCAAGCGCGCCGACGTGCTCCGGGTCTGGCCGACTCAGGAAAGCGAAGTTGCTGGCTCGAAACCAGAAGCGGCCCCAGACAAAGGCGGCAGACCGGCGAAATATGATTGGATCAGAGTTGCGGGATTTCTGGCTGGCTACATTGCCTATAATGACCCTAGCAGGCCGCAGGCGGTAAAGGCGCTCGCGGACTGGTTTGGTGAACAGGGCAAAATTCCCGACGAGCGCGATGTCGAACGAGCTGTTTCCGAAGCATTCGCCACGTACGAAAAGTCCAAGGGGGGAAAAACCTAGTTTCGCCGGGTTTTTCCGGGTTTCTCCCTAACTGAACGCGGCTTTTTTCGGTGTACTCCCGATTAAATCAAAGGAGTACCCCGATGACCCGTTTGCTTCGTTTCGCCGATCTCAAAGAACGTCAGATCGTCTCAAACTGGCCGCAACTGCGCCGAATGATCTGCGACTATGACTTCCCGGCCGGCATGCTGCTCGGCCCGAATAGCCGCGCCTGGCGCGAAGACGAGATTGAGCAATGGCTTGCCAGCCGCCCGTCGGCACCTAAGCCCGATCCGCGCCAAAAGCACACTGAAAACACCGCCGCTGAAACCTGAGAAGCCGCTCGCGACGGGGACGCGGCGGCTTCGAGAGGTTTTTCAGGGCAAGTGAGATCGCCCCGAATATGGCTTCCGACGTTTTCCGCGTCAACCTCGCGGCGGCTTCCATAAGGAAACCGCTCAACATGACCGCTGAAGCAACCGACACAATCGTCTTTCCACGGCGCACGCCCGGCCGGAAAAGTGCCGCGAGCGAGGCCGCCGAACACGCCGCCGACCTGAAGCTCTGCGAGTGGATAGAAGGGCGCTGGCGGGCGACCGGCCTCGCTTTCGGCACCCGTGGGTGGGCATACGTCTGCGAGAACGAAGCGTTCATTACCAAAGGGGAATTTGCGGCGTTCGAGGCATGGCTTGGCCGGGTCCGCAAGGAGGGACTTCTCGATCCCGACGCCGTCGCCGACGATGACGCCCGGAGAGCGGATTACGGCGAGTTTGTCGATGATGACGATCCCGAGGGCTACGCGGCTGGGGCCTTCGACAGGGCGAATGACTGGCTCTCTGATTACACGCCAGTCAGCATCTGGGAGGGGCTCGACACGTATGTCGAGGTGCTCGTCGAAAAGGTTGACTTGAAGGTGCTTTTTCGCCCGGTCTGTCGGCGCTATCGCGTGCCGCTGACCAACGGCAAGGGTTCGACCGACATCAATTCCAGACGGCGGATGTTGCAGCGCTACCGAGCGCACGCCGAGGCTGGCCGCGACCTGGTTTTGCTGTATTTCGGCGACCACGACCCCGCCGGGCTGGATATCGCGCGCGTCATCAAATCAAACCTCACGGAATGCGCCAACATCCGCGATGTTGGGTTCGACCCGTCGCCGATAGCGGTGGTGCGCATGGGCCTTACCGCCGAGCAGATCGACGCCCTCGATCTTCCGTGGATCAACAACCTCGAAACCGGCTCCGGTAAGAACCTCGCCGATACCCGTCATCCTGATCACCGGAAGCCCTACGTGCTGGACTATATTGCCACCCATGGCCCGCGAAAGGTTGAAGCGAATGCGCTCGCCCGCAATCCGGCGGCTGCGCAGGATTTAATCGAGGGCGCCATCAACGGATACATCCCGCCGGATTGGCCAACCTTCCATGCGGAAAGGCTCGTACCGCATCGCGAGGCCGCTCATGAGGCGTTCGCGGCACTGATCGCCCGTACCGGCGGGGGTGGCGCGTTATGAAAGGTTTCGCTGCTTGGAAATTCGATCTAATTGACCGGATGTCGACGGACCACCGGCTGTCGGCGACCGATTTCCGCGTCGGCTATCGTCTTCTGCATTACATGGACGCGGCAACCGGCGATTGCTTTCCGAGGCAAGAAACCATCGCCGCCGATCTAGGTCTGACGGATCGCACAGTCCGGAACGCGCTGGTAAGTCTCCGCGCTTGCGGTTGGCTTACAATCGAAGAGCGGCCACTGCCAAAGGGGCGAGGCAAATCGAATCTCTATCATTTTGAGGACGCGAGCACCGGAAGCACAGTTCCGGTAAACGATGCGACCACCGGAAATTCTGCACAGGACTTCCGGAAGACAGCTTCCCGTGCCTCTGAAGAGGAACACGTTGAATATAACACGTTGAATAGGGGGGAGGTGCGCGCGCACACTCCCGACCGGGAGCGCGGCACCCGCATTCCGGAAAACTTCAGCCCCGATGTTTCAGTCGCTCTGGACCTAGGCATGACCCTTGAGCAGGCCGAGCGGAGCGCGCTTAATTTTCGTGATTACTGGAGAGCCGCGCCCGGCGCCGCCGGCCGGAAACTCGACTGGGCCGCAACCTGGAGGGTGTGGGCGCGGAATGACGCCGCCAAAGCGGCGCGGAACTGGCCGGATCGACAGCAGCGCAGCAACGGCAACGGCTCCAAGCCGAAACAGCAAGACTGGGCAGCCTTCCTGAAAAACGAGTCCGAACACCAGCGGAAAGGAGCAGGCTATGGAGAAGCCGAACCTCGGATCAGACCACGTCTTCCTCCCGATAACCCACGCTGAGCTCGTGGATGCACTGCGCTTTTTGGCAAACGCGCTGCCGGGCAGACAGCCGGGCGACATGGAACTTATGCTCGCAGCCTATCAAGTGGCGCTCGAAGGCGTTTCACGCTGGGGCCTGGCGCAGGCTGTGCGCGAGATTTTGCAAGGATCGCTCACCCACGGCTTTATGCCCAGCCCGCCCGAATTGAGACGCGAGATAGACAGGATCATGGTCCCGCATGTGGCGGCTCGACGGCACGAGGCCGAAGCAGCGCGCTACAAGTCGGACGAGGATAGCAAGCTGCGCGCCCTGCCGGCGCCGAAAGGCGATCCGAACGCCGTCGCCAACTGGCGCGCCAAGCGGAACGCCGAGAAGGCAGCGGCAGCCGTGAAGTCAACAAGCGCTCCGGTCGATCAGACGCTGTTCGCCGACAAAGACCAACGAGCGCAACGGACACCGGCCGACGCGGTTTCCGATTTCATTTCGCGGCAGGACCGTCGGCATGGCGATGAGTTGCGGCAGACGAATGCCAAAGGGGCCGATCAGTGATGGCGGATAATCCACTCGACACGGCCGAGCAGTTAAACCGGCTCGAGTCCAAGCAGGAAGGCGTCGACCGCGCGCTCGAATAGGCCGGAGCGGCCCGTCATCGCCCGGTGCTAGGATTGGGGGGCTTAGGTTCTTCCTGGCCAAATACTGAAAGCGGGAGGGGCGGCAGCGCAGCGGTTTTGAATATATGCGCCGTTGCTAAACTACCTTCTATCATAATGGTTGTTGTTGAAGGATAGGACGACATGTCAACGCCGCTAGACGACTTCATCGACCTGGCGGAGCACCTCGACGGGGTGTCGAAGCCTTGGGCGGACCGAATGGCAATTCGCGTAAACCGGTTCCTTTCAGGCGAAACGGATGATGTCGCCGGAGCGCTCGATCTCAAAGTGGCACGCGGAAAGCACCGCTGGCGCGCGGTGTCGGTGTTTGCCGCACGCGACACCGCCATTCGGGAAGCCGCCGAGACGTTCTTTCCCGGCATGAAGCCGAAGCAGCAGGCTGACGAGCTGGCGGCAGCGCTCCGACGCTACGCGACCTCCGCCTGGCGTAGCGATCGGCAGAAGAAAGAATGTCCGTACAAAGCCAGCGACCTACGTGCGGCGCTCTGGCTCATCTTGACCAGCGTCGATCATCCGCTTGCGGCCCGGCGGATCAGGAAAATTTTGGCCACAAGATAGGGCTTTTCGTGGCCACGCTTTCGGACAATCCTGAACGAAACCGAATTGAGGCAGGCATGTCAAAACTGATCGTAGACGGCGAGCTGATGCTTTACGGGCCGGTTGGCTTCACCGATTTCTGGGATGAAAGCGGCTTCACCAGCTCGCAGGTGATCGAGGCTTTGGGCGCGCTTTCCGGCGACATCGTTGTGCGTCTCAACTCCGGCGGCGGCATCGCCATGGAAGGCTCCGCGATCCACAATGCTCTCAAGCGCCACGACGGCAAGGTAATCGTGAAGATCGACGCGATCGCCGCCTCGGCGGCTTCCTTGATAGCCATGGCTGGCGACGAAATCGAAATGCCGCTCGGCACGCTGTTGATGATCCATGAGCCGTCCGGAATGACCCTCGGCCCGGCCGATGATCACCGGCGCACCGCCGGCGTCCTCGACACGATGACCGGCGTGTTCGCGCAAGTCTATGCCGAGCGCACCGGCCTTTCCGAAAAAGAAATCCGGCAAATGATGAAGGATGAAACTTGGATGGCGCCGCAGGAAGCGCTTGCCAATGGCTTCGCCACCTCGGTTCCCGAACATGCACCGGCCGCGCCGACGGCCGATGCGGCATTTGACTATCGCACATACGCGAAAGCGCCGGATCGTCTGAAGAGGTTGGCGGGAGAGCGGAAGGCAATGGGTCTCCCCATGGTGGCGGTTGCGGCCGCTCCGCACAAACGAAAGGAAGTGACCATGACCGAACCGAACCTGGCTGCGGCGGACGACCAGGCAGCCGCCAATATGCAAGACGTCAACAGCCGCATCTACCAGCTCTGCACGGCGGTGAAGATGACGCTGGTGGAGGCAAACGAAATCGTGCTCGACGCGAAGGGCGATTTCGCCAAAGCACAGACGATGATTATCAATCACCTTGCCGATCAAGATCCGATGGGCGGGCGCGTATCGGTAAATCCTTGCACAGACAGCAACAGTTCGATGATGGTCGCCCGCGATATCGAGGATGCGCTTTATGCCCGGATCGCTGGCAAGCCCGCCCAGGGCCGCGCCTCGGAATGGCAGGGCCGCAGCCTACTCGACATGGGGGCGGCTCTGCTGGAGGCGCGTGGTGAGCGGATCATTTCGCGAAATCGCGATCGGCTTGCGACGCAGATCATGAGCAGCGGATCGACGCATAGCACGTCGGACTTTCCTTTTGTCACGGGCAACGCGGCAAACCGCTTCATGCTCGATGCGTATCGCGCCGCCGAAACGCCGCTGAAACAATTGGCACGCGTCCGAAACGCCGCCAATTTCAAAGCCATGACAATCGGGCGCATGTCGGAAATGCCGAGGCTCGAAGAGGTGCTTGAAGGCGCCGAAATCACCTACGGCTCGCGTTCGGAGGCGAAAGAAACCTACCGCGTCAAGCCATATGCAAAAATGTTCGGCATCTCGCGGGAAGCGTTGATCAACGATGATCTAGACGCATTCTCCGACACGCTTCGGGCGTTCGGCCAAGCCGCCGCTCAAACGGAGGCGGATTTGATTGCCGACCTTCTGCTCGACAATGGCGGCCTTGGGCCGCTGCTCGACGACGGCGTCACGCTTTTCGCGAATGCGCGTGGAAACAAAGCGGCTGCGGCGTCCGCGCTGTCGATCAGCAGCGTCAGCGCAGGCCGCAAGGCGCTGCGCGACCAGAAGGGGCTCGACAACGCAACGCCGCTCTCGCTGAAGCCGCAGTTCCTCATCGTCGGCAGCGGCAACGAAACGACGGCGGAGCAAATTATCGCTGCCATCACGCCCTCGGCTACCGAAGAAGTAAACCCATTCTCCGGGAAACTTTCGCTGCTGGTCGAACCCCGGCTTGAGGATCATGCCTGGCGGCTCTTCGCATCGCCCGACCAGGCGCCGATCCTTGAGATCGCCTACCTTAACGGCGTTCAGCAGCCCAAATTGGAAACGCGCGAAGGATGGAACACGCTCGGAACCGAATTCCGGGCGATCCTGGATTTCGGCTGCGGCATCACTGGCTGGCGCGGCGCCTATCTCAACGAGGGCGAATAAAAAGGCCGGGAAGTACCGAGAGGACCGGATATGTCGGAACATTACTCGCATTTGACCGACGACGAGATCATGGCCGAAGGTGTAAAGATCGCCGAGGAGCGGGCGCAGGGCAAAATCATATCGATTGAGGAACTTTGCGCCCGGTTAGGTATAACGCTGGAAACGGCTCTCGCCTTAGGAGCCGAGGAGGCGAGCCGAATCTATGGAAAGCCGATGAGGATCGAAGTCCTTCCCGATCGTCCTCAGTGACTTGATCCCAATCTCGGCCGCGGGCGGTGCCCAAGGAGCGTAAATGGGTCGCTGATCGCCAAAGAGAGGCAATAAGGGCTTTTGCTCGAAAACAGCATGCGGAGCGGCGCGGTCGACCAAAAGCGGTACCAGGCTTCCTCCACAAGTAGGCACATCAACTAAAGTCCATATTGTGTCGCCCACAACAACGCTAGCATGCTGCTCCGCTGCCTGTTGCGTGCTGATGGGCGGTGACCCTCGTTTGGGGGTAAACATTTCCCCGCCGTCTCTCGAGACTGTGAGCACACGGCAATTAACTAGAGATCGATCTTGAATGGTTTCTTGTTCAGTTGAAGATCGTGGAAAAACTGTCCATCGGACTCAGCCGCCGCTGGTATCGGTGATCATCCCCGCCTTCAACGCTTCACCTTACATCCAACGAACACTTCGATCCGCATTGCGGCAGACTTATGCGAATCTGGAGATCATCGTCGTCAATGATGGCTCCACCGATGATACGGCAAGATTGGTCGAGCAAATCGCCAGGATGGATTCACGAATTCGCCTTCTGTCCACGTCAAATCGCGGTGTCGCGGCCGCAAGAAATACCGGCATTGAAGCATCATCAGGCCCATATGTGGCGTTTCTTGATGCCGATGATCTCTGGCATCCGACGAAAATCGAGAAGCAGGTAAACGCGCTCGATAGATTATCAATGCAGTGGGCCGCAGTTTATGTACTGCATCATATAATCAACAAAGACGATGAGATCGTCTGCTCTTGCCGCCCCGATTTTGCGAGAGGATATATTTACGCCCGGCATCTCACCTTCAAATACGTTGGCAACGGAAGCGCGCTTCTTATTCGTCGGGGGGTCGCGCTTGAAATTGGCGGATTTGATAGCACATATGCGGCAGCGGGAATTGGCGGCTGCGAAGACCTCGATTTTGAACTTAGACTGGCCGCGCGCTATCTTATCGAAGTCATCCCGGAACGCTTGGTTGGATACCGTCAATATCCAGGCAGCATGTCGTCAAATCACCTGCAGATGGGTCAGAGCGCTCTGGAGGTTGTCAGACGTTCGCTTGCCGCAAACCCTCAGCTCCCCCGCTACGCTGCGCGAAGTGCGCTGAACGCAACTTGGAAATATGCGTACTGGCAATTCCGCCGAGCTAAGAGTTCATGTTTGTCAGTCATGGTTCTCTGGTCGATGCTACGAAGCGAACCGTTTTTCGTAGTTCAGCGTATCCTCAAAAAGGGGCTGCGCTGGCTACGACACGAATCCGGCTTCGCAACGACAATAGGAAGCGCGCAAAATCCTGATCGCCCCGGCAGGTCGAAATTCGACCAACAGATCGTTGCGCGCGTCGAACGCCCTGACGAGAGCCACCGATCAAGACGCCAGCTGATGCGGCTGGCAGCGGCGGATGCCAAGCTGAGTTCATTTCGTATTGAAGAGGCCCCACACGTCTGGATCGATCCTACTTCAGGTCTCCAAGTGTGCCGGCATCCCGAGCGTTCCTTGTCTTGCTGACTAATGGATCTTCAGCCGTTTCGCCCTATGTTGGAGAACGCATACCAAATGATGCAACGGAAAGCGGGTAACTGCGTTAGAAGCGGACAGGCTCAGTACCGCCGCAAGATTGCATGACAGCTCTAGGTCATCGTCTCCCGAAGCCACGTAGATACTACTCTGTCATTGACGTCTTTTAAATATGGCCCATATCGGATTATCCGGAAACGCATACGGAATGAGGCATGTGCCGTCGCGTCTACATTAGTCAGTCTTTTGACGAGCTGGCGGAAAGTTTCAGCTTTGCTGAGCGAGGTAAGGTCGATGACCTTGGCAAGCGTCTCCCTCGTTATAATGGCGGTCCCGCCGAGGTTTACCACATCATTATTCAAGACAATGCACGGCGAGGTGATAGGTCCAAACCTGCCTTCGCCGTCGCCCGCTGGGGCTTTATGCCGACGTGGATTGACCCGCGCAGACAGGCGCCGGCGATCGTACGCGGCGACGTGATGGCTACTCATCAAATGTTCCGGGAAGCTTACCGGTCGCGCCGCTGCTTGGTCCCCGTCAATGGCTTTATCGAATGGAACGACAGCAACCAACCGCACGCTGTCGCCTTGAAGGATCGGTCGACTTTCGCGCTAGCGGGCATTTGGGAAATTTGGCGGCATCCGATCGGCATCGATATCCGTACATTCGCCGTCGCAACCTGTCCACCTAACGATATGATCGCAAGAATCCACAATCGCATGCCGGTCGTGCTTCGTCGCGCGAATTATGAGCGTTGGTTGTCTACAGATCCAGACCCGCGTGACCTGATTAGGCCGTTCGATTCCGATGCGATGACGATGTGGCCAATTGCGCGCCGCGTAAGCAATTTCAAAAACGTGGGTCCTGAAATCTTAAATCGAGTTGATCTTGACACAAATCCGGTTCGGCAGATGGATTAATAATTTCAGGTAAATTGAAGATTTTCCGAACTATGTTATCTTTCAACCTGCCGCTCCCCTCGGTGCGGCATCGCTGATAATGCAAGATCGGCTACTACGAAACGCCCCGCCCTGGCGGGGCGTATTGCTTCTTAGCTTCGGTGATGCGCCTTTCGGTCCAATACCGTACAGGAACAGTCAGTCGGCTTTGGTGAGCGCAATGGGATCGTAAAGAGGCCCTGAACACAGGGCCGGTCCGCCCCTTCCTGCGATCCCGTCCCTTCCCAAAACTGCCCCGCCCTCAGCGGGGCTGTTTTTTTCGGCGCGCCCGCGCTCGCGAACGTGCGGGGCCTGAGCACGTAGAATGTCGAGATAAGCCTTTTGGACAGATGTTCGCCGCCCTGTAACGCGCTTACGACCTTCGCGCGAAATGGCGGAGATCGGGCATGCGTCAAAATTATCGCAATCCGCAGAAGAGATCAGTGCTTCTCAAGTTTCCGGGCTTGATGATCGGCGCGCTCGCGTTTGGTGCAGCCGGCGGCATGACCGTAAGCGACTTGCTGGCTTCGTGGAACGCGTCTGACGGCTCCGGACAATCATGCAAGATCAAGGGCAATATCAGCATCGAAACGGGCGAGCGCATTTTCCACAGTGCCGGGGCAGAGATACTATGCCCAGACGACAATTAGCCCCCAATATGGTGAACGGTGGTTCTGCTCGGAATTTGAAGCTTGGGCGGCCGGCTGGCGGAAATCGAAAACGTGATGAAGTATGGATTCGCGACCTTGACAGGATGCGGCTTTGATTTTCGACGGTGCGGGCATGGGGAACGAATGCCACGGGGGCCGAATCGTCACTATCGTTCGGGTGACGCTGCCAATGTTAGCCCAGAGTTAGCCCGGCATCCTGCCTTACCGGATTATACCAATGCCAAGTGATTGAAAAGAATGGCGCACCCGAAGAGATTCGAACTCCTGACCCCCAGATTCGTAGTCTGGTGCTCTATCCAGCTGAGCTACGGGTGCGTGCAAGTGCGGCGGTGCCGCTTGCGTGGGCGATCCTCTAAAGCGTCCTTGGAGACAATGCAAGAGCATTTCGGAAAAAATCGCGCGTTTCATAATTTGCGGCCACGGCTTTTGAAATCCTGTCACTTTTCGATGTGCGTCCGGCTGCGGTAATCCTCCAGCGAAACCGGGCGATCGGGGATCTCGATGCGGAACTGGGTGCCCACCGTCGGCTTTTCCACCAGCGCGATCGTGCCGCCATGGGCGAGCACCAGCTCGCGGGCGATCGTCAGGCCGAGGCCGGTGCCGCCGGAGCGGGCGGAGCCGCGAAAGGCGGCAAAGAGGTTCTGGCGCGCCTTCAATGGCATGCCGGGACCGGTATCATCCACCGTGATGCTGACGACGCTGCCGACGCGCTGGGCGGCGACGGTGATGCGCCTGACCGTACCCGGGGCGCCCTCGCCCGGCGCCGTCAGCGCCTGCAGCGCATTGCGGCAGAGATTGTGGACGACCCGGAACAACTGCTCGCCATCGGCATCGACCTTGAGATCGGCGGCGATCTGCTCTGCGAATTCGATGCCGCTTTGCGGATCGATCGCCAGCATATCCTTGACGTCCTGGGTGAGTTCCAAAAGCGGGATATGGCGGCGGCGCGGGGCGGATTCGCTCGCCTTGCCATAGGACAACACCTCGGTGGTATAGCCGACGGCGCGGTCGATGGTGCGCAACAGCTTCGGGGCGAAGCTTTTCACCATCGGATCGTCGACGTCGACCAGCCGGTCCGACATCAGCTGCGCCGAGGCCAGGATGTTGCGCATGTCGTGATTGATCTTGGAGACGGCAAGGCCGAGAGCGGCGAGGTTCTTCTGCTGCTTCAGCGTCTTCTGCAGCTCCATCTGCATCGAGGTGAGGTTGCGGCCGGCAACCGCCAGTTCGTCGCGGCCGCCATCGCCGATATAGATATGGGCGGGGTTTTCGGGATCGGAGGAGAATTGCTGCATGCTGCCGGTCAGCCGGCGGATAGGGCCGATCAGGATGCGGTTGATCGCAAAGAAGATCAGCGTCGCGGTGAAGAGCGAGATCAGCACCGACAGCAGGAGAACGTTGCGGGAATAGGCAAACATCGCCGTGCGCAGCTGCCTGTCCTTCATCACCACCTCGACGCCGGTATTGGTGTCGCCGACGGGGCCATAGACGCGGATCATCCTGCTGCCGCCGAAGATCAAGGTGTCGAGCGCATCGCGTATCGCCGTTGCCGGCGGCACATCGGTGAGATCATAGGCTTCATCGACCGAGGTCGGCATATCGGTCGTCGCCAGGAGCCGCGAGGTCCCGTCCTTGCGCAGCACGATCGCCTTGGTGCCGGTCGCCTCGAGCGTTTCCTTCTGCAGGGCGCGCGGCAGCTCGACCGGCTGCAACCCATCGATGACGATGGCGGCGGCGGCGGCCGTGTTCAGCCTGTCCTGCAGCCAGCGTATCCGCATGCTGGCGACCGAGGGGAAGAAGATCAGGATTTCGGCGAGCATGATAAAGACGACGGTGAGCCAGAGCAGCTTGCCCGACAATCCGCCGAACATGCCAGCAGACGGGCATGGCGCCCTTGCGGTCTCGCCGGCCGCGGTGGTTTCCGCCGAAGGATTGTCGCCCTGATCTTGTACCGGCATTCTGGTCTCGCCCGATCGGCAGCACTGCAGCCGCCCTCACCTAGAACAGGATTGATTTCAGGCCGGTCGGCCCGCAACCAATCCTGTTCTCGATTCTTTAGCTAGAGCATGATGTCGTCCGAAAACCGCTCACACTTTTCGGCATCATGCTCTGGGTCTCTATATTAGACCAAAAGGCTCCGCTTTCAAATCTTTGCGAGCAGCGTCATGTCGTCACAAAGAAACGCCGCCCGAGAGGCGGCGATGGCGGTTTCATTATTCTCTTCGGTCGTGCTGGGGGCAGCCCCTCATCCGCCTGCCGGCACCTTCTCCCCGTAAACGGGGCGAAGGGGATATGCGGCAACCTCTCCGTCCCTCGCCAACGTTTCGCGGGGCACGTCCCCTCTCCCCGTTTTTTACGGGGAGAGGGTTAGGGTGAGGGGCAGCTTTCGGCATTCGAGGCGATGGTCAATAACAGATCAGAACTCTTCCCAGCTCTGCTCCGCCGCGGCCGCATTGCCGCCGAAGGCGCGGGCGACCTTGGCGATCGCGCGGCGGGCGGGAGAGGCGACCGGCCGTTGCGGCTCGTTGCGGACCAGCGCCACCGGTGTCGGGGCGTCGTCCGACAATTTGAAGCGGGCAATGAGGCTGACCAGCCCGCCAGCTTCGGCCGACAGCCTGTGCGTGGCGGCGGAGGTCTCTTCCACCATGGCGGCATTCTGCTGTGTCACCTGATCCATCTGGTTGACGGCGGTATTGACCTCCTTGAGGCCGGTCGACTGCTCGGTCGCAGCCGTAGCGATCGAATGGATATGGTCGTTGATGGCGATGACGCGGGTGCCGATTTCCGCCAGCGCCTCGCCGGTCGCTTGCACCAGCTTGACGCCGACCTGCACTTCGTCGCCCGACTTGGTGATCAGCGCCTTGATGTCCTTGGCGGCGGTTGCCGAACGCTGGGCAAGTTCGCGCACTTCCTGGGCGACCACGGCAAAGCCCTTGCCGGCCTCACCGGCGCGGGCTGCTTCGACACCGGCATTCAGCGCCAGAAGATTGGTCTGGAAGGCGATCTCGTCGATGACATTGATGATCTGGCTGATTTCGCGCGAGGCCTGCTCGATCCGGCCCATGGCCTCGACGGCGTTGCGCACGACGACGCCTGATGCGCCCGACTTGTCCTTGGCTTCGGAAACCATGACGGTTGCTTCATGCGCCCGCTCGGTGGAGTTCTGGACGACGGCGGTGATCTGATCGAGCGCTGCTGACGTCTGTTCGAGGGCGGCCGCCTGCTGCTCGGTGCGCTTCGACAGGTCGTCGCTGGCGTTGCGCAGCTCGGCGGTGTTGCCGTTCATCGCTTCCGTCGTCTCGCGCACCTCGCGCATCGTCGCCTGCAAGGTGACGAATGTGTTGTTGACGTTCTGCTGCAGCTCGGCGAAGGCACCCTGGAAACTGCCGCGCATCGTCTGGGTGAGGTCGCCTTCGGCAAGGCTTGCAATCACACGGCGGGTCTCGCCGATACCGGTATCGACGCTCGACAGCAGCGTGTTGATATTGCCGGCGAACTGGTTGAGGTTTTCGTCCTCATAGTCCTTGCTGATACGGTGGCTGAAATCGCCGGCCGCAGCCGCGGCGACGACGACCGACATGCTCGACTGCAGGTCGTCGCTCTTGGCGCGCATGGCCGCCTCCTGGGCGTTCAGGCGCTTGACGGCAAGGCCGTTCTGCTTGAAGACCGCGACCGCCGCGGCCATCTCGCCGATTTCGTCCTGGCGCCCGGCAAAGGGAACCTCGGCTTCGAAATTGCCGTCGGCGACGGCCTTGATCGCATCGGTGACGCGCTTGATCGGGCGGCTCAGATGGCTGGTGCCGATATAAAAGCCCATGCCGATGCCGGCCGCGATGCCGATGCCGGTAATGCTGAGGACGAGCATCAGCACCCAGGAGCGGAAACTCTCGATCTCGGCGTTGACGGTCTCCAGCGCGGCTTTGTCGATGGCGACGACCGCGTCGATCTCAGCCTGGAACGCCTTGCGGTTGGCGCGGTTGGCTTCATTGTTGCCCTGGGCGCTGGCGGCCTCGGGGCCGACTTCGGTGCCGAGCCGGGCCGTTTCCGCGCGGAAGGTGCGGAATTCTGCGGCGCGGGCGGCAAGCTTGGCGAAATCACCCTTCTCCTCCTCCGGCACCAGCGGCGCCCAGCCCGCGATGACCTTGTCGATCTCGTCGAGGCCGGCCAGCAGGCCCTTGGCGAAGTTCGGCGTATCCTTGATCGTCTTCGCCGCATAGATGCCGCGCGATTCCATCACCACGGCGGTGACGAAGCGGTTGAGGCGTTCACCGGCATAGGCGCGGGCGGCAGCCTGCTCGTAAGCCGTCAGGTTGCGGCTATATTCGTGCATGGCCGACAAGGCCGTTGCGCCGATCAGAAGCGCGACGGAGCCCATCACGCATACCAGCAGATTAATTTTGCCGCGGATCTTCAATGCACTGTCTCCTACCTACGCCACTGCCTGGAAAGCAAATTGCCAGCCGATGATCCGAATATCGGTGAAATTGATTAAAGTTCGATTGCCAATATTTACGATTATGGCCGGGGAAAATTATCCATGCCGGCCCTGACGAGGGCGCGAAAAGCCCTGAAAACCGGGCGATCGATCTGCAGCGACGGCAAAGCACAACCAATCGGCGCAGGTCGAATTTCTTAACACCAGAGTGCGAAAATACTTGTCGAGCCGGCCGCGCAAAGTGAAATTATCGCGTATAATTGACTTTCACCGGCTTCGTCCGTATAAGCCGCCGCACGTCCGGTCATTCAGGCCTTTCATGGCCCGCCCGTTCGAAAAACAACGCTCCTTGCATTATGCAAATTCAAGAAGGGCCGCACTCCGCGGTGTTTAAATAAATGAAGCGTACCTACCAACCATCCAAGCTTGTTCGCAAGCGTCGCCACGGCTTCCGTGCGCGCATGTCCACGAAGGGTGGCCGCAAGGTCATCGCCGGCCGCCGCGCGCAGGGCCGCAAGCGTCTTTCGGCTTAAGGCCGGGTTGCCCGAGTAGAGATGGCGGGCGAATTGACGACCAATGAAAAAAAACACACTGTCGGGCGGCTGAAAAGCCGCCCGCAGTTTCTTGCCGTACGCGAAGGCGAAAAACGCCGCGGCGGCCTCTTCCTTCTCGAAGTCCTCGACCGGAAGGAACCCGACAGCCAAGCCCGCGTCGGTTTCACAGTCACCAAAAAACATGGCAACGCAGTCGAACGCAACCGTATGCGCCGCCGCCTGAAAGAGGCGGTGCGGCTTCATGCGGGGTTTGCAATGCAGCCCGGACACGACTATGTGGTTGTCGCGCGCAGGGACGTGCTTGAGGCGTCCTTCAAAGAATTGGCCGCGGAACTGAAATTTCGCGTGGAAACCAGGCCGAAACCCCGGCGCTCCGGAGATGGACGCCCCAGGAACGTATGATGGAAAAAAACCGCAATTACTTCATTGCGATCGCTCTCTCGGTGCTGATCGTCCTCGGCTGGCAGTTTCTCTATATGAATCCGCGCATCGAGGCCCAGCGCAAGGCGCAGGAAGCCCAGAAGGCGCAGCAGAAGACCGAACAGGTGCAGCAGCCCGCAGCCGATGGCGCGACGCCGGCTCCGACCAGCGGCACGGCGCCCTCGGGTCAGGCCGTCGCCACGGCGACACTCGAACAGGCGCTCGCCAAGAACCCGCGCGTCGTCATCGATACCCCTGCGCTTTCCGGCTCGATCAACCTTGCCGGCGCCCGGCTCGACGACCTGAAGCTCAAGGGCTATCACGAGACCGTCGACGACTCGAGCCCGACCATCACCCTGTTCAGCCCGGCGGAAACCAAGGACGGCTACTTCACCGAGCTCGGCTATATCGGCAGCGACGCGACGGGCAGCGTTCCCGGCGCTTCGACGCTCTGGACGGCGCCGGAAGGCGCCAAGCTCACCGACAAGACGCCGGTGACGCTTTCCTATACCAATGACAAGGGCCTGACGTTCACCCGGACGATTTCCGTCGACGAACGCTACATGTTCACCGTCGCCGACAAGGTCGAAAATACCGGCCAGGCTCCCGTATCGCTCTCCTCCTACGGCCGTGTCACGCGTTACAACAAGCCGACGACGCCCTCGGTCTACGTCCTGCATGAAGGCTTCATCGGCGTCATCGGCGACGACGGCCTCGTCGAAACCAAATATACCGCCGCCGAGAAGGAAGCCGTCATGCCGCCGAAATCGACCGGCGGCTGGCTTGGCATCACCGACAAATACTGGGCCGCGACGATCGTTCCGCCGCAGACGTCAGCCTATGAAGCGCGCTTTTCGCATTTTGCCGATGGTCAGCCGCGCTATCAGGCCGACTACAAGGACGATGCCTTCACCGTTGCGCCGGGCCAATCGATCGAGCTCAAGAACCTCGTCTTCGCCGGCGCCAAGGAAGTGCCTGTGATCGACGGCTACGAGGCCAGCTATTCGATTCCGAAGTTCGACCGGCTGATCGACTGGGGCTGGTTCTATTTCATCACCAAGCCGATGTTTAAGCTGATGGACTTCTTCTATCGCTTCTTCGGCAATTTCGGCGTGGCGATCCTGTGCACCACCATCGTCGTCAAGGCGTTGTTCTTCCCGCTCGCCAGCAAGCAATATGCGTCGATGGCGAACATGAAGCGCATGCAGCCGAAGATGGAGGAGCTAAAGGCGAAATTCGCCGACGACCGCATGGGGCTGCAGCAGGCGACGATGCAGCTCTACAAGGAAGAGAAGATCAACCCGATCGCCGGCTGCTGGCCGGTGGCGCTGCAGATCCCGATCTTCTTCTCGCTCTACAAGGTGATCTACATCACCATCGAAATGCGGCACGCGCCGTTCTTCGGCTGGATCAAGGACCTTTCGGCGCCCGATCCGACGACGATCGTCAATCTGTTCGGCCTGCTGCCCTTCGAAGCGCCGACCATTCTGCATCTAGGCGTCTGGCCGCTGATCATGGGCGTCACCATGTTCCTGCAGATGCGCATGAACCCGACGCCGCCCGATCCGACGCAGGCGATGATCTTCAACTGGATGCCGCTGGTGTTCATGTTCATGCTGGCAAGCTTCCCGGCCGGCCTCGTCATCTACTGGGCCTGGAACAACACGCTCTCGGTCGCGCAGCAGTCGGTGATCATGAAGCGCCAAGGCGTCAAGGTCGAACTTTTCGACAATCTGAAGGGCTTGTTCCGGCGAAAACCGGCGCCGTCGAAATGATGCTCTCAAGCCCCGCTCCGGCGGGGCTTTTCATTTCCGAGCGGACCGAGGCGCGAAGCGCAGACCACCTCAAAGCTTGACATCCGTCCGCAAAACCACGAAGCCCGGTTAAGAGACAGAACCCTAGGATTGCCGAGCCCGCATGCCCGAAACCGAAAAGCCGCTCTTCGGCCACCCATGGATCTTCATCCGGGGCGTCCCGTCGCTCAACTTCCTGCCGCCGGAAGGGCCGCTTGAGGTGGCCTTCGCCGGCCGTTCCAATGTCGGCAAATCGTCGCTGATCAATGCGCTGGTCGGCCAGAAGGGGCTGGCGCGCACGTCGAACACGCCGGGGCGCACCCAGGAGCTCAATTATTTCGTTCCGGACGGTTTTTCCGGCGAAAGCGGCGACATGCCGCCAATGGCGATCGTCGACATGCCGGGCTATGGCTATGCGCAGGCGCCGAAGGAGATGGTCGACAAGTGGACCAAGCTGGTTTTCGATTATCTGCGCGGCCGCGCGACGCTAAAGCGCGTCTATGTGCTGATTGACAGCCGCCACGGCATCAAGAAAAACGACGATGACGTGCTTGATCTGCTCGACAAGGCGGCCGTCTCCTATCAGATCGTGCTGACCAAGACCGACAAGATCAAGGCGCCCGCCGTGCCGAAGCTGCTTGCCGAGACCGCGGACAAGATCCGCAAGCGCCCGGCCGCCTATCCCGGCGTGCTGTCCACCTCATCGGAAAAGGGCGACGGGCTGGACGATCTGCGCCAGGCGATCGGCGAAACCGTCGGCGTCGCAAACTGGAAGTAGAGATCGCCGCCTGCCCCTCATCCGCCTGCCGGCACCTTCTCCCCGCTCGCGGGGCGAAGGGGACACTTCGCAGCCTCTCGGTTCCTCGCAACGTCCCGCATGGCACGTCCCCTCTCCCCGTTTTTTACGGGGAGAGGGTTAGGGTGAGGGGCAGCCATCAGCTCCAACCGGGACGGTGATGAACGAGCCTGCTTCCGCCGATACGCTGAGGTCTACATCTTCGGCAGCAGCACCTTGTCGACGACGTGGATGACGCCGTTCGACTGTTTGACGTCGGCGATCGTGACATGGGAGACGCCGCCGTTTTCGTCGGTCAGCGTAATCTTGCCCATGCTTTCCCTGGCTTTCAGCACGCAGCCGCCGACGGTCTTGATGTCGTGCTCGCCGCCGTCATCCTTGATCATCTTGGCAACGGTCTTGGCCATCGCATCGGCGGCAACCACATGGCAGGTCAGAACCTTGGTCAGCGTCGCCTTGTTTTCCGGCTTAAGCAGCGTCTCCACGGTGCCCTTCGGCAGGGCGGCGAAGGCTTCGTTGGTCGGCGCAAAGACGGTGAAGGGGCCTTTGCCCTCGAGCGTGCCGACCAGGCCGGCTGCCTTGACGGCTGCCACCAGCGTCGTGTGATCCTTGGAATTCACGGCGTTTTCGATGATGTTCTTGGTGGCGAACATCGCCGCACCGCCGACTTCCGGGTTCTTGGCGGCGGCAAAGGCGACGGCGGACAGGGCGGTGGCGAGCGCGAAGCCGCGCAATAGGGACTTGATCATGATTTTCTCCTCACCGGACACCATCCGCGGGCCTTATGCCTGAGCGTCGTCCGGACATTCGAACTACGGAGGTTCGCGCCAAAGAGTTTCAGGCGGGAGAAAATGATATTACGCGGCGCCGATTACGGCCCGCGCCCAATCACGGCCGGCGTAAAGCGCCGCTTGCGATCACCGGACCGGTCGCCTGGCCGGTCGGCGAGCCGCCGAAGGGTTCGAGGCTGACGGCAAGTGTTGCGCCATCGGCGAGATGGCCGCGCAGATCGGCGGGAATGACGAGTTCGCCGCTCTCGCCCGGCTGGAAGACGCCGAGCGATTTCGGCAGGCCGCTGCCCGGCACCAGCCAGAGTTCCAGCGACTTTTCCTCCGGCTTGCCGGCTGCGACCGGCACGATCTTCAGCCGGCCGCTCTGCAGCTCGTAGGAGGCAAGAAGATTGATGGCGCTGTTCTGGCCGGAAAGAGAGGCGACAAGCGGTGTCGGCCCCTGCGGCTCAGGCACCACGCCGGAGGCGAAGATGACGGCGCTGACGGCGACGACGATGCAGGCAAAGCTCAGCGAGCGCCAGAAAACCGCCGAATTCCAGAGCCCTTGCGAAAAGGATGCGGGTTTTTCAGCATCCCCGAACAGCCGCGCCTCGATCCGCTTGAAGGTTTCCCGGTTTGGAGCGGCGGTTTCATACTCGTCATTGAAGGCGGAAAGGTTGGTTTCCCAGCGGCTGACGATCGCGGCAAAGGGCCGATCGTGGCGCATGCGCTCTTCCACCACCCGCCGGTCCTGCTGCGACAGGACGCCAAGCACATATTCGCCGGCGAGAACCTCGTCGCGGGAGCGGTCTCCCTTGCTTTTGTCGGGCGATGTCATCGTTCCATGCACTCTCTCAGTTTCAACAGGCTGCGCCTGAGCCAGGTCCGCATCGTGTTCAGCGGGACACCAAACTGATCGGCCAGTTCCTGATAGCTCAGCCCTTCGACATAAGCCCGTTTCACCGCGACCGCACGATCAGCTTCCAACTCTTCCATGCAGGTGTCAATCCGCCTTCCTTCATCCTTCGTCACCGTCTGCATTTCCGGGTCGGGTGCGGCGTCGGCAAGATCGTAGGCGCTGTCCAATTCGTCGGCGACAGGCTTGCGCGTCCTCAGCGTATCGATCGACCGGTTGCGGGCAATCGCCGAAAGCCATGCCGAGGACGAACCCGTGGCTGCCTGGAAGCTTCCGGCCCTTTGCCAGATGCTGATATAGACTTCCTGCAGGGCTTCTTCGGCTTCCGTGCGATCCTTCAAGATACGCAGGCAGATGGCAAAAAGTTTCGGTCCGGTCTGATTGTAAAGCGCAACAAAGGCCCTGCGGTCGCCGAGCGCGACGCGGCCGATCAGGTCTGCAATCTCATCGCCTTGCATGCCGTTCCTCATATCGTGCTTGGGTGCGCCGGACGCTAAAAACCATCGGCTCCGCGCCAGATACGAAAAACTATTGCCCTCTGGATTGTTCCCTCTGTCGGAAACTTGCGATAAAAGGCCGCGAACAATTCCGCGGGGTCCCCATGAACGAGTCCGAAAGCGAACTGCAGGCACGGCTTCTGGCCAAGGCGCTGCCCTTCATGCAGCGTTACGAGAACAAGACGATCGTCGTGAAATATGGCGGCCACGCCATGGGCAATCCCGAGCTCGGCAAGGCCTTTGCCAGCGACATCGCGCTGTTGAAGCAATCGGGCGTCAACCCGATCGTCGTTCATGGCGGCGGCCCGCAGATCGGCGCCATGCTGAACAAGATGGGCATCGAATCGAAATTCGAGGGCGGGCTGCGCGTTACCGACCAGAAGACGGTCGAGATCGTCGAGATGGTGCTCGCCGGCTCGATCAACAAGGAAATCGTCGCGCTGATCAACCAGACCGGCGAATGGGCGATCGGCCTGTGCGGCAAGGACGGCAACATGGTCTTCGCCGAAAAGGCGCGCAAGACCGTCAAGGACCCGGATTCCAACATCGAGCGGGTGCTCGATCTCGGCTTCGTCGGCGAGGTGGTCGAGGTCGACCGCACGCTGCTCGATCTGCTCGCCCGCTCCGAGATGATCCCGGTGATCGCCCCGGTCGCGCCCGGCCGTGACGGGGCGACCTACAATATCAACGCCGATACTTTCGCCGGCGCCATAGCCGGGGCGCTGAACGCCACCCGGCTGCTGTTCCTGACCGATGTGGCCGGCGTGCTCGACAAGAACGGCCAGCTGATCAAGGAGCTTTCCGTCGCCGAAGCCCATGCGCTGATCGCCGACGGCACGATCTCGGGCGGCATGATCCCCAAGGTCGAGACCTGCATCGACGCGATCAAGGCCGGCGTCCAGGGCGTCGTCATCCTGAACGGCAAGACCGCCCATTCCGTCCTGCTGGAAATCTTCACCGAGCACGGCATCGGAACGCTGATCGTTCCCTGATCGAGAGTGGTCGACGCGAACCTGCGCCAGCAGGGGATGGATGCAAGGAGCAGCGCTGCGGCATGTCCTTCGAGGCTTCGCCCTGCGGGCTACGCGCCTCAGGATGAGGTGCGTTGGAGAATGCCTCACTGAAGCAGGGGGTGGAGGTTGATCGCCATCGCCTGAGCGCCGTCCCGCGCAAAAACCGCCCAAACAGCGACAATCCTATCGGACAGGCCGCAAATCGCCCGATCTAGCCTTGGCAAGATTTCGAATCGTGTTTTAGGTTGCGGCCCGAAAACCAACGGGTCGAGCAAACAGATGCGCCTTACAGACTGCTATAATTTCCACGACTTCCGGCGCATGGCCAAGCGGCGGCTTCCCGGGCCGATCTTCGATTATATCGACGGCGCTGCCGATGACGAGGTGACCTATCGGCGCAATACCGCGGCTTTCGAGGCCTGCGATCTGGTGCCCGATGTTCTCAGAGGGGTGGCCGAGGTCGACATGTCGGTGACGGTCATGGGGCAGAAGCTGGCAATGCCGGTCTATTGCTCGCCGACGGCGCTGCAGCGGCTGTTTCACCACCAGGGGGAGCGGGCGGTGGCGGCGGCGGCGGCCAAACACGGCACGATGTTCGGCGTCTCCTCGCTCGGCACGATCAGCCTGGAGGAAGCCAGACAGCTCAGTGCCGGGCCGCAGGTCTACCAGTTCTATTTCCACAAGGATCGCGGCCTCAATCACGAGATGATGGCGCGGGCGAAAACTGCCGGCGTGCAGGCGATGATGCTGACGGTCGACAGCATCACCGGCGGCAACCGCGAGCGCGACAAGCGCACCGGTTTTGCCATTCCCTTCAAGCTCAACCTCGCCGGCATGACCCAGTTCGCGATCAAGCCGTCCTGGGCGATCGACTGGCTGACGCATGAGCGCTTCCGGCTGCCGCAGCTCGAAAACCACGTCAAGATGGATGGTGGGGCGCTGTCGATCAGCCGCTACTTCACCGAAATGCTCGACCCCTCGATGTCGTGGAACGACGTGGCTGACATGGTGCAGGCCTGGGGCGGGCAATTCTGCCTGAAGGGCATCATGTCGGTCGAAGACGCCAAGCGCGCGGTCGAGATCGGCTGCACCGGCATCGTGCTGTCCAACCATGGCGGCCGCCAGCTCGACGGTTCGCGCAGCGCTTTCGACCAGTTGGCCGAGATCGTCGATGCCGTCGGCGACCGGATCGACGTGATGATGGATGGCGGTGTGCAGCGGGGAACACATGTGCTGAAAGCGCTGTCGCTGGGGGCAAAGGCCGTCGGGCTCGGCCGCTACTATCTCTTCCCGCTTGCCGCTGCCGGACAGCCCGGCGTCGAACGGGCGCTGGAGACGATGCGCACCGAGATCGAACGCGACATGAAGCTGATGGGCTGCACCTCGGTCGCTCAGCTGACGCGGCGCAATCTGCGCTTCCGTTCCTGAGCGGAAGACTACGTTATTGCGGGCCGCAGCCTATCCTGCGGATGCGGCCCGTCAACATCTCAGCGCAGGCTATAAATCGCCGCCGCCTCCTGTTTCAGCTTTTCCATCATCGACCGGTAAGGCCCCGGCCCATAGCTGATGCGGCCAACACCGAGCCTTGCCAGGGTTTTCACATCGGGGGCGCCGGTCCGCATCATGACATTGACCGGCTGCGACGATGCCGCGCAGATCTTTTCGATCAAACCGGGATCGATCAGGCCGGGCACGAAAAAGCCGTTGCCGCCGGCCGCCGCATAGGCCCTGCCCCGCTCGATCGCCTCGTCCACCAGGCCGGCATGTTTGGCAAGATCGCTTTCGGCCAGGAAAAGGTCGGTGCGGGCGTTGATGAAGAAAGGGATGTCCTTGGCATCGGCCATCGCGCGAATGGCGCGGATGCGGGCCGCCTGGCTCTCGGCGGGATAAAGCCCCTCGCCGGCAACGACCCGATCCTCGAAATTGATGCCGACGGCGCCGACCTCCACCAGCCTGGCGACATTGGCGGCCGCCCCCGCGGGCTCCGCCGAATAGGCGCCTTCGAAATCGACAGAAAGCGGCAGGTCGACGAAATCGGTGATGGATTTCGCCGTCTCCACAAGCACCGACATCGGCAGCTTCTCGCCATCGGCAAAACCGTGGGCCGCGGCGACCGACCAGCTTCCCGTCGCCAGCGCCTTGGCGCCGGCTTCCGCCACCGCCTTCGCGGTGCCGGCATCCCAGATATTGTAAAGCACGATCGGGTTGCCCTTCTGGTGCAGCGCACCAAATGCCTTGGCCTTCTCGGTCTGGTTCATGCTGTCTCCTCCATCTTCGCTTGCATGCTGATCTTCTCTTCGTGGCGCAGCAGCCATTGTTTGCGCCAGAGGCCGCCGCCGTAACCTGTGAGCGAACCGTCCGCGCCGAGAATGCGGTGGCAGGGCACGATGATCGCAAGCTGGTTGGCGCCATTGGCGCGGCCGACGGCACGCACCACCTCCGGCCTGTGCATCTCCCTTGCAAGATCGCCATAGGCGCGCGTCTTGCCGACAGGGATCTCCATCAGCTTTGCCCAGACATGTTTTTCGAAGGCTGTGCCGCCGAGCGCCAACGGCGTCGTGAAAACAGTGAGCCGCCCCTCGAAATAATCCCGGATTTCCGCCTCGACCTGATCGATGACAGGGGTGCGGCCGATCGCGACCGAGGAGCGGACGCGCTTCTGCAATCCTTCGAGCTCGGCCGGCAACGCCTTGCGATCGTGAAATTCGAGAAGATGCAGATGGGTCTTGTCGGCAACCGCGATCATCGGTCCGAGCGGGGTGTCGAACCAGTCGGCAAAGAGCAGTTCGCGGTTCTGCGACAGCGCCGGCGCCTTGCCGACGAGCCGCTGGAAGGCCGAGCGAAAGCCGCTCGGAGACTCGTATCCGGCGTCGATTTGCGCATCGATGACCCGCGCGCCATCGGCCAGCTGCCGGGCGGCTTGCCCGAGCCTGATGTAGCGGACGATATCATGAAAGGTCATGCCGAGCGCCCGCTTGAAGGCGCGGCGCACCGTCGAGGGATCATGGCCACGGCGCACAAGCTCGTCTTCCGTCCAGCGAACCCCCGGCTCGCCATCAAGCGCGGCAAGCAGCGCGTCGACGATCGGCTCCCGGCCCGGCTGCTGCAGCGGCCGGCAGCGCCGGCAGGGGCGGAAGCCGGAATGCATGCAGGCGGCGATCGTCTCGAAGAACAGGGTATTTTCCCGCTTCGGCTTGCGCGCCGGGCACGTCAGACGGCAGAAGATGCCTGTCGTCTTGACGCAGACATAGGCCTGGCCCTCATAATCGGCACTGCGCGCGATCAAGGCGTCATAGAGCGTATCATCGTCGGGACGTTCGAAAAGCATAGCCGTTTCTAGCATCCCGCGCCCGCGACGTCCGCCGAAAATCGGGCGTCTATTTTTTCTTGTCGATTTCCTTGCGGTCGCAGCCATGCCATAAGTCCGCCATGACAAAGATCGACCGCACACCAGATAAAGCCGATTTCGCGCACGTTACCGACTGGGTCTTCGACCTCGACAACACGCTCTATCCGCATCATGTCAATCTCTTCGCGCAGATCGACAAGAACATGACTGCCTATGTCGCCGCGCTCTTACAGATGGAGCGGGAAGAGGCGCGTAAGCTGCAGAAGCAATATTACCTCGAACACGGCACGACGCTGCAGGGGCTGATGATCCATCACGGCATCGACCCGAACGACTTTCTGGAAAAGGCGCATGCGATCGACTATTCGGCGCTGACGCCGCAGCCGGAACTCGGCCAGGCGATCAAGGCGCTGCCGGGGCGCAAGTTCATCTTCACCAATGGCAGCGTCAAACATGCGGAAATGACGGCGGAGGCGCTCGGCATTCTCGAGCATTTCGACGACATCTTCGACATCGTCGCCGCCGACTACGTGCCGAAGCCGGCGCAGGCGACCTACGACAAGTTCACGGCGTTAAAACGCGTCGAAACGAGCAAGGCGGCGATGTTCGAGGATCTGCCGCGCAATCTGACGGTGCCGAAGGCGCTCGGCATGCAGACCGTGCTGCTGGTGCCGCGCAATCTGGAAGAGACGCTCGTCGAATGGTGGGAAAAGACCAGCGGCGAAGAGGATCATATCGATTTCGTCACCGACGACCTCGCCGCCTTTCTCAATAAGGTCACCGGCCTCGGCGGCTGACGGATTACCAAAGTTTCATTCAGCTTACCGATGTTTAACTGGGGCTTTCCGCCCTGCTGCCGTAGCTTTCTTCGTGAGGGGACACCTCACGAAAGGCAAATACGATGTACCGCAACAAGCTGATACTGGCAGCGCTTTCCTCCACCCTCATCTTCGGCGCAGCCGCCGGAGCGGGCTATGCCGCACCCGGTGACGGGCCGCGTCAGCACGCCGGCATGCACGGTCCACACGGTCCAGGATCTGCCGCCTTCCGCGAAATCACCTATGTCAGGATGCTCAAGCAGTTCGACACGAACAAGGACGGAAAGGTCACCAAGGAAGAGGCGACGGCCGGCCTCGACAAGGTTTTCGCTGCGATCGACACCAATAATGACGGCTCGCTGACGCCCGGTGAAATCCGCGCATACCAGAAGACCGAGATGCAGGCGATGCGAGATCAGCGCAACCAGGAGGCCGGCGAAAACAAGGGGGATAGCGCCGCCGCGACGCCGGACAATGACGACCAGGGACGGCCGCCCCGCGACGGGCACGATGGTCGTGACGGGCACCGCTGGATGCGCCATGGCGGCAACATCATGCGCGCCTCGTTGATGATGCATCGGATCGATACCGACCAGAACGGCCAGATCTCCAAACAGGAAGCGGTCGCCGCCTTCGACAAGCTGTTTGCGCGGATGGACCGCAACAAGGACGGCGTCATCTCGATCGACGACATGCCGGACCGGCCGCTGCTGTAAGGCCGCTTCAGTAAAGCTGGGCGAACCATTGCCCCCGCTCTTTCCCCGCCCGGCGGGGAAAGAGACGCGTCTCACGACCGAGACGCTATTCGCGATGCTCATAGAAATCCTGGATGATCTTCCACGCGGCCTCGGCCGTGTCGACGAAGCTGATCAGCTTGACGTCATCAGGCGCGATCGTGCCGAATTCGGCCAGGGCATCGAAATTGACGATGCTGCGCCAGAAGGCCTCGCCGAAAAGGATCAGCGGCAGCCGCTCCATGCGGCCGGTCTGGATCAGCGTCAGGCATTCGAAGAATTCGTCGAGCGTTCCGAAGCCGCCGGGAAAGACGGCGATCGCCTTGGCGCGCACCATGAAATGCATCTTGCGAATGGCGAAATAGTGGAAGTTGAAGCTGAGCTCCGGCGTCACATAGGCGTTCGGCGCCTGCTCGTGCGGCAGCACTATGTTGAGGCCGATCGAGGGTGCGCCCTCGTCGGCCGCGCCGCGATTGCCCGCTTCCATGACGCCCGGACCGCCGCCGGTGACGATGACATATTCCTGGAACCCGAGGGTCGCCGAATATTTCGAGCAGAGCCGGGCGAATTTGCGCGCCTCGTCATAATAGACGGAAGCCGCCTCCAGATTGGCGCGCTGGATATCGTTGCGCGCCGCCCAGGCGCTCTGGCCGGGGGCGGGAATGCGGGCGCCGCCGAACATGACGACTGTGGAGCGGATGCCGCGTTCCGTCAGCATCATCTCCGTCTTCAGCAGTTCCAGCTGCAGGCGGATCGGCCGCAACTCCTCGCGGCAGAGGAAGTCCTCGTCGACATAGGCAAGGCGGTAAGCGGGCGACATCGTCTGCGGCGTCTTCGGCACGGCTTCGGCGCGCTGCCTGTCGGTCGAGCTGCTCTTCAGCGGGTCCCATACGCCGTCCTTGCGCCGCGATCCGCCGTTTCGTCCCTTCGCCATGTCGAAATGCCTTTCAGTCCTGCCGGTCGTAGTGCCGGATATGTCGCTATAACGCCTTGAAACCAGATTGATCCTGCCCGAAAAATCATTCCATTCTACGGGCGCATGCTGTAGAGCAGGACACAATCCCGCCAACCGCAATTCCGGAGACTGCGCCGTCTCCACGATAAAGATCGAAGTTTAAGGAATTCCCATGAGCGCCACCGACCTCGCATCCCTCGAAAAGACCATCGAAGCCGCCTTCGACAATCGCGACAATGTGAACACGTCGACGAAGGGCGAGGTCCGCGATGCCGTCGAAGCAGCGCTCGACCTGCTCGATGCCGGCAAGGTCCGTGTCGCGACGCGTGGCGCCGACGGCGCATGGACGGTCAATCAGTGGCTGAAAAAGGCCGTGCTCCTGTCCTTCCGCCTCAACGACATGGATGTGGTCAAGGGCGGCTCGGGCAATTCCACCTGGTGGGACAAAGTGCCTTCGAAATTCGAGAACTGGGGCGAGAACCATTTCCGCGCCGCCGGCTTCCGCGCCGTGCCGAACTGCGTCGTGCGCCGCTCGGCCTATATCGCCCCGAACGCCATCCTGATGCCCTCCTTCGTCAATCTCGGCGCCTATGTCGGCGAAGGCACGATGGTCGATACCTGGGCGACGGTCGGCTCCTGCGCGCAGATCGGCAAGCACGTGCATCTGTCCGGCGGCGTCGGCATCGGCGGCGTGCTGGAGCCGATGCAGGCCGGCCCGACGATCATCGAAGACAATTGCTTCATCGGCGCCCGTTCGGAAGTGGTCGAAGGCTGCATCATCCGCGAAGGCTCGGTGCTCGGCATGGGCGTCTTCATCGGCAAGTCGACCAAGATCGTCGACCGCGCCACCGGTGAGGTGAGCTACGGCGAAGTGCCGCCCTATTCCGTTGTCGTCGCCGGCTCGATGCCGTCGGGCAATGCGACGATGGCGAACGGCCAGCCGGCGCCGCATCTCTACTGCGCCGTCATCGTCAAGCGCGTCGATGAAAAGACCCGCTCCAAGACCGGCATCAACGAGCTGTTGCGCGATTGATGACATCGGGAAAATGATCCGGTAAACAGACGGCGTCTTTTACGCGAGGCGCCGCCGCCTTGCCATGTCTTTGCCATTCCCGCCGGATAGTTCGACGCCATGACCGCTACCGATCCCGTCGCCAATCTTCAGACGCTGATTCGCTGCCCCTCCGTGACTCCAGCCGAAGGCGGCGCATTGTCGGCGCTCGACGCCATGCTTGCGCCGCTCGGCTTCATCGTCGACAAGGTGAAAGCGAGCGAAGCGGGCACGCCCGACATCGAAAACCTCTATGCCCGCCTCGGCAGCGACGGCCCGCATCTGATGTTTGCCGGCCATACCGATGTCGTGCCGGTCGGTGACGAGGCTGCCTGGACGCATCCGCCCTTTGCCGCCGAGATATCGAAGGGCGAATTGTTCGGCCGCGGCGCGGTCGATATGAAGGGCGGCATCGCCTGTTTCGTCGCCGCCGTCGCCCGCCATATCGAGAAAAGCGGACCGCCCAAGGGCTCGATCTCCTTCCTGATCACCGGCGACGAGGAAGGCCCGGCGATCAACGGCACGATCAAGCTGTTGCAATGGGCGGCTGAGCGCGGCGAGCGCTGGGATGCCTGCCTGGTCGGCGAGCCCACCAATCCCGACAGGCTGGGCGACATGATCAAGATCGGCCGGCGCGGCTCGCTGTCGGGCAGGATCACCGTGCACGGCGTCCAGGGCCATGCCGCCTATCCGCATCTTGCCGACAATCCGGTGCGCGGCATGCTGCAGCTGACGCAGGCGCTGATGGACCCGCCCTTCGACGGCGGCACCGACGATTTCCAGCCCTCGAATCTCGAGGTGACGACGGTCGATGTCGGCAATCCGGCAACCAACGTCATTCCGGCCAGGGCATCGGCAAGCTTCAACATCCGCTTCAACGACAGCTGGACGGCCGAGACGCTGCGCGCCGAAATCCTGCGCCGTCTGCAAGCCGCCGCCGGGGACGGCCGGCTGCGGCCGGGCCGCGAACCGGTGAAATACGATATCGTCTGGGCCGACCGGCCAAGCCATGTCTTCCTGACCCGCAACAATGGCCTGATCGCCTCGCTGTCATCGGCCGTCGAGAGCGTGACCGGCCGCTCGCCTAAGCTTTCGACCACCGGCGGCACGTCGGATGCGCGTTTCATCAAGGATTATTGCCCGGTCGTCGAGTTCGGCCTCGTCGGCCAGACGATGCACATGGTCGACGAGCGTGTCGCCGTTTCCGATCTGGAGATGCTGACGGCGATCTACGAAACCTTCATCGCCCACTGGTTCGCCAATGCCGGGGCTTAGAGAAGTCCAGTATTATCTGGCCGGCCTCTGGCTGCTGATCCGGCTGGACCCGCGCGGCTTCCGCTACCTCGACATGTCCGAGCGCGGCGTCAACCGCTCGTTCTGGGCGATGGCCTGGTGCCTGCCGCCGATGGGCATTTCCTGGCTCTGGTGGCGGCAGGTCTTTCTGCGGTCGATGCCGCCGGAAGCCGATGTCGGCTTTGCTTTCTATCTCAGGCTCGGCCTCGTCGAACTCGCCAACTGGTTCGTGCCGCTGGTTTTTGCCGGGCTGCTGCTGCTTGCCTTCCGCATGGGCGAGCGTTTCGCGCCGGTCGTCGTCAGCGTCAACTGGCTCGGCGTGCCGCTCTCCTATATCAACGGTCTGCTGCTGGCGATGGTGGTCTTCCTTCCCGGCTCCGTCGGCCTCGTCTCGCTGCTGCTGCTTGCCTTCATGCTGGCGCAGGTCTTCGCGCTGGCGCGCATCCTCAGGATGATCTGCCACGGCCACGCGCTGATGGTCGGGGCGATGACGCTGGTGCTGCTGGTGCCGTCGATGATCCTTTCGGAATATCTGCAGCACTTCCTCGGCATCTATCCGGTCTGATCAAGCCTATGATTGATCGTCGTCGGGATCACTGACCGGCCTGCGCCGATCGACGATCACGTCTGGATAATCCACCTGCAGAAAATAGAGCCCGTCGGGCGGCGCCACCGGCCCGCAGGCCTTGCGGTCGCGCGCTTCGAGCGCCGCCTCGACATCGTCAGGCGTCCATTTGCCTTCGCCGGCGAGCTTCAGCGTGCCGGCGAAGGAACGGATCTGGTTGTGGAGGAAGCTCTGCGCCGTGGCGCGGATTTCGATCAGCTCGCCGTTGCGGGTCACATCCAGCCGGTCGAGCGTGCGCACCGGGCTGTTTGCCTGGCAATGGGCGGCGCGGAAGGTGGAAAAATCGTGCCGGCCGACCAGCCGCTGGGCGGCGGCATGCATGACCTCGTGGTCGAGCACCTTCGGCACCCACCAGGCCTTGCCGGCTTCAAGCGCCAGCGGCGCCCGGCGGCTGACGATACGGTAGAGATAATGGCGGCGCAGCGCCGAAAAGCGGGCATCGAAGAATTCCGGAACCGCTTCGACATCGAGAATGGAGACACGCTCGTCGCCGAGCCTCAGATGTGCGTTCAAGGCATTCTGCAGCTGGTAGGGCGACCAGTCCTTGGAAAGATCGGCATGAATCACCTGCCCCATGGCGTGGACGCCGGAGTCGGTGCGGCCGGCGCCGCGGACCGAGACCGTCTCGCCGGTCAGCGACAGCACTGCCGCTTCGATCGCGCCCTGCACCGAGGGGCCGTTCTCCTGCCGCTGCCAGCCAACATAAGGGCCGCCGTCATATTCGACGGTCATGCGGAAACGCGGCATCAGGAAAGCCTCGTGCCGGCGGCAAGCGGCGTGCCCCTGAGGAAGTCGGCTGCCGCCAGCGGCTTGCCGCCGGCCTTCTGCAGCCTAGTCAGCCGCACAGCACCCGAGGCGCAGGCGACCACGAAATCACCGCTCAGCAATTGCCCGGCAGCCCCCTCGCCTTCCGCCAGCTCGGATCCCAGCACCTTCACCCGCTCCGGCTTGCCGCCGATCTCGAGCTCGAACCAGGCGCCCGGAAAAGGCGCCAGTCCGCGGATATGATTGTGCACATCTTTGGAATCCCTGGCGAAATCGATGCGCGTCTCGGCCTTGTCGATCTTGGCGGCATAGAGCACGCCCTCTTCCGGCTGCGGCGTCAGCGGCAGGTCGTTCATTTCAAGCTTCACCATGGCTTCCGCCATCGCCTTGGCGCCAACCTGCATCAGCCGGTCGTGCAGCTCGCCGGCCGTCATGTTTGGGTTGATCCCGACTTCGCGGGTCAGCGCGACGGCGCCGGTATCGAGGCCCTTGTCCATCTTCATCACCATCATGCCGGTCTTCTCATCACCCGCCATGATCGCCCGCTGGATCGGCGCGGCCCCCCGCCAGCGCGGCAGCAGCGAGGCATGGCCATTGTAGCAGCCGTCACGGGTGCCGTTCAAAACCGGCTCCGGCAGCAGCAATCCGTAGGCGACGACGACGGCGACATCGGCCTTGAGGGCGGCGAACCGCTCGCGCTCCTCGGCATCCCTGAAATTGACCGGCGTGAAGACCGGAAGACCGAGCAGTTCGGCCGCCTGATGCACCGGCGATTTCTGCAGATCGAGCCCGCGCCGCCCGCCCGGCCGCGGCGGCTGGGTATAGACGGCGACGATCCTGTGGCCGGCATCGACGAGCAGACGCAGGGTCGGGACCGAGAACTCGGGGGTTCCCATGAAGATGATGCGAAGGGACATTCTATCTCGCCAATTGAGGGTCAACCCTCTTCAAACGGGTTTACGAGCTTGAGATCAAGCCCCTCGAAATCTCTGGTGTTGCGGGTGGCGAGTGTGGCGCCGTTGGCAAGGCAGATGGCGGCAATCATGGCATCCTGGACCGAAATCGGACGCCCTATGTTTTCACGTTTCGCCCGCAGGCGTCCGGTTGCCATGGCCGCTTCCAAATCCCAGCCAACAATACGATCACGAAATTGGCCTTTCACCAAATTCTCGATGGCGCGAAAGAAGCGATCCGATCCGGTCTTCAAGAGAACCCTTTCAGCGCCGTAAATCTGCTCCATCAACCCGACAGTGCAAAGCCAGATTCTCGAGCTATCCTGCCGCAACATCCAAGCCTTCACCTTTTCATTGGGTAATGACCTGGCAAACTCGGAAACCACATTCGTATCGAGAACGATCATTCGAAGTCCTCAAACGGCCGGCCAAAATCCTTTTTCCGCGCGGCCTCGATTTCCTCCATGATTGCAGCAAATTCGTCGTCTACCGCGTCTTCTCTTTCGAAAGCGGCGCGTATCGCTGCATAGGCCGACACGGCCTCGGGCTTTGCTCCGGTTTTTCTCTGAAGCGCTTCCCGCAAAAGTTCCTTGGCCTCGTCAGAAAGACTGTTTCCACTGCGCTGCGCCGATTCCGCAATGTCTCGCTTCATCGCCTCGGAAATATTCCTGATCAGAAAATCACCCATGCGGCACCTCCATCATGATATCAGTGATATCATAATGCCTCGCCGGCGAATTTTCAACGCGGCGCTCAGAGCGCCTTCGACTTCGCCGCCTTGGTGAACCTCTTGATCACCATCTCCCGCTTCAGCCGCGAGATATAATCGATGAACAGCACGCCGTTCAGATGGTCGATCTCGTGCTGCAGGCAGGTGGCGAGCAGGCCGTCGGCCTCCACCGTCTGTTCCTTGCCGTGGCGGTCGAGATATTTGACCGAGACGACAGCCGGGCGCTCGACCTCGGCATAATAATCCGGGATCGACAGGCAGCCTTCCTCATAGACCGAGCGATCGTCGGAGGAGGTGACGATCTCCGGGTTGATGAAGACCTGCGGCTGCTTTTCCTCGCCCTCGCGCGACACGTCGATGACCAGCATACGGCGCGGCACGCCGATCTGGATCGCCGCAAGGCCGATGCCCGGCGCGTCGTACATGGTTTCCAGCATATCGTCGGCAAGACGCTGCAGGTCGGCGTCGACCCGCTCGATCGGCTTGGAGATCTGGCGGAGAAGGGGATCGGGAAGAATGATGAGTGGCTTGATGGTCATGGCGTTCCCATAACCCATCTTTTCCGACTATGGAATTATCCGGCAGGCGGGGAAGACGCTTTTTTGCATCTCCGCCCGGAATTTCGCCATATTCGCCTCGGGTCGCTGGCGGACAGCGGTGCCGAGTGATCGCATAGGCCAGCAGCCGCCACCGCGTGCGAATATATCGGGGGCCTCCAGTTTCGTTCACGCTTTGATCTATATATTGCCGCCCCTTCTGTTATGGTTGCGGCATGACCGCCCATTCCGATTCGTTCACTTTACCGCTTGCCTCGATCAGCCCGACCATGTTGGCGCTTGCCGGCGGGGTTCTGCTGGCCTTTGTCCTGCTGGTGACCGTGCTGCTGCTGCGTGGTGCAAGCCTTCGCCGCGAACAGGCGGAGGAGGCGAGCTTTCGCGCTGGAGAAAGCGACGCGCGCATGGCCGAGCTTCTGAAGATCCAGGCGGAAATGCAGGGCCGCATCGCGGCAATGACCGAGGTTTTCGGGGCGCGGCAGAGCGAGCTCAACCAGGCGATCAGCCAACGCCTCGACGGCATGTCGCAGCGCGTCAACTCGACGATTACCGAGCAGACCAAGTCGACGCATGAGAACCTGCAGCGGTTGCAGGAGCGGCTGGCGGTGATCGATGCGGCGCAGAACAATATCCAGACGCTGGCCAAGGATGTCGTCGGGCTGCAGGCCATTCTTTCCAACAAGCAGACGCGCGGCGCCTTCGGCCAGTCCCGGATGGAAACGATCATCGCCGACGGCCTGCCGATGGGCGCCTATGCCTTCCAGCAGACGCTCACCAACGGTTCGCGGCCGGACTGCACGATCCGCATGCCGAACGGCGCGCCGCCGCTGGTGATCGATGCGAAATTTCCGCTCGAAGCCTGGAACGCGATCCGCGACGCCGGCAACCCGGAGGCCGGCAAGATCGCCGGCCAGCAGTTTCGCCGCGACATGGAGATCCACATCCGGGACATTTCCGAGAAATATCTGATCCAGGGCGAAACCCAGGATACGGCCTTTCTCTTCGTGCCGTCGGAATCGATCTTCGCCGAGCTCCACGAGAATTTCGAGCCGGTGGTGCAGAAGGCGCACCGGGCGCGTGTCGTCATTGTTTCGCCGTCGCTGCTGATGCTGTCGATCCAGGTCATCCAGGCCGTGCTCAAGGACCAGCGCATGCGGGCGCAGGCGCATCTGATCCAGGGCGAGGTGGCAATCCTGATGGACGATCTCGGCCGCCTCGATGAGCGGGTGCGCAAGCTGCAAGGTCACTTTGCTATGGCGCAGAAGGACATCGACATGGTCGTCACCTCGGCCGACAAACTGACCAGGCGCGGCGCCAAGATCGAAGCGCTGGAATTCGAAGCGGGCGGTGGCGAGGCCAAGCCGGCCCGCGACGGCGAACCCGCGGCCAAATCGGTGGAAAGCCGCACCGGTCTTCTCAAGCTGCGGGTGGTTGACGAGGAGTGACCGCTTCGGGCAGTGTCTCGCCCGCATGAAACAGCAGGAGCATGACGTCGCCTGCATGCGCCAGAGGACGGGACATCCCTGATGATTACAGTTTTCGGGTCCATCAACATGGACCTCATCGCCACCACCGAGCGCCTGCCGAAGCCCGGCGAGACGGTGGCCGGCAACGGCTTTGCCACCGCCGCCGGCGGCAAGGGCGCCAACCAGGCGCTGGCCGCGCGGCGCGCCGGTCGCCATGTGCATATGGCCGGCGCCGTCGGCAAGGACAGTTTTGCCGCCGATGCCCTTTCCCTGCTCAATGATGCGGGTACCGATCTTTCCCGCGTCAAACATGTCGACGGTCCCACAGGCACGGCGCTGATCCTGGTCGGCGGCGACGGCGAAAACATGATCGCCGTCGTTCCCGGCGCCAACGGCCTGGTCACGCCCGACGATGCCGAGGCCGCGATCGGCGGCATGCAGGAACGCGATATCCTGATGCTGCAGCTCGAAGTGCCGACATCAGCCGTCGAACGCGCGCTGTCGGCCGCCCGCGCCGAGGGCGTCACCAGCATTCTCAACCTTGCTCCCTTGATTCCCGATGCGCCGCGTCTCGGCCGGCTCGCCGATATCGTCATCGCCAACGAGACCGAATTCGAGCGGCTGGCCGGACAGGACGGCATGGACGCGCAAGCGCGCGAGGCGGCCCTGACGCGCCTGCACGCCGAAACCGGCCAGACGCTGATCGTGACGCTCGGCGGCGACGGCGTCGTCGCCATCCGCGACGGAGCGATCGCGCGGGCGCAGGGCCTGAAGATCGAACCCGTCGATACGGTCGGCGCCGGCGACACCTTCTGCGGCTATTTCGCTGCGAGCCTCGACGAGGGTCTGGATTTTGCCTCGGCGCTGCGCCGGGCGGCGGTCGCCGGTTCGCTCGCCTGCCTCAAATCAGGAGCACAGCCTTCGATCCCTTCGGGTGAAGACGTCGCAGCCAGGATATAGCGGGTTGCCTTGCGAAGCCGCCGGCTAGACTCCCGCTGATTCCGGGAGTTGCGGCGGTTTCCGGCCTGACGCGCATCGCATTGTCGCAAGACTGCTGCACAGTTTTGCAGGGCCTGGTTCAGGCGGCGTTGGACGTCTGCTCTTCATTGAGGAAGGCGTAGATCGCCGAAGCGGAATCGGTGGCGCGCAGCTTGGCGACCAGATCGTGGTCGCGCAGCACGCGGGCAATCCGCGACAGGGCCTTGAGGTGATCAGCGCCCGCGCCTTCCGGCGCCAGCAGCAGGAAAACGAGGTCGACAGGCTGGTCGTCCAGGGCCTCGAAATCGACAGGCTGCTCCAGCCGGGCGAAGATGCCGACGATCGAATGGATGTTGACCAGCTTGCCGTGGGGAATGGCGATGCCGTTGCCGACGCCGGTCGAGCCAAGGCGTTCGCGCTGCAGGATGACGTCGAAGATCTCCCGTTCGGAGAGCCCGGTGATCCTGGCGGCTCTTGCGGCCAATTCCTGAAGCAGCTGTTTCTTGGAATTTACTCTGAGGGCGGGAATGATCGCATCCTGATGGAGCAAATCTGCCAATGCCATTTCTTTTTCCTTCTGTCGCCGGGATCAAATGCAAGGAGCGGCGGCAATACCGCCGCTCACTGCCCTGACCTCAGCCTTTGATATTGGCCGAATCGATCCAGCCAATATTTCCGTCGTGCCGACGGTAAACGATGTTCAAATGTTCCTTGCCGGGGCTGCGGAACAGGAGAAGCGGCTCGTCGGTCATGTCGAGTGCCATCACGGCGGTGGCGACCGACATGGTCTTCAGCTGCTTCGTGCTTTCGGCGACGATTGCAGGGGCGAAATCGTCGGGAATTTCATCCTCGTGATCAGGAACAGAGTCCATGACCGTGTAGGAGACTTCTGCAAAACCGTTCAGATGGTTTCCGGCATGATGGTCCTTCAGCTTGCGCTTATAGCGGCGCAGACGCTTTTCGATGCGCTCCGAAGCGGCGTCAAAAGCAAGCTGGGGATCGGTCGCTTCACCGGCCGCATGCAGCACCACCCCGCTGTCGAGATGAAGCTTGCAATCTGCGGAGAAACGAGAACTCGCCTTTTCCACGGTCACCTGGCCGGAATACCCCCCGTCGAAGTATTTCGTGATGGCCATACCAATTTGGTCCTCGATCTTTTGACGGAACGATTCACCAATTTCCATATGTTTACCGGACACACGCACACTCATGGAGTTTCCCTTCTTATGTCGTTTGCGGGTATCAGTTTACGCCAAGCCTCAGGTTCATCCAAGCACTTCGCGCAATCTCAAGCAAGATCGGCGTCAGCCTGCTGGTCCTTGGTACCCTTCTGATGCTGGGGATAACTCCAGATGCCGTTTGCGGCATCGATTGCGGCGGGCTTCTAGCCAGCCGCTGCCGGAAAGTCAATAGGGCGAAAACCGCGGCTGCCAATGCGCGCACCGCGTGTGATGCCGCGCCAAGGAATACCGGGGATGCGGCCGACCGCTAGCCAGTGATGCCTAGACCATTCCCGCCCTGCTTGTACTCACCCTTGCCGGGATCGTCATAGCTGCGACACCGAGAATGACGCAAATGAGTCCAATCCAGGCGGTGGAGCTCAGCCTTTCGCCGAGGAAAACGATGCCGATCGCAACGCCGATCGGAACCCTGAGATAGGCTTGCGACGTCGTTCCGACCGAACCCAGCGTCTGGACGAGGCGGAAATAGATCGAAAAGGCAAGCGCCGTCGAAAAGGCGGAAAGAGCCAGCAGCGCCAGAATCGATGCGGCCGATGGATCGAGCGTCCACGGCCGGTCGACGACAAGGCTGACCGGCAACAGAATGACCGCACCTGAGATCAACGAGCCGGCCGCCGGCACGATGGGATCGAGCCCCTTGAAGTTCTTGCTGAAAATCGCCGCACCAGCATAGCAGGTGGTCGCCAGGATGATGGCGAGCTGCGCCGTCAGGCTTTCGCCGAGACCGCCGAGCACCGAGACGCCGATGACCAGGCAGATGCCGGCAAGCCCTGATATGACGCCGAAAAGCTTTCGCGCCGTCACCTGCTCATGGCGGGTTATCAACACGGTCAGCAGGAAGGTGAAGATCGGCGTCGCCGAATTGAGAATCACCGCCAGCCCGGCATCGACGGATTGTTCCGCCCAGGCGATCAGCGTGAAGGGAATGACGCTGTTCAGACAGGCCTGGACGAAAAGCCGCCGCCACGTCTCGCCGTCGGTGGGCAGGCGGATTCGCCGGTAGCGGAGGACGATAAGCAGGATGGCACCGGCAATCAGCGTGCGGACCGCGATCAACGTCACCGGCGGGATCGTCTCGACACCGATCTTGATGAAAGTATAGGAGGCCCCCCAAAGGGTCGCCAGCGCCAACAGCAGAAAAAGCTCCCTGGCAAGCTTCTGATTTTGCGGCATCATGGTCGGCTTTCCCAGTTCGCTCCAGACGCCAGAGCAATAACGGGATTTGGAGCTGGATGCTTCGATCAAGACCGAAGCATTGCGGTGTCAGAAGCCGGCGACCTTGGCGAGCGCCCGCTTTTCGCGGCGGCGCTGCACCGAGGAGGCGATGTTCATGGCCTCGCGGTATTTGGCAACCGTGCGCCGGGCGAGATCCACGCCGCCCTTCTTCAGCATGTCGACGATATCGTCGTCGGAGAGCACCGCGTCCGGGCTCTCCTGCATGATCAGCGCGCGGATCTTGTGACGCACGGCCTCGGCCGAATGGCTGTCGCCGCCGGCGACGGCGCTGATCGAGACGGTGAAGAAATATTTGAGTTCGAAGAGGCCGCGCGGCGTCAGCATATATTTGTTCGAGGTGACGCGGCTGACGGTGGATTCATGCATCTTGATCGCTTCGGCGACCGTCTTCAGGTTCAGCGGGCGCAGGTGGTCGACGCCGTTCAGCAGGAAGGCGTCCTGCTGGCGGACGATCTCGCTTGCCACCTTCATGATGGTCTTCGCCCGCTGGTCGAGACTGCGTGTCAGCCAGTTGGCGCTCTGCAGGCATTCGGAAAGGAAGGCGTGATCCTCGCCATTGCGGGTCACGCGGGAAAAATAGGATTGGTTGACCAGCACGCGCGGCAGCGTATCCGGATTAAGCTCGACCAGCCAGCCGCCCTCCGAAGAGGGCCTGACGACGACGTCGGGCATGATCGCTTCGGAAACGCCGGTCTCGAAACCGCTGCCGGGTTTGGGATTGAGCTGGCGAATTTCGCCGAGCATATCGAGAAGATCTTCCTCGTCGACGCCGCAGAGCCGCTTCAGCGTGGCGAAATCGCGCCGCGCCAGCAGTTCGAGGTTTTCGACGAGCGCCTGCATGGCGGGGTCGTATCGGTCCTTCTGCCTGAGCTGGATCGCCAGGCATTCCGAGAGGCTGCGGGCGAAAACTCCCGGCGGATCGAGCGTCTGCAGGGCGGCAAGCACACGCTCGGCCGCAGTCAGGCTGGTGCCCAGCCGTTCGCCGGTCTCGACGAGATCGACCTGCAGATAACCGGCATCGTCGAGCTGATCGACGAAGTTCTGCGCGATCAGCCGATCGGCCATGTCGGGCAGGATGAAGGGGATCTGCTGGACGAGATGATCGCGCAACGACACCTGGCCGGCGACGAAATCGTCGAGATCGTAATCGGCGCCCTCGCCGCCGCTGCCCGGCATCGATTTCCACTGGCCGACGAGCTCCGGCGCATCGAGGCGCTGCGGCGCGCTGTCATCGGGAAAAACATTGGTATAGTTGGCGTCGAGTTCGTCGTTCAGCCGGCTGGTGCTGGCGCTGCCGCCATTGTCGTACCAGTCGCTGGAGAGCGCGTCGGTGCGGTTGTCATAGCCGTCGTCCGAGCCCGCATCCTCCGGCGGATGACCATAAGGCTCATCTTCGGCTTCGCCGCGTTCGGCCCCTGCCTCGCCGTCATTCGACGGAAATTCGAGCAGCGGGTTCTTCTCCACCTCCTGGGCGATGAACTGGGTGAGCTCGACATGCGTCATCTGCAGCAACTGGATGGATTGCATCAGTTGCGGTGTCATCACCAGGGATTGGTTCTGGCGCAGGAAAAGACTGGCGGACAGTGCCATGACGGACGCGAAACTCCCTCGATTCCTCCGGGAAACCGCGTCCGATCACACTTCAGGCGACGGAAATCCAACTGGCCCAAAAATTGCTTTTTTATCTCATTTGGTCAAGCGGAACTATGTCAGCGCGGTTAATTTCTGCGGTGGGACAGGTGTCGGCGAAAGGTCTGCGCCGTTTCAGGACGACTGAGGCAGCGTCCCCGTCTTTGGCGTCATCAGCCATTCAGAGGCTGAAATTGTCGCCGAGATAAAGCCGGCGCACTTCCGGATTGTTGACGATGTCGTTCGCCCGGCCATGGGTCAGCACTTCACCGGCATGGATGATGTAGGCGCGGTCGATCAGGCCCAGCGTCTCGCGCACATTGTGGTCGGTGATGAGAACGCCGATGCCGCGCGCCGTCAGGTGGTGGACGAGATTCTGGATGTCGGCGACCGAGATCGGATCGACGCCGGCGAAGGGTTCGTCAAGCAGCATGAAGGTCGGGTCGGTCGCAAGCGCCCGGGCGATTTCGAGGCGGCGGCGCTCACCGCCCGACAGGGCGACGGCGGCACTCTTGCGCAGCTTCTGGATATGGAATTCCTCCAGCAGCTCGTTCAGCTTCTGCTCGCGCTCGGCCTTGTCCTTGACATGCACTTCGAGGACGGCGCGGATATTCTCTTCCACCGTCAGGCCGCGGAAGATCGAGGCTTCCTGCGGCAGGTAACCGACGCCGAGACGCGAGCGGCGGTACATCGGCATGGTCGTGACGTCGTTGCCGTCGATCTCGATCGTGCCTTCATCCACCGGCACGAGGCCGGTGATCATGTAAAAGCAGGTGGTCTTGCCGGCGCCGTTCGGGCCGAGCAGTCCGACGGCCTCGCCACGGCGCACCACCAGCGAGACGCCGTTGACGACGCGACGCGTCGCATAGGTCTTCGTCAGACCGCGGGCGATCAGCGTTCCCTGATAGCGGCTTTTGTCGGCGGCGCCCGCAGCTTGTGGCCCGGGCTGGCCGAACATGGTGGATAGCGATGATAATTTCACGTGGGAGGCCGGCTTCTCAGTTCTGCTTCTGCTGTGCATTCGGCTGCGATTTTGGATCGAGCTGAATCTGGACACGCCCGCCGCAGCTTTCAAGCTCCGCCTGACCGGTTTGCATGTGAACGGTCAATTTGCAGCCGGTAAAGACGTTCGGTCCATCCGACAGAATAACCTTGTTGCCCTGATCCGCCGTGAGGATGAATGTCTGCGAGGCCATATCGAAAGCGCCGTCATCGGCAGTCGCCGTCTGCGTGCCCGATGTCAGCAGGACCTTGTCGGTCACCAGGATCTTGTCGATATCGGCACTGCCCGATGCCAGCGAGGCCGACTGCTGCGGCTGGGCTGCGGGTTGCGCTCCATCAGCGGCGGGCTTTGCCGCCTTGTCCTTGTAATAGACGGTCATCTTGCCGGACTGCATCGTCGTCGTCCCCTGGACGACCTTGACCTTGCCGGTGAACAAGGCAGTGTGCTCCTGATCGTGGATCTCCAGCTTGTCGCTTTCGATCTGGATCGGCTGGTCGTTGGAAAGCTTCATGCCCGACATCGTGGCCGCCTGCTGCGCGCCTGCGCCCGGGGCCATCAGAATAAGGGCAAATGCGCCGGCAATGAATGCCATGCCAGTCTTGCAAGTGGAAAAACGACAATCTTTTGTCATGGATGACCCGGCTGGTTAAGTGCCCTGTTTATGGATGGTGGATGGATCGACATTCATGCGAACATTCCCCTCGAATGTGATCACCCGCCCCTTATCGGTTATCTGGAGCGTCTTCGCAACAATGGAGGCATTGTCCTTGGTGATGGTGACGGGGTCGTCGCTGCGCATGTTTCCGCCCTTGATGTCGAGCCGGGCGGACTGGAAATTCGCGTTGAGGCCGCTGCTCAGCACCAGGGTGAAGGGGGCCGTCATATGCAGGTTGTCGGTGGCGCGATTGTAATCGGCCGTCGAGGCGACGACGCGGGCAATCAGCCCGTCATTCATCGGCACGGCGGCCTTGATGGTCTCAAGCGTGATCAGATCGGGATTGCGGATATCCTGCAGCGCCCTTTCGGCAAGCATCGAATAGTTGACGCCGTCGGAATTACGGCCCGCGATCGCCGGCTTTTCCATCACGACCTTGCCGTTCTCGATCTTGGCGCCTTCCATCTTGATGTTCTCGGGCAGATAGATCTTGACCAACGCCACCGCCGTCAGGCCAGCCGCGACGACGAGGGCTGCCACCGGCAGCAAAATCTTCAGCCGCCGCACGCGGGCGGAATGGAACAACGCATCGCCATAGGCGCTCCTGCCGGAGCCCGCATAGGCGGCATTTCCGTTGTTCTTCAGGGTATCGAGCATAGGTCTCGTTCCATGTGCGGTGACGGCAGCGCCTCGCAACAAAGCCGGCCGCCAATCACAGTTCGTTTCGCATTATTACATTGGCTTGCCAATATGGAATTTTTTCTGCAACAAGCAACAAAACGGAAAAACATCAAAAAGTGGCATTCGTACGCGCCGCTGCCACCTATTTCACCGGATCCATCGGCGGGCATGCCGAAGCCGGGGCCAGCGCTGGAGGTATCTCATGGACAGTTCGATGATCGCGGATCGCCGGCGGCTGCGCCGCAAGCTCTGGTTCTGGCGCCTCGCGGCGGTGGCCCTTGTCGTGGCGCTTGGTTTCGCCTTCTACAGCTTCGTCGTCGGCGACAGCAAGATGGGCCGCCCGCATATCGCCCATGTGACGATATCGGGGCTGATCGTCGACGACGACGAGCTTCTGGAGCGGCTGAAGAAGGTCGAGACCAACGACCAGGTGAAGGCCGCGGTGATTTCGATCTCCTCACCCGGCGGCACGACCTATGGCGGCGAAAAAATCTTCAAGGCGATCCGTGCGATTTCGGCCAAAAAGCCCGTCGTCTCCGACGTGCGCACGCTTGCCGCCTCCGCCGGCTACATGATCGCCACCGCCGGCGATACGATCATTGCCGGCGACAGCTCGATCACCGGCTCGATCGGCGTCATCTTCCAGTATCCGCAGATCCAGCCGCTGCTCGACAAGATCGGCGTCTCGCTGCAGGAGATCAAATCCTCGCCGCTGAAGGCCGAGCCCTCGCCCTTCCACGAGGCGAGCGAGGAGGCCAAGGCAATGATCCGCAACATGGTGGTCGACAGCTATAACTGGTTTGTCGATCTGGTCGCCGACCGGCGCAAGCTGCCGCGCGACGAGGTGCTGAAGCTCGCCGACGGCACCATTTATACCGGCCGCCAGGCGCTCAAGGTGAAACTTATCGATACGATCGGCGGCGAGCCGGAAATCCGGGCCTATCTCAAGTCGCGCGGCGTCGACGCCGACCTGCCGATGGTGGACTGGGACAAGAAGAGCAACACGCCGTTTCTGCTCGCTGGGGCTGTTTCGCGGTTGATTACGATCTTCGGTTATGATGATCTCATGAAAGGCCAGGATATCAATGGAATCCTGCCCCCAAAGTTGCTTCTTGACGGGCTGCTTTCAGTTTGGCAGGTTGGCCACGATTGATAAGAAATCAATAATTTAAGGGGGCGACTGTGATCAAGTCCGAATTGGTGCAGATTGTTGCGGCACGCAACCCGCATCTCTATCATCGCGACGTCGAGAATATCGTCAACGCGGTTCTCGACGAGATCACGGATGCACTGGCTGCGGGCAACCGTGTCGAATTGCGCGGCTTTGGCGCGTTTTCGGTCAAGAACCGCCCGTCCCGCTCCGGCCGCAATCCGCGCACCGGCGATACCGTCTTCGTCGAGGAGAAGTGGGTTCCCTTCTTCAAGACCGGCAAGGAGCTGCGCGAGCGGCTCAATCCCGGCCAGGCGGACGAAGAGGATTGAGCGGCGCAAGCCGCCTGCGGCGAATCCGCACTTGAACTCGTAGGCCGCTTTTCTATTCTGCTCATGCATCGGCCCCGAAAATCGGAAGCGATTTTCGGGGCCGATGCGCAGATACAACGCGCCGCGCGAAGAGAGCGGCACCATCCGACGCATGGAGAGCTCAAATGGCCAAGAAGATCGTCAACCTGTTGATTCTGCTGCCGCTCGGCGTCGTCCTCATTGTCTTCTGCGTCGCCAACCGGCAAAGCGTCACGCTCGCCTTCAATCCGTTCCGGCCGGAGGATCAGGTACTTGCGCTTTCCGCACCCTTCTTCGTCTTCCTGGTCGTTGCCCTGATCGCAGGCATGCTGATCGGCTCGGCCGCCACCTGGTTCAGCCAGGGCAAACACCGCAAGCGCGCCCGCACCGAAGCCAAGGAAGCCATCCGCTGGCAGGGTGAGGCCGACCGCCACAAGAGCCGCGCCGAGGAAATCGCCGGGCAGCTTCCGGCACGGTAAAACCGGCTCGGATTCGACGACGGTCCGGCGCTCGATCAAACCGGAAAGAAGCTCAGCTCCTCATAATCGCCCTCCGGCGACGTGCCGTTGCCGGTCACGCGGAAACCGTGGGAAAGGTAGAACGCCTTCGCCCGCCGGTTCTTCACCAGGCACTTCAGCCGGTAGCGGTGTTGCGGCCATTCGGGCAGCGCCTGCAGCAGCGCCGTACCGGCGCCAAAGCCCTGGAAGTCCCGGCTGATATAGAGCATGTGGATGAAATCATCGGCCGGCCAGAGCGCCAGGAATCCGGCTACTCCACCGTTTTCATGCTCGCAGACGAAGACCGTCTCGCCATTGGTATGAGCGGCGAAATCCTCGCGGTGGAACTTGCCGGGGTCGACCCAGACGAATGTTTCGCGGCGCACGGAAAGATAAATCTCCGCGAGTATTTCCTGGTCTTCCGCCCGCGGCGGCCTGATTGTCCACGTCATGACGTCGATTTAACCCATGCCCCACCCCGCGCCAAGCCCAAAGCACGTGGTGCCGGGCCGGGATCAGCCGGCCGCCATCTTCGCGACGACGGCGGCATTGAAATCCGAAAAGAACCCTTCGGCGAGCCTCTGCGAGGTCGAATCGAGCAGGCGTGCGCCGAGTTGGGCAAGCCTGCCGCCGAGTTCGGCTTTGGCCCGATAATGCAGGATGGTCTCGGCGCCGTTTTGCTCGAGCACGATGTCGGCGCTGCCCTTGGCAAAGCCGGCAAGACCACCCTTGCCTTCGGCCGACAGCGTGTAGCTTTTCGGCGCATCGACATTGGAAAGCGTCAACAGCCCATGGAAGGTCGCCGACAGCAGGCTGAACTTGACCTTGATCGTCGCCTCGAACATGTCAGGCGACAGCCGCTCGATGCTCTGGCAGCCCGGAATGCAGCCGCGCATGATCTCGGGATCGTTGAGCGCTGCCCAGACGACATCCCGCGGCGCGGCGATGCGTTCTTCGCCGGTGAAATCCATTCGACAGCCCCATCTCCGATTCGTTCATCTTATCCCAGCGGGAAAGGCTTTTGCCAGTTAGAGAGGAATGTTATCCCGCTCGTTGCGGAGCAAGGAACAGGCGATGAGTGACGAATTGAAGCCCTGGAGCGTGACGGCAAGCCGCATCACCTATGAGGACCGCTGGATCCGGCTGCGAAGCGATGATTGCGTCACCGCCGACGGAATTGTCGTCGCGCCCTTCCATGTGCTCGACTATCCCGACTGGATCAACGTCGTGCCGGTGATGCCCGACGGGCGCGTGCTGCTGACGCGGGAATACCGGCACGGCCGCGGCGAGATCATCCACGGTCTCGTCGCCGGCGGCATCGAGCGCGGCGACAGCGGGAGCGGCGATGCGGCGATGACAGCAGCCCGGCGCGAACTCCACGAGGAGACCGGCTATGAAGCCTCGACCTTCGTCAAGCTGCTGACCTCCTATCCGAATGCCGCAAGCCACAGCAACGCGGTGACGAGCTGGCTGGCGCTCGGCCTCAGCCGGGCCGGCGAACCGCGTTTCGACCCCGGCGAGAAGATCGAGCTGCTGTTTGCGGATCTTGCCGCCATCCTTGGCGACCTGCAGTCCGGCGCGGTCGTCATGCAGTCGATGCATGTCGCGGCCCTTTATGCGGCAGAAAGCTGGCTTCGCCGGCGGACATCCGAGGCTTGAAATACATACCGCGCCGGCGCGCAGTTGATCCGGCACGCTTTTCTGGGCTACTGCATAAATCAAAGGGCGCTGTGCCCGACAGAGACGCGGAAGAGCACGTTGAAACAGAAAGAACGCCGGCCGGGCCAGAAGAAGACATCAGGTCCTTCCGGTGAAAGCCGCAGGGACGATCGGGCCGGCCGGCCGCCAAAGCCGGCCGCACGGCCCGCGGCAGCCCGTGAGACGGTGCGCGAAGCTGCCGTGCCCGCCGCCGCCGAACGGCCGCTGACGACGCGCAGCGGCGAGCGTCCGACCGAGCGCGTGCCCGTGATCCTCGAATCGCTCGGGGCCGGCGACTTCCACCTGATCGACAGCGGCAACGGCGAAAAGCTGGAACAATACGGGCCTTACCGCATCATCCGTCCCGAGGCCCAAGCGCTGTGGCGGCCTTCGCTGCCGGCCCATGTCTGGGAAAAGGTCGATGCCGTCTTCACCGGCGACACCGACGAGGAAGGCAGCGGCCGCTGGCGCTTCCCGAAGGCGGCGCTCGGCGAGACCTGGCCACTGAACCTGCTCGGCGTCGATTTCCACGGCCGTTTCACCTCCTTCCGTCATGTCGGCGTCTTCCCGGAGCAGATCGTGCACTGGAGCTGGATGAAGGAGCAGGTCGAAAAGGCCGGCCGGCCGCTGAAGGTGCTGAACCTTTTCGGCTATACCGGCGTCGCCTCGCTGGTTGCCGCCGCGGCCGGCGCCGAAGTCACCCATGTCGACGCCTCGAAGAAGGCGATCGGCTGGGCGCGGGAAAACCAGGCGCTCGGGCGCATGGAGAAACTGCCGATCCGCTGGATCTGCGAGGATGCGATGAAATTCATCCTGCGCGAGGAACGCCGCGGCAGCCAGTACGACATCATCCTCACCGATCCACCGAAATTCGGCCGCGGCCCGAACGGCGAGGTCTGGCACCTCTTCGAGCATCTGCCCTTGATGCTCGATGTCTGCCGCGAGATCCTGTCGCCGAAGGCGGTGGGCCTGGTGCTGACGGCCTATTCGATCCGCGCCAGCTTCTATTCGATCCACGAGCTGATGCGCGAGACGATGCGGGGCGCCGGCGGCGCGGTCGAATCCGGCGAGCTGGTCATCCGCGAAGCCGGCCTCGACGGCAAGACGCAGGGCCGGGCGCTTTCCACTTCCCTCTTTTCCCGCTGGGTGCCGAAATGAGCAAGGACTTCCACGATCAGGGACCGCGCAGGGTCGGACAGGTGAAGGAAGTCACCTCGCTTGCCAATCCCATCATCAAAGACATCAAGGCGCTGACGAACAAGAAGTCGCGCGAGGAGAGCGGGACTTTCCTGGCCGAGGGACTGAAGCTCGTCATCGATGCGATCGAACTCGGCTGGACGATCCGCACGCTGGTCTATGCCAAGGCCGCCAAGGGCAAGCCGCTGGTCGAGCAGATGGCGGCAAGGACCGTCGCTTCCGGCGGGCTGGTGCTCGAAGTCAGCGAAAAGGTGATCGCCTCGATCACCCGCCGCGACAATCCGCAGATGGTCGTCGGCATTTTCGAACAGCGCTGGAAGCCGCTCAAGGACATCCGGCCCAGAGAGGGCGAGACCTGGGTGGCGCTCGATCGGGTGCGCGATCCCGGCAATCTCGGCACCATCATCCGCACAGCGGATGCGGCCGGCGCGTCCGGCATCATTCTGATCGGAGAGACGACCGATCCCTTCTCGCTCGAAACGGTGCGGGCCACCATGGGCTCGGTCTTTGCCGTTCCGGTCGCACGGGCGACGCCGGAGGAATTCATCGCCTGGCGGAAATCGGCCGGCGTTTGCGTGGTCGCGACGCATCTTGCCGGCGCGGTCGATTACCGCACCATCGACTACCGGAAGAAGCCCGTCGTGCTGCTGATGGGCAACGAGCAATCCGGCCTGCCGGACCAACTGGCCGGGCAAGCCGACGCGCTTGCCCGCATTCCGCAGCAGGGCCGCGCCGATTCTTTGAACCTTGCCGTCGCCACCGCCGTCATGCTTTTCGAGGCGCGCCGCCATCTCCTCTTACTTGCCGAGGGCAAATGACCGAACAGACTTTTGCCCGCCCCGCACTGTTTTCGAGGCCGGCGCCGATCCTCTTCTTCATCGTCGTCGCCGTGCTCATCGATCAGGTCGTCAAGATCGCTGTCGATCATTACCTGCCGCTGCAGGAGGCCGTGCCGGTTATTCCGATGCTGGCGCTCTACCGCACCTACAATCTCGGCGTCGCCTTTTCGATGCTGGAGGGCATGGATGGCTGGTTCATCGTCGGCATGCGGCTCGTCATCGTCGCCTTCGTCATCTGGCTGTGGTACCGCACGGCGAAGGACCGCTGGCTCGCCCATCTCGGTTATGCGCTGATCATCGCCGGCGCGATCGGCAATCTCGTCGATCGCTTCGCCTATGGCCATGTGATCGATTACATTCTTTTCCACACCGAAAGCTGGTCCTTCGCGGTCTTCAATCTCGCCGACAGTTTCATCACTATCGGCGCGGCCTGCGTCATTCTCGACGAGCTGATGCTGCCGAAAACGGCCAGCCACTAAAATCTTATCGAATTCCTGAAGGCATTCGGAAGAGGCCTCATGTTAGCCAGATAGCATGCACAATCTGGGACAGTTGCAGGAAAGATTGTCCGCCGCCTTCGGCGGACCCGCCGCCAAGCCGCATGAAGAGCGGATGGCGGGGTCCTTCTCGCGGCCGGTCGCATCGGCGCTTGAGGCAGCCGATGACGGCAAGATCGGGCCTGCAACAACACGCCGCCTGCTGGTCTGCTGGCTTGGCGGCGCCGGCCTGCTTGCCGCGATGATCCTGACGCTGCTTGCCCATGCCGGCGATGCTCTGCTGCTTTCGGGCGGTCTTGTCGTTCTCGGCCTTGCCGTCATCGCCAGCTATGTCGTCCTGATGGTGCGGCGGCGCAAGCCCCCGCGCGGCGGCAAATCCCTGCCGGATTGGAACGATGGCGCCAAGCTGTTCGCCGACGTGCACGACGTGCTCGGCGACATCACCGTCAGCCGCAGCATGGACCGGCGCATCATTTCCGCCAACGACACGTTTCGCCGCCTGACCGGGCGGCTGCGTCCGGAGGGGCGGAGCTGCGAGGAGATCGGGCTTGCCTTCCGCCCCGGCCCGATCCCGCACTGCTTCGACGTCGAGATCTCGACGCCGGACGGCCAGCGCATCTTTCTCTGGCGCGACGTCGTCACTCGTGACCCGGCAAACGGCCGCCTGCTGCTGCAGAGCGTGGCGCGTGATGTGACCGACGAGCGGCTGATCGCACAGGGCCGCGAAGAGGCCCGCCAGAAGGCGGAATATAACAGCGCCGCCAAATCGCGGCTGCTTGCCACCGTCAGCCACGAGGTGCGCACGCCGCTTTCCGGCCTGCTCGGCATGACGCATCTGCTCGCCGAGACGCGGCTGACGCAGGAGCAGCAGGACTATCTCGCCAATATCCGCCAGTCCGGCCACGCGCTGACGCAGCTTGTCGAAGATCTGCTCGATTTCTCCACCATCGAGGTCGGCCGCTTCGCGCTGCACCCGCGCTCGGAATCGCTGCGCAAGCTGCTCGAAAGCGTCGTCGAGATGCTCGCCCACCGGGCGCATGAAAAAGGCATTGAGATCGGCGCCACGGTGTCTTCAGACGTGCCGGAGAATATGAGCTTCGACCCGGCGCGGCTGCGCCAGGTTCTGTTCAACGTCATCGGCAATGCCGTGAAGTTCACCCAGGCCGGCGGCGTCTTCATTCGCGTGTCGCTCGACGCCGACGACCTGTCGATCACCGTCACCGATAGCGGTCCCGGCATGACGGCGGAGGAGCAGGCGCGGGTCTTCGGCGAGTTCGAGCAGGGCGGGACCGTCGCCGACAAGAGCAGCGGCACCGGGCTCGGCCTTGCCATCTCCGCCCGCATCATGCGCGAATTCAACGGCGCGCTGACGGTTGCCAGCGAAAAGGGCAGAGGCAGCGAATTCACCATCCGCTTCCCGGTCGATATCGGCAGCGAGCGCCCCGACAGGCGCAATACGCTGCTTGCCGGCAACAGCGTCGTGCTCCTGGCGCCGGCGGGTGCGGCGCGCACCGCCGTCGCCGAGACGATTACCGCGCTTGGCGGCCTCTGCCATCTCGTCGCCGACGGCGAGAGCGCGCGGGCAACGCTGCTTGGCTTGGCAAACAGCGGAAAGCGGCCGACCGATATCATCATCGACCATCGCATGTCGGCCGAATTTTCCGCCCATCTTGCCGATCGCGCCGAAATCGCCGCCCTTGGCCTGCGCAAGGTCCTGCTCGTCAATCCGGAGGAGCGCAGCGCCCATCCGCTCGACCTCTTCGATGCCTGGCTCATCCGGCCGCTGCGCGAACAATCGCTGATCGACGTGCTGCGCGGGCGCATGCGCGGCATGGAGAAGCGCGACGCGCTGAACGACAACCAGCCGGGCTTCGGCCTTTCGACGGCCGAGACGATGGTGGCCGCCAGCGGGCTCAACATCCTGCTTGGCGAGGACGATCCGATCAATGCCATGCTGGTGCGCGTCGTGCTGGAGAAGGGCGGGCATAAGGTGCGCCATGTCGAGGATTTCGAGGCGCTGCTCGATTGCGCCCTTTGCGAGGCGAATGCCCGGCCCGATATCATCATCAGCGACCTGTCGATGCCCGGCGGCAACGGCATCGATATGCTCGGACGCCTGCGCGGCCACGAAAGGCGGCTCGATCTCGCCCCGGTGCCGGTGATCGTGCTTACCGCCGACAAGAGCGACGAATCGCGCCGCCAGGTCTTGCTGAACGGCGCCAACCGGGTCATGGTCAAGCCGGTCGACCCGGTGCGGCTGCTGACCGAAGTTCAGGCGGTCGCCGCACTTTCCGCCCGCCGGGCAGAGGCGCGGTAACGTGCCGCGGGGCCGGCATGCGTCTTGCGCCGTGAAATCCAATATGTCACTTTCCTGTCGCAGAGAAGTGTTTTATGGCGTCGATAAGCCGGCAACGGGAGAATCGCCATGTCCGCCATCGACATCCTGAATCGTGACACCACTGCCGAGGCTGCACCGCCTTCGACGGCGGCTGCGCAGAAGGACGGCGATATCCTCGGCCGCATCGGCAATCTGGAAACCCGCCTGGCCCGCACGGCGCGCGAGATCGATGCCGCCCAGGCGGTGCGCTACCGCGTCTTCGTCGACGAAATGAAGGCGCAACTGCCGCAGGATGCCATGCGCCGCCAGCGCGATGTCGACGCCTATGACGCTGTCTGCGACCATCTTCTCGTTCTCGACCGCACGATCGAGGGTGACCCGGAAGACCAGATCGTCGGCACGTACCGGCTGCTGCGCCAGGATATCGCCATGGCCAATGGCGGTTTTTACTCGGCTTCCGAATTCGAGATCGACGGCCTCCTTGCCAAACATCCGGACAAGCGCTTCATGGAGCTTGGCCGTTCCTGCGTGCTGCCGGAATACCGCACCAAGCGCACCGTCGAGCTTCTCTGGCAGGGCAACTGGGCCTATGCGCTGAAGCACGGCGTCAGCGCCATGTTCGGCTGCGCCTCTTTCCCCGGCGTCTATCTGGAGAGCCATGCGCTGGCGCTGTCCTTCCTCTACCACAATGTGCTGGCGAAGAACGAATGGGCCGTCGACGCATTGCCGCATCTCGCCCGCAACATGGACCTGATGCCGGTCGAGGCCGTCAACCCGAAGCGGGCGCTGATGGCGCTGCCGCCGCTGATCAAGGGTTATATGCGCCTCGGCGCGATGGTCGGCTCCAGCGCCGTCATCGATCATGCCTTCAACACGACCGACGTGCTGATCGTGCTGCCGATCTCCAGCATTTCCGACCGCTACCTGAATTATTATGGCGCCGACGCCGGCCGCTTCTCGAGCTAGAGCCGTCTGCTTGTGAAAGCCTACAGCAAAAGACGCGCGCTGTAGGCTCTGCGATGGCGTGCCCTCACATACCGAACCGCCTTCTCGTATCTGACGGGTTCTCTCCATACGCCGCCCGATAGGTGGCCGCAAAACGGCCAAGGTGAAAGAATCCCCACTTCAAACAGATGTCCCGCAACGACTGCCGGTTGGAAGGATCGCGCAGATCCTCTCGGACCGCTTGCAGGCGGATCGTCCTGAGGTAGGCAGAGGGTGTGGCTCCCTTGAAGGCACGAAAACCGACTTCGAGAGCGCGAATGGAAATGCCCGCCGCCTCCGCGACACTCTGCATTGTCAACGGCTGCGCGATGTTTGCATGCATGAATTCAATGGCGCGACGGACGTGCCGCGGTGCGATCAGATGGATTTTCTTGTCGAGGAGATGCGAGAGCCGATGCGGAACCAGGCGCACCACCAGATCGGCAAAGGCCTGGATCAGGTTCGACATGGCAATTGGCGATTGGAGTAGCGGCCCGTTGTTGCGCATGCCGATGATCATCGTTTGGGCGAGGCCGCCGATCAACTGTCCCGCCGCCGTGGAACGATCAATGACCGGCGCCAGATCCATTGCCCCGGTCAGCGGGGTCTCCAATACGGCAGCGACGGTCTGAGCGATGATCGACCAGCTCAGGCTGAGTGTGTCCGACCGGTGCGGCGCTGCCCTCACGGAAACCCGTTCCGGTTCAAGATTGTTCGTCACCAACAGCCGCCCGGGTGTCGCTTCGGCCACGGTCCGACCAAATCCTACGTCGAGAGCACCCGTGCGCGGAACGATGATTGCCAGAGTTTCCGGCGTTCCATCTGCCGTTCGTGCACCCCAGCCGCCGGAATCCTGGTTGCTGACCAGCGACAACCGCTCATCGCCCCAAAACCCGACCTTCCAGTCGAGTGGTTTCTCTCGGCCATTGCGCCATGCGTCGAACGAACCGAACCCCTTGGTCAGAGCCTCGACCATATCGTCGAAAGTTGCCCCCTGAAATCGGGCGATGAAATTGGAGGATGCATTTTCCGGCATGGGAACCCAAACGGCTGATGAAATTAAATTATGCCCCGCGCTTTGCATCAAAAGTATGACTTATTAGATAAACCCTTTCAACCAGGGCCTCGGTGCGTAAGCCACAAAAGCTGTGCCCGGCCGACGTGTTGTCGACCGGGCACGGAAATGCCGTCTCATATGGGAGGCAGAGCGAGTTTACGAACCCGCGCCATAAGCGGCGATCGCCGCCATATTGACGATGTCGCTGTCCTTGGCGCCCATCGAGGTGATCTGCACCGGCTTGTCGAGGCCGACGAGGATCGGGCCGATCACGGTGGAGCCGCCGAGCTCCTGCAGCATCTTGGTCGAGATCGAGGCCGAGTGGAAGGCCGGCATGACAAGCACGTTGGCGGGACCGGAAAGGCGGCAGAAGGGATATTGCTCCATCACCTTGCGGTTCAGGGCCACGTCGGCCGCCATCTCTCCATCATATTCGAAATCGACGCGACGCTTGTCGAGGATCTTCACCGCCTCGCGCACCCGCTCGGAGCGTTCGCCCGAGGGATGGCCAAAGGTGGAATAGGCCAGCAGCGCGACACGCGGCGAATAACCCATGCGCCGCGCGAGCCCGGCCGCCTCTTCGGCGATATCGGCAAGCTGCTCGGCCGTCGGCATGTCGTGCACGGCGGTATCGGCCACGAAGACCGTGCGGCCGCGGCAGAGCGCCAGCGAGACGCCGATGACGCGGTGGCCAGGCTTTTCATCGATGCAGCGGCGCACGTCCTCCAGCGCCGTGGAATAGTTGCGGGTGATGCCCGTCACCATGCCGTCGGCATCTCCGAGCGCCACCATGGTTGCGGCGAAGTGGTTGCGGTCGTTGTGAATCAGCCGCTGGACGTCGCGGTGCAGGTAACCGTGCCGCTGCAGCCTGGCATAGAGATAGTCGATATAGGCCTCGACCCGCGTGGAAATACGGGCATTGACGATCTCCAGGCCCGGCCGGTTGAGATCGATGCCGGCGCGTTCGGCCGTCGACCGGATCAGGTCCTCGCGGCCGAGCAGGACGGCGGTGCCGAGCTGCTGATTGGCGTAGGACAATGCGGCGCGCAGCACCTGCTCTTCCTCGGCCTCGGCAAAGACAATGCGCTTCGGGCGGCGGCGCACCCGCTCATAGAGGCTGGCGAGCGTCGAGGCGATCGGATCGCGGCGCGCCGAAAGCTCGCGGGCATAACCGGCCATATCGGTGATGACCTTGCGGGCAACGCCGGTCTCGATCGCGGCTTCAGCGACCGCGACGGGGATCGCCGAGATCAGCCGCGGATCGAAAGGAACCGGGATGATGTACTGCGAGCCGAAACGCGGCCGGTTGCCCTGATAGGCGGCAACGACGTCATCCGGCACATCCTCGCGGGCAAGGTTTGCCAGCGCCTTGACGGCGGCGATCTTCATCGCGTCGTTGATGGTGGAAGCACGGACGTCGAGAGCGCCGCGGAAAATATAGGGAAAGCCGAGGACATTGTTGACCTGGTTCGGGTAATCCGAACGGCCGGTCGCCATGATGGCGTCGTCGCGGATGCGGGCCACCTCCTCGGGGGTGATCTCGGGATCGGGATTGGCCATGGCGAAGATGATCGGCCGATCCGCCATCGAGCGGATCATCTCGGCCGAGAAGGCGCCCTTCTGCGACAGGCCGAAAACGACGTCAGCGCCCTCCATCGCCTCCTCAAGCGTGCGCGCGTCGGTCTTTGCCGCATGCGCCGATTTCCACTGGTTCATGCCCTCTGTGCGGCCCTGGTAGATGACGCCCTTGGTGTCACAGAGGATAACGTTCTCGGGCGCAAAACCCATCGCCTTGATGAGCTCGATGCAGGCGATCGCCGCAGCACCGGCGCCGTTGCAGACGAGCTTCGTCGTCTTCAGGTCGCGGCCGGTCAATTCCAGCGCATTGATCAGGCCGGCGGCGGCGATGATCGCCGTTCCGTGCTGGTCGTCGTGGAAGACGGGAATATCCATCAGCTCGCGCAACCGGCTTTCGATGACGAAACAATCCGGCGCCTTGATATCCTCGAGGTTGATGCCGCCGAAGGAGGGGCCGAGGAAGCGCACGCAATTGATGAATTCGTCGACATTTTCGGTATCGATCTCGAGGTCGATGGAATCGACGTCGGCGAAACGCTTGAACAGCACCGCCTTGCCTTCCATGACCGGCTTGGAAGCGAGTGCGCCGAGATTGCCGAGACCGAGGATCGCCGTGCCGTTGGAAATGACCGCGACCATGTTGCCGCGGGCCGTGTAATCATAGGCCGTCTGCGGATCGGCGGCGATCGCCTTGACGGGCACGGCGACACCCGGCGAATAGGCAAGCGACAGGTCGCGCTGCGTCGCCATCGGCTTGGTCGGCACGACTTCCAGTTTGCCGGGCCGGCCCGTGGCGTGAAAATCGAGCGCCTCCTGGTCGGTAACTGATGTCGCCGGCCGGTCCTTCTTATCGATATCGGGCATAAATCCTCCAACGTCCTGTGGGCGACGCTTCGCTCTTCCTCAAATGCTGTTGTCATCTATAGCGGCGCGCGGATAGGGTTGGCACCTGTTTTTTTGGGAAAAACTGCACCTCCGTGAACGCACGAATAGACACAGGGAATGACGCCTTTTCGGCTGCCGAGCTTGCCACGGCGGAAAGCCGTGCCTCGGCCACGCCGATGATGGAGCAATATATCGAGATCAAGGCGAACAATCCGGGTTCGCTGCTCTTCTATCGCATGGGCGATTTCTACGAGCTGTTCTTCGAGGATGCGCTGGAGGCTTCGCGCGCGCTCGGCATCACGCTGACGAAGCGCGGCCAGCACATGGGCCAGGACATCCCGATGTGCGGTGTGCCGGTGCATGCGGCCGACGATTATCTGCAGAAGCTGATCTCGCTCGGTTTCCGCGTCGCCGTCTGCGAACAGGTCGAGGATCCGGCCGAAGCGAAAAAACGCGGCGGCAAATCCGTCGTCAAGCGCGATGTCGTCCGCCTGGTCACGCCAGGCACGATCACCGAGGAAAAGCTGCTTTCGCCCTCGGAATCCAACTATCTGATGGCGCTGACCCGCATTCGCGGTGGCGCCGAGCCCTTGCTGGCGCTTGCCTGGATCGATATTTCCACCGGCGTCTTCCGGCTGGCCGAGACCGAAGCCTCGCGCCTGCTTGCCGATATTCTGCGCATCGATCCGCGCGAGCTCATCCTTCCCGACACGATCTTCCACGATCCGGAACTGAAACCGGTCTTCGACGTGCTCGGCCGCACCGCGGTGCCGCAGCCTTCCGTGCTTTTCGACAGCGCCAGCGCCGAAGGCCGGATCGCCCGTTATTTCGGCGTCGCGACGCTCGACGGCTTCGGCAGCTTCTCGCGCGCCGAGCTGGCGGCGGCGGCCGCGGCCGTCGCCTATGTCGAGAAGACGCAGATCGCCGAGCGGCCGCCGCTTGGAAAGCCGGAGCGGGAAAGTGCAGCGTCGACGCTGTTCATCGATCCCGCCACCCGCGCCAATCTGGAACTGGCCCGCACGCTGTCGGGCGACCGCAACGGCTCACTCTTGAAGGCGATCGACCGCACCGTCACCGGCGGCGGCGCGCGGCTGCTTGCCGAGCGGCTGATGTCGCCGCTGACCGACCCCGCCCGCATCAATGCGCGGCTCGATTCGATCGGCTTTCTGATCGACGAACCGTCGCTCTGCGGCAAGCTGCGCGACACGCTGAAACATGTGCCCGACATGCCGCGGGCACTGTCGCGCCTGGCGCTCGACCGCGGCGGCCCGCGCGATCTCTCGGCGATCCGCCAGGGCCTTCAGGCGGCGAGCGACGTTGCGGCTGCGCTGGAAAGCGCGATGCTGCCGGAAGAGCTTGGCCAGGCGCTGTCCGGGCTGCAGGCGCTTCCCGCGGCGCTGGAAAGCCTGCTGGCCGAGACGCTTGCCGAGGAATTGCCGCTGTTGAAGCGAGACGGCGGCTTCCTGCGCGACGGCGCCAGCCCCGAGCTCGACGAGGTCCGGGCGCTGCGCGACCAGTCGCGCCGGGTCATCGCCGGCCTGCAATTGCAATATGCCGAAGAGACCGGCATCCGGTCGCTGAAGATCAAGCACAATAACATCCTCGGCTATTTCATCGAGGTCACGGCCGGCAATGCCTCGCCGATGACCGACACGGCTGAGGCCAAGGCCCGCTTCATCCACCGCCAGACGATGGCGAGCGCGATGCGCTTCACCACCACCGAACTTGCCGATCTCGAAAGCCGTATCGCCAATGCCGCCGACCGCGCGCTGACGATCGAGCTCGCCGCCTTCGCGAGGATGACGGCGGCCGTGGTTGCGGAGGCCGAGGCGATCAAATCCGGCGCCCGGGCGCTTGCGGTCATCGATGTTGCCGCGGGCCTGGCGCTGCTCGCCGAGGAGCAGGCCTATTGCCGGCCGCAGGTCGACGGCTCGAAGATGTTTGCTATCGAGGGCGGCCGTCATCCTGTGGTCGAGCAGGCGCTGCGGCGGCAGGCGGGCGGCCCCTTCGTCGCCAACCATTGCGATCTGTCGCCGAAGTCAGGCGACAAGGACGGCGCGATCTGGCTGCTGACCGGCCCCAACATGGGCGGCAAGTCGACCTTCCTCAGGCAGAACGCTTTGATCTCAATCCTGGCGCAGATGGGCTCCTTCGTGCCGGCGACCTCGGCCCATATCGGCATCGTCGACCGGCTGTTCTCGCGCGTCGGCGCCTCCGACGATCTGGCGCGCGGGCGCTCCACCTTCATGGTCGAGATGGTCGAAACGGCTGCGATCCTCAACCAGGCGAGCGACCGTTCGCTCGTCATTCTCGACGAGATCGGCCGCGGCACCGCCACCTTCGACGGCCTGTCCATCGCCTGGGCCGCCGTCGAGCACCTGCATGAGGCCAATCGCTGTCGCGGCCTGTTCGCCACGCATTTCCACGAGCTGACCGTGCTGTCGGAAAAGCTTGGCCGGCTATCGAACGCCACGATGCGCGTCAAGGAATGGGACGGCGACGTCATCTTCCTGCATGAGGTCGGGCCGGGTGCAGCCGACCGCTCCTACGGTATCCAGGTCGCCCGGCTTGCCGGGCTTCCGGCCTCGGTGGTGGCGCGGGCCCGCGATGTGCTCACCCGCCTGGAGGACGCCGACCGCAAGAACCCGGCGAGCCAGCTGATCGACGACCTGCCGCTCTTCCAGGTGGCGGTGCGGCGCGAGGACACGGCCCGCGGGCCGTCCAAGGTCGAGGAGGCGCTGAAGGCGATGAGCCTTGACGACATGACGCCGCGCGAGGCAATGGACGCGCTTTACGACCTCAAGAAGAAGCTGAAATAGGGTAGCGGCACGCGATGTTCATGGAAAAGCTGGTTCGCGAAACGGAGCGCCTGTCGCTCATCTGCTCGATGCTCGACACGATGCGGCGCGCCGACGCCGACCGCAATGCGCGCGGCTGGACGTCGCCGATCGGCATGCTGAAAATCACCCGCTGTTGCGCTATGATCTCAGAACTCGGCACATCAATCGCCAAGGCCGGCTATCGCGAATGCGACCGGCAGTCGCTTGAGGAGATCATGAGAGAGACACGGCAGGTGCTGCATTTGCTGAATGCGCGGGCCGCCCTCTGAGTTTTTCGGGAAAGCTGTCGCGCGGCTTACCAACACCATTTCGCCAAATTTAAAGGTTCTTGCAGTATGAGGGCGCGTGTCGATCGCCTGACAAAGGGGTTATAGCGCATGCAGACGAAACACGAGGCGAGCCGGGATCCGGCCGCCCGGCATGAACAGGAAACTGCCCCGGCGACAGCGATGCGCGCGCTTGATCTTTCCCATATCCTCGACGTCGAACTCTTGCAGAAGCAGTGCGACGCCGTTGCCGAGGCCAACCGCAACCGGCCCGACGTGCTGCGCGCCGACCTTCTCGCCGTCCTGAAAAAGGCAAGCACGGAAGGCCGGCAGAAGGCACGGGCCGCGCTGATGGCCGATGGCGGCGGACTGAATTGCGCCTACCGGATTTCCTGGCTGCAGGACCAGATCATCACCGTCCTCTACAATTTCGCCACCGCACATATCTTTCCGCAGCAGAAGGACAAGTTCACGGTCACCGCCGTCGGCGGCTACGGCCGCGACACGCTGGCGCCGGGCTCCGATATCGACCTGCTCTTCCTCTTCCCGCCGCGGCCGACTGAGGAGACGCACAAGGCGGTCGAATTCATGCTCTACGTCCTCTGGGACATGGGCTTCAAAGTCGGCCACGCCACCCGCACGGTGGAGGAATGCATCGCGCTTTCGAAATCCGACATGACGATCCGCACCGCCATCCTCGAGATGCGCTACATCTGCGGCCTGGAGCGGCTGGAAACCGAGCTCGAGACCCGCTTCGACAAGGAAATCGTCACCGGCACCGGCCCTGAATTCATCGCCGCCAAGCTTGCCGAGCGCGACGAGCGCCACCGCAAGGCTGGTGATACACGTTATCTCGTCGAGCCCAACGTCAAGGAAGGCAAGGGCGGGCTTCGCGACCTGCACACGCTGTTCTGGATCTCGAAATATTATTATCACGTGCGCGACCAGGCGGAACTGGTCAAGCTCGGCGTCCTGTCGAAGCACGAATACCGTCTGCTCGAAAAGGCCGACGATTTCCTCTGGGCGGTACGCTGCCATATGCACTTCCTCACCGGCAAGGCCGAGGAGCGGCTGTCCTTCGACATCCAGCGCGACATCGCCGAAGCCTTCGGCTATCACACCCGGCCGGGCCTATCGGCCGTCGAGCGCTTCATGAAGCACTATTTCCTTGTCGCCAAGGATGTCGGTGATCTGACCCGCATCCTCTGCGCCGCGCTCGAAGACCAGCAGGCGAAGTCGATCCCCGGCCTCACCGGCGTCATAAGCCGTTTCACCCATCGCACCCGCAAGATCGCCGGCAGCGTCGAATTCGTCGAGGATCGCGGCCGCATCGCGCTTGCCGATGCGGAGGTGTTCAAGCGCGATCCTGTCAGCATCCTCCGGCTCTTCCACGTCGCCGACATCAACGGGCTGGAATTCCACCCGGACGCGCTGAAACGCGTCACCCGTTCGCTGGCGCTGATCGACAACCGGCTCAGGGAAAACGACGAAGCCAACCGCCTGTTCATGTCGATCCTGACATCAAAGCGCGATCCGGCGCTGATCCTGCGGCGGATGAACGAGGCCGGCGTGCTTGGCCGCTTCATTCCCGAATTCGGCAAGATCGTCGCGATGATGCAGTTCAACATGTATCACCACTATACGGTCGACGAACATCTGATCCGCACCGTCGACGTGCTCTCCGAGATCGACAAGTCGCGGTCCGAGGATCTGCACCCGCTGGCGAACAAGCTGATCGCGAACATCGAGGACCGCGAGGCGCTCTACGTCGCCGTGCTTCTCCACGATATTGCCAAGGGGCGGCTGGAGGATCACTCGATCGCCGGCGCCCGCGTCGCCCGCAAGCTCTGCGCCCGCTTCGGCCTGTCGCAGAAGCAGACGGAAATCGTCGTCTGGTTGATCGAGGAACATCTGACCATGTCGATGGTCGCGCAGACCCGCGACCTCACCGACCGCAAGACCATCACCGATTTCGCCGACCGGGTGCAGTCGCTCGACCGGCTGAAGATGCTGCTGATCCTGACGATCTGCGATATCCGCGCCGTCGGCCCCGGCGTCTGGAACGGCTGGAAGGGCCAGCTTCTGCGCACGCTCTATTATGAAACCGAGCTGCTGCTGGCCGGCGGTTTCTCGGAAGTCTCGCGCAAGGAGCGGGCGAACGCCGCCGCCGAGGCGTTGCGCGGCGCGCTCTCCGACTGGAGCCAGAAGGACCGCAACACCTATACCAAGCTGCATTACCAGCCCTATCTGCTCTCCGTGCCGCTTGAGGACCAGATCCGTCACGCCCATTTCATCCGCCAGGCCGACAAGGCAGGCCAGGCGCTCGCCACGACGGTGCGCACCGACAGTTTCCACGCGATCACCGAAATCACCGTGCTGTCGCCCGACCACCCGCGCCTGCTCGCCGTCATTGCCGGCGCTTGTGCCGCCGCCGGCGCCAACATCGTCGACGCGCAGATTTTCACGACGTCGGACGGCCGGGCGCTCGATACGATCCATGTCAGCCGCGAATTTTCCGACGATGCCGACGAACTGCGTCGTGCCGGCACGATCGGACGGATGATTGAGGACGTGCTGTCCGGCCGCAAGCGGCTGCCGGAGGTGATCGCCACGCGGGCGCGCAACCGCAAGAAGAACAAGGCCTTCGTCATTCCGCCGTCGGTCAACATCACCAACAGCCTGTCGAACAAGTTCACGGTCATCGAGGTCGAATGCCTCGACCGGCCGGGACTTCTGTCGGAGATCACCGCCGTGCTCTCCGATCTGTCGCTCGACATCCAGTCGGCCCGCATCACCACCTTCGGCGAGAAGGTGATCGACACCTTCTACGTCACCGATCTGGTCGGACAGAAAATATCCGGCGACAGCAAGCGCGCCAACATCACCGCCCGGATGAAGGCCGTCATGGCCGAAGAGGAAGACGAACTGCGCGAGCGCATGCCCTCCGGCATTATCGCGCCGGCCGCCACCGCCCGGACATCACCTTCAGCCGACAAGAAAGCCGATTCCCCCGCATGAGCCCCACACGCATGAGCCAATACGCATGAGTCTCGTCAAGAAATTCGCGACCGTCGGCGGCGCCACCCTCGGCAGCCGCATCTTCGGCTTCGCCCGCGAAACGCTGATGGCCGCCGCACTCGGCACCGGACCGATGGCCGACGTCTTCTATGCCGCCTTCCGTTTTCCGAACCTGTTCCGCCGGCTGTTTGCCGAAGGCGCCTTCAACGCCGCCTTCGTGCCGCTTTTTGCCAAGGAGATCGAGGCGAACGGCACGGATGGCGCCAAGCGCTTTTCCGAAGAAGTGTTCGGCGTGCTGTTTTCGGTGCTGCTGCTCATCACCATCGTGATGGAGCTTGCGATGCCGCTCCTGGTGCGCTTCGTCATCGCGCCGGGCTTTGCCGACGATCCCGAGAAATTCTCGATCACCATCCGCATGGCGGCGGTGATGTTTCCCTATCTGATGTGCATGTCGCTGACGGCGATGATGAGCGGCATGCTGAATTCGCTGCATCATTTTTTCGCCGCGGCCATCGCGCCGGTTTTCCTCAACGTGGTGATGATCGGGGCGCTGTTTTATGCGCTCTATACCGGCGCCGATCCGCTGGCGACGGCCTGGTATCTCTCCTTTGGCGTGCTTGCCGCCGGCGTCCTGCAGCTCGCCGTCGTCTATGTCGGCGTGCTGGCGGCCGGCATGAGCATCGGTTTCCGCTTCCCGAAGATGACGCCGAACGTCAAGCGGCTGCTGATCCTGGCGGTGCCGGCGGCGGTGACCGGCGGCATCACCCAGATCAACCAGCTGATCGGCCAGGCGATCGCCTCGTCGCGCGACGGCGCGATCGCAGCGCTGCAATATGCCGACCGCATCTATCAGCTGCCGCTCGGCGTCGTCGGTGTCGCCGTCGGCGTGGTGCTGCTGCCGGAACTTGCCCGGGCGCTGAAGGGCGGCCATCTGCGCGAGGCCGGAAACCTGCAGAACCGCTCGATCGAATTCGTGCTGTTCCTGACGATCCCCGCCGCCTTCGCGCTGTGGATCCTCTCCGACGAGATCATCCGCGTGCTCTATGAGCGCGGCGCCTTCCATCAGGAAAACACCGCCGTCGTCGGCTCGATCCTGGCGATCTACGGCATCGGCCTGCCCGCCTTCGTGCTGATCAAGGCGCTGCAGCCGGGCTTCTATGCCCGTGAGGACACCAAGACGCCGATGCGCTTTTCGGCGATCGCGGTTGCGACCAACTGCGCCACGGCGCTGACCCTCTTTCCCTATATGGGCGCGCCCGGCATCGCCGTTGCCGAAGCCACCGCCGGCTGGATCAGCACTATGCTGCTGTTCACCACGCTTCTGCGCCGTGGCCATCTGACATGGGAATGGGCGCTGGCAAAACGCACCGTCCTGCTGATCGTCGCCGCAGCCGTCATGGGCGGGGCGATCGTGTTCCTCAAGCAGCATTTTGCGCCCGCGCTTGCCTCCGGCGCGCCGCTTCTTACCAAGATCGGCACGCTCGGATTGCTGATTGCCATTGCCATGCTGGTCTATTTCGCCGCCGCCTTCCTGATCGGCGGGGCCGATCTCGGCATGATCCGGCGCAACCTGAACCGCAAGCCGGTGGCGGCGAAGGACGCGCAAAACTAGGCGATTGCCGGTGCCGGCCCCTTGCATGCCGGCACCAACCGTCGAGCCACAAGACCCCTCCCCAACCCCTCCCCACAAAAGGGAGGGACTTAGATGCCGCGCCCGACGTGTTCCATTTCACTGTTTCATCCGCAGAAAGGTTGCTGCTTAGCGCTATACAGTGCGCTAGGTTAGCCCCTCCCCCTTGTGGGGAGGGGTTGGGGAGGGGTCTTCGCCGGCCACGAACCGGACAACCATTGGACAAGGGCGGGCAGCACTTTTCAGCAATCGACCCATCGCCGCTGCGGCCCGACGTCGACATGGACGATGCCGTTGCAATAAGTGCCGATGCCGCCGATGCCCGGCGCGCTTCTGGCGGCTGCGATGATGGTGCGCTCCGAGAGGCCCGGCATCCTGATATCGGCCGCCAGGCATTTGCCGTGCAGGGATCCATGGCGGCGGGGATGCGGCCTGAGGCCGGAGGTGATCATCGGCCGGCGTCCGGTTTTTGCGGCGATATGCGACAGCACCGCCCGAAGACGCTCGGGAAAACAGCCGGCACGGACGCTGACGGTCTGGACCGTGTAGGCAAGGCGCGCCTCCTGCTTGGGAATATGGATGGCCGGTCTCTTGCTGTCTTGACCGACGGCGCCGGTTGCGGATTGTAGGGCGAAAAGGCCTGCCATGGCGAGCAAACTGGCGTTCTGCATGGTCCCTCCGGGCGGTTGACAGGGCGGCCATCGCACGCCCCTGCGCGATCGAGGATTTTCAGTTCAATAAAAGCTTTTCTGTGAAATTTTATACTCAATTGTGGGTAAACAACTTGATCATTTTGGCTTAAAACAACGGATATTGCCGATCCAAATTGGAATAAACATCTCAATCGGGAGATATGACATGACGATCCAGTCGCTTTTCCTCGTCACCCTCGTCGTCGACGACTACGACCGCGCCAAGGCTTTCTACTGCGACGCCCTCGCTTTCGATTGCCTTCAGGACGAGAAACAACCGGAGGGCAAGCGCTGGGTGGTGGTGAGGCCCAAAGGGGGAGAGGGCGCCGCCTTTCTGCTGGCGCAGGCGGCAAACGAGACGCAGCGGGCGGCGATCGGCAACCAGACCGGCGGCCGTGTCGGCTTCTTCCTGAAGACCGATGATTTCGCCCGCGACCATGCCGCAATGCTGGCAGCCGGTGTGCGCTTTCTCGAAGAGCCGCGGTATGAGGTTTACGGCACGGTCGCGGTGTTTTGCGATCCCTACGGCAACAGCTTCGATCTGATCCAGCATGCCACGGCCTGAACCCCTTGATTGCGACCGGTTGCCCGTGCATAAGCCGCGGCGTTGGCGACATGGGTGAACAACCCTGTTGCCATGCAGCAAACCAAAGCTGTGGGCCCTCCACCAGCCTATCGAGGACGACATGAGCGAATTCAAGAAACTCGTATTCTCCGGCGTGCAGCCGACCGGCAATCTGCATCTCGGCAATTATCTCGGCGCGATCCGCCGCTTCGTGGCGCTGCAGGAAGGCAATGACTGCATCTATTGCGTCGTCGACATGCATGCGCTCACCGCCCAGCTGGTGCATGAGGACATGCCGAGCCAGACGCGCTCGATCGCCGCCGCCTTCATCGCCGCCGGCATCGATCCGGAAAAACATATCGTCTTCAACCAGTCGGCCGTGCCGCAGCATGCCGAACTTGCCTGGATCTTCAACTGCGTCGCCCGCATCGGCTGGATGAACCGCATGACGCAGTTCAAGGACAAGGCCGGCAAGGACCGCGAGCAAGCCTCACTCGGCCTTTACGCCTATCCGAGCCTGATGGCCGCCGACATTCTCGTCTATCGCGCCACCCATGTGCCGGTCGGTGAGGATCAGAAGCAGCATCTGGAACTTGCCCGCGACATCGCGATGAAGTTCAACCTCGATTATGCCGAGCATATCGGCAGGACCGGTTATGGGGTCGACATCACCGTCGGCAACGAGCCGGTGCATGCCTATTTCCCGATGGTCGAGCCGCTGATCGGCGGGCCGGCGCCGCGCGTCATGTCGTTGCGCGACGGCACCAAGAAAATGTCGAAATCCGACCCTTCCGACCTGTCGCGCATCAACCTGATGGACGACGAGGACGCGATCTCGAAGAAGATCCGCAAGGCAAAGACCGATCCGGACGGCTTGCCGAGCGAGGTGGACGGGCTGCAGGGCCGGCCGGAAGCCGACAATCTGGTGGCGATCTATGCCGCATTGGCCGACAAGTCCAAGGCCGACGTGCTTGCCGAATTCGGCGGCCAGCAATTCTCCGTCTTCAAGCCGGCGCTGGTCGATCTCGCCATTCATGTGCTGGCGCCGATCACCGGCGAGATGCGCCGGCTGATGGACGATACCAGCCATATCGACGCGATCCTGCGCAAGGGCGGCGAACGCGCCAGGGCCCGCGCCGAGGTGACGATGCGCCAAGTACGCGACGTTATCGGCTTCCTCTATTGAGGGTGACTCTTCTTCTCCCCGCTTAGGGGCGAAGGGGACCCTCGTCTGGGGAGAAGGGAACCTTCTCCCGGGGGGAGAAGAGGAAAAACTGGGCTTGCAAATTTTCCGCTTCGGGTGTCAGAGTCCGCGCCATGGTATCGAAGCGACTCTCACGGCTCGAAGGTCATCGCCGCAAATTCATGGCGGTGATCGACGGTACACCCGAATGCCAGCGCGCCGTTCATTATGCCGGCCGGCGCGCGAAGAATTCCAATGGCGGGCTGGTGCTGCTCTACGTCATCCCCGACGGGGATTTCCAGCAATGGCTGGGCGTCGAGGCGATCATGCGGGCCGAGGCGCGCGAGGAGGCCGAGGCGGTGGTTGCCAAGATCGCCCAGATCGTGCGCGAGACGATCGGCATCGAGCCGGAGATCGTCATCCGCGAAGGCGGTGCGGCCGAACAGATCAACGCGGTGATCGAGGAAGACCGCGATGTCGCGATCCTCGTTCTGGCCGCCGGTTCGGCGAAGGAAGGTCCGGGACCACTGGTCTCGTCGATCGCCGGCCGGGCGGCGGCGTTTCCGATCCCGGTCACGGTGCTGCCGGATACGCTGACCAACGAGGAAATCGACGCCCTCTGCTGAGAATTTCTTGAGTAAAAATCTCTTGAATGGTACCGGCAATCGGCTTATCTTCTTTTGAAGAATTCTAAAGACGGCGAAGCCATGGGCAGCCGCATGGAGACCCAGATGTTCATTCAGACCGAAGCCACGCCGAACCCCGCCACGCAGAAGTTCCTGCCGGGCAAGGTGGTGATGGAAAACGGCACGGCCGAGTTCCGCAGTGCTGCGGAAGCCGAAGCTTCGCCGCTCGCTGCCCGCCTGTTCGAAATCCCTGGAGTCACCGGCGTCTACTTCGGCTATGATTTCATTTCCGTTTCCAAGGACGATGCCGAATGGCAGCATCTTAAGCCGGCTATATTAGGCTCGATCATGGAGCATTTCATGTCCGGCAAGCCGGTTATGGGCGATGCCTCGATCCTTTCCGAGGACGTCGATGCCGGCGACGAGTTCTTTGACGAAGGCGACGAATCGATCGTGCTGACCATCAAGGAACTGCTGGAGACCCGCGTGCGGCCGGCCGTTGCCCAGGATGGCGGCGATATCACCTTCCGCGGTTTCAAGGACGGCAAGGTCTATCTGAACATGAAGGGGTCCTGCGCCGGCTGCCCGTCTTCGACGGCGACGCTGAAGCACGGCGTCCAGAACCTGCTGCGCCATTTCGTCCCGGAAGTGCAGGAAGTGATTGCCGCTTAAAATGTGAGTTCGTCCGGCCGTTCATCTCCCGTTCGGCCGGATGAATTTATAATCGGGCGACAATAGATTTTTCGGAAATTGATGGCATGATTGTTCTGGCGCTCGACACGGCAGGTGTAGACTGCGCTGCCGCCGTTTACGACAGCGGCAGGAATACGATGCTGGGGGAGGCATCGGACATGATCGGCAAGGGGCATGCTGAACATCTGATCGGTATCGTCGATCGCGCGCTGGAACAGGCCGATATGACGCTATCCGATATCGACCGGATTGCCGTCACCATCGGTCCCGGCTCGTTTACCGGCATCCGCGTCGGGGTTGCCGCCGCCCGCGGTTTTGCGCTTTCCCTCAATGTGCCCGCCGTCGGCGTCACCACGCTCGAGGTCATGGCATCAGCCCAGCGCGAGAAGACGCCTCATCGCGCCGTGCTGGCAGCGATGGACGCCAAGCGGGACGAAATCTACCTCCAGTCCTTTTCATCAGACGGTTCGCCCCTCGACGCGCCACGGGCGCTAAGCGTCGCGCACGCGCAAGCTTTTGCTGAAAGCTTCGACGGAGAGATCACCGGTTCGGCGACGCCGCTCTTGAAGGCCGACGCCGGCAGCGATCACAGCAACAGTTTCCCGATCTCTATCGTGGCGCGCCTCGGTGCTGCCGCCTCCCCCGATGCCGGAAAGCCGAAGCCCCTTTATCTGCGCGGACCCGATGCCAAGCCGCAGGCCGGGTATGCGATTGCCCGACGAGTATGACGATGCTGGAAGCCTATCTGACGCTGAAGCCGGAATTCGAGATCATTGCCATGGAGCGCGAGGATTGCCGCGATGTCGCCGTCCTGCACGGCGAGCGTTTTGCCCGGCCCTGGGGCGACGGTGAATTTCACGGATTGCTGATGCAGGAGACCGTGTTCGGCTTCGTCGCGCGCCAGACCAACGCCATCCTGAAAAAACCGCTTCCCGGCTTCATCCTGGCCCGCCATGTCGCGGGCGAAGCGGAGATCCTGACGATCGCCGTCCAGGCCAAGGTCGCCCGCGCCGGGCTCGGCTGGCGGCTGATGCAGGCGGCGATACGGGAAGCGCGCGCCCGCGGCGGCGAGAGCATGTTTCTCGAAGTCGACGACGGCAATACGGCAGCGCTTGGCCTCTATCGCAAGCTCGGCTTCGAAAAGGTCGGGGAACGCAAGGGTTATTACAAGCAGGAAAACGGCGCCCTCTCCACGGCGCTTGTCATGAAGCGCGTTCTTCGGTAGTTCCCTGCCAGCGAGAAACATGGACGCAGGCACGGCGCAACGCGGTGCGGCGTTTTCGAAACACGAATATCCCTAGAGGCGGGCCATGTCTGATGTAGCCAAGACCCTTGAGGAGCTTTGCACCGAACGCGGCATGCGCATGACCGAGCAGCGCCGCGTGATCGCGCGCATCCTGGAAGACTCCGAAGACCATCCCGACGTCGAGGAACTCTACCGCCGCTCGGTGAAGGTCGATGCGAAGATCTCGATCTCGACCGTCTACCGCACCGTGAAACTGTTCGAGGATGCCGGCATCATCGCCCGCCACGACTTCCGCGACGGGCGCTCGCGCTACGAAACGGTGCCGGAAGAGCATCACGACCACCTGATCGATCTGAAGACCGGCACGGTCATCGAATTCCGCTCGCCGGAGATCGAAGCGCTGCAGGAGCGCATCGCCCGCGAGCACGGCTTTCAGCTGGTCGACCACCGGCTGGAGCTCTACGGCATCCCGCTGAAGAAGGACGATCTCTGAAGCGATGGCCGCCCGGGGGACCAGCATTTGATCGCCTGGCTGCGTATTGTCTGCGCTGCGGTCATCATCCTGGCCGTCAGCATCGTGCTCGTACCGCTGCAGCTGCTCGCCCTGCGTTTCGACTGGCGGCTGCGGCGCCGGCTGCCGCGCGTCTGGCACCGCATCGTCTGCTATTGTCTCGGCATCCGCGTCCGCGTCACCGGCCGGTTGGAAGAGCGCCGGCCGCTGATGCTCTGCTCCAACCATTCCTCCTGGATGGATATTATGGTGATGTCGGCGGTTGCCGACGTTGCCTTCATCGCCAAGATCGAGGTGGCCGACTGGCCGATCTTCGGCACGCTCGCCAAGCTGCAGAAGAGCGTCTTCGTCGTGCGCGAAGAGAGACGCAAGACCGGCCATCAGGCAAACGAGATCGCCGGGCGCATGGCCGACGGCGAGATCGTCGTGCTCTTTCCTGAGGGCACGACCTCGGACGGCAACCGGCTGCTGGAGGTCAAATCCTCGCTGTTCGGCGCCGCCGCGATGGCCGTGCCCGCTTCGCCGACGGGCATCGTCGTGGTGCAGCCGGTGGCTGTCGCCTATACGAGGGTGCACGGCATCGCCATGGGCCGCTATCACCGGCCGCTTGCCGCCTGGCCGGGGGATATCGAGCTGCTGCCGCACCTCCTCGACATCGTGCGCTGCGGCGCCATCGACGCCGAAGTTTCCTTCGGCGAGGCGGTGGAATACCGCGCCGACACCAATCGCAAGGAGGTGAGCGCGGCCATTGCCTCACGCATTCGCAACCTGTTGAACAGCCGCCTGCGCGGGCGGGAAATCTCCTAACGTAAGATTTCGATTTTCTCGGGCGGCAAAAACCACTAAATAGCGCGCCATGACACAGGAAAGCGCCCTCCTCCAGGCCCCGGAACAGCTACTCCGCGACGGCTCCAACAGCCGCAAGGTCTTCATCAAGACCTATGGCTGCCAGATGAATGTCTATGATTCCACGCGGATGAGCGATGCGCTTGCCCGCGACGGCTACGAACCGACCGAGGATATGGAAGAGGCCGACCTCGTTCTGCTGAATACCTGCCATATCAGAGAGAAGGCGGCCGAGAAGGTCTATTCGGCGCTCGGGCGGCTGCGCGACATGAAAAAGAGGAAGGCGGTGGACGGCCGGGAGATGATGATCGGCGTTGCCGGCTGCGTCGCCCAGGCCGAAGGCGAGGAGATCCTGCGCCGGGCGCCTGCCGTCGACGTCGTCATCGGCCCGCAGACCTATCACCGCCTGCCGGAGGCGCTGCGCCGGGCCAAGGAGGGCCAGCGCGTCGTCGATACCGAATATGCGATCGAGGACAAGTTCGAGCACCTGCCGATCGCCGAGAGCCGGAAGATCCGCGCCCGCGGCGTCACCGCCTTCCTGACGGTGCAGGAGGGCTGCGACAAGTTCTGCACCTTCTGCGTCGTGCCCTATACGCGCGGCTCGGAAGTGTCGCGGCCGGTTTCTCAGATCGTCGAGGAAGCCGAAAAGCTCGTCGAGGGCGGCGTGCGCGAGATCACCCTGCTCGGGCAGAACGTCAATGCCTGGCACGGTGCCGGGCCGCGGGGCGAGGCATGGAGCCTCGGCGACCTGCTCTACCGGCTTGCCGAGATCCCCGGCCTTGCGCGGCTGCGCTACACCACCAGCCATCCGCGCGACATGGACGACCGGCTGATCGACGCCCACCGCGATCTCCGGGCGCTGATGCCCTATCTGCACCTGCCGGTGCAATCGGGCTCCGACCGTATCCTCAAAGCGATGAACCGGCGCCACACGGCGGCCGAATATCTCTCGCTGATCGCGCGCATCCGCACGGTGCGGCCCGATATCGCGCTGTCGGGCGATTTCATTACCGGCTTTCCGGGGGAGACAGACGCCGATTTTGAGGATACACTCAGGCTTGTGGAGGGGGTCCGTTATGCACAGGCCTTCTCGTTCAAATACTCGACACGGCCGGGCACGCCCGGCGCGGAACTGAAGGACCAGGTGCCGGAAGAGATCAAGGCAGAACGGCTGGAACGCCTGCAAGCGCTTCTCCTGAAGCAGCAGCAGGAATTTGCCGAATCCTGCATCGGCAAAGAGATCGACCTGTTGCTGGAAAAGCCCGGTCGCATGCCGGAACAGCTGATCGGCCGCTCTCCGTGGCTTCAATCCGTGAATGTTGATGCAAAAGCATCGCAAATCGGTGACATTATTAAAGTGCGAATCACCGGAACCGGAAACAACAGCCTGTTTGCCGAACGTGCAGAGGCTGCGGTTTAACCCAAGGAGCCCGACCGCTTGAACGGACAAGAATTGGTTTCTTCTTCACCGCGCCACCCCCGCACGCCGAGCGACTCCAATCACTTTGTCCTGACGTTCGAGAACAACCGCTTCGCCAGCGAGCTCTTCGGTCAATTCGACCAGAACCTCAAGCTGCTTGAGGAACGGCTCAATATCGATGCGCGGGCCCGCGGCAATTCGGTCGTCATATCAGGCGATGTCGTGACCACCAACCAGGCGCGGCGCACTCTCGATTATCTCTATGAAAAGCTTCAGAAAGGCGGCAGCGTGGAACGATCCGACGTCGAGGGCGCAATCCGCATGGCAGTCGCCGCCGACGACCAGCTCAGCCTTCCCACCATGGAGCGCAAGGCCAAGCTGACGATGGCGCAGGTTTCCACCCGCAAGAAGACGATCATCGCCCGCACGCCGACCCAGGACGCCTATATCCGGGCGCTTGAGCGTGCCGAGCTGGTCTTCGGCGTCGGCCCGGCCGGCACCGGCAAGACATATCTCGCCGTCGCCCATGCCGCCCAGCTCCTGGAGCGCGGCGCGGTCGAAAAGATCATTCTGTCGCGCCCGGCGGTCGAAGCCGGCGAGCGCCTCGGCTTCCTGCCTGGCGACATGAAGGAAAAGGTCGATCCTTATCTTCGCCCGCTCTATGACGCGCTCTACGACATGATCCCCGCCGACAAGGTCGACCGGGCGATCACCGCCGGCGTCATCGAAATCGCGCCGCTCGCCTTCATGCGCGGCCGCACGCTCGCCAATGCCGCCATCATCCTCGATGAAGCGCAGAACACGACATCGATGCAGATGAAGATGTTCCTGACGCGTCTCGGCGAAAATGCCCGGATGATCGTCACCGGCGACCCGAGCCAGATCGACCTGCCGCGCGGCGTCAAATCCGGTCTCGTCGAGGCGCTGCAGCTTCTCAACGGCGTCGAGGGCATATCGATCGTGCGCTTCAAGGATACCGACGTCGTCCGCCATCCGCTGGTCGGACGCATCGTCAGGGCCTATGATTCCACCTATGCCGTCGAAACCGAAGCAGCCAGCCGGCAGGACTGATGGCCGAACTCGACATCCAGATCAGCGTCGACGACATCGGCTGGCCGGGCGAGGAAACGCTGCTGTCCTTCTGCGAGCGCGTGCTCGGCGCAGCCGTGGTCTATCTCCGCGACAGCGAGAAGCAGCCCTTCCCGACGATGCCGCCCGAGGTGTCGCTTGTCTTCACCGACGACGCCTCGATTCAGGACATCAACGCCGAATGGCGGGGGAAGGACAAGGCGACAAACGTGCTTTCCTTTCCGGCCTTTCCGGTTCAGCCCGGCACGATGCCCGGTCCGATGCTCGGCGACATCATCATCGCCCGGGAGACGGTAGAGCGGGAAACCATCGAGCTCGAAAAGAGTTTCGACGACCATTTGACCCATCTTCTGGTGCACGGTTTCTTGCATCTTCTCGGCTACGACCATATGAATAGTGCCGAAGCCGAAATTATGGAGGGGCTGGAGACTCGCATTTTGGCGCAGCTCGGCCTATCTGATCCTTACGAGGGTCAAGACCTTAAAATGGAACCATGAGCGACTTTACGACGAAGCCGGCGGCAGACGCCAAGGACTCCGAGCCATCCTCCTCTTCCGACGAGGCGGGCAGTAGTAGTCGGCCATCCGGCCGATCCCAATCCTTCTGGTCGCGCGCCGCGCGCATCCTTCGCCCGCAGCAAGGCTCGCGGCTGCGCGAGGATCTTGCCGACGCGCTGATGACCGATGCGGCGGGAGACGACGCGTTTTCGCCCGACGAACGGGCAATGCTGCACAACATCCTGCGTTTTCGCGAGGTACGCGTCGCCGACGTGATGGTGCCGCGCGCCGATATCGAGGCGGTCGACCAGAATATCACCATCGGCGAGTTGATGATCCTGTTCGAAGAATCCGGCCGCTCGCGCATGCCGGTCTATGCCGATACGCTCGACGATCCGCGCGGCATGGTGCATATCCGCGACCTGCTCTCCTATGTCGCCAAGCAGGCGCGCAACAAACGCCGCGGCCCGACAAAACCGGCCGTTGCCGTGCCGGCGCTGCCGGCGATCGAAGTTGCGCCCGAAAACATCCAGAAGCCCACGCGTTCGGGCAAGCCGAATTTCGATCTCGCCCGCGTCGACTTGCAGAAGACGCTGACGGAAGCCGGCATCATCCGCAAGATCCTGTTCGTGCCGCCGTCGATGCTGGCCTCCGACCTGTTGCGCCGCATGCAGGTGAACCGCACGCAGATGGCGCTCGTCATCGACGAATATGGCGGCACCGACGGCCTCGCCTCGCATGAGGACATCGTCGAAATGGTGGTCGGCGACATCGACGACGAACATGACGACGAAGAGGTGATGTTCAAGCGGGTCGCCGAAGACGTCTTCATCGCCGACGCCCGCGTCGAACTGGAAGAGATCGCCGCAGCGATCGGACCGGATTTCGATATCAGCGAGCAGGTCGACGAGGTCGATACGCTGGGCGGCCTGATCTTCTCCGCACTCGGCCGCATCCCGGTACGCGGCGAGGTCGTTCAGGCGCTCCCCGGTTTCGAATTCCACATTCTCGAGGCCGATCCGCGCCGCATCAAGCGGCTGCGCATCACCCGCAAGCGCCATGCGATCCGCCGCCGCGCCAAGGTCGATGGCGACATCCCGCCCGGCTCTGACGCTGGCGACGACCGGCCGGCGGAATCAACCGCCAACTAAGGCTGTATATTTTGTGCATGTCGTTATCCCGGAACCGCTGCACGGTTCCGGGCGATATGCATTAACGGGACAAGGAGCCGCTTTTTTGAAAGACTGCGAACGGGTTGATTCGCGGTTTTGATGGGAGTGCGCATGGAGCGGCTTGCGGACAGGGTTATCCTCGTCTGGGGTTTCAAACGGTCGCTGCTGGCCATCGCCGCCGGAGCATTCGCCGTGCTGGCGCTGCCGCCCTTCGGCTTCTTCGCGGCAATGTTCGTCTCCTTCCCGCTGCTCGTCTGGCTGATCGACGGGGCGGCGGCTTCGCCTGAAAGCGGCGTGTTCGGCAGGCTGTGGCCGGCCTTTGCCACCGGCTGGCTGTTCGGCTTCGGCTATTTCGTCGCCGGTCTCTGGTGGCTCGGCCATGCGCTGCTGGTCGATCAGGAGGAATTCGCCTGGGCGCTGCCGCTCGCCATTCTCGGACTGCCGGCCTGCCTGGCGATTTTCTACGGCCTGGCGGCCGCACTTGCCCGCATCTTCTGGTCCGACGGCATGGGACGGATCGCCGCACTTGCGGCCAGCTTCGGGCTGATGGAATGGCTGCGAAGCGTTGTTCTCACAGGCTTTCCCTGGAACGCCATCGGCTACGGCATGATGCCGGTTCCGCTGATGATGCAGTCGGCGCATGTGATCGGGGCGATGGGGGTGACGGCCCTTGCCGTCTTCATCTTCTCCGCGCCTGCCCTTGCCGGCACGCGGCAAGGCGCGCGGGCGGGTCTCGCGCTCGCCGTCCTGCTGTTTGCCGCCCATCTCGGCTACGGTGCTTATGCCCTCTACCTCGCGCCGCGGGCGGCGGCCTTGCCGGAGGATAAGCGGCCAGTGGTGCGGCTTGTGCAGCCTGATATCGACCAGGCGGCGAAGATGGACAATGACGCCGACCGCAATGCGATCTTCGAGACGCATCTGAAGCTGTCGGCCGAAACGCCGAAAAGCGGCGGGCGCAAGCCCGACATCATCGTCTGGCCGGAAACCTCGATCCCCTTCATCCTGACCGACAACCAGGATGCGCTGACGCGGATCGCCGATACGCTCGACGACAACCAGATTCTGATCGCCGGCGCGGTGCGCGCCGAAGAGATGGGACCCGGCACGCCGGCGCGCTACTATAATTCCATCTATGTCATCGACGGACGCGGTCAGATCGTCGCCGCCTCCGACAAGGTACATCTGGTGCCTTTCGGCGAATACCTGCCCTTCGAGGACCTGCTCACCGAATTCGGCATCCAGAACGTCGTCGAGATGCCCGGAGGGTTTTCGGCAGCAGTGAGCCGGCACCTGCTGGCGCTGCCCGGCGGGCTCAATCTCTATCCGCTGATCTGCTACGAGATCATTTTCCCCGATGAAATGACCGGCGACATCAAAGACGCCAATGCCATCCTCAATATCACCAATGATGCCTGGTTCGGTGCGACGCCCGGCCCCTATCAGCACTTCCAGCAGGCGCGTGTACGGGCTGTTGAAACCGGACTGCCGCTGATTCGCGACGCCAATAGCGGTATTTCAGCAATTGTAAATGCACGAGGGGAAATTGTTGCCGGCCTCGATCTCGAACAAACCGGCTATATTGATGCAACTCTTGATAGGTTCGGGGTGGAAGCCGGAACGACATTCCCCCGGCAAACATACTTCTGGTTGACCGAGGTCCTGCTCATTTTGATTGCGCTGGTTTCTCGTAGAGGTTTTATTTCCGGGTTGAATTGACCAAAAACCCCTAAAATTGCATAGTGATGACAATCGGCGTTCCGAACGTATGTTCAAAGGTGGGTTCTCACCGCTTGCAACGTGGCGTTTGGGATGGATCAGGGGCATGCCGGTTAAACAGGTTGAAATTCTTAGCTAGGGCACGACCATGATTGAAAACAAAAAGAAGCCGAATCCGATCGACATCCATGTTGGCAGCCGTATTCGTCTTCGCCGAACAATGCTGGGCATGAGCCAGGAAAAGCTGGGCGAAAGCCTCGGCATCACATTCCAGCAGATTCAGAAATACGAAAAGGGCACCAACCGCGTCGGCGCAAGCCGTCTGCAGAATATCTCGAACATCCTCAATGTTCCGGTTTCCTTTTTCTTCGAGGACGCGCCCGGCGAACATTCCGGCGGCGGCATGGCCGAGGCCTCCAGCTCGAATTACGTCGTCGATTTCCTCTCCTCTTCCGAAGGCCTGCAGCTCAACCGCGCCTTCGTCAAGATTTCCGATCCGAAGGTTCGCCGCAAGGTCGTGGAGCTGGTGAAGGCTCTGGCAGCCGAGGCCGACTCCGACTGAGCCACACCCATCGCAGAATCCGAAAGGCGGTCGAAAGGCCGCCTTTTTTGCGTTTTTAGGGCAAAATTTGTCACTTTGCCGCAGATATAAAGATATATTTATGTCCTTCTGCGCTTGTCATCAGGCCTCGAACTGAGTACCTACTAGGTAGCTTTTATTCTTTGAGGGGAATCCCGGAATGCGCGCGAATTATCTCTTTACCAGCGAATCTGTTGCCGAAGGTCACCCTGACAAGGTCTGTGACCGCATCTCCGACGAGATCGTCGATCTGGTCTACCGCGAAGCGGCAAAGACTGGCATCAATCCGTGGGGCGTGCGCATTGCCTGCGAAACCCTCGCGACGACCAATCGTGTCGTCATCGCCGGTGAAGTTCGCCTTCCCCCGAGCCTGATGAAGAAGGACAAGGACGGCAACGACGTCATCAACCCGTCGAAGTTCAAGGCTGCCGCCCGCCGCGCTATCAAGGACATCGGTTACGAGCAGGACGGCTTCCACTGGAAGAAGGCCAAGATCGACGTGCTGTTGCACTCGCAGTCGGCCGACATCGCCCAGGGCGTCGACAGTGCTGCCGACCAGCAGGGCGACGAGGGCGCCGGCGACCAGGGCATCATGTTCGGTTACGCCTGCCGCGAAACGCCGGATCTGATGCCGGCGCCGATCTATTATTCCCACAAGATCCTGCAGCTGCTCGCAGTTGCCCGTAAGAAGGGCGATGGCGAAGTCGCCAAGCTCGGCCCCGACGCCAAGAGCCAGGTGACCGTGCGCTACGTCGACGGCAAGCCGTCGGAAGCAACCTCGATCGTGCTTTCGACCCAGCATCTCGACGAGAGCTGGGATTCGAAGAAGGTCCGCGCCGTCGTCGAGCCCTATATCCGCGAAGCGCTCGGCGAACTGAAGATCGCCGACGATTGCAAGTGGTACATCAACCCGACCGGCAAGTTCGTCATCGGCGGACCTGACGGCGATGCGGGCCTCACCGGCCGCAAGATTATCGTCGACACCTACGGCGGTGCTGCGCCGCATGGCGGCGGCGCATTCTCCGGCAAGGACACGACCAAGGTCGACCGTTCGGCTGCCTATGCCGCCCGCTATCTCGCCAAAAACGTCGTGGCCGCCGGCCTTGCCGACCGCTGCACGATCCAGCTCTCCTACGCCATCGGCGTCGCCCAGCCGCTGTCGATCTATGTCGACCTGCACGGCACCGGCAAGGGTGTTTCGGAAGACCAGGTCGAAGCGGCGATCCGTGAGAATATGGACCTGTCGCCGTCGGGCATCCGCCGCCACCTCGACCTCAACAAGCCGATCTACGCCAAGACCTCGGCCTACGGCCATTTCGGCCGCAAGGCCGGCCGCGACGGCTCGTTCTCCTGGGAGCGCACCGACCTCGTGAAGGCACTCAAGGAAGCCGTGAAGACCAAGGCCGCTGCATGACGGATATGGAACGCCGGGGCCGGGCGACCGAAGCCTTTTTCGGTCGCCGCAAGGGAAAGGCCCTGCGCGAACAGCAGGCTGAAACATTAAACAGCCTGCTCCCGGCATTCCTCGTCGACCTCTCGGCGGCTCCTCCGGAGCCGCTGACCTCGCTTTTTCCGGTTCCGGTGGAGACATTGCGGCTGGAAATCGGTTTCGGCGGTGGCGAACACCTGATCCACCGCGCCCTGGAAAGACCGTCCACCGGCTTCATCGGCGTCGAACCCTTCGTCAACTCCATGCAGAAGCTTTTGTCGCGCGTCGGCGAAACGGGCGCGCGCAATATCCGCGTCTATAATGACGATGCGACGCAGTTGCTCGACTGGCTGCCGGACGCGTCGCTCGACCAGATCGACCTGCTCTACCCCGACCCCTGGCCGAAGCGGAAGCACTGGAAACGGCGCTTCGTCTCGAAGACCAATCTCGACCGCTTCCATCGCGTGCTGAAGCCCGGCGGCCTGTTCTGCTTCGCCTCCGACATCGACACCTATGTCAACTGGACGCTGCTCAAATGCCGCGACCATGGCGGCTTCGACTGGATGGCCGGCAACGCGGCGGATTGGCTGACGCCCTATGAGGGCTGGCCGAGCACGCGCTACGAGGCCAAGGCGCGCCGCGAGGGCCGGTCGTCGGCCTATCTGACGTTCCGGAAGATCTGAGTTTCAACGGCGGCTAGAGGGCAATAGCGACGGGCGTGCCGTGTGGCCCCCTCATCCGACCCCTTCGGGCCACCTTCTCCCCGCTGGGGAGAAGAAGGAGCAAGCTGCCTCCTTATCGATCCCATTGGATGACGTGCTTCTGAACGGCCGGGTTCGTTTGGGCAGCATCGGCGCGGCATTCTCCCCTCTTCTCCCCAGCGGGGAGAAGGTGGCCCGCAGGGTCGGATGAGGGGGTCACACGGCACCAACGACGATCAGTTTATCTCGAAGCGGCATCGCTACAAATGCCTGATGCACCGCAAAAAGCGGTGAAACGCGATAGACAGTATTCGACGGTCAGTGCAGGCTGACCGTCTTCAGTTCGTCCTCGGCAGCCTTGAAGAAGGTGCTGGAGCGGTTGTCCGTCAAGAGGATCGGCGTGCCGTCGGCGCCGAAGAGTGCCCAGAGATCGACATTCGGATCGATATCCGGCGCCTCGGGAAAACACTTGGCGACCTCTTCGGTGCGCATTTTTCTGATATAAGCGACCTCGCCGCTGCCGATGTGGGCAAGCTCGGATTTGGTCAAGTGAGACGTGGCTTCTTTCATCAACATTCCTGTTCCTCCGGAAGAAGGGACCAACGGTTCGACAAACCGTTGTGCTACTGTGAGACCGAAATGTTAATTTTCTTGACCATGCGCGCCGGCTCCGGGCGAATTAGATCGACGGAGAGCAGACCGTTCTTCAGACCAGCGCCGAGCACCTGCATGCCGTCGGCAAGAACGAAGGTGCGCTGGAACTGGCGGGCGGCGATGCCGCGATAGAGATAGTCCCGATCGCCCTGCTCGACCTGGCGACCGCGAATCAGAAGCTGGTTCTCCTCGATGGAAACATCGAGTTCCTCCTCGCCGAAGCCGGCGACAGCCAGGGTGATGCGCAGACGTTCCGGCGCGCCGCTGTCGGCGCCGATGCGTTCGATATTGTAAGGCGGATATCCGTCGCTTGCCTTGGAAATGCGCTCCAGCGTCTTTTCCATGGCATCGAAGCCCAGAAGCAGCGGGCTGGCGAAAGGGGTAATGCGGCTCATCTCTTTTCAAGTCCTTGATGCAAGCGACCATCCCGGACCTTAAGGGCAGCATCCGGATGCCGCTAATATGGGGACAGCACCCCGGCGCTGCAAGACGCGGGCGACGTCTCGGTGCCACCCCGCAATTTTAAGGTGGCGCCCCGGGGGCTGCTTGACAAAGCGCCTGCTGCCTCGCATCAAAACGTGCCGGCGCGCAATGTGCCGATTTGCGACGAGAAATGAAGAAAACGGTGCATCGGATGGCAAGCGCAAGAAAGATCATCATCGACACGGATCCCGGCCAGGACGACGCGGCCGCCATCATGCTGGCCTTCGGCAGCCCCGACGAGCTGGAAGTGCTGGGGATCACTACGGTCGCCGGCAATGTGCCGCTTGCGCTGACCAGCCGCAATGCACGCATCGTCTGCGAGCTCTGCGGCCGGACGCAGACGAAGGTTTTCGCCGGCGCCGACGCGCCGATCGCCCGCAAGCTGGTGACCGCCGAACATGTGCACGGCAAGACCGGCCTCGACGGCCCTGAACTCAGCGAGCCGACGATGGCGCTGCAGCAAGGCCATGCCGTCGACTTCATCATCGAGACGCTGCGGCGTGAGAGCGAAGGCACCGTGACGCTCTGCACGCTCGGGCCGCTCACCAATATCGGCTTGGCCTTGCGGAAGGCGCCCGACATCGCCCCGCGCATCCGCGAACTGGTGATGATGGGCGGCGGCTTCTTCGAGGGCGGCAACATCACGCCGGCGGCCGAATTCAATATTTATGTCGACCCCGAGGCCGCCGATATCGTCTTCCGCTCAGGCGTGCCGATCGTGATGATGCCGCTTGACGTCACGCACCAATTGCTGACCCGCAAAGACCGGGTGAAGCGGATGGCCGAGATCGGCACGGCGCCGGCAAAGGCGATGGTCGAGATGCTGGAATTCTTCGAGCGCTTCGATATCGAGAAATACGGCTCCGATGGCGGACCGCTGCATGACCCGACAGTCGTCGCCTACCTGCTGAAGCCGGAGCTTTTCGAAGGCCGGGAATGCAATGTCGAGATCGAGGTTCAGTCCGAACTCACCGTCGGCATGACGGTCGTCGACTGGTGGCATGTCACCGAGCGCCAGCGCAACGCCAAAGTCATGCGCCAGGTCGATGCGGACGGCTTCTTCGATCTTTTGATCGAACGCTTCGCCCGCATCTGATTTCAGCGTCCTTCTCCACAGGGAGAAGGTGCGGTTCAGGCGTCCTTCTCGTCGAACACGGAATTGGCTTCGGCTTCAACCGCCTTCGGGCCGCCCTTGGCAACGCCGACCATGGCCGGGCGCAGCACGCGCTCGCCGATGGAAAAGCCCGCCTGCACCACCTGGACGACGGTGTTGTTCGGCACATCCGGGTTCGGGACTTCGAACATCGCCTGATGGAAATTCGGATCGAATTTCTGGCCGACCGGCTCCAGCTTGCGAACGCCATGACGTTCGAGCGCCGAGAGCATGGCACGCTCGGTCATCTCCACGCCTTCGATCAGCGTGGTCAGGCCGGCATCGGCCGTATCCTTGGCCTCCGGCGGGATGGCATCCAGCGCCCGGCGCAGATTGTCCGAGACGGCCAGCATGTCACGCGCAAAACCGGCGACGGAATAGGACTTGGCATCCTTGACCTCACGCTCGGTGCGGCGGCGCAGATTGTCCATTTCGGCGGCAAGGCGCAGATAGCGGTCGCGCAGCTCGCTGTTTTCGGCTTTCAGAAGCTCGAGTGCATCAGGCTGGGGGGCCTCTTCCTGCGCGATATCGTTCTCGACGTAGGCGGCAGCGTCGGCTGCGGCATCGGCCGCAGTTGCGTCAGGTCCGTTTTTCGTCGTGTCATCGGTCATGACGGTCTCCGGTTGGTGTCTTCAGATGCGCCCGATATCGAGGTTTGACCGAAAAAAATCAAGTCTGCGTGACAAAGAAGCGAAAATTCCGCGGTCTTCGTCAAAGTGGCGTCAAAGCGGATTGCGCGAAAGCCGGGAGACGAGCTGGGCGGTGTAATCCACCATCGGCACGATGCGGGAATAATTCAGCCGCGTCGGGCCGATGACGCCGACGGCGCCGACGATGCGATCGTCATCGTCACGATAGGGCGCGACGATCAGCGACGAGCCGGACAGCGAGAAGAGCTTGTTTTCCGAGCCGATGAAAATGCGTACACCCGAGCCGGTTTCGGCCAGATTGAGGATCTCGATCAGGCTGTCCTTCTTTTCGAGATCGTCGAACAGCAGGCGCAGCCGGTCGAGATCCTCGGCGCCGGCAAGGCCTTCAAGCAGGTTGGCGCGGCCGCGAATGATCAGCTGCGCCGGCTTGCCGTCATCAGGGCTGCCGGCCCAGACGGCGATGCCGCGCTCGACGAGATCCCGCGACAGGGCGTCGAGCTCGTGACGGACGTTATCCTTCAGCTGGCTCAATTGTTTGCGCAGCTCCGGCAGGGTCTGGCCGGACATGTGGGCATTGAGAAAATTCGCCGCCTCGGTCAGTTGCGAGGAGGTGACGCCCGCCGGCAGTTCGATGATGCGGTTTTCCACCTGATCGTGATCGCCGACGAGCACGGCCAGCGCCTTTGTCGGCTCCAGTCGGATGAACTCGACATGTTTGAGCACCGGATCGCTTTTCGAGGTGATGACCAGGCCGGCGCCGCGCGAAATGCCCGATAGCATGCGGCTGGCCTCGTTCATCATCGATTCCACCGGATTGCCGCCGCTTTCGGCCCGCACCTGACGATCGATGCTGGCGCGGTCCTCGGCGGAGAGGTCGCCGACCTGCATGAAGGCATCGACGAAAAAGCGCAGGCCGATCTGGGTCGGCAGCCGGCCGGCGCTGATATGTGGCGAATAGATGAGGCCGAGATCTTCGAGATCGCTCATGACGTTGCGCACCGAGGCCGGCGACAGCGACATCGGCAGCAGGCGGGACAGGTTGCGCGAACCGAGCGGCTCGCCGCTCTCCAGATAACCTTCGACGATGCGCCGAAAAATTTCCCTGGAGCGCTCGTCCAGCGCAGCAACGGCATCCGAAACCGATGTCGACCTGATGCCCATGAAGCTTACGAACCCGCGCTGATGATACTTCCCGAAAAGTAAGTCAAACTCGCAGCCGTGGCAAAAGGGAATTTGCAAATGGGCGCCGCCAATCGTAGAAGCGGTCAACAAACCCCAGGAGATAAGAATGCGGCCTTCAGGCAGAAAAATCGACCAGATGCGCAAGGTCTCGTTCGAGCGCAATTTTTCCAAGCATGCGGAAGGCTCCTGCCTGGTGAAATTCGGCGATACGCATGTGCTCTGCACGGCCAGCCTCGAGGAAAAGACGCCGCCATGGCTGCGCAATACCGGCAAAGGCTGGGTCACGGCCGAATACGGCATGCTGCCGCGGGCGACCGGCGAGCGCATGAAGCGCGAGGCGGCGGCCGGCAAGCAGGGCGGCCGCACCCAGGAGATCCAGCGGCTGATCGGCCGGTCGCTGCGCGCCGTCGTCGATCTGCAGGCGCTCGGCGAACGCCAGATCACCCTTGATTGCGACGTCATCCAGGCCGATGGCGGCACTCGGACAGCCTCGATCACCGGCGGCTGGATTGCGCTTTACGACTGCCTGAAATGGATGGAAAGCCGCAACATGATCAAGGTCGACCGGGTCCTGAAGGATCATGTCGCCGCCATTTCCTGTGGCGTCTTCGCCAGCCAGCCGGTGATCGATCTCGATTACCTCGAGGATTCCTCGGCCGAGACCGACGCCAACTTCGTCATGACCGGCACCGGCGGGATCGTCGAGATCCAGGGCACGGCCGAAGGCACGCCGTTTAGCGAAGAGGAATTCACCTCGCTGATGGGTCTTGCCAAGAACGGCATCGGCGAACTCGTCGCCCTGCAGAAACAGGCAATTGCGGGATGAACCCCATGCTGGAAGGCATGTTGGAAACGGCGCTCTATGCGCGCGATCTCGATGAGGCCGAGGCGTTCTACGAGAACGTTCTCGGGCTCGAAAAGATCACCCGCGCCGCCAACCGGCATGTCTTCTTCCGCTGTGGCCCCGGTGTTCTGCTGATCTTCAATCCCGAGGAAACGGTCAAACCGCCGGCCCCCGACGCGCTGCAGGTGCCGCCGCATGGCACGAGCGGAGCGGGCCATGCCTGCTTCCGGGTCTCCGGCCGCAACATCGATGCCATGACTGAGCGGCTGAGAGCGGCCGGTGTGGCGATCGAATCCGAGGTGCACTGGCCGAATGGCGGCCGCTCGATCTATTTCCGCGATCCCGCCGGCAACAGCCTGGAATGCGCGGAGGCTAAAATCTGGGGCATCGAACAGGATATCTGAATGCGCAAGCTCGAAACGAAGACCATCGTCGTCGCCAGCCACAATGTCGGCAAGATCCGTGAGATCCAGGAATTGATCGGACCACTCGGCTTCACCGCCAAATCGGCAGCCGAGCTGAATTTCGTCGAGCCCGACGAAACCGGCACCAGTTTCGAGGAGAATGCGACGATCAAGGCGGTGGCCTCCGCCAATGCCGCAGGCATGCCGGCGCTTTCGGACGATTCCGGGCTGGTGGTCGACGCGCTTGACGGCGATCCCGGCGTCTACACCGCCAATTGGGCGGAGACATCGGACGGCACGCGCGATTTCGACATGGCGATGGCAAAGGTGGAAAAGGCGCTGCAGGATGCGGGCGCGACCAAGCCTGAACAGCGTACCGCGCGTTTCGTCAGCGTGCTCTGCCTTGCCTGGCCGGACGGCCACACGGAACTGTTTCGTGGCGAGGTGGAGGGCAGCGTCGCCTGGCCGCCGCGCGGCACCCAGGGCTTCGGCTACGATCCGGTCTTCCAGCCAGAGGGTTACGACATCACCTTCGGGGAAATGAGCAGCGAGGAAAAACACGGCTGGAACATCGGCAAGCCGCAGGCGCTGTCGCACCGGGCGCGCGCCTTCAAACTCTTTGTCGAAACCTGCCTGGAGGCATAAGGTCACTACGTGGACAATTTCGACACTCCAAGCCTCTCGCGCGACGTCGCACTGCTGCCCGATACCGGCGAGCCCGGCTTCGGCGTCTATGTGCATTGGCCCTTCTGCGCGGCGAAGTGTCCCTATTGCGATTTCAACAGCCATGTGCGCCACCAGCCGGTCGATCAGGAGCGCTTTGCAGCAGCCTTCCTGAAGGAGATGGCGACGGTCCGGGCAATGAGCGGGCCGAAGACGGTGACGAGCATCTTCCTCGGCGGCGGCACGCCGTCGCTGATGAACCCGGAAACGGTCTCCGCCATTCTCGACGGCATTGCGCGGCACTGGCACGTGCCTGATGGTATCGAGATCACCATGGAGGCCAATCCCTCGAGCGTCGAGGCCGAGCGCTTCCGCGGCTACCGGGCGGCCGGCGTCAATCGCGTCTCGCTCGGCGTGCAGGCGCTTGATGATCGGGACCTGAAGTTCCTCGGCCGGCTGCATGACGTCGCCGATGCGCTGAAGGCGATCCGGCTGGCGCGCGACATTTTTCCGCGCATGTCCTTCGACCTGATCTATGCCCGGCCGCATCAGACGGTCGAGGAATGGGAGAAAGAGCTGAGGCAAGCGATCTCCTACGCGGTCGATCATCTTTCGCTCTATCAGCTGACCATCGAGGAAGGCACGCCCTTCTATGGCCTGCACAAATCAGGCAAGCTGATCGTGCCGGATGGCGAGCAATCGGCCGTCCTCTACGAGGCGACGCAGGAGATCACCGCGCGCGAGGGCATGCCCGCCTATGAGGTTTCCAACCATGCCCGGCCGGGTGCCGAAAGCCGGCACAATCTGACCTATTGGCGCTATGGCGATTATGCCGGCATCGGCCCGGGCGCGCATGGCCGGCTGACGCGCGGGCCGGAAAAGATCGCGACGGCGACCGAGCGCAAGCCGGAAGCCTGGCTCGACATGGTCGAGCGCGACGGCCACGGCATTCTCGACGAGGATCGGCTCGGCTACGAGGAACAGTCCGACGAATTGCTGCTGATGGGGCTGCGGCTCAGGGAAGGTGTCGATCTCGCCCGCTGGCAGCAGCTTTCCGGCCGCGACCTCGACCCGAAGCGGGAAGAGTTTCTGCTCGAACACAAATTCATCGAGCGGATCGGCAATTCACGGCTGCGCTGCACGCCGGCGGGCATGCTGATCCTCGATTCCGTCGTCGCCGATCTCGCCTGCTGACATCGGACAACGGATTGTTTCCAACGCGGCGATGACATCAACGCCGCGTCGGAAAAACAATTCTCAGCCGTGGCTGCTGCATAATTCCTTACATCGAAATCGATTAAGGACAAAATTATGCAGCAATTCAAAGTGCTACAGCGTCCTTTGCGCGTCTGAAGAGGCGCGCGGCGCTGTAGTGGCGCCGGCCTTGAACAGGCTGCCGGTCGGCGTCTTCAGGAACATCTCCAGCGGAATATGCTCCTGGTGCAGGAAGCCGGTGGCCGGCAGCAGGCCGTCGCGGACCATTTCGATGACGGCAACGACGGAGGCCGAGGTCGTCCAGGCGATCGCCGTGCGGCGTGCGCCGGCAATCTCGATCGGGTAATAGGCGCGCACGAACTCCTTGCGGCGCAGGCTGCCATTCTCCGTGCCCTCGGCGGCGACATGGACATAGACGACATCGTCTTCAACAGGCGGCTTGGCGTTGGTCAGGATCTCGCCGGCGAGCTTGCGCTTGTCGCGCATCAAAAGCTCGTGGAAGAAGAAGTTCATCAGCTCCATATGGCCGGGATAACGCATGGTCTTGTAATCGAGATTGTCGATCTTGCCGAGCATGGTGTCGCACATGGTGCCGAGGCCGCCCGAGGTAGTGAAGGCTTCGAGCTTGACGCCGCCGACATAGACGGTCTCGTGCCATTCCATCGGCGAGACGAGCTTGCGCACCCCACCCTCGATGACCTCGCAATCGTTCAGATATTCGTTGACGACACCTTCAGGCGACCAGTTGAAGGCATAGCCCAGAAGGCCGGTCGGATGCTGCGGCAGGGCGCCGACGCGCATGCGGATCGAACGACAGCGCTCGAAGCCATCGGCAAGGCTTGACCCGACGATGCCGACGAAACCCGGTGCCAGGCCGCATTGCGGCGCCATCAGGCCGCGGGCGGTCTTTGACAGTTCGATGATGAAATTGGTGGTGGGAACATCTTCGGTCAGGTCGAAATAATGAATGCCGGCGAGATGGGCGGCACGCGCCAATTCGATGTTCAGATGGTAGGGAAGGCAGGAAAGCACCGCCTCGACATTCGACAGCAGCTCGCCGACCACTTGGACGTCGGCAATATCGCCGGCGCGGCACTTGAAGGGAACGTCGCTCAGCGGCAGTTGCGCATCGACGCCGATGACCTCGAAACCGCCCTCATGCAAAAGCGTGGCCGCCAGCCGTCCGACCTTGCCGAGGCCGAGAACGGCGATCTTTCTAAAACTCATCCATTATCCTCCCATGCGCCCTCTTCGGCGCTTCAGTCTTTGTCCGACGCACGCCGCTCCAAATCGGACATGCACGGGATGGCCGGAGGTATAGAATAAAAAGCTCATAAAGCAAAACGGCCGGAATCGCTTCCAGCCGTCAAAACCTTCCGAAAATCGGGTGGTTATTCGTTGATCAGCCGCTTCAGAAGCTCGACTTCGTGCGACAGCTTGGTGTCTCCGGAAATCAGCTCTTCGATCTTGCGCACGGCGTGCAGCACGGTCGTGTGATCGCGCCCGCCGAAACGGCGGCCAATCTCGGGGAAGGAGCGCGGCGTCAGCGTCTTCGACAGATACATGGCGATCTGGCGCGGCTTGACGATGACGCGGGTGCGGCGGTTCGAGACCAGTTCCTGGCGCGAGACGTTATAGTGCCTGGCGACGATGCGCTGGATATCCTCGATGCGCACGCGGCGAGGTTCGCCGGAGCCGACCAGATGGGCAAGCAGTTCGTCGACGCGCTCGATCGACAGGTTCGGTTCGAAGGAGCGCCGGAAGACCAGCTGGTTGAATGCGCCTTCCAGTTCGCGGCCGCTGGCCGTGATGTTGCGGGCGACGTGCTGCAGCAGGTCGGCCGGAATTTCGAGCGATGGATCTTCGAGCCGGGCTGCCGCAAGGCGGCGCTTGAGGATTTCGAGACGCATCTCATAATCCGGCGCGTCGAATTCGATCGCCACGCCGCCCTGCAGGCGCGACCGGACGCGAGGATCGAGCGATTCCAGCTCCCAGGGGGCGCGATCGGCGGCGACGACCACCTGCTTGGCGCTGTCGAGCAGCATGTTGAGGAGATGGCAGAATTCATGCTGGATCATCTTGCCCTGCAGGAACTGCATGTCGTCGATGATCAAGAGATCGATGTTGCGCAGCGAATCCTTCAGCGTCAGCGCGTCATTGTCGCGGATCGCCGTGGCGAAGCGCCACATGAAATATTCGGCCGTGAGATAGACGACGCGCAGTGCCCGCGGGTTCTGCACCGCCGCATTGGCGATTGCCTGCAGCAGGTGGGTCTTGCCGAGGCCGACCGCCGAATGGATGAACAGCGGATTGAAGCGCACTGCGCCGGAACCGGCTTCGGCGATCGTCTTCGCAGCCGCAAGCGCAACACGGTTCGAGCTGCCTTCGACGAAGGTGTCGAAGGTGAAGCGGCTGTCGAGCGGCGAACCGAAGAGCGGCGAGCCAAAGCTTGCGGGCCTTGCCGCAGCCACTGAGGAAACCGCCTGCTGGACGGCCTGGCCGGCCGGCTGGGCGCTTGCCGGGCGGCGCGCCTGGGGGGCAACGACCGGCTCGGGCTGGACCGCCTCATCGAGCGCCTTCGTGCCGCTGCGGGTCGCCGTGCGCACCAGGACTTCGATCTTCAGAATTTCCGGATCTTCGGCCTGGAACAGACCGGTGATGAGATCGAGATAACGATTGTTGATCCACGACTTCAGGAAGGTGGTCGGAACCGACAGGCGAACCACGCTCTTCGAGACCGAATGCAACTTCAGCCGGGCGAACCAGCTGGCATAGACGTCCGGACCGACCTGGGCCTTCAAGCGCGCGCTGACGCGCTCAAACAAGATGCCGTGCTTCATTTCCGCCTTTGCTTCTCCCACTTCGAGGCGAATGGAGCCAAACGCCTGCGGTGCCACATCCCCATTGTCGAGCCCGCCCGTCGTCATCGTATTCATCTGCATAATGCCGCCTTTCAATTCCACCGGGCGGCTTCCGCTAAAATAGCCGCCCGATTATTCCCCGCTTTGGCGAGCTGACGGCATCCTCATGAAGCCGCTTACCTGCCGGTTCACTCAAACACTGCCCCCGAAGGGACCGGCGCAGAATTCCGTTGCAGGAACCGCATTCATGCGGCAACCTTCATCGGCTTTCCGTGCCAGGCTGGCGGTCGATCCTCGTTTTCGACCGATCAGCCCGAACGCAATATCACTTTACCTTCTCCGGCAGCCTCGCGTTAAACGTGTGACCACCGAAGACACAAAACATCCCTGCCCGTAACAGCCACGTTACGGCCCAAATCCGTCAAGTGCTTGAAAAAACGGAAGCGCAAGGCTCCGTAACAAATGGCACAAACTTATCGCCCTGCCGACGTGGCAGTTAAGACCGAGCCTCTGCAGGTGATGTCCGCGCCCTTTGTTGGAAGCCATTTAGGCAGGATCAAATGGCAATATCAACGATGAATTTTACGCAAAATTAAGAAGCGGGCATTGACTCCGCCGGCCGTTTTCGGGCGTCACACCAGCGTCAAAAAAGAATCGCTTTTGAATCAAGGAGATTCCCCGTTCGGGCTATTTTGACACGCATGGAAAGAAAAAAAATAAAAATCTGCTTGACTCCCCCCTGCTCCCGGAAGCTCGGGGCAGAGTCGCGTGGCGTCAAAGCATCCTTGCGCAACTATTTGTTTTTAAACAGTTTTTCCTGTCATGGCATTGACACGAAACAGTCGCAGGATTAACCATAGAAGGGCTGATCGGCGGAATCGAAAAAGCCCGGTAAAATTACCGGGCTAATCATAAAGATGAAGACGTTAACGGAAGATTACGCGGTCGCGGTGACCGAAAGAGCCTTCACACGAGCGGCCAGGCGCGAGACCTTGCGCGATGCCGTGTTGGCGTGCAGCACGCCCTTGCTGGCGGCGCGGGCAAGCTCGGGCTGAGCGGCCAGGAAAGCTTCCTTCGCCTTGGCGGCGTCACCGGATGCGATGGCCTCTTCGACCTGGCGAACGAAAGTACGAACGCGCGAGCGACGAGCCTTATTGACGTCGGTACGGCGGGCGATCTTGCGGGTCGCTTTTTTCGCCGAAGTTGTATTGGCCATGGATGCCTCTCTCAAGAATTCGAACAAACTCCGCCATTACCGCGGGCCCTGCGGCCACAGAATCCAGCAATGCGGGAGCAATCGCGGAAAACCAAACCGGCTTTCCGAACCGTGGGCGGGCATATAACTCTAAAGCCGGCCCACGTCAACGCGGATTTTCAAGCTTTGCCATGACAAGCGGCTAAAAGCGTTCAACGGTGCTTAAAAGCCGGTTTGCGCTTCTCGACGAAGGCCGCCATGCCCTCCTTCTGGTCATCAGTGGCAAAGAGACTGTGAAACAGCCGGCGTTCGAAGCGGAGCCCTTCCTCCAGTGTCGTCTCGAAGGCGCGGTTGACCGCCTCCTTGGCCATCATCACCGAAGGCTGCGAGAGCGAGGCGATCTTTTCGGCCGCGGCGAGAGCCTCCTCGAGCAGACGCTCGGGCGCCACCACACGCGATACGAGTCCCGACCGCTCCGCCTCGGCGGCATCCATCATCCGGCCGGTCAGGATGAGATCCATCGCCTTCGCCTTGCCGACGGCGCGCGTCAGCCGCTGCGAGCCGCCCATGCCGGGAATGACGCCGAGGGTGATTTCCGGCTGGCCGAACTTCGCCGTCTCCGAGGCGATGATGAAATCGCACATCATGGCGAGCTCGCAGCCGCCGCCGAGCGCAAAGCCGTTGACGGCGGCGATCACCGGCTTGCGGGCCTTGGCGACCTCGTCCCAGCCGCTGATGAAATCGCTCTTATAGATATCGGCGAACTCCAGCGGCTGCATCTCCTTGATATCGGCGCCGGCGGCAAAGGCGCGCTCGGAACCGGTGATGACGATGGCGCCGACCGCCTCGTCGGCATGGAAGGCGGCATAGGCCTCCTTCAATTCCTTCAGGACGGTGGAATTCAGGGCGTTCAGCGCCTGCGGGCGGTTCAGCGTGACGAGGCCGACATTGCCTCGGGTTTCGACGATCAGGGTCTCATAGGCCATGCTGGTCTCCCGGTTCTCTCTTATTTCTGGCAGGCGGCGCAATAGAAGGTGGAGCGGCCCGCCTGGACGATACGGGCGACCGTACCGCCGCAGCCGGGCGTGCGGCAAGCCTGACCTTCGCGATCATAGACAGAGAAGGAGTGCTGGAAATAGCCGAGCGATCCGTCCGTCTGGATATGATCGCGCAGCGACGATCCGCCGGCGGCGATCGCATCGGCGATGACGTCGCGGATCGAGGCGACGAGCAGGTCCAGCTGCTGCTTCGGCCGGCCGCCTGCCGTCACCAGCGTACCGGCGGCGCGGACAGGCGAAAGATGCGCGCGCCACAGCGCCTCGCAGACATATATATTGCCGAGACCGGCAATGTTCTTCTGGTCGAGCAGCGCACTCTTCAAAGGCTGCGCCTTGTCGCGGAAGCGCTCGGCGAGATAGGCGGCGCCAAGCTCGTTTCCGGTCGGCTCCGGGCCGAGGTCGCGGAAGAAGGGATGGGCGGCGAGATCGGCGCGCTCCACCATATCCATGAAGCCGAAACGGCGCGGGTCGTTATAGACGACGCGGCAGGAGCCGCCCGGAGCGTCGAGGTGAAAGACGACGTGATCGTGCTTCTCGTCCTTCGAACGGGCATGATGAAATTCGCCCGGTGTCCCGGAGGCGACGCCCTCCTCGATGCGAAAAGAGCCGGACATGCCGAGATGGGAAATCAGCGTGTTGCCGTCGTCGAGATCGACCAGCAGATATTTGGCGCGGCGCCCAAGCCCGACGATGGTGCGGCCGGAAACCCTGTCGGCGAAAGCCTCGGGAAAGGGAAAGCGCAGATCGCCGCGGCGCAACTCCAGCCTGGCGACGCGAGCCCCCTCCATCGCCGGCGCCAGGCCGCGTTTTACCGTTTCGACTTCTGGCAATTCCGGCATCTTAACCCATCTGTATCTAACGTGTTTCAACCGAGGACGATGTGCGCTATAGCGCCAGTGGTCCGCGGAAAGCGCGGCCCAGTGATAACGTCGCGCGCGGTCTTTCGCTATGGCCTGCGCGGCTGAATATCAAGGAACGGAGCAGTCTGATGTCAGAAAGCCGCACTTCCGCCGATGGCGGCATGGAGACCTCCTACGGCTTCCGCGAGGTGTCTGACGGCGAGAAGCAGGGCCTCGTCAACCAGGTGTTCCACAAGGTCGCCAAACGCTACGACATTATGAACGACGTCATGTCGATGGGCATGCACCGCGCCTGGAAGGATGCGATGATTTCGGCGCTGAACCCGCGCAAGGAGCCGGGCTACAAGGTGCTCGACGTTGCCGGCGGCACCGGCGACATCGCCTTCCGCATCGTCGAGGCTTCGGGCCGGCAGGCGCATGCGACCGTGCTCGATATCAACGGCTCGATGCTCGGCGTCGGCGCCGAGCGGGCGGAAAAGAAGAAGCTTTCCGGCAATCTCACCTTCGTCGAGGCGAATGCCGAGGAACTGCCCTTCGAGGCTGCCAGCTTCGACGCCTATACGATCGCCTTCGGCATCCGCAACGTGCCGCGGATCGATGTCGCACTGTCGGAGGCCTATCGCGTCCTGAAGCGCGGCGGCCGGCTGCTGGTGCTCGAATTTTCCGAAGTCGACATGCCGCTGCTCGACAAGATCTATGACGCCTGGTCGTTCAATGCCATTCCGCAATTCGGCAAGGCGATCACCGGCGATGCCGAACCCTACCAGTATCTGGTGGAATCGATCCGCAAATTCCCGAACCAGGAGAATTTCGCGGCGATGATCCGCCAGGCCGGCTTTTCACGCGTCAGCTACACCAATTATACCGGCGGCATCGCCTCGCTGCATTCCGGCTGGAAGCTCTGAGGGAATGAGGGAAGAAAAAGAGACAAACCTCCCTCGGCGGGGCACTGTGGCATGAGCACTTTCGGGGCCTATTTCCGCCTTTGGCGCGTCGGCTGGGTGCTCGTGCGCGAAGGCGTCGTCTCGGCTCTGCCGTCCGAAGGGCTGCCGCCTCCGGTGGCGCTCGCCAAATCCTTCGTCACGATCTTCGAGCGCAGCAAGGCGCGGCACCAGAAGCGCAGCGACCGGTTGGCGCAAGCCGTCGAGCGACTCGGCCCCTCCTATGTGAAAATCGGCCAGTTCCTGGCGACACGGCCGGATGTCGTCGGCGTCGAATTCGCCAACGACCTGTCGCAGTTGCAGGACCGGATGGCCTTCTTTCCCTCGGCTGCCGCCAAGGCCAATATCGAAGGCTCGCTCGGGCGGCCGATCGGCGAACTCTATGCGAGCTTCGACGAGCCAATCGCCGCGGCCTCGATCGCCCAGGTGCATCCGGCCGAGGTCGAAACATCGGAAGGCCGCAAGAAGGTCGCCGTCAAGATCGTGCGGCCGGGCGTGCGCCAGCGTTTTGCCCATGACATCGAGGCGATGTATCTCGTCGCCCATATGCAGGAGCGCTTCCTGCCTTCGAGCCGGCGGCTGCGGCCGGTCGAGGTGACGAAGACGCTGGAACAGACGACGAAGATGGAGATGGATCTTCGCCTGGAGGCGGCCGCTCTTTCCGAGATCGCCGAGAATACCGAGAGAGATCCCGGCTTCCGCGTGCCGAAGGTCGACTGGGAGCGAACGGGGCGCGACGTCATCACCATGGAATGGATCGACGGCACGCGCATGTCCGACGTCGAGGGGCTGCGCGCGGCCGGCCACGATCTCAACCTGCTTGCCGATACGCTGATCCAGTCCTTCCTGCGCCATACGCTGCGCGACGGCTTCTTCCATGCCGACATGCATCCGGGCAACCTCTTCGTCGATGCGGGTGGCATGATCGTCGCCGTCGACATGGGCATTGTCGGGCGGCTCGGCAAAAAGGAACGGCGGTTCCTAGCCGAAATCCTCTATGGTTTTATCACCCGCGACTATATCCGCGTCGCCGAGGTGCATTTCGAGGCCGGCTATGTGCCTGGCCACCACAATGTCGAGAGCTTCGCCCAGGCGATCCGGGCGATCGGCGAGCCGATCCATGGGCAGCCGGCCGAAACGATTTCGATGGGCAAGCTCTTGACGCTGCTTTTCGAAGTGACCGAACTCTTCGACATGGCGACGCGGCCGGAGCTGGTGATGCTGCAGAAGACCATGGTCGTGGTCGAAGGCGTGTCGCGCATGCTCAATCCGCGCTTCAACATGTGGAAGGCTTCCGAGCCCGTCGTCGGCGACTGGATCCGCACCAATCTCGGGCCGAAGCGGATCGCCACCGATCTCAAAGATGGGCTGAAGGCGGCGGTGAAGCTTGCCGAAGCCGTGCCGGAAATCGCGGCGAAGACCGAAAAATTCCATCACCAGCTTCTGCATATGAGCGAACACGGCTTACGGTTCGACGAACAGACGGCGGAGGCGATCGGCAAGGCCGAGGCGCGGCATAACCGCTCGGCCAGGATCGCGCTTTGGGTCATCGCATTGACGCTTCTCTATATTGCCTGGATGGTGAGCTGATCCGTCGGTAAAAACATGCTGTGTTCGGCATTTGGGATATCCCATGTGACGGAGGGCTCGCTTAGTCTCGCCGTTAGAGCATGATGCCGAAAAGTGTAAGCGGTTTCGGGCGACATCATGCTCTAACTCTTTAATTTAGAACAGGATTCAGGTTTTCTGCCGGACCGGCCTAAAATCATCCTGTTCTAGGAGATATGGCACATGCAGCACGAACGCCTTGGCATCGAACTTTCCGGACGGCCGCTCGGTTTTGCCGAGATGGCGGCGATCGGTGCGGGCAAGGCGACGATATCGGCTTCGGCGACCGGCATGGCCCGCATCGCCATTGCCCGGGAGATCGTCGAGGATGCGATTGCTTCAGGCATGCCGGTCTACGGCTCGACAACAGGCGTCGGCGCCATGAAGGATGTGGAGTGGTCGGCCGACGAACTCGACACCTTCAACCTCGGCCTGGTGCGCGCCCATCATTTCGGCACCGGCACGCCCTTTTCCTGCAATGTCGTGCGCAACGCAATGGCGATCCGCGTCAATACGGCGTTAACCGGCCAGGTCGGCTGCACGCCGGAGCTGATCGAAGCCTATATCACCATGCTGGAAGCCGATCTGATCCCGGTCGTGCGGCGCACCGGCTCGATCGGCTGCGCCGATATCGGCCTGATGGGGCAGATCGGCGCGGTGCTGACCGGCGTCGGCGAAGCGGTCTATCGCGGCAAGCGGATGCAGGCGGCCGACGCCTTCCGGGCGGCCGGACTGGAGCCGGTGCGGATGGCGCCGCGCGACAGCCTCGCCTCGCTCAGCATCAATGCGGTGAGCTTTGCCGCGGCTGCGGAAACGACGCGCAATGCCGCCGCCTCGATCCGCATCCTGCTGGCGACGGCGATGATGGCGGCCGGCGCGCTCGGCGCGTCCCGCGATCCCTGGAAGGCCGTCCGCCATGTCGGCACGGCGCGCGAGGCGCTGATCGGCGCCTGGCTCTGCAACGCCTCCGACGACTGGAACTGGCCCGTCGCGACGCATGTGCAGGATCCGCTCAGCCTGCGCATGATCGCCCAGGTATTCGGCGCGGTCATCGAAAACCTGCTGTCGACAGGCCATAAAATCCTTGCCGCCACCGGGCGTTCGGACGACAATCCCGTCGTGGTCGAAGGCCGGGTGATGACCTCGGGCGGCTCGCTGCCGCTCGATGTGACGATCCTGCTCGAATCGGCCGCACTCTGCATGGCGCATGCGGCGCGCAACGCCTTCAACCGCTGCGTCATTCTCGGCAATGGCCAGCGGCGCGACCTGCCGGTCAATCTCGTGCCGCCAGGGCGGATCGCCACCGGTTTCGGGCCGATCATCAAGCTTGCCGGCGAGATTTTTTCGCGCGTGCTGTCGATGTCCAATCCGGTGTCGGCGCAGTCGCTGGTGGTGGCCGCCGGGCTGGAGGACGAGGCGGCCTTCCTGCCGCTGGTCATCGAGCGCTTCGAGCGCCAGATGCAGGCGCTGAAGCGTCTGGCAGCGCTGGAGGCGCTGCTGTCGGCCCAGGCGATCGACATTCTCGGCGACGAACCGAAGGGCGTCGCCGCCATGCTTTACGACGTCGTGCGCAAACATGCGGATTTCTATATCGTGGACAGGCCGCTTTCGGCCGAGGTGGAGGCAATCGAGGAGGAGCTCGGCTCGGACGACTTCCTCTCGAGGCTGACCGAGCAGGTTCCGATCGCCTCCTTCGACGATTTCTTTGCGCTCGGATCACTGGAGCATATCGAGGAGCGCCTGGCCCACCACGAGGCGCAGGCACTCTGATCTCAGCCTGGGGAGGAAGCGTGATGGACTTCGATCTCGTTCTGCAGGGCACGGTGGTGCTGCCGGACCGCATTCTCGAAGCGGGTTATGTCGCCGCCCGCGACGGCAGGATCGCCGAGGTCGGTCTCGGCGTGCCGCCCGCGGCGCGCGAACGGCATCTGCTCGGCAAAGCGTTGATCCTGCCCGGCGCGATCGACGCGCAGGTGCATTCGCTTTCCCAGAAGGACCAGGAGGATTTCGTCTGGTCGACGCGTTCGGCGGCAGCCGGCGGCGTAACAACGATCGTCGACATGCCCTATGACGAGGGCGATCTTGTCTGCTCGGCGGCGGCGGTCAAACGCAAGATAGACCATGCCGGGCAGCAGGCGCGCGTCGACTTCGCGCTTTACGGCACGGTCGATCCGGAAGAAGGCCCGGCGCGGATCGGCGAGATGGTCGAGGCAGGCGTTGCCGCCTTCAAATTCTCGACTTTCGGCACCGACCCCAAGCGTTTTCCACGCATTCCGCCGGCTCTGCTCGACGCCTGCTTTGCCGCCATCGCGCCGACGGGACTGACGGCGGGTGTGCACAATGAGGATGACGAGGCGGTGCGCAGCTATATGGCTGCGGTGAAGGCGAGCGGCATCACCGACTGGCAGGCGCATGGCCTGTCACGGCCGCCGATTACCGAACTCTTGGCGATGCATACGATCTTCGAGACGGGAGCTGCCACCGGCTGCCCGGCGCATGTGGTGCACTGCTCGCTCGGGCGCGGCTATGACATTGCCCGCGCCTATCGGCGTGACGGTTTTGCCGCGACCGTCGAATGCTGCATCCATTATCTGACGCTCGACGAAGAGAACGACGTGAAACGCCTCGGCGGCAAAGCGAAGATCAATCCGCCGCTGCGGCCGCGCGCCGAGGTGGAGAAGCTCTGGCGGAAGGTGACCGAGGGCGACGTCTGGCTGGTCTCCACCGATCACGTCAGCTGGTCGGAGAACCGCAAGACCAATCCCGATATGCTCGCCAATGCCTCCGGCGTTCCGGGCCTGGAGGTGATGGTGCCGCTTTTCGTCAAAGGCGCCAGCGAGCGCGGCATTCCGCTGACATGGGCGGCGAAGCTGATGGCGGAGAACCCGGCCAGGCATTTCCGCCTCGACCATATCAAGGGGGCGCTGACGCCGGGCAAGGATGCCGATATCATCGTGCTGGAGCCGCGGGACAGCATCTATGACGCGTCTGCCAGCGGCAACAACGTCGTCGGCTGGAGCGCCTATAACGGCATTCGCCTGCCGTGGAGCGTTGCGGCCACCTATCTCAGGGGCGAAAAGATCGCCGAAGGCGGCAAGGTGCTGGCCGAACCCGGCACCGGGCGGTTCGTCCGGCCGCTGCCGCGCCAGGTTGTTGCGGGAGCGCCTGCATGAGCCGCAATCTGCCCGTCGATGCCGGCCGGATCGCCGCAGATCTCGAGGCGCTCGCCGCAATTACCGAGCCCGGCCATCCCTGGACGCGGCGGGCCTTCACGCCGCTCTTTCTCGAAGGCCGGGCCTATATCGAAGCGCGGATGAAGGCGGCGGGGCTGGAAACGAGGATCGATGCCGCCGGCAATCTGATCGGCCGGCGCACGGGCCGCAAACCCTGGCTCGGCACGATCATGCTCGGTTCGCATTCCGACACGGTGCCGGATGGCGGCCGCTTCGACGGCATTGCCGGGGTAATTTCGGCGCTTGAGGTGGCGCGCGCGCTCAGCGACCGGGCGATCGAACTCGACCACGATCTCGAGATCGTCGACTTCCTTGCCGAGGAGGTGAGCATCTTCGGCGTCTCCTGCATCGGCAGCCGGGGGATGACCGGGCAATTGCCGGAGGCCTGGCTTTCGCGTGTCAGCGACGGGCGCGACCTGGCCGACGCCATCGCCGAGCTGGGTGGCACGCCAGGCGTGCTGGCGCAGCAGAAGCGGCCCGATCTGGCAGGCTTCCTCGAGCTCCATATCGAGCAGGGACCGGTGCTCGAAGCCGAACGGGAGGACATCGGCATCGTCACCGCGATCTCCGGCATCACCCGCATCGAAATTGCCGTCGAGGGGCGGGCCGACCATGCCGGCACGACGCCGATGGATCGGCGGGCGGATGCGCTGGTGGCGGCCGCCCAGCTGGTGCTCGACATCCGCAACGCCGCCGCCGAGCTTGCCAAGATGCCGGGCCACTTCGCCGCGACGGTCGGTGAACTCAGGATCGAGCCGAATGCCGCCAATGTCGTACCGTCGAAAGTGGTGCTGCTGATCGACGGCCGCGCCGAAATCCGCGACGATATGGAAGCTTTCTGCCGCTGGCTCGACGGTCATGTCGAAAAGCTCGCCGACGCCTATGGCGTGACGATCAAGCCGCCGAGCCGGGTGTCCGACAATCTGCCGACGCCGGGCGATGCCGGGCTGCTGTCGACGCTGGAGGCCGCCTGCATCAGCGTCGGCGCCAAACATCGCCGCATGGCCTCCGGCGCCGGGCACGATACCGCCTGGATCGCCAAGGTGGCGCCGGCGGCGATGATCTTCGTGCCTTGCCGGGACGGCCGCAGCCATTGCCCCGACGAATGGGCCGACAATGACGATATCGCGCTCGGCGCCGCCGTGCTGTTCGAGGCGGTGCACGAAATGGACAGAGATTTGAACCAGGAGAAACCGGATGGGACGCATACTGGTTGAGAAGGACGTGGAAGCAGCCGTCAAGGGCGGCTCCGTCTATGCCGCCGGCGGCGGCGGCTGGGCCGATCATGGGCGAATGCTTGGGTTTGCCGCCGTCACTATCGGCAAGCCGGAGCTGGTGTCGATCGACGAGCTGCAGGATGACGCCTGGATCGCCACGGCGGCGGCGATCGGCGCGCCGGCCTCCACCACGCCCTGGGAAATGCAGGGCATCGATTATGTCAAAGCCGTGCAATTGCTGCAGGAGGCGTTGGGTGAAAAGCTTTCCGGGCTGATCATCGGCCAGAACGGCAAATCCTCGACGCTGAACGGCTGGCTGCCTTCGGCGATCCTCGGCACCAAGGTGGTCGACGCGGTCGGCGATATCCGCGCCCATCCCACCGGCGACATGGGCTCGATCGGCATGGCCGGTTCACCCGAGCCGATGATCCAGACCGCCGTCGGCGGCAATCGGGCCGAGAACCGCTATATCGAGCTGGTGGTAAAGGGGGCGACGGCGAAGATCTCGCCGGTGCTGCGCGCGGCCGCCGATCAATCCGGCGGTTTTATCGCCAGCTGCCGCAACCCGCTGCGCGCTTCCTATGTCCGTAGCCATGCCGCACTCGGCGGCATCTCGATGGCGCTGGTGCTCGGAGAAGCGATCATCGCGGCGGAAAAGCGCGGCGGATCTAATGTTATCGATGCGATCTGCAAGACGACGGGCGGGCATATCCTCGCCGAGGGCGTCATCTCTCGAAAGGACGTCGTCTACACCAAGGAAGCCTTCGACATCGGCACGGTCACCGTCGGCACGGGCGCAAAATCGGTGGCGCTGCATGTGATGAACGAATATATGGCGGTCGACGATGCGAATGGCGCCCGGCTTGCGACCTTCCCCGCGGTGATCACCACGCTGTCGCCGGAGGGCGAGCCGCTCAGCGTCGGCCAATTGCAGGAGGGCATGCATGTGTTCATCCTGCATGTGCCGAAGGATATCATTCCGCTGTCGGCAAGCGTGCTCGATCCCACCGTCTATCCCGTCGTCGAAAAGGCGATGGGGATAGAGATCGCCCGCTACGCTTTGGAAACGAAGGCCTGAACCATGACGCGCGATCCCGGCCTTGAAGAGCTGTTGCGCGAGGAACTCGGCGATCGACCGGGCCTTGCCGAAAAATCGATGTTCGGCGGCTCCGCCTTCATGCTGAACGGCAATCTTCTCTGCGGCGCGCGCCACGACGGCATGCTGGTCCGTCTCGGCCGAGGCAATGACGGCTGGGCGCTGGCGCTGCCGGGCGTGATCCAGATGCTGTCCGGCGAACGGGTGATGCAAGGCTGGGTGCGGGCGACGGCTGCGGTTTACGGCGACGATGCGCTGAGACGGCGTTTGCTCGGTGCGGCACTTGCCTACGTGGAATCGCTGCCGGGGAAGTAGAGACTGCGCTTTCCCCCTTCTCCCCAGCGGGGGTCCGAAGGACAGATGAGGGGGTGAGCGGCAAAGCCGCGAGTGCCTGAGCGCAAGCGAAGGGCAATGAATGTTTTACCGTGTGGCCCCCTCATCCGACCCTTCGGGGCCACCGACCAGGGTCGAGCCACAGGTCTCGACCCGTCCTTCGGACCGCCGCCGGGGAGAAGGGAAAAAAACTGAGAACCAAGCGAGGAACCCACGATGCCGAAGGCCAATCCACGTCATCCGAAATTTCCGATTCCCGGCGGGCCGGACTTGCGTGCCAAGGGCTGGCGGCAGGAGGCGCTGCTGCGGCTGCTCGAAAATGTGCTGTCGGTCGGCGAGGATCCCGAAAACCTGATCGTCTATGCCGCGCTCGGCAAGGCTGCGCGCAACTGGGCGGCGCACAAGGGCATCGTCAAGGTGCTGACCGAGATGGAGGAGGACCAGACGCTGCTCATCCAGTCGGGCAAGCCGATCGGGCTGGTACGAACGCACGCCAAGGCGCCGCTCGTCATCATGGCGAACTGCAATATCGTCGGGCAATGGGCGAAGGCCGAAGTGTTCTATGAGCTGCAGCGCAAGGGACTGATCTGCTGGGGCGGACTGACGGCGGGCGCCTGGCAATATATCGGCAGCCAGGGCGTCATTCAGGGGACCTATGAGATCTTCATGCGCATTGCCGAGCGGCGCTTCGGCGGCGATCTTGCCGGCCGCTTCGTGCTGACGGCCGGGCTTGGCGGCATGGGCGGGGCGCAGCCGCTCGCCGGTCGCATGGCAGGGGCGGCGATCCTCTGTGTAGATATCGACCCGGAACGGGCCTGCAAGCGCCAGCAGATCGGTTATCTCCAGGAAATCGCGCCCGATCTTGATACCGCCCTTCAGATGATCGATGCGGCGGTCAAGGAGAAGCGGGCGCTGTCGGTCGGGCTGGTCGGCAATGCGGCCGAGGTCTATCCCGAAATTGCCCGGCGCGGCATCGTGCCCGATATCGTCACCGACCAGACCTCGGCGCACGACCTCGTCTATGGCTATGTGCCGAAGGGCATGAGCCTCGATCAGGTCAAAGGGCTGCGCGACGACGGCCAGGGGCAATTGATGGCGGCAAGCCGCGCCTCGATCGTCGAGCATGTGACGGCGATGCTGGAATTCCAGAAGCGCGGCGCGGAAGTCTTCGACAATGGCAACCTTATCCGCACCCAGGCGAAAGAGGGTGGCGTCACCAATGCCTTCGACATTCCGATCTTCACCGAAGCCTATCTGAGGCCGCTGTTTGCCCGGGCGATCGGCCCGTTCCGCTGGATGGCGCTCTCAGGCGAGGAGAGCGATATCGCCCGCATCGACGACCTGCTGCTCGAACTCTTCCCCGACAACAGGATCATCACCAACTGGATCCGGCTGGCGCGCCAGCATGTTCCCTTCGAAGGGCTGCCGGCCCGCATTGCCTGGCTCGGTCACGGCGAACGCACGATGCTGGCGCGGCGGGTTAACGCGCTGGTCGCAGGCGGCGAGCTCAAAGGCCCCATCGCCTTTTCCCGCGACCATCTCGACGCCGGCGCCATGGCGCATCCGAATATCATGACCGAGCGGATGAAGGACGGATCGGATGCGATCGCCGACTGGCCGCTGATCGATGCGATGATGCTCTGCTCGTCGATGGCCGATCTCGTCGTCGTCCATTCCGGCGGCGGCGGCTATGCCGGCTACATGACAAGCTGCGGCGTCACCGTCGTCGCCGACGGCAGCGATGCCGCCGATGAGCGGCTGGACCACGCGCTGACCAACGACACCGCCCTCGGCGTCATGCGGTATGCCGATGCCGGTTATGAGGAGGCGCTTGATGAGGTGGCGAAGAAGGATGTGCCCTATATCAGGCTGGATTGAGTCGGGGGCAGGTATCGGCCAGATATCGAGCGTCAATCGATCGGATTCGAAACTTCGATGAGATTGCCGTCAGGGTCTCTGAAATAGACCGAGCGCAGGCATCCGGTCGCACCGGTGCGTTCGACTGGGCCTTCTTCGATCACAATGGCCGACGCCTGCAGATGGGCGATGACATCGGCAAGCGGCGTCTCGGCGATGAAGCAGAGGTCGCCGGAGCCGGGGGTGGCATGTCTTGCCTTGGGTTCAAATTCGTGGCCGGCCTGATGCAGATTGATCTTCTGTCTGCCGAATTTCAGCGCCTTTCGGCCTTCCGCAAAGGTTTCGACCGACATGCCGAGAATGCGGGAATAGAAGTCGCAGGTGGCTGCGATATCGGCGACGGTCAGCACAAGATGATCGAGACGGTCTATGCGGATCATGCTTTTCTCCTTGTAAAGTCCTGGGCAAAGCCCTGGGCAAAGTGCTGGGCGACACAGGCGGAGATAAAGGCGAGCGCCAGCATGGCAAGCGTGAAGAGGACGACGGCGGCCCAGCCTTCCACGGCAAAGAACCAGCCGCCGGCCGAGCCCATGAGGCTGGAACCGACGTAATAGGCGAGCATATAGAGCGACGAGGCGTGGCCCTTGGTGCCATGCGCAAGCTTGCCGACGAGGCCGCTGGCGATGGAATGGCTCATGAAAAAGCCGGTCGTCAGCACGACGATGCCGAGAATGATGGATGGCAGCGGTGCGAAAAGCGTCAGCGCGCTGCCGGCGGCCGTCAGCGCCAGACCGAAGAGCAGCACGCGAAAATGCCCGATCCGGTCTCCGATCAGGCCGCCGATCGAGGAGGCGCCGATGCCGAAGAGATAGACGGTGAAGATCAGGCCGAGTTCGGTCTGATTGAGGCCATAGGGCGGCGCCACGAGACGGAAACCGGCATAATTATAGATGGTCACGAAGGAGCCCATCGCCAGGAAGGCGATGGCGAAGACGAAGGGCAGCGCCGGATTTTTGAGATGGCCGAGCCAGGCTTTCGCGTGAAAGCGCGGATCGAAGCCCGGCCGGCGGACGAAATTCTTCGACGGCGGCAGCAGGGCGATGAAGCCGAGCGCGGCGGCAAGGCCGATGGCGCCGATGAGGAAAAGCGCCGGCCGCCAGCCGAGATATTCGGCGAAGATGCCGGTGAGGACGCGGCCGGACATGCCGCCGAAGGCCGTGCCGCCGACATAGAGGCCCATGGTGGCGCCGAGGCCGCGCGGATCGATTTCCTCGGCGAGATAGGCCATGGCGACGGCCGGCACGCCGCCGAGAACGAGACCCTGCAGGGCGCGGATCACCAGCAGCAGATGCCAGTTCGGCGCAAAGGCGGTGGCCACCGTCAGCAAGGCGGCGCCGACCAGCGACAGCGCCATCAGGCTGCGGCGGCCAAGCCCTTCCGAGACGGCGGCGGCACAGACGATGGCGACCGCCAGGAAGCCGGTGGAAAGTGAAAGGGACAGCGAGCTTTCGGCCGGGCTGACGGCAAATTCCTGCGAGAAGATCGGCAACAGCGGCTGCACGCAATAAAGCAGCGAGAAGGTGGAAAAGCCGGAAAGGAAAAGCGCCAGGCTGGCGCGGCGATAGGCGCCGGTGCCGCGTGTCAGATAGTGCTTTTCTCCTGCGATCGTAGTCTTCACGCCATGCACTGACGGCGGCATATCTTCATCCTGACGAACCTTCGAGTTCATTGGTTAGAACAGGATGATTTTAGGCCGGTTGGCCTAAAATCTGAATCCTGTTCTACATTAAAGAGTTAGAGCATGATGTCGCCCGAAAACCGCTCACACTTTTCGGCATCATGCTCTATCCGCAATATCCCAATAGGGCGGATCGCCAAAACTCTTCTTCAGATGATCGGCGATGGCGCGCAGCTTGGCCGAGGGATTGCGGCCCTCGGGATGAGCCATGTAGATGAATTCGGCCTCCGGCCTGTGGCCGATATCGATTTCGGCAAGCCTGCCTTCGCGGATGGCCGGGCCGGCGATAAAGGCGGGCAGCAGCGCGATGCCGAGACCGGCAATCGCGGCGTCGCGCAGCATGTCGCCATTGTTGATGCCGAGCGCCAGTTTCGCGCGGACGACGACCGCACCCTCCGGCGTCTGGAAGCGCCAGTCGGCGACGCCGCGATTGGTGTAGAAGATGCCGCGATGGCTGTTGAGATCATCAAGCGACAACGGCATTCCCTCCCGCGCGAGATAATCCGGCGACGCACAGAGCAGGCGGCGACTCGGCGCAAGCTTCCAGGCGACCAGCCGGCTGTCGGCGATCGGGCCGTTGCGGATGATGGCGTCATAGCCGTCCGAGCCGGCATCGACACGCCGGTCGTCGATATCGAGCGTCAGTTCGATATCGGGATGGTCGGCAAGAAAGGGGTAGAGCGCCGGGCCGAGATGCATGCGGCCGAAGGTGACGGGGGCGGCGATGCGGATCGGCCCCGACAGCGTGCCGCGCCGCTCGGCCATATCGGCGGCGGCCTCCTCGATCTCGCGCACGATACGCCCGGCGCGCTCCAGAAAGACCACACCGTCCTCGGTCAAGGCCAGCTTGCGCGTCGTTCGGTGCAGTAGCGTGCCGCCCAGCGATTTCTCCAGTTCCGCCAGCCTTTCGCTGACGACGGATTTGGAGAGCCTGAGGCGCCGGGCCGCCTCGCTGACCGAGCCTGCCTCGACGACGGCGACAAAAGCCGCAATACCTTCGATCCTGATCATCGTTCGGTCTTTCCGAATTCGAATTCCCCGATCTGGAGACTAATCCGAACGAAAAGAAAATGCCATCTTCCACTCAACGCAAGAGACGGCAAGGGCCGCCTCGCTTCAACACAGGAGATGGAACCATGAACCGCTTGAACAACAAGGTCGCGATCATCACCGGCGCAAGCTCCGGCATCGGCCGCGTCACCGCAAAGCTCTTTGCCGCCGAAGGCGCAAAGGTCGTCGTCGGCGCCCGACGTCAGACCGAACTTGACAGTCTCGTCGCGGAGATCAAGGCAGAGGGCGGCGACGCCGTCGCCATCGCCGGCGACGTCCGGTCGGAAGACTATCACAAGGCGCTGGTCGCGGCCGCCGTGGCCCATTACGGCAAGCTCGACATCGCCTTCAACAATGCCGGCATCATCGGCGAGGCTGGCCCGAGCACCGGTGTCTCGGAAGCAGGCTTCAGCGAGGCGCTGGCCGTCAATCTGACAGCCTCCTTCCTCGCCGCCAAACATCAGATCGGCGCCATGACGGAAAATGGCGGCGGCTCGGTGATCTTCACCTCGACCTTCGTCGGCTACAGCTTCGCCTTTCCCGGCGTCGCCGCTTATGCCGCCAGCAAATCCGGGCTGATCGGGCTGACGCAGGCGCTCGCGGCTGAATTCGGACCGCAGGGCGTGCGCGTCAATGCCATTCTGCCGGGTGCGGTCGATACCGACATGTACCGGGACATGAACGATACGGCCGACAAGCAGGTTGCCGTCACCAATATGCATGCGCTGAAGCGTGTCGCGACACCGGACGAACTCGCCCGCTCGGTTCTCTACCTCGCCTCCGACGATGCGAGCTTCGTCACCGGCACGGCTTCGCTGGTCGACGGCGGCATTTCGATCACCCGCAGTTGAGACGCGCGGCGCGATTATTGGCCGGCGGGTTGGCGATCTCTCTCCAACCCGCCCGCGCGATTGCATGTTCTACGCCAAAGGCTTAGGGTCGGGGCCGGTCAATAAGGCGACGGGTAGAAAGCCATGGCTCTCAGCGGCAAACGCATCCTCCTCATCATCTCAGGCGGCATCGCCGCCTATAAGAGCCTGGATCTGATCCGCCGGCTGCGCGAGCGCGGCGCGAGCGTGCGCCCCATCATGACCAAGGGCGCCCAGGAATTCGTCACGCCGCTGGCCGTCGGCGCGCTGGCGGCGGATCACGTCTTCCTCGATCTGTTTTCGCGTGAAGACGAACAGGATGTCGGCCATATCAGGCTGGCGCGCGACTGCGACCTCGTGCTCATCGCCCCTGCCACCGCCGACCTGATGGCGAGGATGGCAAACGGGTTTGCCGACGATCTTGCCTCGACCGTGCTGCTCGCGACCGAGAGACCGGTGCTGGCAGCACCGGCGATGAACCCCAGAATGTGGGCGCATCCGGCGACGCGGCGCAATGCGGCGCTGCTCCGGGCAGACGGCGTCCGCTTTGTCGGGCCGATGGCCGGCGAGATGGCGGAGAGCCGGGAGGCCGGGGTCGGCCGGATGGCGGAGCCGCTGGAGATCGTGGCGGCGGCCGAAACCATGCTCGACGACGGAGAAAAGCCGCTGAAGGGGCGCAAGGCGATCGTCACCTCAGGACCGACGCACGAGCCGATCGACCCGGTGCGCTACATCGCCAACCGCTCTTCCGGCCGGCAGGGCCATGCGATCGCCGCAGCCCTTGCCAAACTCGGAGCCGAAGTGACGCTGGTCTCGGGGCCGGTGACGATCGCCGACCCCGTCGGCGTCAGCACCGTGCATGTCGAGCGGGCGGAGGAAATGCGTGACGCGGTGCTTTCGGCGCTGCCGGCCGACATAGCGGTGATGGTCGCGGCTGTGGCGGACTGGCGCGTCGCCTCGGCGGCCGACCAGAAGCTGAAGAAACATCCGGGCGAATCCATTCCGACGCTGGCGCTGACCGAGAATCCCGACATTCTCAAAACCGTCGGCCATCATACGATGCGGCCGAAACTGGTGATCGGCTTTGCCGCCGAGACGCAGGACGTGGAAAGCAATGCGAAGGCGAAGCTCGAGCGCAAGGGCGCCGACCTGATTGTCGCCAATGACGTTTCGCCGGCCACCGGCATCATGGGCGGCAGCCGCAACAGCGTCAAACTCATCCGCCGCGATGGCGTCGAGCAATGGCCCGACCTGGCGAAGGAAGAGGTTGCCGAAAGACTGGCGGCACTGATCGCCGAAAGCTTCAGGCAGGGATAGCCATGCGCTGCGGCTGGGCAGCACTTCGCTTTCCCGGCCGGAAGTCTGCGACGTCGATGCCGTTTTCGCCGACGGTGACGGCACTGCCATCGGGAATTTCGGCCCAGGCGTCGACATCGTCGTTCAACGGCTCGGAGACCAGGCAATAGCCGGCGCTGGCAGGTGAGGCATAGAGCGTCGGCGCCTTGCGATCGGTGGCATAGCGGATCGCATAGAGCGTCTTGCCGTCGGAGAAGGCGGCGGTGAAGCGCAGCAGGATCGAGCCGAGGAGACTTTCGGCCAGATCCTCGACGAAGCCGACCATGTCAGCCATTGCGGCGATCGGCGCATCGCGCAGGCCGAATTGCAGCGCCAGCAGGAACATCAGCTCGGAATCGGTCGTGCCGCCGCGGGCGTTGAACAGGTCGTCATCGAGCATCGCCTCCATCGGCCGGCGCAGGCGCTCGAAACCGGAGATCTGGCCATTGTGCATGAAGGACCAGGTGTCATGGGTGAAGGGGTGGCAATTGTCGCGGCGCGTGCCGCCGCCGGTGGCGGCGCGGACATGGGCGAGGAAGAGCGGCGAGCGGATCTGCCGCGCCAGGCTCTTCAGATTGCAATCCGACCAGGCCGGCAGGATATCACGGTAGCGGCCGGGCTCCGGCCTATCGCCATACCAGGCGATGCCGAAGCCATCGCCATTTGTCGCCGTCTTGGCGCGCGTGGCGCAATGGGACTGCTCAATCAGCGAATGAGCGGGCGAGGATACCAGTTCCTCGAGATAGAGAGCGTCTCCGCGATAGGCTGCCCAGCGACACATGGCTTTCTTGCTCCGGGACCCGCCGCCGCATCGGCGGGCATGCTAAATTGTCTGCCGTCGCGGCTAATAACAGCTTAACGCGCCGCTGGTTTGCAAGCGCAAGATGACGGTTTCGTGGCGATCGGGATGTTCAAATTCGGCGAAAGCCTGTGTTCTTTTGTGAACACTGCGTTGTCCGCAGGGCAGGCTTCGCGCTTGGCGGCCGGGCCGCTATAGTTGCCGCCAAGTTGAACCTTCAAGAGGACATCATGTCGATCCGCCCCGTCAAACATGAAAGTACCGCCACACCGACCATGGAAGGCGCGGGCCTGAAGCTGCACCGCGTCTTCGGCTTCGGCGATCCGGCGATGACCGACCCCTTCCTGATGATGGACGATTTCCGCAATGACAATCCGGCGGAATATATTCGCGGTTTTCCGTGGCACCCGCATCGCGGCATCGAGACGATCACCTATGTGCTTGCCGGCACCGTCGAACACGGCGACAGCCTTGGCAACCGTGGCCTGCTCGGCGCCGGCGATATCCAGTGGATGACAGCCGGCAGCGGCATCATGCACCAGGAAATGCCGAAGGGCGATTTCGCCGGCCGCATGCATGGCTTCCAGCTCTGGGCAAACCTGCCCTCCTCGCTGAAGATGACGGCACCGCGCTATCAGGACGTCAAATCCGCCGATATCCCTGTCGTCGTCGATGATGACGGCACGGCCGTGCGGGTGATCTGCGGCGATTTCTGGGGCAAGGCCGGTCCCGTCGACGGCGTTGCCGCCGAGCCGATCTATCTCGACGTCTCGGTGCCGCCCGGCAAGAAGAAGCGTCTGCCGGTCGACACCTATCGCAACGCCTTCGCCTATATCTTCGCCGGCTCCGGCACCTTTCGCGATGCGTCGAAACCCTTCGGAGTGCGCGTCGAGAAGGAAGTGGACGGCGAGGAGTTGAACATTCGCGACATGTCCGGCAACCGCACGCTCGTTGTCTTCGACAGCGGCGACGAAGTGACGGTGCAGGCGGGCGACCAGGGCATCCGTTTCCTGCTTGTATCAGGCAAGCCAATCGAGGAGCCGGTCGCTTGGCACGGCCCGATCGTGATGAATTCGCGCGAGGAAATCATGCAGGCGATGCGCGAACTGCAGAACGGCACCTTCATCAAGGCGGCGCATTGATCGCATTTCTCTCTTGCATCTGCGAAGAATCGGCCTACCTTCGAGCTATCAGCAACAGAACGAAAGGAAGGTGATCCAATGTCTAATGAGATTTCGGACCTCGTAACGGGCATGGGAGAGATGATGAAAGCGAGGCAGCCCTCGCTGTAATCCCCGCCTTCCTGGGGCTGCATAGACAGTCCAGGCCAGTTTGAGGCCAAACTCATGGAAAGGGTCGCCGAGGCGGCCCTTTTTTATTGCCGTGATTTCATCAGCATTGACGAACCATCGCAATCCCACTACTCATAAAGTCATCAGATGACTTTATGAGTAGTGGGATGCGCGCAATCAGCAGGACCAATCTCGCCGATGACGCTGTCGAGGCGATCCGCAGCGATATTCTCGGCAAACGCTGGGCGGTCGGCGAGAAATTGCCGAATGAAGCCGCACTGTCGGCCATGCTCTCGGTGAGCCGCGGCACGGTGCGCGAGGCGGTGCGGGTTCTCGTCTCCCAAGGCTATCTCGAAACGCGGCAGGGTTCGGGTACCTATGTCCGCGCAACCAGCGATGCCGGCCGGCCGCTGACGATGGCGCGGCGCGCCAGCCTGCGCGACCAGTTCGAGGCGCGCCTGGCGCTCGACGTCGAGGCCGCCCGGCTGACGGCAGTCCGCAAGAGCCCGGAGACGGTAGCGGAGCTTCGCCGACTGCTTGCCGAACGCGGCAGTTACGACGGCGGCGATCAGGCCGGCTTCATCGAACGCGACCTCGCCTTCCACAAGGCGGTCATCGCCGCGTCCGGCAACCGGGCGATGATCGAGATCTACGATTTCTTCTCGGCCTCGATCGCCGATACCATCGCCGCGACACTCGGCAAGGATATTCCCGAACCGGATATGCAGGCGCATGCCGATATCGTCGACGCCATCGAAACTGGCGATCCCGATAGAGCGGATGCGGCGGTGCGCCGCTTCATGGGGCCGGTTCTTGCCGCTCTCGACCGGATGATCCTGTCATGACCACATCTTCCGCCGATACCGTCACGACATTCGACGCATCAGACGAACTGCTTGTAGACGCCGAGGCCGGCAGCCTGCCGCCGCCGCAGGCAACACCGGTGCGCGGTGCCGCCGATCGTTTGCTGCTCGGCGCCAGCCTGGTGCTGATCGCCTTCAACCTGCGCCCGGTCTTTTCGAGCGCCTCGGCGCTGCTGCCGGAAATCCGCGCGGAACTTGGCCTCAGCGCGCTTGGCGCCAGCCTGCTGACGACGCTGCCGGTCGTCTGCCTCGGCGCCTTTTCGCCGCTGGCGCCACGTCTTGCCCAGCGCCTCGGCACGGAACGCACGCTGCTCGGCGTTATCCTGCTTCTGGCGCTCGGCACTGCGTTGCGCGGGCTTTCCTCGGTGCCGCTGCTCTTCATCGGCACCGCGCTCGCAGGCGCCTGTATCGCCATCGGCAACGTCCTGCTGCCGGGGCTGGTGAAACGGGATTTCGCCGGGCGCGCCGCGCTGATGACCGGCTTCTACACCATGGCGCTCTGCGCCGGTGCGGCCAGTGCGGCCGGGCTGACGCTGCCGATCGAGCACGCGCTCGGCGGCTCTCTCTCAGGCGCGCTCGCCGCCTGGGCGCTGCCCGCCTTGATCGTCGGCCTGATCTGGCTGCCGCAGGTTCTGCGCAACGGAGGCCAGGCCAGGCGAGGCGGATTTCATGTCCAAGGCCTGTGGCGGGACCGGCTGGCCTGGCAGGTGACGCTGTTCATGGGGCTACAATCGGCGCTTGCCTATTGCGTCTTCGGCTGGCTGGTTCCGATCCTGCGCGAACGCGGCCTCGACGGGGTCACCGCCGGGGCGATCGTTTCGCTGTCGGTGATGGTGCAGGCGGCATCCTGCCTGATCGTGCCGCATATCGCCGTGCATGGCAAAGACCAGCGGCTGATCAATGCCAGTCTTTGCGGCGTTGCCGTTATCGCCCTGCTCGGCCTGCTGTTTGCGCCGCTGTCGACGGTCTGGCTGTGGGCCTTGCTGCAAGGCATCGGCCAGGGTGGGCTGATCGCGGCGGCGATGACGACGATCGTGCTGCGCTCGCGCGATCCCGATGTCGCCGCCCATCTGTCCGGCATGGCGCAATGCGTCGGTTACCTGCTTGCAGCCATCGGCCCGCTCATCGTCGGCCTTATCCGCAGCTGGACCGGCAGCTTTTCCTGGTGCGCCGCCCTTTTTGTCGCGCTTGGGCTCGGTGCGGCGATCAACGGCTGGAAAGCCGGCCGGTCGGTCGAGATCAATGTCCATGCCGTGGAAAAGGTGAGCTGAGCCCTCACCGGCCCATCACCATCTCTTGATGCCGGTCGCCGGCCGCGGATGTTACGCTATCTCTAAAGCTCTTTGTTCTTACGCATGTCGTTGGGGCAAAAGCGCTTCGCGCTTTGCCTGGGAAAACCGCGCGACATGCTTTAGCTGCAGTCCGCACCGCCGGAGGAGACATCTTGCGTTTACGACCCCTGTTTCTGTTTGCCGCTCTGGCGGTGTCGCTGGCCCCTGCCCTTTCCCCGGCTCAGGAAAGCAGTCAATCCGGAGAGAAAGTCGAGCGCAGTGCGCGCGACGGCGTGCTGAAGCTGCTGCCGGCCGATTCCGTCACCGAACACGAACTGACGATCGGCGGCCGGAAGATTGCCTATACCGCAACCGCCGGCACGCTCGATCTCTTCGGCCAGGACGGCGCGCCGACCGGCGCGATCTTCTACACCGCCTATGTCGCGAAAGGCGGCGGGCCGGACCGGCCGCTGACCTTCGCCTTCAACGGCGGGCCGGGTGCGGCTTCCGCCTTCCTGCATCTCGGGCTGGTCGGGCCCAAGGTGCTTGATTTCGGGCCCCAGGCGCGCGACGGCGCCCATGCGCAGCTCGTCGACAACCCGCAAAGCTGGCTCGATTTCACCGATCTCGTGCTGATCGATCCGATCGGCACCGGCTGGAGTCGGACGGTGAAGGCCGACGACGCCTCCAACTATTACAACGTCAACGCAGACGCTGAGAGCATCGCCAAGGCGATCGCGCTCTATGTCGCTCACAACAACCGTTCCAACGCGCCGAAATATCTTCTCGGCGAAAGTTACGGCGGCTTCCGCGCCGCCAAGGTCGCCTCGGCGCTGCAGGAAAGCCAGGGCATCGTCGTCGCCGGCGCGGTGATGCTTTCGCCCTTGCTCGAGGGCCAGCTGATGTTCAATGCCGATCAGTTTGCGCTCGGCGCAGCGCTTGAGCTGCCGTCACTGGCGGCGGCCGAACTCGACCGGCGCAACGCCTTTAACGAAGAGAAGCAGCGCGAGGCCGAGGCCTTCGCGCTCGGCGATTATCTGACGACGCTTGCCGGTTCCCCGCCGACGGGCACTGAGGCCGCCGCCTTCTATGGCAGGATCGCCGGGCTGACAGGCATCCCAGAGGATATCGTCACGCGCAACCGCGGCTTCCTCGGCAATTCCTTCGTCAAACACTCCGACGGGGGCAGCGGCGAAGTGATGAGCTCCTACGACGCCGCCTTCGCCGCCCCCGATCCCTATCCGGAATCGGATTACGACCGTGGCGACGACGCCATCCTCGACGGCTTCACCCGCGCCTATGGCGGCGCTTTTGCCGACTATGCCCGCAACGAACTCGGCTTCAAAACCGAGATGACCTATTCGCTGCTCGACAGTGATATCAGCCGGCGCTGGGAATGGGGCAGCGGGCGCGGCGGCGGATCGCGCTTGCAGGCGACCGCCACCGACGACATCAGGCAGCTGCTTGCCTCCAACACGGCCTTCCATCTGCTGATCGCGCATGGCTACAGCGATCTGGTGACGCCTTACGGCGTCAGCCGCTACGTGGTCGACCACCTGCCGCCGTCGCTTGCCGGCGGCCGCGTCGGGCTGAAACTTTATCGCGGCGGGCATATGTTCTACACCCGGGCCGATCAGCGGGCCGCCTTCACGGCGGATGCCAAGGCCTTTTACGCCAGACGCCTGGCCGTGCAGCCGGCGGACTAAAGCGTGTCGCGATCTTTCAGATTCGCTTGGCCCACGCTTTAGCTTTTTGTTTTTCGCATGTCTTCCTCGCAAAACCGCTTCACACTTTTGCGCGACATGCTTTGGGGACTTGCCGATGCATATCACCGGAGGATGCCATTGCGGCGCGATCCGCTATCAAGCCGAGATCGATCCGGAGCGGGTCACGATCTGCCATTGCACCGATTGCCAGCGGCTGACGGGGTCGGCCTATCGCGTCACCGCGCCGGCGCGGCCGGGAAGTTTCACGCTGATTTCGGGCGAACCGCGCGGCTACAGCAAATACGGCGATAGCGGCGGCCTCAGCCGGCAATTCTTCTGCCCGAACTGCGGATCGCCGCTTTATCGCACCGATGGCGACGGCGGCGCGATCGGCATCCGCCTTGGCGGCATCGACCAGCGGCGGGAACTCACGCCCAGGAAGCAGATATGGTGCCGCTCGGCCTTGCCCTGGGTGGAGAATATCGAACCGCTGCCACGGTTCGACGGCGAGGACCGCGGCAAGGACGTTTAGGTCGCAGACTATTCCGGCAGCGGTATATCCGGCCAGATCTCCGTGACGCCGGCCTGGACCGGACGCTCGAGATAGGTGGAGAGAGCGATATAGCTGCGGGTGCCGGTGACGCCGGGAACGGCGTGAACCTGTGCGAGAAAAGCCTCCAATGCCTGCGGGCTGGCGGTGCGGACCTTGAAGAGGACGCTGGCATCACCGGCAACCGAATGCATCTCTTCGACTTCGGGAAAGTGCAGGAGCTGCATCAGCCGCTCGCTCTTGCCCCAGCCGGCCGCCTCGACATGCACGAAGGCCAGCAGCGGCTTGCCGAGGGCGGCTCCATCCAGCGCGGCATGCACGCCCTTGATGGCGCCGGATTGGCTGAGACGGCGCACACGCTCATGCACGGCCGGCGCCGAAAGCCCGACCACTTGGCCGAGTCTCGCATAGCTCTGGCTGCTGTCGGCGGCGAGCGCGGCTAATATTTTTCGGTCAAAAGCATCCATGGCCGGCTGCTGTACACGCCGCTGCCGAAGATCGTCTGTATTTTTCTTCATTCGGCAAACTCCTCTTTGTGCCGAAGAATAATCGCCGATATTGCCATTTGTTCAACAGAATATTCGATGGAGGAAAAGCCCCATGGAGATGATCGAGCATAATCCGACAGGCGGGATCTATCCCACGAGCCCCGATTACATTCACGCGCTGGAGGTAAGGCATCCCTCCCGGCTGCTCTTCGTCAGCGGCACGATGGGTCTGGATAGTGAGGGAATGGCGGCGGCCGATCTGGACGGGCAGTTGGAACTTGTCTGGGCCAATCTGCGCAGCATCCTCGCAGCCGCCGGAATGACGGTGGACAACATCGTGCGGCTGACGAGTTACCTGCGCGATCGCGCCTTTGTGGAGGCGAACCAGAATGCCCGGCTTCGCGCCCTTGGCGGCCGCGCCGTGCCGACGACCGCCATCGTCGTGGAAACGCTGTGCGACGACTGGCTCGTCGAGATCGAGATCGTCGCCGCCGGCTGACGGCAATGGCCATCGCATCCGAAGCCGCGATGGCCGCCGGGTTCAGGCGGCCTGCTTCAACAGGCCGAGGGCTTCGGTCAGATCGACCTCGCCGAGGAAACCGCCACTGCTTTTGGTCTCCTGCCGGTGCTCGATCGCATGGGCAAATTGCACGGCCGGTTGCTGCTGCATGCGCTCGTAGAGGCGATGCAGGCCGGGAAACTGCCGCCGGTCGACGACCTTGTGAAAATCGTTCCAGCGGGCAATCCCGACGAAATAGGCATCGGCCAGGCTCGGGCCGTTGCCGACAAGCCAATCGCGGCCATCGAGCAGCCGTTCCAGCGTGTGATGCGCCTTTTCCACTGCGGCGATGCCATAGGCTGCCAGCGCCTGCTTCTGCTGCGGCTCCAGCGGGTGTTCGAACGCATACCAGAGTGGGCCGAAGGCCTTGAAGAAACTGGTGTTGAGAAAGGCGAGCATCTGGTTCAGACGATCGAAATCCTCCGACCCCTGCGCAAAACCGCGACCGCTGCCGATCGCCCGGGCGCCGATATGCTGGAGGATCGCCATGCTTTCGCTGATGACCCTGCCATCTTCGAGCAACAGCGACGGTGTTTCGCCGACGGGGTTGATCCTGAGGTAGTCGTCGCTGGAGACCATTTCCGGCATCTCGACGCGGCAAAGCCGGTAAGGCAGGCCGGACCATTCCAGCGCGACGATCGAGCCGAAGGAGCAGCCTTCGGGGACGCCGTAAAACAATATGGGTGACATCAATCGTTCCTTTCAGAATTGAACATGTTTGGACGCGATCAATGTGCAGATATGGACGATCTTGCGGTAGAGGCTATAAATGCATCCCAATGTCCACAATCATGGAAGATGGCGATGGCGCTCTTCAATCTCAACGACCTGCATCTCTTCGTGCAGGCGGTCGACAGCGGCAGTTTCACGGCGGCGGCGAGACATCTCGGCATGCCGAAATCGACAGTCAGCAAGCGGGTTGCGGAGCTGGAAGGTCGGCTTGGCGTGCGGCTGATCCAGCGCACTTCGCGAAGCTTCGCGCTGACCGAGCTCGGCCGGGAATTCTTTCAGCACGCACAAGCCTCGATCATCGAGGCGGAGATGGCCGAGGGCATCGTGCGGCGGCATCTGGCCGAGCCCGCCGGCAGCGTTCGCCTGACGGCCTCGGTGCCGACGGCGCAATTCACCCTGACGGAGCATCTGCCGGCGCTGGCGGCGCGCTATCCGAAGCTCCGGCTTTCCATGCATGTGACCGACCGTTTCGTCGATATCGTCCAAGAAGGCTTCGACATCGCGCTGCGCAGCCACCGCGCGCCGCTGCCGGATTCGGCGCTGGTGCAGCGCAAGCTTGCCAGCCACCCTTTCTTCATTCTCGCCTCGCCGGATTATATCCGCGCCCATGGGCAACCGCGCCGCCCGGAAGACCTGACGCAACACGCCACGATCATGACCAGCCTGACCGACAATCAATGGCGGCTCTATTGCGATAACGGCGAAGAGGCGCTGGTCACGCTGCAGTCCGTCATGGCGGCGGACGAACCCTTTGTGCTGATGGAAGCGGCGGCGGCCGGGCTCGGCATCACCTGCCTGCCGACATCGGTCTGCCGGCAAGCGCTGGCGACCAGGCGGCTGGTGCGGCTGCTGCCGGACTGGACGGCCGGCAGCATCGAGACGACGATCCTGATGCCGCACCGGCGCGGCCAGCTGCCGGCGGTGCGCGCCGTCGTCGATTTTTTGGCGGAACGGCTGGCCGGCTAGAACTGCAAGAATGTATTCGGGTATCACGCCGCCTTGGCGGCGTGATATTCCTTGATGGCGACCATCTTGATCGCCGGATGGCGTTCGGACTCGTAACGCAGCGAGAACCCGTCCTGGGCGAGGAAGACCGGATCGCCGTCGAGATCGCGGGCGATATCGCCGCGTTTGACGGTGAGGAATTTTTCCAGATCGGCCGGCTGATCGGCGGAGATCCAGCGGCAGACGGAGAAACGCGACATTTCGAAGGAGACCGGCAGGCCGTATTCGGCCATCAGCCGCTCCTTCAGCACGTCGAGCTGCAGGGCGCCGACGACGCCGACGATCGCCGGCGAACCGTCCTCCGGCGAAAACAGCTGGACGACGCCTTCCTCGGCCATCTGCTGCAGGGCTTCCTTCAGCTTCTTCGCCTTCATCGCGTCTTCCAGGCGCACGCGGCGCAGAATTTCCGGCGAAAAGTTCGGCACGCCCTGGAAGACGAGGGCTTCGCCTTCGGTCAGCGTATCGCCGATGCGCAGCGTCCCGTGATTGGGAATGCCGACGACATCGCCGGCATAGGCGGTGTCGGCAAGCTGGCGCTGCGAGGCGAAGAAGAATTGCGGCGCCGTCAGGCCGAGCTGCTTGCCGGTGCGGGCAAGCCTTGCCTTCATGCCGCGCTCGAGCTTGCCGGAGCAGATGCGGGCAAAGGCGATGCGGTCGCGGTGGTTGGGATCCATATTGGCCTGGATCTTGAAGACGAAGGCGGTCATCTTGTCGTCGGTCGCGTGCACGGTCCTGGTATCGGCGACCTGGTCGCGCGGCGGCGGCGCAAATTCGCCGAGCGCGTTGATCAGGTCGCGAACGCCGAAATTGCGCAGCGCCGAGCCGAAAAAGACCGGCGTCATATGGCCTTCCAGGAAGGAGTCGCGGTCGAAGGGGCGGCAGGCCTCGATCGCCAGCTCCGTCTCCTCGACGAAAGCCCGGCGCTCGTTTTCCGGCAGCCTGTCGGCAACAGCCTGCGGACCGTTGACCGGCGTTCCCTCGATTTCGGTATCCGAGCCGCGCACCGTGTTGGCGGCAATATTGTAGGAGCCGCAGAAGGTCTTCGAGCGGCCGATCGGCCAGGTGATCGGCGCCGTATCCAGCGCCAGCTTCTCTTCCACCTCGTCGAGGATTTCGAAGGGATCGCGGCTTTCGCGGTCCATCTTGTTGATGAAGGTGATGATCGGAATATCGCGCATGCGGCAGACTTCGAAGAGCTTCAGCGTACGCGGCTCGATACCCTTGGCGGCATCGATGACCATGACCGCGGCGTCGACGGCCGTCAGCGTGCGATAGGTGTCGTCGGCGAAATCCTCGTGACCCGGCGTGTCGAGGATGTTGAAGACATTGTCGTTATATTCGAAGGTCATCACCGAGGTGACGACGGAGATGCCGCGCTCGCGCTCGATCTTCATCCAGTCAGAGCGCGTCTGCATGCGATCCTTCTTCGCCTTGACTTCGCCGGCAAGCTGAATGGCGCCGCCGAACAGCAGCAGCTTTTCGGTGAGCGTCGTCTTGCCCGCATCCGGGTGGGCGATAATAGCGAATGTGCGGCGGCGGGAAACCGCCTCGGCGAGACTTTCGGCCATACTGTGAATCCTGTGGAATTGCCGCGTATCTAACGATTAAAGCCCGGCTTTGCAATTGACCTTACCCTTTCGCGCGCAAAGTAATGGGCCATGACCATTCATCACGACACGCGCCCGGCGCTGAACCTCATCCGCCTGACCAATGGCGAAGGCCTCGACCTGCCCGCCTATGAGAGCAAGGGGGCGGCCGGCATGGACCTGCGCGCCGCCGTCGATGGCGACACGCCGCTGACGCTGCTGCCCGGCAAACGGGCGCTGGTGCCGACCGGCTTCATCTTCGAAATCCCCGAGGGTTTCGAGGGCCAGGTGCGGCCGCGTTCCGGCCTTGCCTTCAAACACGGCATCACCTGCCTGAATTCGCCCGGTACCGTCGACAGCGATTATCGCGGCGAGGTGAAGGTGCTGCTCGCCAATCTCGGCGAGGAAGCCTTCATCGTCGAGCGCGGCATGCGTATCGCCCAGATGGTGATCGCGCCGGTGACCCAGGCGCGGGTGGCCGAGAGCGCCACCGCCAGCGAGACGACGCGCGGCGCCGGCGGCTTCGGCTCTACCGGGGTGTGATGGCCAAACGCCTCGACAGCGCCGGCCTCACCTTTCGGCAGGATTATTTCGGCGACCCGGTCGGCTGGGCGGCCTTGGTCCGCCTGCTCCAGGATATTTTCGGCATCGATATCGGCCCGCTGCAGCAGCTCGGCGGCCCCGACCCCAGCAGCATGCCGTTCGGCTGGTTCGATGCCGAGGGGGGACTTGCGGCCAATCTCTCGGCTTTTGCGCTGCCTTTCGTCCTCAACGGCCGGATCGTCCATGCCGCCGGGCTGCAATCGGGCGCCGTGCGGCCGGCATGGCGCGGGCGCGGGCTCTACCGCGACCTCACGGTGAAGGCGCTCGACTGGTGCGAGCGGCAGGGTTTTGAAGCCGTCATTCTCTATACCGATAAACCGTCGCTCTACGAGCCCTACGGTTTTCGGGTCATACCGCAGCATCGATATGAGGGAGCGGCACCAGACCCCTCGATTTTTTCAGGACCCGCCCGGCTGCTTGCGCCGACCGATGCTGACGATCTTGCCCTGCTGCAATCGCTGCTGCAAGCGCGAACCCCGGTTTCGACGTCGCTCTCGGTCACCGTCAATGCGGCGATGTTTCTCATCAACACCCAGCTCGATCCCGATGTCCGCGTCAGCTTCCTGGAAGACCGGCAGGCTGCGATCGCCTGGAAGATGGATCAGGCCGGCCGCTTCCGCCTTCTCGATGTCGTGGCGGCGGAGATCCCGTCGCTAGCCGCGATCCTCGGCGGGCTCGACATCGCCGCCGCCGCCGTCGAGGTGCTTTTCCGTCCCGACAAGCTCGGCTGGGCGGGAACTCCGCAGCCGGTGGAAAGCGGCACCGTGTTGATGCTGCGCGGGCTCGGCGATGAGGCCCCGCATTTTCCGGCGATGCTGTCGCCGATGGCGGATTTCTAAAGCTCTTTGTTTTGATGCATGTCGTTGGGAATCGCTGCACACTTCCGGGCGACATGCACTCGTTCGCCGAGTTTACTTTTTCCGAGACAGCGGCGGCAGGCGGCGTTTGACGGGCGAGGCTTTGATCATCGCGGTGTTGGTTTCCGCCCGTTCGGCGACCTTGTCGAGTAGGCCGTCGAGCTCCGCCATCGAGCGGATGACCAGGCGGGCGATAAAACAATCCTCGCCGGTCACCTTGTCGCATTCGACGATTTCGGGAATCTCCTGGATGAGCCGCTCGACGAAATGCAACTGCCCGGGCAGCGGCCGCACACGGACGATCGCCTGCAGGGGATAGCCGACGGCGGCGGGGTCGAGATCGATGGTGAAGGCCTTGATGACGCCGCGCTCCTCCAGCCGCCTCAGACGCTCGGCCGCACTTGGCGAGGAAAGCCCCACCTGCTGCGCCAGCTCCTTCAGCGAGATACGGGCATTGCCGGCCAGCGCTCCCAGGATGGCCTGATCGGTTTCGTCGAGCGACTGCACATCGTTAGCCATGGCGTCCGTCATTCCTCACATGATTAGGCAAATTTGATAATCTTCCTTCCTATTCTTATATAAAATCGGTCACAGCCGCAATATTATGACGCCATCGAAAACGGAGGCGATCATGAGCGGCGACATCAAAAGAGGCACGGCGGAGATGACGGCAGCGATGCTGATCTCGGGGACGATCGGCTGGTTCGTCGTCATGTCGGGCCAGCCGGTCAGCGGCGTGGTTTTCTGGCGCTGCCTGTTCGGCGCGCTGACCCTGCTCGTCATCTGCGGCGCCCTCGGGCTGCTGCGGCCCGGCATCCTGACGCTGCGCACCTTCGGCATCGCCGTCTTCGGCGGCATCGCCATCGTGTTGAACTGGCTGCTGCTGTTTGCCTCCTACTCGCATGCGACGATCTCGATCGCCACGACCGTCTACAACACCCAGCCCTTCATGCTGCTGGTGCTCGGCGCGCTGTTTCTCGGCGAGAAGATCACCGCGACCAAGCTGTTCTGGCTGGTGCTCGCCTTTGCCGGCATGATGGCGATCGTCCAGGCGAAACCGGGCGGGAGCGGCGATACATCAGAGGGCTACGGCCTCGGCATCCTGATGGCGCTGGGCGCGGCCTTTTTCTATGCGCTGGCAGCGCTTGCCGCGAAATGGCTGAAAGGCACGCCGCCGCATCTGATCGCGCTGATCCAGGTCGCGACCGGCATGCTGATGCTGGCGCCGATGACCGATTTTTCGCATCCGCCCGTGGATCTCGGGACATGGGCGATCCTTGTTACCGTCGGCGTCGTCCATACCGGGCTGATGTATGTGCTGCTCTACGGCGCCATCCAGAGGCTGCCGACGCATCTGACCGGCGCGCTGTCCTTCCTCTATCCGATCGCGGCGATCCTCGTCGACCGGCTGGCTTTCGGCCACGCGCTGCAGCCGCTGCAGATCGCGGGCGCCGCAATCATCCTCATTGCCGCCGCCGGCATGAACCTCGGCTGGAGCCCGAGATGGCTGCGGCCGCGGGCGCTCCAGAGCTGAAGCCGACGTGCCGGGGGCACGCCGGTTTGCCGACCTTATCTCCGTGTCACCTCTGGGGGCGCGTCGTCTCGAACAGGAACCAGGTGCGGCGCTCGGACTCGTCGATCCAGTTCTCGATCAGGCTGGCGGTGGCGACATCATTGTGCTTGTCGCAGAGATCGTGCACCTCGCGCAGCAGCGAAACCAGCTGGCCATTGTTCTCGCGCAGCTCCGACAGCATGTCCTCGGCCGTGACGAAATCGGCGTCATTGTCGGCAATGCGCTGCTGGCGGGCGATCTGGCCGACGGAGCGCAGCGTCACGCCGCCGATCTTGCGGGCGCGCTCGGCGATGTCGTCGGTCATGGCGAAGATCTGCTCTGCCTGTTCGTCGAGCAGCAGGTGGTAGTCGCGAAAATGCGGGCCGGACATGTGCCAGTGGAAGTTCTTGGTTTTCACATAAAGCGCGAAGACATCGGCAAGCAACGCGGTCAGCGCCGCCGAAATATCGGTGACGGCGTTGGTCGGCAGGGTGGACGGCGTCTTGAGCGGCTGGAGCCTGCGGGTTTCGGCTGAGGTCGGGGACATCAATTCTCTCCTTGGTGAGGAAATCTCGAGAGCGCCGCGCGCCTTTTCGAGAGGCGCAAAGGGTGCGGATGGCGCGCGTGCAGAGAGAGAACTAGCAAGGCCGGATCGCTTTCCAAGTGGATCATGGTGCCGCAGACCTATTCCTGATGGTGATACACCGATCAGCGCCAAAGCATTGATGAGGCCGCAACACACGCCTATAGAGAGGCCACCCAATCTCATGGATATCAAAGATGAGCCTTACCGCCCTGATCGCCTATGCCGGAGCGCTGTTCATCGCCGCCGCCATCCCCGGGCCGGGGATTACCGCGATCGTCGCCCGCGCGCTCGGCTCGAATTTCCGTGAGACCTTTTTCATGGGCCTCGGCCTGGTGCTCGGCGACATGACCTATCTCACCGCCGTCATCCTCGGCCTGGCCTTCGTGGCGCAGACCTTCACCGAGGTGTTCATCGCCATCAAGATCGCCGGCGCCCTCTATCTCGGCTATATCGCCTGGAAACTCTGGACGGCGGGGCTGCTGCCGCAGGATATCGCGGCGAAGAAATCCAGCAATATCGGCCTGTCCTTCCTCTCCGGCCTGCTGGTGACGCTCGGCAATCCGAAGACGATGCTGTTTTATGTCGCGCTGGCACCGACGCTGATCGATATCGGTCATATCAGCTTGCGCGACTACGCGATGCTGCTTGCGGTGACCTTCGTGGTGCTGATCGTCGTGCTGGTGCCCTATATGCTGCTGGCCTCGCGGGCCCGGACGATGCTGAAAAAGCCGCGCGCCCTGCAGGCGCTGAATAGGGTGGCGGCCGGCATCCTGGCCGGCACGGCGGCCTTCATCGCCACGCGGGCGGCCTGAAATAAACATCCGGCAAGAAACGGTTTTCAAAGCTTTTTTTCTCCGCGCCCCGCTCTCCCGGCATGAACGCGGTCTAGCCTCTTCAGGCCTTTGACCCTATTCTCCTCCTCGATTTCAGAAGCAGAATTTCAAAGGGAGGCACTCATGTCGCACAAGCCCGGCCGCGGCCGCATCTATTCCTCGATCACCGAGACCATCGGCAACACGCCGCTCGTGCGCTTCGACAAGCTGGCGCGGGAAAAGGGCGTGGTGGCGAACCTGATCGGCAAGCTCGAATTCTTCAACCCGATCGCCTCGGTCAAGGACCGCATCGGCGTAGCGATGATCGAAAGCCTGGAAGCGCAGGGCAAGATCACCCCGGGCAAGACGGTGCTGATCGAGCCGACCTCCGGCAACACCGGCATCGCGCTCGCCTTTGCCGCCGCCGCCAAGGGTTACCGGCTGATCCTCACCATGCCGGAAACCATGTCGGTCGAGCGCCGCAAGATGCTGGCGCTGCTCGGCGCCGAGCTGGTGCTGACCGAGGGACCGAAGGGCATGAAGGGCGCCATCGCCAAGGCCGAGGAGCTGGCGGCATCGCTGCCAGACGCCATCATTCCGCAGCAGTTCGAAAACCCGGCCAATCCGGAAATCCACCGTAAGACGACGGCCGAGGAAATCTGGAACGACACCGACGGCACCGTCGACATCCTCGTCTCCGGCATCGGCACCGGCGGCACGATCACCGGCGTCGGCCAGGTGCTGAAGAGCCACAAACCCGAAATCCAGATCATCGCCGTCGAGCCCGCCGATTCACCGATCCTCTCCGGCGGCAATCCCGGCCCGCACAAAATCCAGGGCATCGGCGCCGGCTTCGCCCCCAAAATCCTCGATACCGGCATCTACGACGAAGTGGTGACCGTCACCAATGACGAGGCCTTCGAACAGGCGCGCCTCATCGCAAGGCTCGAAGGCGTGCCGGTCGGCATCTCCTCGGGCGCGGCACTGGCCGCCGCCATCAAGGTCGGCAGCAGACCGGAGAATGCGGGGAAGAATATCGTCGTGATCATTCCGTCCTTCGCCGAGCGTTATCTCTCGACGGCATTGTTTGAGGGGCTGGGGAGCTGAGATTGGCTTTGGCGGGTGGCTTTCCGGTTATTTTTCTGCAGAGCATCGGGGCGCTTTCGGCGCCCCTTCGTTTTACGCCGTTACCTGCATCCAAAGCCACAGAGTCTCCAATCGCAGTCGGATGAAAAGTTCCGTGGCAGGTCAAGTTCGGCGGCCGAAAGCGGCGGCAGGATCGACGGCAGCCGCGACGCCAGCATCGACTTGCCGGAGCCGGGCGGGCCGACCATCAGACAATTATGACCACCCTGGCGAAGAAGGCTTCCGCCATCTCCGCAGTGCGTACGTTCCCCATGAAAGCACGCATCGAGGAAACAGTGGTGAACGGGTCGGGTGAAGCTCCTTTCGAGCGGCAAGCGTTTCCTCGCTGGAAGCTGTCTTCACCTGTGTGCATATGTCATCGTCTTCGTCCTCACATCGCTTAACGAGCACGATCCGGTCACTTCGAGCCCGCGCAAGAACCATTATTTTATGAGAAAATGGTATATTGGCATTCGCCAGCTCAAATATTTCCCAAGTTACAACATCCATAACCATTAGTCATATAATTAAGCGGCTTGTCAGATACAGTATTGCAGTTAGTACAAGATATTGTTCTATGCTCATTTCTAATCAATTTGTTTCCAAGTAATGTATGAACGATAAATGATCGAGAATGATTTCCGTATTTCATTGCTGTATAAACAAAATCAGAAAACTCTAACCGTTTTCCGCAGTTTCCACAGTCGTGCAGCTCTAGGTAAAATTCCTCATTATTTAGAATACCCGGCCGCAGATCAAGCATCAATTCGATTTTTTTGAGATCGAAAACGTCTGATTTCGTAAACCTATCAGCCCTGAAATTCGAAAGCAAAAGTGCAAATTCCTCCGGAAGAACAGTCGAAACCTTGTCGTAATCTAAAGATTTGTTCTTCTTTCCATAGGAACTAATGCTCGGAATATTGGGTTTGTTGCTATCAACCGCTTTTTCATTGGTCGAGCTATCGTTTGCTGATTTGTCCTCGGTCATGGCGCACCCTTTTAGAGACATTCATGTCGTTTTTACAATTTAGAATATTGTCATAAATAGAAAATTTATTCAACTGCTCGTACTCATTGGCAAGAATTTTGTGCGGTGTCGAAACTATACAGTCGCCGGCAAGAGTTAAGCCTCAGAGTGCTGAGCAGCCTATAGGAGATGTGTGCTCTGCCGCGGAAACTAATTCTCGGACCGGCTGCTGCCCGGAAGCTCTAATGCTCCCAAAAGCGGACTGTTTACGGGCGCTTTACCAGCTCGCACCTGGTTCGATTAGGAGCGCGGAATTGGAACATTTTACGAGGTGGTGGAGACGGTGCACTTCCCGGAAAAGCGCGAGGAGGCGGTGCATATAATCGAGAAGCTGAATTTCTCGCTTCTTCTCTCGCTCCGTACCCTCGAGTTTCGGGTAATACGTGATGACCTGTGTCACGTCGTCGTAGTCGATTTTGCGGCATTATGGAGCAGTTGCCGCACTTGCTCCATAATGCTGCAATACTCTGCGGAGTACATTCTCACGATCATTATCGTCAATCAGAAGAGACCTTCCTCATCGCTCTCGATCTTGGAGACCGCCATGCGCTTCTGGGCTTCTGGTGATTATGCCACTTTTTAGGTGATCATGTCTTCCATGACGGCAAATGGGATGAAAGGTAGCTGGATGCAGACTAAATTAATGTATCACAACATTTGCAGCTTATGACATCCTGGCGGACATCGCGGTTCGCTCGGCACGCAATGCCAAGGTGCACATCGTCACGTACTGATACCTGACGCCGTCATTATCCCAGGTCACGCCAGTAGGCATAGTTGAAAACGGCATCAAGTTCTGCAAAGCTGCTTAGCCCCAAGTCCCTACGGACTTTGGCAGCTTCGGCGCAGAATAGGGCATAAGCCTCGCCATTAGTGTTTCGCTTTGTTGGCAGTTCGGGAAAAGTACTTATTCCGGCCAGCCCCATGCCCGAAACAGAGTTTCGGTTCATGACAGCGTATCGTTTGTCGTCAAGCAGGTGCAATATCTCCGTAATGACATTCGTGCCGGCGCGATCGACAGCCTCAAAACTGGTTATCAGGTGGTCGAATAGGACCGCGGAGTTACTGTCTTTGAGTTTGAATAGAGATCGAACTCCTTCTCTAAACCCCTCGCGCGAGAGGGCCACGATGGTCTTACCTCTTTGAAGACCACCGGAATGCATAGTCGAGATGAGTCGCTCGTACTGATCGAGAAATTTCTGGGACGTCATTCGTCGTTCTGAAGCGAGGCCCTTGAGTATTTTTAGGCCCTCACTGCGATTAGTCGCTCTGCGGTGCACTGCGCTTGCGAAACCCTCATCGGAGGCATCCGCCTTCATTTCTGCAAGTATTTTGGAAAGCGTTTCTAATCCACCGCTGGGGCTTACGGCGGCGCGTTCTGCCCGCCGACGCGCCATCGCCATTTGTCGGGAATAGATGGCATGGCGTCGCGCGTATTCCGCGACAATTTCGTCCGTCGCCTCGACAATTTCGCAATCGTCTAAAAGTACATTTATCCAGCCTTCGATCTGTCTGCCCAACTCTTTTGCGCCGCTATCGAAAGCAACTGAGAGTTCATGGTTAGTGGCGAGTCCTCCACTGGTCATGTTCGCGGAACCCACTATCGCATTAGCTCCGCCGGAACCCTCAAAAAGGTAGAGCTTTGGATGGAAGGTAGATTTTCTTTCCAGATTGCCGATATAAACCTTAACATTACCGTGGTTCTTCAGTTTCAGAAGCTTCTCTATAACCGTCGGCTCGCTTTGGTAGAAGTCGATGCCAATCACGAAGACAGCGCTCATTCCCTTGTCGATACGGCTCCGCAAGTCGGCAGCAAAACGGGAGAAGCCGCTCTCCTTCGCGAATGCCACCATGCAAGTAAAGCGCTTTGCGTCCTTGAGGCGTGTCTTGATCTCACTTCCATGGTTGTGTGTCTCGTTCCAAAGAAGAGTTGGGTGCGTAGCAGAAATAGGCATCAGAGGGCGATCAAAACATCAGTTAATACAGCACATGTTAATGCGTTCGGTCTCCAGCTTCCAGCTCCCCGATAGACAGGCCCGATGTACCCGCGCTGTCGCATTCTGCCGAGTAATCAATAATATATAGACCGACGGGGAGGGGCGTTCCATTTGTACTGGATCGCAGATGAACGTTGAAGTCAAACGTTGTGCCAGTCCCTGCATGAATTACAAGAGGTGGGCAGTTGTCTGGCGCTGAAAGCACGCGCGCACTTACAGCTGGAACCGTACCGAGCTGTGGATCGAAACGTCCACTACCAGTCATCGCGTTCACCTCACGCAGTAGCTGAATTTCAAGAAAGCCGTAATTCTCGCGTTGGTCGGCGTGTATCGGAGACTGTTCGACTTCGACCGCTGGAGCATATATGGTACGCTTTCGCGCCCTTCGGGCGTCCAACTCCCTTATCTCCTCGACCGCTTCCTCGTTAACCGACCGCCCCGCTTGCTCGGCGGCGATCCTCAAAAAGTGTTCTGTCTGGTAGAGGTATATCTGCTGTCCGCTCGTTACGAAAAACTCTTCGACAAGCTCTTGGCGTGGTCCCAATGTCTTGCCGTATTCCCGTTCCCACCAATCCTCCTTCCGTTCCGACGTCACATGTACGATTGGTGACCCAGCTTCCTTTGCGAATTCCATAAGCTGCGACCAAAGGAGAAAATCGCCATACTTCTTGTCCTCGTCCTTCTGACCGTCCTCATAACCGGGAGGAATTTTCGCCTCGAAGCGCCGCTTCCCTTCCTTGCATAGCTCAGCATATCTCTCTGGCGACATGGCTGGGCCGACACGGCCATCGAACAACCTTAATATACGTTCGAGGACTGGGTCTTCTTCAAGGTAGTTGGGATGCTTTTGGGCGGCCTCCTCCATGTCAGCGCGCGCTTCATTTATAGCTGAAGTAATTGCGGTACTGAGGGCATCCAGAGCAGGACGAGGCACTAACCTAAAGCCCCTCAGTTTGCCCACTCCACCAGTCACCGATTTGTCAAGGTCATCGATGGCCGAAGTGGCCTCTCGGAACGTCTGCTCTGAAGAGGCAATGACTTTCTTGCGGTTCCTGAAAAACTCGATCGCCGCTTGACGCGGAATCCAAATGCGACCAGCAAACGATTCTAATGCGACTAGAATGCTCTCGCATGTCGCGGAATGATAGCGGTATAGATCGAGAAGCACATTCGCATCGACAGTCAAAATACCGTCTTTCCACAACTTTTGCGCAGCAGCGGCATTAGAGGATAAATACCAGGAGAATTCGTTTTTCATGATTCTACATTGCAGATCGTTATTCGTAACTCAACCTATTTTCTAACCCAGGCGTGCTCTTTGAATCCAATTCAACTTTCCGATGGCTGTAAGCCGCAAAGCGCGGCAACTCAGATTTACTTGTACGTTTCGTACGGATGTAGCTTAACATACTGGAAATCGGCATTCCGTGGGCTGATCGTTTCGATCTTTTCAGGTGCACCGTTATCGTCGACAGAAATGGCAATCGAAATCTCGAAGTCGAATTCGATTTCCGTCTCACCTTCTACCTCCCGCCATGGAATGAGGACTTTGTCTTCGGAGTCATAAGAAGCTGTGTCCCAGTCGGGGTGGCTGTATTCAACATTGGCGGAGACCCGGACGGTTCCGACCACCAAGATGTCATCACCTTCCTCAACAGATCGGAAGGAAGTTATTTTGCCAATTTCGAGACCTAAGACCTGTACGTCGAAAATCTCCGAGTCCTCGACATCTCCCACTAACCCCCAAGCTTTTATTTCCTCGCCAACGAGAGTTACGAGATCATCAGACTTATCCTCGAGGAATTGAGCAACTTGCGGCGCTTCCATTTCGTAGCCGAGCGCTTTGAACAGCTCGGGCAACGATTTGATGATTTGGATGTATTGCTCCCCTTCGGCAGCTTTTTCGAAATCGCCGTCGTCCGAGACAATAATAACCTGATTGTGTTTCGATGCCGCCTGCTTGAGACATTCGAAAATGAAAGCGTCAGGAAATTGGTCCTTCTTACTCTCACCGGTGAACAGACCTGTCCCCGCCGCGTAGGTGTTGAAAACTGCTGAAGGCTTGACGTCATCGATGGCAAGATGGGTTGCGTCGAGGTTACCAAACATCGCTGCCACTGCTGCCAGGTATTTGCTTATTAGAATGTCCCAGAGTTCGGTCTTATTAATCTCGTCAATTTTCACACCGACAGTTTCGTCGATCAGCTTGCGAAAATGGGGACGTGCGATCTCCTTGATCACCTGATAGTCGTTGTCGGCGTGCTTCTTAGCCACTTCGGTAACTGTAAGGTCGGTCGTGAGAACAGTTATCATCCCGGCGTTCACCAGGTCACCTACGCGCTCCCATTCAGCTCCTCCCGGCGGCTTGCCCGCCCTAATGATAATGTTGGCATCGACAAACACTTGGGGAGCGTTCTTGGTCTTTTTCACGGGATAGCGACCTCAGAGCTGGAAACGCGAGAGTGACTTCAATTAATGTAGCACAACGTCAAGAGATTATGGCCGCCGGCGGCGGCCACTTCGAGCGCGCGCTTAGCGCTTTCCTGACCCTTGATTTCGGCCAGATCCGGCAGGTTGGCAGCATTGGCGCGGATCGACGCTTCCGGCCTGGACAGGACCTGCGTGCCGCGGAAATGATTGGCGAGGGCAATCAGGCTGCGGGGTGCGAGAATATCGACGTCGGCGCCGGCCCAGGCGGCTTCGGCGCCACTTTCGGCCGGGCAGATCAGCCCCTTGCCGAGCGCATTGGCGCCGATCGCGGCCGGCAGCGCGCCTGAAATGGCCGCGATCGTGCCGTCGAGATTGAGCTCGCCGACGACGACAAAATCAGACAGCGCATCGGCGGGGATGGCGCCGAGGGCGGCCATCAACGCAAGCGCGATGGGGAGATCGAAATGCGAGCCCTCTTTCGGCAGATCGGCTGGCGCCAGATTGACGGTCACCCGCTTGCCCGGTAGCTCCAAGCCGGAGGCGTGAAGGCGGCCTGCACGCGCTCGCGGATTTCGGCCATCGCCTCGTCGAGAGACGATCGCCCCTCTCCTTACACCGCAGCCGTCAGCCTTTCGCCAGCGATGCGGTAGGAAATCGCCTCGGCAAGATGCAAGCGCCCTACGGTCGGTTTGCCGTCGAGATCGGCGAGGGTGCGGGCGACCTTGAGGACGCGGTGGTAGCCGCGGGCGGAGAATTTCATTTTTTCGGCGGCGTCGCGCAAGAGCTGCAGGCCACTTGCATCGGGTTCGGCGAGTTTTTCGATCATCGCGGTGGAGCAGCGGGCATTGGTGCCGATGCCCTTGGCGCCGGCTGCCTCGAAACGCTGCTGCTGGATTTCGCGGGCGCGGGCGACGCGGCGGGCGGCATCGGCACTGGCCTCGGCCGCCATCGGCCGGATCAGATCGGCGGCGGAGACGGCCGGCACGTCGATGCGGATATCGATGCGGTCCATCAGCGGGCCGGAGATGCGGGCCTGGTAATCGCTCATGCAGCGCAGGCCGCGGGCGCAGGTATGGCCGGGCTCGCCGGCCATGCCGCAGCGGCAAGGGTTCATTGCCGCAATCAGCTGGAATTTCGCCGGATAGGAGACGCGGTGGTTGGCGCGGGCGATGACACATTCGCCGCCTTCGAGCGGCTGGCGCAGCGCATCCAGCGCCTGCGGGGTGAATTCGGGAAATTCGTCGAGGAAGAGCACGCCGTGATGGGCAAGCGAGGCTTCGCCGGGACGGGCGCGGATGCCGCCGCCGACGAGGGCCGCCATGGTGGCGGAATGGTGCGGCGTACGAAAAGGCCGGCGGTCGGACAGCTTGCCGCCGGAGAGCTGGCCGGCGATCGAATGGACCATCGACACTTCAAGCAGCTCGGCGGCCGAGAGCGGCGGCAGGATCGACGGCAGCCGTGCCGCCAGCATCGACTTGCCGGAGCCCGGAGGCCCGACCATCAGCAGATTATGGCCGCCGGCGGCCGCGACCTCGAGCGCCCGCTTGGCGCTTTCCTGGCCCTTGATCTCGGCGAGATCCGGCAGGTTGGCGGCATTGGCGCGGATCGATGCCTCAGGCCGGGTGAGCACCTGCGTGCCGCGGAAATGATTGGCAAGGGCGATCAGGCTGCGCGGGGCGAGAATATTGACCTCAGCACCGGCCCAGGCGGCCTCGGCACCGCTTTCGGCCGGGCAGATCAGTCCCTTGCCGAGCGCATTGGCGCCGATCGCGGCCGGCAGCGCCCCCGATATGGCGGCGATGGTGCCATCGAGGTTGAGTTCGCCGACGACGACATAATCCGACAGCGCATCGGCGGGAATGGCGCCGAGGGCGGCCATCAGGGCAAGCGCGATCGGCAGATCGAAATGCGAGCCCTCTTTCGGCAGATCGGCAGGCGCCAGATTGACGGTCACCCGCTTGCCCGGCAGCGACAGGCCGGAGGCGTGAAGGGCGGCCTGCACGCGCTCGCGGCTTTCGGCCACCGCCTTGTCGGGCAGGCCGACGATCTGCATGCCGATCTTGCCGGGCGCGACCATGATCTGGACCTCGACCGGCACACCTTCGATGCCCTGAAATGCCACCGTACTGACACGCGCGACCATATGCCCACCCCTTGCCCGCCAACTCTTATACCGCCTGCAACCCGTCAGGGCCAGCGGTTGCAATCTGGCATGGAAGCAAGAATAAAACAAGAACAATCAAGGAACATATTCAGGCATCTCCTGTGACCGGGGTTGTAGCCGATCACAGCAGGGCCGTGGGTCGCGGAACTTTCGGATCAGCCGCGCTTGCGCTCGATCGCATCCCAGAGCAGGCTTGCGATATCGGCGCCGCCGAACTTCTTGACCTCCCGGATGCCTGTCGGAGAGGTGACGTTGATCTCGGTCATGTAATCGCCGATCACATCGATGCCGACGAGCAGGAAGCCGCGTTCTCTCAGCGCTGGGCCGATGCGGTCGCAGATCTCCTGTTCACGCGAGGTCAGCTCGGTCGCCTCGGCGCGGCCGCCGACATGCATGTTGGAGCGGCTGTCGTGCTCGGCGGGCACGCGGTTGATGGCGCCGGCAAATTCGCCGTCGACCAGGATGATGCGCTTGTCGCCCTTGCGCACATCGGGCAGATATTGCTGGGCGATGAAGGGCTCGCGGAAAAGCTGGCCGAACATTTCGAGCAGCGAGGAGAGGTTGCGGTCGTCGCGGGTCGAATGGAAGACGCCGGCGCCGCCATTGCCGTAGAGCGGCTTCAGGATGATGTCGCCCATCTCGTCGCGGAAGCGGCGGATCTCGGCGGCATCCTTGGTGATCAGTGTCTTCGGCATCAGGTCGGCGAATTCGGTGACGAAGATTTTTTCCGGCGAATTGCGCACCCAGGCCGGATCGTTGACGACGAGCGTCTTCGGATGGATGCGCTCGAGCAGATGCGTCGAGGTGATATAGGCCATGTCGAAGGGCGGGTCCTGGCGCAGCAGCACCACATCCATGGTGGAGAGATCGACGCGCTCGGGCGCGCCGAGCTCGAAGTGATCGCCCTTGACGTCCTTCAGCAGCATCGGCTCGACGCTGGCATAGAGCTTGCCGTCGCGGAAGCTCAGGCGCTCGGGCGTGCAATGGAACAGCCGGTAGCCGCGCACTTGCGCTTCCAGGCTCATGGCGAAGGTGGAGTCGCCCGCAATATTGATGCCGGCGACATGATCCATCTGGACCGCTACATTGGTGATCTTGGCCATTTCCGTCCCTCGCTGAATGCCGGACAGATGTAGGTCGGCCCGGCATCAAACGCAATGCCGATCAAGGGCTTCCGGCGCTCGCGATCACCGTGTCTCGAGGATCCGCATCAGCCGGCCGCGATAGCTGTCGAGAATGACGGCAAGGACGATGACGGCGCCGATGACGATCGGCTTGATGTTGTCGTCGGCGCCCAAGAGCTGCAATCCGGTCGACAGGACCTGCAGAATGCAGGCGCCGACCAGCGTGCCGATGATCGAACCCTTGCCGCCCGACAGGCTGGTGCCGCCGATGATGACCGCGGCGATGGCGTTCAGCTCGTAGCCGATGCCGGCAACCGGGCTGCCGACATTGAGGCGGAGCAGATAGACCATGGCGGCGATGCCGGCCGTCAGCCCTGAGATGGTGAAGACGGCGATCTTGTATCGTTTCGGCTGGTGCCCGGACAGCCGAACGGCTTCTTCATTGGTGCCGATGGCGAAGACGAAGCGGCCGAAGACGGTGTAGCGCAGCACGAACCAGCCGATGAGGACGACGGCGACCGCAATCAGAAAGATCGACGGGAGTATGCCCCAGAAGATCAGGTTGCCGAAATCGACGAAGGGCTGCGGCAGGCCGGTGATCGTCGAATTGTCGCTGACCACGCGGGCCAGGCCGCTGGCGACGTTCAGCATGCCGAGCGTGACGATGAAGGAAGGAAGCTTCCACTTCTCGCAGATCCAGCCGTTGACGGCGCCAAGGAGAGCGCCGGTGCCCATCGAGGCAAGACAGGCGAGAACAATCGCCTGCCAGGGCGAAAACATCGGATTGATCATGATCGTTGCGCCGATCACCGTGCAAAGGGCAAGCAGCGATCCCACCGAGAGATCGATGCCGCCGACCAGGATGACGAAGGTCATGCCCGCGGCAAGCACGGTGTTGATGGCGATCTGCACGAAGATCTTCAGGAAATTCTCCGGCGTGGCGAAATAGGGCGCGGTTGCCGAGAAAAACGCCAGGATCAGGATGAGGGCAATGGCGACGCCCGCCTCCTTCATCGAGATCCGGATCAGCTTGTCCCAGAAGCGCGCCTCTTTTGCCTCGGTCTGTTTTTCAATGCTGGCGGACACGGCTGTACTCCTTGTAAGCGAGCGACAGGATCCTGCTCTCGTCAAATTGTTCCCGAGCGATTTCGCCGGATATCTTGCCGTCGGAGAAAACGATGATGCGATGGCAAATGCCCATCAGCTCCGGCAGATCCGAAGATACCACCAGCACGCCTTTTCCCTCGGCGGCAAATTTCCATAAGAGTTCATAGATCTCGGCCTTGGCGCCGACATCGATGCCGCGGGTCGGCTCATCGAAGATCAGCACCTTGGGGCCGCGGAACAGCCATTTGGCAATGACCACCTTCTGCTGATTGCCGCCGGAAAAGGTCCTGACCGCCTGGTGGATGGAGGGGGTCTTGATCCGCAGCTCGCGCACCAGGCGTTGCGAATGACCGTCCTCCGCTCTCCGGTTGATCAGGCCGTTGCGGGAGATCCTGGCGAGATCGGTGATGGTGGCGTTTTGGGCGCAGCTCATGTCGAGCATCAGGCCTTGCATCTTGCGGTCTTCGGTCGCCAGGCACAGCCCGGCCGCAACCGCATCCTTCGGCGAATTGATCTCGACCGGCTCGCCGTTCAGGCGGATTGCGCCTGAGGCCTTCAGGTCGGCGCCGAAGAGGGCGCGCACCGCCTCGGTACGGCCGCTGCCGACAAGGCCGGCAATGCCGACGATTTCGCCCTTGGCCACGGAAAAAGACAGTTCCGGGCTGTTGCGCGTCACCCTCAGGCCGGAGACACCGAGCGCTTCGCCGGATACCGTGCTGTCGCCTTTGAAGATGCCGTGATCGGCAAGCTTGCGCCCGACCATCAGTTCGACGATATCAGGAATAGCAAGCCCGGCCAGCGGCCGGGTGATCACATGCTGGCCGTCGCGCAGCACCGTCACATCGTCGCCGACTTCGAAGATTTCCTCCAGCCGGTGCGAGATATAGAGCGTGGTGACGCCGCGGCCCTTCAGCCGCTTCAGAATTTCGAACAGGCGATCGACCTCCTTGGAGGTCAGGGTCGCGGTCGGTTCATCGAGAACGAGAAGTTTGCTTTCGTAACACAGCGCCTTGGCGATCTCGACCAGCTGCAGTTGCGCAACGCTGAGGCTGCTTGCCAGCGTCGTCGGGGCGACATCGAGGCCGACCTCTTCGAGGAGTTCGGCCGCCCTGGCGTTCATCGCCTTGTAGTTTACCAGGCCGTATCGGCGCGGCAGATGCTCAAACAGCAGATTTTCCGCCACCGTCAGGTTGGATAGCGGATGCAGTTCCTGGTGAATGACGCGGATGCCGGCCCTGAACGCCTCCAGCGGCGAGGCCGGGTGATAGGGCTTGCCGTCGAACAGGATGTGACCGTCATCCGGCCTGAAGACGCCGCCGAGCAGGTTGATCAGCGTCGACTTTCCGGCGCCGTTTTCGCCAAGGAGAACATGCCCCTTGCCGCGGCCGATCCGCATCGAGACGTCCTTGAGCGCCACGACGCCCGGGAAGCGCTTGCCGATTCCTTCCAGCCTCAGGATGTCGTCATCTGCTGCGTCTGACACGTCGACCTCATGCACAATTAGGCGATCCTCCACGGAAGGCGCACCGGAGAGGCTCGAAACAAGCCTCCTCCGGAGCAATCAACGCGTCGATCGGTTGGTAGTCGTTGGCGCCGGCAGCAAGCCGGCGCCTCTTTGTCCTGTCGTCGGAAATCCCGATTATTTCAGATCGGCAGAGGTGACGAGCTTGACGTCGGTCTTGACCCAGCCGGTGAATTTTTCGCCGGCAAGTTCGCGCATGCCATAGTCGATGCCCATGACCGCCATCTGCGCGCCATACTGCTCGACGGTGGCGAGCATCTTGCCATCCTTGATCAGCGGCTGAACGGGCGGGATGTTGTCGAAGCCGACAACCTTGATCTTGCCGGCCTGGCCGGCCGCATCGAGAGCCTTGACGACGCCGAGGGCCATGGAGTCGTTGGCGGCCATCACGCCTTGAATATCCTTATACTTCGTCAGGAAATTGGTCATGACGGTGTTGGCTTCCTCGGTCTCCCAATGGGCAGTCTTGCTGTCGAGAAGCTCGAGCTTGCCCGATTTGACCGAGTCCACGAAGCCTTCCTTGCGTTCCTTGGCGTTGTCGGCCTCGGGGTTGCCTTCGAGGATGACCACCTTGGCGCCGGGTCCGAGATCCTTGGCCAGCGCATCGCCCGCAAGCTTTGCGCCTTCCTTGTTGTCAGGCCCGAAGAAAGCCAGGTCGATACCGGCCTTCTTCTTGGCATCGGCATCGAGCGGCACGTCGATGTTGATGACCTTGACGCCTGCCTTGACCGCCTTTGCCAGCGGCGTTGCCATCGCCTTTGAATCGGCGGGTGCGACGACGATGATATCGTATTTCTGGGTGACGAAGTTCTCGACCGCGTCGACCTGCGAGGCGAAGTCACGCTCGTCCTTCATGCCGACGGCTTTGAAATCGAACTTGTCCTTGTTCTCGGCCGCATATTTGTCGGCGCCGGCCTTCATCTGCTTGAAGAACTCATTCGACAAGGATTTCATGATCAGGCCGACCTTCGGCTTCTCGGCCGCAAAGGCCGGCGACACGCTGCAGGACAGCGCCAGCAGCAAGGTGCCGGCAAGGCCGACCTTCAAGGCCGCACGGCGCGGTGCATTGATCAAGACGGATTCGCGCTTAAAATTGGACATTTTTCCTCCTGAACGGCCCTCTGCTCAGCTCCATCTGAGTTGCCCCGCGGCAATGAACCGTTTCCAACGACAAATGGGTAACACGCCGTTGAGAATTGTCAAGCGGTCGAAAGCGCGCCAGCCAGAGGACTCAGGCGCCGTATCAAGCGCGTATTGACATATTCCTGATGAACCGTTTCCATGGTTCTCGGCAGGCTCTGCTGTCATATTCGGCCGACCGAGAGAGACGGCCTTTGACTAGAGACCTGAAGACCATTAGCTGGAAGCCTGGATCAGGCGCCTTCGGGCGCGTTGCTCAGACGAAGAATGAAGGGCATCTATTTCAGTCATGTCAAAGGTCGGGATCAGGGATGTTGCCAAGCTTGCGGGTGTTTCCACCGGCACCGTTTCTAGGGTTTTGAACGATCATCCCTCCGTGACCAAGGAGGTGCGGGCGCGCGTCGAAGGGATCATCAGGGACCTGGGTTACCTTCCCGACCCGTCGGCAAGAAGCATGCGCAGCAAGGTCAGCCGCCTGATCGGCATCGTCATCCCGGATCTGACCAATCCGTTCTTCTCCGAACTCGTGCAATCGGCGGAACAGGCGGCGGCCAATCACGGCTATAATATCATCGTCATGACCTCGCTTGATCATGCCGCCAAGGAAGCCGATCGGATCAAGCAGCTGACGAGCCGGAAGGTCGACGGCATCATTCTCGTTCCCAGCAATGACTTCCATACGATCAAACTGCCGAAAGGCTTGCCGATCGTCGTCGTCGACCGGCTTATGCCCGGATATTCCGGCATTGCCGCCGATCACCGCGCGGGCGTTCGCCTCGGCGTCGAGCACCTTCTGAAGCTCGGCCATCGCCGCATCGGCTTCATCTCAGGGCCCGGACATTCCGTCCCCGCGAACGACCGCCTCAGGGGTTATCTCGACGCAATCGAGCAGGCGGGGGAACAGGCGGACGGCAGCGCGAAAATGGCGGGACCGCCGCTGATTGCCGAGGCGGCCTTCGATTATGAGAGCGGCCGCTCGGCGGGAAACTATCTTCTGGCCCGCGCCCGCAACGAGCGGCCGACGGCGATCTTTGCCAGTTCGGACCAGCAGGCGATCGGCTGCATGCGGGCGGCGCATGATCTCGGAATTCCGGTTCCTGCAGCCCTTTCCATCGTCGGCTTCGACGGCATCCCGCTCGCCAGCATGACGACGCCGCGCCTGACAACGGTGAAGCAGCCGATCCAGGACGTCGCCGCCGCCGCGGTCGCCGTTCTGTTGAACAAGCAGACCGCGCCTGAGCTCGACAATCCGATCCTGTTTGCCTGCGAGGTTTTAGAGGGGGAAACGACCGCCCCGCCGCAGCCGGATTAGCGCTAACGGCCGGAAATTCTCAGGCGGCGATGCCCTGGTTGCCGCCATTGCGCAGCATATTGCGGAGGCGATAGGCGATCGCTAGCGGCTTGGGGAAAGGCTTGCGCAGGAAGGCGACCTTGCGGACATAATTGTCTACCCGCCAGCTCGCCCAGGTGCCGCCGGCGAAAAAAGCAACATCGCCGGCGCAGAGCGTGCGTTCGGTGCCGTCCTCGGCGGTGATATGGACCTCGCCTTCGAGGATCATCACGGTCTCGTCCCAGCCGAAATACCAGCGGAATTCGCCTGATGTGCAATCCCAGATCGCCGTCAGCGAGGCCTCGTCATGACCGCGCGAATGTTCGGCGGTGCGGGCCTGCGGATTGCCGCTGACGATCCAGTCCGGATTGATCGGCGTCGATTTCAGCGGCAGGAGATCGCTCGCATGCGCGACAAAGGATTTGCCGGCCGGCTTCGCCACGGCATAAGGCACCGAGCGCGCGGCCATGGCGACCGCACTTGCAAGCATCAGCTTCCAGGCCATGAACCAACCCCCAAATCTTTATCCCAACCGAGATTTGGGTAACAGACAGTCGTAAGAACCTGGTTCACGCCGGCGCTAAAATTTTAACGATCGGGAAAGCCGATGGTCGCAGGAGGTCAGAAGGCGTCGGGAAAGTGCCGCGGCAGCCGGCCCGGCATGACCGCGACGATATCATAACGCTGGGAAAGACGGGCCTGATCCGCCTGGCGGGCGAGCCAGAGATCGCTTGCCGCCCGTATGCGCTTCTGGGCGGCGGCGGAGACGGCGTCGACGGCCGCCGCCTCGCCATGGCGGGCCTTGACCTCGACGAAGACGGCGAGATCGCCCTTGCGGGCAACAATATCGATCTCGCCGAGGCGGGTGCGGTGGCGTAGTGCCAGGATGCGGTAACCCTTCAGCATCAGAAAGACGGCGGCGACATATTCCGACATCAGGCCCCGGCGCTGCGCTTTCCTTTTCAGGGCGGTGAGATCCCTATCGCCCATCGGCGCCCTTCAGTTCCAGCAGGCGCTGGTAGAGCACCTTGCGCGGCAGGCCGGTGAGACGGGCGGCCTCGGTCGCGGCCTTGGCCGTCGGCATGGTTTTTGCGAGATCGGCCAGCACAGCTTCGACATCGGCCTCCGGCGTTTCCACCGGCTCCGGCGGGCCGACGACGAGGACGATCTCGCCCTTGACGTTTTCCACCTGCTGGTAGTGTGCGGCAAGCTCGCCAAGCGTGCCGCGGCGGAACTCCTCATAGGTCTTGGTCAGTTCGCGGCAGACGGAGGCGGGCCGCGCACTTCCCAGCACGTCGGCGGCAGCAAGAAGCGTGGCGCCGATGCGATGCGGCGATTCAAAGAAGATCAGTGTCGCGGGAGCCGCGACGAGTTCGCCGAGACGGTCGCGGCGGGCCTTGTCCTTGACCGGCAGGAAACCGGCAAACAGAAAGGCATCGTTCGGCAGGCCGGAGCCGACAAGGGCTGCGAGCGGCGCCGAGGCGCCGGGAATGGGGATGACGCGGTAACCTGCCGCAATCGCCTGCTGCGCCAGCCGATAGCCCGGATCGGAGACCAGTGGCGTGCCGGCATCCGACACGAGCGCCACCGAGCGGCCGGCCTCCAGCGCCTGGAGGAGCCGCGGGCCGGCCTCGTCGGCATTGTATTCGTGATAGGCGAAGGGCCGGTTCTGGATGCCGTAACGGTCGAGCAGCACGCGGGTGACGCGCGTATCCTCGCAGGCGAGCACATCGGCGCCGGCCAGCGTTTCCAGCGCGCGCAGGGTGATATCGCCGAGATTGCCGATCGGGGTGGCGACCAGATAAAGCGCCGGCTCCAGCGGCCGCGCCGGCACCGCCATATTGTGCAGGCGGAAGCTTCGCCGGGTGGCGGCCTGCTCTGTCGTTTCCTCATTCATGCCATTTGCTTTCGTCCCGCCGTCATCGCGCCTTTATGGGCGAGCGGCACGGCTTCGGCAAGGGTTCGGATTTCTGTGAGAATTGCCCGGGAAAACCGCAAATGCAGGCGCTTGGCCCTCCATGCCTCTTGCAATCCGATGCTGAAGTCTGCCATTTTGCCCGTCCACTCCTCCGGTCTCAGGCCGGGAAAGCATTCTTCGGGTGCTCGATGCGCCCGGACAGTCACGGTCGAAAGCGGTAGCATTCCATGCGTATTACTATTGAGCGGTCAAACCTGTTGAAATCGCTGAACCACGTGCACCGCGTGGTCGAACGTCGCAACACGATCCCGATCCTGTCCAACGTATTGCTCAAGGCCGACGGCCAGAACCTCGACATGAAGGCGACCGACCTCGACCTCGAAATCACCGAGGCGACGCCGGCAAGCGTCGAGCAGGCCGGCGCCACCACCGTTCCGGCCCACCTTCTCTACGATATCGTGCGCAAGCTTCCCGACGGCTCGGAAGTGTTGCTCGCCACCAGCGCCGACGGCGGCTCGATGACGGTGCAGTCCGGCCGCTCGAAATTCTCGCTGCAGTGCCTGCCGGAATCCGACTTTCCCGATCTGACCGCCGGCACCTTCACGCATTCCTTCAAGCTGAAGGCGACCGATCTGAAGATGTTGATCGACCGCACGCAGTTCGCGATCTCGACCGAGGAGACGCGCTATTATCTCAACGGCATCTTCTTCCACACGATCGAGAGCAAGGGCGACCTGAAGCTGAGGGCCGTCGCCACCGACGGCCACCGGCTGGCGCGCGCCGATGTCGATGCGCCCTCCGGCTCTGAAGGCATGCCGGGCATCATCATTCCGCGCAAGACGGTCGGCGAGTTGCAGAAGCTGGTCGACAATCCGGAGGTGACGGTGACCGTCGAGGTCTCCGATGCCAAGATCCGCCTGACCATCGGCTCGATCGTCATGACCTCGAAGCTGATCGACGGCACCTTCCCGGATTACCAGCGCGTCATCCCCACAGGCAACGACAAGGAAATGCGTGTCGACTGCACGACCTTCGCCCAAGCCGTCGATCGCGTCTCCACCATTTCCTCCGAGCGCGGCCGCGCCGTGAAGTTGGCGCTGTCCGAAGGGCAGCTGATGCTGACGGTCAACAATCCGGATTCCGGCAGCGCAACCGAAGAAGTGGCCGTCGGCTACGACACGGATGCGATGGAAATCGGCTTCAATGCCAAATACCTGCTCGACATCACCGCGCAGCTTTCCGGCGAGGAAGCGATCTTCCTGCTGGCCGATGCCGGCTCGCCGACGCTGATCCGCGACACCGCCGGCGACGATGCGCTCTACGTGCTGATGCCGATGCGCGTCTGACGGGAACGAAGGCCGGCGGGCTCCGTTTTTCCTCCTGTGACGGCGGAGGATTGCTCCTCCTGTGAAAACGGAGGATCCGATGACGAAAAAGGCGGGAACGGTGCGCATCGGCGTATCCGGCTGGACTTATGCGCCCTGGCGCGGCCAATTCTATCCGGAAGGCCTGCCGCAGAAGCAGGAACTTTCCTATGCCGCCCGGCGCTTCCCGTCGATCGAGATCAACGGCACCTTCTACAGCCTGCAGCGTTCGGACAGCTTCGGCCGCTGGCGCGACGAAACACCCGAGAATTTCGTCTTCGCGGTCAAGGGGCCGCGCTTCATCACCCATATGCTGCGGCTGCGCGAGATCGAGACGGCACTCGCCAATTTTCTCGCCTCCGGCCTGCTGCGGCTTGGCCCCAAGCTTGGGCCGATCCTCTGGCAATTCCCGCCGAACATGGCCTTCGATCCCGATCTTTTCGAAAATTTTCTGGCGCTGCTGCCGCAGGACCGCGATGCGGCTGAAGCACTCGCCAAGCGGCATGACGGGCACGTCAAAGGCCGCGCCTGGCTTCGAAGCGATGGCGATCAGCCGCTCCGCCACGGGCTCGAAATCCGCCACGACAGCTTCCGCTCTCCCGCCTTCATCGAAATGCTCCGGCGACATAATGTCGCCCTCGTCTGCGCCGACACGGTGGAATGGCCATTGCTGATGGATATCACCGCCGATTTCGTTTATTGCCGCCTGCATGGTTCCGAACAACTCTATGTCAGCGGCTATGAGGACGAGGCACTCGACCTATGGGCCGAACGCGTCCGCGCCTGGGCAACCGGCGGTGAACCGAAAAATGCGACGCGGGTGCTGGCGCCGCTCGCAGCGTCCAACAAGGGCCGCGACGTCTATCTCTATTTCGACAATACCGACAAGAAGCTGCGCGCGCCTGTCGACGCCGGGCATCTCAGCGAAAGGCTTGCCGGTCTCGTGCCGCGATCGGCGCCGAAAGCCGCATGAGTTGTTGATGCCGATGTCCTTGTTGCGAAAATCCTTGTCCCGACAGCGACAAGCGGCATATTAAGACAGTCGATCAACATGCGGATGGGTGGAGAATGCGCTTAAGGGTCAAGGTCAAGGAACACTTCGGCAAGAGATTCGATGAGGAAATCCGTTTCTTCCGGGGCATGATGCAGGGGCCGAAGACGGTCGGTTCGATCGTGCCGACCTCCTCGATTACCGCCAAGCGCATGGCAAGCGTCATCGACATGCATTCCGGGCTGCCGGTGCTCGAACTTGGCCCGGGCACTGGCGCCATCACCAAAGCCATCCTCGGCCGCGGCGTGAAGCCGGACAATCTGGTGGCGATCGAATATTCGACGGATTTCCACCAGCATCTGCAGCGCGCCTATCCCGGTGTGCACTTCATCAACGGCGACGCCTTCGATCTCCAGGCCACGCTGGGTGCATTCGGCGACCGGACGTTCGATTGCGTCATCTCCTGCATACCGCTCCTGAACTTTCCGATGGCGATGCGCGTTGCGCTGCTCGAAAGCCTGCTCGACCGCCTGCCCCCCGGCCGGCCGGTGGTGCAGATCTCCTATGGCGCGATCTCGCCGATCGCCGCCAATCCCGACCGCTACCATATTCAGCATTTCGACTTCGTCATGCGCAACATTCCGCCGGCACAGCTCTGGATGTACCGGCGCGGCTGATGTTCGGGCTCTACATCACCCATCCGCAAGTCAGGATCGACGCCGAGGTGCCGGTGCCGAAATGGGGGCTTTCCGATCTCGGTGCGGCGCGAGCACGCAGGGCGGCGGAGAGCGACTGGGCCGGCAAGCTGCGGCGCATCGTCTCCAGCGACGAGACGAAGGCGATCGAGACGGCCGAAATTCTGGCGGCAGCCTCCGGCGTGACGATCGAGGTCGTTCACGCCATGCACGAGAACGACCGCTCGGCCACCGGCTTCCTGCCGCCGCCGCAATTCGAAGAGGCGGCCGACTGGTTCTTCGCCCATCCTGAGGAAAGCTTCAAAGGCTGGGAGCGCGCCGTCGATGCGCAGGCCCGCATCGTTACGGCGGTGAAGACCGTTCTTGCCGCCCATGATGCGACAGCGCCGATCGCCTTCGTCGGTCATGGCGGCGTCGGCACGCTGCTCAAATGCCATCTGGCCGGCAGGCCGATCGGCCGCGACCGCGACCAACCGGGCGGCGGCGGCAATCTCTATGCTTTCGGCCTTGCGGATCTGGCCCTGACATGCGACTGGACACCCATCGAAGACTGGCGGGGGTGACTTGAAATGGACGCACGCGAGCGGCTTATCGTCGGCCTGGATGTTCCAACGATCGGCGAGGCGGAAAAACTGGTCTCCACGCTCGGCGACGACATTCTCTTCTATAAGATCGGCTATCAGCTGGTCTTTGCCGGCGGCCTTGAATTTGCCCGCGACCTTGCCGCAAGCGGCAAGAAGGTCTTTCTCGACATGAAGCTGCTCGACATCGACAACACCGTTGCCTCCGGCGTCGAGAACATCGCCAAGATGGGCATGTCGATGCTGACGCTGCATGCCTATCCCAAAGCGATGAAGGCGGCGGTCGAGGCGGCTACCGGCTCCGGCCTCTGCCTGCTCGGCGTCACCGTGCTGACCTCGATGGATGCCGAAGACCTTGCCGACGCCGGCTACAGCCAGGATCCGCACAGCCTGGTGCTGCGCCGCGCCGGACAGGCGCGCGCGGCCGGCATGGGCGGCATCGTCTGCTCGGCGGCTGAGGCGGCCGAGGTGCGCGAGATCGTCGGCCCCGACATGGCGATCGTCACCCCCGGCATTCGCCCGACGGGCAGCGACCATGGCGACCAGAAGCGGGTGATGACGCCGTTCGACGCGCTGAAGGCGGGGGCGACGCATCTCGTCGTTGCCCGGCCGATCGTCAAGGCACCCGATCCCCGGCATGCCGCCCGCGCCGTGCTCAACGAAATGGTTGCTGCGCGCTGGCCGGCAAACCGCTGACAGACACCAACGCGAAAGGGAGAAGATCATGGCCAAGGGATATTGGATCGCCCGCGTCGACGTTCGCGATGCCGAGCGCTACAAGGATTACGTGGCGGCGGCCAAGCCGGCTTTCGAAAAATACGGCGCGAATTTCCTAGCGCGCGGCGGCGCCTTCACCGAACTCGAGGGAAGGCCGCGCGCTCGCAACGTCGTGATCGAATTCCCCTCGATGCAGCATGCGGTCGACTGCTATAATTCACCGGAATACCAGATCGCCGCGAAAATCCGCCAGGAAGTGGCGGACGCGGAAATGGTCGTCGTCGAGGGCGTCTAGAACGCCGTGCGCCGTTTCTGACGCAACTTCGCATCTGCAAAAACCGACAGTGCGATGGGCCTTTCCGTCGCGCCGGGATTGGGCTAAGACGGAGCCGATACAGCATCCCGCCAAGCCTTTCGAGGAGCCTGCCATGACCCTTGCCAACCTGCCGCCGCTCGTCACCGTATTCGGAGGGTCCGGCTTTGTGGGCAGGCACGTGGTCCGGGCGCTCGCCAAGCGCGGTTACAATATTCGGGTCGCCGTGCGCCGTCCCGATCTTGCCGGCTTCCTGCAGCCGCTCGGCAATGTCGGCCAGATCTCCTTCGTGCAGGCGAATCTGCGCTATCGCAGCTCGATCGACCGCGCCGTCGATGGTGCTGATCATGTCGTCAACTGCGTCGGCATTCTGCATGAGACCGGCCGCAACACCTTCGACGCCGTGCAGGAATTCGGCGCGCGTGCGGTCGCTGAAGCGGCCCGCGGCGCCGGCGCCACGCTCGCCCATATTTCGGCGATCGGCGCCAATGCCCATTCCGAGTCCGGCTATGGCCGCACCAAGGGCCGCGCCGAAACCGCCATCCTCTCCGTCAAGCCCGATGCGGTGATCTTCCGCCCGTCGATCGTCTTCGGCCCGGAGGACAGCTTCTTCAACAAGTTTGCCGACATGGCCCGCATGTCGCCGGTCCTGCCGCTGGTCGGCGGTGGCAAGACGAAATTCCAGCCCGTCTATGTCGAGGATGTCGCCGAGGCCGTCGCCCGCGCCGTCGACGGCAAGGTCGCCGGCGGCAAGATCTATGAGCTTGGCGGACCCGAGGTGCTGAGCTTCCGCGAATGTCTCGAGATGATGCTGAAGGTGACGTGCCGCAAGAACCCGCTGGTCTCCCTGCCCTTCGGTATTGCGTCGATGATCGGCAGCATCGCCTCGCTGATCCCCTTCATAACGCCGCCGATCACGCCGGATCAGGTGCGCATGCTGAAGCACGACAACATCGTTTCCGCTGCGGCCGAGTCGGAAGGTCGTACGTTGCAGGGCCTCGGCATTGCGCCGACCATGGCCGCATCGGTGCTCGGCTCCTATCTTGTGCATTATCGTCCGCACGGCCAGTATACCGGCACCGGCAAGGCCGCCTGACCAATTTTTGAACCGTCGGAACGACGCCGTTCGCGCATGCCGCGGACGGCGTTTTCTTTTGTCGGCTCAAGCAAAGCCGGCGCAAGTTTGAAATGTTGTTGTGCCAGTCATACCAAGTGCCGTTGCATAAAAGACGCATCGGAAATTTTGTGGAATTAACGCCAAATTTAGCAGGAACGTTTATTGCTATTTGCCATTCCACTGACTACCAAGCCCGCGCGTCTTCCAACGGACTCAACGCTTGGGATCGCGTGCGGCAATCACTGTGAAAGGCATTTCTCGATGGGCAAGTCAATCGCGCTCCTGTTTGCGTGTGCGGCGCTGGTTATCCTTGCAGGCTCCTTCGTTGCGTCCGGCTCGGTCGCAGCAGTGAAGGGTGGCTGTTCGCCGGCCTACGGCGTCGATCCTTGCTCGACGGCTTCGATTAGCCATTGACGAAAGGCCGGCCTTCCGCCGGCATCTTTCATAAAGACACGTAGCAGTCGGAGCGCCTGAAGCAGGACGCTCCAAAGTGAACGCCCGGTCTTGCCCGCTTCAAAACAGCAGCAGGCACCTATCTCTTTATATTGCTATCTGGAAATAAGGCGCCCTTGGCTGGCAATCGCGTGCCTGCTCGCAAGCTCGACGCGGCACCTTGCATTCGCGCCTGGGAGCCGCGCGAATGCAAGGCGTTGGGAATGTCTTAGGCGATCAGACCGGTTGCGGCCATGCCGAGCAGCAGGACGCCGAGAATGATGCGGTAGACGGCAAACAGCGTGAACCGGTTGCTTCTGATATAGGCCAGCAGCCATTTGACGGCGATGAACGCGACGATGGTGGAGACAACGAAGGCGATGCCGAGCGCTGTCCAGTCTTCGTTAGCCGCGCCGCCGTCCTTGAAGGTCTTCAGCAATTCATAGCCGCTGGCGGCATACATTGTGGGGATGCCGACCAGAAAGGCGAATTCGGTCGCTGCGGCGCGGTTGCCGGTGCCGGCCAGCATGGCAACGAAGATCGTAGCGCCGGAGCGCGACGTTCCCGGGAAGACGCCAGCAACGATCTGGGCGATACCGACCAGGATGGCGACGAGCCAGGTGATCTCCTTATGGGGAGCTTTGCGCGCCGCGGCCCATTCGGCAAAGATCATCCAGAAACCGCCGATGATCAGCGCCCAGGCGATCGGTGTGGCCGTCTCCGGCAGCTCGAAGCCGAGTTTCTTGACGACAAGCCCGAGGATTGCGGTGATGAGAAAGGCGACGATCAGCTTGGCGGCATAATCGCGATTCTCAGGCTCCCGCCAGCCAAGCACCAGATCCAGCAGGCGGCGCCAGTAGATGATGGTGACGGCGAGGATGGCGCCGGCCTGGATGACGATGTTGAACATGTCCGACCGGTGGCCGAGCCATTGCTCCGCAATGATCAGATGGCCGGTGCTTGAGATCGGCAGAAACTCGGTAATCCCCTCGATGATACCGAGAAGCGCAGCATTGATATAATCCATACATTGTCTCCGTTTAAAGGTCGGTCGGGCCTGACCGCTTGGGTCGATCAGGCCGCCGCTTCCATTCGTTCGCTAGACCGTATCTCGCCATTGTCAGATGGCGTAAAATGCGATTCGCTTGTATTGGCGGGGCCAAGCTCCTATAGCTTCAACCAATGAGTCATGACTAGGGCGCTATAACTGAGCTGCCAGACAGTCGTGTAACAGCAATCACGAAGCTCGAGTATCGATGCCCACGCTTTATCATCATCCCATGTCATCCGCATCTCGCTTCGTCCGGCTGATTCTGGCCGAATACGGCTATCAGGCGGATCTGATCGAGGAGCAGACATGGGAGAAGCGCCGGGACTTCCTGGCGCTCAACCCGGCCGGCACGCTGCCTGTTTATGTCGACGACAGCATGCGCGCACTCTGTGGCGCCACCGTCATATCCGAATATCTGGATGAGACGCACGGCGTGCTGAAGCGCGACCGGCGGCTGCTCGCCGAGGACCCTTTCCAGCGGGCGGAAATCCGCCGGCTGAGCGAGTGGTTCATGCAGAAGATGGAAAACGACGTGACCAAGCCGCTCGCTCGCGAGCGTGTCTACAAGTTGCAGATGACCGCCGATCAGGGCGGCGGAGCCCCGGATTCGAAGATTTTGCGCACGGCCCGCGCGAATATCCGCCAGCATATGCGCTATCTCACCTGGCTCGCCGGCTCGCGCCAATGGCTGGCGGGCGAGCGGATGAGCTATGCCGACCTTGCCGCCGCGGCCTCGATCTCGATCCTCGATTATCTCGGCGAAATCGACTGGGCGGACGCGCCCGTTGTCAAGGACTGGTACCAGCGGCTGAAATCGCGCCCCTCCTTCCGGCCGATGCTGACCGAGCGGGTGCGCGGCCTCACGCCGGTATCGCATTATGCCGATCTGGATTTCTGACGAGGGCTTTTCATGCCCGAAGCCGATAGAGATGACAAAGAGCGCCGCCGCCGCGACAATTTGACCATGTTCGTGCGGGCGGAATCTGCCGCCAAGGGCTTCGATCTCTGCCGCATCACACGGCCCGACGCGATTCCGCAAGCCAAAGAGCGCCTCGGCCAGTTCATCGATGCCGGGCGGCATGGGACGATGGAGTGGATGGCGGAGACGCGCGAGCGGCGCGGCGATCCGCGCACGCTCTGGAGCGAGGTGCGGTCCGTCGTCGTCTTCGGCCTCAACTACGCCCCGGAGGAAGATCCGCGCGGCGTTCTCGCCAAGCCTGAGAAGGCGGCGATCTCAGTCTATGCCCGCAACCGCGATTATCACGACATCATCAAGGGCCGGCTGAAAGAGATCGCCACGCGTTTTGCGGCGCGGGCCGGCGCCGACGTCAAAGTCTTCGTCGATACCGCGCCTGTCATGGAAAAGCCGCTGGCGGCGGCGGCCGGCCTCGGCTGGCAGGGCAAGCACACCAACCTCGTCAGCCGCACGCACGGCTCCTGGCTGTTTCTCGGCAGCATGTTCACCACCGCCGATCTCGCCGTCGACGCCGAAGAGGCCGATCATTGCGGCTCCTGCCGCGCCTGCCTCGACGCCTGCCCGACGGCCGCCTTTCCCGCGCCTTACCAGATCGATGCGCGGCGCTGCATCTCCTATCTCACCATCGAGCACAAGGGGCCGATCGACGCCGATCTCAGGCCGCTGATCGGCAATCGCATCTATGGCTGCGACGATTGTCTCGCCGCCTGCCCGTGGAACAAGTTCGCAAGTGCGGCCTCCGAGATGAAGCTGAAGGCGCGGGATGATCTGCAGGAGCCGTCGATTGCCTTTCTGCTGACGCTTGACGATGCCGCCTTCCGCGCCTTCTTCAGCGGCTCGCCGGTGAAACGAATCGGTCGCGATCGCTTTATCCGCAATGTGCTGATCGCCGCCGGCAATTCCGGCGAGAAGGCTCTTATCGCCCAATGTCAGCTGCTCGCCGGCGATGCCTCGCCGGTGGTGCGGGGAATGGCAGTGTGGGCGCTGTCACGGCTGATGGAGCCTGGCGCATTTTCAGGCCTTGCGACACAACGAGCCGATGAGACTGACGACGACGTGCTGAATGAATGGCGGCTGGCGGGAGTGGGCTGATGCATGTGATGATTTTTGGCTGCGGTTATTCCGGCACGGCGATCGCCAGGGCCTTCGCCGGCGACGGCGTGCGCATTTCCGGCACCACGCGCTCGGCCGACAAGATGGCGGCGCTCCTGCAGAACGGCGTCGAAGCCTTCCTTTTCGACGGGGAGACCATGGACGACGGGTTGCGCCGGGCTCTGGCCGATGTCACCCATCTCGTGCAGTCGATCGCACCTGGAAAGGCCGACCCGCTGCTGCGGCTGCTCGGCGAAGACGGCGCAAACCTACCGTCCGGCCTCGAATGGATCGGTTATCTCTCGACCGTCGGCGTCTACGGCGACCACAAGGGCGCGTGGATCAACGAGGAAACGCCGTGTGTGCCCGTCTCCGGGCGCTCGAAGGAGCGGCTCGAGGCGGAAGAGGGCTGGCTGGCACTGGGCGAGAGATGCGGCGTGCCGGCGGCGGTGCTTCGACTTTCCGGCATTTACGGGCCGGGACGCAATGCCTTCTGCAATTTGGACAAGGGCACGGCGCGGCGGCTGATCAAGAAGGACCAGGTGTTCAACCGCATCCGCGTCGAGGATATCGGTGCGGCGACCCGTTTCCTGTCGGACCATCGCCTCGGCGGCATCTATAATATCACCGACGACCGGCCCGGCCCGCCGCAGGACGTGATCGTCGAGGCAGCGCGGTTGATGGGCGTCGAACCGCCGCCGGAGCAGGCCTTCGAAACCGCCGAGCTGACGCCGATGGCGCGCTCCTTCTACGGCGAGAACAAGCGGGTTTCGAATGCGAAACTCAAGGCCTCCGGCTTCGAATTCTCCTTCCCCGACTACCCGATGTCACTTGCGCAATTGTGGCAGGATGGACGCTGGCGCGGTTAGACCAGGCCCGCTTGAGGCGGCCGGGTGATCACCCGAAATGAGTAGGAAATTCCTACTTTCTGCATTTGGCAGAACAATTCTCGCCGCATATCATGGTTAACGGCCTTTGAATTTGCGCAAATGTGGCAGCGAATATGGCAAAGCTCGAAAAAATATTTCGTGATTTTTGTGAAGGCTGGGAAGTTTAAAACTTCTTCGGAAAAATCATTTGAATTTTAGCTGATTTCATTGCGTTTTTTTCCACATTTTGCCGCACGCGGCAAATTCTCATATTTTATCAATGGCCTCACGAATGTTACAGATTGTAATATTCCGTGAACTGGTGCGGCACTTTTTCGCCACTTTTTAACAGATTTAAGCCCCGCCGCCTGCAGAGGCGTTGAGTTCAATAGTTGAGGGATACTCTGTTTTGAAGAAAATACGTCGTTCTATTATCGCTGCCGTAACTATTGCAGCCTGCTCTTCCTTGCTTCCGGCGGAGAGTTTTGCTGGAAATGGATGCGGCGGTGCTTCATGGTACGCACTTCGCTCCAAAACTGCTTCCGGGGAACGTATGAACCCTGCCATCTTGACTGCCGCGCATCGTTCGCTTGCCTTCGGCACCAAGGTTAAGGTCACCAACCGCAACAACGGCCGCACCGTCGTCGTTCGCATCAACGATCGCGGTCCGTTCATCCGCGGCCGGGTGATCGACCTGTCGCGCGCAGCGGCGCAGAACATCGGCATGGTGAGCTCCGGCACGGCGAAGGTCTGCTACCAGGTGATCAGCTAAAGCTGACAACCGAGGTGATCAGCTAAAAGCTGGCAGCCGAGGTGGTCAGCTGAGGCTTAGCAACTGGCTGCGCCGTCAGCGGCGCTTGCTCTTGCCGTCAATCGCGGTTACCACGCGGTTGAGACTTGCGAACAATCCATCCCGCGACTGTCGCGGCGGACGGGATCCTTCGCAGGCATGGCAACAGGAGACTTGTGAATGCGTCTGGGCGGCCGCCTCGAAGGGGCGATTTCTGTGCTCGCGGACATCGATACCCGCAAGCGGCCTGTCGCCGACGCGCTGAAGGACTGGGGCCTTGCGCACCGCTTCGCCGGTTCCGGCGATCGTGCCGCGATCGGCAACATCGTCTATGACGCCCTGCGCATGCGGCTTTCCCATGCCTGGCTGATGGACGATGACAGTGCCGCAGCCATTGCCCACGCCGTCATGTTCCGCCAATGGGGTTTCACACCCGACAGTCTTGCCGCCGAACTGGCGGACGACAAATTCGCGCCGGCGCCGCTGAGCGCCGATGCCGCGGCCGCCTTTGCAAACCGCCGTCTCGACGACGCGCCGCCGCATATCCGCGGCGATATTCCTGAATGGGTCCAACCCTCCCTCGAACAGGCCTTCGGCGCCGGCTGGCTTGCCGAGGCACAGGCGCTCGCGGCGCGACCGACGCTTGATCTGCGCGCCAACATTTTGAAGTCCTCCCGCGACAAGGCCGTCAAGGCGCTCGAAAGAGCCGGCGCGCAGGCGGCGAAGATCGCCCGCTACGGTATCCGCATTGCCGCCGGCGAAGGCGCCTCGCGCCTACCCAACGTGACGGCCGAGCTTTCGTTCCAGAAAGGCTGGTTCGAAGTTCAGGACGAGGGATCGCAGATCGTCGCCGACCTGGTGCTCGCCAAGGAGGGCGACCAGGTTCTCGACTATTGCGCCGGCGGCGGCGGCAAGACGCTCGCCATGGCGGCCGCCATGCAGAACAAGGGACAGGTTCACGCCTATGACGCCGACCGCAAACGGCTGGCGCCGATCATCGAGCGGCTGAAGCGGGCGGGCACCCGCAATGTCCAGGTGCATGACGACCCCAGGGGCCTTTCCGGCCTTGCCGGGCGCTGCGACAAGGTGCTGGTCGACGCGCCCTGCACCGGCACCGGCACATGGCGCCGCCGTCCCGACACGAAATGGCGGCTGACGGCGAAGAACCTCGACGAGCGCACCGCCCAGCAGCAGGACGCGCTGGCGCAGGCAGGCGGCTTCGTCAAACCGGGCGGCGAGCTGATCTATGTCACCTGCTCGGTGCTGCCCCAGGAGAACGAGGAACAGGTGCGCCGTTTCACGGCCGACAATCCTGATTTCCAGATCGTCAGCGCCCTGCCCGCCTGGGATGGCCTGTTCGGCAAAGACGCCCCGCGCCCGCACTCTTCCGACGGGCTGACGGTAACGCTGACCCCTGCTTCCACCGACACGGACGGCTTCTTCTTCTGCCGCATGCAGCTCAAGGGCTGAGGGCGCCAGACGCACTTCGATGTGAACGAGAGCCGCGAATACCGCCGGTTTTTCGGACAAAGGTGCTGCGAAAGAGTCGATCTTGCAGCAAGCGCTCATCTTAAAATCATTCCAAACTAGAGTGTTTGACACCAGTTTGCTTTTGCGCGAAGAGACGGAGCCCGATTTAGACGGAAGATCCGTCACAGGAGAGGATCATGAAGCTCAATAAATTCCGCGCAGCCGTGCTGGCGATTGCCCCCGCCGCCCTGCTCGCCCTTCCCGCGCATGCCGAAACCGATGCGGCTGCCGTGGTGAAACATTATGCCGAGGTGGCGCATGCGAAATACGAAGACTCGCTGACAACGGCGAAGGCCCTCGACGCCGCCATCGACGCCTTCCTGAAGGCGCCTGATGACGCGACGCTGAAGGCCGCCCGGGACGCCTGGATCAAGGCGCGCGTTCCCTACCAGCAGACGGAAGTCTATCGCTTCGGCAATCCGATCGTCGACGACTGGGAAGGCAAGGTCAATGCATGGCCGCTCGATGAAGGCCTGATCGACTATGTCGATCCCTCCTACGGCACCGAGAGCGACGAAAATTCGCTGTATGTCGCCAATGTCATCGCCAACAAGACGATCAAGATCGACGGCAAGGATGTCGACGCCTCCAAGCTGACGCCGGAATTCCTCTCCGGCACACTTGCCGAGGCCGGCGGCATCGAAGCCAATGTCGCGACCGGCTACCACGCCATCGAATTCCTCCTCTGGGGCCAGGATCTGAACGGCACGGGACCCGGCGCCGGCGACCGCCCGGCAACCGATTACGACCTCAAGAACTGCACGCACGGCAATTGCGACCGCCGCGCCGAATATCTGAAGTCCGCCTCGACGCTGCTGGTTTCCGACCTGCAGGAAATGACCGACAACTGGAAGCCGGACGGTGCGGCGACGAAGAATGTCGAAGCCGACCCGAAGGCCGGCCTCGTCGCCATCCTGACGGGCATGGGTTCGCTCTCTTATGGCGAGCTTGCCGGCGAGCGCATGAAGCTCGGCCTGCTGCTACACGATCCTGAGGAAGAGCATGATTGCTTCTCCGACAACACCTACAACTCGCATCTGAACGACGCGATCGGCATCGCCGCCGCCTATACCGGCAACTATACCCGCGTCGACGGCACCAAGCTGAGTGGTCCGTCGCTGCACGATCTGGTGGCCGCCAAGGACAAGGCGCTCGATGCCGAGATGGAAGGCAAGCTCAACAAGACGCTCGACGCGATGAACGCCATGGCCAAGCGCGGCGAGACGGTCGAGAAGTACGACCAGATGATCGGCGAGGGCAACAAGGAAGGCAATGCCGTCGTCCAGGCCGCCATCGACGGGCTGATCGACCAGACGAAATCGGTACAGCGCGTTATTGCCGCACTCGATCTCGGCACGGTTCAGCTTGAAGGTTCCGACAGCTTGGATAATCCTAACGCCGTCTTCAAATAAGCAAAAAGGCGGGCCGCTTCGATGACGGAGCGGCCCGAACCCTGAAATGTCGCATGCCCCGGCCCGCCGATTGATCGCCCGCGCAGCGCTCTGCGCCACGCTTGCCGGCTTTTCCGCAACGATCGCCGCCGGTTTCGATCTGCCGACGACACGCACCGACCTCTCCGACGCCGATCTGACACGTGTCGCCGACGTCACCCGGCCGACCAGGGATTTTTCCAAGGCCGAGCAATACGAAGCGATGCAGGCGGGTGCGACGACCTCGATCGATCCGGTTACCGAAGACAGTTTCTCGCATATTTCGGCCAATATCCCCTTCGAGGAAGAGCAGAATTTCAAGCTCGGCAACGCGCTTTTCCGCAAGCTCTGGGTTTCCTCGCCGTCTTCGACGCAGGCCTCCGATGGCCTGGGCCCGCTCTTCAACGCCCGCTCCTGCATGAGCTGTCACGTCAATGACGGCCGCGGCAAACCGCCGGAGGGAGGCCCAAGCGCCGTCTCGATGTTCCTGCGGCTTTCCCGTGCAGCCGGGACGGCGGAGGAAGAAAAGGCGATTGCAAGCGCAGATGTCCTCAATTTCCCCGATCCGGTCTATGGCCATCAGCTGCAGGATCTTGCCGTTCCCGGCCTTGCCGCCGAGGGCCGGATGGCGATCCGCTACGATGAGGAGACGGTGACACTCGGCGACGGCGAGACCGTGTCGCTGCGCCGGCCGCATTATGCGGCCACGAACCTTGCCTACGGACCGCTCGATGCCGCGACGACGATCTCGGCGCGTGTCGCCCCTGCCATGATCGGCCTCGGGCTGATCGAGGCGATCCCCGAGGCCGATATCCTTGGCCATGCCGACCCTGAGGATGTCGATGGCGACGGCATTTCCGGCAAGGCGGCGATCGTCCGCGACCACCGCAGCGGCGAGATCGCGCTCGGCCGCTTCGGCTGGAAGGCGCAGAACGCCACAGTGCGCGATCAGAATGCCGATGCCTTCGCCAATGATATCGGCATCTCGACACCCGACCATCCGGACGCGCATGGCGATTGCACCCAGGCGGAAAAAAAATGCCTCGATATGCCGACCGGCGTGCAAAAGCGGCTGGGCGAAGAAGAAGCGCCGGGTCCCATTCTCGACCTCGTGACCTTCTATTCCGAAAACCTTGCCGTTCCCTCGCGCCGCAAGGCGAGCTTTCCCGAGACGCTGAAGGGCAAGCGGATCTTCTATGAAAGCGGCTGCATTTCCTGCCATGTGCCGAAATTCGTCACCCGCCGGGATTCACCCGATAAGGCGCAGTCCTTCCAGCTGATCTGGCCCTATTCCGACTTTCTTCTGCACGATATGGGCGACGGGCTTGCCGACGGGCAACAGGTCGGCCTTGCAAGCGGACGTGAATGGCGCACGCCACCGCTATGGGGTATAGGACTGACCCGGACTGTCAGCGGACACAGCTTTTTCCTGCATGACGGCCGTGCGCGGAATCTCACCGAGGCGATCCTTTGGCACGGCGGCGAAGCTGACAAGGCCCGCAACGCTTTCTCCTCCCTGTCGAAAGACGACAGGGAGGCCCTGATTACATTCCTGGAGTCACTTTGATGCGCCTTTGGCACCCCCTGCTCTGCCTCACTCTGATCGGCCTCGCCACATCGGCGGCCGCCCAGACCGCCGCTCCTCCGGCAGGGCTGAACGAGGATGCCGTTCCCGCCGTCATGCAGCGCGCCGTCGACGAGGTGATCCGCCCGGGCTACCGCAATATGCAGCAATCGGCCGCCCGGCTGACGACGGCGATGAAGGATCTTTGCGACGGCGGCACGCAGCAGACGCTCGACAAGGCGAAATCGGCCTTCGACGATACGATCCGCTACTGGTCGATCATCGAAATCGTCCAGACCGGGCCTGTCATCCAGGACAATCTCTTCGAGCACATCCTGTTCTACCCGGACCGCAAGGGCCTCGGCCTGAAGCAGGTGCAGGCGCTGATCGCCAAGGCCGACCCGAAGGATGCGACGGTCGATGCGATCGCCGGCAAGAGCGTGGCGCTGCAGGGCCTGACGGCGCTGGAATACGTGCTTTACGGCAATGGCGCGGACGATCTGATCAAGCAGAAGGGCGGCTTCCGCTGCCTCTACGGCGCCGCGGTCGCCGGCAATATCCAGCGTGAGGCCGGCGAAGTCGTCGCCGCCTGGGAAAAACCCGACGGCGTGCAGGCGAGCTGGAAACATCCCGGCCCGCAGAGCGACGATTTCATGGACAATAAGGAGGCTGTGACCGCGCTGCTCGGCATTCTCGTCCACGGCGCGGAGAATGTCCGCGACCAGCGGCTCGAACAATTCTACAAGGGCAAGGACACGCCGCCGCGCCCGCGCATGGCGATCTACTGGCGCTCGAAGAATACCTGGAAATCGATGGCCGCCAACCTGGAGGGGCTGCGCACGCTCTGGCAGAAGGCCGGCATGGCCGAGCTTCTGCCAGCGGACAAACAGGCGGTCGCCGCTTCGATCGACGAGGATTTCAAATCGCTGCTCGACAGCGTGCCGAAAATCAATCCCGATATTGACGCCGCCGTCAGCGATGCGGAAAAGGCCAAGCTCGACACGCTTTTGGCCGAAAGCCGTGATCTGATTACCCGGATCAGCGATGAGTATGGCGCGGCTGTCGGCCTTTCGGCCGGCTTTTCCTTTTCTGACGGGGACTGAAACGATGATGCGGAGCGCTGCGATCGACCGACGCGATTTCGTCAGGGCGGCCGGACTGGGTTTCCTCGCGAGTTTGGCGCCGAAGTCGCTGATGGCTTTGGAGCGGGCGGACGCAGTCTATGCCTCGGGCATTCGGGCGGCCGACGGCTCCTTTGCCGTCGCCACCGTGACCGAGCGCGGCGAGATCATCGATCAGGTCAAGCTTCCCGCCCGCGCCCACGGCATGGCCTTCAGCGCCGCCACCGGCAGGACCGTCGCCTTCGCCCGCCGGCCCGGCACTTATGCGATGACTTTCGACCCCTGGCACAAAAGCGAGCCGATCGTCATCAGCGCCAGGGAAGACCGGCATTTCTACGGTCACGGCGCTTTTTCTCCCGACGGTCGTTTTCTCTATGCCAGCGAGAACGACTTCGACGGCAATCGCGGCATGATCGGCATCTACGACGCCAGCAACCGCTTCACCCGCATCGGCGAATTCGAGACCTACGGCATCGGCCCGCACGACATGACGGTTTCCGACGACGGACGCCTTCTGATCGTCGCCAATGGCGGCATCGAGACGCATCCGGATTTCGGCCGCACCAAGCTCAATCTCGGGGAGATGCAGCCGTCACTGGTGCTGGTCGACGCGGCGACCGGGGCGCTCATCGAAAAACATGTGCTGCCGGCGCAATGGGCGGAGCTTTCCACCCGCCACGTCGATCTCGACGACAAGGGCCGCATCTGGTTTGCCTGCCAGTACGAAGGCCACCGCAAGGACCTGCCGCCGCTCGTCGGCCATTTCGCCAAGGGCGAAGATCTTTCCTTCATCGACCTGCCGGAGGAGACGACGCGCAGGCTTGCCAATTACGTCGGAGCGATTGCCGTCAATCGCAGCGAGGGCATCGTCGGCATTACCTCGCCGAAGGGCGGCACCTCCGTGACCATCGATGCAAGGACGGGCAAGGTGCTGGCCGAGACCAGCGTTCCGGACGCGGCCGGCATCGCGCCGGCAAAAAGCGGCTTTGCCGTCTCCACCTATGACGGCGATTTCCTGTCGACCCGCAGTGACGTCGCCTGGGATCAGCATATCGTGCGGATCTAGTCGGCGTGAGAATAGGCTTTCTGCTCGGCACTGACGCTTGAGGCCGCGGCTCTTGCCGCCTCATGCAGCCATTCGTTTCCCCGTGCCTTGATATCGCGGAGGATCACGGCGACCGCCGCCGCATCGTTGGAATGGCAATTGGCGATCTCAAAACCCATCAGCTCAAGCATCGTCGGCGAAAGCAGGATTTCGGGGTGCCGGTCGATTTCGATCTTACAGCTGTTCGGCGAGAGCCGGCGAACGAGGATGCGACCGGAAACCTGATAATGCGGATCGACGCACCGCGCCCGTCCATTGGCGATTACTGCCGCCCGGATCGCCACGTCCTGTGGTTTGTGGCGAAGCGACCAGGCGGACGGCAGCAGCGCCTTGGCCTCCCGCAGCACCGGCCCGCCCTGCCATTCCGCATAGGCGACGAAACGCGGCCGGCCGAGGCTGCCGGTGCCGCCGCTGCGCGGCTTCGCCACGAAAGGTCCCGAGCCGGGCGGCAGTGCAGCCGCGAGCGCCGTTACATAGGCTGCTGGCGGCGACTCCTTGCCAAGAGGCAGCATTTCGTATTTCTCCCAAAATTCCCGGCGCTCGGAATTCGGCAGCATCAGCGCCTTGCGCAGCCATTTGTGATCGCGCTCGAGAATGACGGGCAGCGGATTTTCAAGGCCCCTGAGATAGCCGCTGAGGATCGTCTCGCTTATCATCCGCACCGAGGGACCGTCGTCGCCACGGGCCAGCACGGCGCTTGCCGCAAGACGGACGAGATCCAGCGCATAGGGCATCATCGCCGCGTCGTCGAAATCATTGACGCCCCAGACGAGCCGGCCTTCGGCATCGCGCCAGGTGCCGAAATTCTCCAGATGCGTATCGCCGATCGCCAGCACCTCCGGCGCGCGGCCAAGTTCCGGGCAGATATCGAGGATGATCTCGCACCAGCGCCAATAGGTGGCGCGCAGGAAGACGAAGCCGCCGCTTCGCATCTTCTCGTGCTTCTCGCGGAGATCGTCCGCGACGAGATCGGCCCCGAGTTCGCCGGCCAGCCAGGTCTCGAAATTCCGGACCGATTGCGATATCGTCGTCATGCGCCGGCGCTCCATTCCTTCGAGACAGGACGCGGAGAATACGCGCTGGGCGCGAAGCTGCAATCGTCTTCGCACCGGCCTACATCACCGGCTTATCACCGGCTGGCATGACGACGAAAAGGCGAAAGGTTGCCCCGGCGACACGGCTGCAGCTTTCCATCGGCACCGAGACCGATTTCAGCAATGTGCAGCTTGTCGAATCCGGCCCGCCATGCCACTTTCCCGGCTGCAAGAGGGGCAGACATGAGCGAGACTGACAGGGGCGATTTCCGCGCGCGAATCCGCCGCAATTTTGCGCGCCAGGCGGCGATGGAAACGATCGGCGCGGAGCTGACGCGCGTCGAGCACGGCGTCGTCGAGATCGAGCTTCCCTTCGACGTCAAACTGACACAGCAGCACGGCATCCTGCATGCGGGCATCATTTCCGCAGCGCTCGATTCGGCCTGCGGCTTTGCCGCCTACAGCGTCATCGACCCGGAAGCCTCGATCCTGACGATCGAGTTCAAGGTCAATCTCATGTCGCCGGGGCGTGGCGATCGTTTCCTGTTTCGCGGGGAAATCACCAAACCCGGCTCCACCATCATCGTTGCCGACGGGCGCGGCTACGCGATCAGCGACGGGCCGGCGAAACTCATCGCCTCCATGACCGGAACGATGATGGTGATCCGCGGTAGAGAAGGAATTACGGGATGAAGTTCGAGCTGAAATCGGTCGCGGGAAAATCCATGCTGTTCGTCATGGCGGCGGAGGCCGAATACGGCCCCTTCTTGCGGTCGCGCATCGAACCTTTGATGACCGGCGTCGGCCCGGTCGAAGCGGCGGTGGCGCTGACCAAGACACTGTCGCGACTGGATGCAGCCGACGACCTGCCGGATCTCGTCGTTTCCCTCGGCTCGGCCGGCTCCGCCAAACTAGAGCAAACCGAAATCTATCAGGTAACCTCGGTTTCCTACCGCGACATGGACGCTTCGCCGCTCGGCTTCGAAAAAGGCCGGACACCGTTTCTCGACCTGCCGGCAACACTTGAACTGCCGCTGCGCATTCCCGGCATTGCCGAAGCAAGCCTTTCCACCGGCGGCAATGTCATTTCAGGTGCTGCCTACAGCGCCATCGACGCCGACATGGTCGATATGGAGACCTATGCGGTGCTGCGCGCCTGCCAGGGTTATAAACTGCCATTGATCGGTCTTCGCGGTATTTCCGACGGCGCAGTCGAGCTGCAGCACATCTCCGGCTGGACCGAATATCTGCACATCGTCGACCGCAAGCTCTCCTACGGCGTCGACAGCCTGTTCACGGCGCTGGAGGACGGGGTTTTCTGGTTCTAGGCCCTAAAGGCCGCGCGCCTTTCCCGGCGCGCGAGGGGACAATCGGAACAATAAAAACCCGATGCCGCCGATTTCCCGGATTGCAAGGCGAAGCGCTTTTCATTAAAGCCTCGCCATGACCCAGACAGCACATCCCGACTCCGTTCTCATCGTCGATTTCGGCAGCCAGGTGACCCAGCTCATCGCACGACGCGTGCGCGAGGCCGGCGTCTATTGCGAGATCGTTCCCTTCCAATCGGCCGAAGAGGGCTTCAAGCGCCTCCAGCCGAAAGCCGTGATCCTGTCCGGCAGCCCCGCTTCGACGGTGGATGAAGGGTCGCCGCGAGCGCCGCAGATCATCTTCGACAGCGGCCTGCCGGTGTTCGGCATCTGCTATGGCCAGCAGACGATGTGCATGCAGCTCGGCGGCAAGGTCGAGAGCGGCCATCACCGCGAGTTCGGCCGCGCCTTCCTGGATGTCGACAAAGACTGCCAGCTGTTCGAGGGCCTCTGGTCCTCCGGTTCGCGCCATCAGGTCTGGATGAGCCATGGCGACCGTGTCACGGCGCTGCCTGACGGTTTCGAGGTGGTCGCCACCTCCTCCAACGCGCCCTACGCCTTCATCGCCGACGAGAAGCGCAAATATTACGGCGTGCAATTCCATCCCGAGGTCGTGCACACGCCCGACGGCGCCAAGCTGATCGGCAACTTCATTCACAACATTGCCGGCATCAAAGGCGACTGGTCGATGTCGGCCTACCGCCAGAAGGCGGTCGACGAGATCCGCAAGCAGGTGGGCGACAAGCGCGTCATCTGTGCGCTTTCAGGCGGCGTCGACAGCTCCGTTGCCGCGCTTCTGATCCACGAGGCGGTCGGCGATCAGCTGACCTGCATCCTCGTCGACCACGGGCTGATGCGCAAGGATGAGGCGGCCAACGTCGTCGCCATGTTCCGCGAGCACTACAATCTGCATCTGCTGCATGTCGACGCCTCCGACCGTTTCATCGGCGAGCTCGAAGGCGTTTCCGACCCGGAGACCAAGCGCAAGATCATCGGTCGGCTGTTCATCGAAACCTTCGAGGAAGAGGCCAAGAAGCTCGGCGGCGCCGATTTCCTCGGCCAGGGCACGCTCTATCCCGATGTGATCGAGAGCGTTTCCTTCACCGGCGGTCCGTCGGTGACGATCAAATCGCACCACAATGTCGGCGGCCTGCCGGAGCGCATGAAGATGCAGCTCGTCGAGCCGCTGCGCGAACTCTTCAAGGACGAGGTGCGCGCGCTCGGCCGCGAACTCGGCCTGCCCGACAGCTTCATCGGCCGCCATCCCTTCCCGGGCCCGGGCCTTGCGATCCGCTGCCCCGGCGGCATCAGCCGCGAAAAGCTGGAGATCCTGCGTGAAGCCGACGCGATCTATCTCGACGAAATCCGCAAGGCCGGCCTCTACGACGCCATCTGGCAGGCCTTCGCCGTGCTGCTGCCCGTCCAGACCGTCGGCGTCATGGGCGACGGACGCACCTACGAATTCGTCTGCGCGCTGCGCGCCGTCACCTCGGTCGACGGCATGACGGCGGATTTCTATCATTACGACATGGAATTCCTCGGCCGCGCCGCAACGCGCATCATCAACGAGGTGCGCGGCATCAACCGCGTGGTTTATGATGTGACGTCGAAGCCGCCTGGTACGATCGAGTGGGAATGAGCATAGCTGTCAGCGCCACAGCACCGTGCGTTTGAAAGACGCGCAAGGGACGCTGTGACACTTGGAATTGCCGCATAACTCCTCAAATCGATTCCCATTTGAGGAGTTATGCATCAATCTGTCGTTCTACAGATCGGATTGATGATCCGGAGTCCGGCAAAATCCTTTTCATTATCCGTTACCACCACGCACTCGTTGGCATGGGCAACAGCGGCGATAATCATGTCGAGCCCGCGACGTGGTTTTCCTGCCGCTTTCCCCTCCGCCATCAGTCGCGCCCAGATCAGGCCCGCTTTGTCGTCGAACGGCAGGATGCGGCCTGCAAACAGCGCCTGCGGCCCTTCGCGCCCCGAAAACCACTTATCGAGAGCGTCGCGTTTCTTGCCGCCTGGCTTCTCCAAAATGCCTCGGCGGATCTCGGCGACGGTCAGCGAGGCGATGAACAAGTCTTCGTCGCGTTGTGTCGACATCCATGCCAGGAGCGATTCCGATGGCTGCGGTTTGACAATATTGCTGAGGATGTTGGTATCCAGAAGAAAGCGCGTCACAGGTCGACTTTGCGCCCCTCTTCACGGGGTCGGGAAAGATCGAGTTCCGCGTCGACCAGCGGTGAACGACGCAATGCAGCGAGAATTCCGCCAGGCTTCGGCGGTTCGCCGGCGATCGACTTGCTGACAGCCGCGCGAAGCTCCGAAGCCTCAGGCGTGTCCTCCGACAGGCGTCGGGCGAGCGATCGGATAAGGTCGCGATCGGCATCCCGGCCGAGCACTTCGAAGCGCGCCAAACCACGCTCGCCAAGGCGGGATCGATAGTTTTGGATCGCGCGCTTCTGTGAACTTCCCATGATAGCCTCCAGCTTATTTCCAGTAATATAGCCAGACATGGGGCTTTCAGCAAGATTGCGCGGTCGGCGCGCATCGACAGCCTCGTCGGCCGTCATCCCTTCCAAGTCCGATCCTGCCATCCGCTGCTCGGCGACTCCCGATGATCAGCGGTCGGACCGAGAGCGATGCTCCTCGCGCCATCGCTCCCAGCGGCGACGCAGGTCGCCCTTCCTTAGGCCGTTGCTCGCCTGCAGCACCTCTATCTTGATCATGCGGTCGGTTCGGAAGTGACGGAAATCGTGCCTCAACTCGCACCAGGCAACAATCAAGCGCGTTGCGTCTCCGTAACCGAGTATGATCGGCCACACGACCCGCTCAGTCTCCTCCCCGGTATCGGATCGGTAGCGCAGGCGAAGCTTCCGATCTTCACGGATCGCACGGCGCAGTTCGTTCGTATCGACCATGTCTGCCGGAGGGACCCTGCCAGGCTTTACTCCAACGCTTGGCTCGACGATGTATGGCCGCAGCCGTTCGGGGATAACAGCAGCGATCTTGCTCATTACGTCCTGCGCCGCTGCGGATAACACCTTATCGCCGCGTGCGGCGACCCATTGTGCGCCAAGCACGATCGCCTCGATCTCGTCGGGCGTCAGCATCAAAGGCGGCATGTCATAGGCAGGGTCGAGCAAATAACCGAAGCCCGCCTCTCCGACGATGGGGACGCCTTGGCCGATCAGGTCGGTGATATCGCGGTACACCGAGCGCCTGGACACTTCGATCTCCTCGGCCATTGCCGCGGCAGTCACCGGCCGGGTCGTACGGCGCAGGATCTGAATGATCTGAAACAGACGGTCGGCTTTGCGCATTGCTGTTGACTCCTGTTGCCATGATGCTGGCAACAGGCCTGTGCGACAAGCAGCAATGCCGCGCGCAGGTCCGCGGCCTTCTCGAAAGGAAAAGTCATGAAATTTGCCTCAACCCGGCTGATTGCCGGTGATATCAAGGCTGTGGTCGGCTTCTACGAAATGGTCACCGGACAATCGGCCGAGTGGTTGGCGCCGGTTTTCGCGGAGATCATCACCCCTTCTGCGGCGCTCGCCATCGGCAGCGTGGAAACCGTGCCGCTGTTCAAAGAGGGCAGTGCCGAGGCTGGCGCCAATCGAACCGCGATCATCGAGTTCATGGTGGACGACGTCGACGCAGAATATGCCCGACTGAAGGATAAGGTCGAACTTGTTCATGAGCCTAAATGTTTAGTCCCGGCATTTGATGGATCGGATCGATGATGAATCGATCTGGCTCCAA
>NZ_LFIO01000639.1 GCF_001187535.1 Rhizobium ecuadorense
GTCGAAAACCTGTCGAAAGGTTTTTCTTCTGCCGGCAGGCAGGTTGCCGCCCTCGATAATGTGTCGCTGACGATCGCGCCTGGGGAAACACTCGGTCTCGTCGGCGCCTCCGGCAGCGGAAAATCGACATTATCGCGCATCTTGCTGCGGCTTCTCCCAGCCGATGCCGGTGCGATCCGCTTCGAAGGAGAGGATTGGCTGGCGCTGAAGGGTGCTGCCCTGCGCCGCAGGCGGGCGCGCCTGCAGATGGTGTTCCAGGATCCGCTGGCCGCCTTCAATCCGCTGGCGGATGTCGGGTCGGTGCTCGATGATCCCTTGCGTATCCACGGCGTCGTTTCGAAAGACCGTCGTGCCGGCGAGATCGAAAGGCTGCTCGAACATGTCGGCCTGTCCGCCGACTACGCCCAGCGCCCGGTTCGCGCGCTCTCCGGCGGCCAGCGCCAGCGCGTGGCGATTGCCCGGGCGATGGCGACGCGGCCGTCGCTGCTGGTGCTCGACGAGGCGGTCTCGGCGCTCGACGTCACCGTGCGCGGCAAGATCCTCGAACTTCTGGTCGATCTGCAGAAAGAACAGGGCATTGCCTGTCTGTTCATTTCGCACGATCTTGCCGTCGTCCGCGCCGTCTCCCACCGCATCGCCGTCATGGATGGCGGGCGGATCGTCGAGACCGGTCCGGCAGCGGCAGTCGTCGCCGCGCCGCAATCCGAGGCCGCTCGCGCCCTCGTTGCAGCCGTCCCTCGTCTCGTGACCGATCCGTCCTGAAGGAGATGTCCATGTTTGATCCCGGTTGGAATCCCTTGCACGGCGTCCCCTCCTATCCCGTTGAACGCTACGCCGCCCTCGCCGACAGGATCGGCGGCATCCTGCGCAGCCGCAGCGACATCGTGCTGGTGCAGGCCGAGGCGGTGGTGGCGCTGGAAGCGGTGGCGGCCAGCCTTGCGCGCCCCGGCCTTTCCGCCCTCAATATCGTCACCAGTCCCTATGGCGGCTGGTTCGGGCAATGGCTGCGGCGGGGCGGTGCCGCGGTCCAGGATATCATCGCCGAACCCGGCCTGCCGATCGAGAGCGAAGCGGTTGCCAAGGCGCTCGACACTGGTCCTCCTGTCGATGTGCTGGTTCTGGTTCATGCAGAATCGGCGAGCGGCATTCTGAACCCCTTGCCGGAGATATCGGCGCTGGCGCGCGCCCGCGGCATCGTCACCGTCGTCGATGCGGTTGCCTCGGTCGGCGGCCACCGGCTCGATGTCGATCATCTCGGCATCGATATCGCGGTGATCGGCCCGCAGAAAGCGCTCGGCGGTCCGGCCGGCGTGTCGGTGCTCTCGGTCAGCCCTCGCGCCTGGGACCTGATGCTGAGAGACGGCGCACCGCGCGATTCGATCCTGTCTTTGGCCGATCTCAAGTCATGGGTCGACAGTGGCCGGCTGGCTCTGCCGGGAACGCCGGCGCCCTTGGAATTCTTCGCGCTGGAGGCCGCGCTCGACCATATCGAGGCCGAAGGCCTGGGGAACGTCGTCACCCGCCATGCGCTGGCGGCATCGGCGACACGGGCGGGGCTCGCCGCGCTCGGAACCCCGGCCTGGGTGCCGGCAGCCAAAGCGTCGAACCTGGTGACGGCGGTGCCGGTGCCGGATGGCTTGGCGCCTGCAACGCTGATCGCCGCCGCCAGCCGGTTGGGTGTCGAGCTGACCGAAAGTGTCGGGACCGCGCCTGCCGGTCTCGTGCGGCTCAACCACACAGGTGCGCGTGCCGCGTTTCATCAGGTGCTTGCGAATGTCGTCGCCTATGGCGCGGCCCTCAGGCAGGCCGGCCATGGCTGCGATATCGCCGCCGCCGCGGAGGCGATTTCTGCGGCCTACAGCCGCTGAGAGGATGCTGCCGGGACCGGGAAAGCGGCAAGGGACCGCCCGGCATGGATGGCCAGGCGGTCCGGCCTTGGCTTACGCCGTCTGCCGGGTGCGCCAGCTGTCGGCATAGGCCTCGCGGGCATCGCGCGCGTAAGGGACCGGCGCGACCTTGACCCGGATCTCGAGCTGCTTGTGACGTTCGACGGTGGTCTTCCGGGTTCCGCCATCCGGTTCGCCCCAAACGAGGGTCAGCACGTCGCCGACCTGCACCTCCGGCTCGACCGTGCCGAGCGAAAGCATGGTGCGTTCGTTGTGGCTGTAGCCTGAGAACATCGACACGCCGATCGTCCTGCCGTTCTTCATCACCTGATCGTAGCTTGAGGAAGCGTAGTTCGACAGCGGCAGGTCGATATATTTATAGTTATCGCCTGAAGGGTCGAACAGCGATTGGAAGACTTTGGCGACATCATCCTGGTTCCAGGCGAATGTCACCTTCTTGCGATGCGGCTTGTCGGCGATCTTTTCCAGCGCGGCGCGGCCGATGAAGTCGTGATCGAACTTGACGAACGGGCCGTAGCCGAGTTCGTACGGGGTGAGGTAATAATCCTCGATATTGTCGGAGACGAAGCTGCCGCCGATCGAGCCGGTTGCTTCATAGCTGTCGGCGCCCAGCCATTCGCGGAAGGGTTTCATGCGCTCGTCGGTATAGACCGCCGGCAGCGGCGACGGAATCCAGCCGGATTCCAGCGTGTTCGTCGCATAGGCACGGGCGCCGACCTGGCGCAGGCCAAATTCCTCGCCGGCTTCCAGGATGACGTTGCGGATCTCGTCGCCTTCTTCATAGGGTCCGAAAATCTCCAGGCCAGGAGCGCCCGACATGCCGTGGCGCAGCGTGCGCACACGGCGCTCGCCGATGTTCATCCAATCCATATTGAAGAATTTGACGTCGGCGAGCGGCCCGCCATTGACCTTTTCGAGGATCTTCCAGGCGTTCGGCCCCTGTATCTGATAACGGTACCGCCGGCGCACGACCGGTTTGCCGCCGGGTCGCGACGGCGAACGGTCGTCGCGGTCGAGCCTCACGTCGTAGCCGCCGGTCTGCCCGTGAAACTCCACCCAGTTGATCGTCGGCGCGCGGCCGACGATCAGATACTGGTTTTCGGCCACATGGAAGAGAATGACATCGCCGATGACATGGCCGCTATGGCTGACCGGCACGAATTGCTTGGCGCGGTTGACCGGGAAATTGGCGAAGCTGTTGATGCCGAGATAAGAGATGAGCTTCAGCGCATCCGGCCCCTCGATCATCAGTTCGGCCATATGGTGCGACTGGTCGAAGAGCACGGCGGTTTCGCGCCAGGCGCGCTGCTCGTCGCGCCAGTTGCTGAATTCCGGCGGTACGACGGGATAGATATAGGCGCCGATCGGCGAATTGCGGAGCATGTTCACCGTGTTGCCGGCGGCGCTCAGCTTCTGCTCCAGGCTCTGTTTCGTCATGATATTCCTCCCATTGAACGAAGATGATGGTCGAGGCCTTGCGGCCGGTTTCAGTCAGAGGCTGCCTGCTGCTCCGCCCAGCGGATGGATTGGGCCGGATCGCCGAAGGTGAAGAAATGCACGCCGCTGATGCCGAGATCCGGTTCGGCGGCCTCAGCTGCGGCGATATCGATCAGCAGCTCTTCCGGCGTTTCACCCGAAAGCACGTTGCGGGCGACTTCGCTTCTTTCGCGCAGCGCCCGCAAGGATGCGCCGACACCGCAGCGAAGCGCGTATTTGAGAAGCTTCGTGCGGCTGGCCGGTCCGGCGATGCCGACCCTGAGCGGCACTGTTACGCCCCGTTCGCGAAGCCGCCGTGCAAAGCTGAGGAGCGGTTTCTGATCGAACAGGAACTGGCTCACCAATAACACATCGAGCCCGGCACGGGCAGCCGCATCGACCTTTGCGGTCAGCGCCGTGTCTAGGACGGCACCGGCGATCCGCGGATGCCCTTCCGGGTAACAGGCGATGGCGATACGGCCGATGCCATATGTCTGGAAGAGCCCGGTTTCGATCAGGTCCAGCGCGGAGCCGAAGGTCCCGGCGGCATCGTCCCGATCCCCGCCGAGAACGAGCGCATGGCGGACGCCGGCCTCTTCGGACAGCCGGGCAAGCATGGTGTCAAGTTCCAGGCGGTTGCGGATATTGCGGGCGACGATATGGGGAACCGGCACGAAGCCGGCGTCTCTCAGACCCGCCGCCGCCCTCACCAAAAGGCCGATATCCTCCTTCGGAAGATGGGCGACAAAGACCTCGGAGCCGGGTGGCAGGGTCGCGGTCATGCTCTGCAACGACGGGAGGTCGCGCGACGTCACCTCGATGGAATAATGCGAGAGAAGATCGGCAAGAGGCGCCTTCTCCCGGCTCTCGCTTTGCGGCGCAATCATCATAAGCTTCTCTCCTCACCGTGCAGGGATCTTATGTGTCCATCCTGTATACAGTGATATGCCGAAAATTGCGCCGCCAGCAAGTGACATAACAAAGTTCGTGAAAAGTTCTCTGATAAGTGCTTTATAGATAACTTTTTAGATATGTATTGATGTGTAAATTGTCATGAAATATTCGCTTGACATATGGCTGTATACAGTTCGTACTCCATTCTGGAGGGGCGGAAAATGGCTGCGGAAAAGGGAAACGTAGATCGCAAGCGCGACAGCCAGGCCTTGAAAGGCCTTCTCGGCGTGCGTGATCTCGTGCTTGGCGGCGGCGTCTCGCCGGGGGAGCGTCTGTCGGAAGTTTCGCTGGCCGAAAAGCTCGGCATCTCGCGCACACCGCTGCGCGCGGCCCTTGCCCGTCTCGAACAGGAAGGCCTGCTCGAGCAGATTCCCTCCGGTGGTTATGCCGTGCGCGGCTTCACCGCGGCGGATGTTTTCGACGCCATTGAGCTGCGTGGCGTGCTTGAAGGCACGGCAGCCCGGCTTGCCGCCGAACGCGGCGTCACGCCAGCAAAGCTCAAGGCGATCAAAGGACTGATCCTCGAGCTCGACAAATGCTTTCGCGATCGGCCGGAGGACATGCTGTTTGCCCAGTATGTCGAGCTCAATGCGGAATTCCATTCCATGCTCGCCGGTCTTGCCGGCAGCGAGACGATGCGGCGCGAGGTGGAACGGGCGGCGCAGCTGCCATTCGCCTCGCCGAGCGCGTTTCTGGAGAAGCAGGAGGATGTGCCCGCCTTTCGCCTGTCGCTGGTGCGTGCGCAGCGTCAGCACCGCGACATCGTTGCGGCGATCGAGATGCGCGAAGGCACGCGCGCCGAGGCGCTGGCGCGGGAACATGCGCGCCTTGCGCGCCACAATCTGGAATTCGTCATGGAAGAGGATCGCAGCCTGATCACCCGTGTTCCGGGACTGACGCTGGTATCGACTTGAGACGTGGCTAGCGATCGAGGGCGGGGAGGCCCTGCCGGCCGGTCGGCTGAGAAAGCCGATGGAGAAGAGAGGAGGCCGGCGGATCGCATGGATCGCCGGTAGGAGCAGGAGAAAAGCCGTGATTGCTACTCAAGCATTCCGATGAAGCCGTATCCGGCCCTTGATAATCATGGCTCGTCAAGGCAGGAGAGTAGCATCGCGGAGATCGGATGCAGATGACGAGATTGCTGGACGCGCAGGGCCTGGAGATTTCGCATGAGGGACATCGCACCCGCCTGAAATGGCACCGGCTGCGCAAGCGGTTTGCCGATCCGCTGTTCTCAGCCGAGGTGATGGCCGAGGGTTTTGCCGCCGGCGCCTCGATGGAACTCGATCTGCGGGTGCGCGCCGATGGCGGCTTCGTCGTGCTGCACGATGAGGAACTCGACGGTGAGACGACGGGACATGGGCCGATCGCCCAAAAAAGCCCCGGCGATCTCGGCGATATCAGGATGAAAGAGGGCGACCGGCCGCTGATCCTCAGCGAGGATCTCGCCGCCATGATGCAATCGACGCATCCGGCCGCGTTGCTGCAGTTCGACATGAAGGACGATTATGAGGCGATCGGCGCGAGGGGCATCGAGCACCTTGCCGCGCATTTCCGTGACATCGCCGCCTCGGTGATCGTCAGTGGCGGCAGTCTCGACCTCATCGTTGCCGTCAAGGAAAAGCTTCCGCATCTCCTGCGCGGCATTGATCCCACAGACAAGCTCTATGGTATCAGGCAGGCCAGCGGTTGGAAGGCCGTCGAGACGGAATTGTGCGCCGACCTGCGCGGCCCGACCGAACCGGACACGATCTATCTCCACTGGCCGCTGATCCTCGATGCCGCCAGGGAAGGTCTCGATATGATCGCGCTCTGCCATGACGAAGGCAAACGCGTCGATGCCTGGACCTTTACCCTCAAGCATCCCGAGGCCGGTTTCAGCGACGAGGAATGGCGGAACTTCCGGTCGCTGATGGCCCTGAAGCCGGATCAGGTCACCACCGACGAGGCGCCGGCGACCGAACGCGCCTGGCGTCGACGCATAGCGGATTAACCGCGGGCACCTGATGCCGGAAGGCGTGAGCGGCTTTAGCTCTTTGTTTTGATGCATGCTGTTGTCCCGGAAGCGCGGCAGACTTCCGGGCGACATGCATTATTTCAGGGCTGTCGCATGTTTTGCACAATTTGCATCATTTTAAACTTCTGATGTTATCCCTATCCGACAGTCAAATGTTGGTGTGCGATATGCAAGTTGTTGATACTGTAGCAATTACTCAACAAGAAAATTCCAGCTTGCAGAAAGCGTGGCATTTTGGGTGTACCGGCCGTTCGATCGAGGCACTCGCACTGGCCGGCGAAACTCTTGCCGATGCCAGAGCGCGGGGCGATGATCGGCTCGCCGCTCAATGCGATACCGACATTGCCTGGTACTGTTTTCAAACCGGCAAGGCCGAACTGGGGCTGACGCATGTCCGCCGGGCGGTGGACTTCTGGAAATCGACCGGGGAGCCCAACGAGGAAGCCTATGCCCGGGCCTATTTCGGATGGCTGCTGCTGGAATTGGGCCTGCCTGAGGAAGCGATCGAAGAGGCCACCCGCGCGCTGGATCTTGCCGACAGGACCGCAGATCGGAAAGCGCAGAGCCTCGCCACCAACGTCATTGGAATTATCTTCTGGTACAACAAGCAGCCCGACCGGGCCATCCTGATGAGCGAGCGCTCCGTCGAGCTCGCCAGATCGATCGGCGACAAGACCTATGAATGCTGGTGGCTCGTCAATCTCGGCGGCGCCCATTCGGAAGGCGGATATATTGCGCAAGCGCTCGGCCAGACGGATGAAGGACGCCGGCTGCTGACGAGAGCGCTTGAGCTGACCGACGAGGCGCTCGACCTGGCCATCGAGCTCGGTGACAGCTGGGCTGCGCGCATCTGCCTCGGCAACAACGCCGATTATTACAGTCACCTCGGCGAACATGAGAAGGCGCTCCAGTGCATGGAGCGCTATCAGCTGTTTCAGGAAAACAGCTATGTCAGGGACAGGCAGCAATATCTCTACACCCTGGGCCAGATCTACAATAGTTACGGAAAATTCGAGGAAGCGCGGTCGCTGCTGCTCGAGGCGATGGCATTGATCAGCGAGGGCGGCAGTTTCGATTCCTACATTCAGATCTATTTTTATCTGTCGCAGGCGCATGAAGGGCTGGGGCAGTTCGATCTGGCGCTGGAGGCGCATAAGAAATACCACCAGGCATATCTGCAGAACAGCGCCGAGAGGACCCAGCAGCGCGCACGCCTGGCCGAAATCTACTATGAAACCAAGCGGCTCAAGGAAGTTGCCGAAACGGAAACGAAGCGCGCCAATACGCTGGAGGCCTCCTATCAGAAACTGCAGGAAGAAACCGATATCCTTGCCAGCGCCGTCTATCTGGACGCTTTGACCGGGCTCTACAACCGCAAATATCTCGACAGCCGCTTCAAGGAATTGACGTCGGAGAAGCGTCCCTATTCCATCGCGATGCTTGACGTCGATCACTTCAAGTCGGTCAACGACAACTTCTCTCACATGATCGGCGACCAGGTTCTGAGCGCCATCGGGGCGATTCTGCGCAACCAGCTCAGGATCACCGATCAGGCGATCCGCTTCGGCGGCGAGGAGTTCGTCGTCCTGCTGGCCGGCTCTCCCCGCGGGGCCGCCGATGTCTGCGACAGGCTGCGTGCGGCCGTCGAACAATGGGACTGGTCGGAGATCTGCAACGGGCTGCGCGTCACGATCAGCATCGGCGTGGCCGGCACGCTGTCTGCCAATTCTCCGACCGAGATTTTAGCGATCGCCGACCAGAATCTCTACACGGCGAAAAAGACCGGTCGCAATCGCGTCGTTGCGTAACCGCTGCCCGCTTCGTCGCGACATGCTCTATAGTCCCTCGATGTCGAGGATGAAGGCGAATTCGCCGGCAAGCCCCGGCGCATGGGCGATGACCGGTCCGCCATCGGCAAGCAGCCTGTCGACGCCAGGCATCGCCACCATGGCGCCGGCTTCTTCGGCGATCAGCGCGCCGGCGAGCATGTCCCAGGCATTGAGATGGCGTTCGTAGTAGAGATCGGCAGCGCCTTCGGCGACACGAACGAGGTCGATCGCCGCCGCGCCTGTGCGGCGATAGTCCATGCCGCGTTCGTGCAGCCGCTTGGAGAGCGCCAGATGGTCGTCGAAACTGGTCTTGCGGGAATGGCCGAGAATGACGAGCGCATTGGCCGGATCGGTGGTTGCGGCCGCATGGATCGGCAGCCCGTCCTTGAAGGCGCCGCCGCCGCGGATGGCGTGAAAGACCTTGTCCTCGGTGGCATCGTAGACCACGCCGATCTCGACCCTGCCGCCGGCGACGAAGGCGATCGAGACGGCCCAATGCCGGAAGCCCCTGATATAGTTGGTCGTGCCGTCGATCGGATCGACGACCCAGGTGCCGCCCTCGCCCGATCGCCCGCCACTCTCTTCGCCCATGAACGTATCGCCCGGAAAATGGGAGAGCAGCCCGTCGCGGATCGCCTGCTCGGCCTGCCTGTCGGCGATGGTGACGAAATCCTGCAATCCCTTGTTTTCGACGGCGAGCGTGCCGGGGTTCGATCTGCGCCGGAACCGGGCCGCTTCCCGTCCGGTCTCGAGGGCGACTGAGATTGCGACCTCCGCCCGGGTGCGGATGGCGGCGGCATCGAATGCGGAAGTCATCAGGCAGTCCTTCTTCGTATCAGCGTCACCGGCGTGAATTCGACGCGCGCCGTCAGGTCCGGTTCGGCAATTCGGCTCATCAGCAGGTCGACCGTCTGTTCGGCCTGGAGGTCGCAGGGTTGGCGGATGGTCGTGAGGTTGTAAGCGGCCCAGGCCGCCTGGGGAATGTCGTCATGGCCGATAATGGGGAGCGGCGGCGCATCGTCGCGGCTGCGGCCCTGCATGAGCTGGTCGACCACGCCGCAGGCCATGTAATCATTGGCGCAGAACAAGCCGTCAATGCCGGATGCGGCAAGCTCGGCGGCGGCATCATAGCCGCTCTTGTAGTCGTTGATCCTGACCTGCAGCAGCTGCGCTTCGACGCCGAGCTGCTTGCAGCGTGCGATGAAGGCCTCGCTCCGCCGGCGCGCCGTATAGGATATGGCGGGAGCGGCCATCACCGCGGGCTTTCGCGCGCCGCTGTCGATCAGGTGGTCGGCGGCGAGATAGCCGGCCATACGGTCGTCGGAGATGATGCGGTCGACGAAGGGGATGTCGTTGCCCTTGTTGATCAATACGATCGGCACGCCCTCGGCCGCACATTGCTCGCAGATCTCTGTCGGCGGCGCGTCCGAGGTGACGATGACGCCCGAGACGGCGTAATGCAGCAGCTGGCCGATAACCGTCGAAGTATCCGCCTCCTGCGAGGTCGGCAGCAGGATGGGGCGGAAGTTGCGGGCGAGCAGCACCCTTGAGAGATGCTCGATCTGCAGCGTGCGGAACGGATTGTCGAATCCGGCGGCGACGACGCCGACGAGATCGGAGCGTTTGTTGGTGAGGCTTCGGGCAAGGTAGTTCACGCGGTAGCCGAGATCCTTGGCGGCCTGGAAGACCTTCTCGCGTGTTTTCGGCGAGACGCTGGCATCCGGCGTGAAGGCGCGCGACACGACGGAGATCAG
>NZ_LFIO01001247.1 GCF_001187535.1 Rhizobium ecuadorense
GATGCTGATGCTTCTTTCCCTTGACGGGGACGAGGCGGCTTATCGACGTCTGCTCGTGACGTTGCGGGCCCTGCTCGTCGGTTATTACGGCGGACGTATCGGCACTACCGCGAAATCCGACACGGAAGATCTCGTGCAGGAGACGTTGCTGGCGCTGCATTCGCGCCGGGCGACCTATGACAGGGAGCGGCCGTTCACCGCGTGGTTCTTCTCGATTGCCCGTTATAAGCTGATCGACCACCACCGAAAGCATGGCGGCCGGCAC
>NZ_LFIO01000137.1 GCF_001187535.1 Rhizobium ecuadorense
CCCGTGCGCTGATCCCTGAGCCGAAGCTGATCGTGGCGGACGAGCCGGTCTCGATGGTCGACGCATCGCTGCGCATGTCGATCGTCAATCTCTTTCGGGATCTGCGCGACGCGCTCAACGTCTCGATCGTCTACATCACCCATGACCTTGCGACCGCCTACTACATTTCCGACCGCGTGGTGATCATGCGCAAGGGCGTGGTGGTGGAGAGCGGCGATGCCAGGGATGTGCTGGAACATCCGAAACACGCCTACTCTATCGCCT
>NZ_LFIO01001290.1 GCF_001187535.1 Rhizobium ecuadorense
AGATAAACGTCGGGAGCGCCGAAGATCTGCAGAAGCACATCAATCAGCGTGGCTACATCACGGCGCAAGAACCAGCCGTCGGCGCCGGCGCAACGATCATCGCACTTGCCGAGGCAATCAAGGATCTTGGCATCAACTACCAGCAGCATCTGCACGTGACGGCAATCGACGTGGATCCTCGCGCTGTGCACATGGCCTACATCCAGTTCTCGCTAATGCACATCCCGGCTCAGGTGATTGTCGGAGACACGCTCAGGCTGGAGT
>NZ_LFIO01001420.1 GCF_001187535.1 Rhizobium ecuadorense
AAGTGGCCTTGGCGACCGTTTCCTTCTGCTCAGGTGTCAGTTTGAAACCCAGACCATCCAGCGCCGAAAAGAGTTGTTCCTTGCTGTCGAAGCGGGTGTTGAGGACGGAGCGGTTGAACTGTTCGGAAATCTGCTTGACGTCGCGCGTCGAAGGCCGGTCGGCAAGATCCTTGAGCATGCGCTCGACGTCGCGGCGTGCCGTGAACACCTCACCTGCATGTTTGGCGCGCAATTCCCCAGCAATCCCCGGCGCAAGACCGAGAC
>NZ_LFIO01001594.1 GCF_001187535.1 Rhizobium ecuadorense
GACTTTCTGAGAGATTTGATCGTGAAGACGCCTGCCGCCAATTAGGTTTTCCACGCAAACCGGACGATCGAACCGCGCCGGATCGCCGGCGCCAAAACTCACGACTGAGAGGGTTGCGTTCTGATTTGCGGCCCCTCCCAATGCACCGCGTCTCAGCTTCACACGGAGCCCGGTGTCCCGGCTGAGTGTCATGCGAGAAGGCGGCCAGACCTTCTCGCTCGAGCCAGTGCTCAGATCCTGAAGATGGGCGTCACGCCTTGCCCT
>NZ_LFIO01001182.1 GCF_001187535.1 Rhizobium ecuadorense
GGTCTACGGTCAGCTCCGTCGCGAGTTGGCGTTGTTTCTTCCTGTAGGCCTGTTCATTGCCGCCTTCATCGTGGTGATGGTCGTGGTGTTTTCTAGAGGCAGGCTGTCGCCACGTGCCGAGTTGAGTTTGCGATCCAAAAGCGGCAATTCATCGTGCACTATCAGCCGATCGTCGAACTAGCGACCGGCATCTGCGTGGGTGCCGAAGCGCTGGTGCGATGGAGGCGGCGAGATGGCAGCCTCGTCAGGCCTGATCTCTTCATT
>NZ_LFIO01001235.1 GCF_001187535.1 Rhizobium ecuadorense
GATGCCCGCACCGATGCCGAAGACGGTCGACGAGAAGCCGAGGTCCTGGTTCATCGTCAGGGCGGCAAAGCCGATATTCACGCGGTCGAGAAACGCGATGAAATACAGCAGCATGATGAACGGTACGATGCGGAATGTGATTTTGCGCAAGACGCGCGTTTCCAAGTCGTGAGTCACGACGGTCTCCTCCCAGATTGGACGATAAACGAAGCGCACCTCCTGCGCTTGCGAATATCTATGACCACCGCCGGCTTGATCCTCAAG
>NZ_LFIO01000913.1 GCF_001187535.1 Rhizobium ecuadorense
GCCGCCTATCTCCTGCGCACGCGCAATCTCGGCTCCATCGACATACCAAGCCGCTTCCATTCCAATTGGATGGACAACAGCAAAGCGAAATACCTGCTGGATTGGCGGCCAAACTACGATCTCGAAATGCTTATCGACTCAGCCTGGCAATACGAGCGTTCGAAGGAGGAGCCTCGCATCGTCTGGTATCCGGGTTGATTTCGTGTGGCGGGCACGCGGTGTCCGTCTGTTTCAAGGGAGGAAACTATGAGGAAGGCATTACTA
>NZ_LFIO01000867.1 GCF_001187535.1 Rhizobium ecuadorense
GGGTGCCCATACCTGATTGAGACTAGCGACTATCCTTCGCCTCGATGAATATTGCGCCGAATTTCATAAAATATGAAATCCGAATTGTTGACAATTTAGTTCGTCTATTTCAGTTTTTACGCCACGTGAAAATCGTGAGAAAAATGGATAGTAAGCGCGAGAAATTCGTTAAGTTGGCGGAGGGCAGGACACAAGCTGCTCTCGATGCCATCCGCAAGATCGGCAATCTTTCAAACCGTCGGGCCTACGAGTTCGATGACGGTG
>NZ_LFIO01001605.1 GCF_001187535.1 Rhizobium ecuadorense
GTTATGGCTCGTATCGACGCTACGATCGCGGCTGGCGCCATAATGACAACACCGGCGCCATCATAGGCGGTCTGGCGGCCGGCGCCCTCATCGGCGGCATCATTGCCTCGCAGCCGCGGGCCTATACCTCGCAAGGGTACAGCTCACATGCCGATTATTGCTACTCCCGCTATCGGTCCTACCGCGCCTATGACAATACCTACCAGCCGAACTACGGCCCGCGCCGCCAGTGCCGCTAGTCCGACCTATCCATCAGAGCAAGCC
>NZ_LFIO01000836.1 GCF_001187535.1 Rhizobium ecuadorense
GCAGCCGGGTCGTTGCCCTCGTCAGCTCGATTGTCGATGAAGAGATGGAAGAACACAAGGACGTTTCCCCATGAAAAGACCAACAAGAGCGCGGCCGCAAATTGGTCAGCGGTTCGTAAAGTTCTCGTCGCGCACTGCAGGTTTATTCCGCATCTAAAAAACGATCTGGCCGACGTTCTTCTCTCGGTCAAGCACAGTGCCAAAACCGGTACTGCGGTCGGCAAGATCGTCAAGGATATCTGCCGCCGTTCTGCCATCGGCAAGCACAGGGAAGGGGAGGCGATCGCGTGCAGGATTGGATAATGCCTCGGTTCCCCCGATCACAATCGGGCGCAAGCGGATATTCTCCAGCCGTCCGCTAGATTCAAAATTGCAGGTCGCGATGACGCTTCTCCACACCTCCGGCGGGCTCCATTCCTGTTCGTCCTTTTCCGTATGGAAGAGGAAGTTGCCAAGGCCGTAGAAAATTGGCGTATTCCGATATATCTCGACCGCTTGAAGGACCGGAGCGCCATGGCTGACAAAGAGGCCTGCGCCCGCGTTCACGCAATCGTGCGCAAATTCTCGCACCCAGGCGGGGACTTGCTGCCAGTTCGGCTCCCAATGGTGATGATGCAAATACACGATGACGAGTGTGTCGCGGCCCGCTTCTTCCGCGATCGCCGAAAGGTGAGCCCAGGCGCTGTGCCGGTCCACGACGATGCGGCGAGCCGTCTCATCTGATCTGCGAAACACGGTTCCATAGAAATCAATTTCGTCTTGGCCATGAAGATCAGGCGGATTCTCCGGCTGGGCATAGTTCGCGCGCTCCAAGGGCGAACTTAGAAGACGCTCTTGAATGGAGCGAAGCAGGTTGAATGTTCCCGTTTCCAGGTCGAATACCCTGGAGACCTTCAGCCTATTGATGCCGGGCCTTGCTATCCTGCCCTCAGTTGCGTCCTCAGCGTACATGAAAGACGGGCCTGGCCCAGCGTCCATGGCAATCAGCGCAACATTTCGGGATCCGAACGTCATTTTCTGTGCCGTGGAAGCGTGATGCTTGTTGTGGCCGATGCCGGCATGCAGGAAATTGTGTGCCGCAACCTCCTCCAGCGTCGAGAGGATCCCCGGCGGTCCAAGATCGAAAGCATGGTTGTTCGCCAGAGCCAGGCTATTGAAACCGAGCTCCTTCAACGCGGCCAAGACATCCGGCGCTGCAGCGCCGAAATAGCTGCCTTTGAGCGGCCATCCACCATGACGACCATAGATAGTCGTCTCGAGATTGGTGAAGGCAACATCGCTTGCTTTGAGGATCTCGGCGATCTCAGCGAGCCGTGGATCGCCGATCGCTCGAAGATCATGACGGATGAGCGACTGGCCGGTGACAGCAATGGAAAAGGGTGCGGACATATGGTTTACCTTCGATCTTTGGGACTGCCGACTGCTCACGCGCTATGGCTTCGGGGGAAATGCGTGTCGTAGAGCCAGTGTCTAGTTCGATGTCTGCGGCGAAACATCGATCTTGAACCATTGCTCGCTCAGCCGCTTCAGGGTTCCGTCGCTCGTGGCGGCCTCGATGGCGCTATCGAATGCCGCAACCAGTTCGCCGTCGTCTTGCCGAAGCCCGACGCCGACACCCGGGCCCCACAGGCCACCGGAGAGCCGCGGGCCGTAGAGCGTTGCAATCCCGCCATCCGTGCTGTCGAGGAAGGCTTTCCAGGTGAAATAGTCGGCAAGGCCGCCATCGATGCGCTCAGCTACGAGATCGAGATGCATGTTGTCCTGGGAATCGTAGCTCCTGATCGTCGCGACCTTTCCGAACAGTTCATTGAGCACCGCTTCCGAATTCGATGATCGCAATACGCCTAGAGTTCTGCCGTTGAGAGCGGCTCGAAGCTCCTCAATCTTTGCCTGCTTTTCAGGGTCGATAGTTGTGAGGTCGAGCTCGGCCGACGTATCCGTGGGCGGAAGATCGAGATCTTTGCGTATGACGAGTTGGTTGAAACCTCCGGCGTAGGGCTTGGAAAAAGCGATCGATTTCTTCCGCTTCTCAGTTATCGCCATCCCCGACATGATGGCATCGAACTTTCCAACGGTGAGCGCCGGTATGATTCCGTCCCAGTCCTGAGGCACGAAAGTGCACTCGAACTTCATCCTCCGGCAAAGATCGCGGCCGACGTCGATGTCAAAGCCGGCGAGCTCCCCTTGGGGGGTGATGGCATTCCAGGGCGGCGAAGCACCTTCAGAGGCGATTGTCAGTGTCTTCCTGTCCATTGCTCCCGCGTTGTTGGCGCAGACGACAAGAGACAGGGCAAGCAGAAGTGTTCGTTTCACGACGATGTTCCTTTCATTGCTGAGTTTGATTGTTGGCGTCCGGGATGTGGGCTGGCGTCAAGTTTCAGCCGAGGCGAGAGGCGGCTTTCCGTTCGCTCTTCGAGGTACAGGTTGCGTCGGCGGTGGACGGTTTGCCGTCGGCGTCCAACGCGTCTCCAGCATCTGGAAACCTTGCGTGATCAAGAGGGTAAGCAGCAGATAGAAAGCCCCCGCGGCAATGAAGACCTCGTATGGGGCGAATGTCTCCGACACCAGCTGTCGGGCGAGCCCGGTCACCTCAAGCAGCGTGATGGTGCTTGCAAGGGAGCTTGCCTTCAGCATTCCAACCACCTCATTTGCATAGGCGGGAAGAGCGATCCTGAGGGTCAAAGGGAACACGATAAGACGGGCAGTGTGGAAACGGGAAAGGCCCAAGGCTTTGGCCGCTTCAATCTGCCCACGCGGGACCGCCTGGATCCCGCCGCGCAGAACTTCTGTCGTATGGGCGGCGCTGTTCAGGGTGAAAGCAATGAAGGCGCACCAGAACGGCTCTCGCATCACGGCCCATAGAAAGCTTTGGCGGACGAGGCGAAGCTGGCCAATCCCATAGTAAATCAGGAAAAGCTGAACCAGAAGTGGCGTGCCGCGGAACGCATAGGTATATGCCAGCACGGGCGCGGAAGCCCACGGATTTGATGATGCCCGTAGGAAGGCGAGCGGGACCGAGACGGCGAAGCCTGCGGCAAGCGATGCGAATGTCAGAACCAGAGTGAGAAGAAGGCCGCGGGGAAGGGTGAGAAACGCTTCAAGCGCGATGGTCATGCTCATTGCCTCAACCTTTCATCGCCGGGAGCGAATAGCGGCGCTCCAATAACCGGAACGAAAGAAGGGACAGGCTTGTGAGGGCGAGGTAGATTGCAGACGCTGCGAGATAGAAGGGGAGTGGAGCGCGCAGTGAGCCTGCGCCTATATAGGCGACGCGCATGACATCCGTCAGCCCGACGACGGAAATCAGCGATGTATCCTTTATCAAGGAGATGCAGAGGTTACAGAATGCCGGCAGAGCGATCGGGATCATCTGGGGAATGATGATCAGAAACCAAATCTGCGAGTTCGAAAGCCCGAGCGCTGCTGCAGCCTCTCGTTGGCCTGGTGCAACCGCGTTGATCGCACCACGGAATATTTCCGCGGCGTACCCACTGAACACGACGGTCAGTGCCGCGACACCGGCCGCAAATGCATTAATCTCGATGTAGCCACCGGCAATCGCGCTCAAAAGGGCGGTTCCGCCGAAATACGTTAGGAGGATGATCAGAAGTTCCGGAACACCCCGGATGATGCCCGTGTAGGCCCGCATGCACGATGAAACCGACTTGCGGGTCGAGTTGCGGAGAACGGCAATAAGCAAACCTAATAGGGTCCCGAAAGCGCAGCTCAAGGCAAACACTAAAAGTGTGTTCTTCAATCCAGATAAAAATTGATCTACAAATGCGTACAATGCAAGTCTCCAATATCTTGCGAGCGCACCGAAATCGGAAAGGTATTCTCCCGACATATACTAAGAGCTTGCCGAGATTTAACCGAGGGTAGATTGGATTTATTAGCTTAACCAGCGCTCTAAGTTTGGCGTACGTCAAAAATATACTTTGACTTGCCGCCGTCAATTTATAAGATTCAGGAAGTTTTAATAAGCGCAACTTATGAGGCGCGTCGCTCGACCACGATTGAGATTCCCGGCCATGGAAATCACCGACTCCGGAGTGAAGATCCGCCACCTTCAAATATTGCGGGAGGTTATGCGCGCCGGCTCGGAAAGGCTCGCAGCGCAGATGTTGCGAATAACCCAGCCGGCGGTCAGCCAAAACATCAAGCAGCTAGAGGAGACTGTCGGCTTCGCGCTCTTCCGCCGGGAAAACAACAGGTTGATCCCCACCGTCAAGGCATGGGAATTTCTACGCACAATCGACGCGGCGTTTGCCGGACTTGATCGGATCGGACCGTCAATCGACTTCCTGCGGAACAACGATACGCGAATGATCGGCATCGCGGCGCCAAGCACTTTTTCCTTCGCGACCTTGCCGAAAGTGGTCAAAAGGATTCGGGAGAGAAGCCGCTCTTACGCCGTTCAGGTGAAAACAGGCACGTATGAGCAGATTGCAGATCATGTGTTAAACGGCCGCTCGGATCTTGGCATCTCCCGATTGCCTATTGATGAGCGCATTCTTGATTGGGTGCCGGTCGGCTCGGCCACCAACGTATGTCTTTTTCCGGTCAACCACCGATTTGCGGCACAGCAGCTTGTCACTGCCGAAGATCTTGCCGGTGAGGCGATCATTGATATCGACCCGCAATTTGCCTCTCACCAAATGAGCGTCAATGCCCTTCGATATATGGGAACCGCTCCTGACATCGCCGTGGAATATGACGCCAATGGCCACGACATTGGCTATGTTATGGCAGGGATCGGCGTTTCGATTACGAACGAGATCATCGCGAGAGAATATGCTGACTTCGGCGTCGCGTTCCGCCGATTTCATCCAGGGGCAATATATCACTACGTCGTCGTTTGGTCAAAAGATCGAAAGCTGAGTGATAGCCTAAGATTTGCATTGGAAGAGATAGTCGCGGCTTTGACAGATCGGGCTGCTTGACGATCGCATCGAGGTATGACCCTCGCACCGTAAAACAGATGTTGCGAGTTCATGCTGAACCGCGAGTTGTGCGCGTAAGCTTAGAGCGGGATGATTTTAGGTAGACCCGTGAGAAGGATTCCCTATGACGCAAATCAGATTCATCCTTCTGGCCGGTCAGGAGGCTGAGCTGGATGGCGAGACCTGTTTCGAATAACCGCGAGAAGTTGTAGAAGCGGTGATACAGGAGGGGTGTGGTGCCGGGCGGCGTCCAAGCGCTTCCGCATTGGCATCAGCATCGCGATCGATTGGGTGCGGCGCGTGACGCGACGGACAGCGCAGCCCGGCAGGATGAGTAGCCACAAGCCGCGAACGGCGGTGGCTTACCTAAGCCACCGAGCAGATAGTTGCGCCATATCGTAGAAGAACATCGCGACAATCGGAACTGCGTCGGTTGGCAGAAGCGGACCGGTTGTTTGTGCGATCATTGGTGCCATGTTCTCTTTAAGTGATTCTGCAGTTATCTTAAAATGGCGGATGACACTTCAATTGGACGCAATATCGACTAGAGCAAATCCTGTTCAATCCGGCTCATATCCAGCAGCCCTGAAGTAGTTTGCGCATTCTGTCGGCGTGAAGCGGAGCATCAATGCGCCTAGGACGTCCCATAGAGCATCGATCTTTCGTTCCGCGCCCTCCGTGGTTGACTGCGGCCCCTAAACCGGGACCGCGTGCCGGTGGCGACGGAAGCTATGAGATCACATGCTCAATGCGCTCGAGGTGGTGCTGAGGCACGATCTGAAGGGGTTCCTCGGCCGCTGCGATTTCCTCGACCGTAAGTCCGGTGGCGATGGCCAGGTCCTCAAGGCTGTAGCCCTTCGCAATCCTGGCTTCGCGGCGACGAGCGGCTGCGGAGGTGTTGTCGGCGGTAGCAAATTGATCCATTCCAAACTCCAAATCACGTTGATGTAGCGGCTGAGGGGGATCTGTCCCCGATGGGTTGGCTCCTTCGTGGTGCCGACTCGGTCAGAGGTTAGCCGCAACCTGCCGAGCCGCTTGGTTTCTCTTCGCAGACGACGCTCTTGCGTGGCTTCCGCCGCGATCTTGTTCTGCGTTCGGATGCCGAGCGCTCCTGCATTAGCGCTGTTGTTCTAGTCCTGCTTTCTATGACAATCAATCCATGGGTTTGCTCATAGGCACACGACGAGCCGTACCAACTGCCTGGGAAGAATTGTCCGCTACTGATTAACTGCGGTCGCAGATATGCCTTGCGCGATCTCATCGTCGAAGTGAACCATCTCGCCCGAGGCCATGTGCAGCGCGTCCGCGACATCGCCGAAGCGCGCCTCACCATAACGGAGGCCGGAACTTATTGAATCGGCGCCCGTTCGTAAGGACCGACATTAGGAGGATCTCACCATGGCAACCACATCCAAAGCCCGCAGCCAGGATCGTGCTCGCGTCGCAGGTGGTCAGGATCACGAGGTGAAGTACGAAGCCCGGAAGGAAGGCATTTCCAAGGAAGCGGTGAAGAAGACCGTGAAGAACGTAGGCAACAGTCGCAAGAAGGTCGAAGCCGAACTCGACCGGCACTAATCCGGGTTGGAGAGTTCAACCGTGAGGGTCCGCAGCCATAAAGTCAGCGGCGGAAACAGCCGCTGAAAGTCTGGCTCCGACGGATCATAACGCAGCGGCGGAAGGCGCCTGACTGCAGGAGTTGACGACCCCGCAGGAAGCGTTTCGGAGCAAGGCTATCGAAGCTGCGGGATACAGCGCCGTCGAGCAAAGCCAAAAGTATTGGGACGCCGGAGCGTTTCTTGCAAGGGGCGGAGCCGCATCGCATGAGGAAGGGGCTGGCGAGCGAACCCAACGAGCTCCAAAGTCGCGATACGCGACGGCGTCGGCTGACTTTACCTGCAGAACAGAATTCAGAGGCCCACAGACCGTGGGGCACCGCGTGCGGACGCCGGTCCCGACCGGTCCGTTCAATCGACTTCTAGAAGCTGCCATCCCGTTTTTGGGACCGGCCAGCATCGTCGATCTTCTCGTGCTCACTGCGCTGAATAGGAAGCGCGGTCGGTATTAGCCATTCTCCCGTAACGCCAAAGGCGAGCGGCGGAGCGCCGATCAATCGCCCGAGTCGGGTCTCCAGTGTTTGAAACGATGCTCAGGGAAGCGGTCGACCTGAACCTCGCTTAAATCCTGCGGAGTATTCCATTGCCGACATGCCAGTCGATCAGATCCCGAAACAGGCTTAGCGAGTGCCACGTGCATCGTCGTCCCGATGTGGACTGTAGACTAGCTTCCTGCATAGGGCGATGCGATCCTGAGTTGCGTTCATGTGTCCTCTCCTTGGCGACGGAGAGACCCTAAGCTATGCCGACTAGGCGGCTGCTATGGTGCCGGAAACGTTGGCAAAGTCGGTTAATCGGCATAGTTTGCTGGTCAGTATAAACGTGCTTTTGCCGCGCGCGGCAAAATGCAGTTTGAAGCAGCGTCGCGATCGTCGCCCAAGTCCTGCCGCCGCCTTCCGAGCCGGGTTCATAATGCCGGATTTCCGACGTTTGAAGCAAGGGTCACCTATCCCTTCCATCCACTGGTTGACCAAACCGTCTTGGTAACCGGCAGCCATGAGCACGAAGGCGTTCACTATCTGCTCATTCTGGCACACGGTGGTTCATTTCAAATTCCGGCATGGATGTTTGATCCTGCGGCAAGTTCGATCGAGATCGTAGCTGCGCCGCGCCTTTCGGCAACCAAACTCGTTGAACTGCGCGCCAAGCTTTGTTGCCTGACTATTCCGTTGCGGTCGCTGCGGTCGCCGATTGCACATTCAATACTCCGGGAAAGGCGGCAATACGCAGCGATATGTTTGTCGCGGCACGTTCGGCGCCATGGCGGTCGGCAACTGTATCGGGTTCGGCGGCATGCGGGTCGATCGGGCCGTGGCGCAGGAGGTGCTCGAGCGATTGCAACCTCTGGGAATCGAGGCGGCCTTGCGGGCAATGGAGGCGCACACGCAGCGTCATAGCGACAATCAACAGCAACTCGAGAACTTAATCAAGCAAGCACAATACGAGGCTGCCAGGGCGCCCCGCCAGTATGATGCTGTCGATCCGGGCAATCGGTTGGTCGCCGGCGAACTGGAGCGGCGCTGGAATGAGAAGCTGATCCTATTGCGTGATCTCGAGGTCCAGTTCGAGATGCTCTCGACCGACCGTAACACGCCTGCTTTATCGGCCGACGACCGTACAAGATTGATGATGCTCGGTAGCGATCTATAGTAAGGCATGGGACAGGTCCCGACGCGTCTATCGAGACACGCGAAAAGATCATTCGGCTGCTGATCAAAGAAATCATTGTCGATACCGTTGACGACACATTGGCGCTCGTCATTCATTGGCAGGGTGGCGATCACACCCGGATGACGGGGAAGAAAAACAAGATCGGCCAGACCCGCTGGGCAGTTAAGGCTGATGTTGTCGATCTCGTTCGCAACTTGGCGAGGCAGTTGCCCGATTTGTCGATCGCAGCGATCTTGAATCGATCCGGCAAGCGGACAGGGCATGGCGCCAGCTGGACGCGAAGCCACGTCTGCAGTCTTCGCAACATCCACGGCATCTCCGTCTATCGAGAAGGTGAACGGGCCGAACGCGGTGAGAGAACCCTCGACGAGGCCGCCGACATTCTAAAGGTGAGTCGAGCTACCGCCTACCGGATGGTCAGCAGCGGTGTCCTTCCCGCTCGCCAGTTATGCACCGGAGCGCCGTGGATCATCCAGCTTTCCGACCTTCAACACGAAACCGTGCGCCGCGAAGCCGATGCCAGGCGATCCCGGCGTCCGATATCTCAGGATCCGGTTCAAAATCCTCTTTTATAGACATCATCAGATGAGGAGTATGTCGCGCCCTCGTCACCTTCAGCAAACAGGCTATTTTTTCTTAACGCCTGGGGCTTGATTGCCCGCTCAACATGTGGAGTCCACTTCGACGCGGCCGTCTTTCAGGAAGCGCTCGAAGATATCGCGGCGCGATATGGAATAGCGGAGAGCTCCGCGAGTTTTGATTTTCCGGGTAACGCCCCTTAGCCACGAACAGGCACATGATCCTTGGCGCGATTTGAAGTCCACGTGAATTCCCTTGTCCCCAGCGCAACCGTCGACATTTCTCGCAAATGTCGGGCATCCG
>NZ_LFIO01001403.1 GCF_001187535.1 Rhizobium ecuadorense
CCTATGTCGTGCTTGGTGAGATACGTTAGGCATTCCACCACTGCCGCGACTGAGATAGCCGGTGGCCATCTCCGCCGGAGACATGTTCGTCGGATGAAGCTATCGGCCGCCACCCTCCGCCATATGCTGATGAAGAAATGCTGTCGAAATGGAAAGCCAAAGTGACCAGGAAAAACCGTAGCAAACCGCGCTCGGGAAAGCCCATCTCCGACGCTGCAGCGGTCAACGCGTTCACAAGCAGCGCACTCTCATCGGATCTGACGT
>NZ_LFIO01000194.1 GCF_001187535.1 Rhizobium ecuadorense
GCGTCAGATGTGTATAAGAGACAGCCTCAAGCCAAACTGTGTGAACCCAATTTCAATTTCAGAAGCTCCGGCCTGATCTCACGCCAGCACGCTTTCAACCTGCTTATATAAGCCAGCGTTTCTTCGGACACCATATTCCTTCGCATAACCATGGAAGGTACAAAATGACCAGGTTCACTGAACAAATATCCGGTTCCGCGCAACGGCTCATCAGCGATTTCCGTCACCGCTAGAAGCGCGTTGCGTCCTTCACCGAGCACGATC
>NZ_LFIO01001056.1 GCF_001187535.1 Rhizobium ecuadorense
CTCGATCTCTGGCAGCGGCCGGGCCTTGCACCGCGAGACCGCAGCCTCGTGACGGTCAGCTCGCTGATCGCATCGGGCCAGAGCGCTCAGATCACCTATCACCTCAACCGCGCCATGGATAACGGCCTGACCGCCGACGAAGCCGGCGAGGTCGTTGCCCATACGGCCTTCTACGCCGGCTGGCGCATGCGCTCCGGCGCTTCCGGCAGGAACTGGGCGACGAGGCCGCCTGCCCGCCAGCGATGGCGCGGCTTGCCCACATC
>NZ_LFIO01001228.1 GCF_001187535.1 Rhizobium ecuadorense
CCCATGAATTGCTCAGAGCGAATTGCGCATCAAGGAGGCCGGCCGTGCAGGATAGCGTCGTAGAAATTCGCGTGGTGTCACCGATCGTCACCAAAGGATTTCGCAAAGTCGCCGATCTCCGGGCGTTGGAATATCCCGGCATCAAGGTCAGCCACTCGCAGATTACGGCGGGACCGGGATCGATCGAAAGCGAATTCGAAGCTGCCCTTTCGGTGCCGGGAACGATTGCCGAAGTGATCAAGGCGCAGAATGAAGGCGTCCAT
>NZ_LFIO01000408.1 GCF_001187535.1 Rhizobium ecuadorense
CCAGAATCTCCTTTCGATCCATCTCGATATCTTTCCGGATGACTATCCGGGGATTTCCTTGAGGATTTCAGTTCTTCTACCGCTGCGGGGCAGCGCCGGCGTCAGGCCTGCGTCCCAATGGTCCATTTCGCCAGTTTGCGAGATAGCGCCTTGAACACCACAAGCAAACCATGCCTGACGTAAAACAGCGATCAAGAAAACGACATGGGCGCAGCTCAAAGACGACAGTCGGCAAAGTCGCAATAGCGCTGCGTAGCGGAAAT
>NZ_LFIO01001218.1 GCF_001187535.1 Rhizobium ecuadorense
GCTGCTACAGCGCAGGCGGCTGGAACTGGCGCGCGCGCTGGCGACGGAACCGAAGCTGCTGCTGCTCGATGAAATCGCCGGCGGACTGACCGAGGGCGAATGCCGGTCGTTGGTTGCCACGATCCGCGCCATTCATGCGCGCGGCGTTGCGGTCATCTGGATCGAGCATGTGCTGCACGCGCTGAATTCCGTCGTCGAGCGGCTGCTGGTGCTGCACTTCGGCAGGGTCATCGGCATCGGCAAGCCGCAGGACATCATGGCCT
>NZ_LFIO01000633.1 GCF_001187535.1 Rhizobium ecuadorense
GGCTGCATCGACGGCATCGACGCCGGCATCGACAGCGGCAAGAACGGTTGCGGCTGCAATACCCGATGTATCATGCGTGTGGAAATGGATCGGCAGGCTCGTCGCCTCGCGCAGTGCCTTGAACAGAACCTTCGCAGCCGCAGGCTTGAGGAGACCTGCCATATCCTTGAGCGCGATGATATGTGCCCCGGCCTTCTCAAGCTCGATCGCAAGGTCGGTATAGTATTTCAGATCGTATTTCGGACGGGCCGAGTTCAGGATAT
>NZ_LFIO01000820.1 GCF_001187535.1 Rhizobium ecuadorense
GCGCCGTCGGAGACCTTGTAATATTGGAGTTTCTCCGTGATATGCTCGCCGTCGTTGAGGCCCGCCTTTACGGCCGGATCGAGATCGTAGGTGAAGCTTCCATCTCCTGCGAAATGGAAGGTGCCGAATTCACCCGCCACGTCGGTTGTCTGCCCTTGCCCCTGACCGGCAGGAATGCTCGTGCCCTCGACCGAACGCAGGAAAAGCGTGCCCGCCTCTCCAGCGTGATCATTGGCAAGCACGTTGCCGGCCATCTCGCTTCC
>NZ_LFIO01001652.1 GCF_001187535.1 Rhizobium ecuadorense
AAGTCGTCTGCTGGAAACGGCGCTGTCATCGAGGCATAAGCAAAGATGTGCATCAGGCGGCCGCGATAGTGCCCGAAATCGTCGATGTGGCCATTGACCCCGAGGATCACCTTTGGAGCGGTGACCTTCCCTCGGTCTGTCATGGCGGCCCAGGTGCCGCTGTCTTGCTTCAATGAAGTGACAGGAGAACGCTCGAAGATACTGACCCTGCCCGACAGGCCCGCCGCAAAGGAGCGGATGTAATCGGCGGGCTGGATAAGCAC
>NZ_LFIO01000638.1 GCF_001187535.1 Rhizobium ecuadorense
GCTCATGATTGAAGCGCTTGTACATCCGTGCGCGCCGTTATGGCTGCGTGACGGGCAACCCCACAAACAATCGATGACGCCGGCCGAGATCGGCAAAGGATTTCTTTTTGAACCACATAAATACAGCCACCGCGGTTGCGGTGGCGAAACCGCGTGAGGATGACGAGGCTGTCCGCCGCATTGCTGGAAGCTGGAAGCCGTTTCCCTGCCTTCTCACCCGCCGCGAATTGCGGGCTCTGATCGCCGAGCAGCTTGGCTGAGCC
>NZ_LFIO01001866.1 GCF_001187535.1 Rhizobium ecuadorense
CCGGCGCCGATCTTCTGATCGAGCGCGGCGAGATCGTGGCACTGATGGGCGCAAACGGCGCGGGCAAATCGACGCTGGTCAAGGTCCTTTCCGGCGTGCTTTCGGCCGATGGCGGCACCGTCCGTCTCGATGACCGCCCCTTCGCGCCGCGCAGTCCGGCCGAAGCGGCAAGGTCCGGCGTCGTCACCGTGCACCAGTCGACCGATCTGGTCGGCGCCGCCGGATTGACCGTCGCCGATGCCCTGCTTCTCAACCGGTTCGCCGATCGCAGCACGCCCTTCTTCGTCTCGCGCGCCGGCATTCGCCGCGCCGCACAGGCGATGCTCGATGCTGCCGGTTTCAGCCTGCCGCTCGATCGCGATTTCGGCGACCTCACCAGCGCCGACCGGCAACTCGTGGCGATCGCACGCGCGCTCGCCAATCGCGCCGATCTCCTCATTCTGGACGAGCCGACGGCGAGCCTATCCGGAGAGGAAAGCCGCCGACTTTTCGATATTCTGCTCCAGCTTCGCAGCCGCGGCCTGGCGATCCTCTATATCTCGCATCGCACCGCCGATCTCGAAGCGATCGCCGACCGCGCGCTCGTCATGCGCGGCGGCTGTGTCGTCGGCACCTTCGCGCGGCCGATCGATTTTTCAGCCGCCATCGAGACGATGATCGGCCGCAGGCTGGATGCGGCGCGGCCGGATGCGCGGCCCGCGGCGGGGCCGGCGATTTTCGAAATGCGCGATATCAGCCTGCTGCCCGGAAGTGCGACCTTCGATCTGTCATTGCACGAAGGCGAGGTGGTGGCGGTCACCGGCGTGCTCGGCGCCGGCAAGAGCCGGCTGCTGCAGGCGATCTTCGGCGTGACGGCGCTTCGCCGTGGCGCGATGTTTCTCGATGGCCGTCCCTACCGGCCGAAAAACCCGGCCGAAGCGATCGCTGCGGGTGTCGCAATGGCGGCCGAAGACCGGCATCGTTCCTCGCTGATGCCGCCGGCATGGCCCGGCCATTCGCTGTCGGCGACGATCAGCCTGCCGCATCTCGGCAAATGGTATGCCCACGGTTTTCTCCTCGGCGGACGGGAGCGGCGCGAGGCCGAGCAGGCGATTGCCCGTTTCGGCATCAAGGCCGCCGGCCCGCTCGCGTCGATCTGGTCGCTGTCCGGTGGCAACCAGCAGAAGGCGGTGATCGCCCGCTGGGAGGCGGAACCAAGCCGGCTGCTGCTGCTCGACGAACCGTTCCAGGGCGTCGACGTCGGCGCCCGCCATGACATCATCCGGGCAATCCGCTCCCGCACCGACCGGGCGACGCTGATCGCGACCTCCGATCCCGAGGAGGCCTATGAGGTGGCCGACCGCATCCTGGTCATCGACCGCCACGTGTTGGAACCCGCTGCAGGCGGCTTTGCCGCTCTTTCCGCCATTCAGGGAATTTCCGCATGACGACGATCGACAACGACACTCTTTCCCAGGCAAGCACGTGGGCAAAGACGCTGCCTGAAGCCGAGAGCGGCCGCCTCGCCGCTCTCGGGGCCTTCCTGCGGGCGGGCGCTGTGTTCATTCTGCTTGCGGCTCTCGTCGTCGGCTTCACCATCGCCGAGCCCGCCTTCATCAATATCGCCAATCTGATGAGCATCCTGCAGGCGGTGTCGGTCGTCGCCATTCTGGGCGCCGGCGTCACCGTCACGCTCGCCGTCGGCGGTTTCGACCTGTCGATCGGCGCCGTTGCCGCATCGAGCGTGATGGCTGCGAGTTACGCGATGATCGTCTGGGGCCTCGACGCCTATGCGACGGTGCCGCTGGTGCTCGCTTTTGGCGCCCTGATCGGGCTCGTCAACGCCTTCCTGATCGTGCGCTTGAGGGTGCCCGATCTTTTGGCGACGCTGGCGATGATGTTCCTGCTTTCCGGCCTGCAGCTGATCCCGACGGCCGGCCGGTCGATTTCAGCAGGCCTCACCTTGCCCGACGGCACGAAGGCGACCGGGGCCTATGACCCGGCCTTCCTGCTGATCGGCCGCTACAGCATCCTCGGCACCCTTCCCGTTTCCGTGGTGCTGATGGCGGCGGTCGCCGTTGCGCTCTTCGTTCTCACCGAACGCACCCGCATCGGCCGACTGCTGTTTGCGACCGGCGGCAACGAGGTCGCCACCCGGCTCGCAGGGGCCTCGACCGTCAGGCTGAAGACCCTCGCCTATGTCCTGTCGGGCACGCTGGCCTCGCTCGGCGGCATCGTCATCGCCGCCCGCGTCGGGCGCGGCGACATTTCCTCCGGCGGCTCGCTGCTGATGGATTCGGTGGCCGCCGCGCTGATCGGTTTTGCCGTTCTCAACCTGCGGCGCCCCAACGTGCTCGGCACCATTGCCGGCGCCGTCTTCGTCGGCGTGCTGCTCAACGGCCTCACCATGCTGAACGCCCCCTATTACACCCAGGATTTCGTCAAGGGCGCCGTGCTCGTCGGTGCCTTGGCGCTGACCTACGGCCTCGGCCGCAGCAATCCGTAAATTCCAAGGAAGAAAGACATGACCCGCCAAATCAGGCTGAACGCCTTCGACATGAATTGCGTCGGACACCAGTCGCCGGGGCTTTGGCGTCATCCGCGCGACAAGTCCTGGACCTACAAGGATCTCGATTACTGGGTGCATCTGGCAAAGACGCTGGAGCGTGGCAAGTTCGACGGCCTGTTCATCGCCGACGTGCTCGGCGTCTACGATGTGCTGAACGGCAATGTCGATGCGGCCCTTCGTCATTCGGCGCAGGTGCCGGTCAACGATCCGCTGCAGCTCATCCCGACCATGGCTTACGCGACCGAGCATCTCGGCTTCGGCCTGACCGCCTCGCTCTCCTTCGAGCATCCCTATACTTTCGCCCGCCGCATCTCGACGCTCGACCATCTCACCAAGGGGCGCGTCGGCTGGAATATCGTGACCTCCTATCTCAACAGCGGCGCGCTCAATATCGGTCAGCCCGCCCAGACCAGGCATGACGATCGCTACGATCTTGCCGAGGAATATCTTGAGGTCTGCTACAAACTCTGGGAGGGCAGCTGGGAGGACGGCGCCGTCGTCCGCGACCGGGAAGCCGGCATCTTCACCCATCCCGACAAGGTCCACCCGATCGGCCATTCCGGCCGGCATTTCACCGTGCCCGGCATTCACCTGAGCGAGCCCTCGCCGCAGCGAACCCCGGTTCTCTACCAGGCCGGCGCTTCCAGCCGCGGCAAGGATTTTGCCGGCGCCCATGCCGAATGCATCTTCGTGGCGTCGCCGTCGAAACCCGTGCTCAAGCGCTACGTCGCCAATGTCCGCGAGGCGGCCGAGCGCGTCGGCCGCAACCCGCGCGAAATCCTCGCCTTCAACCTGCAGACTGTCATTCTCGGCGAGACCGATGCCGAGGCGCAGCGCAAGTTCAACGAATACCGCAAATACGCGTCCTTCGAGGGCGCGCTGACGCTGATCTCCGGCTGGACCGGCATCGATTTCGGCCAGTTCGGACCGGACGAGGTGCTACGCCACCGTCATACCAATGCGGTGCAATCGGCCGTCGAGACCTTCACCACCATCGATCCGACCAAAGAATGGACGGTGCGCGAAATGGCCGACTGGGTTGGTGTTGGCGGTTTCGGCCCTGTTTTCGTCGGCTCGCCTCAGACCGTCGCCGATCTGATGCAGGAATGGATCGAGGATACCGATGTCGACGGCTTCAACCTCGCCTATGCCGTGACGCCCGAGAGTTTCGAGGATGCCGTGGATTTGCTGGTGCCGGAACTGCAAAAGCGCGGCGTCTACAAGAAAGAATATGCCAAGGGCACGCTGCGGGAAAAGCTCGGGGGAGCGGGACCGCGGCTTGTTGCGCCGCATCCCGGTGCCGCCTATCGCGATCTCTTTAGCGAGCCAAAACGCCTCGCTGCCAGCGGCTGAGCAAATAATGGCTGGGTGACAAAAAATGTCTCGCAGAGCGCTGCCATTTCGAATTTAACTTCTATGACTATTGGCGTTTCGCCCTGAATATAGGCGCTAGAACAGGATGATTTTAGGCGCGGTTGGCCTAAAATCTGAATCCTGTTCTAAATTAAAGAGTTAGAGCATGATGTTGTCCGAAAACCGCTTACACTTTTCGGCATCATGCTCTGGGATTTGATCGATCAGGAGGGGTCATGACCGTACCATCTATCTCGCGGCGCACGGTGATGAAGGGCACCGCCCTGCTGCTGGCTTCGACGGCGCTCGCCCGCCAGGCGCTGGCGCAGGCCGCGCCCGCCGGTGGCCGGCTGGTTGTTGCGGCCGATTCCGAGCCGAAGAACCTCAATCCCGCCATCGTCGCTTCGAACGGCGTCTTTTTCATCGCCAGCAAGGTGATCGAACCACTGGCCGAAGCCTCGTTCGACGGCAAGGACGGGCTTGCGCCGCGGCTTGCCACCTCCTGGGAGGGCTCGGCCGACGGCCTTTCCGTCACCTTCAAGCTGCGCGACGGCGTCACCTGGCATGACGGCCAGCCGTTCACCTCGCTCGATGTCGCCTTCTCCGCCCTCAACATCTGGAAGCCGCTGCAGAATCTCGGCCGCCTGGTCTTCGCCAATCTCGAAGCCGTCGATACGCCGGATGATTACACCGCCATCTTCCGCTTCTCCAAGCCGACGCCGTTCCAGCTGATCCGCAATGCCCTGCCCGTCGTCACCAGCGTTGTCGCCAAGCACATCTTCGACGGTTCCGACATCGCCACCAATCCTGGTAATAACAAGCTGGTCGGCACCGGCCCGTTCAAATTCGCCGAATACAAGCCCGGCGAATATTACCGGCTGACGCGCAATGAGAACTATTGGGACAAGGACCAGCCGAAACTCGACGAGATCGTCTTTCGCGTGCTGCCCGACCGCGCCTCGGCGGGTGCAGCGCTCGAAGCCGACGAAATCCAGCTCGCCGCCTTCTCGGCCGTGCCGCTCGCCGATCTCGACCGCCTCTCCAAGGTCGACGGCATCAAGGTGATCTCCAAGGGTTACGAAGCCTTGACCTACCAGCTCGTCGTCGAGATCAATCACCGCCGCAAGGAGCTCGCCGACCTCAGGGTCCGCCAGGCGATCGCGCAGGCCATCGACAAGAAATTCGTGGTCGACACGATCTTCCTCGGTTATGCCGCCGCCGCTACAGGTCCGGTGCCGAAGAACGCGCCGGAATTCTACACATCGGATGTCGCGGCCTATGATTTCAATCCGGCGGCCGCCAACGATATTCTCGACAAGGCCGGTTACGCCAAGGGGACGGACGGTAACCGCTTCAAGCTGAAGCTTCGCCCCGCGCCCTATTTCAACGAGACCCGGCAATTCGGCGATTACCTTCGCCAGGCGCTCGCCGCGATCGGCATCGATGCTGAGATCGTCAATGCCGATGCGGCCGCGCACCTGAAGGCGGCCTACACAGATCACGATTTCGACCTTGCCGTCGGCCCGCCGGTCTTCCGTGGGGATCCGGCAATCTCCACCACCATTCTCGTCCAGTCCGGCACGCCGGATGGTGTGCCCTTCTCCAACCAGGGTGGTTACGCCAATCCCGAGCTCGACAAGATCATCAAGCAGGCCTCCGAGACCGTCGACACGGCGGCGCGCACCGATCTCTACCGCAAGTTCCAGCAGCTTGTCGTCGCCGATCTGCCGCTGATCAACGTCGCGGAATGGGGCTTCATCACCGTTGCCCGCGACACCGTGCTCAATGTCTCGGACAATCCGCGCTGGGCCGTCTCGAACTGGGGCGATACCGCGCTGCGATCGTGATAGGATCGGCGGCAATTCTCTTCCGGAGGCCCTGTCCGGCGTGAAACGTGCAATCCTCCTCCTGCGGCGCAGGGCGATCAGTAGCCTTCCGGTGCTGCTGATCGTGGTGATCTTCACCTTCTTCCTGCTGGAATTCGCCTCGGGCGATGCCGTCGATGCCTATCTCGGCTCGATCGGCGGCGGCGATGCGGCGCTCAGGCAGTCGCTGCGCGAGAGCTACGGCCTCGACCGGTCCATGCTGGCCCGGCTCTGGCTTTATCTCTCCTCGCTGGCGCGGCTCGATCTCGGCTGGTCGGTCGCCTTCGACCGGCCGGTCGGCGCGCTCATCGCCGAACGCCTGCCCAACACGCTGCTGCTGATGGGCAGCGCCACGGCGCTTTCCTTCGGTTTCGGCTCGGCGCTCGGTATCCTCGCGGGGGCGCGGCCGGGGTCGGTGCGCGACCGGCTGCTGTCGATCGGCTCGCTTGTTGTTTATGCCATTCCGAGCTTCTGGCTCGGCCTGGTTCTCAGCATCGCCTTTTCGGTGAAGCTGCGCTGGTTTCCGATCGCCGGTATCGAGACGATCGCTTCAGGAAAGACGGGGCTTTCACGCGCGCTCGACATATCAGATCATCTGGTCCTGCCGGCCGGTGCGCTCGCCCTGATCTATCTCGCCTTGTTCCTGCGGGTGATGCGCGCCGGCATGGGGCAGGTGTGGAAGCTCGATTTCGTCCTCTTTGCCCGCGCCAAAGGCCTGTCGCGCAGCCGCATCGTGCTGCGCCATGTGGCGCGCAATGCGCTGCTGCCGCTCGTTACCATGCTCGGGCTGCAATCGGCGGCCATGCTCGGCGGCAGCGTGGTGATCGAGAGCGTCTTTGCTGTCCCCGGCTTCGGACGCTTAGCGCAGGAAGCGGTCAACGGCCGCGACGCGCCGCTGTTGATGGGGATCATCCTCACCAGCGCCGTGTTGGTCATTGCGGTCAATTTCCTCGTCGATCTCGTCTATGCCGGGCTCGATCCGCGCATCGGCGCCTCGGAGGGCGGCGCATGAGCCGTCTCCGGCGTCTCCTCGGCACACCGGAAGGCATGATTGGGCTTGCGATCCTCCTCGTCCTGCTTTTAGCCGGGCTCACCGCGCCCATCATTTCGCCTGGCGATCCGCTCAGGATCGCCGGTCGGGCGCTGCTTCCGCCCTTCACCGATCCGGCCTTTCCGCTCGGCACGGATCGCTTGGGCCGTGACGTGCTCGCCGGCCTCCTTTATGGCGCGCGCACCTCGCTTGCCGTCGGCCTCGCGGCGGCCGTTTCGGCGATGATCCTCGGGCTTTGCGTCGGCATGGCGGCCGGTTTTGCCGGCGGGATCGTCGACGAGGCGCTGATGCGGGTGGTTGATGCCTTCCAGATCGTGCCGGCCTTCCTGCTCGCCCTCGCCTTCGTCAGCACCATCGGCGTCTCAACGCCGGTCGTCGTGCTGGCCATCGCGCTCGGCGCCTGGGCCGATCCGGCGCGGTTGATGCGGGCGCAGGTGCTGGCGATCCGCGAGCAGGATTACGTCGCCTCGGCAAGGGTGATCGGCATGCATCCCGCGGAGATCGCCTTCCGGGAAATCCTGCCGAACGCGCTGCCGCCGGTGCTGGCGCTCTCGGCCACCATCGTCGCCGGTGCGATTCTCACCGAGGCGGCCCTGTCCTTTCTTGGCCTCGGCAATCCGAATATCGCCACCTGGGGTTCGATGATCGCCGAGGGACGCAGCGTCTTGCGATCGGCCGCCTATCTCTCGGTCATCCCGGGTGCCGCACTTGCCGCAACGGTGCTCGGTGTCCATCTGTTCAGCGAGGGTCTCGGCAAGGCGCTTGGCGATGATGGCGGGAGGCCGGCATGAGCGGCATTTTTTGCAGCCTCCGGCAGCTTTCGGTCGCCTATGCGCGAGGCAACGCTGTCGCCGCGCTCGACCGCGTCGATCTCGATATCAAAGTCGGTGAAAGGCTGGCGATCATCGGTGAAAGCGGCTCCGGCAAGAGCACGCTCGCCCGGGCGCTCGCCGGTCTGCTGCCTGATGGAGCGAAAGTCGGTGGCGAGATGCTCTGGCCGGCACTCGGCCATCCGCCCCGTCCGGGCCGCGATTTCGGCTTCGTCTTCCAGGATCCGGGCGCAAGCCTCAATCCCGTGCTGACGATCGGCGAACAAATTGCCGAGGGCGCCAGGCGTCATCTCGGCCTCAGCTGGAAACAGGCTTCTCTCCGAGCCGAGGAATTGCTCGGACGGGTGCGGATGCCTGAGTCAGGCAAGGCGATGCGGGCCTTTCCGCATCAGCTTTCCGGCGGTCAGCGCCAGCGCGTGGCGATCGCCGCGGCAATCGCTGCCAAGCCGGCGCTGCTGATCGCCGACGAGGCGACGAGCGCCCTCGATGTCGTCGTCCAGGCCGAGATCGTCCGCCTGCTTGACGGACTGGTGCGCGAAGACGGCATGACGCTGCTCTTCATCACCCACGATATCGCGCTCGCTTCCGGCTTCGTCGACCGGATCGCCGTTTTCCGCGATGCGCGCCTCGTCGAGGCCGGTCCCGTCCATTCGGTGCTTTCTGCGCCGGCAAGCGGCTATACTTCAGCCCTCATCGCCAGCCATCGTGATCTCACGACGCCACCGCTAATCGCGGAGTTGTCCTCATGAGCCCGCTGCTTTCCATCGAGAACCTGTCGAAAGGCTTTTCGTCGGCTGGCCGCCGGATCACCGCCCTCGACAATATCTCGCT
>NZ_LFIO01001668.1 GCF_001187535.1 Rhizobium ecuadorense
AGCAAAGGTCGCCCGGCTGCTCGTTTCCGAAAGCACCGCTGCCTTCTTCGGTCAGCTTGCGCGGCAGATGGACGATCTTTTCGTTCCTGCCATAGTCCTCGATCTTAAGGTTCAGGGGCAGCATGGAAACGAGATCGCGCGCCGTCGGATTGTCGGCGAGTGTCGCGGTCAGGGTTAGATTGTTGAAGCCTATCCGGATCCTGACGCCTGTCGCCTCGGGCTCCGCCGGGCCGCGCTCGTCCTGCCCTTGCGCCACGAGAGGC
>NZ_LFIO01000888.1 GCF_001187535.1 Rhizobium ecuadorense
AATAGACAGGGCGTGCACGACGTGACGCTGCTCGCCCTCGGCGGCCAATATTACAATTGGTGCAATGCCTTCATGGGTCGCATCACCATCAACGAGATCAAGGCACTCAGGGCAGATGTCGCGTTCATCTCGATGTCGGCGATCAGCGATGGCACGGTGCTGCACCAGTCCCCTGAAACAGTCGATACCAAGCGCGCCATGTTCGACTGTTCCGTAAAACGCATCCTGCTTGCCGATCATACCAAGTTCGAACGGCGTGCACT
>NZ_LFIO01000807.1 GCF_001187535.1 Rhizobium ecuadorense
CCCTTGAAGCGACGGCTTTCGAAGCCGAACCAGACGATCGCGGTCAGCACCAGGAAACCAACGGTGATGTAGAGCGCCCATTCATTCGGCGGCTGGATGCCGAGGATGAAGATCAGGATCATCGCGATCACAGTCAGCACCGCGAAGAGCTTGAAGACGCCTTCGCCGAGGTTCCATGGCCCCATCTTGTCCCACTTCGACGTGCCCCAGGCGAACAGGCCGAGCGTGATCGGGATCGCGAAGGAGAAGAACAGGAAGATGAC
>NZ_LFIO01000229.1 GCF_001187535.1 Rhizobium ecuadorense
ACCGAAGGGATGCCGAGCCTTTCGATCGACGCCGTTTTCCACAGCCCGCGTCCGCTCAGTAGAGCGACCTTTTCGCCGACGGTCATTTGGCCAACGAGCGATGGGATTTCGTCTTCGCTGAGCTGGAACATGGGTAGTCTCCGAGGTTACGGCAGGCGTCAGCTCAGCAGATTTTCTGAAGGAGTTCCATTAGCATCATGCGCTCGGCAACCGTCAGGTTACTCAGTGTTTCCTGGGAAATCTGCAGTGCGACCGACAGGTT
>NZ_LFIO01000474.1 GCF_001187535.1 Rhizobium ecuadorense
GTAATAGAGGGTGTCGGCGTTCGGCGTGAGGAACAGCGAATTCGAATCCATCAGTTCCGAATAGATGATGACGGAATTGTCCTCAGCACCTGCACTGATGAAACCCTTGCGGATTGCATAGGCAGATGCGCCGCCGTAGCTGTTGAGGTAGGCGTCCAGAGCCCGCGTGAAATCCAGCGTGTCGTAAACCTTGTCGACGGTCTCGGCTGTTGGAGCGCCGTCCTTGAACTCAAGCATCCCGATACGGCTATCGACTTTGTCC
>NZ_LFIO01000663.1 GCF_001187535.1 Rhizobium ecuadorense
GACCTGGTACACCACCAAGCCGTGCTTTCCGACAACCAAGTCGCATATCAGCCACCTGGTTGGGGATTCATCCTGGGAGGGACATGCAGCGAACATCTTCGAGAAGCGCGACGACGTCATCGCTTATGCCAAGAACGATCATCTCGGCTTCCAGATCTACTACATGTGGGCGGGTTCGCGGCGACGCTATGTTCCGGACTTCCTTGTGCGCCTCACAGGTGGGACGATGCTGGCGCTGGAAGTCAAGGGCACTGACAGCCCT
>NZ_LFIO01001122.1 GCF_001187535.1 Rhizobium ecuadorense
ATGCGCCGGGGGGCACGAGCAGGCCGTGATTATAATTTCCAAAAGGCCGGCGTACCGACGCCGGATTGAAGGTCTTCTTCATCGCTGAACTTTCCCGTAGGTCTGCAGATTCCGACCCTACAAGATGCAGCGGGATATGAGAATATCGCTGCCGCCCATAATGTCTTGCGACAAAAAGCAGGACGATCGCCTTGAACCAGTTCGAACCACCGACCCGTTGATTCTCAGCATCGAGAGCAAAGCCTAGCTCCAATAATTTTGG
>NZ_LFIO01000462.1 GCF_001187535.1 Rhizobium ecuadorense
GCCAGTGCTCCAGCTCGAGGACGGCACCTACATCGCGGAGGCCACTGCCATCACCGAATACCTCGACAATCTCGACGGCGATCCGCGGCTCACCGGCAAGACGCCAAAGGAAAAGGCCGTCATCCACATGATGCAGAAGCGGGCCGAGACCGAGCTGCTCGATGCGGTCGGCAACTATTTCCACCACGCGACGCCCGGCCTCGGCGCCGAGCTACAAGTGTTCAAGAGCCCGGAATGGGCTGGCCGCCAGGACTGGGGCAAC
>NZ_LFIO01000787.1 GCF_001187535.1 Rhizobium ecuadorense
ATGCCCTCCTGCCCGCGGTGACCGTGACCGGTGACCTCGCCGCCCAGTTCGCCGGCGGCGGTGGCGTCGTCGAGGTTGTTTTCGGGTTTCCCGGTATCGGCAAGCTGCTGATCGACGGCATCCTGAAGCGCGACTTCGCGATCGTCCAGGCATCGATCTTCGCGGTCGCCGTCGTTATCTTCTTCATCAATATCCTGGTCGATATGCTCTATGCATCGATCGATCCGCGTGTGAGGGTCGAATGACCAGCACGTCCGCCGAC
>NZ_LFIO01000275.1 GCF_001187535.1 Rhizobium ecuadorense
GCTTGCTACCGCAGCGGATGCGATCCTTATTAAGGGCGCACGCCATCCCGCGGTGAAGGACGCGATGTTCTTCCACACCGATGGGCTGAAATTCCCTTACGACAACATGCACTATGTGACGGTCGCCGGCGGCAACGCCTTCTACGAGAAGCGCGACGCCAACGGCACGCTTGAAACGCCGCCGCCGCTGCCCTCCTACGAGGTGGCGATGAACTATGTGCCCGGCGAAAGCATGCTGCCGCCGCAGTTCGAGGCACTGATC
>NZ_LFIO01001020.1 GCF_001187535.1 Rhizobium ecuadorense
CGGGAAGAGCAGCGGCTGCACGGCTACATCTGGTCCGTCTACGTCGCCGACGAAGTGAGCCGAGTTCGTCCTCGCTAAGCGCTATCAGCTCCGGATAGTCGATGTCGACGCCGGTATAGTCCGCCGTTGCTATACGTGCATGACGGTCAGCATTTCCGGATCGAGATCGCATCGGCGTGATGGGCGAGGCCACACTCGACTCCGGGGGATATCCATCCCCGTCCGCTCGCCAGAAGCTCTGTACGGCTTTTATAAAGCGCTAAAATAGTGAACAATTTTGGGCCGGTGTCCGGCGCAATCGCTTACCCGGCGACGACAGCAGGCTTTCGATCCGACGCGAGGTACCAGAAGACGGCGGCCAGAACGACCGCGCCTCCGACAAGGACCGGCAGCGAAATTTGTTCATCGTAGAAGAGCCAGACCCACACCGGCCCAAGCACGACGTCGAGCATGGAGAGCAACCCGGCCTCTCCGGAACCGACACGACGAGACCCGAGGAGCAGAAGGATATAACCTATGCCCGTCGTGAACACCCCGTAGAGCGCGCAGGCAAGAAGCTGCTGCGGGGCGGGGACCCCAAAATGCATCAGCGGCAACGAGATGCACAGGCACGCAAGAGCCGCAAAGGCCGTCATCATCGTCGTGTCCATGTCGGGAAAGCGCCTAGCGATAACGATTTGGGTGGCGCACCCTGCCGTCATAGCGAAGGCACACAGGATACCGAGCACATCCCGAGCCGACACGGCCGCGCCGACCGAGATGGCCGTGCCGACGAACGCCGCACAGCCGGCGGTGACGAAACGATAGCTTACACGGTCCCGGAGCCAGAAGAAGGCGATGCCTGTCGCAACGAAAGGCAAGGTGGCGTAGACCGTCATCACATTGGCGACCGTCGTCCACTGAAGGGATGCGATATACGTGATAGCAGCGAACGCGGAGACAGCGGAGGCTGCTACACCCGGCAACCCGAAGCCACCGAACCGCGACCGCCTGCCTACCCCTCCCCGGACCACCAGGAAAGCTCCAAGCGTCACGAAGGCGAAGGCCGACCGCCAAGCGACTATCGACCAGACATCCATGTCGGCCATGCGCACGAACAAACCTGCGGTACTCCACAAGAGCGCCGACGCGATGACCATATATATCCCTGTACGCCGTTCCTGTGATAAACTCATGGTGAATGCTCCACGCAGGTATCGTGTATTTTCAACCTTGTAGACGATCGGTCTAGTTATGGATATTCAATCCGCGACGCGTACGCGTCTCATTTCCGAAGGCTTGCGACAGTTGCTCGCGCATGGATACGAAGGCGTCGGGATCGGACCGATCTTGAAGGCCGTCGATGTCCCGAAGGGATCGTTCTACTACTTCTTCCGGAGCAAGGACGATTTCGTGGTCGCGATCATCGAGGCATATGAGGCCAAGTACAGCAGGATCAGGAAGGCGCTGTTCTCGGACACGTCGCGCCGCCCGCTGGCCCGTCTTGACGCTTATTTTGAAATGCTCGAACAGGAGTTGGTAAAAGAAGCACCCTATGCAGGATGCCTCTATGGGGTGCTCGCTCAAACGGCGGCAGGACGCAGCGCCTTCGTACTTGATGCGCTGGCCACCTCATTTGATCGCTGGGAACGGAGCATCGTAGAACTACTGTCCATTGCCCAACAGGAAGGCGACCTCGCGAAGGGGGAGGACATAGCCGATCTCGCCGCATGCATCGTCGAGGCCTACGAAGGAGCGCTTATCCGAGTGAAGGCGACGGACGACATGTCAGCGTTTACCCGCTTCCGGAACAAAGGCCTCAAGAGGCTAACCCTGCGGGCGGCGTCGAGCGCCTGCTAGCGCTTCCTTCCCCAACCAGTCTCGGCTCCCGGATTCAGACCAGGAGATACCGCACCACCGTCCCCGGCGATCAGCAGGTGGGCGGGCAGGGGGCATTGATAAGCTGTGTTCGCTGACAGACGAACAGGCCCCGCGTCCGGAAAGCCCTGAAGCAGGCCTACCGGCCTTCAGTCTTCGGAACAACGAACCGCATCGACGGACGAGTGGCGGCTTCGAGATCAAACGAACTTCATGGCCGAGATTCCCGATCTCACGTAACTAGTAGTGCGCGGTGGCACAGCGCAGAGAGCAGCGCGAGGATGGTTTCGCGGGGGCCTTTTCTTGGGTTCAACCTGTTGGAAGACGATCACGCTGTGGGAGTGCGCCGGGATAAACCGTGAGCGGTCGTCAGATGCCTTTGGCCTCAGTTGCTATCCACCCGATGAAGGCCTTAACCTCGCCCCTCTCGATTGCGCTACGCGTCGTCACCGCGTCATAGCCGACGTCGGTGCGAAGGCTTTGCGGCACTGCACGGACCAGCAGTCCCGCCGAAACAAGATCAGCAAGAACCGGTCCACTGCCAAGCACGACCCCCTGACCGGCGATCGCAGCCTGGACCGCCAGATTGTAATCGCTGAATCGCAAGCCGCTGGAAGGCTTGACGCCTGATGCTCCGACCTGCCCCAGCCATCGTGTCCAATCCATCCAAGTCCGCGTGGCGGTCGCCCAGCCGAGGGCGGAGGTCTCCCAATGGATGAACCGGCAACGCGCAAGATCGGTGGGCCCGTCCAGCCCTTCCGCGATCTGAGGACTGCAGAACGCGCACAATTCCTCATCGAACAGCCGGTGGGTGACTAGCGTGTCATCCGGCCTTGCTCCAAAGCGGATGGCGATATCCGCATCGCCCCGAGCCAGATCGACCAGATGCGCCGAGGAGTCGATCAGCACATCCACATCGGGCTCGCCAAGGCGGAACCGCTCCAGCCGCGGCACCAGCCAGGCGGTGGCAAAGGACGGCTCGGCCGAAACGACAAGCCGCCGGCGCCCTCCCTCGGCGCGCATGCGCCGGACAGCCCCGGCCAGATGATCGAAGCCGGTTGTCAGTTCGTCTCGGCCCGCCGCTCCGGCGGTCGTCAGCCGCAGCCCGCGCCCGGCGCGTTCGATCAGGGACAGACCGAGTGTCTCCTCCAGCTTGCGCACCAGCTGCTTCACGGCTGCTGGAGTGACGTGCAGTTCCACTGCCGCCCGGGCAAAACTCAGATGTCGGGCAGTCGCCTCGAAGGCGCGCAGGGCATTCATTGACGGCAACCAGTCAGACATGAAGTCAGATTATCTAACCTTTTTCGACGAATCAAATGCTTTGCATAAAGCCGGTAGATCCACAATCCTACAGGAAATCTTATGTCTGACCTGAAGGCATCCTGATGAGTGACTCCGTCCGTTTTGATCCAAACGACACCGTTCGCGTCGGAGCACGCCGATTTGAACAGTCGCCCTTCCGGCACCTGTGGGAGACACCCGAAACCCTCATGGGCGTCTATGCCGGACGGTTCTATGCCAAGCATATCAGCGAAAATGTCGAGTCCTGCTGAAGCGACGCGGGATGGTCACCTACGGTGTCGAAATCGTCGCGTCCGCCGACCTGTATCGCGGACGAAGTGTACCAACGTCCGTAAGATCCTCAACGAGTTCCCAATGACCTTTGTAGCCTCCGACGGCGCCGCCGCAACCCACATTTATCACCGCTCCCGAGGTCCCGAACAGTGGGGGACCCGAGCCATGTACTTGGCGGTAGGCCTCGCGATGGCGGCTTGGGCGCCGCTCGTACCGTTCGCGAAGGCGCGAACTGCCATCAACGACGGAACCCTAGGCCTCGTCCTTCTCTGCCTCGGGCTCGGCTCCATCGTCACGATGCCGCTCACCGGACTTCTGGCGAACCGCTTCGGATGTCGAACAGTACTCTTCGCATCCTCGCTCGCCGTCGCCCTCATCCTACCAATGCTAGCACTTTCGAACGAGGTGGTGACGCTGGCGATCTCGCTGGCGATCTTCGGCGCGAGCCTCGGCACTCTCGACGTTGCGACCAATATCCAGGCGGTGATGGTCGAGAAGGACAGCGGCCGCAACATGATGTCGGGCTTCTACGGGATCTTCAGCCTTGGCGGTATCCTCGGGGCGGGCGGTGTCAGCCTTCTCATGCATTCGGGCTTCGAACCACTGCATGCGACCCTTGTCGTCAGCGGGGCTGTGGTTGTCCTCGCGCTCGCGTCGCGCCGGGTTCTCCTCTCTTACGGCAATCGTGAAGCGGAGGGCGCGCCGCTCTTCGTTGCGCCTAATGGGATCGTAATCGTCATCGGTCTCTTGTGCTTCATTTTGTTCCTCGCCGAAGGGGCAATCCTAGATTGGAGTGCGCTCTTCATGATCGAGGCACATGGCCTCGATCCCGCCGTTGCCGGCTTCGGATATGCGACTTTCGCAATCGCGATGACCGTAGGCCGTTTGACTGGCGACGGGATCGTGAAGGCCTTTGGGGGTACCTGGATTCTCGTGGTCGGTAGTCTCGTCAGCGCTGCGGGGTTCGTCCTTGCCGTCTTCGCGCCGATGCGGCTCCTTGCCTTGGCCGGCTTCCTCCTTGTCGGCCTCGGCGCGTCCAACATCGTGCCAGTCCTCTACACCGCTGCGGGAGCTCAGAGCCGCATGCCAGCGAGCCTTGCGATCGCAAGTGTCACGACCATTGGCTATACCGGCATTCTCATGGGCCCGGCCGCGATCGGCGGCGTTGCGCAGATCTCCAACCTCGGCACAGCGCTGCTCCTGATCGCTGCGGCACTTGCCTTCGTTGCGGTAGCCGGGCCTCGAACGTTGCGTCGGTGAACGCGCGGGTGTGAAACGGCAGCTTCGTTCTTGAGGCGCTTGAAAACCGACGGTCCGATTTCCATCCCATTCGAGCCAGAAGAGCTTTAAAGGGGAATGGCGAAGACGTGGTTACAGGCCCGATGCGGTGGCACGGAACTTGTCTTTCATCAGAACCGGCCGCGAGGAGCGGCGTCTGACGTCGTTCCTTGCCGTCGTCGACGGTGAAATCGCCGGTTCCGCATCCTGCCAACTGCACCAATCGCCGTTTCCGGAGGTCATCCGGGAAGAGCAGCGGCTGCACGGCTACATCTGGTCCGTCTATGTCGCCGACGCCTTCCGCCGGCGCGGTATCGCATCGGCGCTGACCAGCAAGGCTGTCGACTATCTGAAATCGATCGGCTGCACGGCTGTCGTTTCCGGCGGAGTAACGAAGGGTTTTCCGCTTACGGTTTCGCCCGGCCGGGTGCGATAAAGGCGGCGATCGTCGCCTCGTCATGGCCGGCCTCGCGCAGGAAGCGGCTGGCAAATTCGATGGCAGGACTTCTGAGCGCATCGTCCGGTCGGATCAGATGGAAGGCCACATGATAATCGAGTGTCCGATCCGAGACGGCGACGACGCGCCCGGCGGCCAGCGCCGCGTCCGATAGCGGCGGCCGGGCGAGCGCGATGCCGAGCCCTTGCGCACAGGCATCGATCACCAGATTGTAATCCTCGAAGCGGCGATCGTGGCCGCGCGGCGTATAGTCGACGCCCTCGCGGGCAAGCCAGCGGCGCCAGCCTTCGATATTCGAATCGTGCAGGATCGGCAGGTCGAGCAGCGAAAGCGCGTCGGAGCGCTGGCCGAGCCGGTCTGCCAGCGCCGGGGCGGCGATAGGAAAGGATTTCTCGTGCCAGAGAGACATGGCGCGCACGCCGGCCCACGGCCCTTTGCCGCAGCGGATGGCAAGATCGGTGCCTTCGCCGAAATCCGCCAGCCGGTGTTCGAGCGTCAGTTCGACATGCAACTCGTTTCCTTCGAGCTTCGGCAGACGCTGAAACAGCCACAACGAGGCGACGGAGGGCGTCACCGACAGGCGCACCACCGCTTTGTTGCGGCGAGGCAGCCAGCGCTCGCCGCTATTGCCGAGCAGCGAAAGCGCTTCCTCCGCCCGCGCGAAAAACCGCATGCCCTCCGGCGTCAGGCGCACGCCTCTGGCTTCGCGGGCAAACAGGCGCACGCCCATCCAGCGCTCGAGGCGGGAGACCTGACGCGACACGGCGCCATGGGTAATGCCGCTTTCCTCGGCCGCAGCGGAAAACGAGCCGAGCCGGGCAGCACGGGCAAAGGTCTCAAGGGTATCGAGCGGCGGGAGCACCGGCGAGCTGTGAACCATAGGCACATTTGATCATCGATTGCGATGCTTTTCAAGCACGCATCCTCGGCTTAATCCTTGGTCGAAGCACAAATGGAGGTGTCAATGAGCATGGCGGCAAGCGCACCGGTTTCGACGAAGGAGCAAGGCAAGTTCGATCTGGTCGCCTTTGCGGCGATCGTCGTTACCATTCTCTTCTGGGCGTCCTCCTTCGTGGTGATCCGCATCTGCCTCGGGCCGCTGACGCCGATCGAGCTGGCGACAGCGCGTTATGTGGCAGCCGGTGCCATCGCCCTGGTCTACCTCGTGATCTACCGGCCGTTGCCGGGAAAACGCGATGTCGTCCGCCTCTCCGTTGCCGCGGTGCTCTTCATCGCCGCTTATGCGGTTTTGTTGAACACCGGCGAGCAGACGGTTGCGGCAGGGCCGGCGAGCTTCATCATCAACACCATGCCGGTCTTTACCGCCCTCATCGCCACCTTCGCGCTCGGCGAGCGCTTCGGCCGCTGGGGCTGGGCGGGTACCGCGGTTTCCTTCGGCGGCGTAGCGCTGATTGCCGTTGCCTCCGACGGCGGCTTCAAGCTTGATCCGAATGCCATCCTCATCCTCGGCGCAGCACTTTGCTCGGCGATCGCCAGCGTGCTGCAGAAGCCGTTGCTCGGCCGGATGCCGGCGCTTGCCGTCACCGCCTGGATCCTGCTGATCGGTTCCGTGCCGCTGTTTCCGGCTGTTCCGGCGACGATCCAGGCGCTGGCAGCCGCCCCGGCGGAGGTGAACTGGGGTGTTGCCTATCTCGTCATCTTCCCGACGGCGATCGGCTACCTCACCTGGGCGATCGCGCTGAAGCGGCTGACGGCCGCCCGCGCTTCCAACTTTCTCTACGGCGTTCCGCCGGTCGCCACGCTGATCGGTTTCCTCTGGCTGGGTGAGACGCCGACGGCGCTCGGCGCAGTCGGCGGCGTCATGGCGATCCTTGGTGTGCTTGTCGTCAATGTGATGCGGAAGCGATAGAGACAAATTCGTCCCCGAAGGTGATCGGCTCTCGCCCCAGATCCAGAGCAATTCCAGCAAAAGTGCGCAGCGGTTTTGCGTCCGGAAT
>NZ_LFIO01001573.1 GCF_001187535.1 Rhizobium ecuadorense
CGTCACATCACGCCCCTCGGCGATCAGCCCCTCCATGATCGCGACGCTGTCGTCATAGGCGTGCGGCACCATCTCATGCCAATATTTGCGGAAGGCGCGGATATGCTCCTCGCGCGCCGGGTGCTGCTCGATCAGCAGCGCTTCGGCCTCCGCCCATGTGCGGCCGCGGTCCTGCTCGATGTTCCAGTCATGGGTGCAGACATTGGCGAAGAACCAGTTGCGCTCCGTTTCATCGGGGATGAGGCGGCTGAAGGGAAGATGC
>NZ_LFIO01001860.1 GCF_001187535.1 Rhizobium ecuadorense
CCGCAACGACACTCGCGGCGGCGGTCGTGCAAACCGAAACGTCCAGTCTCGCGACATGCAGAATTGCATTACCCAGTAGCATATCGCAGGGCGTAGTCTCCACTTCGGCCCCGCCTACGCTATGCGCAGGGACGCCGCGCACGGTCGCCAGCATTCCGCGCTTTCTTAATATGGTTATGTCGGCATCCCTTGTCATGACGATCTCTTCTGCCGCCCGGCCGCCGCTGGCTTCGAACATAGCGTCCCGTACCACCAACTACCC
>NZ_LFIO01001283.1 GCF_001187535.1 Rhizobium ecuadorense
GGGAGGCGGTTGCCCGCGTCTCGCTGGCGATGTTTCGCGCCGACTGCGCGCGTTATGCCGGCGATCCGGATTTCGAACGGCTGATCGCGCTGCTGAAACAGGCAAGCGCTGAATTTCGTGATTGGTGGCAGCGCCACGAGGTCGTCAATCCGCTGTCCGGCATAAAGCGCATCAACCATCCCCTCAAGGGCCGCATGTCCTTCGAGCATACCGGCCTGACACTGACGAGCCGGCCGGAGATGAAGCTCATCGTCTATACGC
>NZ_LFIO01001348.1 GCF_001187535.1 Rhizobium ecuadorense
TTTCAAAGTGTTTTCCGCCAGGCGTTTTCCGCGGACGACCGGTACTTCTACAGCCGGCAGGCGGGGCGTCTTCTTTCCACGAAGGAAGACAGCGAGGAGGAGCTGCATATCTTCGACAGGCTCGGTCTCGAGACCAAGAACAACATCGACGGATTCCTGACGCAGCTTGACCCCAAGTCGCTGCTTGAAGCCGCCGGCCTGCTTGCAAACGCCCGCCGCGTGAGGGTCCACGGTGTCCGTCAATTCCACGCGTTTGCAAGC
>NZ_LFIO01001002.1 GCF_001187535.1 Rhizobium ecuadorense
GCCTGCGATCGTCGCACCACCCAAACAAGGAGAACTTGAAATGCAGGTACTCGTCAGAGACAATAATGTCGATCAAGCGCTCAGGGTCTTGAAAAAGAAAATGCAGCGCGAAGGACTGTTCCGTGAAATGAAGGAACGGCGCGCCTATGAAAAGCCGTCCGAACGGCGTGTCAGAGAAAAGGCGCAGGCGATCAGTCGGCATCGCAAGGCCGCACGAAAGAAGATGCAGCGTGAAGGCCTGCTCGCCGGATCCAAGCGGGT
>NZ_LFIO01001460.1 GCF_001187535.1 Rhizobium ecuadorense
ATCTTTCGCTGCTCGCGCATCGCTCGCCTGACCTGCGCCAGATCAAGCACCGATGAACCTTTTTCAGAACGACCAACAAAGAACGTGTTGTCGTCCAAGCCCCGTCGCAGGTCGGGGGGAAGCACACCGCCGATTTTTGCGAGCGCGTTTTGAACAGCGTACGCAAAGCATCGTCTGTGTGCCGACTAACCCACTGCGCGCCAGCGACAAGCGCCTGGATCTCTTCTTCCGTGAAAGACAGAGGCGGCAAAAGGAAACCCG
>NZ_LFIO01001490.1 GCF_001187535.1 Rhizobium ecuadorense
GAACCGGGTCCCTTTTATCAAACGTAAGCCGTGCGGCTGCCGAACTCACTGGTCTCGTCAAAATTCGTCGTGCCGATACGCTCGCTTTCGCCGGAAAATTCTCCAGGAGCGTCACCGGCAGGCTTCGATGCAGCAGACGCCTGAGTTTGGCTGCTCTCGCTCGCTTCGAGCTTGGCAATCTTCGCTTCCAGCGTATCGATGGATTTTTCGATCGTGGCCTTCTCTTGCTCGTCCTGCGTTTCCGACAGGGCTGCCTTCTTT
>NZ_LFIO01000306.1 GCF_001187535.1 Rhizobium ecuadorense
GCTTTGCGAGATCAAGCATCTCGCCCGCGATTTTCATCTTCGGCATTTCTTCGAAAGCCTTCGCAGACGAGCGGACCTCGTAGTCGTAGTTCAGCGTCGTTGCGATCAGACCCTTGCCGTGCGGTCTGATGAGGACCGTGCGCATCCGTCGGAAGAGGACCGTGCGGGCGATGGCCACGACCTTCGACTTCTTCATTCCGTCCCGCAACGCGGCGAAGGCGTCGCCGCCCATCTTGTCGGGCGTCAGATAGTAGGGCTTGT
>NZ_LFIO01000679.1 GCF_001187535.1 Rhizobium ecuadorense
GCTTCACCGCATCCTCCGCCTTCAACCCGGTGGTCAGCACGACGATCCGCCGGTTTCGCGCGCGCTGGCCGGAGGTGCAGCTGTCGCTGACGGAAATGAATACGCTAGCGCTGATGCAGAAGCTGGAACGCGGGGAGCTCGACGCCACCTTCATGCGCCCCGGCCTGGACGATCCCGCCGGCATCCGGCTGCGGCGGCTGCCGGACGAGCCGATGGTGATTGCCCTGCCCGCCAGCCATCCTCTGGCAAGACATCGTAGCC
>NZ_LFIO01001157.1 GCF_001187535.1 Rhizobium ecuadorense
ACGTCAGACAGCTCGGCATTTATCCGCAACGTCCGAAGTTCCCGGAAGCTGTGTCGCCTTTGGTAATTGAGCTTTCTTGAAGGAGGAGAGGGGTCCATCCTGTCGGCACGCTCCACTCCAAAGGTAACAGCTGTTACCTTTGGAGTGGAGCGTGCCGACAGGATGGACCCCTCTCCTCCTTCAAGAAAGCTCAATTACCAAAGGCGACACAGCTTCCGGGAACTTCGGACGTTGCGGATAAATGCCGAGCTGTCTGACGT
>NZ_LFIO01000694.1 GCF_001187535.1 Rhizobium ecuadorense
CAAGACGGTTCCGGTCCCTCTGGCGGCGATCGGCGATCTGGAGGACATCGTCAGCCTGCTGCTCGCGCCGATCTTTCCGCCCCGGAAGGGCATTCGCCTGCTCGGCGTGTCACTGTCGTCGCTGGAGCGGCGGACCTCCGGGACGGAGCCGCAGCTGCGGTTGGCGCTTTAGACGGCCAGCATCTGCTGGGCCGGCGCGCTGGCGTGGCGCTTGATCCGGAATGTCCCCGCCGGCAGTGGCCGCAGGATTTCTTCTTCGGGGAGAAGACCGTTGAGCCAGGCCGTGCGTTGATCCCGTATCAGCACCGCCATCTGCCGGTCGTGGAACGGCGCGATGTCCGCATTCGCTTCGATCGTAAGGATGGCATAGGCCTCCGGCCAATCGCTGGCCGCCGGCCGCCAGATCCCCGCGAAATAGAACCAGTCGCCGTTGGCGAGCGAGAAACTGAAGTTCTGGTGCCGAAACTCCGACGCCGGCACCAGGCAGCGGTGGCTCGGAAACGTTCGTCCTTCCGAGCGGACAACGTTGACGGCGCGTGGACCACCGTCGCGCGGGCGCAACCCCCACGGCAGCTCCACCATCTCCACTTCGCCGTCATGGCGTCTTATGATGACGCGGCGCTCATCGAGCGGGGCATCGGACTGGAAAACGGTCGCGTTCATAATGACCTGAACATATCAGGAACATTTACATTAGACAAGATCGATGGATAATGCGGATGAACCAAAGCTGCCAATTTCTATGCGCTCAATTGAGACCGAGCTTCAGATGGTCATGCGACACGTTCGAGATGGCGCCGCCATCGTCGCGCGTCAAACTGTGCTGGTCAAAAGACTGGCCGCGCTCGGTGCCGACACAGGAAGCCCAGGAACTGCTGGTCCTGCTGGAGCGCGTGCAATTCAAGCATATATTGCACCTGCAGCGCCTTGGTCGCGAGGTGATGGGACCACACTCGAAGGGAAGAGCAATGTGCAATGATTATCGGCTGATGGTAGACGCCGCCTCGATCGCAAGGGACTTCGCCGATCTCAAGATCAAGATCCGTTTCGGCGAAGGCACGCCGAACCTCCAGGCGCGGGAGGACATCAAGATCACCGATGTCGGGCCCATCGTTAGAACGATCGAGGGGATCCGCGATGAGGCCGAGCTCGTGCAGCGGCGCTGGAGCTGGCCGGGGCCGAACAAGCGGCCAGTCTATAATTTTCGGTCGGAAGGTCGCGAGTTCACGTCCAACCGCTGTCTGATCGTTGCCGACGGCTTTTACGAGTTCACGGATTCGAAGGACCCGAAAAAGAAACGCAAGGACAAGTGGCTGTTCACCAAGAAGGACGAACCGATCTTCTGCATCGCCGGCATCTGGCGCGAAACCCCGGAAGTCGGACAGGCCTTCACCATGCTGACGATGGAACCTGGGCCGGACATCGCGCCCTACCACGACCGGCAGATCGTCATCCTCGAGCGCGAGGCATGGGCCGACTGGCTCGATCCGACGGTTTCCGCGAAGTCGATGATCAAGCCGCTCCCTGCGGAGACCCTGTCCGTGGAGCAGGTCGGCTGAACCGGAATATCCCAAGCGCCACCCCAATCGAATGTCGATCGTGACAAGGTCGAAAAATAGCTGCCCGCGCGCTCACCACACTCTTGCGCAGATTAGCAAATTGTAATTCACTCCTCGCGATCAACTTTGGGGCGAGGGGAACATCGATGATCCGGTATCTGGCAGCATGTCTTCTGGTTCTGTGCGGATCGGTGGAGGCCCTGGCAAGCCAGGTTACCATCGCCACCTGGAACCTCGGCTGGCATATGGACCTGCAAACGGTGCAGCAGTGGATCGGCGAATGTTCGAAGAACTATGTCGAGGATCCCGCCACCGGCAAGTTCAGGCCGTCGCAGGACGCGGGCTTCAAGCCGGGATGGGACATCGACGCATTCAAGATCGAGGGATGGGACGTCAGCCGCCTCCCTGTCTGCAATGTCTATTTCGCAGGGGGAACCGTTCGCGTCAATCTCGATGCCTACCGCAAGCGGCAGGAGCAGATCGCGAACTTCATCTCAAGATCCGTGCCCGCCGACATCATCGCCTTCCAGGAGGTCAGCGGCGAGCAGTCTGCCCGGGAAGTGCTTCCGAATGGCGGCAACGATTACGATTTCTGCCCCGTGACGGGCTACAAGGTGCAGCGCCTGGTCATCGCCTGGAAGAAAACCCTCGGTGAAAAGGTCTCCTGCGCGATCGAGGACGCGCTCAGCCTTCCCGCCAACCCCGATGACAAACGACCACGTCCAGGTCTTGCGCTGACGCTGAAGATCGATGGAAAACTGCTTCGCATCATGGATGTCCATCTCAAATCCAGCTGCGTGTCGCCGTTCGACGGTGGAAACCTCGAGGGTACGGGCAAGGACTGCGTAATCCTGCAGCAGCAGATCGATCCGCTCGAAAGCTGGGTTGAGCGCGCAGCAGGCGACGGCGCAAAAATCGTCCTTCTCGGCGATTTCAACCGCAACCTCTGGCACGAGTTGCGCGACCAGCGGCCGGCCAGAACGGACGCCAGCGCAACTTCATCGCCGCGGCCGGCGGGCGTGCTGTCGCGGTCTCTGATAGAAGAGATCGCTGACGGGCAACCGGCGACCGCCAACCTCAAGATTCTCGACGAGCACTGCCAGATTGGCGATGCCGGGCAGACACTTTGCGTCCAGGCCGAAATCCGCGACCTGACCCCGCCGGAAACACAGTTGCTCGCATCGGACAATTATCTCGGGTGCCGCAATCCAGTGGGGCTTGATCACATCCTCGTCGGCCCCGGTGTCAATGGCGATGGCCCGGCCGAGCATTTGAGCATTGGCAGCCTTGGTAGCAACAGAGCAGGCACCCCAAACGGAAAAGATCAAGTGCTGGCGATTTCGGATCACTGCCCGATGATCGCCCGGCTGAATTTTTGACTCCTCGATCAGAACACCTCACGCGAATTTCATATCTGCAGTGCATCGAGGCCGAGTCGGGGGATGATTATGTTACGTCGAACTTTTCTAACGCAGGCATCTTTGTCTGCTGTCGCATTGACTGCGGGTTGCGGACGGTCGAGCCCTTCGACACCGGGCGAAGGCGTCCCTTTGGTCGACGCTCACTGCCACGTTTTCAATGCGTCGGATCTGCCGACCACCCGCTTCCTGCGGCAAGTCGTCTTCGAGGATTTCCCGAAGCAGTCGGCCGCCCGCATTCTCGCGGTGCGTGATCCCGACGTGACCGACGAATTCATCGCGCTCCTTCTGAAGCTTCTCGGTACGGATAGCGCACCGACGGCAGATGAAGAGATCGCGTTTCTCGATACCGGGCGGAATGGAAAAGCGGCCTCTTTGACGGTCGAGAAAGCGCGCGCGGCGGCTGTCGAAGACACAAGCCAGCATCTCCTGGAACTCGATCGGAAAAGGCGGCGGATCGTTACGATGGCGGCCCCCGACGATCTCGCAACACGATCATCTACCTCCGGGGAAAAGTTCCTCAATTATATGCTCGGGGATCCGATCAAGACTCTACGCGCGAACGAACCGCTCACAATCGGAGAAGCCCGCGGAGCCAGCCAGCGCGCTTTCCGCAGGCAAGATGCTGTGGGCCGCTATCTCAATTGGTTCAGTCTGTTTCGTCTTTACCGGCACGTCCTTGTCGATCGCCTGGTGGCCGACAGCAATGCGCAGGGCTTCAACCCGGTCCTGTTGACGCCGGCGCTCGTCGATTATGATGAGTGGCTCTATGAAGATGTCGACTCTTCACCGTTACCCCGGCAGATGGTGGTCATGGATCGGATTTCGCAGCGCATGGCGAAAGCGAAATCCGGTCCCGTCGTCCACGGCTACATGGGATTTGATCCACTTCGGGAAGTGGCATTCCGGAAAGGGAAAAGCCGTGTAAGCTCGCTTGCGACTACCCGTTCGGCTTTGATGGAACATGGCTTCATCGGCATCAAGCTCTATCCGCCGATGGGCTTTCGTCCAACGGGCAACCAGCCACCATATCCGGAGCGAACGGTGAAGAGCGTGGGATTTGAACCCAACGAGGAACTCGATGCTGCGCTTCGAGACCTCTACAAGCTCTGCGTCGATGTCGATGCCCCGATATTGGCTCATGGCTATGCGTCGAACGGTTCGGGTCCAGATTATGCAAAGCGGGGCGATCCCGCCTACTGGATCCCTGTGTTCAAGGAGTTCTCCAAACTTCGGGTTTGTATCGCGCATTTCGGTCGTTTCAGCGCACGGTCGGCTGGACGGGAAGGAATGCCTTTGCCGGATGGCAGTTGGGAATGGCGGCTGGGTGAATTCATCAAGGAAAATCCTGGCCGGAACGTGGTCGCCGACATCAGCTATTTTTCCGAGGTGCTTTCGGCCGGCCCGAGAGAACGAGACTTCCTTGCGAAGTCCTTCAACAAATGGCTGGAAAGATTCGACAGCGATTGCGATCACATCGTTTACGGAAGCGACTGGATCATGCTCGGTAAGGAGGCCGGCTATAATCACTATATCGAAAGCGTGAACGCCTTCCTACGCACCGACTGCGGACTTTCGGACGATATTTGCGACAAGATCTTCCGTCGCAACGCGCTTCGGTTCCTTCCCTTGGAACGGGGAAGCCGCGGGCGCGAGCGGCTTCTCGCCTACTATCGAACAAATGGACTGGATGAGAGCCGCCTTCCCTCCACAAGCTCGCGCCTGATCGCAAGTCTCTTTGGTCGTTGAATAGACAGCAACGGGCTCATTGCAGGCGTGAGCGCCTTGAACGGGTATCGAACCGTCGGCCTGTCGTTTGCTCGGACCAAAATGCCTTTAGGGAGCAATTTGCTCTTGGGGGCGGCCCAAATGGGGATATGAGTAGCCATCCTGCTTCACAACTTCCCTTATCAGTCCATTCGGGACCTCAGCCGCCTCGCCAATAGCTGTCGATGATATGCTGGCCATTGTTGACTATCCGCTGACCGATTTCGGGATCGCCGCCCTTCAGCGTATCGGGATCGCCGCCGCAGAGGCGGACAAACGTCACCTGCTGAACCGTGAACATGAAATAATCCCTGCTGGTCGGCTCGAATTCCAGCCCCGCCTCCTTGAAACCGTCCGCGACTTCGGTAGCCGCGACCTCGATCGCCTTGAAGACTTTGTCTAACATCGAACGTTCAGCCGCATTGCGGATCTCATGATATTTCCGCTGTTCGGGCGTCGGCGCGGAGCAGGTCTTCTCGGTCATATCTTTCTCCATGGCATGATGGTTGGCCTCACTGAAGTTTGCGCTATCTCAAGCGGAAACATGGGAGGTCGTAGATGAAGGTCCAGAAGTTCAGCATTTCAGACGCAGAGCTCGTCAAATCGCCCGGACAGGATGCCGACATCTATGTCGGAAACCTGGTGGACGAGAGAAACGGTGGCCCGGTCTCGATCGGTTATGGCCGGTATGCTCCGGGTCAGTCACTGACGGAGACGATGGCTGTAGACGACACGATGATCGTTCTTGAGGGCCGGCTGTCGGTATCCACCAGCGATGGAACGGTTACTGCCGGACCCGGCGACATCGTGTATATGCCCAAGGGCCAGTCCGTGACCATCACCACCGAGGGAGAGGGTGCGACGACGGCTTTTGTGACCTATCCGCACTGGGCCGAGGCGCGCGAGAGATGAAAGGAGACGGCCTCCTTGCTAAGCGAACATCCCGGCCGGCAAAACACGCGACTGATCTACCACGTCAGCAATAGAGTCTCGTCCGTTTCGTGCAGTCCATCGATCGTTTTCTCGAGGCACCTCTCCCGCCACTTTCATTGCATCGCAGCGGATCCAGCTCTTGCCTTTATACTGACGAGCTGATTCAATCGGGCAAGGGTATGAATTCCGCGCGGTCGTCGGCGGGAAGGTCGAACTGTCCCTCACCCCACTTTCCAGCTCGCCACTCAGCCTTGGCCTCCTCAATACGCTCCATGGAAGACGCCACAAAGTTCCACCAGATGTATCTGGGTCCGGAGAACGTGGCCCCGCCGAGGATCATGATGCGCGCGCCTTGCTCGCCGGCGGCGACGGTTATCCTGTCTCCTGGACGGAACACCATCATCTGCATCGTGCCGAAGTCCTGTCCGGCAACCGAGATCGAACCTTCGACGACATAGATGGCGCGGTCTTCATGATCGTCCGGCATGGGCAGACGCGCGCGAGGATCCAGTTTAACGTCGGCGTAGAAGGTCTCCGAGAACATCCTGGCGGGAGCACGCTCTCCGTAGGCGTTGCCAAGAATCAGCCGAACCGAGACGCCGTTGTCGTCGATCATCGGAAGCGCGCTCCGACCGTGGTGCTCGAAGGAAGGCGCCACGTCCTCGTGGCGATCAGGCAGGGCGAGCCACGTCTGTATTCCGAACAGACTATTGGGGCCGCTCCTTGCCGCCGCACTCGTGCGTTCTGAGTGCGATACGCCTTTGCCCGCCACCATCCAGTTCAACTCACCTGGCCTGATGATCTGGTTCGCACCGGTGCTGTCCCGGTGATGGAAGTCGCCTTGATAGAGGTAGGTCACGGTGCCAAGACCGATATGCGGATGGGGTCGAACGTCGACGCCCTGCCCGGTCAGGAGTTCGGCGGGACCAGCCTGGTCGAAGAATATGAACGGGCCGACCATCTGGCGATTCGGCGCAGGTAGCGCGCGTCGGACCTCGAAGCCGCCCAAATCGCGGGCGCGGGGAACGATCAACGTTTCGATCGCGTCCACACCGACCTCATCAGGGCATCCTGGTTCGATGGCGGGGTTCCAGCTCATGTGCAACGTCCTCTTCTTCGGCCGATGATCATCTATTCATAGCGAGGAGCGGAGGCGCATGGCGTACCCGCCCCTCTTTTTAAGCGCGCTTACACTCCAGCGCCAGCCTTGGGCGCGGCAGTGTTGAGCAACTGCTGCTCCCACAGATAGGCAATGCCGCTGCCGCCAGAATGCTGGACGATGACATCGGTGATCTTCGCAGCCTGTTCGGCACGGGCCCAGTCGCGCTGCCATTCGGCAGCGAGCGCGAGCCACGTCATCATGTTAACCC
>NZ_LFIO01000535.1 GCF_001187535.1 Rhizobium ecuadorense
TCACTCGAGGGAGGACGCTGGGAATCTGCAACAGATTGCGACACAGGGGCATTGCAGCCGGCGAGAGCCAGCAGCGCGGCGTAAACAAGGACTTTCATTTTCATTCAGCTGAATCCCTAAAAGAATCGGAGCGCAAATAAACGCTGTGTATTCCCACAAACACAGCGAGAATAATATTTGCAATACATCATGGGAAAATTGCTGCAGCTGCGGGATACCCGCTGCGTGACGCGGATATATCAGTGTTGGCTCACCTACAC
>NZ_LFIO01000872.1 GCF_001187535.1 Rhizobium ecuadorense
GGCCTGCAGTGCGCCGATATCGCCCGGCCGCAGCAGCATCTCATGGAGCCGCGCGCCACCGAGGCTTGCCGTCAGCCGGCCTGAGAAGGACAGCCATTGCTGCACCCGCGCCGCTTCCTCGGCCTTACCGCTGCCGAGCCACTCGGGTGCTGCCTTGGCGGCGAGATAAACGAGGATCGCCGACGATTCCGTCAGGATCAGATCGCCATCTTCCATGATCGGAATGGAGCCTGCCGGGTTGAGCACAAGCAGCTCGGGGC
>NZ_LFIO01000717.1 GCF_001187535.1 Rhizobium ecuadorense
GCCGAAAGGGCCGACCAGCCGATCGTCGAGGCGGTCCTTCGCCTGCACCAGCTGAATGGCATCCGTGGCATAGGCAGCCGCCCCATCGCGGCAGCCTTGCACGAGCCAGGGGTTGCGGGCACCCGACTGCTTGAGATTTTGCCGGTTCATCACGACCGGGCCGAATGTCTCATGATCGGCGATATGGTGATCGACATATTGCGATGCATAGGCTTCGCTGTTCATCAGGAAGCCGCGGTCGCCCAGACCGACGTCCTGGA
>NZ_LFIO01001139.1 GCF_001187535.1 Rhizobium ecuadorense
GCCTATAGTGGCAAGGTCTCGTGGACGGGCTTTGCCTCGAACACCGCCGTGATGGCCTATACCGAAATCGCCAAGATCTTCGGTTCTGGTCCCAACGACATGGATGCCGTCTTCAAGCTGTTCAAGGACCATCCGGAGCATCTGAAGGGCGTCGTCGACAGCACCAATCACCAGATGACGCTGTTCCAGCAGGGCGAAATCGCCGTCTTCATGTGCTCGACCGGCAACGTCGCGCATCTGAAGAGCCTCGGCCTCAACGC
>NZ_LFIO01001473.1 GCF_001187535.1 Rhizobium ecuadorense
CCGGAACATGGGGCACTACACTCTATGGGGATATAATGAAGGGGAGCGCCTCGAATTGTCAGGAGCAAGTCGCTAATTTTTTGCTAAGTGATACCGATCGGGCCAGGGTGTCGCTTTTGCTTCAACGACAACAGCGTCTCGCTCTTGAACTAGCCGACCATAATGGCCATGTCGGATATGATATCTATCCGCACCATATTTGGTCTTCACCATGGCTCTTCCAAGAGTTCTCGGGGCTCGATATTCGATCTGTGAAAAGC
>NZ_LFIO01000763.1 GCF_001187535.1 Rhizobium ecuadorense
CTTATTGCACTAATTCTGGGTGTGACGTGGGTTCGTCGCCCAGAGCTTACGACCTCCGTGGCGCTTACCATCTTAATACTTGGAATATTGTCGCTTGTTCAACCATTAGAAAATCCAGGGAGTTTCCTCTTTTTTGATCCTCTCAACTCTGGAAGGATCCTACAGAACATCTTACTATTTGCCGTCAATCCTGGAAGCCAGTTCTCAGTTTTTGGCTTTACCCCCCGTTCGACATTGCTGATATTCGCGCTGCTAATATT
>NZ_LFIO01000497.1 GCF_001187535.1 Rhizobium ecuadorense
GCCATAATCTGCGCAGTCCCGGTGACAAGGGCCTAACCTGCTGCGATGTCATGACCGAACACCAGCACGACTGCGATCATGAGCAGCAGAACCGCAATCACCTTGTAGAGCGTCTCGGACTTCAGTCGCGTTGCCCAACCCGCGCCGAGCCAGGCACCAGCCAGGCTCCCGGCCAGAAGGTTGACGATGATCGGCCAGTGCACCGCAATCTGATCTAAAGGGACAGTCGCGGCTCGAAATGGCAGAGCGGAAGCGACGAC
>NZ_LFIO01000222.1 GCF_001187535.1 Rhizobium ecuadorense
GTCCCCACGCCAAACCTCTTCCCGCAAGCGGGGAGAGGCGCCGGCTGGCGGACCAGGGAGGTCGCGCTCCAAGAAAGACGCCGCCGATGGCCGAAACCCAACCCTATATTCTGTTCCGCGACGACGCGACCGGACAGGTGATGCTTTTCGCCGAGCCGGCAGAGATCATCCTTGCCAGGACGCGCGCCGAGTTCTTTGCAGGCCTTATCAGGATGGAGCAGGCCAAGGCCGAAGGCAAATGGCTTGCCGGCTACATGGCC
>NZ_LFIO01000221.1 GCF_001187535.1 Rhizobium ecuadorense
GTTCTGCTGAGCGCGGTTTCGACGCTGGCGCAGGCTGAAACAATCCGCATTGCAAATCACGGTCAGGCCGGCATCGACGCGATGAAGTCGACGGTCGAGCGGATCGAAAAGAAATATGGCGTCACCGTCGAGGTCATCGAATATCCGGCGCCCGACAAGGATTACCTGACCAAACTTCTGACGGAGCTCGGCGCCGGCAACGCGCCCGACCTCTTTTCCATCCCGACCACGGCTGCGGTCGCCGACATGGTGGAAGGCG
>NZ_LFIO01001807.1 GCF_001187535.1 Rhizobium ecuadorense
GGGAAGCAATGCCTTGCCGGCCTTCGTGCTCTCGGCACCGTTGCGCCGCCGTTCGAACAGAGGTTGCCCGACAACTGCCTCGATTTTCTGAATCTGGATCGAAACGGACGGTTGCGTGACATGCGCCGCGCGCGCCGCCGCCGAAATACCTCCGCTGAGATGCGCAAGGTTGAAGTAGTGCAATTGACGTGCCGTCAACTGCGGTCGAAAGACGATATTGGCCTCCATTGCCTCCAGATTTTTCTTGAGGCTACAAAGC
>NZ_LFIO01000436.1 GCF_001187535.1 Rhizobium ecuadorense
CTGCGGCGACAAGGGCGACCTTGCTGACGCAGCGGACGGAACTCTTCGAGGATAATTTGCGCGGCAATCTCGCTCTTGCCAACCCGCATGCCAGCGAAGCGCGTCTGCGGGAAGCGCTCGCTGCCGCCGGTCTGCTTGCTGATGTCGAGGCCCTGCCGCGGGGGATCGATACGCCGCTTGGCGAAGGCGGGCTCGGCCTTTCCGGCGGCCAGTCGCGCCGGCTGGCGCTTGCCCGGCTCTTCCTGCGCGACACGCCGCTCTGGCTGCTCGATGAACCCACAGAGGGCCTCGACGGCGCCACGGCTCGCGATGTGCTCTGTCGCCTGTCGGCAATGGCTGACGGCCGCTCATTGGTCATCGCCACGCATATCCGCCGCGAGGCTGCCATCGCAGACCGTATCGCCGTCATCGAAGGCGGCCGCATCACAGAAGTTTCGCGCCGCGGAGAGGCGGCGTTCGAAAAGGCGCTCGACCGGCTTCGGCCGGATTGAGTCAGACCCGCATGCCCTCAGGCGCCGCCCGGCGCTTGGGAATGCTCCGTACCCCGTGGGACCGTGGGAGAAAGACAATGGAACTAGATATCGTTGCGCTATCGCGCTTTCAATTCGCGCTGACGGCGCTTTATCACTTCCTGTTCGTACCGCTGACGCTCGGCCTGTCCGTGCTGCTGGCGATCATGGAAACCGTCTATGTCATGACCGGCCGCCAGATCTGGCGGCAGATGACGAAATTCTGGGGCACGCTGTTCGGCATCAATTTCGTGATCGGCGTCGCCACCGGCATCGTCATGGAATTCCAGTTCGGCATGAACTGGAGCTATTACAGCTATTATGTCGGCGACATTTTCGGTGCACCGCTGGCGATCGAAGGCCTGATGGCCTTTTTCCTCGAGGCGACCTTCGTCGGCCTGTTCTTTTTCGGCTGGGACAAGCTGTCGAAAGTCGGCCATCTCGTCGCCACCTGGGCGGTGGCGCTCGGCTCGAATTTCTCCGCGCTCTGGATCCTCATCGCCAATGGCTGGATGCAGAACCCGGTCGGATCGGCGCTCAATCCGCAGACGATGCGCATGGAGATCACAAGCTTCTTCGACGTGGTCTTCAACCCGGTCGCCCAGGCGAAATTCGTCCATACGGTCTCGGCCGGCTATGTCTGCGCCTCGATCTTCGTGCTCGGCGTCTCGGCCTGGTATGTGCTGAAGGGCCGGCATGTCGAGCTTGCCAAGCGCTCGATGACGGTCGCGGCCTCCTTCGGCCTCGCTTCGGCGCTCTCGGTCGTCGTGCTCGGCGACGAGAGCGGCTATCTCGCCACTGAAAACCAGAAGATGAAGCTCGCCGCAATCGAGGGCATGTGGAAGACCGAGCCGGCGCCGGCCGCCTTCACCGCCTTCGGCTTTCCGGATCAGCAAGCGCGGGAGACGCATTTCGCCGTCCACATTCCCTGGGTCATGGGCCTGATCGGCACACGGTCGCTGACGACAGAGATTCCCGGCATCGACAAGCTCGAACAGCAGGCCGAGGTCCGCATCCGCGACGGCATCAAGGCTTACGACGCACTGATGCAGATCCGTGCGGCCCCGGCGCAGGATCAGGTGGCGCAGGAGGTGCGCAGCTCCTTCGAGGATCTCGGCCATGATCTCGGTTATGCCCTTCTGCTGAAGCGCTACGTCGACGATCCGCGCCAGGCGAGCGACGCGCAGATCGTCCAGGCAGCGCGCGATACGATCCCGCATGTGCCGACGCTCTTCTGGTCCTTCCGCATCATGGTCGGCCTCGGCATCTTCTTCATCCTCTTGACATCAACCTTCTTCTGGCTGTCGGCGCGCCGCCATCTCGACAAATATCCACTGCTTCTCAGGATCGCCGTGCTGGCGATCCCCCTGCCCTGGGTCGCGATCGAGCTTGGCTGGGTCGTCGCCGAGTTCGGCCGCCAGCCCTGGGTGATCGAAGGCGTTCTGCCGACGGCGGCGGCCGTCTCCAGCCTCGGCGCCGGCACTGTGTTGCTGACGATCATCGGTTTTGCAGCACTTTACACGGTGCTGATCGTCATCGAGATGAGGCTGATGATCAAGGCGATCCGCCAAGGGCCGGAGCCGGACGACGAGCCGGAAGCCGTGCTGATTTCCGAAACCCTCGTCCCGGCCGCGGAGTGAGCCGCCATGATCCTTCACGAACTCCTCGATTATGAAACCCTGCGTCTCATCTGGTGGCTGCTGCTCGGCGTTCTGCTGATCGCCTTTGCGGCGACAGGCGGCTTCGACCTCGGCGTCGGCACGCTTCTGCCCTTCGTCGCCAGGACCGATACGGAACGGCGCGTGGTGATCAACACGATCGGCGCCACCTGGGAGGGCAACCAAGTCTGGCTGATCCTTGGCGGCGGCGCCATCTTCGCCGCCTGGCCGCCGCTTTATGCGGTCTCGTTTTCGGGCTTCTACCTGGCGATGTTTGCGATCCTCTTCGCGCTCATCCTGCGCCCGGTCGGCTTCAAATATCGCTCGAAGCGCGACAGCGCCCGCTGGCGCAACGGCTGGGACTGGGCGCTCTTTATCGGCGGCTTCGTGCCGTCGCTGATCTTCGGCGTCGCCGTCGGCAATGTGCTGCAGGGCGTGCCCTTCCGCTTTGCCGAGGACATGCGGATCTTCTACGAAGGCTCGTTCTTTGCCCTGCTCAACCCCTTTGCGCTGCTCTGCGGCCTGCTTTCCCTCGCCATGCTGACGATGCACGGTGCAGCCTGGCTGGTGCTGAAGGCGAGCGGGCCGGTTGCGGAGCGGGCCAGAAGCTATGGCAGCATCGCCGCCCTTGCTACCATCGTGCTGTTTGCCCTCGGCGGTCTCTTCCTGTGGATCGGCGTCGGCGGCTACCGCATCACCAGCGATATCAGCCCGATCGGACCTTCGAATCCGCTGCTGAAAACGGTGGTGATCGAAAAGAGCGCCTGGCTTGCCAATTACGCCGCTCATTCGTGGATGATCGCCGCACCGGTTCTCGGCTTTGCCGGCGCGGCCCTGGCCTTTATCGTCATGCGGGCAAGGCGCGAGGTGATAACACTGATCTTCAGCACGGTCGCGATAACAGGTATCATCTCGACGGTCGGTCTCTCGATGTTCCCGTTCATCCTGCCCTCATCGCTCGATCCGCGATCGAGCCTGACGGTCTGGGACGCATCCTCCAGCCATATGACGCTGTTCATCATGCTGGTGGTGTCGGCGATTTTCCTGCCGATCATTTTTGCCTACACGGCCTGGGTCTACAAGGTTCTGTGGGGCAAGGTCGACGAGAAGTCCGTCACCGACAAGAACAGCCACGCCTACTGAGGGAGATGAAACGATGTGGTATTTCGCTTGGATCCTCGGCCTGCCGCTGGCCGCCGCCTTCGCCGTCCTCAACGCCATGTGGTATGAGCTGATGGACGATGCAGCCAGGAAGAAGGCGTCCGAAACGCTGAAGTAATTATGGAAAGGGCGCGGGTTCGAACCGCGCCCTTTCCAGAGCAATTCCAGCAAAAGTGCGAAGCGTTTTTGCGTCCGGAATTGCATGAAAACAAAGAGATAGAGCATTTCAATTGCATGAAAACAAAGAGATAGAGCATTTCCGGGATTCGGAAAAAAAAGCGGAAATGCTCTATTGCATCAGCCTTCCAGCCACTTCACCTGATCGGGCGTCAGCTTGATGTCGAGCGCCGAGAGGCTGTCTTCCAGTTCGGCGACGGTGCGCGGCCCGATCAGCGGAATGACCGGGAAGGGCTGGGCGATCACATAGGCGAGCGCGATGTGGATCGGATTGCGGCCGAGCTTGTTGGCCAGTTCGATGGCACGGTCACGGCGTCCGAAATTGCGTTCGGAATACCAGACCCGCACGATCTCCTCGTCATCGCGCTTGTCGCGGCCGGCGCGGTCGGTAAAGAAGCCGCGGCCCTGGCTCGACCAGGCAAAGTTCGGGATCTGCTTCTCGTTCAGCCACGTCTTCCAGCCGTCATCGGAGGCGGCAACGCAGCCGGCCCAGATCGGATCCAGCATCTCGGCAAGCGAGAAGTTGTTGGAGAGGGCGGCCGGTGCCGCCTTGCCGGTCCTTTCGGCATAGGCGATCGCTTCGTCGAAACGCGCCCGTGTCCAGTTCGAACCGCCGAAGATGCCGCGAATGCGTCCGCGTTTGACCTCGGCATCCATGGCATCGACGAACTCGCCGACGGGCACGTCGGTATTGTCGCGATGCATGAAATAGACATCGACATAGTCGGTCTTCAGCCGGGCGAGCGACTGGTCGAGCTGCTTGGCGATCATATCGGGATAGCAGAGCGGCGAATGCGCGCCCTTGCCGATCAGCACGATCTCCTCACGCGGCACCTTGCGGCTGGTGTGCCAGTCGCCGAAGATCGCCTCCGTCTTGCCGGCGCCATAGACAAAGGCCGTGTCGAAGGCGTTGCCGCCGGCCTCGTAGAAGGCGTCGAGCGTCAGCGAGGCGGCGGCGAAGTTCGGGAAGAATTCGAAGCCGAGCGTGACGACCGAGGCCGGCTTGGAGATACCGGGTATTTCACGGCGCGGAATGCTGTTGCCGCGCGTGACCGTGCCGCCGGCAATATTGGCCGTGCGCTTGGCGGCTTTCTCGACGCCATATTCTAGCCCGACCGAGGCGCGCCACTGGTCGAGCACGCGCAGGTTTGCGATCGAATCCGCCCAGCTCATGCCGGGAGAACTGAACTCGGTTCTGCCGGCGCGGATGGCATCGCCCACCGCATCGGCCTCGAAGGAATAGAGCCAGCGATCTTCCTTGACCTCGACCGTCTGCTGCTTCCCACCCTTGAAGATCTCGATCTTGCCGACACCGCCCTTGTGGCCGGAGGCGAACCAGAAGTCGGCGACCTCGATCCGGCCCTCGGAGCCGATGATGCGCAGCACGTTGTCCTGCTGCGCCATGATCGAGCAGGAGACTTCGGCGATGATCTCGTTCGGGAATTTGAGCACGGCCGACGCCCATTCATCGACGCCGCTTTCTCCGAGATGGGCGACACCAGAAACCTTTTCCGGTTCGAGGAAGGCTTTGCCTTCCGCAGCGCCGGCGATCAGCCGCGCCATCGAGACCGGGTAGCCGCCGACATCGAGAATGCCGCCGCCGGCAGTATCGTTGGCGAACAGCCGGTGTTCCGGCCTGTAGCTGCCCATATTGAAGCCGAAGCTCGAGCGGATGATGCGTGGTGTGCCGATGACGCCGCTCTTGATGAGCTCGACCAGCTTCTCCGTCTGCGGATGCACGCGGTACATGAAGGCCTCGCCGGCAAAGACGCCGGCCTTCTTGGCCTCGTAGTAAACGGCTTCGGCATCATAGGCCGAAAGCGCGATCGGCTTTTCCACCAGGATATGCTTGCCGGCGCGCGCGGCCTTGATCGCCCATTCGGCATGGCCGGTATGGGGCACGGAAATATAGACCGCATCGACCTCGGGATCGGAAAGCAGCGCTTCATAGCCATTGACGATGCGGGCGCCGGGGAAGTTTTCGGCAAGTCCCGGCTTGGAAGGATTGCGGGTGGCGATCGCCACCAGTTTGCCGGTGCGCGAATGGGCGACGCCGTCTGCAAAGGTGCGGGCGATGGTGCCGGGGCCGATGATGCCCCAGCGGATCGGTTGATCGGAAGTCATGGAAACCTCTTTCGTCTTTCTGCCTTGGGAGGGGTTTAGCGAAGCCGTTTGCCGGCGCCGTCGAAAAGGAATGTGTGGCGGGCGGGAAGGCCGACAGTCAGCGTCTCGCGATTGCCGGCGGTGCGCGATTCCGGCCGTTCGATGATCAGCTGCTCGCTGCCAAGGGCGGCATAGATGTAGCTGGTGTTGCCGAGATGCTCGGCGACGTCGATGGCGACGGTGAGATCGGCATCGCCCATACCGGCATCGACGAAATGTTCGGGACGGATGCCGAGCGTCACCTTCGTGCCGGCATCGATGGGCTCGGTGACGGGCAGCGGCAGGCGCATATTGGCGTCGCTTTCCAGCGCGATCACCACCCTGCCCGGCTGGGTCTCGACCACCACGGCTTTCAGGAAATTCATCTTCGGCGAGCCGACGAAGCCGGCGACGAACTGGTTGGCGGGGTCGTCGTAAAGGTCGAGCGGGGCGCCGATCTGTTCGATATTGCCGGCGCGCAGCACGACGATCCGGTCGGCGAGCGTCATCGCCTCCGTCTGGTCGTGGGTGACGTAGATCATCGTCGTGCCGAGCTGCTTGTGCAGCCTGGAGATTTCGACGCGCATCTGCACGCGGAGTTCGGCGTCGAGGTTCGACAAAGGCTCGTCGAACAGGAAGACCTCCGGTTCGCGGACGATGGCGCGGCCGATCGCGACGCGCTGGCGCTGGCCGCCGGAAAGCTGCTTCGGCCGCCGCTTCATCAGCTCGGTGATCTGCAGGATTTCGGCGACATGACGCACACGCCGCTCGGTAA
>NZ_LFIO01000470.1 GCF_001187535.1 Rhizobium ecuadorense
GCAACTGATTTTTGTGATTATTTAGCGTTTTGAATCGTATGACAATTACCGCAGGTGCGAAGTAATAAATGATGTACGTTCGTCCGACCCCATCATCGAAAGCCCTTCGAGGCTTTACCGCACACGAACCGCGCAAGAAATAGCCGCTGAGCGAGCGCCTTCCGAGCGCCGAAGCGGTTGCGATACCCCTAGACACTTCATACGTTCCTGTATCCCAATCTCGACAGGATTAAGGAAGGGAATCCGGCCAAAATGAAGC
>NZ_LFIO01000006.1 GCF_001187535.1 Rhizobium ecuadorense
ATCCAATAGCCCTGTCGCGACATTGGTTCTACTTTGTTTATTGGTATTGAAATATATTACGTCCCCACTTGAGAGCGTCGGATCATCATAAGTTGCATCCTCGGTCGCTGCAGCCGTGATGTCTTCGTCTTTCAGGGAGGCGAGAGCCTGTGCGAGTTCATCGAGATAACTCTGCGTGGATTGGCTGTCAGGATCGCCGTTCAGCGCATCATGAATGTTATTGTAATGATGCGAGCTAAAACGAAGCGCGTAGCATGCA
>NZ_LFIO01001823.1 GCF_001187535.1 Rhizobium ecuadorense
CCCTCATGTGCCATCCTTGTCCTGCTTTTGGTGCCGCTTTCTTGGCATGAACGGCGCAAGGATGCCAGCAAGGCAATTTAAAAACGAGGGGAATAACAGGCGCCGCAAAAGAGGCTCAGCGCTTTGGGGAAAAGCGCCGTCACGGCTTGATAGGGTGGCGCTGTCTCAGCGGCAGGCCATGAAGCCGGCCAGTTCCTTACGGCTGACGACGATACCGGCGGCGGCCTTGACCGGGTCTGGATGTGTATAGGACAGACT
>NZ_LFIO01001613.1 GCF_001187535.1 Rhizobium ecuadorense
GGGAACATCCATCGGATCTCTCAAATCTGCCTGTTCGTCGTGGTTGGCAATCGCATTGTCGAACTCAGTCTCGCCATAAATCCAGGATGGCTTCTGTCGATAAGATTTCGACCTGCTCCGAAAGCCTCGGCACCAAGATCTCGGTTACCATGGCGTGCGCTTTCATGTCACCGCTTCCCAGCGCATCCTCGGCCAGGATGACCCGATAGCCGGCGTCCACCGCATCGAGAACGCTCGCGTAGACGCAGACGTCTGTCT
>NZ_LFIO01000273.1 GCF_001187535.1 Rhizobium ecuadorense
TCACCGATCCCCATTACGTCGGTTCTTTCGCCGTTCTCGGTCATGACGGCGACCATCATCGCAAACCATCCTTCGTCCTCGATCTGACGGACGCGATCCAGCGGGTTTACGGCGGAAGGGGGCAGACGGATGGCGAGGCCATCGACCTGCAGCTCATTCCTGTCGGATCGGGAGCGGGCAAACCCGGCGCCGTAGAGCCCGCAAAGCTAGAAATAGCCATAGTGTCCGCCTAACATCCGGACTGGCTGGGTTGTGGAG
>NZ_LFIO01001618.1 GCF_001187535.1 Rhizobium ecuadorense
CGACGGGCTGGCCAGGACGGCTGAACATATTCGCGCCGCTGGCCGCCGTTCGATCCAGATCGCGGCTGATGTCACGAGCAAGTCTTCCCTTGGAGAGGCAATAGCACGGACCGAGACAGATCTCGGCGCATTGACACTTGCAGTCAACGCTGCGGGCATCGCTAACGCGAACGCAGCGGAAGAGATGGAGGAGGACCAATATCAGACGTTGATGGATATCAACCTGAAAGGCGTCTTTCTTTCCTGCCAGGCCGAGGC
>NZ_LFIO01001818.1 GCF_001187535.1 Rhizobium ecuadorense
CCTATCCAGACGCAAGCTCCTTCTCGCTCCTTCAGAATGCTGTCGATTTTTCCCTTCACCAAAAGGCCGGTTTGACGGCAAGTATACCGCTGGTCAGGATCGAACCCGTTCAGCCGCGATTTCCATCACTCCTTGACGTCGCCAACATGCGTGCGGAGGCGGAGCGCTTGAGTAAAGACAATGGAACCGTTCTCGGGCAGACGCTCCGTGATTATGCGAAAAAAGCCGAGGTCGAGGTCGAGATCCAGCCATTCGATG
>NZ_LFIO01001174.1 GCF_001187535.1 Rhizobium ecuadorense
TCTACATAGCACAATGCACATAGTTTATGCAAATTGCATAAAATAAGGGCAATGTTACAATTGTGATCGGTCGGCATGCTGTCTCGGCTAAAAGCTTCCGATAATTTGTTTAACACTTCATCATTTCAGCCTAACGCCGCAATTTTCATCCGGTTCCAGATGGGAAAAGTGCGTTTTGATGGGCGATACCGCCTGTGAGCGTTAAAAACAGCCCGATTTTCCCAAAGAGCAAAAATTGGCCGGCACGCTGATTCGCGA
>NZ_LFIO01001574.1 GCF_001187535.1 Rhizobium ecuadorense
AGGTCGGCGTGCTCGATCGCCTGCGCAAGGCACTGACGGCGACGCGGGCGGCGGCGCGCGACCTCTATCTCAAGCCTGTTATGAACGAACTCGCCCCGCTGCTCGGCCTGCTGTTCGACGACATCTCGATCACGTTTGACGGCGACACCTTGCTGCCGCAGATCGTGCGCCGCAACGGCCTGGACGAGGATGTCGACCGGCTGAGCGGCGGCATGCGGGAGCAGCTCTCGGTGCTGACCCGCCTCGCATTCGCATGGC
>NZ_LFIO01000215.1 GCF_001187535.1 Rhizobium ecuadorense
TTATCCTCGAGGATAAACTCGCCATCTACGACTGGATTGCCAACACCAAGGCAGGAAGCTGCTGCGAGTTCAAAGGACCGGATCTGGTCGACATCACATACTTCGGTGAGGGTGCCGGCATCGCGCTGCGCCTCGATGACAAGGAGCGTCTTGCGCGCCTGAACGAAGCGTTGAAGAGCATCAAGGCGGACGGGACCTACGACATGATCAACGCAAAATATTTCCCGTTCAGCATCCAGTAGTTCGTCAATCAAATCG
>NZ_LFIO01000902.1 GCF_001187535.1 Rhizobium ecuadorense
AAGCCGGTCAAGGATGCTTTTGACAAGGTGCTGACGGACCTCAAGGCGACGTAAAACTGAGGAGACCCTAGAAATACCGCGCGGTGATCTGCCCGGTGAAGAAACACCTGAAGTTCGCACTCGCTTCGATGACCGCCCGGTAACCCCGATCTTTCCCATTCATCTTCTGTGCACGGCTGATGCGCGGGACCATGTCTATGGCGCTTATATTCGCGCCCGAATGCAGAGCCCGCTTGAGCAACTCATTGTTGGCTGCGGGATAGAAGAAAGCGATTAGCGTCTTTTCAGGCGACAGCAGGGCGACCTCATTGATCGAGGCGCACCTTGACGATCACGTCGGCGGCCGCGGCGAGGGCCTGTGGAATTGGAAAACGACCACGACTTCCGCGTTTCGGTAGGCTTCGCTCGAGATTCCCGCCGTTAGGCCGGCACCAGTTCCACTGGCGATCAACAAACTATCGCCGGGGGCCAGCGCATGGAGCGAGCCGAAACCGTGGGATGGCTCGACCGGCGACAGCACGCGGACACCAATTTGTTTCACCCGTTTTGCGTATCAGTCATTCTTGCTCATTTCCTTGTGGCACGTCTCTTCGAACAGCCGGGACCGCGGCTCGACCCATGTCAGAACGAGATGTTAGGCGGGTTCGAAAGTGCTGACTTTCACAGCGGACAAAGATCCGGCTGATTCTGGCCTGAGACGTCATCATTGATTTGGGACAAGGAAGCCGGCGCGGCCGGAGGTCATAAAGCATCCTGTTTTGAAAAGGGATGCGAAAATGTCTGATGATCTGATCGCCAAATACGGCGATGCGCGGGTTCCGCGTTATACGAGTTACCCGACGGCGGCGGCTTTTTCTGCAGCCGTGGGGCCGGATGAATATGCCGGCAATCTCGCCCATATCGCCGCGGCTGGCCCGGTTTCGGTTTATCTCCACGTCCCGTTCTGCCGTTCGATATGCTGGTACTGCGGCTGCCACACGACCATCACCCGGCAAGACGCTCCGGTCGCCGACTATCTCGACGTGATGAAGGAAGAGATCGAGCTCGTCTCTTTTGCGGCCGGAAACGACGTGCCCGTCAAGTACGTGCATTTCGGCGGCGGCACGCCGTCGGTCATGAAGCCGCAGGAATTTTCGGCTCTAATGGCAAAGCTCAGGAGTGCCTTCACGTTTGAAGCGAAAGCCGGCGTCGCAGTCGAGATCGACCCTCGCACATTGGTCGCCCCCATGATCGATGCGCTCGCCGAAAACGGCGTCGACCGCGCAAGCCTCGGCGTCCAGAGCTACGATCCGATCGTGCAGGCCGGTATCAAGCGGCTGCAATCCTTTGAGCAGACGGAAAGGGCGGTCGCCGGGTTGCGCTCAGCAGGCGTCAGCAGCATCAACTTCGACCTAATTTATGGCCTTCCGAAACAGACTGTCCAATCTTGCATCGAGACGGTCCGGCTGGCTGCAGAACTGCGTCCCGAACGTTTCGCCGTTTTCGGTTACGCTCACATACCCGCTTTTAAGAAACATCAGCGCCTGATCGACGAAGCATCGCTGCCGGACGCAAAACAGCGGAACGAGCAGGCGGAAGTGATCGCCGAGGAGCTCCAGAAGGCCGGATATCTGCGCATTGGGCTCGATCATTTTGCACTGCCGAACGATCAGTTGGCGCTCGCCGCGCGCAACAGAACGCTGAGGAGAAACTTCCAGGGCTATACCACGGATGATTGCGATAGCCTGATCGGCCTCGGCGCATCTGCGATCGGGCGGCTGCCGGCCGGCTATATGCAGAACCACGTGCCTCTCGGCCTCTATGCCGAGCGAATTGCCTTCGGGGTGCTGCCGACCGCCAAGGGATATCTTCTCAGCGAGGAGGACAAGCTTCGGGCGAGGGTCATCGAGAGGCTGATGTGCGATTTCGAAGCCGATCTCGGCCAGTTGAGCAGCGGATCGGGTTTCGACACCGGCTTCCTTGTCGAGCGCAACGACCGTCTCGGCGAGCTCATGGCCGACGGCGTCGTGACGATCAGCGGTGAGCGGATTGTCGTATGCGAGGAGGCGCGCTTCATGGTCCGTGCAGTCGCGGCGGCATTCGACGCCTATTTTAGCTCGCACGGGCACACGCACAGCAAGGCAGCCTAGTACTTGTCGCCGGAAGTGTGCATCGGTTCCGGCGACACGAAACGCATCAAAGGCCGCGCGAGAAGACATCGAGTTCCCGTTTCTCGATCGAGGACCCTGCAGTTATCTTCCCAGGAGTCCCGTCGACAACGGCACGTCGAGGAGGATCGACGTCGCAAGTTCGTGTGAAGCAGGGCGGGCGCACTCACAAATACGGTCATCGGGCCGCCCTGTCACAAGTAGATGGGCGCCCGTATCACCGCCTGGACGTCGAGGTCGTTATCGTCGAGCTTTTCGGCTCATTCAAATACAGCTCGATCTCGGCAGGCCCCGGCCCAGGGTATCGTTGGCGACTGACGTCGAACCTTTAAGGTGGCGTGGGCAAGCGCCGGTCCGCAGAGTTGTGCCCATCGCGATTATGGCGGCCGCGCAGGCGCCTGAAGGAGCCTTTTCGCGAGGTGAGCTACCGAGCGCCACATGATCGACGGCTCTCGCCCTCTCACGAACGCGGTTGTTCGAGCACGTCGAAGGACGAGGCAGGGGTCTCCTAGTTGTAGGACTTGCCTGCCGCGGGGATTTCGATCAAACGTTCGACGGCGCCTTCCGTGCAATTCTTGGGTAACCAGAACGAGACCCCGGGTTTTGGCTGGCATCTCCTTCGCGACTGCCGCGCAAAAAAACGACCTCGTTATATTCGTCGTCAGCGAGATTGCCGCCGGGCTAGTGATCTTGCCCACGCGTTCCTTCACAGGTCTGCCGTGCAGATCATAGCTCTTTTCACAGGCCACATTCACTTTCTCGACGGTCCCACCAGGTTTCGGCATCGGCTTTGCCGACAACCGTGTCCGACCACTGCCTTGGACGTCTTGCCTGACAGCGCCTGGCTCTGCTCGATGCTCACTGAGCATCAGCTGCTCCTGGCGAGGCAAACAGCTGCCACGAAAGCCATCGTCATGGGCTGCGCGGTCATCCGCACCTGCTGTGTCTCACTGGGTGATGTTTGTGAGGTCGGCATCGAGCCGCTTGCGCACCATGTTCGGCACCTTTGCAGTCTTGATCGCTTCGAGATTGGGCGGACTGTCACCCACCTGGATCAGGGCAACCATGCCCATGCCGGAATGTGGGGTGCATTTCAGGACATAGACGCCTGGAACATCGAATTTCGCGCGATATAGCTCATTCGGCTTTGACTTGAAGTCGGCAACGCCATCCGGAATGAGGCCTTTGAAGGTTTCGACGTTGTGGCCCTTGTCGGTGGGGATGAAGGTGACGGTGTCGCCGGGGGCGATCTTCAGGAAGCCAGGCTCGAACACCATCGCGCCTTCCGTGCCTTTGTTGAGCATCCGAACCTGGTGGTCGGCCGCCATCAACGGCGCTGCCGAAACAATCAAGGCTGCCGCTGCAGCGATCAGACCGAATTTTAACCGCATTTGCAAGCTCCTTTTCTGCGAGACCCAATCAGCCTCATGAATGTGTCTTAGCAGATGCCGGAATTGGGCTCTTTGACGCCCGTCAAATTCGGGGAAAAAAGGCAGAAGGTCCCAATTTTTGCCTGCTTGCCCAGCGCCCTTGCGAGGGACATGGCAGCCTGCAAGCGATGTAGGAATCACCGAAGGACAAGCACGCTCGGCGAACGTCGGCGCTGCTGAACAGCTTAGGATTGCCGTGACTGAGCTCATATCGCGTCGAGAAGTTCGCGGAGGGCATGAATGTCGATCCCGCGGCTTGTCGCGTGTGTTGAGGTTTACCCTCTGACAGAAATCCTCGGAAAAATCATCAGTGTCGCCCGATAACCGTACCAGCGGGCAAGATTGACGTTCCGCAGGTCGTGCCTGCCCTCGGGAATAACGATGTTGCGCGACGCAAGTTTCGTAACGGTGTGGGCCAGGGTCTCAATGGTCAGGCCGAGATGATCCGCAATGTCTTGACGATTCATGGAAACGCGCAACGGACCTTGGCGGACGCGGGTTGCGCCGGAATGCAAGCTTCACGATGAAGCTGCAGGGGCGCTCCTCGGCGTTCTTCTTCGGCAACAGCACCATCTGTTCATGCGAAGCGGCCGCCTCCTGCCAGAGCAACGAGAGCTAGGTCGAGCGAGCGCATTAGACCGAGCGACTTCCCCGTGGAAACTCATGTGCGATATCCGGCGGATCTTGCATTTCGTGACGGCCTCAGCCGTAAATAGGAAATCGTTTTGCAGCGACGCGCCGTTGAGATCGCCGGCGAATTGAAGAGCGATTATCACCCGACGATCTTTCGCCGATGATACGAAGCAGGCGCACGACACCTTCTTCCACCTGGACAAGATGGTTGCTTATCACCCTCCCACCAAATCGCCTTACCGGCTGCGACGGCCTCGGCCGCCGAGCCTACGAACAGCGAAGAGAGGGATTGGCCGGCATGTATGGCTTCGCGCCCCTTCGCGCCATTGTCGAACGCGTGGTTGTTCTGCACAGCATCTTCATCGCCCCTTGTGGCAGTGGGTGCGGTAGAAAGCAGCTGCGTCACACGGGAGTAAGCGGGCGGTGCCAAAGGGGGAAGTTTGCAACAGAGTGTAACAACGTCGGTTCGTCCACCGCTTCCAGTCCGCTTGTTGATGTAGATCAAGGAGCCGTTCCCGTCTTCGTGACAGTCCTGCCTCGAAATCCGAGAAAGCCGGCCGCGAGGCGGTCGTCTGCGCACTGGAGACGACATCATGAATTACACGACAGAAACGATGGTGATCGCGGTCGCAGCGTTTCTGGCGCTGCTCGCGGCCGCATTCGCGCACGATCATCTGTTTGCAGTCCATATGGGTATACTTTGCCTCTGCCTGGTTGCGGGAACGCTGCTGCTTGTCAGAAACGCAGAGTTTTCGCCGACGGGCCAACAGCGCAAAACAGAGCTTACGGGCTATTGCGACGAGGTAATCCGCTACGGCCTGATCGCTACGGTGTTCTGGGGCGTCGTCGGCTTCCTCGTCGGCGTGATCATCGCGCTGCAGCTCGCCTTTCCCGACCTCAACATCGCGCCCTATTGGAATTTCGGAAGATTGCGGCCGGTTCACACATCGGCGGTGATCTTCGCCTTCGGCGGCAACGCGCTGATCATGACATCCTTCTATGTGGTGCAACGCACCTGTCGCGCGCGTCTCTTCGGAGGAACACTCGCCTGGTTCGTCTTCTGGGGCTACCAGCTGTTCATCGTGATGGCTGCGACCGGCTACGTGATCGGCATCAATCAGTCGCGCGAATATGCCGAGCCCGAATGGTACGTCGACCTGTGGCTTACCATCGTCTGGGTCGCCTATCTGGCCGTCTATCTCGGAACGATCCTGAAGCGCAAAGAGCCGCATATCTACGTGGCAAACTGGTTCTATCTCAGCTTCATAGTCACCATTGCGATGCTGCATGTGGTCAACAACCTCGCTGTTCCGGCGTCGTTCCTCGGCTCCAAGAGCTATTCTCTCTTCTCCGGCGTCCAGGATGCACTCACCCAATGGTGGTACGGCCACAACGCCGTCGGCTTCTTCCTCACCGCCGGCTTCCTGGGGATGATGTACTATTTTGTGCCGAAGCAGGCCAACCGGCCGGTTTATTCCTACCGGCTGTCGATCATCCACTTCTGGGCCCTGATCTTCATGTATATCTGGGCCGGCCCGCATCATCTGCATTACACGGCGCTGCCTGACTGGGCGCAGACGCTCGGAATGGTCTTCTCCGTCATGCTCTGGATGCCCTCCTGGGGCGGCATGATCAACGGTTTGATGACCCTTTCGGGCGCCTGGGACAAAATTCGCACCGACCCGATCATCCGGATGATGATCGTCGCCATCGCATTTTATGGGATGTCGACCTTCGAAGGCCCGATGATGTCGATAAAGGCGGTCAATTCGCTCAGCCACTATACCGAATGGACGATCGGTCACGTGCATTCCGGAGCACTTGGCTGGGTGGGTATGATCACCTTCGGGGCGATATACTACCTGACGCCGAAACTGTGGGGGCGCGAGCGCCTCTACAGCCTGCGGATGGTCAACTGGCACTTCTGGCTCGCGACGCTCGGGATCGTGATCTACGCCGCGGTGCTCTGGGTCGCGGGCATCCAGCAGGGGCTGATGTGGCGAGAATACAATTCCCAGGGCTTCCTCGTCTATTCCTTCGCTGAAACGGTCGCGGCGATGATCCCCTATTACGTGCTGCGTGCCGTCGGCGGAGCACTCTACCTAGCGGGTGGCCTCGTCATGGCCTGGAACGTGTTCATGACG
>NZ_LFIO01000952.1 GCF_001187535.1 Rhizobium ecuadorense
CCGATGGACTGCGCGCGGTCGGCAAGGACGGTCTCGACCCGTTCCATTTCTGCCGCCATATTGCTGTCGGCGGGGCTCGGCAGTCGGTAGGCCCACATCGAGGGATTGATCCTGTCGTAATCGAAGGGGATGCCGGCGAAGTGTCCGGCCTGCTTGCGCGGTTTTCCCTCTGGCTTTGCCTGACGCCCGGGCGCTTCAAGGGAATCGAGCAGGCCGCGCCTGTAGAACGCTTCAATCGTCGGCAGCGTCAGGCCGCGC
>NZ_LFIO01000465.1 GCF_001187535.1 Rhizobium ecuadorense
CCGACCCCACGCTTATCAAGCGTGTGCTCTAACCAACTGAGCTACGGGCCCATCTCTCTGCGTTGACGCCTAACCTGAGCAAAACCTCAGAAAGAGCCGCCCATACAGGCCAGAGGCCGTCGCCGGTCGTCCGGCGCCCTCGCGGAGCGCAGCACCGAAGGTGCGAACAGCGCGCGAGCGCAAACCCATGGTTCGATATCCTTTTGAAGAAAGAGAAACGTGGACGGCGAAAGCTCGCCATACCGTCGTGACCGAGGA
>NZ_LFIO01000171.1 GCF_001187535.1 Rhizobium ecuadorense
ACGTCAAGCCGCTGTGGTCGAAGTTTGGCACGGCGCTCGGCGTGGCGCTCGGCGGTCTCGACATGTGGACCAACACCTTGTTCGGCTTTTCTTTCTTCGGCACGCTTGGTCACGGCAAGACCGATGCGCAGTCGCTGGAGCCGGCCGCTCAACACAAGCCGATCGCCTATCCGAAACCGGATGGCATTTTGACCTTCGACCGCCTGTCCTCGGTGTTCCTGTCGAACACCAATCACGAGGAGGATCAGCCGGTGCATC
>NZ_LFIO01001696.1 GCF_001187535.1 Rhizobium ecuadorense
TGAGGCCGGAGACCGACAGCTGGTCGCCGTCGACATCGGTAAAGCCGGCCAGCAGATCAGCGGCGCTGATCGTGTAGGGCGTGTCCTCGGTTCCCGCCGCAAGCGTCGCCGCATTGCCGCTGAGGACGGGTGCGTCGTTGACCGCATCAAGCGTGAAGCTCTGGCTTGCCGGCAGGCTGCCGCCATGGCCGTCGATGACGGTATAGCTCAGGCTGACCGGGCCGTTGTAGTTGGCATCCGGCGTGAAGGTCCAGCTGC
>NZ_LFIO01001143.1 GCF_001187535.1 Rhizobium ecuadorense
GTGTCACCCTTACCGAAGCCGGCGCGCTTTATTTCAACCAGACCAGGCAGATGCTCGAAGGGCTCGACGAAGTGGAAGCGTCGATCGGCAATGTCACGGTCGCGCCGCGCGGAACGCTCAAATTCAGTGCTCCCGTGTGGGCGGCCAGTTCAGGCTTTGTCGATATCCTGGCCGAATACAACCAGCGTTATCCGGATGTCAGCCTGGATATGGATCTGAGCGGCCGGATCGCCAATCTGGTCGAGGAAGGCTTTGACC
>NZ_LFIO01000405.1 GCF_001187535.1 Rhizobium ecuadorense
GGATTGGTTTGCGCAAAAGCGGTCATATGGGGCCTCCTGATCGGAAAAGCCTCGCAGACCGCAGCTTCAAGAGATTTCAAATTCGTGCGGTTATCTTTCGCAAAATTGCTGATTTGCCATCGGCGGGTGCTAGCTCAAAGACGGACCGAACGCTGGTATTCCTTCGGGGTCGCCCCCATCAGGCGGCGAAAGACGCTGGAGAAATGCGCCTGGCTGGAAAAGCCTGTGGCATAAGCGATGTTTGCGAGCGTCTCCTT
>NZ_LFIO01000330.1 GCF_001187535.1 Rhizobium ecuadorense
CTGCAGGAGGGGTTGAACCTCGTCCGCTCGGCCGAGATGCATGCCGGCCCAACGCTCAATGCCGAATTGAAGGCCCTCGGCGACAATCTCGAAAGGGCGTCCGATGCCGAGCGCACGGCGATCCTGCTCGATGCCGGAACATCCGAATTGATGAACAAGGCCGATTGGCGGCCGTTTCGCCTTCGCTCGACGGCAAGCGCCGTCGATGCCGAACGCAAGGAGGCTGCCTTTGCCAGCTGGTACCAGATTTTCCCGCG
>NZ_LFIO01001337.1 GCF_001187535.1 Rhizobium ecuadorense
CCACCGTCGAAACCGGGCCGATGGTCTGGTGTCCAGCCTCTTGCGCAATGCGTTCGAGTTCCAGAGCGATAAAATTCTCGTCTTCAACAATCATGACTTTCATGAATAAGCCTCCTCATAGACGGGCTGTTAGGCGCACTACCGGTAGCGGGTACAACGCAACCGTCCCCGGAATGTTTCCACTTTGAGAAGAAAAATTTGTCGATCGGCGGGCAGCGCCGCGTTACCGGTTCTGCTATTGGTCCTTGTGGAGGAAC
>NZ_LFIO01001749.1 GCF_001187535.1 Rhizobium ecuadorense
GAGCTTCGCCCGTCACTGTGTCGTGGAGGGTGTGGAAGACATGCAGCCGCTTCTCGTCGACGGAGAGGATCTGGCAGGTCGAATGGATCGCCTGGCCGAGCTTCGCCTCGCCGAGATGGCGGATGTGGGTTTCCACCGTGTAATAGCTCCGCCCCGCCTCGACATAGGCGAGATCAACGCCGATGAGGCGCAGCAATGCATCCGAGGTATCCCCGAAAACCTGCAGATAACGGTGTTCGGTCATATGGCCGTTATAG
>NZ_LFIO01001146.1 GCF_001187535.1 Rhizobium ecuadorense
CTTCCGAGGAGACCATCATGCGGCTTGCTGTGCCTTCGCTGCGCGTACCACCGCCGAGAGCGGTATCGACGATCGGTGGCGCGACCTCGATCACCCGAATTGCTGTGGATTTCAACTGATGGCGCAGGCTGAGCGTAAAGGAGTGGATCGCGGCCTTCGTGGCGCAATAGACCGGCACATCGGCCATCGGCGAAAAAGCGAGGCCCGAGCTGACGTTGATGATGAACGCATGTTCTTGCTGCCGCAAGGTAGCGAGC
>NZ_LFIO01000095.1:0-2500 GCF_001187535.1 Rhizobium ecuadorense
GTCCAGAAACGCAAAAACCCGCCGAGAGGCGGGTTTTTTGCGGAAGTAAAGATTGGTTGCGGGGGCAGGATTTGAACCTGCGGCCTTCAGGTTATGAGCCTGACGAGCTACCGGGCTGCTCCACCCCGCGCCATGGCAAGTCGTTTGGACTTGCAGGAGTATTATAACACGAAAGGCCGCTTTGTGAGCGGCCTTTTGCGACGGCCTAGGCCGTTAGTCAGTTTCATTGTGAGAAGATTTGAAGTTGCGTTTTGCAGACCTGGCAGCGACCTACTCTCCCGCGTCTTAAGACGAAGTACCATGGGCGCAGGGGCGTTTCACGGCCGTGTTCGGAAAGGGAACGGGTGCAGCCACCCCGCCATAACCACCAGGTCGGCAAAGCGCAACTTTATGTTTGAGAAGCTGGTGATGTTTTCACATCGTTTTATTTGAACACGTCTTCAAGCATCATCGAATTTTGTTCGATGAGCACAGTCAATGAGAACGATCAAGCCGATCGAGCTATTAGTACCGGTAAGCTTCATGCGTTGCCGCACTTCCACACCCGGCCTATCAACGTGGTCGTCTTCCACGGCTCTGATAGGGAATACTCGTTTTCAGGTGGGTTTCCCGCTTAGATGCCTTCAGCGGTTATCCCGTCCATATATAGCTACCCTGCTATGCCCTTGGCAGGACAACAGGTCCACCAGAGATATGTCCATCCCGGTCCTCTCGTACTAGGGACAGATCCTGTCAATATTCCTACACCCACGGCAGATAGGGACCGAACTGTCTCACGACGTTCTGAACCCAGCTCACGTACCGCTTTAATTGGCGAACAGCCAAACCCTTGGGACCTGCTCCAGCCCCAGGATGCGATGAGCCGACATCGAGGTGCCAAACAACCCCGTCGATATGGACTCTTGGGGGTCATCAGCCTGTTATCCCCGGCGTACCTTTTATCCGTTGAGCGATGGCCCTTCCACGCGGGACCACCGGATCACTATGACCGACTTTCGTCTCTGCTCGACTTGTCAGTCTCGCAGTCAGGCGGGCTTATGCCATTGCACTCGACGACCGATTTCCGACCGGTCTGAGCCCACCATCGCGCGCCTCCGTTACTCTTTCGGAGGCGACCGCCCCAGTCAAACTACCCACCATACACTGTCCCGGACCCGGATGACGGGCCGCGGTTAGACATCCATGACGATAAGGGTGGTATTTCAAGGATGGCTCCACGGAAACTGGCGTCCCCGCTTCAAAGCCTACCACCTATCCTACACATGCCGACACGAATGCCAGTGTAAAGCTATAGTAAAGGTGCACGGGGTCTTTCCGTCTGACCGCAGGAACCCCGCATCTTCACGGGGAATTCAATTTCACTGAGTCTATGTTGGAGACAGCGGGGAAGTCGTTACGCCATTCGTGCAGGTCGGAACTTACCCGACAAGGAATTTCGCTACCTTAGGACCGTTATAGTTACGGCCGCCGTTTACTGGGGCTTCGATTCAAAGCTTGCACCTCTCCTCTTAACCTTCCAGCACCGGGCAGGCGTCAGACCCTATACGTCGTCTTGCGACTTCGCAGAGCCCTGTGTTTTTGATAAACAGTCGCTACCCCCTGGTCTGTGCCACCCCATCATACTTGCGTAAAATGGGGTCACGCTTCTTCCGAAGTTACGCGTGCAATTTGCCGAGTTCCTTCAACATAGTTCTCTCAAGCGCCTTGGTATACTCTACCTGACCACCTGTGTCGGTTTCGGGTACGGTCTATACGGTGGAGCTATTTCCTGGAACCGCTCCGCTGCCCTGATAATCCAATAAACCAGAACAACTTGTGCAATCCGTCACTACCACCAGGCCCACGAATATTAACGTGGTTCCCATCGACTACGCATTTCTGCCTCGCCTTAGGGGCCGGCTAACCCTGCTCAGATTAACTTTAAGCAGGAACCCTTGGTCTTTCGGCGAGAGGGTCTCTCACCCTCTTTATCGTTACTCATGTCAACATTCGCACTTCCGATACCTCCAGGAGCCCTCACGGGTCTCCCTTCATCAGCTTACGGAACGCTCCGCTACCACGTGTATTGCTACACATCCTCAGCTTCGGTGCATGGCTTCAGCCCCGTTACATTTTCGGCGCAAAGACCCTTATTTAGACCAGTGAGCTGTTACGCTTTCTTTAAATGATGGCTGCTTCTAAGCCAACATCCTGGTTGTTTTGGGATCCTCACATCCTTTCCCACTTAGCCATGACTTGGGGACCTTAGCTGGAGGTTAGGGTTGTTGCCCTTTTCACGACGGACGTTAGCACCCGCCGTGTGTCTGCCGAGTAGTACTCCCCGGTATTCGGAGTTTGGTTAGGATCAGTAAGACGGTGAGTCCCCATAGCCCATCCAGTGCTCTACCCCCGGGGGTATTCGCTCGACGCTCTACCTAAATAGATTTCGCGGAGAACCAGCTATTTCCGAGTTTGATTGGCCTTTCACCCCTAGCCACAAGTCATCCCAATCTATTGCAAC
>NZ_LFIO01001251.1 GCF_001187535.1 Rhizobium ecuadorense
ATTCGAAATTCAATGTCGCGAGCTCTTCGCTCTGCACTACAAGCACCCAGAAATGAAAATCAGTCCTCCGAGCAAGCAGTTCGGCGTCGATATCTTCGGCTATCGGGATGGGGATTTGGACAGGCCCATTGGCATCCAGTGCAAGGCCACAGCCAATCTGACGGAGCGAGAAATTCGCGACGAATTCAGAAAGGTTCTCCAATTCGATACTCGCCTCACTCAATGGGTCGTCGCCACGACCTCGGACAGTAGAAGCG
>NZ_LFIO01001293.1 GCF_001187535.1 Rhizobium ecuadorense
GCGGTGTTCAGCATGGCCGGAACCTAGCAAATCCCGCACCCATTTGCCTTTGGAATTAGCCGTCCTGAGTCATCGTGCCGCAGCTATTCGATGGTCTCCGGCGTTCTCGTCTTGACGGCATGAACCCGCCGCCAATCGAGGCCTGCAAACAGGGCTTCGAACTGGGCGTGGGTCAGCGTCATCAGTCCATCCTTGATACCGGGCCAGGTGAAGGTGTGCTCTTCCAGCCTCTTGTAGGCCAGGACGATACCGGAGCC
>NZ_LFIO01000188.1 GCF_001187535.1 Rhizobium ecuadorense
CTCCCTGAAACATTGATCGTTCTGCAGGGCTAGCCCACCGCCGCAATCTCGTCCTGAGCATCTTCTGCAATCCCATACAGGGGCAGCATCACTGTGGCCATGCGGTCGTCATAATACCGTTCGGTTGCTTTCTGGACAGCCTCATGCTCAACAATGGATGCCTTAACTTTTCGAAGGTCAAAACAAGCTAGGGCACCCAGCTTCGCTTGTTTTTTAACCCTGTAGGACTTTGCTTGGCCCATCCCGCGGATCAAGGC
>NZ_LFIO01000418.1 GCF_001187535.1 Rhizobium ecuadorense
CATCCGATGCAGCCCGGAGCCCAGGCGCAATACGCGGGTTCATTCGCGCTCGGACTTCCCACCGAGAAGATTTTCTAGCGCCTGGCGCAACGACGAACTCCGCGGAATCATAGGCTAGGTGGGTAGTTTGACGTCCAGAATTCGAATGGACGAGCCCCGCCAACAGGGACGACAGAGCAACCTCTTGTGCGCTTTGGGCCGATATGCGACCTCGACCACGGCAGCAATGCGCCCCCATGTCGGCCACAGAGGGGATC
>NZ_LFIO01001580.1 GCF_001187535.1 Rhizobium ecuadorense
GAAACGGCGCTGTCGTCATCGAACGCGCGGGTTTGGTGGAGGCATTTGCCTTCGCACTCGACCAGCTGTCATCGCTGCTCGGCAGTAACATTCGCCGCCATCTGCGGCCCCTCACGGCCTCTTCCTGGTGTCGTACCGATTGGATAGGCGGTTCCTACAGCCACGCGCTGCCCGGCCATGCGGGCGCGCGCGCAGTCCTGGCCCGCCCGGTCGGCGACCGGCTGTTTTTCGCCGGCGAGGCGACGCACCAGTCCGAC
>NZ_LFIO01001454.1 GCF_001187535.1 Rhizobium ecuadorense
ACTTTTGTCCGGGGGTCAGCCGACCAAAAATGATGTCGGCTCGAATGCGCCTGTAGCTGCTCTCGGCAATGGTCTCGTTGATAACCGGCTGCAACATGGCGAGTCTCTTATATTTTCTGTATCGTCGGATATATCTCTTTCTGGCATTCTCAATCAAGGAAGCATTCGCAGAATAGGAATTAGAATTTCCTCATATGATGCTGGTTTGGCCGGAGAACGCGGATGCGACTGGGTCGAGCAGGGCCTGACCACAATAC
>NZ_LFIO01001564.1 GCF_001187535.1 Rhizobium ecuadorense
ACCTGGCTGATTCCGGTCGGGCCCAGCCAGAAGCGCGAGGCGGCGGCGGTCGCAAGCGAGGCGGCCTCGCACTAAGCGGTTCGGCTGATCACCGAAGCGCAAAAATGCTGTGTTTCACACCGGTGGATTGTGGGGAGAGTTGTCGGACGATGGGTGTTTTCGTTTTGCTCTTGGGGTTTCCGGGCGTCGGCAAGCTGACAATCGCCAAAGAACTCGGCTCGCTTCTATCAGCAAAGATCATTGATAATCACTGGTTC
>NZ_LFIO01000584.1 GCF_001187535.1 Rhizobium ecuadorense
TGATCAAATAGCGGAGAAGTTCAGTGAAAACCACGAAACTTTTTCTGTGCCTTGTCGCTTTTCTCGGTGTCACGCTCGCTGGAAACCCGGCTGATGCCGACGAACTGGTTCACTTCGAAAGCGCGCCCGTAAAGCTCAGCCCGTTTCGAATAAGCAAGGCTAGAGAACAGGGAGAAATTATTTCTCAACCGCAAGGCACACCCCTGCTGGGATATTTGTCCCGCCCGGAGGGTGATGGCCCCTTCCCGGCTGTCGTC
>NZ_LFIO01001700.1 GCF_001187535.1 Rhizobium ecuadorense
GCTTGACAGCCGCCGGTCCCGATAGTCACCAGGCGTCGCCCTTGAGGGTCGTCAGGTCGGCTTCGAGAAGCTCAAGGTTCTCGGCAGCTGAGCCGCTGCCGGACAGTGTATTGTGGACCGCAGTCCAGAACTTCGAGGACACTTCATTGTACTTGACTTTGGCCGTCGCCGAAGGACGCGGCACCGCGTCCTGGAAGATGGGTTTCCAGTTCGGCATGAAGGGTTGCGCTGCGGCAACATCCTTGTCGTCATAAAGG
>NZ_LFIO01000930.1 GCF_001187535.1 Rhizobium ecuadorense
GTCATCTCCCGCATGATCTCACCATGATGGGCGCGTCCTTCGCCGGTCAGAAGCGGCAGCAGCGTGAAGACGCCGGAATAGGTGGCGGCCTTGAAGGACAGCGGCGCCAGCGCATGGCTTCCCCAGCCAAGGCAGCTCACGGCGTGGCCGAACCGGCTAACGGCTCGAAATGCCGTATCAAGCCCCTGACCGCCGACCGTATCGTAGACCAGATCGAAACCCTTGCCGCCGGTGTGTCTTGCGACATAGGTTTCAAC
>NZ_LFIO01001529.1 GCF_001187535.1 Rhizobium ecuadorense
TGCTTGGTGACTGCGGCAAGCGCCGATTGATTGGCGTTGGTCGAGCTCTGGTCGATGACGTCATCCAACCGGTATTTCGCCAGGTCGATGCCGATGGAGGCGGAGTAATGCGCAAGCGAAGCCTCGACGCTCGCATGGCGGCGATAATCTTCCAGCCTGTCCTGCGCTTGCCTCTCCGTCCGCCCGACGACAACGCTGATCAAGTTCAGGATCTTCAACGCGGCTCTGCCGCGTCCGAATGCCTCCGTCTTCACCCGCAACGCATCGACGGTCGGCCGGGCCGCCCCCGGATTGGGGCTGGCGATGAACACACATTCGGCGTGGCGGGCGGCAAAATCCTGGCCGCGGGCCGAAGCGCCGGCCTGGAAGAGCAGAGGCGTGCGCTGGGGCGAGGGCTCGGAAAGGTGGATGCCCTCCATCCGGTAATATTTGCCCTCGTGACTGACGGCCCGCACTTTGGAGGGATCGGCATAGATGCCTGACACCTTGTCCCGCTGAACCGCATCGTCGTCCCAGCTGCCCTCCCAGAGCTTGTATAGGATCTCGATATATTCCTCGGCTGCCTCGTACCGCGCATCATGTTCCGGCAGCCTGTCGAAGCCCATGCTGCGGGCGGCACTGTCGAGATAGCCGGTGACGATGTTCCAGCCGATCCGCCCCTTGGTCAGGTGGTCGAGCGTCGACATGCGCCGCGCCAGCAGGAAGGGCGGCTCGTAGGTGGTGTTGACGGTGACGCCGAAACCCAGATGTTTCGTCACATGGGCCATCGCCGAAATCGGGATCAGCGGGTCATTAACGGGGATCTGCGCCGCCGTCTCGATCACCGGGGCAGGGCTGCCCATGTAGACGTCATAGACGCCGACGATATCGGCGAGGAAGATGCCGTCGAGCTTGCCTTGCTCGGCTGTCCTGGCGAACTCCGTCCAGTAATCGAGATCGGTATAGCGTATCGATTCGTCACGCGGATGCGTCCATAGGCCGTGGTTGATGTGCCCGACGCAATTCATGTCGAAGGCATAGATCTGCATTGTCTTCATCAGGCGGCTCCTCAGCCGGGAATAAAAATCAAGGATTTGTATCGCACGGCGATCCTGTGAAATGGTAGGCTGCCGATGAAAAAGCCGGAGGAACCGCATGACGAAGAAGACATTGCCGGATTGGACGGAGCTTGCGCAAAAGGAATTGCGCGCATCGCCCGAGACGCTGACCTGGCAGACGCCTGAGGGTATCGCCGTCAAGCCGCTCTATACGGCAGAGGATCTTGAGGGCGCCGAACACCTCGGCTCGCTGCCCGGTTTTTCACCTTTCACCCGTGGCCCGCGCGCGACGATGTATGCCGGCCGGCCATGGACGATCCGTCAATATGCCGGTTTCTCGACGGCGGAAGCGTCGAACGCCTTTTACCGGAAGAATTTGGCCGCTGGCCAGAAAGGCCTGTCCGTCGCCTTCGATCTCGCCACTCACCGCGGTTATGACAGCGATCATCCGCGCGTGGAGGGCGATGTCGGCAAGGCGGGTGTGGCGATCGACAGTGTCGAGGACATGAAGATCCTGTTTGACGGCATTCCGCTTGCCGACATGTCAGTGTCGATGACCATGAACGGCGCCGTCATCCCGATCCTCGCTTCCTTCATCGTCGCCGGCGAGGAGCAGGGCGTGTCGAAGGCTGATCTGTCGGGCACCATCCAGAACGACATCCTCAAGGAGTTCATGGTCCGCAACACCTATATCTATCCGCCGGAACCTTCGATGCGGATCGTTGCCGACATCATCGAGTATACGGCAAGGGAGATGCCGAAATTCAATTCGATCTCGATCTCCGGCTATCATATGCAGGAGGCCGGCGCGACGCTCGTCCAGGAACTCGCCTTCACGCTGGCCGATGGCCGCGAATATGTCAGGGCGGCGATCGCCAAGGGCCTCAATGTCGATGATTTTGCCGGAAGGCTCTCCTTCTTTTTCGCGATCGGCATGAACTTCTTCATGGAGGCGGCGAAACTGCGCGCGGCGCGGCTGCTCTGGACCCGGATCATGGAGGAGTTCGAGCCGAAAAAAGCGTCCTCGCTGATGCTGCGCACCCATTGCCAGACCTCCGGCGTCTCGCTGCAGGAGCAGGACCCCTATAACAACATCATCCGCACCGCCTTCGAGGCGATGTCGGCCGTGCTCGGCGGCACGCAGTCGCTGCACACCAATTCCTTCGACGAAGCGATCGCGCTGCCGACGGAATTTTCCGCCCGTATCGCCCGCAACACGCAGTTGATCCTGAGCCACGAAACCGGCGTCACCAAGGTGGTCGATCCCTTGGCAGGCTCCTATTATGTCGAGAGCCTGACGAAAGAGCTCGCCGACAAGGCCTGGGCGCTGATCGAGGAGGTGGAAGCGCTCGGCGGCATGACCAAGGCCGTCAACGAGGGCCTGCCGAAACGGCTGATCGAGGAGGCCGCCGCGCGCCGCCAGGCTGCCGTCGACAAGGGCGAGGAGGTCATCGTCGGCGTCAACCGCTACAGGCTCGACAACGAACAGCCGATCGACATTCTGGAGATCGACAACAGCGCGGTGCGCATTGCGCAGATCAAACGCATCGAGGAAACCAAGCGCCGCCGCGATGGCAGTACCGTGCGCGAGACGCTGGCGGCCCTGGCGGAGACCGCGCGCAGCGGCCGCGGCAACCTGCTCGAAGCCGCGATCGAAGCGGCGCGGGCCCGCGCCACCGTCGGCGAAATATCGGACGCCATGCGCGCTGCCTTCGGCGATCATGCCGCAACGCCCGAGGTCATCACGGGCGTCTACGGCGAAGCCTATAACGACGAGCCGGAACTTGCCGTCCTCAAGGAGCGCATGACGGAGGTCACGGAAACGATGGGCCGCCGCCCGAAAATCATGGTCGCCAAGCTCGGCCAGGACGGGCACGACCGGGGCGCCAAAGTGATCGCTTCGGCCTTCGGCGATATCGGCTTCGACGTGCTTGCCGGCCCGCTGTTCCAGACGCCTGACGAGGCCGTCGCGATGGCGCTCGGCGAAAAGGTCAATGTCGTCGGCGTCTCGTCCTTAGCGGCAGGCCACCGGACGCTGCTGCCGCAGCTGATCGACAGGCTGAGGGCGCAGGGCGGGGACGATATCATCGTCGTCTGCGGCGGCGTCATCCCGCGGCAGGATTATGAGTTCCTGCACGAACACGGCGTTGCTGCCGTGTTCGGTCCGGGCACCAACGTCCTCGAGGCGGCACACTCCGTCCTTGACCTGCTACAGGGCAGACGCCGCAATCAGTAAGAGGGCGTAGGGTTGTTTTCCCGCTAAACAACGCCAATGGAGAAGATAGGGGGAGGCGTTTATGCGCCCTCTTCAGATAGCCAGATCCGCAATTGGCCGACGGGCTTGAAACCCAGTTTTTTCATTTCGTCTAGCGCTTCACCGCGATCATATCCGACAAGGGGCAAATTGGCTGAAAAGGCGAAAGTGGCCAATGAAATTGCATCCCGGAAGGCCTGCGGCGTACCAGCCAAACTAAAAATATTGGAGATGCCTACAACCTTCGGCGATCGATTTGCGATGAATCCCGCATCAAAGCCGTCGCCGGCCAATCGACCGTAGATGTGCATATTGGAATCGGAAAGCAGGGCAGGTGTAAAGACGTTGGCATCGGTCGGGCTACCGGACTCTTTCCAGGAACGTTCCCAGCGATCCAGCGCTGCCGCCTCGCGAACGCGTGCCCAACCTTGAGGCGCACTGGATGAACTTTTATGAGGTTCAGCCCAAATCCATGATGCGGAAAACAACAACCTGAACTCGTTGTCGTTGAGATCTAGCTTGGAAAAGCCGTCTTTGATACCAGGTCGCCGTCCCAGCCGATCTGTTAGCCGATCGATTTCAATCAGCTGCTCCTCTGTTGCATCCCGGTCGAGGGTCGTCATGTTGGAATAGTATGGAGGTGCGATTGCATCGCTTGACCAAAACGCACTGGTTCGCTGATCAGGCAATCCATGGGCACGGAATATTGCCTGATACAGGTCGGCATTGTTAGCAGCGCAAAAGCGCACTTTTTCTTCATCTGAGCGTTCGTGGATACCGCTTTGTAAAGAGCTATTTGTCATAGCAAACCTGTTGATCAGAGCGGCTGACACCAAGCCGGTACATTTCGCGACAAGCTATGCGCTCAATAACTTACAGCAATCCGCGCTTTGCGAGGTTGCGCATCAGCGCCGCAATGCCGAAGGTCCAGGGCGGGCATTCGGTGGAGAGCTTTACGGTATTGACGAGCGCGCCGAGCCCCGCCGAGGAAATCTCGACGACGTCGCCGATCTTGTGGGTGAAACCCTGCTTCGGCGCGTCGCGATCCTGGGTCGGCGCAAACAGCGTGCCGAGAAAGAGCATGAACCCGTCGGGATATTGATGATGGGGGCCAAGCGTCTGCCTGACCAGATCGGTCGGATCGCGGCTGATCTGCGACATCGAGCTCTTGCCGTTGAGCACGAAGCCATCCCGGCCGGTGACCTTCAGGTCGAGTTCGGCCTTGCGAACGTCGTCCAGGCCGTACCCGGCATCGAACAGGCGGATGAACGGACCGATCGAGCAGGAGGCGTTGTTGTCCTTGGCCTTGCCGAGCAATAGCGCCGAGCGGCCCTCGACATCGCGCAGATTGACGTCGTTGCCGAGCGTCGCACCCTTGATTTCACCGCGGCTGTTGACGGCGAGCACGATTTCCGGCTCGGGATTGTTCCAGGTCGAGATCGGATGCAGGCCGACATCCGCACCCCAGCCGACCGAGGACAGCACCGGCGCCTTGGTGAAGACCTCGGCATCGGGCCCGATGCCGACTTCGAGATATTGCGACCATATGCCTTCGTCGATCAGCGCCTGCTTGACCGTGGCCGCCTCCGGCGAGCCGGCCTTCAGATTGGTGAGACTGCCGCCAATCAGCGTGCTGACGCGCTCGCGGATCGAGGCGGCGCGCTCAGGACTGCCGGCGGCCTTTTCCTCGATGACGCGCTCGATCATCGACTGGGCGAAGGTGACGCCGCAAGCCTTAACCGCCTGCAGGTCGGCGGGTGCCAGCAGACGGGGACGCGCTCCATCCGGCATTCCCTTGCTGTTGGCGGCGATCTCCTCCAGCGAGCCGATCGCCTTGCCGCCTGCAGTGCGGACAAAGCCCGCGGCATCCTCCTTCTCGAGCAGGGCGCTCAGCGTCGGCGTCTCGCGCGACGTGATGTCGACCAGCGCACCCTCCCGAAGCACGACGACGCTTGGCCCGCCAACTTCGGGGGACCAGACGCGGCCGACAAAAAGACCGCCCGAAGCGGCGGCATCGAGAAGGGGATGAGACATGGTGATCTTCCGTCACAGCGAGCCGGGAGCGCTCTTTGGAATTTTCGGGGTCGTTGCCGCCCTCCAGCCCGGCGGCCGCCGAAATCGATCACATTCATCGAGGTCGGGCAAGATAGGCTGGGGAAAAAGACTTTCGCCGGATCGGATCGAACGGCCGCCTTCTGGGGAAATTCCAATCGCAGAACGTCCACGAAATAACTATTTAGATACAAAATAATCGTTACATTTCATATATTTAATTCTCCCCATGCGCGATTCCATCCCGGATCTTGGCTTGACAGGCGCCGGCTTTCGTTATCTGTTTTGGCCGACATGGAGGATGCCGGCGTCGGCCGGCCGCACAAAAATCCCGGGAGGATATTGCAGCGATGTTGAGATTTGCCGTCGTCGGAATCGACCATGGGCATACGTTCGATCACGTGAAGGGATTGCTTGCCTCGGGCGGCGAGTTCGTCGGCTATTGCCCGCAGACCTCGGTGCCGGCCTTGCGCGAAGCCTTTGAAAAAACTTATCCCGCCGTGCCGCAGATCGACCGGGAAAAGCTGTTCGACGATCCGTCGATCGATGTGATCTGCATTGCCGCGATCCCGCGTGACCGCGCCGGGCTTGCCATCCGGGCGATGAAAGCAGGCAAGGACGTGATGACCGACAAGCCCGGCGTGACGACCTTCGCCCAGCTTGAGGAGGTCAGGCGCATCGTTGCCGAGACCGGTAAGATCTTCTCGATCTGCTTTTCCGAGCGCCACTGCGTGCGCTCCGCCGTCAAGGCCGGCAAGCTCGTCGCCGACGGCGCGATCGGCAAGGTGATCCAGACGCTCGGCGTCGGCCCGCACCGTCTGCAGC
>NZ_LFIO01001189.1 GCF_001187535.1 Rhizobium ecuadorense
CTGGTGTACCCTACGGACGATATCCGGCGCATTGATCAGCGCCAATGCCGACCATTCCGGTTGTTTCAGTTCGGCACCCAGCCGCAGCAGCTCGCGGCTCATGCCGCCATCGAGAATTCGCGTCAGGGAGCCGGTAAGAATCGACTTCTCGCGATCGTCTGAGATGATTGGATGAATCACGATCGTCAGAAGCGACTGTCCATCCGCAAGCAAGACAATCTGAACACGTGCCGGCGGACCGGCAAGAAGATCGAAGC
>NZ_LFIO01001118.1 GCF_001187535.1 Rhizobium ecuadorense
GCCGCTTGTCGCGGCAGCGATCGTCATTCGCCGTCGCGCCTAATATTTTGCCATCCGTGAAGGAGACGCCGAGATAGGCCCAGTCTCCCCAGCTGCGCTTGGGCACCACCCGCACACAGTAAGCATAAGTCTTTTTCTCGGGCTCAAGCAGAACCACGCTGGAAATCTCGGCCTTCACGAAGTTCCCCGGTTTAATGGTTCCCCGCAGAGCGTCGACGTACCCGCGTCGAACTGCGCTGGAGGGCAGGCGCTGGGAA
>NZ_LFIO01000211.1 GCF_001187535.1 Rhizobium ecuadorense
GGAGATGCCTGAGACGGCGACCGTGCTGCGCGTTCGGAACAACACGCTGTCGGCCACCGACGGCCCCTATGTCGAGACGAAGGAGCATTTGGCCGGCTTCTATGTCATCGAGGCACCGGATATGGTGAAGGCTAGGGAAATTGCCGGTCGGATCCCTTCGGCACGTTACGGCGCCGTCGAACTGAGGCCCGTGCGAATGCTGACCCTGCCGGACTGAGGTGGCCCTTTTGGAACGCGTCATCGAGGAGATCTACCG
>NZ_LFIO01000828.1 GCF_001187535.1 Rhizobium ecuadorense
GCTCGGATCCGTGTTGAAGCGCGGCGGATATCACACCTACTTCACGGGCAAGTGGCATCTGGGCGAGGCGGAGTATGCTCTGCCGATTGCGCAAGGCTATGACGAGATGCGGTACGCCGGCCTCTACCATTTGAATGCCTATACCTATGCCGACCCCACCTGGTTTCCGGATATGGATCCGAAGCTGCGGGAGATGTTCCAAAGGGTGACGAAGGGGGCGCTTTCCGGCAAGGCCGGGGGACCTGTCACTGAAGAT
>NZ_LFIO01000263.1 GCF_001187535.1 Rhizobium ecuadorense
CAAACTCCGCCCAGCTGGGGTAGGGGGTGAAGTGTCGTTCCCACTCGACATGGAGGAGGGGTTGTTTGAAAAGATCGCGCGCCGTATGTGCGCGATCCTGCATCAGCGCCGGCGAGCAGGCCGGAACGACCCAATCGCGGAACAGTTCGGTATAATGTTCGTGCTGGAGGACGTCCGATCCGTAGCTGACGCGGAAATCGACATCGTCGAAACCGATCCGGGGCTCCTTGTCGCATCCGATAATCCTCACTGGAAC
>NZ_LFIO01000274.1 GCF_001187535.1 Rhizobium ecuadorense
GAAGACCTACGGCTTCGTCGCCAACGGCCAGAAGGGCCCGGCGGTCGCGCAGGACTGGATGCAGTACAATACCGAAATGGGCGGATCGATCCTCGGCTCGGATGGCAAGCCGGCGCTGAATTCCGAAGCCAATATCAAGAGCCTGACCGTCTACAAGGACCTCTTTATGAAGGCTGCACCTCCCGGCGCCGTTGATTACGACTGGGGCGGACGCGAGGAAAGCTTCCGCCAGGGCATTGCCGCGACCATGCAGACA
>NZ_LFIO01001633.1 GCF_001187535.1 Rhizobium ecuadorense
CATCGAAAAGCAGCGGCAGCGAGGGGGACGCCTGCTGGGCGGCTGCGGCCAAACTCGAAAGAAGCACGCCCAGAAACAGGCCGAACGCGAGAAAACCCTTCAGAGTCAGGGATGCCAGCTTGGATTGCATCATCGTGATCTTGGTCTCTGGGTTAAGCGCGAAGCATTACGGCGTCGGCGAGATGTATCAGAGTCATGCGTGGTGGGGAATATGCGTGGAGGTGAGCCGGATCGTGGCGAGGGCACGTCCCCTCAC
>NZ_LFIO01000915.1 GCF_001187535.1 Rhizobium ecuadorense
ACATGTCGGGCATGCTGGCGCAGCGCCCCGGTTCGTTCGTCGCTCTCTGCCACAGCGGCGCCTATGAGAACCACAAGGAGCGGATCCGCGGCTTCTCCAACTATCTCTCGGAGAATGGTTCAAACGAACATCGTTTCATCGAGGTCATGTTCGACCTTGATGATGAGCACAATGCCATGGAACTGCTGCAAGCGGCCCTTCTGCGGGAGCCCGGCATCATCGGCGTCTATAGTGCCGGCGGCGACAACAAGGGTGT
>NZ_LFIO01000487.1 GCF_001187535.1 Rhizobium ecuadorense
CTCCTCGGCAGGTACGAATAAGGATGCCGAAAATCCGTTATCGAACGAGCTGGTCGAATGGGCCGATATCGTCTTTGTGATGGAGAAGGCTAACCGTGCGAAAGTCCAGAGCAAGTACCGGTCAGCTCTCAAGGACACGCGGTTGATCTGCCTTCATATTCCTGACGAATACGATTTCATGGACCCCGCGCTCGTGCAGTTGTTGAAGGCAAAGGTACCCCGGCATCTCTAAGCCCGTTCATGCGACCGTAAAATC
>NZ_LFIO01001115.1 GCF_001187535.1 Rhizobium ecuadorense
CACGACGATGGCGGCAAGTCCAATTAAAAGTTTCCTCATGTCGTTCCCCCAGGTTGCACAATGGTGCACATTATTATTGTATTTTTCACCATAAATCTTGCACCGGCTGGCGAATTCAAGCGTCCCTAAGATCGACCCGGACATATCCGGGCGATCATACATGAGTGTACGGCCGGCTCACTGAGCCGGAGCCGCTTCGGCATAGCCGATCTCGTCGAAGACGGTGAAGGTGATCTCGCTCGGGCCGGCAAGCTCC
>NZ_LFIO01001090.1 GCF_001187535.1 Rhizobium ecuadorense
GCACGCGCAGTTTCTTACCCGTTGCGAGTTGGTCGTGAACGAAGTCCATCGCCCAGACGTCGTTGGGTCCGACGGCCATGTGCCGATCCTCGCGAAGCTTGGCTTTTACCCCCCGCTTCGGTGTCTTGTTCCGCAACTGTAGCCCCAAGTCCCTGTAAATGCGGTAGGTTCGCTTGATGTTGGTGCCCCAACCCTCGCGTTCCAACAGCACATGCACGCGGCGATAGCCGTACCGCACACGGATCTCGCAGATCTCGCGAATACGACGTTCCAGACCGGCCTGATCAGCACGGCGAGAGGTATAGTGGTGAGTTGATCGATCGAAGTTCAACGCTCCACAAGCACGTCGGATCGAGATCGCCCAATCGCAGCACATGCCTTTCACCATCTCCCGCTTCCGAGCAGGCCTTAGAGCTTTCGGCGGATGACATCCTGCAACATCTCGCGGTCCAGCGTCAGATCCGCGACGATCTTCTTCAGGCGCGAATTCTCGTCCTCGAGCTGTTTCAGCCTCTTCATCTCCGGTGGCAGCATGCCCGCGTATTTTTTCTTCCAGTTGAAATAAGTCGCCTGGCTGATCCCCGCCTTCCTGCAGATTTCAGCAACCGACACGCCTTCATCACCTTGCTTCAGAATGAACGCCTTCTGAGCGTCCGAAAACTGCGACGCTTTCATCGTCTTCTGGTCCCTTTCCCAGCCAGGAAAATGCACCGGAAAACTCTAACCAAAACTGGTCCAGTTTGAAGGGTTCAGATCAAAGTGCACAAGATGGTGGCGAATGGGAACGTAGGGTCGTCGCCTCGATCGCCAAGAAATTGAAAAGGGGCCAGCGAGGAGCGCCTTTTGGCTCGCATCGCCGGGTCCGCGATCAAGGCCCTCGACGGAGCGGTGCCGAAATTGCCGAACAGGCGATACTTTCGGCTCTGGTCCGCAAATACAAGACTGGCGGTTCCTAAGCAGCGAGCCCAGGCGGTGCCACGTTCCTCCTACGGCATTTCATTATCCACGCATGTTGCCGAGGCTGCTGAGCCTGCTCGAATTCCGGAATAATGCAGCACATCGGGTCCGCCATCGCGGCGCTGGAATGGCTCAAGCGTCTGATCGACGAGGACGACAGACGGATCGACCCGTATCGATCCGAGACCTGGCTGTAGGCCTGAAGGCCTAGCATCCTGCCGTATTTCACGTTTACCAGGGCGTCGCCTTGCGCTGTGGCGGCAAATAATAGGCCGTCGCTCGAAGCCGGAGTGCCCATGGATCGGTAACCCCGCCTGCGCCTCGACCACCCTGGCTAGCGCCCGGTCGTAGGCTTCGCTCTCGACATGCCACTGTCGAACACGGATTAACACCCACAAGGTGTGGGTGTCTGTGGCATCGGCCATCATGCGCAGGCCAAAGCTAGTCTCTTCTGCGAGGATGACGTTCATCGCAGGGCGCTCCTGTACGCAGATGACTGAATGCTTCGCAGAAGCCAGTCGCAGCATCCACGTCTGGACGTCGCCTTCGCAATCGAGCCGCCCGGAATCGTAACAGCCCGAGCTGGCGCGGCCAAGCTCGCGTAACCGGATGTCGAGGTGAGCTTGAGATTTGCCAGCTATCCTCCTGTCGCAACGGCCCCGCGAGACGATCGCTGTCGGCCACAGCCTGGGCCGGAACAAGTGCAGGTCTGAGATCGCCATAGCGTCGGGACCCGCCCAAGCATTGCCCAATAGGTCTCGTGTTTCTTTTCGCATCCGGTGGATCTTTTACTTGACACATCCGGCCATAGCATCTGCCAATAGGGACAAGGCCCGCGGCACCAAGCGGCGCATCCGCGCCCACTATCGTGCGGAGGGCCACTAACAATTCACCAGGTTTCAGAGTGAATCAGCAGCAACAAAAATCGACGGCAAACTCGATGGGGGCTACGCGGATGGGGGCGCGCTTACTGAGCGCCGAGTCTCAACTGTACCGTCGCCACCGAACTTTGGAGCTGTCGATCCTGTTCAGGACGTTCATTCAGAACCCTACTCGGTTTGTCGTGCTTGCGACAGCGTGATGTGCGGTTTGGCACGTCTCGGCGCTCTAGGGCAGCCATTGAATAACATACAGAACAGTTTTCTGATGCTTTTCGCTCCTTCTGCATTGGCACGAATCTTGAACCTTTTTGTTGCGCGCCGCTAGGAGCTCCCAACGGGGGCCTTGGCATCTTCTCAATCCAGCTCTGAACGGAGACACCAATGATGAACAACATGGCAGCCTATCGTGTAACCGAATTAACCCCTCAAGAAGCAGCTGAAACCTCCGGAGGTTGGTATTTTTGGGTTTACTTGTTTTTGCGACGTTACGGACACTTGTTTGGTTGATAAGCGAGCTGGCTCTCGATGGCTCCTAGTGACTACAGACTAGCAGTTCCCCTTTCTGCTGAAACGGCCAGCTGCACCGCAGAAAGCATACTGGCGCGACGATCAGGACGATCCTTGAGCATTTATAGGGCGATCTTGCTCTTCGTCGCCGCGGCATTTGGCTCACTGCCACTCGTTACCATACCGGTCTCCATGCAGAGTGTCGGTACTATTCGCCCGATCGTGGAGAAGACGCCCCTGATAGCGCCCGTCTCCGGACGCATCTCCCGTGTCCTTGCCTTTGAGAACGATGTCGTTGCTAAGGGGAAGGAAATAATCGCCTTTGACGATCATGTAATCGAGGAAAAGCTCAGCGGGGTTTTAGCCGACATTCATGCCAAGAGCGATCTTGCCCATGACTTCCAAACGCTGATTTCTTCCGGCGCAAGGCTCAGCGTCTCGCCCCCCCTCCAAACCGAATCCGCGACGGCTGAAAGGGTGCATTTTCTCAACTTGCTGCGCGAGAACCAAAATGCGCGCAGTAACGCCGCGGCGGAACTCGACCGCGCAAAGCGACTTGTCTCGGCTGCTGCGGCGCCGGCGAAGACCGTTGACGAGAAGGCTTTCGCTCTCCAAAATATCGAGGTCCAAGGCGAGATCCTCGTGCGACGCAAAACCGCTGATTGGAACCAGAAGCTCCTTGATGCTAACCTGCGCTTAAAGGAACTCACGGCCACCTTGCATCAGCTCGAGCACGAACGGGACCTGCACCGCATCCGCGCCCCAGTATCGGGTGCTCTCGAGCAGTTCTCCGGCCTCGCGCACGGAAGCTACGTGCAGAGCGGGCAAACCGTTGGTTGGATCTCGCCGAACGACGATCTGGTGGCGGAAATCTACGTCTCCCCCAACGACATTGGCTTTGTGCAGCCTGGTCAGCCGGTGCGGCTCCAAGTGGATGCCTTTAACTACAACCAATGGGGTGTCATCAAAGCAAGGGTGGTCGAGGTGGCGCAGGACTTCACTCTGCATGACGGGAACCCGGTCTTCAAGGTCCAGTGCGCGCTCTCTCGCAGCGAACTCGCGCTGAAAAGCGGGGCCATCGGCCACCTGAAGAAAGGCATGACCGTGCGGGCTCGCTTTCTGTTGGCCAATCGCACTCTCCTGCAACTGCTCTACGACGAGGCAGACGATTGGCTCAACCCGATGCTGGCGGGGCGCTAATATTGTCCCAACAGCCAGCGAGCCTCCATGTCGAGTAAGGCCATTAAGTTCAAACAGCGTGACATCACGGATTGCGGCGCCGCCAGCCTCGCATCTGTCGCAGCCTTCTATGGCTACAAGTTGCCATTGGCGCGCATCCGCCAGTATGCGTCGACCGACCGCTCCGGTACGAGTGTGCTGGGGCTCACGGAAGCGGCGCAGAAGCTGGGCTTCATCGCGAAAGGCGTCAAAGGTGGCTTCGACAGCCTGTACAAGATCCCCAAGCCCGCTATCGCGCACGTCGTCAAGGAGGACCTGCACCATTTCGTAGTGGTCCATGCGATCGACGCCAAGTGGGTCATCGTCATGGACCCTGCCTTGGGCGAAATCTGCAAAGTGCCGCATCAGGAATTCATGGAGCAATGGACCGGCGTTCTGGTTTTGCTGGTTCCGGCAGACACATTCAATCGTCGAGACGAGACCACGTCGCCCCTCGCCCGATTCGCCCGCCTACTCGCGCCACACCGCACGGTGATGGCGCAGGCTCTCGTCGGCGCTCTTGTGACGACCGTCCTCAGTCTCTCGACGGCGATCTACGTTCAGAAGATCGTTGATCACGTGATCCCAGCGGGAAACCGCAACCTGCTCAACTTGATGAGCATCGCAATGCTGCTGATCCTAGCGATACAGATCCTGATCAACCTCCTAAGAGGCCGACTCGTCCTGCAGACGGGGCAGAAGATCGACGTATGCTTGATCCTCGGCTATTACAATCACATCCTGGCCCTGCCCCAGAAGTTCTTCGATAGCATGCGCATGGGAGAAATCGTGTCGCGCATGAACGACGCTGTGAAAATCAGGAGCTTCCTGAACGACGTTTCGATAAACATGTTTGTTGACATTTTAATGATACTGTTCTCGTTCGGAATGATGTTCATCTATTCCTGGAATATTGCTTTGATCGTGGCGCTCGCCATTCCAATGTACATCCTGGTATATTGGGCCATCAATCGGATGAATCGAAATCTCCAACGAGTCATCATGGAAAATGACGCCAAACTCGAGGCGCAACTGGTAGAATCACTCGGAGCTGTCTCCACCATTAAGACTTCCGGCGTCGAGAGCTTCGCAAACTTCAAAATGGAGACCCGCTTCGTAAAGATGCTGCATTCCGTCTACAGCTCCGGGCTGATCTCAATCTGCGGCGACAACGCCTCGACGTTGCTGTCGGTCCTGTTCACCATCGTGCTGATGTGGTTTGGAACCACGCTTGCGCTCGAACAGGCCGTCACGCCCGGCGAATTGCTGTCCTGCTATACGTTGCTTGGCTATATCACCCGGCCGGTCGCCCGCCTGATCCAGACCAACCGGATCGTTCAAGACGCGTTTATCGCGGCGGATAGACTTTTCGAGATCTTTGAACTGGAGTCGGCAAGCAGCAGCGGCATCGATGCTACGAAGACCGATCTCGGAGATATTCGCCTGGAGAACGTCACATTCCGCTATGGCGCGCAGGCGGAGGTTTTCAGCGATCTAAGCGTCTCCTTTCGCCAAGGAGAGTTGACGGCCGTCGTGGGTGAGAGCGGCTCGGGCAAAAGCACCCTTGCGGCTCTGCTGCAGAATGTCTACCAGCTTGAGGATGGATGCATTCGGATCGGCCAATATGCCCTCCAGGATTTCTCGAGCGCATCACTGCACAAGGTCATGGCTGCAGTACCGCAATCGATAGACGTCTTCTCCGGTTCCGTGATCGAGAACATCGCCCTGGGCGAGTTCGAACCGGAGTTCGATAAGATCGTACGCATCTGTGATCGAATAGGACTGCGGGAGTGCATCGAGCGCTGGCCCGGGCGGTTCCAGGCCCATCTGGGCGAGAACGGGGTTCGCCTCTCCGGAGGTGAGAAGCAGCGCCTCGCATTGGCTCGGGCCCTGTACCGGGATCCCGACGTTCTAATCCTTGACGAAGCGACCTCCTCTCTGGACTCGGCAGCCGAAGAATTTGTGCTGCGGGTTGTTGAGGATCTGTCTCGCGCTGGGAAGACCATCATAGTCATCACTCATCGGTTGAGCACCGTTCGTGGGGCGGACAATATTGTGGTCCTGGACAAGGGGCGGGTCATTGAGGAGGGAAAGCACGCTGACCTAGTGAGAACTGATGGCCCTTACGCTCGATTATGGCGGGCGCCAAGGTCGTGATCCGTGTAGGCCCTGTCGGCTCGAGGATTGAAAACGGTTGTGAACGTCACGGTTAAGCAGCATGGCAACATTGTCGGCTGTGAACTTGAAGCGGCGGTGATCGGAACGTGGGCGATGGACTTCGTTCACGACCAACTCGCAACGGGTAAGAAACTGCGCGTGC
>NZ_LFIO01000501.1 GCF_001187535.1 Rhizobium ecuadorense
GACGCTGATTGCGCCGCTCTACGGCAATCTCAGCCAGAAGGAGCAGGATGCGGCGATCCGGCCGGCATCCCAGGGGACACGCAAGATCGTGCTTGCAACGTCTATCGCCGAAACATCGATCACCATTGACGGCGTCAGGATCGTGATCGACAGCGGCTTGCAGCGTCTGCCGGTGTTCGAGGCGTCGACCGGAATCACGCGGCTGGAGACGGTGCGCGTGTCGCGGGCTTCCGCCGATCAGCGGGCGGGTCGTGCA
>NZ_LFIO01000759.1 GCF_001187535.1 Rhizobium ecuadorense
CATTGTCGTGGTCGGCCAGAAGAAGAATGGTCATGATGGTGTTCTCTCTTTCCTGCCTTAAAGCACGCCGGCTTCGTTCTTCAGCTTGTCGACCAGTTCGGCGACCGACTTGACCTTGACGCCGGCCTTGCGGCCCGACGGCTCCTCGGTCTTCAGCACCTTCAGCCGCGGCGTGGTGGAGACACCGAAATCGGCAGGTGCCTTCTTGTCGAGCGGCTTCTTCTTCGCCTTCATGATGTTCGGCAGCGAGGCATAA
>NZ_LFIO01000182.1 GCF_001187535.1 Rhizobium ecuadorense
TATCAACACAATGCTCGCCGACAATATTTTCGCGGCATTTCATCGCTTCGTCATCGGTCAATCACACCCTGATGTCCTGACTGTCGGAATTGATGACAAGCGCGCCCTTGTCTTTCAACTGCCAGTTTTTCCCAGCTATGTGTGGTTTGTTCCAGCCGCGGCGAGCGGATTTTTAAAAATCGTCATCCCATTGGTGCTGCTCGCATATTTCAGCAGCCGGCTCATCACCGAACCTCTGAGGCACTTTGCCGCCGC
>NZ_LFIO01001665.1 GCF_001187535.1 Rhizobium ecuadorense
GAGCGGTTGGGACGAGTTCGGGAGCGAAGGCCTACTTCGCTAAAACGTCGAGCGCGCGTCCGATTTTGAACTCACTGTGCCGATGAAGATGTTTGAACCGTGCGCTGGGCGAACTACCGCTCTATCCGACAAGTTCCGATGGCATTGCCTTCCCGGGAAAGTGTCCCGTTGGCGTCAATGACAAACTCACGCTGAGGTTCAAAGAGGTATGGGGTCCTTATCTTCACGATCAACTTTCCTCGGGCTCCGCGCGTC
>NZ_LFIO01000873.1 GCF_001187535.1 Rhizobium ecuadorense
GTGTGGAGACGGCATGGCTGGATTTTGGGAGCCTGTGCAGGCTTAATCGTCTTCTGCGGCATATTCGTCTGGATTTATGTTGTCCAGCAGTCAGTTCACAATATGAACTATGGAGCGTTAGGTGTTGTGCAAGCGCTCTGTTTGCTGCTTGGACCACTTGCTGCCGCAATCGCTATCACCAAGAGGACGAGCTTGGCTGCTGGGGTTTTTGCTGGGGTAGCCGTTGGATTCTGCGTTTACGTCGCCACTGCCACC
>NZ_LFIO01000499.1 GCF_001187535.1 Rhizobium ecuadorense
TTCTTCGCGCGAAGAGCAGCGAGAATTTGGCCACCCTACTTCCTGACGCTGGGATTTTGTTGGCTGGCAGCAGGCCCGTTACGTCTCCCGATGATGCAGGAGTCGTTGCCGTGGCATGCATTGTTCCTCTCCAACATCTGGTATGCAACGCACGGGTCCGAGCCTTGGGCGCTAGGGCACCTTTGGACACTTGCAGTCGAAGAGCAATTCTACCTGATTTGGCCTTTTGTGATCCTGGCGTTGCCGTCCCGTCAT
>NZ_LFIO01000707.1 GCF_001187535.1 Rhizobium ecuadorense
CCCATCCCCTTGCTTCCCGGCCCTCCGGGGCCACCACCCGTTATCATGCCGCCACCGCCCGAGGCTCTTGCGCCATCGGAGGAATATTCGAATCAATATGACGGGAGACATTATGCTTGGTGCGCGCGCCGGTACCGGTCTTATTCAGCCTATGACAATAGCTTTCAGCCCTCTCGGGGACCGCGTAGGCAATGTTATTCCCCCTACGATTGAGCCGGCGTCGTTTCGGGCCCGCCGGAGTGGTTGGCTAACGTC
>NZ_LFIO01000185.1 GCF_001187535.1 Rhizobium ecuadorense
GTAATGCGTTGCATCCCCACCCTCTAGCGATGGAGCGCTTATGACGACCATTTCCGCCGCAACATCAATTTCTTCCTATTCCTATAGCAAGAATTCGACGTCAGCATCCCAGGACGCCCTATCCTGTAATACGATTTCGGCAAAAAAATCAACCACAACCCAGCAGCTCGACGAAGACGCGACCAACAGTGCCGAGAAACTCATGTCGCAGTTGATGTCGCTGACGATGAACGGCCTCGCCGGTCAGTCCGGCTC
>NZ_LFIO01001589.1 GCF_001187535.1 Rhizobium ecuadorense
GTATCAACAAAGACGTATGCCGACGGGGGCCAGACAATCGAAGTCACTGGCAAAGGCAGTAAGGCTTACGCCTCAGGTGACCTGCATGCTACCTACACTTCAGGCAACCTGCATATCAATTTCTACACAAATGGTGGCGTGGCAGGCGAAAACATGGGCACGTCCATGATAAAACAAGCGATAGGGGCGGTAACAACCGGTGAGGTGAAAACCGTTTCTGGAACCTTGGGCAAGGACAACCTTGCAGCATACAAT
>NZ_LFIO01000383.1 GCF_001187535.1 Rhizobium ecuadorense
GGTATGCGACGGTCGCGCTTTCCGGGGACGGTGCCGATGAATATTTCGGCGGCTACCCCACCTATCGCACCTCCGCGATAACCAACCGCCTGAAGCCGCTGCTCTTTCAAGCGGGGCTGCGGCGCGCGAGCCGAATCGCCACGTCCATGGCCAGACCCTCCGATGAACGCATCGGTAAGGGTGAGATTCTTGTACGTCTGCTGGACGGGATGGCGAGCGCTTCGCCGCATGCGAGCTGGCGGCGCTATCTTCGGG